>NZ_VFAH01000011.1 GCF_008929045.1 Noviherbaspirillum aerium | reverse complement strand
GAAGATCAACTACAAGGGCGTGACCGGCAATATCGTCTTCGACAACCGCGGCGATATCAAGAACGGCACCCTCACGCTCTACACCTACAAGGGTGGCAAGCGCGAACAGCTGGCTGTCGTGAAGTAATTCTTACGATTTGTCGCTTGACGAAAGCCCGGTCTTTGGACCGGGCTTTTTTGCGTCTGCGGTATCAGCACCTGCATTCAAATCAGAAAGCAAGATGCAATAAAAGGCAAAAAGAGGCAATAAAAAAGCGCCCTTCAGGGCGCTTGTCCGGCATGAAGGAAGGCTGCGCTTATTTCTGCGACAGGATCCACTTCACCAGCGTACGGGATTCCGCTTCGCTGACCTGCGCGTTTGCCGGCATCGGCACTGCACCCCAGACGCCTGCACCGCCCTTGATCACTTTCTGGACCAGCTTGTCCTCGGCATCCTTCTGGCCGGCGTACTTCGCCGCGACGTCCTTGAAGGACGGGCCGACAACCTTGTTACCGATAGCGTGGCATGCCATGCAATTCTTGGATTTCGCCAGATCCGCATTCGCCAACGCCGCATTCGACACCAGTGCACCTGCCGCCAACAAGACCAACAAAGAAGCTTTCATTCATATCTCCAGTTGAAAAAGCCGCACCATTTTACTGCGTTTCAATTCAAATCATGTAATGCAGATCATGTAGTGCATATCAACGCAAACGTGGCATTTGATGAACGGGTTGACGCCGACAATTGACCGTTACATTCTTTAGCAATATCCTGCAGGAAAGGAATTTGCCATGCCTATCATCATTGCCATTGTTTCATTGTCCATTCTGCGCTATTTCGAAGTCGGGCCATTCGCCGAGCTGTCATGGTGGTGGATTGCAGGCCTGCTGCTGATTGCTTTCGTCTGGTTCGAGTTCATTGAGCGCATGCTGGGTCTTGACAAGCGCAAGGCGAACAAGCAACAGGACAAGGCACGCCAGGAGCGTATCAGCAAGGCATTCAAGAAGTAATACCAATCCCAAGTCATAAGCTGCCGTCCACCACATGAAAAAGGGCGCTTTCGCGCCCCTTTCATTGCACTGTCTGCCTGACGAGCGTCATTACCGCTTGAGCTGGGCCAGGTCGCGCACTGCGCCGCGGTCGGCGGAAGTTGCCAGCGCCGCATAGGCCTGCAAGGCCTGGGACACGACGCGCTCCCGATTCTCCGGCTTCCATGCCTTGTCACCCTTGGCCTCCATCGCAGCGCGGCGCTGCGCCAGTTCGGCATCGCTGATGGCGAGATGAATGCGGCGCTCAGGGATGTCGATTTCGATCATGTCGCCGTCATTGACCAGGCCGATCGCGCCGCCCTCCGCCGCTTCCGGCGAGGCATGGCCGATCACCAGGCCGGACGAGCCGCCGGAGAAGCGGCCGTCGGTGAACAGCGCGCACTTCTTGCCCAGTCCCTTGGACTTGATGTACGACGTCGGATACAGCATTTCCTGCATGCCCGGGCCGCCCTTCGGTCCTTCGTAACGAATGATCACGACTTCGCCTTCCTTGACCACGTCGCCGAGGATTGCCTCGACAGCGGCGTCCTGGCTTTCGAACACGCGGGCCTTGCCGGTGAACTTGAGGATGCTTTCATCGACGCCCGCGGTCTTGACGATGCAGCCCTTCTCGGCCAGGTTGCCGTACAGGACGGCCAGGCCGCCATCCTTGGAATACGCATGTTCCTTGTCGCGGATGCAGCCATGGGCGCGGTCGTCGTCGAGCTTGTCGAAACGCTTGTCCTGGGAAAACGCGACCTGGGTCGGCACGCCGCCCGGGGCGGCCAGGAAGCGCTTCTGCACCGCGGCGTCCTTGTTGATCATGATGTCGTTCTTGGCAATCGACTCCGCCATGGTCTTGCTGTGGACCGTCGGGACCGTCGTGTCGAGCAGGCCGGCCCGATCGAGCTCGCCGAGAATGCCGACGATGCCGCCGGCGCGATGCACGTCTTCAATGTGGTAATCCTGCGTTGCCGGCGCCACCTTGCACAGGCAGGGCACCTTGCGCGAAATGCGGTCGATGTCGGCCATGGTGAAGTCCACGCCGGCTTCCTGCGCGGCCGCCAGCAGGTGCAGCACGGTGTTGGTGGAACCGCCCATCGACACGTCGAGCGCCATCGCATTCTCGAAAGCGGTCTTGGTGGCGATGTTGCGCGGCAGGACCGAGGCATCGTCCTGTTCGTAATAGCGCTTGGCCAGTTCGACGACGAGGCGGCCCGCGTTCAGGAACAGTTCCTTGCGGTCGGCATGGGTTGCGACGATGGTGCCGTTGCCGGGCAGCGAAAGGCCCAGCGCTTCAGTCAGGCAGTTCATCGAATTGGCGGTGAACATACCGGAGCAGGAACCGCAGGTCGGGCACGCGGAGCGTTCGATATTGGCGACCTGGGCGTCGGAGATCTTGGGATCGCCGGCCTGGATCATGGCATCGATCAGGTCGACCTTGATGATTTTCTGCATGCCTTCCTGCTTGCCGTGCAGGGCTTCGATCACCTTGCCCGCTTCCATCGGCCCGCCGGAAACGAAAACCACCGGAATGTTCAGGCGCATGGCGGCCATCAGCATGCCGGGAGTGATCTTGTCGCAATTGGAAATGCAGACCATCGCGTCGGCGCAGTGGGCATTGACCATGTACTCGACCGAATCGGCGATCAGTTCGCGGGACGGCAGCGAATACAGCATGCCGCCGTGGCCCATCGCGATGCCGTCGTCGACCGCGATGGTGTTGAATTCCTTGGCGACGCCGCCTGCCGCTTCGATTTCGCGCGCCACCATCTGGCCCAGGTCCTTCAGGTGCACGTGGCCGGGCACGAACTGCGTGAAGGAGTTGACTACCGCGATGATCGGCTTTTCAAAATCGCCATCCTTCATGCCGGTGGCGCGCCAGAGCGCGCGGGCACCGGCCATGTTGCGGCCGTGGGTGGTGGTGCGGGAACGGTACTGAGGCATGCTCGTCTCCAATAAAGCAAAATGGGCAACGGCTCGCCGGGAGCCGGAGCAAAGACCGCAAGAGTGCCTTGCCCATTGCCGGGTGTCAAATATATGATTCATTCCTCACTGATATGAATTGCATATGAATATCGAACTGCGCCAGCTGCGCTATTTCGTTGCCGTGGCCGAGGAAAACCACTTCGGACGCGCGGCCGCACGCCTGCACATGACGCAGCCGCCGCTGTCCCAGACCATACAGGCGCTGGAGGCGGCGCTCGGTATCCTCCTGTTCGAGCGCACCCGGCGCAGCGTTGCGCTGACACCCGCCGGCGAAGCGCTGCTGCCGGAAGCGCGGCGCATCCTGCAGCAGGCGGCCGCCCTGCCCGATCTTGCCCGGCGCGCGGCATCCGGGGAATCCGGCATGCTGTCCCTGTCCTTCGTTTCCACGGCCGACTACAGCGTGCTGCCGCCCCTGCTGCGGGAGTTCCGCGAGCGTCATCCGCAGATCCACATCGATCTGCGCGAAGCCACTACCGACGTGCAGCTGGAGGACCTGATGCACGGCCGCATCGATGCCGGCCTGCTGATACCGCCGCTGCATGACAAGGCCCGCCTCGAACTGGATTATCTGGCGGTCATATCCGAACCGCTGGTGCTTGCGGCGCCTCAAGGACTCAAGTCCCTGCGCGGTCGGCGGACAACGCGCCTGGAAGAAGTGGCGGACATGCCCCTGATCATCTTTCCACGGCGCATCGCCCCCGCCTTTTACGATGCCATTCTGGGATGTTTCCGTGATGTAGGCTTGACACCCCGCATCGGGCAGGAAGCCATCCAGATGCAAACTATTGTCGGCCTGGTATCGGCCGGCATGGGTATTGCGCTTGTGCCACAATCCGTGTCGAACCTGAAACGGCCGGGTGTGGAATACCGCCCGCTGGAAGACGGAGCCGTTTCCATAGAAACCGGACTTGCCTGGCGCCGCGACAACCGGTCACCGGTGCTGCGGACCTTCCTTGAACTGCTAAGAAGAAAGAAATAGATGCTTACACACCCGCTTCCCGACCCGATTGCCTTTTCCATCGGACCCTTGTCGGTCCATTGGTATGGATTGATGTATCTGGTGGCGTTCGTGCAGTTTCTGGTACTGGGACGGATGCGGGCGCGCCAGCCGCACATGGCAGCGGCCGGATGGAAACCGGAAGACCTTGACGACATGCTGTTCTACGGCGTGCTCGGCGTCATCATCGGCGGACGGCTCGGCGAGGTGCTGTTTTACCAGCCGGCGTATTACTTTGCGCATCCACTGGAAATATTCGCCGTCTGGAAGGGCGGCATGTCCTTTCATGGCGGCTTCATCGGCGTGCTGCTGGCCATGTCGCTGTGGGCGCGCAAGACCGGGCGCAGCACTGTCGCGGTGTACGATTTCATCGCGCCGATGGTGCCGCTCGGTTATGCCGCGGGGCGCATCGGCAACTTCATCAATGCCGAACTCCCCGGCCGTCCCGCCGATCCGTCCCTGCCCTGGGCGATGATCTGGCCGAACGTCGACACCATCCCTCGCCACCCCTCGCCGATCTACCAGGCGCTGGTCGATGGCCTGCTGCTGTTCATCATCGTGTGGATCTACGCCCGCAAGCAGCGGCCTCCGCTCGCGGTCGGCGCGCTGTTCGTCGGCCTGTATGGACTGGCGCGGTTTTTCACCGAGTATTTCCGCACGCCCGATTACGAAGTCCATTTCGCCGGACTGACCATTTCCGCAGGCCAGATGCTGTCATTGCCGATGGTGGCATTCGGCATCATCGCCCTGATCATTACTTATCGCAGGCAGCGCGCCTGAACGCTCATGTCGGACATTCATGTTAACTGCGATGGACAGGTCGCCAAGGTCTGCCTGTCGAACCCCGGCAAGCTCAATGCCGTTGACATTGGCATGTGGAGAAGGCTACGCGAGGTCTTCGGCGAACTGGCGGCGGATGATGCGCTGCGGTGCGTCGTGGTGCATGGCGAAGATGGGAATTTTGCCGCCGGCGCCGACATCGAGGAATTTGCCGCCAGCCGCGGCACCCTCGAACAGGGTGTCGAATACCATACCGAACTCATCGGCAAGGCACTGCAGATGATCGCCGAATGCCCTCATCCCACCATCGCCGCCATCGAGGGCGTATGCGTGGGCGGCGGGCTGGAGATCGCCTCGGCCTGCGATATGCGCATTGCATCGCCGCAGTCACGCTTCGGCATTCCCATCAACCGCCTCGGTTTCGCCCTCGCCCCGGGCGAAATGCAGCACCTGCTGAATCTGATTGGCAAGGCGGCGACCCTGGAAATCCTTCTGGAAGGACGTGTCTTCGGCGCCGTCGAAGCGCAGGAGAAGGGATTGATCAATCGTATCGCCGATGACGTGCCCTCTGCCGCGATGGAAGCTGCGCGCCGCATTGCGCAGGGGGCGCCGCTCGCCGCGCGCATGAACAAAATGCTGGCGCGCAGGCTGTCATCGGCGGTTCCGCTTACCGAACAGGAGATGCAGGCCGCTTTTGCCCTGCTTGAGTCGCAGGACTACCGCGAAGGCATCGCAAGCTTTCTCGAAAAACGCAAACCCGTATTCAAAGGACAATGACAACAATGAACGCCAATCTGTACGCCCTTTTCGAGAGCCGTTTTCCGGAAGACCGCACGGCCTGCTGCATCGAGACGCATGAAGGCCTGTACTACTCATGGAACGACATCGATCGCGCCAGCGCGAAGATGGCCAATCTGCTCAAGGGGCTGAAACTGGAGAAAGGCGCGCGCGTCGCCGTCCAGGTGGAAAAGTCGCCCGAAGCGCTGATCCTGTATCTCGCCACGATACGCGCCGGCTATGTCTACCTGCCGCTGAACATCGCCTACCGTGCCGCGGAGATGGCTTACTTCATCGACAATGCCCAGCCCGAAGTCGTGGTGTGCTCGCCGCAGAACTTCGGCTGGATCTCGCAGATCGCCTTTGCCAGCGGAACGAAGCATGTCTTCACGCTGGGAGAGGACCGCACCGGATCGCTATTGGTACGCGCCGCGCTGCAGTCGAACAGTTTCGAGACCGTGCACAGTGCGCCGGATGACCTCGCCGCCATCCTCTATACCTCGGGCACGACCGGTCGCAGCAAGGGTGCGATGCTCAGCCACGAGAACCTGAGCTCGAACGCGCTGGTCCTGCATGAGTACTGGCGCTGGCAGCCGGGCGATGTACTGCTGCATGCGCTGCCGCTATTCCATGTGCACGGACTGTTCGTGGCTTCGCACGGTGCGCTGCTCAACGGCAGCAAGATGATTTTCCTGCCGCGCTTCGACTCCGCCGAAGTGCTGCGCTGCCTGCCGCGCGCAAGCGTGTTCATGGGCGTGCCGACCTATTACGTCCGCCTGCTGGCCGAACCGTCCTTCGACAAGACTCTCTGCGCCGGCATGCGGCTCTTCGTCTCCGGTTCCGCCCCCCTGCTGATGGATACCTTCAACCAGTTCAGGGAGCGCACCGGCCACACGATACTGGAACGCTATGGCATGAGCGAAACCACCATGCTGGTATCGAACCCTTATGACGGCGAGCGCATCGGCGGCACGGTGGGCCTGCCCCTGCCGGGCGTATCGGTACGCGTTGTCAAAGGCGATGGCACGCCATGCGGCACCGATGAGGTCGGCGACATCCAGGTCAAGGGCCCCAATGTCTTTCGCGGCTACTGGCGCATGCCGGAAAAGACAGCGGAGGAATTCACCGACGATGGCTATTTCAAGACCGGCGATGTGGGAAAGTTCGATGCGCGCGGCTACCTCAGCATCCTCGGCCGCAGCAAGGACCTGATCATTTCCGGCGGCTACAACGTCTATCCGAAGGAAGTGGAGTCCTTCATTGATGAAATGGATGGCGTGTTGGAATCGGCGGTCATCGGCATCCCGCATCCGGATTTCGGCGAGGCAGTCACGGCGGTTGTGGTCACCAGGACCGATAATGCCCTGACCGAACTGGACATCATCAATGAGCTGAAATCGAAGATCGCGAATTTCAAGGTGCCCAAGCGCGTAGTCTTCGTGCATGACCTGCCCCGCAATGCCATGGGCAAGGTGCAAAAGAACATGCTGCGGGATCAGTTCAAGAACGCTTGAACAGCATGGCGGCGGCATGCGTTTTCATGCCGCCGCAGCCGTTTTCAATGCCCCGCAGATAGCTAGGCAAACGACTTGTAGAGCATGTATCCCGCCAGGGCATACAGCAGAATGGCAAACACCCGCTTGAGGGACTTTACCGGCAGCTTGTGCGCAGTCCTGGCGCCCAGCGGCGCCGTGGTGACGCTGGCGATGGAAATTACCAGCAGCGCGGGCAGATAGATAAAGCCCAGCGAGCCGCTCGGCAGGCCCGGCTCATTGAGACCGAAATAGATATTCGACAGGGTACCGGCGAGCGCGATCGGGAAACCCAATGCGGCGCTGGTAGCCACGGCATTATGAATCTTCACGTTGCACCAGGTCATGAAGGGAACGGAGATGAAGCCGCCGCCCGCTCCCACCAGTCCGGCCAGCACGCCGATGACGCCGCCTGCGGCAAACATGCCAGGAGGGTTCGGCAGATCACGCGAGGCGGCCGGCTTCTTGTCGATCAGCATCTGCGTTGCGGAGAATGCGACAAAGACCGCGAACGACAATGCCAGCACCGAAGAATTGAGCTGCGATCCTATCCACGGCCCGATCCAGGAACCAATCAGGATGCCGGGCGCAAGCAGCTTGACCACATTCCACAGCACCGCGCCCCGCGCATGATGCGCACGCACAGACGAAATTGAAGTGAACATGATGGTTGCCAGCGAGGTGGCAATGGCCATATGGACGATATGCTCCTGAGGAAAATTCCTGGCAGTCAGCACCATGGTCATGAACGGCACCAGCAGCATGCCGCCGCCAATGCCCAGTAATCCTGCGGCGTACCCCACGGCCGCTCCCAGCACCAGCAACGCCGCAACCAGCGAAATGTCCATCGTATGCTTTCTAGTTATTATGAAATTGAAATGCAGTCGATGATACACCGCCATTCGGAAGGGGATACGGGAGTGATGGAAAGCCGGTTGCCGCGCTTGAGGATCTGCATGTCGGCAAGATCGGGATGGCTTCTCATTTCGGCCAGCGGCATCAGCCGGGTCTTGCGGGTGGCGCGCACATCGACCAGCAGCCAGCGCGGATTTTCCCGGCTTGACTTCGGATCATGGTATTTGCTCGCGGGATCGAACTGCGTCGGATCCGGATAAGGAGTGCTCGCGACTTCGGCCAGGCCGGCAATGCCCGGCTCCGCACAGCTAGAATGGTAGAAGAGCACGCCGTCGCCGACACGCATCGCATCCCGCATGAAGTTACGCGCCTGATAGTTGCGCACGCCTGTCCAGGGAACCACGCCGCCCGGCGCAACCAGCGCATCATCAATGCTCACCTCATCGGGTTCGGATTTCATCAACCAGTATTGCTTGTTCATCTCTCGAAGGATCAGTCATCAAGAATCCGTTGTGCGGACAAGCGCGTCATGCACTCTGTCCTGCCTTGTCCCGCCATGCGGGCAAAGTCAGCGCGCATAAAAAAGCGGCTGCATTTGCATGCAGCCGCCTGGGTATAAAGCCCCGCCTGTGCCGTCTTTGCCGGCATCCCGAACCTAGCGGTTCAAGGTGGTCACAGTTAGCTCAATTTCGGGTTCATCGGACTAGCGACGATCACGCCCATCGAACGATATTCCGCAACCTATGCTCATAAATGGTTCAAGGAATATATGGCAATCGCGAACACGGCAGGAGACTTAAGTTTACTCGAATAGCGCCTGCTGTCAAAGGCCTGAGAGAAAATATTCCTGATGTTTTTATGGAACTAAAAAAGATTTTCCTGAGGGGCAAGCGCCGCGTCGAGTACCGTATGCATCGCGGCAATTTTCTGCTTGACGTCGGCTACCGTCATGTCGGCAAACGGTCCGTCCTCGGTTTTTGTCGTAAGAAATTCTGCGGCAATGCCAAGCGCGGCCATGACGGCAATGCGATCCGTGCCCTTGATCTTGCCGGCATCGCGAATCGTGCACATCTTCTGGTCCAGATAATCCACTGCCTGCCGCAAGGCGACTTCCTCGCCTTCCCTGCATGCCAGCTTGTAGGGCTGGCCCATGATAGTTACGTCGACCTGGATCACGCCGCCTCCTCGTTGGCTTCATCAGCGGCCGGGATCTGCTCCAGCAATGCCGAAACGCGCTGACAGGCTTCCTCGATCCGCTTCGCGAGATCGGCATTTTCGGCGGTAGCCGAGGCAAGGGAAGCACGCAGCTCGGCATTTTCGCGGCGCAGCGACTTGGTCAGCTCGGCAAGCTGCTCGATTTTTTCGGAAAGTTGATGAAATTCGGAAATCATGCCGCAACTATAGTAGGCTTGACGAATTTGAGTCAATAGATTCGATAATTCAATTACTTGGATGTGCTTTTTGAGGGCTTTCCTGAACCTTCCTCGCTGACGGGACGGAAAAAGTCGCGACCATCCGGCCGCATCATGCCTAACGCGCTCTTGCTTCCTTGAATACCGGTTAATAGAATGCATTGCATGGGGCGGTAGCTCAGCTGGGAGAGCGTCGCGTTCGCAATGCGAAGGTCGGGAGTTCGATCCTCCTCCGCTCCACACGGTCCGCCTGTGATCTGCAGCGCCGCTGTTGCGCCGCCTGCCCCCTCTTCTTTTCGCCTCCGCTTTTTCGTCGCGACAATCACTTCAGGCTACACTTGGCACATTTCGTGCAAAGCATCCGCGTCCAATATGGCAATGTCAGGAATGCAACCAAGCGCAAGTGTCGCCAGGAGAGTTCATGTTTAAAGATTTGAGTATCCAGAAAAAGCTCTATGCCGGTTTCGGCGCCATCGTTGCCCTGCTTCTCGTTCTTCTTCTCACTGCCTTCTACCATTTCAATCAACTCACCATGGCCAACGGCTGGGACCGTCATACGCTGCAGCTTCTGCTGCGCAGCAACGGGCTTGAGGCTGAAATCCGCGATGTCCAGGCCCAGTTCCGGGGCTATGTCCTTACCGGAAGCGAAAAGCTTCTGCAAACGATGGGCGAAAGCGAAACTTCCATGCGGGAGCATCTGCGCCAGTTGAAAACCCTGTCGGCGGACAATCCTACGCAGCAGGACCGCCTGAGAAAGATCGAGCCGCTGCTGAACAACTGGCTGAGGAACATTGTCCAGCCCATGATTGAAAAGCGCCGCAGCATGCCTTCGACCCCCGGGGCACTGGAACAGCTGTCGCGAGATCCGCTGATCACGGCGGGTTTTGCGGATGTTGCAGCGGCACATGAGTTGCTGTCGGATTTCAATGCGGATGAAAATCGTCTCCTGACGGCGCGTTCGTCGGACGCGGACAGTGCACGGCGCAACATGCTGCTTCTGCTCTCCATCGGCGGGATGGCGGCCGTGCTGACGGCACTGCTGATCGCCGTTTCGCTGGCCCGTTCCATACTGCTTCCGCTCGGACATCTCACCAATGCGCTGAACCGGATGGCGGCGGGCGACCCGTCGGCGCGCGCCGAGGTGCAGAGCCGTGACGATCTGGGCCAGGTGACAGCGCAGTTCAACCACATGGCGCAGACGCTTCAGGATAGCCAGGCGCGAGAAAGACAGTCGACCGATGAACTGAAACGCAAGGTCGACCTGCTTCTCGATGTGGTGTCGCGCGCAGCCAGGGGCGACCTGACAGGCCGGATTGCCGTAAGCGGCGAAGATGCGATCGGTCGCCTGGGGGGCGGACTTGCCACCATGTTCGACAACCTGCGTGTTCTGCTGGACCGGGTACAGAAGGCGGGCATCCAGGTTGCCACCTCCACCACCGAGATCGCGGCCTCGGCGCGGCAGCAGGAATCCACCGGCGTCGAGCAGGCGCAGACCAGCATCGAAGTCCTGAGCACCACCAAGGAAATCTCGGCCAATACCGCACAGCTCGTCAAGGCGATGCAGGAAGTCAACCAGGTGGCGGAAGATACCAATTCGGCCACCACCGACGCCCTGGGCAATCTGCGCCGCATGGACCACAGCATGCAGCGCATGGTGAGCGCGACCGATTCCATCAATGCCAAGCTGGCCGCGCTGTCGGAAAAGGCGAGCAACATCAACGCGGTGCTGACAACGATCACCAAGGTTGCGGACCAGACCAATATCCTTTCCCTCAATGCGGCGATCGAAGCCGAAAAGGCCGGCGAGGCCGGCCGCGGATTTTCCGTCGTCGCCACCGAGATCCGACGGCTGGCCGACCAGACATCGGTCGCCACCTGGGATATCGAGCAGATGCTCAAGGAAATGCAGTCCGCGGTATCGGCCAGCGTCATGGGCATGGACAAGTTCTCCGAGGACATCCGGCGCAGCGTCGAAGAGACGCGGCAAGTCAGCGACGGCCTGACCATCGTCGTCGAACAGGTGCAAAAACTGCCGCCCCGCTTCGACATGGTGCTGGAAGGCATGCAGTCGCAGGCGGTGGGTGCGTCGCAGATCACCGAAACGATGACGCAGTTGAACGATGCCACGCAGCAGGCGGTCGATGCATTGAAGGCCACCAGCGAAGCCGTGCAGCAACTGCAGTACGCGGCAAAAGACCTGCAGGCGGGCGTATCCAGCTTTGCGGTCAACATGTAAAAGGCAGGACTTCAGCGCGCCAGCGAACGCCCGCGCCGCATACCCGACAGCAAAGACAGCACACAGTCATTCAGTCATTCAGCCACACGGAACGCCATGCAGTTTCTGATCTTCCATCTCGACAAGGACCGCTATGCGCTGGCGACCGCCGGTCTCTTGCGGGTATTGCCGCTGATGGAACTGAAATCCCTGCCGCAGGCCCCCGCCTTCGTCGCCGGCCTGATGAACCTGCATGGAAGTCCCGTTCCGGTGATAGACCTTTGCCGGCTGGCCTGCGGCCGCTCGCATGCCGCCCGTTTCGACACGCGCATCCTGCTGGTCGAGTACCCCATGGGCGAAGGGCAAGTGCATAGGCTGGGCCTGATCGCCGAGCAGGTGGAAGGCATGGCAAGGTTCGATGCAGCGCAACTGAGCGGAAGCGGCGTATCCAGTGAAAAGGCGCCTTACCTGGGAAAGGTGGGCACGCATGGCAATGGCATCGTGCAGATCCTCCATCCTGAACAGCTTCTCACCGACGACGTGCGCAGCATCCTGTTTCCGGAAAATGGAGGCAAGGCCACATGATGCTCGCCCTGTCCAACCGCCTCCGGCTCGAGACCGGGATGAAGCTCGCGCACGACGCCATCGAGCATGCGGTGCGCCGGCGCATGCGCGAGGTCGGCGAGGCCAATCTGAACGCCTATGCGCTTCATGCGTTGAATGATGAGGGGGAAATGTCCATCCTGGTCGATCAGATCGTCGTTCCGGAGACCTGGTTCTTTCGCGATGCCGATGCCTTTTCCGCAGCGGCGAACTTCGTCGCGCAGCTGATGCGCAATGGCCGGCGTCCGGCGCGGCTGCTGAGCATTCCCTGTGCAACCGGAGAAGAACCGTATTCGATGGCGATCGCGCTGGCCGAGGCAGGCATCGCACCGGGAGAAGTCATCCTCGAAGCCATCGATGTAAGCCGGGGAGCGCTCGAGCGCGCCAGACTTGGCGTCTATCAGCGCAATGCGTTTCGCACCAGCGATCTGGGCTTTCGGGACAAGTATTTTCACCGGGGCGACCACGGCTATGAACTGCATCAGGAGATCCGCGCCGCCGTGCGGTTTCGCTGCGCGAATCTCCTGACGCTGGAAGCGTCGGCTCCGGGAGAACAATTCGACGTGATCTTCTGCCGCAATCTCCTGATTTATTTTGACGAGGCCGCGCAGCGCAACGCCGCAGCCAGGCTGAAGTCACTGCTTCGCGACGACGGTCTGCTGCTGTCCGGATATGCGGAGACCAACGCCTTCATCCAGCACGGCTTTGCCGCCGCTCCGTATCCGAGGGCATTCGCTCTGACCAAGGCCGCAGCCTCGACGGCAAATGCAAATGCAAATGCAAATACAAGTGCAAATGCGCCGCTCGCAACAGCATCCGGCCACCTGCAACGCAAGCGTGCGCTGCCGCCGGCGTCACCACCGCATGCACCTCGTTCGCCACAGATTCTGCAGCCTCCAACAATGTTACAAACACCGCAGCCGGCCATGGCGTCGCAACCGGATGGGGGTCTGAAAGCCATCCTGCGCCAGGCACGCGAGACCGCGGATGCCGGCGATCGGCAAGGAGCCGAGCGACTGTATCAGCGCTGCCTGCAACTGGCTCCGGATTGCGCGGAAGCCTACTTCATGCTGGGACTGCTGCTTGAACGGCAGCATGATGCAAGGGCGGCGGCCGAACATCTCCGCCGCGCGGTGTACCTTGAACCCGATCATTACGAAGCCCTGTGCCACCTCGCACTGCTGGCCGAGCAGGATGGCGATGCCGATGCCGCCAGGCAGTTCCGGCAAAGGGCTGCGCGCGTATTCGAACGCCGGTCCGGAACGCGAGGCAAATCATGAATCATTCCTTTATGAATAATCCGAATGCTGACTGCTGGAATCGCAGCGGCGTACGCGGCGACCGCAGTTGCGAACGCCTTGGCGAACACGGGCATTGCCGTCATTGCGACGTGTATTCCTCCGCGGCCGCCGAGGTCATGCAAAGACCGCTGTCGCAGCAGTATCTCCAGGAATGGGCCGACGTCTTTGCCCGTCCGCAGGATACGCGAAGCCGCACCGACCAGTCGGCGCTGGTGTTTCGCATCGGCCGGGAATGGCTTGCCTTGCCGACGCGCCTGGCGCTGGCGGTAGCGGATCCGCGCGTGCCGCATCGCCTGCCGCACAGAAGCGCCGGCCCCTTGCTGGGCATCGTCGGCATACAGGGGCGCATCTACCCTTGCATGTCGCTCGCCGCGCTGCTTGGCATTGCGGGCGAGCAGCCGCCTGCACTTCCGGGTCAGCGTGTCTATCCGCGCCTGTTGCTGATGCAGTTCGGCCAGCAGGCCTTCGCCTTGCCGGTGGACGATCTGCAGGGAATACACCGCCATGCGGCGGACCAGCTGCAGCCTCTGCCGGCGACGCTGGTCGAATCGCGGCATCGTTACATGCGCGGCATACTTGTCCTTGAGGAGCAGCGCGTCGGCTGCCTCGATGAAGAATTGGTCGGCTACCAGTTGAACGGAGCACTGCGATGACAGACGACAGTGCAGATGACTACAGCGGCATGTCGCTGCAAGCCCTGTTCCGCAGCGAAGCCGAAAGCCAGGCACAGGTGCTGACCTCGGGCCTGCTTGCGCTCGAACATGATGCCGGCGACATGAAAACGCTCGATGGCCTGATGCGTGCCGCTCACTCGCTCAAGGGGGCCGCGCGCATCGTCAATCTCGAAGCGGTCGAGCGTGTTTCCCATGTGATGGAGGACTGCTTCGTCGCCGCACAGAAGGGCCGGCTGCAATTGACCCAGGCCAGGCTTGACCGCCTGCTTGCGGGCGTCGATCTCGTCACCAAAATCGCTTCCCTGGGCGAAGACACTGCGCCCGCTTGGCTGGAGCAGAACAAGCTCGCCATCTCCAGCCTGCTTGTGAGCCTGTACGAGGCCGCGGATCCGGCAAAACTGAACGATGCGCCGTCCGGAACAGCAGCCGCACCGGTTGCGCCCCCGGCACCCGCCGCTCCTGCCGCATCCGCAATACCAGACGTCGGGCCGGCTTCCATCGAACCGGGAAATGCATCAGTCGTCTCCGCGTACACGCCGGCAGCCGAACCGGCCGCGATTGCGGATGACCAGTTCATCAAGGTCAATACCCGGAGTTTCGATCGCCTGCTCTCCCTTGCCGGCGAGTCGCGCGTCGCGGCCCACGCCATGCGTCCCCATCTGCAGGCAATGCAGCGCCTGAAGAAACAGCAGCAGGATCTGACCGCCGCCTTCGATCTCCTGAACGAGGCGTTGCCGGCGACGGCAATGGACGAACTGATGCGGGAAAGATGGCTCGCCGTGCATCAGCGCATCAAGCCGCTGCGGCAGACACTGGTGCAGCAGCTCGCCGAACTGGAAGCGTACGAGCGGCGTCTGCTGGGCGTATCGCAGGCGATGCTGGACGAAGTCCTTGCGCTGCGAATGCGGCCATTCCGCGATGGCGTGGGCGCGTTTCCGCGCATGGTGCGCGATCTCGGCCGCAGCCTGGGCAAGCAGGTAAGACTCGAGATCGGCGGACTCGACACCATGGTGGACCGGGATATCCTGGCCCGCATGGAAACCCCGATCAACCAGATCCTGCGCAACGCCATCGACCACGGCATGGAAGCGCCCGAAGTGCGCGCGGCGGCCGGCAAGCCGGCGCAGGGCACCATCCATCTTGAAGCACGGCATAGCGCAGGCATGCTGACCGTGGTGGTCAGCGACGACGGCCAGGGCGTGGACCTGGAAAGGATTCGCCGCAAGGTCATCGAAAGACGCATGGCAAGCGATGCGATGGCCGCGGCGATGAGCGCCGCCGAATTGCTGGATTTCCTGCTGCTTCCGGCATTCAGTCTGCGCGATACCGCAAATGAGGTATCCGGGCGCGGCGTCGGACTCGACGTGGTCCAGGTAACGGTCAGGCAGCTCAACGGCACGGTGCGCCTGGAAAGCGAACCGGGCAAGGGATTCCGCACGACGATCACCCTGCCGCTGTCGCAGTCGATCGTGCGCGCCATCGTGATTGATATCGGCGGCGAAGCCTATGCCGTGCCGGTCACCAAGATCGAGCGCATCATGCGCGTTACCCGGGAAGACATCCATATCCTCGAAGACAAGCAGTTCTTCGCATTCGGCCATGAACATGTCGGCCTGGTGTCCGCCGCCCAGCTGCTCGAACTTGGCGGCAGCGGCGTGGCCGACGGCCCCGTACCAGTGGTGATCATCGGGTCTTCCCAGCAGAGGCATGCGCTGGCCGTCGATGCGATACGCGGAGAATACAGTCTCGCCGTGCAGCCGATCGAAGACATGTTCGGCAAGATGAAATCGGTCTCCGCGGCGGCCTTGCTTGACGACGGATCACCGGTGCTCATCCTCGACATTGATGATGTCATGACCGGAATCCTGCGACTTGCCGAGTCCGGTGCGCTGCGCCGGCTCGAAGGCTTGCCTGAAAAGGCCCGAACCGCTGCAAGGCGCGTCCTGGTGGTGGACGATTCCCTCACGGTGCGGGAAGTGGAGCGCAAGCTGCTGGCTTCCCGCGGCTACGATGTCGATGTCGCGGTCGACGGCATGGATGGCTGGAATGCCGTGCGCAGCCATCACTATGATCTCGTCATCACCGATGTCGACATGCCGCGCATGGATGGCATCGAACTGGTCATGCTGATCAAGAGGGACGAACAGCTGCGGCGCACCCCCGTGATGATCGTGTCCTACAAGGACCGGCCGGAAGACCGTTCCCGCGGCATCGAGGCCGGCGCCGATTATTACCTGACCAAGGGAAGTTTCCATGACGAGACGCTCATTGAAGCGGTGATCGACCTGATTGGAGAAAGCGCGTGAGGATTGCCATTGTCAATGATGTCGTGCTGATCGGCGAAGCGCTGCGCCGCATGATAGTGCAAACATCCGAACACCAGGTGATCTGGGTGGCGCGCGACGGCGAACAGGCCGTCCAATTCTGCAGCCAGAACCGCCCCGACCTGATCCTGATGGATTTGCTCATGCCGGGCATCGACGGCGTGGAAACCACGCGCCGCATCATGCAGGAAGCCCCCTGCGCCATCCTGCTCGTCACCGCATCGCCCGAGGACAATACCGGACTGGTGTTCCGCGCACTCGGCGCCGGCGCGCTCGACGTTACCGCGACACCGATCATTACAGGCAAGCCAGGCATGGACAGCGCACTGCTGGCCAAGATCCGGACGATAGGCAAGCTGATTGCGGCCGACAAGCCATCTTCCGCGAGGACGGCCAGCCCCGGCAAGGTGACGTCCGAGACCGGCACGGAACCTCGCACCCTGGTTACCATCGGCTCATCGACCGGAGGGCCGGTCGCGCTGGCGCGCATCCTCGGAGCGTGGACGCCGCCGGAAGACTGTACCGTTGTCATCGTTCAGCACATCGATGAAAACTTCACCGACAGCTTCGCCAAATGGCTTGGACAACAAATCAAGCGGCCGATCACGGTGATCGAGGATCACATGCGCCTCGAGCGGGACCGCATCTACATGGCCAAGACCAATGATCACCTGGTGTTCGACGGCGACCGCAAGTTCAGTTACAGCGCGAATCCGCGCGACTATCCCTACCGCCCGTCGGTCGATGTGTTTTTCCGCTGCGTGGCGCTGCACTGGCATGGCAACGCCATCGGCATCCTGCTGACGGGAATGGGGCGCGACGGCGCCCAGGGCCTGCTGGCGATGCGCCATGCCGCCATGCTGACCATCACGCAGGATCAGGCCAGCAGCGCGGTGTACGGCATGCCGCGCGCCGCCGCCGAGATCGGCGCGGCGGAACTGGTGCTGCCGCTGGAGAGGATTGCGGGGGAACTGGGGCAGCGTGTCGGCGGGCGTGGCGGATAGTCTAGAGCGGTTTCACCCTGACCTGCCGGCCGATCCCGGACAGATTGCAGTTGAAGTGCCTGGCAATACTTCTTCCTGTATCAGGATGCTGGGTCCCGCAAGCTGGACGAATAATGCGGATGAGGTAAGTTTGAAGACGGCAAACCGGCCTAACCGGGTGGAGCATGGTCGGACCAAAGTGCACGCCTGAAGGCTATCTCGTCCGCTGCAGGTGGTGGAACGACCGGCCATACATGCGAATTGACCGCAAGATCAAGAGCTTGCCGCAGTTGAATATATCCCGGCACAGTATTTAATTGAACCATCGGGCCAGAGATGCCTGGCAGTTCGAATGGTGTCAAGTCATATGCAATTCCTTCAAGGCCATTGATTCGTTCACGCATAATTCCTGCCGCAGGGTTGGCAATACGGCGCTGAGCCACAGCGACGGCAAGCCACTTGATCTCATCGGTGATCGCGGCGACCAGATCACGCAATATCATCTTGTTGCGTATTTGGTTTTCTTGTTCCGAATTTCGAATGGCTTTTGCAGAATCCAGAAGTAAGGCGATATGCATCAGCGGGTCACCTCCCCTCCTGTTTTCAAGCGCGCCTTTCAGAATAATGGGCACCATGGACTCGCCGTGTCTGAAATGCCTCGCTTGCCTAATCAAGGACGATACGATCTTCACTGCTATGTCGCTTGGAACCAAATCATCTGGATTGAACAGACCGGTGGCCACACCGACATCCAGAGCGGCAGGAGACTGGGTATATTTTGGCGGTAGACGGTTCGGCGCAAGAACTCGCAGAAAGAGCCGAGCCAGCATTTTCGGATCGATACCTCCCACCTGATGTTCTTGGGGAATTTCCGCAGCCAGTCTATAAAGTATCTCCCCTCTTTCAGCCGCAGTGATACTGGTAGATCCCACCAAAAACTTCAATTCTTTTAGTAAAGCGGAAGACGAAGGGTCACTCAAGCTTTGAGTACCGAGAGGCTTACGCAATTTCCTTAAATTGCGTTCGACACGCATATTCAAATCGGCAGAGAGCTCAATGTGTCCCATTACTTCCGCATATCCGGGCAGTATATGAACTTCTGGATCGTTGCTTACAGGCCCGGAGCCTGTACCAGCCTGAGAGGTCAAGGCTTGCCTCCTGGCCTCCGTCGAATAGTCCGGCAACAAGCCTCGAAGCGTCTGCTCATGAATATCTTCATGAGTGCGTAGTCTAGGGGCTGAGGCGGGAAGTAAGCTTGCAGGTCGTCTACCAGGATGAAGCGTCTGTGCTCCGATGGCTTCCAGGTAGGCCTTGATTGCAGCATACAACGGAGGAAACTGCGCCAATGATGGTGTTCCGGTAACGGCAGGATTCAGGCTGCGTTCCAACTCTTGCTGAACCGCCTGCAGCAAAGGAGCAAGCACTGCTCTGTTCTTACTTGGCTGCACGGGAAGACGTGCATTCGCATTCGTGAGATGCGCCTGCAAATTCTCTCTGTCTACTTCATCTACTCCCTGTGCCGTGAACGCTCTTTCCACTTGGCGCCCTGCATCATAGAGTTTCTTCAGTGCATTGTACGCATAAGGCGGGTTGGAATTACGACATGCTCTAGCCGCTTCCAAAAAGCTATCGCTCGCGCGATTTACGTCGTTGCTGTGAGTTGCCAAGGGGCGCTGCACTGCTGCATTTCCTGGCGCGGGCGCGGCATTCTGTTGACGACTCGGAAGAAGTTGACGGACAGACGTCATTAGCGAATTCAAAGGACGAACCATTACACATTTTCTCCTGAAGAACCGACCAAATTCTGAGCCCGTCACCGGCGACTTGGCATGGAAACCGTCTATCCAGATAGACAATGTAAGGTGGGTGTCGCGTATTGGCATCCAGTTCCATTATTTTTCTGAATGTCGCGAGACGCATCGAGATCCATGGTCATGGCACACTCCTCGACAATACGTGGCGGATGCCGCGTTCAATTCGGCGGGATTCGCAGCAAGCGCCCATCTGCGGCTATCCAGGCGGCATGCACCGGCTTGCCGGAAAAAAGGGCTTGCACCGCCAGACAACAGCGTCTCAGCCGCGCACCTTCGCCGTGAGAAGCCGTGACGGGCAAACCATCCGCGTAATCGAGCATCCAGACTTCATCATCGAACACGACTAAACGATCACAGTGCAAGGATGCGCCACCTTCGATGATCTCCAGCGCATTGCGCGCAAAGAGAAAATGGGCAGGATTGAAGAACCGTTCAAGCAGCGGCGCGGACAGAATGCGCTCGGCCTGCTCGCGTACCGTAGCCGCCGCGGCGGGCGCACACGCCAGCCATCCCGGCAGATACTGTAGCGGCGGTATCTCGAGCGGCCAGCGGGGCACCTCGGTGAGCCGCTGCATCAGGGAGCGTAATATTTTCACCTCGTCAGTCATCCGCCTGGCCAGGCTATCGATATTCCCCGCCGTTGCCAAAGGTGCGGTTTCAGGATCGAATACGGCGAGCGTGAACTCCTGCTCGCCATCGGGAAAGCGATCTTCTGCAGTGACTGCAGCATCGATATCGATTTCCGGAACGAACAGGAACCGGCGATACCAGCTGCCCTCAATGCAGCCATCCTCCAAAGCACCGCGCATGCCAGCCACGCCGCTGACTATCAGCAGCTCTTGGGCGCGGGTTGCGGCGACGTACAGAAGGTTCCAGTCTTCCTGGCGGCGAAGATCCGCTTCCTCGGCAAACAAGGCGTCGCGCGCCGTACCGCGCTCTTCCCGGCGGCCATGGCAAGAGAAGTGAGTGGGCGCATCCGCATGCGATGGCCAGTCGCACAGGATGCCAACATCGTCGCGCGCCGGTTCGCTGTGATTGGCATCGACCAGCGCCACGATCGGCGCCTCCAGTCCCTTGGCGCCATGTATCGTGAGGATACGCACCGCGTCCCGGGCATCGTCGACAACGGCTTCGGCAGGCGCCTCCGCTTCCATTGCCTGCCGCATGCGGCGCAGCGTGTCGACGAACCGCGGCAAGCTGGGATAGCTTTCGCTGTCGGCATTCACGGCGAGTTCGATGAAGGCTTCGATATTGCCGATCACCTGGGAACGCAAAGCCGGATGCGCAGCCTGCGCATAGCGTTCCATCAGTTGTCCCTGGTGCACGATCCGGTCCAGCAGATCATGTGCCGGCAACCGGGCGGCATCAAGCTGCCAGCGCGCCAGCAAAGCCGCGGCCCGCAGCAGCGCAGGAGAGGCGTCGTCAGCGGCACATTCCCGCAGGCGCGACCACCAGTGACGCTGATTCTGATTGCCTTGGCCGCCTTGTTCGTCAACGCCGTATCGGGCAAGACGGATCAGGTCATCATCCGAGGCGCCGAAGATCGGCGACTTCAATGCATGCGCCAGCGCGTGGCTGTCGCCTGGCATGATCAGGAAACTCAGCAATGCCATCAAATCGCCCGCTTCGAGCGAGTCGAGAAGGCCGCCTCGCCGGTCCGACACGAAAGGCATGCCAGCCATGCGGAATGCGTTTTCATACGCGCTCAGGTGGGTGCGCTTCTTCAGCAGGACCATCACATCCGACCAGCGCACCGTCCTGCCGCCACGCTGGGCCAAGGCTTGCATCGCGGCGCGGATGGCCGCCGCAACCGCCCTGCCCTCGTCGAGGCGGCGCATGTCGTCGTCTTCCCGGCGCGCATCCGTCAGCGGATCGCGCGGGAGCGACGCAGCGGGCGCGGCTGCATCCTGCGCGCCACGCCTGCCGGCGCTTACCAGCGGCAAGCGCCATACGGAGCCGCCGTGCGTGCACAGCGTAGTATGCGGCGCATGGATGGAATTGCCGGCGAAGGCGATGTTCAGCGCATCCACGATCCCGGGCGCATTGCGGCGGGTCTGGCTGGTACGCAGAATATCGGCGCCGAAGCTGGCCAGCATGTCGCGCGCGGCATTGAAGACGCGCGGCTCCGCGCGGCGGAAGCGGTAAATCGACTGCTTGGGATCGCCGACGATGAACACGCTCGGCGGTTCCGCATCACCGCCGTAAGCGTTGAGCCATGCGCGCAGAATGCACCATTGCATTGGACTGGCATCCTGGAATTCATCCAGCAGAATATGACTGTAGCGAGCGTCGAGCCGGCTTTGAAAATGCGCGGCGTGTTCCTCATGGGTCAGCAGCCGGTAGGCGTGCCATTCAAGGTCATTGAAATCGAGCATCCGCCGCTCGGCCTTTACCGCCTGGTATTGTGCAAGATAAGCCTGCCCGACTTTGAACAGGAGTGTATTCGATGCCAGCACGCGGGGTTCGCTGCCGCGGCGTTCCAGCATCAGCAAGCTGAGCGCAATCGCCGAAAATTCCTCCTGAAAGATCATGACGCCGTCAGGACCGTAACACTCCTGCAGCGCGTCCCGCAGGCCGCGGTGCCGAAGATCATTGCCTCGCGGTTGCTGCTTTTCGTCGCAGAACTGCGCCAGCAAATGGCTGAAGCTTGCGGTCGACGCCATGCCGGAGAGCGCCTGTTCGATGGCAGCCGCCCGCTCCCGGTTGCGCTTGCCTCCGGCAGCGAGCAGCCGGATCACATCGCGGATCCGCGCGATCAGTGCGTCGTCGCTCCATAATGTCAGGCGCGCATCGCTGAACCCGTCTTCGCCACATAATGCGCGTAGCGTTGCAAGGGGACGGGAAGCATCGCCGGATTCGCCGCAGGCCGCCCACCACTCCGTGCGCTTGTCGACAAAGGCGTCGATCAGCTGTCTCGCATGCCAGTCGCCGACCATCTCGTATAAGGAAAACAGCGCATGCCGCACATCGGCATTGGCGGGCTGGTCGAGCGATTGCATGAATCGGACGTATGCTTCTCTCCGCAGTTCTCCTGTCCTCTCGGCCAGGGCGTGGACATGCGGTACACCTGAAGACAGCGGCGCCGCGCGCAGAAGTTTTGCAAACCAGCCATGGAACGTGTCGATGGCCAGGCCGTGCGGACTCGCCAATACCCGCGCGTAGAGCCCCCGCGCAACCGGCAGCAGCTCGGGCAGCTGCCCTTCTGCAATGCCGCGCTCGATCAGCAGCAGGCGTGCCCGCGGCTCCGTCTGCAATGCAAGGTCGCGCATCAGGTGCAGCAGACGCTCGCGCATTTCCCGGGCGGCCTTGCGGGTAAAGGTGATGGCCAGCAGCTGCGAGGGATCGGCGCCTGCAAGCAGCAGGCGCAGCATCCTGGACACCAGCAGCCAGGTCTTGCCGCTTCCCGCGCACGCCTCCACCACGACCGAGCGTGCCGGGTCGCAGGCGCGCTCGATGAATTCCATGGCATTGGCGGCGGCGCCGTTGACCTCATGGGAGCGGGCGGGCGTTGCGCCCGCTCTCACCAGGCCCCCTTGCGGCACAAGCCTCGCACTTCGCAGTGAACGCAGATCCGTTCAATGCCGGAGGCTGGCAAGGACGCGCCGTCTGCGATTGCCTGCATGCTGCGGATGATGTGTGCTTCGAGCCGGCCTTGCCATTCGATGAAATCTTCCGCTGCGGCGTCGCCTGTGCTGCTCCTGCTTTGCTCCAGCGCCACCAGATGCCCGGCCGTTACCGGCGCGTCCGACAGCAGCGCATGAAATGCAAGCTGGTGGTCGTCGCCGTCCTTGAGCTTGTTGCGCAAGGTTTGCAGGCGCCGGGTCTTGTAATCAAGAACGGCGCGGGCGCCGTCCTGGTGCTCATCGATGCGGTCGACGCGGCCGCGCAGGGTTACCTTTCCGCCCTGCCATTCCAGGATCTTTTCCAGCATCTGCTCGCCGAAGACAAACCGCCAGCCGCCGGCCTCGCGCTCGTTTGCCCATGCCAGATAGGCCGGGATGCATTTTTTCCAGCGGCTGTAAAAATTCAGCACCGCTGCGCTCGGCATTGCCGATCCCGGTGTCAGCGCATCCCTGAATATTTTTTCCGTGATGCTTCGCAAGACATCTTCCCTTGCGGCGATTCCGACCGCGTTGTCGCGAATCGTTTCATGATAGGTCTTGAGAATCGCATGCAGCCAGCCGCCATAATCGCGCTTTTCCGGCAATTCATTGAATTCCTCCAGCGGAGCCAGCCCGAGCATGCGGTTTGCGAAGAATTGATAAGGGCAGGCAACCAGGCTGTTGTAAGCGCTTGCCGAAAGCACGGCGGGCAGCAGTTCCGGCGCGGCCGGTGATGGTTTGCGCGGCGGGCTGGCGTACAGCCGACGTTCGTGCAAGGAAACCCGATGCGCAGGCAGCCCGCCGCTGCCTGCCCGCTGGAACGCGAGCCCCAGGCGATCGATCCACGGACTCGGGGCATTGGCTTCGCCCCCGCGGCAAGCCTGCCAGCACAGCACAATCTCGGCATGGGCATTGAGCAGTTCGGCAAACGCGCGCAGCTGCCCGCGCTGCTGCATATCGCGCGTGACCAGGCCCAGCTCACGCCGCACGGCGTTGGCGAAGACGAGTGTGTCCTCCGGAGGCAACGGCAGATGCGCGGCGTCGGCACCCACCATGATGACGGCATCGAAGCGCCGCAAGCGTGCGCCGCTCAACGGCAGCATGGTCACCCGGGTGTCGGCATCGCTCTCGATGCATAGTGTCGATTCGAGCTGCGTGCCGAGCATGGCCCGCCATTCGGCGAACCCGAATTTCGTCCTGGAGCCTTCGCTCTCCTGTGCGAGCCTGCTGAGCAAAGCCAGTACCTGCGAACCCATGGCTTCCGCTTCCATTGCCGCATCCATGCCAAGAGTGCGCAGCGAGCATTGCGTCAGCCTTACCCATTCATCCAGGGATTTTCTGCCGGCAAACAGCCATGCCTGCTCCGCGATGCGCATGAGCAAGAGACGCGCCCCGGATTCGCCGGCGACCGCACCGATTGCCTCGCTCCATCCCCCGCTCACGTTGGCGCGGCGCAACGCATACTCTATCCGCAGGACCAGTTCGTCCTTGTCCCGCAGATCAGCGCACAGACCGGGGCATTTCAGCAAGTCGAGCAAGGCGATCGATCCGGCGCGCGTGGTCACTACATTCAGCCAGGCCGCAAGCATTCCCGCCGACCGGGTGTCCGACAGCTTCCGTCCGCATTCATCGGAAACGGCAATGCCGGCGCGTTCCAGCAGAGCGCGCAGTCTTCGCCCCGCCACCGGGTCCTGCGCTATGACGGCGATACGCGTCTTGCCCTTGGTCAGCCACTCAATCACAGTCTGGGCGGCATGCCTTGCCTCGTCTTCGAGACTGCGCGCAGCATGCACATGAACGGCTGCACGGAACCCGGTGTCCGCATGGAATGACGCCTCGGCCGCCTCGGCCGCATCGGCCGCGGCGGCGGCAGTGCCAGGCTGATCTTCCCTGCCGTCAATCACTTCAGGCCATGCTTCGGCATATACGGGGGCAAGTGATCGGGGGTGCCATTCGGTCACGACGGGCAATACCGGATGATGCCGGGCCCAGGCTTCGACAAACGCGTCATGCAGAGGCCGCGGCCAGCCGTCGCCGATCCAGACCAGGGAGGCGCCGGTACGAGCGGCGAGACGCCTCATGCGGGCCAGGCAAACCGCAGCGGGGTCATTCCTGTCGAACTGGCCTTGCCAGAGCGTCCAGACCAGCCTTGCTTCTTCGGACAGGATGCCATGCGCAGGCAAGGGCAATTGCTCCAGGGCGGTCCGCCATCTGGCTTTGGAGGCATCCGCATCGATCTGCATCGAGGGCAGCCAGGCTTCGCTCAACTCGTCGAACAGGGCCAGGAGAGACTGCGCCACGGGCAGCAGGTCGGCATTGCGCCGCGCCTGGAACAGACGCTTCAGCCACGGATGGCGGCGCATCTCTGCATACAGGGCGGAAATGCGCTCGATATGCCCGGGCGGTTGAGCGGAGTCAACGACCTTCAGTGGAAGACCATGGATTTCCGGCGGCAACTCTGCCAGCCAGGCTGACAGCGTGGTGATGCGCGGCGCAATGAAGCTGTGCCCGGTGCGTGCGGCCAGGGCCGCCCTGAACAGGTGAATATGCCCGGGCTCGGGCACTACCACGCGGATACCGGAGAGATTGCCGACGCCGCCTCCGGCATGGCGAACGATGTCATGTTCCATCAAGGCGCATGCAACCCGGTTCCAGTAGTCGGCGGAAGGCGGGATCGGCATGGGCAGATAGAGCATGGCAGGCATGGAACATTGAGGCTTTTAGCAATCAAAGATAATCATGTAGACAACGCAAACTGCAGGATTGCTGCATCGGCGGGACTACAGCCGGCGATTGCCGGTACGGCCCGAAACGGGGCCGCCCCGGACGCGGCGCAGGAAAAACATGACCCCGTCCACACTCTTTACGAAAATCGGTTATGATTTACCCAACTTCCCGCCGCACTACGTCTTGCGCCGCCTTCAACGGGCTTGAAATCCAGCAATGACGTCTCCACTTGCTTATTGCAATTCCGGACATCGTAGTCAACGGGATCGGGCAAGAACAATCAGTCGCAGGCGTCTGTCTGATTCAATACCTTTGAACCTCTTCCGAGGAAACCATGAGCGAAAATATCAAATATATTACCGATGCATCTTTCGATTCGGACGTACTCAAGTCCGACAAGCCCGTTCTCGTCGATTTCTGGGCGGAATGGTGCGGCCCCTGCAAGATGATCGCCCCCATCCTGGAAGAAGTTGCCAAGGAATACGACGGCAAGATTCAAATCGCAAAAATGGATGTTGACGCCAACCAGGCAGTACCGGCAAAATTCGGCATCCGCGGCATTCCGACCCTGATCCTGTTCAAGAACGGCGTACCGGCAGCACAGAAAGTCGGCGCCATGGCAAAAGGCCAACTGACTTCGTTCATCGACAGCAATATCTGATCGTTATGCGGCGGTGCGTTCGTACCGCCGCTCTGCATTTATTTACCGCATTTGTTTTACCGCATTCGCTTTTATATTAACAACTAAACATCCTCGCAGTTCCCTCCCCCACCTTTAATCTCCCATCCCGGGATACCCACTATGCATTTATCTGAACTCAAGGCGCTCCACGTCTCAGCCCTGCTGGACATGGCCATCGGTCTCGAAATCGACAACGCCGCCCGTCTGCGCAAGCAGGAACTGATGTTTGCCATTCTGAAGAAGCGCGCCAAGTCGGGCGAGCAGATCTTCGGCGACGGCGCGCTCGAAGTGCTGCCAGACGGCTTCGGCTTCCTGCGCTCGCCCGATGCGAGCTACATGGCATCGACCGACGACATCTACATTTCCCCTTCGCAAATCCGCCGTTTCAATCTGCATACCGGCGATTCGATCGAAGGCGAAGTCCGCACCCCGAAAGACGGCGAGCGCTATTTTGCATTGGTGAAGGTGGACAAGGTCAACGGCGAACCGCCGGAAGCCTCCAAGCATCGCATCCTGTTCGAGAATCTCACGCCGCTCCATCCGAACAAGCTGCTGCATCTCGAGCGCGAAATGCGCGGCGAGGAAAACATCACCGGCCGCATCATCGACATGATCGCCCCGATCGGGCGCGGCCAGCGCGGCCTGCTGGTGGCATCGCCGAAGTCCGGCAAGTCCGTGATGCTGCAGCATATCGCGCATGCCATCACGACCAATCATCCCGATACCGTGCTGATCGTTCTGCTGATCGATGAACGTCCCGAGGAAGTGACGGAAATGCAGCGCTCGGTGCGCGGCGAAGTGGTTGCCTCCACCTTCGACGAACCGGCGACGCGCCACGTGCAGGTTGCCGAGATGGTGCTGGAAAAAGCCAAGCGCCTCGTCGAGATGAAGCGCGACGTGGTCATCCTGCTCGATTCGATTACCCGCCTGGCACGTGCGTACAACACGGTGATCCCGGCCTCCGGCAAGGTGCTGACCGGCGGTGTCGACGCCAATGCGCTGCAGCGTCCGAAACGCTTCTTCGGCGCCGCCCGTAACGTCGAGGAAGGCGGCTCGCTGACCATCATCGCGACAGCCCTGATCGAAACCGGCAGCCGCATGGATGACGTGATCTATGAAGAGTTCAAGGGTACCGGCAACATGGAAGTCCACCTGGAGCGCCGCCTCGCCGAGAAGCGCGTCTACCCGGCGATCAACCTGAACAAGTCCGGCACCCGCCGCGAGGAACTGCTGATCAAGCCGGACCAGTTGCAGAAGATCTGGGTGCTGCGCAAGCTGTTGTACGGCATGGATGAGATCGAGGCGATGGAATTCATCCTCGACAAGATGAAGTCCACCAAGAACAACCTGGAGTTCTTCGACATGATGCGCCGCGGCGGCAGCTGATCATGCCCCTCGGCCCCAGGTGTTTCATGTCTCACGCCTGGGGCAGGATGATAAAAAGAAAAGGCGCATGCATTGCATGCGCCTTTTGCTTTCCAGTTCGAGATCTGGCTTCTCACCTGTCTGTCCTGCGCAACGCGCGCAGTCGCCTTTCCGCATGTTCGAGGCGCGCCAGACAAGCGGCTTGCACGGCCTCCAGTGCCGGTTCGTGCAAATGCGCCACAGCCTGCCTTGCCCGGACCAGGTAGTGTTGCAGGAACCGGTCCGTCGGCTCGATGAATGGCGCGCCGCAGACTTCCTCCACCTTTAGAAATTCCTGGCTTCCGGTCAGCGCAAGGACGCCCTCGGGATTTTTCGGCAGCGCATGGGCCAGCGAAATCTTGAGGTCCGTGGCAGACCCCGCATCCGCGTCACGACTCAGTCCTGCAGCGACATCCAGCCATGCCGGCTGACCGGATCGAATCTGCCTGATCACGCCGTCCCAGTCATTCGGATTCGGTTTGGCATTCAGCCGCGCAATCACCTGTTTTGCGCTTGTGGCATCGATTTCGGCAAGCAGGGCTGAAGCATCATGTGACGCTGGTGAGGATGCGGCATGGACGGTAACGCTCACCAGGAAAAACATGCTGCCCTTTGCAAGCCTTTCGAGAATGGACGTGATGCTCATTCGACGACCACCAGATCGATATCGCCGCTTGCAGAAATCTGCTGGCGTATATGGCGCGGCAGGATGATGCATCCCTCAGATGCGGTGCCAGGATTCAGGCGACTATCGCCATGGATGCGAAACAGGGTGCGGCCATGGGCGATATGGCCCATCGGCTCCAGGTTCATGACATGCGGTCCTTTTGACTCGCTTTGATAGGGGCGGCCAATGCGGTAATGGCCACGAGGTATCGGGCCGATATTGCGTACCTGTTCCATTCCCGGATTATTCTTTCCAGCTCCCTTGCCCGAATAGCCTCGTGCCCATGTTTCGTTTTTCCGCCGAAGCTGTCCGCTGCGTTGACTGTATTGCCAGACCATCGATAAGTCTCCATTCGAAAAGGAGCGTCAAGGCTAGCAATATATTAATAAATATACAATATTTCTGTCGCATCCGTTGCATCTGCGGCAACAGATCCGATACATGTCCCTGCTTTCATGATGCACAGGTTTGATTGTATAATCGCTGGTTTTTCACCCTAGGCAAGTGACCGGCAATCGGGTCAAGAAGTAAGGCGACCGACGAAGTGCCGATTGGCTACCGAAACTATCTAAGGAAAAGCATGAAAGAGAATATCCACCCGGACTACCGCGAAGTCGTGTTCCAGGACATGTCGAGCGATACCAAATTCGTTATCCGCTCCACCATCCAGACCAAGGAAAAAATCACTCTGGACGGCAAGGAATATCCGCTGGTGAAGCTTGAAGTGACTGCGGACTCCCATCCTTTCTACACCGGCAAGCACAAGATCGTTGACACCGCCGGCCGCGTGGAAAAATTCCGCCAGAAATTCGGCAACCGCGGTTCCAAGACACAGGCAGCAGGCGCGTAATTCCTGCTTGCATCGCAGAAAGGCAGCTTCGGCTGCCTTTTTTGTTTTTCCGGCAGCATCGCCCTTGCTTTTCCGGCACAATGACGGCGACTTCAATAACGGCGTCCGCAGCCGTGGCCATGGCAAGCTTTCATGACCGCAAGTTACACCGGCCGGACGCGACAATAAAATCCAGTTTCCTACATGAAGCAGCCCGTCAGACTTCCCGCCGCCGCTACCAATGCACTTCCCCGCTGGGCCCTGTTTGGCTTGTGTCTTCTTTACATCGTTCCCGGACTGATCGGGCGCGATCCGTGGAAGACCGACGACGCCGCCGGTTTCGGCATCATGTGGACCATGGCCAACGGCACGCTGGAGGATTGGCTGTGGCCGCATATCGTCGGCCTGCCCGCGCCGGAAAAAGGACCGCTGGCCTACTGGATCGGCGCCATCTGCATCAAGCTGTTCGGCTGGGCAGTCGGTGACCCGCTGGCCACCCGCATTGCTTCAGGCGGCTTTTTCCTGGCCGGCTCGCTGTCGGTCTGGTACACCACCTATCTGCTCGGCCGGCGAACCGAGGCGCAGCCACTGCGCCTGGCGTTTGGCGGCCAGCCCGAACCAAGCGATTACGGGCGTACCCTGGCCGACGGCGCGCTGCTGATCTTCCTGGGCTGCCTCGGTCTGCTGCTGCACAGCCACAGCACCAGTACCGAAGCGCTGCAGGTATCGATGGTGGCGGTTTCCCTGTACGCGGCGACGCGCCTGTTCGAGTCCTGCTCGATCCGCACCGCCGCCCTGCTCGGCGTGGCGCTGGGCCTGCTGGTCCTGACCCGCGGCTGGGTCGCGCCGCTGGCAATCTGGCTCGGCCTGCTGGTTCTGGCTTCGTTCCGCGATCATCCCATCGTCTGGCGGCTGGCAGCCATCACCCTGCCCATGGCACTGCTGGTCGCAAGCCCGTGGCTGGTCGCCAGCAGCATCGTGCGTCCGTTCAACAGTTCCCCCTTTGATGCATGGATGCTCTGGAACTATCGCCAGATCAGCCTGCCTTCCTATCAGTCGCTGCGGTATTTCTTCAAGAACGTTATCTGGTTCGCCTGGCCGGCCTGGCCGTTCGCCGCCTGGGCGGTCTATGCATGGCGCCGCCAGTATCAGGCGCCGCATATCACGATTCCGCTCACCTTCTTCCTCGCTTTCCTGCTGCTGGCGCTGTTTCATACGCGCACCGACGAAGGCGTGCTGCTTCCCATGCTGCCGCCGCTGGCCATACTCGCCGCATTCGGTTTGCCGACGATGAAACGCGGCGCGATTAATGCGGTCGATTGGTTCTCGGTGATGACGCTGACGACCTGCGCCGCCTTCATCTGGCTCGGATGGATTGCAAAACAGACCGGCTGGCCGGCGCAGCTAGCGAAAAACGCATTCAAGCTGGCGCCGGGCTTCAAGCCGGAGTTCAGCGTGATCGCCTTCGTGGCAGCGGCATTGACCACCATAGGCTGGTTCTTCCTGGTGCATTGGCGGGTGTCGCGCCGGCCTTCGGTACTGTGGCGGGCGGTGGTTCTGTCGTCGGGCGGCGTCATCTTGTGCTGGCTGCTGCTGATGACGCTCTGGTTGCCCTGGATTGATTATGGAAAAAGCTATGCCGGCGTTGCCAAGCAGCTTGCACAGAACTTGCCGCAAGGCGACTACTGCGTCGATACCAATGTCGGCCCGGCGCAACGGAGTTCTTTTGCCTATTTCGGCAACGTGCCTTTTTCCCGCTTCCGCGATGCCAAATGCGAATTTCTCCTGTATCAGGACAGCCACCGCGGCAGGGACAACGTCAAGACCTTGCGCCACGGCGGCGCGCAATGGCGTCTCATCTGGGAAGGACGGCGCCCGGCCGACCGCAATGAACGCTACCGCCTGTTTCAAAGGATGAATTGAACAATACCCGGACCCAACCCCACACCCGCCGCATCGCTTCACTGGCCTGGCCGCTGCTGATCGGGCAACTGGCGGTCATTGCCAACGGCGTGATCGATACGGCGATGACTTCCCGCTATTCCGCGCTCGACCTGGCTGCCCTGGCTATCGGCGCTTCCGTCTATGTCAGCATTTTCGTCGGCCTCAACGGCGTGCTGGCCGCCATTTCCCCGGTGATCGGCCAGCTGTTCGGCGCAGGCCGTTACGAGCGGATCGGCTATGAAATGAAACAGGGAGCATGGCTGGCCATGTTCCTCGCCATCGCCGGCTGTCTCGCGCTGCTCTTTCCGCAACCCTTGATGTCGCTGGCGCATGCCTCCCCCGAGCTCAGCGAGAAGGCAACGCTTTACCTGCAGATACTGGCGTTCGCCTTGCCCGCCACCATGGGATTTCGCCTCTACTCCTCGCTCAATACCGCCATCGCGCGGCCGAAAATGGTCATGGCTTTGCAGGTGGCCGGCCTGGTCCTGAAGGTGCCGGCCAACGCGCTATTCATTTTTGGCGGCTTCGGCATACCCGAAATGGGCGGGCCCGGCTGCGCGGTCGCCACCGCGACGGTATCCTGGATGATGTTCCTGTGCGGCGCGGCGATCGTCCGCTTCGGCCCGACCTACCGGAACTATGGCCTGTTCGGCACCGGCTTCGTCATGCCGCGCTGGAGCGCCCAGCGGGAATTGCTCAAGCTCGGCATCCCGATGGGATTGAGTTACCTGATCGAGGTGACGGCCTTCACCTTCATGGCGCTGTTCATCGCCCGCCTCGGCGCGACGGCGGTCGCGGGGCATCAGATCACCGCCAATTTCGCGACCGTGCTGTACATGCTGCCGCTGTCGATCGCCAATGCCACCGGTACGCTGGTGGCACAGGCCATCGGCGCCCGCGACATGGAGGCGGCCCGACGCATCGGCTTTGCCGGCATCAGGCTGTCGGCCATCGTGTCGGTCACCGTCGGCGCCATCGTCTGGCTGCTGCGGGACCAGATCGTGCGCGCTTACACGCCTGACCCTATGGTGATCGCCGCCGCGCTGCCGCTGTACTTCTTCATTGCCTTCTACCAGCTGTTCGATTCGGTGCAGGTGACGACCGCGTTCGTGCTGCGCGCCTACAAGGTCGCGGTCGTGCCGACGCTGATCTATGCGGTGGCCTTGTGGGGCATCGGGCTTGGGGGCGGCTACATTCTCGGACTGAATCCTTTCGGCATCAGTCCGCCGGCGCTGCAGGGCGCCGCCGGCTTCTGGCTTGGCAACAGTGCCAGTCTGGCGCTGGTCGCCGCAGGACTGCTGTGGTACTTGCGCATCGTGCAGCGGCATGCACGCCAATAATTGTCATTGGTTGCCGATGAATACGGCCATGTCATCAGGGTCCTTGGCGCCGTCCATAGCCGCAAACCGGCATTACCGCTAACATGGCGAAGTCTTGCGCCCGGCTTCCGCTATCACACGATGATGCAAGCAGCCATGCGGCTTTTCATGCATTCACATGTTCGCATGCTGGCCTGGCAAGCCGGCGCTCCCTATCCATGGAATGGACCCGATGAAGATTCACAGGATCATTGCTCTTGCCTTCCTTCCCTGCATGATCGCTTCCTGCGCCGTGCAGGCACCGCCGGCACACGTCGATGCCATGGGCCCGGCAAGCTGGGGGGCCGCCCTGCCGGAAACGGGAACCCGGGCGGCCTCATCCGGATTGCCGCACGGCGGCACGCTGGCCGGCATCGCCGACTGGTGGAAACAGACCGATGACGCCCAGCTGCCCTATCTGCTGGAATCGGCGCAGCTTGCAAGCCCGACCGTTTCCGCCGCGGCATCGCGCATCAGCCAGGCACGCGCTGCCCGGGTGGGCGCCGGCGCCGCATTGCTGCCGACGCTGGACAGCTCGCTGAGCGCCACCAGGGCCCGTTCGCAACCGCCGACCCCGACAGGCGCGGCACTGCAGGCAGGCTTGCAGACCGCATGGGAAATCGATGTATTCGGCGCCAATGCCGCCACCCGCGATGCCGCAGCCGCGCGGCTTGAAGGCGCGCAGGCGGCCTGGCATGAAGCCCGCGTGTCGGTGGCCGCGGAAACCGCCAATCTGTATTACCAGTTCCGCACCTGCGAACTGCTGCTCGCCATCACCCGTTCGGACGCGCAGTCGCGCGCCGAATCCGCAAGGCTGGCGCAGCTCGCCCTCGACGCCGGCTTTCAATCCCCTGCGAATGCCGCGCTCGCGCGCGCCAGCGCGGCGGAAGGAAACAACCGCGCAACCCAGCAGCAGGCGCAATGCGATATCGACATCAAGGCGTTGACGGCACTGACCGCGCTGCCGGAAGCCGAACTGCGCCAGCGCCTGGCCGTGCCTTCGCGCCTGCCCGAGAATCCGGTGCTGGCCATCGACCATCTACCCGCCGCCGTGCTGGCGCAGCGCCCGGATGTATTCAATGCCGAGCGCGAAGTTGCCGCGGCCAGCGCCGAGGCGGGCGCCGCCCTGGCGCAGCGCTTCCCGCGGCTGAGCCTGAGCGGTTCGGTCAGCGCAATCCGCTTTCGTACCGGCGGCGCCGATACCGATCTGAGCACCTGGTCGATCGGTCCGCTGGCGCTGACCCTTCCCCTCTTCGACGGCGGAAGGCGGGCGGCCAACATCGAAGCCGCCCAAGCCCGGTATGACGATGCCGTCATCCGCTACCGCGCCCAGGTCAGGCAGGCGGTGCGGGAAGTCGAGGAGGCACTGGTGCGACTGCAAAGCACGGCCTCGCGCAGCGACGATGCGCGCATCGCCGCCGAAGGCTACCGCGCCTCCTTCAATGCCACCGAGGCACGCTACCGGGGCGGTCTGGGCAGCCTGCTGGAACTTGAAGAATCCAGGCGCACGCGTCTTGCCGCCGAGCTTGCGCTGGCCGCCTTGCAGCAGGAGCGGATCGCCGCATGGATCGCCCTGTACCGCGCCGCCGGCGGCGGCTGGAACGCGCCATCGGCCCAGGCGGCGGCCGCCAAGACCACCACGACCACCACGCAGGCTGCGCCACATGCTGCGCGATAAGCGCCTGCGCAACAACGACGAACGAGAGCAAACGAAATCCTTCCGATGAAACGTCTCAAACTCAAACCCATCACGCTGGCCCTGATCGCCGTGGCCACGATTGCCGTCATTGCGCTCACCGCCGCGTCGCTGCTGTCGGGCAAGCGAGGCGCGGCGGAAGACAAGAGCGCCGCCACGCCCCCGAAGGCGGCATTGACCGTCACCACGGTCAAGCCGGAGCGCATCGATGCGCCGCTGAAGCTGGTCGCCAACGGCAATATCGCGGCCTGGCAGGAAGCCATCGTCGGCAGCGAATCCAACGGCCTGCGGCTCACCGAGGTACGCGTCAATGTCGGCGACCGGGTCAAGGCGGGCCAGGTGCTGGCGACATTTGCCGCGGAAACCGGCAAGGCCGATGTCGCACAGGCGCGCGCCGCCCTCCTCGAAGCCCAGGCCAATGCCGCCGACGCCGCCGCCAACGCCGCCCGGGCACGCACGCTGACGGAAACCGGCGCATTGAGCACGCAGCAGATCAACCAGTACCTGACGACAGAGCAGACCGCAAAAGCCAAAGTCGAGGCAGCAAGGGCGATGCTCGCCGCGCAGGAGCTGCGCCTCAAGCAGACCCGCCTGACGGCGCCGGACGACGGCGTGATTTCCTCGCGCAGCGCGACGGTGGGCGCCGTCGTCCCGGCCGGCACCGAGCTGTTCCGGCTGATCCGGCAAGGCCGCCTGGAATGGCGTGCCGAAGTCACATCTTCCGAACTGGGGCGCCTGAGAACCGGCAGCACGGCCCTGGTGACCGCCGCCAACGGCACGCAGCTCAAGGGCAGCGTGCGCACGTTCGCGCCCACCGTCGACCCCCAGACCCGCATTGCGCTGGTCTATGTTGACCTGCCCCAGAGCTCCGAACGGGACGCGCCGCCCAAGGCCGGCATGTTCGCCCGCGGTGAATTCGATCTCGGCAGTTCGAAGGCGCTGACCGTGCCGCAGCAGTCGGTGGTGGTGCGTGACGGCTTCAGCTATGTATTCCGCGTCAACCCCGACAATCGCGTGAGCCAGGTCAAGGTGCAGACCGGACGGCGCCTTTCCGGCCGTATCGAGATCCTGGACGGCATGGCCGATGACGCCGTGCTGGTGGGCAATGGCGCCGGCTTCCTGAATGACGGCGATCTGGTGAAGGTCGTCAGTCCGGCCTCGAAATAAGGATTGCCCGTGAACTTTTCCGCCTTCTCCATCAGGAATCCGATCCCGGCGATCATGCTGTTCACCCTGCTGACGCTGGCCGGCCTGCTGGCCTACCGCGCCAATGCCGTGCAGGATTTCCCCGATATCGAACTGCCCATCGTCATCGTCAACGCGGCGCTGCCCGGCGCGGCTCCCGCCCAGCTCGAGACCGAGGTGGCGCGCAAGATCGAGGATTCGGTGGCGTCGGTTCAAGGCATCAAGAACATCTATACCAAGGTGCTCGACGGCGAAGTGCAGCTGACTGTCGAATTCATCCTGGAAAAGCAGATCTCGGATGCGGTCAATGACGTGCGCGATGCGGTGGCGCGCGTGCGGGCAGACCTGCCGAGCGAACTGCGTGATCCGACCATCGCCAAGAATCCAACCTCCGGCCGGGCGATATCGACCTTTGTCGTCAATGCCACACCCGGCTCCAGCAGCCAGCTCGACATGCAGGAGCTGAGCTGGTTCGTCGACAATGCCGTGACAAAGCGCGTGCTCTCGGTGCCGGGCGTCGGCGCGGTCAAGCGCATCGGCGGCGTCACCCGGGAAATCCGCATCGAACTCGATCCGGGCCGCATGAGCGCGCTCGGCGTTTCGGCGGTGGATGTCTCGCGCCAGATCCGGCTGGTGCAGCAGGAAGCGCCGGGCGGACGCGGCGATGTCGGCGGTGCCGAACAGGCGGTGCGCACCATTGCCACCGTCAAGACCGCGCAGGAACTGGGGGCGATGGAAATTCCGCTGGCCGATGGCCGTCATGTGCGGCTGAGCGAAGTCGGCACGGTCACCGACACCGTCGCCGAACAGCGTTCCGAAGCCACGCAGGACGGGCGCAAGGTGGTGGCCTTCGAGATATTCCGCACCAAGGGCGCCAGCGAACTGACGGTGGCCCGCAATGCGCAGGCCGCCATCGCCGAGCTGCAGCAGGCTCATCCCAACATGTCGATCAAGCAGGTCATCGACAATGCCCGCCCGGTGGAGGAAAACTTCGAAGGCTCGATGCACCTGCTCTATGAAGGCGCGCTGCTGGCGATCCTGGTGGTGTGGTGGTTTCTGCGCGACTGGCGCGCGACGCTGGTGGCCGCTGCCGCCCTGCCCCTCTCCGTCATCCCCACCTTCCTCGGCCTGTCCTACTTCGGCTACACGCTCAATACCGTGACACTGCTGGCGCTGGCGCTGGTGGTCGGCGTGCTGGTCGACGACGCCATCGTGGAAATCGAAAACATCGCCCGCCATCTGCACATGGGCAAGACGCCGATGCAGGCGGCCATGGAAGCCGCCGACGAGATCGGCATGGCGGTGATTGCCACCACCTTCGCGCTGGTCGCGGTGTTCCTGCCGACGGCGTTCATGGGCGGCATCCCGGGATTGTTCTTCAAGCAGTTCGGCTGGACGGCGGTGATCGCCATTCTTGCCTCGCTGGTCGTCGCCCGATTGCTCACGCCCATGATGGCGGCCTACCTGCTCAAGCCGGCCAAACAGGTTGAACAGAAGGACGGCTGGATCATGCGCAAGTATCTCGCCGTCATGCAATGGTGTCTGCGCCACAGGCTGTTCACGTCCATCGCCTCCGGCGTGTTCTTCTTTGCATCGCTGGCGCTGGTGCCGCTGCTGCCGACCGGCTTCGTGCCGCCGGCGGACCGCAGCCAGACGCAGATCAACATCGAACTGCCGCCCGGCAGCGCGCTTGCCGAGACGCGTCTGGTCGCCGAGCAGGCCAGACTGGCGGCAATGCAGGTCGGCGGCATAGAAAGCGTATTCAGTTCGATCGGCGGCGGTTCCAGCGGCGATGCCTTCGCGCCCGGCGCCACCGCCGAAGCGCGCCGCGCGGTGCTGACGCTGACCACCACTCATCGAACCGAGCGCGACGAATCGCTGCAAGAGATCGAAAGACAGCTGCGGCAACGTCTTGCCGACATCCCCGGCGCGCGCTTCAACGTGGGTCCGCCCGACACCGGCGTGAAGATGCAGCTGGTGCTGCGCAGCGAAGATCCGTTGGCGCTCGTGCAGTCGGCGCAGAAGGTGGAACGTGAACTGCGCACCTTGAAGGGCATCGGCAACGTCAGTTCAAGCGCTTCGCTGGTGAGGCCGGAAATCATCGTGCGGCCGGATTTCGCTAGGGCGGCCGACATGGGCGTGACCGCGGCAAGCATCGGTGAAACCGTGCGGGTGGCTACGGCCGGCGACTATGACATCGCGCTGCCCAAGCTCAACCTGTCCGAGCGCCAGGTGCCGATCCGGGTGAAGCTGCCGGACACGGTGCGCGCGGATCTTTCCGCCATCGAACGGCTGACCGTTCCCGGCCGGCAGGGGCCGGTCATGCTCGACAATGTCGCCGATGTCGGCATCGACAGCGGCCCGGCGCAGATCGACCGCCTCAACCGCAGCCGCAACGTGATCCTGGAAGTGGAGCTCGGCGGCCGCGCGCTCGGCGAACTCAATGCGGAAGCGCGCGCCCTGCCGTCGATGAAAAACCTGCCGCCCTCGGTGAAGATCGCCGAACTCGGCGATGCCCAGGAAATGCAAGCCTTGTTCGCCAGCTTCGGCATTGCCATGCTGATCGGCGTGCTGTGCATCTACGGCGTGCTGGTGCTGCTGTTCAAGGATTTCATGCAGCCCGTCACCATCCTGGCGGCCCTGCCGCTGTCGATCGGCGGCGCCTTCTTCGCGCTTCTGCTGACCGGCAAGGCGCTCTCCATGCCGTCGATGATCGGCCTCATCATGCTGATGGGCATCGTCACAAAAAACTCGATCCTGCTGGTGGACTATGCGATTCTGGCGCGCCAGGCCGGCATGAGCCGTTTCGACGCGCTGGTTGATGCCTGCCACAAGCGCAGCCGGCCCATCGTGATGACCACCATCGCCATGGGGGCGGGCATGCTGCCGCTGGCCATGGGATGGGGCGCCGATCCCAGCTTCCGCTCACCGATGGCCACTGCGGTGATCGGAGGCTTGATTACCTCCACTCTGCTGAGCTTGCTGGTGGTGCCGGCGGTTTACACCTACATCGACGATCTTGAGCATCTGCTCAAGCGCCTTTTCGGCAGGGAGAAGAAGCATGCCGACGGTAGCAGTCGTCCCGTGACCGTCCGCCAGGAAGTGACGCAGGAAGAATGAAGCGGGTATGCGGTTGACGGCGTGCGGTTTCCGCCTGCACGCCGTTCAGCGCCGTCCGCTGCAGACGGAGCGCGAGGGGTCCGCTTCGCATCGCTTGTCGATCAGATAGCTGACCGCATAGGCGCCGGCCAAGCCTGCGATCAGCAGGACGATCATTGTCTGGATGATGGTCCAGCCTTGCTGTTTCATGATGCTTTCCTTATTGGTGTTTCAAACGGGCAAACCTGCATTTCGGGCCACATTATAGGGTGTTGAACTCGCATGCGGCCCCGGCGATTGTTTTTTCGCACCGCGCGAGGCGCGTCGGTGTGGCTCGGCGTGAATTGGCGACGTGCCTGATTTCGATGAACGGCTTTTTCCCGGCGCGCCGTGCAGGTTTGTTCTTCACCAGCGTGCGAATATCAAATCGCTTTCGTATTTGCTTTATCTATAGAAATAAACTATTTCGAAATCGCTCCACGCCGTGAACTACTGTATTTTTATACAGTCTTTACAAGACAGATCTTCGTTGGCCGTTTGGCATGTCATCCTGACGCAACGAGGTCGCATCCTTCCGGATGATGTCTTTAACAGGAGAAAGCAATGGACAAGCAGACCCAGGACAACGCTCAAGGCAGCAACATGGTCAAGGATCCCAAGGATTGGACCACGGGAGACGAACCAATGACAGGTGCGCAGAAATCCTATCTGAAGACCCTGGCGGAACAAGCCAAGGAACCCGTCGATGAAGACCTTACCAAGGCCGAAGCGTCTGAGCGCATCGATGAGTTGCAGCACAGGACAGGCCGCGGACTGGAAGACCAGCACGGTAGCCAGCGCAAATAATCGCTGGCTGAAAATGAAAACGCCATGTCTCAAGCATTTTCGGGACATGGCGTTTTGCTTGCATGCTGCATGATCCTTGCAGCTGCAGTGCATGAAAAGAATGTTCGGTCAGACCTTCATCGGCAGAATCACCATCTGCAGACTCTCGAAATGCAGCCTGCGCTGGATGGCCAGTGCCGCCTGATTGTGCAGCAGGCGGGTGAACCAGTTGTCATGCTCGAAGATGAGTTTGCTGGTGAAGAAGATCGAATTGGGATAATCGGTGCTGATGGTTTCGCACAGCTTGGTCACCTCATCGACCACGTCGGTGCCGAAGCCGAGATAAGCGGCGGAAGCCATGCCGTGGCTGTGGCAGAAGTCGACGAAGAATTTCAGCGTCGCATTGGCTTCGGCACGCATCTGCTCCACCGCACCTTCGCCGCCGTAGGCATGCGCATCGACGGTACGGGCATTGACGAAAATGAAGTTTTTGAAATGGCCGGGGAACATGCGCTGCACCCACAGCAAGGCATGCAGGCCGCCGCCGCGCGACGAACCGACGATGAAGACGGCGGTCTGGTTGTCGGGATCGGGGTCGATGACACCGGCATGCGAGCCGAAGGGCTGGTTGGCAAAGACCTGGTCCACCGAATGGATCGCGTTCTTGGTGTCGCGGTAATGATTGCGGATATAAATGCACAGCGCCGCAATGGCGGCGATGATGAGCACGGCGGCCCAGGCGCCTTCGGTGAATCTCTCGATCAGCAGCACGCCCAGGATGCTGGCGCAGATAATGAAGCCGAGCAGCGACAGGAACAGGCGCCGCATCCAGGCCTTCTCGTTGCGGTGGCGCCACCAGTAAAGGCAAAGACCGAACAGCGAGACGGCAAAGGTCAGGAATACCGAGACCGAATACAGGACCACCAGCAGGGTCACGCTGCCGCCGGTCCAGAGCAGGATGGCAAGCGCTGCGATGCCCATCACGAGAATGCCGTTCTGCGTGACCAGGCGCGTGGAAAGATAGCGGAATTTATGCGGCACCCAGGAATCGGCGGCCATGTTGGACAGCACCGACGGACCGCCGAGGAAACCGGTATTGGCGGCAACGAAAAGCAGGCCGGCTTCAAAGGCCAGCACGATCGTCAGCATGATCTGGTTGGCCCATGCGCCCATGCCGAAGCTTTCAATGATGGCGCGGAAGGTGGATGCATTGAGGGTCTGTCCGGCGACCGGTTTTGCATCCCATAGCAGGTACAGCAGGATGATGCCGCTGGCGGTGAACGCCAGGGACAGTGCCATGTAGATCATGGTCATCTTGCCGGTGTGGACGCGGGGCTCGGCAAGAATGTTTACGTTGTTGGACACCGCTTCCAGTCCGGTGTAGGTGCCTCCGCCATGGGAATAGGCAAGCAGCAGCATGCCCGCAACGCCGATCCAGCCGATATCGCTCGCCAGCGAAGTGGTTTCCGAGAGAGTGCTGGGAATGAGATCGGGCAGGTAGGAGGCATGAGCAAAGATGCCGTACACGATCAGCGCAAAATGCGTGACGACGAAACCGAGAAAGATCGGCAGCAAAATGCGGATGGCTTCCTTCATGCCGCGCAGGTTGAGAATGATCAGCAGGCCGATGAAGAAGGCTTCGGCCGGCAGCTTGTAGGCATGAAAACCAAGAGGAAGCAGCGATGCCAAAGCTTCCACGCCCGCCGCCACGGAGATGGCGATCGTCAGGACGTAATCGAGTATCAGCGCACATCCCGCAATCAGGCCCATGTAGGGACCGACGAGAATGGATGCGACACGATATCCGCCACCGCCGGTGGGAAAGAGTTCGATCACCTGGTTATAGGCGAGCGCGATGATGAAGACGGTGATCGCTGTAGCGATGGCCATGTACAGGCCGAGATGGCTGTGCTCGCCCAGCGCCCGGAAAGTTTCCTCCGGGCCATACGCCGACGACGACAAGCCGTCGGCGCCGAGTCCGACCCAAGCCAGAAATGCGACAAGCGCAAGGGAATGCCGCGTCTCGGACTTCATCGGATCAAGCGCTTTGCCGAGAACGATCTCGCGGATTTTGGCGGACTTCATTATTGTTGTAGCGAATTGGATTGCAGGAAGTAGGCGATGATACGCCTTTCAATTCCGGTATGACAATGCAGACGATCCCCGCATGTGTTGCTCGATTGCTGCAAATCGGAGATAATACCCGGCGCGTTGCACTTCGCAAGATGCATCGCTGGATTCATGCGGACAGCAATAGGATTGTCCGTTCAGGTATTGCCCGGGTGGTGAAATTGGTAGACGCGCCGGACTCAAAATCCGGTTCCGCAAGGAGTGTCGGTTCGATTCCGACCCCGGGCACCAAAAACAAAGAGCAGAAGTTAATTGACAACGCACCCTACGAGGTGCGTTTTTCATTTATGCGACGTCTTCCTCCGGTATGCGGAACGCGACACCGGACAGTCTCTGCGGCTCATTGCCTGCCCATTCACACCGACCGGGATCGCCATGCCTTTTTCGCTTGATAACCTGCTCGTCGTCGGCATTTCCTCCCGCGCCCTGTTTGACCTGGAAGCCGAGGAAGCGATCTTTCGCACGCAAGGGCTTGATGCCTACCGCAGGCATCAGATTGAACATGAGAACGAGATCCTGAAGCTTGGTGCGGGCTTTGCGCTGGTACGCGCGCTGCTGCGGTTGAATGTGCTGGTTCATAACCAGCGCTTCGTCGAGGTCGTCATCATGTCGCGCAATTCCTCGGAGACCTCCATGCGGATCTTCAATTCGATCCGCCATTACGATCTCGACATCACGCGCGCGGTCCTGTCCGGCGGCGCCTCGCTCGCGCCATACCTGCGCGCCTTCAATGTCAGCCTGTTCCTGTCCCTGCATGAAGACGATGTGCAGGCCGCGATCAACTCCGGCGTGGCATCCGCCCTGCTCTACCAGAAACCGGAGGGCAGCTTCGAGGAAGTCGACCAGATCCGCATTGCCTTCGACGGCGATGCGGTAATCTTTTCCGACGAATCGGAAAGGATCTATCAGGAGCAAGGCATTGAAGCGTTCGAAAGCCATGAACGGGAAAACGCGCTCAAGCCCTTGCCGGAAGGCCCGTTCGCACGGCTGCTGAAGGCGCTGTCCTACATACAGAACAATTTCAAATCGACCGACGGCCGTTCCGGGCCGATCCGCACGGCGCTCGTCACCGCACGATCCTCGCCTGCGCATGAAAGGGTCATCCGCACATTGCGCGCCTGGGATGTCGCCATTGATGAAACGTTTTTCATGGGTGGCGTTGCCAAGTCGGAAGTGCTTGCCGCGTTCAAGCCGCACATCTTTTTCGACGATCAGCTTGCACACTGCGACCGTGCCGCACCTCTCGTGCAGACCGGGCGTGTTCCGCTGAAATCGCTTCTCGATTCCGGCTTGCCTGTCAAATAACAAAGGGGACGATCCCGCTTGGATGTGGTGGTCTCAGCGCTTGATGCAAAAACGCCGCTTTCATTACAGCGAGTCCATGTTGCCGTTTGTAAACGCCGGTAAAAGGGTAGAATTGCGTCCATATACGTTTCTTTAAGGCAATTCCGAGGCAGGTATGAATGACGCAGGCTCCATGTTGAAGCAACTCAACCGCACCTTTATCGGCAGCGTGTTATTCATCGATATCGTCGGCTATTCGACGCGGACCGTTCCCGACCAGCTGGAGATGAAGGAAATCTTCAACGCGATGCTCGCCGATGCGGTGCAAAATGTTGCGCCGAATGAGCGCATCATGGTCGATACCGGTGATGGCGCAGGCATTGCCTTCCTTGGCGATCCCGAAGATGCACTCTTTGCGGCGCTGTCCTTGCGCGATGCGATCGAGACCATGAACGTGGGTGTCGGCGAACCGGGTTTTGTACGGATGGGCATTAACCTCGGACCGCTGAAAATCGTGCGCGACATCAATGGCCATACCAATATGATCGGCGATGGCGTCAACGATGCGCAGCGGGTGATGAGTTTTTCCGAACCCGGGCAGGTAATGGTGTCGCACTCGTATTACGACATCATTTCACGGTTTTCCCGGGACTATACCCAGCTGTTCGTCTATGAAGGCACGCGCCAGGACAAGCATGTGCGCGAGCACGAGGTGTATCGATTCGGACCGGTCAAGGATAATGAAAACCTTGCGGAAAAGCTGCGCGACCGTTCCCGGGCGCGCAATACCGGCCATCAGGAATTCGTGGCCGATACCGTTGTCATGAAAACTGCGCCCGCGCCCGGGAAGCAGGCCGCTGCCAAGTCCGCATCCGAACAGCAGCCGGCGGCAGGCGGGCAATTGTCGCGCACCGGCCTGATTGCCGCCGGCGTCGGCGCCCTGACCCTGGTTGGCGCTGTGTGGTCGTGGACCAGCGCACCGAAAGAGCCGAAAGAGCTGAAGGAGTCGGACGGCATTGCAGCAATAGCGGCAGCCGCGGCAACAGCCGACGCCGCACCGGTAGCGGCGAGCACGGAGGCGGACAAGGCGCAAGGTAATCGCGCCGCGACGGCGGCAGCCGCATCGATACCGGCGTCGGCATCTTCACCGGCGCCGGCGACCTCCGCAGCCGCCGCAAGCACTCCCGAGCCGGAGAAGGCACCCCGTCCCGCCGAAGCGGCCCCGCCGCCGAAACCGGGCACGATCAATCTCGCGATCCAGCCCTGGGGCGAAATCTATGTCGACGGCGCCAAGCGCGGCATCAGCCCTCCGATCAAATCCATCAGCCTCACGCCGGGCAAGCATCGCATCGAGGTGCGCAACGGCGATTTCGCGCCGTACAAGGAAACCATCGAAGTGAAGTCCGGCGCGGAAACCACCGTACAGTTCGTGTTTTGAAAAGAAATAGGAGCAAGAAGATGTCTCGCATGAAGTTTGCCGTCGCTTTGCTGGCCGCCGCGGTGGCAGGTTGCGCCCAGCTTTCTCAACAGGCCGGCGGCAACAACGCTGTCGTACTGTCTTCGACTGAAGCGCAGTCGCGTTATCAGCAAGGCTTGAGCGACTATCGCGAAAATCGCCATGACGCGGCGCTGATTGAACTGAACGCCGCACTGGCAAGCAACCAGCTGACGGCGCAGGATACGGCCAACGCCTACAAGCACATGGCCTTCATCCATTGCATGAATGGCCGGGAGCTTCAATGCCGCGAACAATTCCAGGCGTTGCTGAAGACCGATCCTAAATTCGACCTGTCCGTAGCCGAAGCCAACCATCCGCAGTGGGGGCCGGTGTGGCGCTCCACCAAGGGCGCCATGGAAGAGCGGCTCGCATTGAGCCGCGGCACCAGCGCCAATGCCACGCCGGGGCAGCAGAAGCTGGCGGAGGGCATCAAGGAATACGACGCCGGACGCTACAGGGAATCGCTCGCCGCACTGCAGGCAGCGTTGAAGGCAGGCCTTCCGGCACGGAATGACGAACTGCGCGCGCACAAGTATTCAGCCTTCATTTATTGCATTACCCAACGCAACAGGCAATGCCAGAATGAATTCAAGCAGATCTTCGCCAAGGATCCCGAATTCGAACTGCTGCCTTCCGAAGCCGGCCATCCGACATGGGCGGGCATCTATCGCAGCGAAAAGGCAGCCGCGGCGAAGAAAGCCGCGCCAGCCCCGGCGCCTGCGAAGAAGGCTTCCAAGAAGGCTTCCTGATCTGCGCATCCCGAGCGACCCGGGCCTTGACCCGGGGCATCGCAAGCCGATCACCACCCGCACCAGCAACAATAAAAAACCGTTCCCCTTGCGGGGGAACGGCTTTTTTCTTATTGAGAGACTTCGGCTGGATCAGCGTTCCGCCACCGCATCCATCACGCACAGCGCCGTCATGTTGACGATGCGGCGTACCGTCGCCGACGGCGTCAGCACATGGACCGGCCTGGAGCAGCCGAGCAGTACCGGGCCGATCGCGATGCCGTTGCCGGCAGCGGTCTTGAGCAGGTTGTAGGCGATATTGGCCGCATCGATATTGGGCAACACCAGCAGGTTCGCATCACGCGTGAGCGGCGAATCCGGCATCATCTTTTTCAGCAGGACCGGATCGAGCGCCACGTCGCCGTGCATTTCCCCATCGACTTCAAGGTCGGGGGCGCGCTCGCGGATGATATCCCTTGCCGCGCGCATCTTCCTGGCCGATTCGCTGTTGGAGGTGCCAAAGTTGGAATGCGACAGCAGCGCCGCGCGCGGCAGCAAACCGAAGCGGCGCATCTCTTCCGCCGCAAGGATGGTGATCTCGGCGATTTGCTCTGCGGTCGGATTTTCATTCACATGCGTATCGACCAGCACGATCTGGCGGTCCGGCAGGACCAGCGCATTCATCGCCGCATAGACGTTGACGCCCTCGCGCTTGCCAAGCACCTGGTCAATGTATTGCAAGTGCATCGCCGTGGTTCCGTAAGTGCCGCAGATCATGCCGTCGGCGGCGCCCTTGTGGATCATCATGGAGCCGATCAGCGTATGGCGGCGGCGCATTTCCAGCTTGGCGTACTGCTCGGTAACACCCTTGCGGCGGGTCATCGACAGGAATTCCTGCCAGAATTCGCGGTAGCGTTCGTCGTATTCGGGATTGATGATTTCAAAGTCGACTTCAGGACGCATGCGCAGGCCGAACTTTTCGATGCGCTGTGCCAGCACCGCGGGGCGGCCGACCAGGATGGGCTTGGCCAGCTTTTCGTCGATGACCACCTGCACCGCGCGCAGGACGCGCTCTTCCTCGCCTTCGGCGAATACGATGCGCTTCTTCGCCGCCGGCGCCTTCTTGGCGATCTGGAAGATCGGCTTCATGAAGGTGCCGCTGCGATAGACGAACTGCTCCAGCTTGCCGATGTAGGCCTGCATGTCCTGGATCGGACGCAGCGCCACGCCGGAGTCTTCTGCTGCCTTCGCAACCGCCGGCGCGATCTTGATCATCAGGCGCGGATCGAAGGGCTTCGGGATCAGGTATTCCGCGCCGAACGACAAGTTGCTGATGCCGTAGGCGGTCGCCACGATATCGGACTGCTCGGCCTGGGCCAGTTCCGCGATCGCGTGCACGACGGCGATTTCCATGTCGCGCGTGATCGTGGTGGCGCCGCAGTCGAGCGCGCCGCGGAAGATGTACGGGAAGCAGAGGACGTTGTTGACCTGGTTCGGATAGTCGGAACGGCCGGTCGCGATGACCGCGTCGTTGCGCACCGCCTTGACTTCCTCGGGCAGGATTTCCGGCGTCGGGTTGGCCAGCGCCAGGATCAGGGGACGGGGCTTCATCTTGGCGACCATGTCGGCCTTGAGTACGCCGCCGGCCGACAGGCCGAGGAAAATGTCGGCATCCGGGATGACTTCAGCCAGTGTGCGCGCGCTGGTTTCCTGCGCGAAGCGCTCCTTGTCCGGGTCCATCAGTTCGACGCGGCCCTTGTAGACCACGCCGGCCAGGTCGGTGACGAAGATATTTTCAATCGGGAAGCCGAGGTCGACGATCAGGTCAAGGCAGGCCAGCGCCGCGGCGCCCGCGCCGGAAACCACCAGCTTGCAATCCTTGATGTTCTTGCCGACCACTTTCAGTCCGTTGAGGATGGCCGCGCCGACGATGATCGCGGTGCCGTGCTGGTCGTCATGGAAGACCGGAATATTCATCCGGTCGCGCAGTTTGCGCTCGATGTAGAAGCATTCCGGCGCCTTGATGTCTTCCAGGTTGACGCCGCCGAATGTCGGCTCCAGCGCGGCGATGATGTCGCACAACTTGTCCGGATCGGTCTCGTTGATCTCGATATCGAAGACATCGATGCCGGCGAATTTCTTGAACAGCACGCCCTTCCCTTCCATCACCGGCTTCGAAGCGAGCGGACCGATATTGCCGAGGCCGAGCACGGCGGTGCCGTTGGTGATGACGGCAACGAGATTGCCGCGGGCGGTATAGCGGAAGGCATTGGCGGGATCAACCACGATTTCTTCGCAAGCCGAGGCGACACCGGGGGAATAGGCCAGCGCAAGATCGCGCTGGTTGGTCAATGTTTTGGTGGGGGTAACGCTGATTTTTCCGGGGGTAGGAAACTCATGGTATTCGAGCGCCGCCTGGCGAAGCTGCTGACGGAGTTCTTCTTTTTGATCGGACGACGATTCCATGATGTGGCCTTCCTTTTTAGCTTACGAAAAGCTCACGATTTTATCAGACGACATTAACGTAAATCATACGTATTTGTCCTAGTTGGATTGACCTTTACTATCGGAATTCCGCACCTCCACATAAAAATCTATCGATTTGATATTCACAATCAATTTTTCTTATTTATCAACATTCTCTATTATCCTCTCCATACCGATTGGTTAAACAAATACATCAACTGTGGGAGCAGATCATGGCCGTGCAAAACGATTCCATCACCATCCAGAACCTTGAAGCCGCCTTCGCCGGCGAAGCCATGGCGCATATCAAGTACCGCTACTTTGCCAAGCTGGCACGCGAAGCCGGCGCCGACGATGTGGCAAAAATCTTCGAAGACACCGCCGACCAGGAAGTCATGCATGCATTCGGCCATCTCGACCTGCTGTATCCGAAAGCCAGGCTGACTCCGGCAAAGGCGCTGGAAATCGCGATCGAAGGCGAAACCTACGAGTACACCGAGATGTATCCGAAATTCCGCCATCTCGCGGTGGAAGAAGGCAATGCCGCCGCAGTCGCCGAGTTCGACGAGCAGATTGCCGAATCAAAGGAACATGCCGAGGCCTTCCGCCGCACGCTGGAAATGGCCGCCAAGCGCTTCGCCGCACTGGCCAAGGTCGAAGAGCGGCATGCCAACAACTACCGCAGGGTTCTGGCCGCCGCGACTGAGCAGCCTGCCTGATCACTACATCGTAAGCCAACCATCAACAATACAAGACAGGGAAGCATCGCCATGAAAACTTATCAATGCATCGTTTGCGGTTTCATCTACGACGAAGCGGCAGGCTTGCCGGAAGACGGCATCGCCCCCGGCACCCGGTGGGAAGACATCCCGGCCGACTGGGAATGCCCCGACTGCGGCGTCGCCAAAGCCGATTTCGAAATGGTCGCCCTCTGACCCGCCGGCTTGCCTGACAAGGAAAACATGAAACCGATCATCATCGTCGGCACCGGGCTTGCCGGTTATACCGTGGCCCGCGAATTCAGAAAGCTGGACAAGACCACCCCGCTATTCATCCTGACCGCCGACGACGGCGGCTTCTATTCGAAGCCCATGCTGTCGAACGCCGTTGCGCAGGGCAAGCAGGCGGCGCAGCTGACATCGTTTACTGCGGCGCAGATGGCCGGCCAGCTTGGCGCGACCATCATCACCGGAACACGCGTCATTGCAATCGATTCCCTGGCCAAGACCGTGGAAGCGGGCGCCGGCAAGTTCGGCTACGACAAGCTGATCCTTGCCGTCGGAGCACGCGCCGTTCGGCCGCCTCTCGAGGGCAATGCCGCCGACGATGTCATCTCGGTCAATCACATCGACGACTATGCAGCGTTCCGCAGGACTATCGGGGAGCCCGGTTCGCGCATTGCCATCATCGGCGCCGGCCTCATCGGCTGCGAATTCGCGGACGACCTGGCCGCCAGCCACAGGATCACCCTGATCGATCCCAATGCCCTGCCGCTCGCATCGCTGGCGCCGCCGGCATTGTCGCGCGGCCTGCAGGCAGCGCTGGCCCATCGCGGCGTCGATCTACGGCTCGGCACCACGGTGCGCCGCGTCGACCGCGACGCAAAAACCTATACCCTCACCTTGGCCGACGGCCGGCGCCTGCAGGCCGAGGCCGTTCTTTCCGCTGTGGGAGTGCGGCCTGACTTGAGGCTGGCGCAAGGCGCCGCCCTGCAAACCGGCCGCGGCATTCTGGTCGATGCGTATGGAATGACGAGCGCGCCGGATGTCTTTGCGCTCGGCGACTGCGCCGAATATACCGGCTCCCCGGACAGCGGTGGAGTGATGCCCTACATCGCGCCATTGATGTCGGCCGCACGGGCCATCGCCAGAACCCTGGCCGACATACCGACGGCGATGGACCTGAAACCTGCACCGGTGATCGTCAAGACGCCTTCCTACCCGATGGCTCTGCTTCCTTTGCGGGCAAACGCAGGACATGGCACATGGCAGGAATCCCGGCTTGAGGAACGCACCATCTGCCGCCACTACGATGCCGATGGCGTCATGACCGCCTTCGGCGTGGCGCCGCAGGAAGCCGGTATCCGGCAGGCCTTGCTGGCGGAGCTCGGCAGCAGGATCGGGCAGGCCGCATAGTTATGCCGGTGTAACGCCGCCGATCCGCACTCGCCGGCCGCAGGCTGCCGGCAGCCTGCGTTGCTTAATTCGGTACAATCCAGGGATGCTGTCCGAATTCGACCTCATTGCCCGCTATTTCACACGCCCGTCCCGGCGCTTCAGTCCTGTCACACTCGGCATAGGCGACGATTGCGCCCTGCTTTCGCCGCCGCATGGCAGCCAGCTCGCGATCTCCTCCGACATGCTGGTTGAAGGACGGCATTTCTTTCCCGGAGCAGATCCATTTCAGCTCGGGCATAAATGCCTGGCCGTCAATCTGTCGGACCTGGCGGCAATGGGTGCGGCGCCGGTCGCCTTCACCCTTGCACTGGCCTTGCCAGAGGCCAACGCGGAATGGCTTGAGCCATTCTCGAAGGGCTTGCTGGCGCTTGCCGACCGGCATGACTGCGAATTGATGGGCGGCGACACGACCAAGGGGCCCTTGAACATCTGCATCACCATCTTCGGCCAGGTGCCGCCGGACCAATCCCTGCGGCGCGATGCCGCGCGGCCGGGCGATGACATCTGGATTTCAGGAACGCTCGGCGACGCCCGGCTGGCCTTGGCGGGATACCGCAATGAATTGCCGCTCGATAAGGACATGCTGAACGCCGCCGCGCCGCGCATGCACGCGCCGACGCCGCGTGTCGGACTTGGCGTCGCCCTGCGCGGCATCGCGCGCGCCGCCATCGACATTTCCGACGGTCTCGTCGGCGATCTCGGCCATATTCTTCATCGCTCCGGCGTCGGCGCCAGCCTCGATGCCGACCTGCTGCCGGCCGGCGCCATGCTGTCCGCGCAGTCCGCCGAGCTGCGGCGGCGCTTTACCCTGGCCGGCGGCGATGATTATGAATTGTGCTTCACCGCGCCCGCAAACCGCCGCGACGATGTGCTGGCCGCGGGCAGCCTCAGCTCGACGCCGGTCACGCGGGTCGGAAGCATCGAAGCCGCGCCGGGACTGCGCCTGCGCGATGCGGACGGCAAACCGCTGGACCTGCAGCTCACTTCCTTTGATCACTTCGCCTCCCCATGACCACCCTTGAATCCGGGCAGAACGCCTACGTCCCCAAGCCGAACGCCCGCTTCATGCTGTCGCATCCCGCGCATCTGGTGGCCCAGGGTTTCGGCAGCGGCCTGTCGCCCATCATGCCGGGTACCGTCGGCACCCTGCTGTCCTGGCTCACCTTTAATGTGCTGACATCCCGCTGGCCGGGCGTGTTCACGCCGATGGCGTGGGGTTTCATCATCATTGCCGGCTTCGTGGCCGGCATCTGGGCATGCCGCAAGACCTCGGTCGATCTCGGCATCGAAGACCATGGCAGCCTGGTGTGGGATGAGATCATTGCCTTCTGGCTGGTGCTGGTGTTTGTCATGCCGGCCGACTTCAAGACACAGCTGTGGGCATTCTTCTGGTTCCGGGCGATCGACATGATCAAGCCGTTACCCATCCGCCAGGTGGAGAAGCGTCTCAAGGGTGGTTTTGGCGTGATGGCCGACGATATTCTCGCGGCCTTCTACACCCTTCTGCTGTTTGCGATCTGGGAAAACCTGTAAGAAGCAGCATGCGCTCCGCCGACACCAGTGCCAACGCCAACGCCACTTTCGGTTTAGGCCGCGCAAAAAAAATCGCGGCCCGAAGGCCGCGAAAGCTCGAATCTGCACACCGCTGCTCAAACACACGCTGCCTTGATCGCTCAATCAACGCAACGCCTGTTCACTGCTATTCTGCGTTAACTGCCCGATCGGACTGTTGAGAAAAATCACATCAAGTTAGGTAAGCGCACATGGAGCAAGGACAAGCTCGGAAAGCTCGGCAAGTCCAGGCCGGCGACGGATGGCAATTCTGGATCGACCGGGGCGGCACCTTCACCGATATCGTGGCGCGCCGTCCCGACGGCGCATTGCTCACCCATAAGCTGTTGTCGGAAAACCCGGATCATTACCAGGACGCCGCGATCGCCGACATCCGCGCATTGCTGGAGTTGGAGCCGGACGCGGAAATTTCCCCGCACTGCGTTGCCGCGGTCAAGATGGGCACCACCGTCGCCACCAATGCGCTGCGTATCGCCTACCAGAACCGCCCCAGGCTGTTCGACCGGCATATCGTGCTGCCTGAACTGCTGTATGCAAGCGCAACCGAGGTAGACGAGCGCGTCGGCGCCCATGGCGAAGTCCTTGTCCCCCTAGACGAGCCGCAGGTGAGGAGCGAGCTGCAAGCCCGGCATGCGCGCGGCCTGCGTTCGCTTGCCGTGGTGCTGATGCATGCCTACCGTTATCCGGCGCATGAAAAGGCGATAGGCCGCATTGCGCGCGACATCGGTTTCGCGCAGGTTTCGCTGTCGCTTGAAGTCAGACCCGATGATGAAACTGGTGTCCGGCACGGGCGGCGCAGCACGTGCGATTCTTCTCCAACAGCGAATGGCATGACAGCGGCCTCTATCGCCGCGAAGACCTGTGGCCCGGCGATGTGTTCGTGATCGAGACGCCGGGAGGCGGCGGTTTCGGCGCGCCGCCGGAGTCCGGGAAGCCGTAGCGGCGCAAGCCTGCTTTCCAGCGGAGTGGTAAAGTAAATTGGCGCATTTTCCACCAGGCTGTGTTTGATATGCGTCGCGAGCGGTTCGGAGTTGCGTTGCGTTCAGGAGTGGGAGCGTGCGCGTACGAATGTACGCCGAGCACCGCAGGCGCGGATTCGGACCCGGACCACACAGCAGCTTATCAAACACAGCCTAGTTAAAACTCGGCAAAAAGGGATAGTACATGAGCGACATCATCGATCTGGCGGCGCGCGTGGGCGACGTGCTGCAGCGGAAGGGCCTGATGCTGGCCACGGCGGAATCCTGTACCGGCGGCGGCGTTGCCCAGGCCGTCACCGAGATAGCCGGTTCATCGGCATGGTTCGAGCGTGGCTTCGTCACTTATTCCAATGCATCGAAAACCGAATTGCTGAAGGTGCCGGCGTCGCGCATCGACCAGTTCGGTGCCGTCAGCGAGGAAGTCGCTGCTGCCATGGCCGAAGGCGCGCTATCCGGCAGCGTTGCCCACGTCGCTCTCTCGACGACCGGCATCGCCGGCCCCGGCGGCGCGGTGCCCGGCAAGCCGGTTGGCACGATCTGCTTTGGCTGGGCGCGCAAGGGCCATACCTTCACCGAGCGCCTGGTCTTCCCAGGCGACAGGCGGGCGGTGCGGGAACAAACCATCGTACATGCGCTGCAAGGCTTGCTGCGCTTTCTGGATCTGGAGGACGCATGATGCTGGACCAATTCCCAAGCGAGCGACGCGACGTCAACGGCGTCAGCATCCATTTCCGCCACGGCGGCAGCGGTCCGCCGCTGCTGCTCTTGCACGGCTTTCCGCAGACGCATGTCATCTGGCACCGCGTGGCCGATGCGCTCGCCGAACGCTTCACGCTCGTGATGCCGGACCTGCGGGGTTACGGCGATTCTTCCAAGCCGCCGGGCGACAAGGACCACGCCAATTATTCGAAACGGACCATGGCCCGGGACATGGTGGAACTGATGACGGCGCTCGGACATGATCGCTTCGATCTGTGCGGACATGACCGCGGCGGAAGGGTGGCCCATCGGCTCGCGCTGGACCATCCGGATGCGGTGAAGAAGCTGATGGTGATCGACATTTCGCCGACCCGCACCATGTATGAAGCGACCGACATGCGCTTCGCGACCCTGTACTACCACTGGTTCATGCTGATCCAGCCTTACCCCTTGCCGGAAACGCTGATCGGCAGCAACGCCTCGTTCTTCCTCAATTACACGCTGGGCGGCTGGGGTTCCGGCGGCGCAAGCTTCATCGATGCGGCGGCGAAGGCGGAGTATGAACGCTGCTTCTGCACGCCCGAGGCCATCCATGCCTCCTGCGAAGACTACCGGGCGGCGGCCACCATCGATCTCGAACACGACCGCGACCACGATGCAGGAAAGCTGGCCTGTCCAACCCATGTGGTGTGGGGCGAGCACGGCGTGGTCGGCAAGCTGTTCAAGCCGATGGAAGACTGGCAGGCGAAATGCGCGCTGCCCGTCACCGGCAAGGCCTTGCCGGCTGGCCACTTCATTCCGGACCAGGTGCCGGACCTGCTGCTGCAGGAAATGAAGTCGTTTTTCGCAGGCGCCTGAATCCGGTTCAACGGCGCCCGACGGCCGGAAATCTACCGGTACCGGTTGATCGCATCCCGGGTTTCAAGCGCAACCCGCCGCGCGGCGCCGGCAAAATCCTCGCCGCCTTGCGGCTTCGCATACAGGATGGCGCGCGAGGAATTGATCATCATGCCGCTGCCGGCGGCGGTGCGGCCGGCCTTGACGGTGGCCTGGATGTCTCCGCCCTGTGCGCCGATGCCCGGCACCAGCAGCGGCATGTCGCCAACGATATTGCGCACCTGGGCCAGCTCTTCCGGGAAAGTGGCCCCGACCACCAGGCCGCACTGTCCGCTGGTATTCCATTTTTCCGCCACCAGGCGCGCCACATGCTGGTAGACGGGCATGCCGTCGGCATTCAGGAACTGCAGGTCGGAGCCGCCGGGATTGGAGGTGCGGCACAGGATGATCACGCCGCGGTCCTTCCATTCCAGGTAGGGCGCCACGGAATCGAAACCCATGTAGGGATTGACGGTGACCGCATCCGCGCCGTAGCGCTCGAAGGCTTCCCTTGCATACTGCTCGGCGGTGGCGCCGATGTCGCCGCGCTTGGCGTCGAGCACGACCGGTATATGCGGGTAGGTCTCGCGGATGTACCGGCAGAGCGCTTCCAGCTGGTCTTCGGCGCGCAGCGCGGCGAAATAGGCAATCTGCGGCTTGAAGGAACAGGCCAGATCGGCGGTCGCATCGACGATCGCCTTGCAGAAGGCATAGATGGCGTCGGGCTGCGGGCGGACGGCATCGGGAAGCTTGCCGGTGTCGGGATCGAGGCCTACGCACAGCAGGGAATTGTTCGCCGTCCATGCGGCGGAGAGTTTTTCAAGGAAAGTCACGGCGATGAAGGATGAATTCAGACAAAACGCATTGTAACTTGCCATGCTATCGTTTCGGCATGACATCGCTTTCGCGCAAGGACTGGATCCTTCTCATTCTGCTGACCCTGTGCTGGGGCATCAACTGGCCGATCATGAAGATCGGCGTGCGCGATTTCCCTCCCTTGAGCTTCCGCGTGCTGAGCATGATCGGGGCATTGCCCATCATCTGGCTGGCCGCCCGCGCCCAGGGAGTGTCGCTGGCGATCCCGCGCGGCCGCGCCGGCGAGATTGTCCGGCTTGCGGTGCCCAACATGCTGATCTGGCATGTGTTCATGATTCTTGGCGTCAAGATGCTGGCTTCCGGCCGCGCCGCGATCCTCGGCTACACGATGCCGGTGTGGGCGGTCCTGTGCGGACTGCTGTTCTTTGGCGAGCATCCGGACCGCCGGGCCTGGATCGGCATCGCCTGCGCATTGACCGGCGCCCTGCTCCTGCTCTCCAGTGAATTTGCCGCTCTCTCGGGCAATCCGCTGGGCAGCGTCTTTGCCCTGATTGCCGCCGCGGGATGGGGCTACGGCACGGTGACGATGAAGCGCTCGCGCATCGACATGCCGACCATCGCACTCACCTTCTGGATGCTGGCGCTGACCACCTCGGCGATGTTGCTAGCCTGCACGGTGCTGGAGAGCAACGCCTGGCATGTACCGGGACCGGCATCCTGGGCAGCGATCGCCTATAACGCCGCGATCATTTTCGGCTTTGCCCATGTGGTCTGGTTCGGGCTGGCGCGCAAGCTGCCGCCGGTGGCATCCAGCCTGTCCGTCATGATGATTCCGGTGCTCGGTGTGTTTTCAGGCGCATGGTGGCTGGATGAGCAGCCGCACTGGCAGGACTATGCGGCCATGGGCTTGATTCTTGCAGCAATGAGCACCGTACTGTTGAAACCACGCCCGGCCGCCCATAATTAAATGGCAACCCGGGTTTGGACGCTTCCCCACACGAACAAGATAAGGAAAAACGATGAAGACTTGGATGAGATTGGCTGTCACGATCTGGCTGGCGTCGCTCCTGAGCGCCTGCGGCTACAACCAGTTCCAGGACAAGGACGAACAGGTCAAGGCCGCCTGGGGCGAGGTGGTCAACCAGTATCAGCGGCGCGCTGACCTGATTCCCAATCTGGTCAACACCGTCAAGGGCTATGCATCCCATGAGCGCGAAACCCTGGAAGCCGTGACCCGCGCCCGCGCGGCGGCGACCAGCTTCCAGATCACGCCCGAGGTGCTGAACAATCCGGAAGCCTTCAGCAAGTTCCAGCAGGTCCAGGGCGAACTCTCCTCTGCCCTGTCGCGCCTCATGGCCGTCTCCGAGAATTATCCGCAGCTCAAGGCCGACACCAGTTTCCGCGACCTGCAGTCGCAGCTGGAAGGCACCGAGAACCGGATCACCGTCGCCCGCCAGCGCTACATACAGGCAGTCCGCGATTACAACGTATTGGCCCGCAGCTTCCCGACCAATCTGACGGCCATGGTCTTCAACTATGAAGTGAAGCCCTCGTTCACGGTTGAAAACGAGAAGGCGATCTCGAACGCGCCGACAGTCAACTTCGGCAAGTAAGCCCCGCCATGACTCTCCTCCGATCGCTTGCCGGCATGCTGCTGATGTTCGCACTGCTGCAGCTCCAGATTCCCGTGCGGGCGCAGGAATTCGTTCCCGTGCCGCCGCTGCAGACCCGGGTCACCGACCAGGCCGGCATGCTGACCGCCGCCCAGCGGGCGACGCTAGAAAACGTGCTGAAGGATTACGAGAGCCGCACCGGCAGCCAGATCGCTGTCCTGCTCGTCAACAAGACCGAGCCGGAAGCGATCGAGCAGTACGGCATCCGCGTATTCGATGCATGGCAGCTCGGCCGCAAGGGGGTCGACGACGGCGTGCTGCTGCTGGTGGCGAAGGACAATCCGCCGGCGCTGCGCCGCCTGCGCATCGAAGCCGGCCGCGGCGTCCAGGGTTCGCTGACCGATGCCCAGTCCAAGCGCATTCTCCAGGATGTGATTGCGCCGCATTTCCGGCAAAACGATTTCTACGGCGGACTGGCCGCAGGCATATCGGCCATTACCAGCCTGCTCGACAAGGAAAGCTTTCCGGGTCCGGCCAGCAGAGACGACATCGAAGAACAGGCCAGCGACGGCATTTCGCTGGGCATGTTCATCTTTTTCGTCGTCCTTTTCCTGCTCCTTTCCCGCATGTCGTCGTCACGTCGTCATGTGCGCTACCGGGATGGATGGGGACGCTCTTCGCCGGGCATCATTCTTGGCGGCGGTTTGGGGGGCTTTGGCGGAGGCTACGGCGGTGGAAGCGGGGGCGGCTTCGGCGGCGGATTCGGAGGCTCCGGCGGGTTTTCCGGCGGGGGCGGCACGGCAGATGGCGGCGGCGCCTCGGGGAACTGGTAAATGAGTACTTTCTCTCGCATTTTTCGTCATTTGTGCACGACTTCGGCAGCCGGCCGGCGGTCATTCCCGCCGGACGCCCTGCAGGCGATCGAGGAAGCCATCGCCGAAGGCGAAAAACGGCACCGCGCCGAAGTGCGCGTCGTGATCGAACCGGCGCTGGACTTGCAGGCAGTGCTCAATGGCGTCGCACCCCGCGAACGCGCACGCGAACTGTTTGCGCGCTACGGCGTCTGGGATACGGAAGAAAACTGCGGTGTCCTCGTCTACATCAATCTTGCCGATCACCAGGTCGAGATCGTGGCCGACCGCGGTGTGGGAAGACTGGTGTCGGCGGAAGACTGGAATGCGGTCTGCAAGACAATCACCCAGGGCTTCGCACGCGGCGAATATCATCGCAGCGTCATTGCCGCCATCGACGAATTGAACCACATGCTGTGCCGGTTGTATCCGGATGACGGGTCCACCCGCAACCAGCTGCCGGATCGTCCGGTCATGCTTTGATGCGGAATCGGCCGGCGCGGCGGAATGACTGGATGACCGAATAACCGCAGGGAGCGGATAGTCCAAATTCAACTGCCCGGGAAGCGGCTTCCCTTGCCCGCGAGCGAAGCGGGGTCGGGGGCAAGCGTGGCGACACCTGCCTTGTTTTCCCGTCAAGAGTGATCGCCAGATCTCCGGTCCACCATTCCGGTCGGACCGGCAATGCGTCAGCCATTCTCGTACACCCATTGCAGCAGCGCGTCCTGCGCCTCGTAGGCACGATCGGCATTGAGATGATTGACAAGGCAGACCACCACATAGCGCCTGCCCGAAGCGGCAAGCACATACCCCGCCACATTGCGCACTTCATTGAGCGTGCCCGTCTTGATATGCGCCTTGCCTGCCACCGTTTGATTGACGAGACGCGAGCGCATGGTGCCGTCGTAGGCCACCAGCGGCAGCGAAGCCATGAACTCCGGCATGGTCGGCGCCGCATAGGCAGCAGCCAGCATCCGTCCCAGACTGGCGGCGGACAGGCGCTCCGTGCGCGACAGGCCCGAACCGTTATCGATGCTCATCTCCGGAGCATCGATGCCCTTGCCCGACAGCCAGGTGCGCACTACCGCTGCTCCATGAACCGTATTGGCCGGCAGCTTGGTGACCGCTCCCGCCAGCGTCAGCAGCAGTTGCCGCGCCATCACGTTGTTGCTGTATTTGTTGATGTCGCGGATGATCTCCGCCAGCGGCGCGGATTCCCATTCCGAGACGGGAGCGGCATTCGCAGGCACCACGCCGTCGCGTACATCCCCCGTGAAAGACCCGCCTGTCTCGGCCCACAGGCGGCGGAATACCAGGCCGAAATATTGCGTATGCGTCATCTGGTAGGGATGCACATACCATGTCCTCTCGCCGCAAGCCACAGGATAACCGCCGCCAAAGCGCGCACCTGCCGCATCGATGACCGGCTGCAGACGAGCACGCCAGTCGGTGCATTCTCCGCCGCTCAGCCGTGGCGGCGTGATGGGGAAGGAAGCCATCGGCGGATCGCTCGCCACCTGCACCGCATGACCCGCCGTATCAGGCGTGAATCGGAATCCCAGCGCCTTGTAGTTGAGCAGCAGTGCGTCGGGTCCGACATTGTAGGTCTTGGAAGGATCGCCATCGAACTGTGCCGGATCGTGGGGCATGTGTTCAAATGCGCTGCGGTCCAGGATCAGATTGCCGCGGATTTCCCGTATGCCCTTCGCACGGATGCGCCGCAGGAACAGCCAGAAATTTTCCAGGATGAGCTTCGGATCCCCGCCGCCCTTGATATACAGGTCGCCATGCAGCACGGCGCCGCGCATCCTGCCGAGGGCATATGCCCTTGTCTTCCAGGTAAATGTCGGACCGAGTATTTCCAGCGCCGCATTGCTGGTCACAAGCTTCATGGTGGAAGCGGGATTGAATGGCTGCATCGCATTTGCCGACAACATGGGCGGATGGTTGCCAACTTCCTGCACATAGATTCCTGCCGCTTCGACCGGAATCCCGGCACGCTGGAGCGCATCGCCGACGGTGAGCGGAAGTTGTTGCGCGCAGGCAGTCGCAGCAAAGCTAAATAACAGCCATGCGGCTTGGAGACTTCGTTGAATTCGCATAGGATGACAAGGAATAGATCATACGCAATCGATTATCCCACGCCGTCCTTCTCAAATCATGTCCAAATCCGCCAACTCGCCGCGTCATTCGCCTCCCGATCCACTGGCGCTGGATAACCAGTTCTGCTTTGCCCTTTACTCCACGTCATTAGCAATGACCAAGACCTACAAGCCGTTTCTCGACAAGCTGGGTCTGACCTATCCTCAATACCTGGTGATGCTGGTTCTCTGGCAACAGGATGATGTCCTGGTGAAAAGCATCGGTGAAAAACTGTTTCTCGATTCCGGCACGCTCACGCCGTTGTTGAAACGTCTAGAGGCATCGGCACTGATCCAGCGCACACGCGACGAAGCCGATGAGCGGCAGGTGCGCATTACCCTTACCAGGGAAGGACGGGCGCTGAAAAAGAAAGCCCAGTCGGTTCCGCACCAGATCCTGTGCGCCAGCGGGCAAACGCTGGATACGCTTGAGGCGCTGCGAAGCCAGCTGTCATCCATCCGCGAGGAACTTGCCAAACCCGACGACGATCAGTAACGAACCTCATGGCAACCCCGGCAGGCATTCATGCTTGAGGACCGCCGCGCCACTGCCTGGAACAGCGCAAAAGACATGTTCCAGCACTCATTCGGCAAATGACAAATGACAAATGAGAAATGAGAAATGAGAAATGAGAAATGAGAAATAATCAGAATCTATCAATTAGATTGCACGCAATTTAATTGGATGCTATATTTATCTCACTAACACCTGAGAACCGAAACCACTTTTCGCTTTTTCCATTTCTTACCGAGGAGAATTTCATGCAGATCCTGTACACCGCACAAGCCACAGCCACCGGCGGCCGCGACGGCCGCGCCGTCACCAATGACAACAAACTCGAAGCCAAGCTGAGCACGCCCAAGGAACTGGGCGGTGCGGGCGGAGACGGCACCAATCCGGAACAACTGTTTGCTGCGGGCTATTCCGCCTGCTTCCTGTCGGCGCTCAAGTTCGTTTCCATGGCGACCAAGACCACATTGCCTGCCGATGCCTCCGTCACCGCCGATGTCGGCATTGGCCCGAACGATCGCGGCGGTTTCGGACTGGATGTCTCCCTGCGCGTTTCCCTGCCCGGCATGGAACAGTCCGCTGCCGAAGCCCTGATCAACAAGGCGCATGAAGTCTGCCCGTATTCCAACGCGACCCGCGGCAATGTCGATGTCAAGGTCGGGCTGGCCTGATCGCCTATCTGAAATCTGAAGTTTTGCTTGCCCCATGCCCCTGTTGAAATCGACAGGGGCTTTTTGTTTCAGCCCTCCGCCACAACATTCTTCACATCTCTATATAGCTGCTTTCAGTGGCGATGGCCTCCTTGCTCGGCAGGCTATAGATCCATATCAAAGGAAGCCGGTTCTTTGCGGCGGCAGATCGGCGTGCGTCTAGAATGTCAGCCCAATCGGTTCGGCAAGCCGCGGACCGGATAAGCGCGGTCTCCAGGCTTTGTGGCAAATCCCAAAAAATCAGACTAGAAGCCTGGAAAATCCATCCCTTTTCCAAGATATCGGGCGTTGCTCCACCCTGCCAATCATGCAATGAGCAAACAAGCACTCTTGAAAAATCAAAATGTCGCCCATATACTTAGCACTCGTTAGGGGAGAGTGCTAACAACTCCCCCTGGCCATCGAATTTTTCCATGTGGCGGCGCTGCACGGTCAAATATGATTTGCAGCATTTCTGCCGCAAAAAACTATAACTTATTGATTTTTAAGGAGTTTGTATGAACCTTCGTCCATTGCACGATCGCGTCATCGTCAAGCGCCTCGACCAGGAAACAAAAACTGCGTCCGGCATCGTTCTCCCGGATGCAGCCGCAGAGAAGCCGGATCAGGGCAAGATCCTGGCAGTCGGCAACGGCAAGATCCTCGAAGATGGCAAAGTTCGCGCGCTGGAAGTGAAAGTCGGCGACATCGTGCTGTTCGGCAAGTACTCCGGCCAGACCGTCAAGGTCGAAGGCGAGGAACTGCTGGTCATGCGCGAAGAAGACATCATGGCAGTTGTTCAGAAGTAATTGCCGAGTCTTTTCAAGTACCTACAAACGAATAAATTAAGGAGTATCGAACATGGCAGCTAAAGACGTAGTTTTCGGCGATGCCGCCCGTGCCAAGATGGTCGAAGGCGTCAACATTCTCGCCAACGCCGTTAAAGTTACCCTCGGCCCGAAAGGCCGCAATGTTGTTCTGGAGCGCTCCTTCGGCGCCCCGACCGTCACCAAGGACGGCGTCTCGGTCGCGAAAGAGATCGAACTCAAAGACAAGCTCATGAACATGGGCGCACAGATGGTCAAGGAAGTCGCTTCCAAGACATCCGACAACGCTGGTGACGGTACTACAACCGCAACCGTTCTGGCCCAGGCCATCGTCCGCGAAGGCATGAAGTATGTCGCCGCCGGCATGAACCCGATGGACCTGAAGCGCGGCATCGACAAGGCAGTGGCTGCCACCGTCGAGCAGCTCAAGACTGTCGCTCGTCCCTGCACCACTTCCAAGGAAATCGCCCAGGTCGGCGCCATCTCCGCCAACTCCGACGCTTCCATCGGCGACCGCATCGCTGAAGCAATGGAAAAAGTCGGCAAGGAAGGCGTGATCACCGTTGAAGACGGCAAATCCCTGAACGACGAACTCGACATCGTCGAAGGCATGCAGTTCGACCGTGGCTACCTGTCCCCGTACTTCATCAACAATCCGGAAAAGCAAGTTGCCGTTCTGGAGAACCCTTTCGTCCTGCTGTTCGACAAGAAGATTTCGAACATCCGCGACCTGCTGCCGGTTCTGGAACAAGTGGCAAAGGCTGGCCGTCCGCTGCTGATCATCGCTGAAGACATCGAAGGCGAAGCACTGGCAACCCTGGTGGTCAACAACATCCGCGGCATCCTGAAGACTTGCGCAGTCAAGGCTCCTGGCTTCGGCGACCGCCGCAAGGCCATGCTGGAAGACATCGCCATCCTGACAGGCGGTCAGGTCATCGCTGAAGAAGTTGGCCTGACCCTGGAAAAGGCGACCCTGAACGATCTCGGCCAGGCAAAGCGTGTCGAAATCGGCAAGGAAAACACCACTCTCATCGACGGCGCCGGCCAGGCAGCTTCGATCGAAGCACGCGTCAAGCAGATCCGCGTCCAGATCGAAGAAGCGACTTCGGACTACGACCGCGAGAAGCTCCAGGAGCGCGTTGCCAAGCTGGCAGGCGGCGTTGCAGTGATCAAGGTTGGTGCTGCAACCGAAGTCGAGATGAAAGAGAAGAAGGCACGTGTCGAAGACGCGCTGCACGCAACCCGTGCCGCCGTTGAAGAAGGCATCGTTCCCGGCGGCGGCGTTGCCCTGCTGCGCGCTCGCGCCAACATCAAGGACCTGAAAGGCGACAACGCTGACCAGGATGCAGGTATCAAGATCGTTCTGCGCGCCATGGAAGAGCCGCTGCGCATGATCGTGACCAATGCCGGCGAAGAAGCATCCGTCGTCGTCAACAAGGTCATGGAAGGCCAGGGCAACTTCGGCTACAACGCAGCCAACGGCACCTACGGCGACATGGTTGAAATGGGCGTGCTGGATCCGGCCAAGGTGACTCGCTCTGCGCTGCAGAACGCGGCATCGATCGCCAGCCTGATGCTGACCACCGATTGCACAGTTTCCGAGCTGGTCGAAGACAAGCCGGCTGCTGGTGGCGGCATGGGCGGTATGGGTGGCATGGGCGGTATGGGCGGCATGGACGGCATGATGTAATTGCCGGTCCGAAGCGCTCTATAGCTTCGCTGCAAAAAAGCCCGCAGGATTTCGGTCCTGCGGGCTTTTTATTTGCTGCCTCGGCTTTGTGAAGCATGGGCCCATGCCATGAGGCCAGGCCATGGAGAGGCTGCCGTTAAGACTGTTGCGGCGTTTTCCAGCTGGGTGCGCGCTTTTCAATGAAGGCCTGCACGCCCTCGAGCGCCGAGTCATCCATCATGTTGCAGGCCATCGTCTGTCCCGCAAGCTGGTAGGCTGCGCCGGTGCCCATCTCGAGCTGCTTGTAGAACAACTGCTTGCCCATCGCGATGGCGATCGCCGGCTTGGCAAGAATGCTTGCCGCCAGCTTTCCGATTTCTCCATCGAGTTGTTCCGGTGCGGCGACCCGATTCACCAGGCCGCGTTCGCGCGCCGTCTCGGCGTCGATGAATTCGCCGGTCAGCAGCATTTCCATCGCCTGTTTTCTAGGGACATTGCGGCTCAGTCCGACGGCCGGTGTGGAACAGAACAGCCCATAGTTCACTCCCGATACCGCGAACATGGCGTCGGTCGATGCCACGGCCAGATCGCACATCGAAACAAGCTGGCAGCCGGCTGCCGTCGCAATGCCCTGAACGCGTGCAATGACCGGCTGCGGCATTTGCTGAATTGACAGCATCAGCCTGGAACATTGATTGAACAGCTTCCGGTAATAATCTTCCGACGGCGATGCGCGCATCTGCTTGAGATCATGTCCCGCGCAGAACGCCCTGCCCGCCGCAGCAAGCACGACGATGCGAACGGCTTCGTCCGCTTTTGCGTCATCCAGTGCCGCCTGCAATGCGGTCAGCATGTCTTCCGACAGGGGATTGAATTTCTCCGGGCGGTTGAGCGTCAGGGTCAGCACCCCGCCGTCGAGCTGCCGCAGCACATGAGGCGCGTCAGTCATCGTCGTCTTCCACATCCGGCGCTTGCCGTTCACCCAGCGAAGGCGGCGGGTCATAGGTTGCCAGCAGGTGTTCGCGGCTTTGCGGTGTCTCCAGGCTGATGCGGCCCAGCGCGCCGCTGCGGTAATCCAGAAGCAGCGTATGCGCCGCCTTTTCAAAGTCGAGGTCGCCGCCTTTCAGGCGGTATGCCCGTCGCTTGGCGATGCCTTCGATGACGCTGACGCCGTCGATGCCTTCCGTGGTGAAACCGTAGCGCGCCGTCAGCAGCTGCGGATAATGGACGAGCAGCTGATCGGCAAGGAAGGTGGCCACTTCTTCTTCAATGACGGCATTGGTACCCACCGCGTGGCTGGCGGCCAGCATGAGACCGTCGGTGGGATGCATGATCTTCGGCCAGAGCATGCCGGGGGTGTCGATCAGCACCATGTTGTTGCCGAGGTAAAGCCTTTGCTGCGCCTTGGTGACCGCCGGCTCATCGCCCACGGCGGCGACGCGTTTCTTCAGCAAGGCATTCATCAGCGTCGACTTGCCGACATTGGGAATCCCCATGATCATCATGCGCAGCGGCTTGAGCGCCGTACCGCGATGCGGGGCGATCTTGAGCGCGATGCCGGGCACCTTGGCAACATCGGCCGGCTTCTTGCAGCTGAGCGCCACGGCGTGCACGTCTTTCTGTGCGCTGTAGAAGTCGATCCAGGCCTTGGTCGCCGCGGGATCGGCGAGGTCGCTTTTATTGAGCAGCTTGAGGCAGGGGCGCTGCCGCTGCTTGCGGAGTTCCTCGATCATCGGATTGGAGCTGGCTTGCGGCAGGCGCGCATCCAGCACCTCGATGACGAGGTCGGTCTTTTCCATGGATTCCGCCGCTTTCTTGCGGGCGGCATTCATGTGACCGGGAAACCATTGTATGGACATGCGGGAATCGGATTTGAAGGGAAGCCGCTATTTTACCCGCTGCATGCGGCATTCCCCCGGAATGCTTCAATCCAATGCTTCAATCCTTCAGTCGATCGATGCCAGCGCCTTGACATGGGCAACAACGCTGCGGCCAAGCGCGGACAAGTTGTACCCTCCCTCAAGACAGCTAACGATCCGTCCCTGGGCGTGCTCGCGGGCGACTTCCATAATGCGCTGGGTCATCCAGGCATAGTCCGCCTCAACCAGTCCCATTTGCCCAAGATCGTCTTCACGGTGAGCATCGAAACCGGCTGAGATGAAGATCATTTCCGGACGATGCGCGTGAAGTGCCGGCAGCCATTTTTCTTCCACCAGCTGGCGTATTTCATTGCCCCTGGTATAGGCCGGCACCGGCAGGTTGATCATGTTGGGCACGTCTTCCAAAACTGCGCTGTAGGGATAGAAGGGATGCTGGAAAAAGCTGACCATCAATACCCTTGGATCATTCATCAAGGCTTCTTCGGTGCCGTTGCCGTGATGCACGTCGAAATCGATGATCGCTACCCGTTGCAAGCCCCGCACTTCAAGCGCGTGTTTGGCCGCGATGGCAACATTGCCGAACAGGCAGAATCCCATCGCTTCGGAAGGACGCGCATGATGGCCGGGAGGGCGGATGGCGCAAAAGGCATTGTCCACCTCGCCGTCGATCACGGCATCGGTCGCGGCAACTGCGGCGCCCGCCGCCCGCAATGCCGCATTCCAGCTATGCCTGTTCAGCATGGTGTCGGCATCGAGCGGGTAATATTCGCCACCGGCGATCAAAAGCGACTGTACATTGTTGCGGATCCGGTCCACCGCAGCCTGGGTATGCACGCGACGGATATCGGCAACGTCGGCTTCGGGTGCTTCCCGGTATTCCAGCAGGCAGTCGATGCGGCTGGCGATCAATTGATCTTCGATGGCCTGCAGGCGGGCCGGCGATTCAGGATGCCAATGCCCCATTTCATGGCGTTTGCAGTCAGGATGGGAAAAGATGGCGGTAGTCATTGTTATCAGCCCACGGATGAAGGCGGTTCGGAAATGACATCCGGAATCTCGTCAAGCATCACGCGCGCATTGCTCCTCATCAACATAGTAGGTAAGGTCATGCTACTTCTGCTAGTGTAGCGAAGAAAACAGTGCGCTACAGTCATTTTGTTGACAAAGATTTCAATGATGTCCTGAGCGTCGGAGGACTTTGTCGACTTGGCAGGTATCTTCAATCCAGAGCATTCTCACGTTATCGACTTATTCGAATTCATGTTTGCAAAAATTCATGCCGTCGCCCGGCAGGTAGGTGAAGTTGTAGTAGGCAAGGATCAACAGATACGCCAGGCCCTGGTCTGCCTGCTGGCCGGCGGTCATTTGCTGATCGAAGATGTGCCGGGTGTCGGCAAGACTACCCTGTCGCATGCACTGGCGATTTCGCTCGGCCTCAAGTTCAACCGCCTGCAGTTCACCAGCGACCTGCTGCCGGCCGATGTCGTCGGCATTTCCATCTTCAATCGCGAAAAGAACGGTTTCGTTTTCCATCCAGGACCGGTATTCACCCAAGTGTTGCTGGCCGATGAAATCAACCGGGCCACACCCAAGACCCAGTCCTCGCTGCTGGAAGCGATGGAGGAACGGCAGGTCACGGCCGACGGTGTTACTCGCGAGCTGCCACAGCCCTATTTCGTCATTGCCACGCAAAATCCGACGCACCAGATCGGCACCTTCCAATTGCCCGAATCGCAGCTGGACCGTTTCCTGATGTGCCTGTCCCTCGGCTATCCCGATGCCGCCGCGGAACGCGCGCTGCTGATGGGCGAGGACCGCCGCGCCATGCTCAAGAGCCTGCCCACGGCCATGCAGCCGGAAGATCTGGTTGCGGCGCAGGCGGCGCTCAGGAACATCCATGTATCGGGAGCGCTGGTCGATTATGTGCAGGCGCTGGCGCAGGCTTCGCGCCAGAACGGCATGTTCGCGGAAGGCCTCAGTCCGCGCGCGTCCATCGCGCTGCTGCAGGCGGCGCGCGGCTGGGCGGCACTGGAGGGACGTAACCATGTCATTCCGGAAGACGTGCAGGCGGTGCTGGTGCCTGTTGCCGCGCACCGCCTGCGCCCGCTCAAGTCGACCGGCAGCTCGGCACTGGGCAGCCGTGATCTGGTGCTGCAACTGATGAAGTCAGTCGCGGTATAAACGCGTGAACAAGCGCCTTTCCCCGTATAGCCGCCTGGAGCACGCAATACGCGGCCAGCTCAGCAAGCTCCTGCTGCGCAGCCGCAATGCGGAGAAAGGCGAAGTCTTCCTGAACCAGCGCCGGGTCTTCATCGTACCCACGCATCCCGGCCTGCTGTTCTGCGTCATGCTGATGGCGTTGTTCATTGGCTCCATCAATTACAACCTCAGCCTGGGCTTCGGCTTCACTTTTCTGCTGGGTGGCTGTGCGCTGATCGACATGCATCTCACCTTCCGCAACCTGGCGCACCTGCACCTCGTCGCCGGCCGCGCCGCACCGGTATTCGCCGGCGAAGAGGCGCAGTTCGAACTCAGCCTGATCAATCGCCGCAAGTACGACCGCTATGCGATCTGGCTGGACTTTGTCGCCGACGACCGCCCGGACCTGGCGCAGGCGGTCGACATCGGCGCCCATTCCACGCGCGGCGTTATCCTGTCGACACCGGCCCCGGAACGCGGCTGGATGCAGGCGCCGCGCGTGCGCCTGCAGACCCGCTTCCCACTCGGCCTGCTGCGCGCATGGAGCTACTGGCAGCCGGATGCCCGGGCGCTCGTCTATCCGCGCCCCGAGGATGACGCACCCGAACTGCCCGCATCGGGCAGCGACAAGGGCGATGGCCAGGGCAGCGACGGCCAGGATGATTTCGCCGGCATCCGCGGCTATCAGGCGGGCGATTCGCTCAAGCGCCTCGCGTGGCGGCAGATGGCAAGACTCGACATGGAACACAGCGGCAACCTCGTCACCAAGCATTTTGAAGGCGGCGCCGCGACCGAGATCATGATCGATTTCCATGCGCTGCCGCTGTCGATGGATACGGAGCTCAAGCTGTCGCGCATGACACGCTGGGTCATGGAAGCCGAAGCCCGCGGCATCGCCTATGGCTTCCGCCTCGGCGATGTCAGCCTGCCGGTTGCGCTGGGCCCGGCGCATCGCGAAGCCTGCCTCACCGCGCTGGCACTGCATCAGAAAACCGCATGAAGATTCTTGTCGACATATTCAAAGCCGTCCCGGGAAGGACTGGCCGCACCGGACGAAGCGCACGCCCGATGTCGCGTGAGAAAGCCGATACCCTGCTGCTGATCGGCACCTGCGTTCTTGTGCTGCTGCCGCACGCCGCCCATCTCCCGGCCTGGATCATGCCAGGCTGCCTGCTGCTGCTGTTCTGGCGCGGCTGGCTCACGTTCCGTGGCAGTCGCATGCCGCCGCGCTGGCTGTTGCTGCCAATCGCCATTGCGGCGATGGCCGGCGTCTATTGGAGTCACGGGACCTTCTTCGGGCGCGATGCCGGCGTGGCGATGCTGTCGCTGCTGCTCACGCTCAAGCTGCTCGAAATGCATGCCAAGCGTGATCTGTTCATCGTGCTGTTCCTGAGCTTCTTTCTTATTCTCGCCAGCTTTTTCTATTCACAGTCAATAGGCACGGCGCTGATGACGATTGCCGCAGTCGTCGCCATTCTTACCACGCAGGTCTCTTTCCAGTACACCGGCATTGTCCCTCCCCTGCGCAAGCGATTGCGGGTGGGCGTCAGCATCCTTGCAATGGCCGCGCCGCTGACGCTGGTGCTGTTCCTGCTCTTTCCTCGGATTCAGGGACCGCTCTGGGGCATGCCCGGCGATGCCCAGGGAAGCGGACGCACCGGTTTATCCGACAGCATGGCACCCGGGAATATTTCCAAGCTCGCGCTTTCCGATGATGTGGCCTTCCGCGTGAAATTCGAAGGCCAGGCGCCGATGAATCCCCTGCTGTACTGGCGCGGGGTCGTGCTCAGCCATTTCGACGGCCGCACCTGGACACCGCTGCAGGCCGGACAGCGAAGCCGGATTCACACGGTTCTCGAAGGCGAACCGCTGCGCTATCAGATCACGCTGGAACCACATGGACGCCGCTGGCTATTCGCGCTCGAGATGCCCCAAGCCCTGCCGCAGCTCGCCGACAACACAGCCGCGCTGACCCAGGAAGTGCAGATGCTCGCATCCCAACCCATCTCCGATCGTCTGCGCTATGACATCGCTTCGCATACCACCTATCGGCTGCAGCCCGATGCCAGGGCCGGCTACCTGCAGCAATGGATCGATCTTCCCGCCGGCTTCAATCCGCGGACACTGGCCTACGCAAGCCAGTTGAGCCAGAGCGCCACGAGTCCGGAGCAGATCATCGACTCGGTGCTCAAGAAATTTCGCGAAGACTCTTATCGATACACGCTTGAACCGCCCGCTCTCGGCAAGCATGTCGTCGATGAATTCCTGTTCGATACCAAGGCCGGATTCTGCGAACATTACTCCGGCGCTTTTGTCGTGCTGATGCGTGCCGTCGGCATTCCCGCGCGGGTGGTTACCGGTTATCAGGGCGGAGAAATCAATCCGGTCGACGGCTACATGACAGTCAGGCAATCCGATGCGCATGCGTGGGCGGAAGTGTGGCTGGCGCAGCGCGGATGGGTGCGTATCGATCCGACCGCTGCGGTAGCGCCGGCGCGGGTGCAGCAGAACCTGCGCAGCATGATGCCGCAGCCGGTGCTTGGCGGCCTGTTCAGCCTGGATGCGTCGCGAAGCACGCTGCTGAGAAACTGGCTGTCGCTGCGTCAGCGGCTTGATGCCGTCAGCAATGGATGGAATCAGTGGGTATTGAATTACACGCCCGGCAAGCAAAAGCGCTTTTTCGAATCGCTTGGTTTCCCGAATGTAGATTGGAAAACCATGACAGCCGTGATGATGATTTGCGGCATCGCCGCCATGGCATTGGTCGTTTTGCCATTGCTAATGCATCAGCGCAAGCGGGACCCTGTCGACATTCTCTACGACGCATTCTGCCGGCGCATGGCGCAGCGCGGCCTGCAGCGCCTGCCGCACGAGGGACCGCGTGCCTTTTCGACACGTCTTGTCGCGCCGGAGTCGCCTTTGCCGCCACAAACCAAGGCAGCGCTTGCGCGCTTCCTCGAAGTCTATGAAACTGTGCGCTACGGCGCGCCCGGTCCGAATGCAAGGGCGCATGAATTGTCCTTACTGAAATCCCTGTTAGCTGAATGTCGATAAAATTTTTCAAGTCTCCCGCCCGCGCCGCCGCGGCGGTTGTTGCTGTTACCAGTCTTGCCCTGCCCTTCATGAGCACTACGGCAGTGGCCTCCAACGCAAAGCCCGCGGCCAAGAAAGTCGCCGGTGAAAACCAGCGCAAGGCAGCCGCCAGCCCTGATGAAGCCGGGGAATTCGCCAACTTCAATCAATGGAAGGAAGTGTCGGACTTCATCGACAAGATGTCCGCAACCCATGGCTTTGACCGTACCGAACTGGAAAACCTGTTCCGGAAGGTCCGGTATGTCGACACGGCGATTCAATTGATCAAGCCGGCCCCCCCAGGCAAGCCGAAAAACTGGCGCGCTTATCGGGCTCGTTTCGTCGAGCCGGTGCGCATCAAGGCAGGCGCCAGCTTCTGGGAAACACATGCCGACGCGCTTGCGCGTGCCGAGGAGCGCTATGGTGTTCCAGCGGAAATCATTGTTGGCATCATCGGGGTTGAAACGGTCTATGGACGCAATACCGGCAACTTCCGGGTCGTCGATGCATTGACGACGCTGGCATTCGATTACCCTCCTACGCCGACGCGTGAAGCGCGCATGAATTTCTTCCGCGGCGAACTGGAAAATACGTTGCTGTTCGCGCGTGAGACGCATATCGATCCGTTCTCGCTGTTCGGTTCCTATGCCGGGGCGGTGGGATGGCCGCAGTTCATGCCGGGCAGCATTCGCAAATTCGCTATCGATTTCGATAACGATGGAAAAATCGATCTTCGCAATTCTCCGGTGGATGCCATTGGCAGCGTGGCCAATTTTCTCGTCGAACATGGATGGAAGCGCGGCGAGCCGACCGTATTTCCCGCCACCGTGTCTGCGGCGGATGTGGGCCGTGGCTGGGACATGTTTATCGGCCAGGGCCTGGAGGCGAAATATAAGCTGGATGAGATAAAGGCAGCAGGAATCATCCCCAGCGTCGAACCACCTGCCGACATGCCGTTCGGCCTGGTGGACCTGCAGAACGGTGGGGAACCGACCGAGTACTGGCTGGGCGCAGGCAACTTTTTCGCTATTACCCAGTACAACCGAAGCTTTTTCTACGCCATGTCGGTCATTGATCTAGGACGGGCCGTACGCAGCGCACGCGGCGGTTGAAGCCGGACCGGAAAGGATGGAAGGCTTGGAGCATGCCGGCCTGTCACAGTGATGACATCCAGGGGGACGAGCCTTGGATGGCACACTGATGACAGGATCGTTCCTGCGATGTAGTTGATCCGCCATTAAACGCCGTCAAGCTGCAGATGCTTCTTCCTGTTCAGGCTTTGAGCATGCCTGGCTCAAGCTGCACGGTTTCATCGCCCGCGCTGAACCATACCTGTCCCTCCTGGATCGTGCATTGAAGCTGCATGTTGCGTTGAGCGAGCTTTGCCAGCGATTGGCTGGCCGATGAGGGGATATTGAACACCCGGAGATTCTTCGCCCGATCCAGCTTCGATCCAATCTGATTCCACCATACGCTGGTGGCGCTGCTATAGCTGTAGACCAATACCTGCTGCGCTCGCCCGCACGCTTTGAGCAGGCGCTTGTCGTCAGGCTGCCCGACTTCGATCCACAGTTCCACCGCGCCGGTCAGATCCTTTTTCCAAAGATCGGGTTCGTCATCCGCACTCAGACCCTTGCCAAAAGCAAGTGCTTCATCGGCGTGCAATGCGAATGCCAGCAGCCTCATCATCATGCGTTCGTCCGTTTCGGACGGATGGCGCGCTATGGTCAATCCATGCGTCGCGTAATGATTGCGGTCCATATCGGAAACTTGGAGATCGGCTTTGAAGATGGTTGCTTTGAGTGCCATGCGCGATGAGGCGAACAATGAGAAGAGGGGCAAATGTACCCCAAAGTCCCCGCCTGCGCCATGGAGATGCGCGATAATCGAGCCCTGAAAAACCAACATCGGCTTACATCATGGCCATACTGTCCCCCGCCGCCCACAGCTCGGTGGCATCCCACCCTCCATTGGCGCAGATTGTCCACGAAACGCAATCATGGCTTGTACGCGCTGTTATCGGCCTGAATCTATGCCCGTTTGCCAAGGCAGTCCATGTCAAGGGACAAATCCGTTACGCCGTCAGCGATGCCATGGATCACGACACCCTGCTCAAGGACCTGGTTGATGAACTGCTTCATGTTCACCATTCCCCGCCGGAAGAATTGGATACCACCTTGCTTATCCACCCCTGGATCTTGTCGGATTTTCTGGACTATAACGACTTCCTTGGTGTTGCAGATGCGGCACTGGAAGAGCTCGGGCTCACTGGTGAAATACAGATTGCCAGTTTTCATCCGGACTATCAGTTCGCGGATGCGAAAAGCACGGCGATCGAAAATTACACCAATCGTTCGCCCTATCCAATCCTGCATCTCTTGCGGGAAACCAGCATAGAACGTGCAGTGGCAGCAGTCCCTGAAGCGAGTGAGATTTATGAACGCAATATGGAAACCATGCAAAAGCTGGGACTGGACGGGTGGCGCAAGTTGTTTGATAAGCATTCTGAAAGTAATACCTAGAGCGGTTTCGCCCTGACCGGTCTGGTCGAGGCCGAGGCAGATTGCCGCTGGAACAAGGCGTGACGACGCGACATGGTCAAGCCATGGCAAGCAGTCACAACGCAGTGCCAATGCCAATACCAATCTGTCCGGGACCGGCAGGCAGGTAAGGCGGAACCGCTCCAAGCTCCCTTGATCATCTTTTTGCGCATATATGGCTGAATACAATTCGCGGAATTGCAAATCCATCTCTTGTATGCAACAAGAACATGCCCATGTACTCTGAGTAACGTTTATTGGAGAAGAATAGATTCCTTGAATCTTTATTTTCTTTTTTGCAATAAAATTAAGGATCGTTACGCGCCAAGTCAGTTGTTACAACACAAATATTTGTTAATACATCAAAAAATTTAAATAAGTACAATCAAATATTGCAAATTTGAAATATCCTTACTATATTGCGGTTATGGAATTGATGTCTTTAGGACATTAACTTTAGCTACACGATTTCGTGGTAAATACAGTTGTGTTTCAAACTTGAAACACTTCAGATCGACATCATGGTTATTGTGTAGAATAAAATTGCAATTTTGGAATTATTGAGATTACGACTATTTAGGTAGGCACTGTTATGGACAACAATGAAAGCGGTAAGCGAGGCACCCGATTGGCCGATCAAGTAGCTTATGATCCCAACAATCTGCTGGATGCATTGATTGAAAAACTGAATTTGAAAAATGATGCAGCGTTGTCCCGCGCTCTGGAAGTGGCTCCGCCGGTGATCAGCAAGATCCGCCATCGCCGCTTGCCGGTTGGTGCCTCCCTGCTCATTCGCATGCATGAAGTCAGCGACCTCAGCATCAAGGATCTGCGCATCCTGATGGGTGATCGCCGCGACAAATTCCGTATCAGCGACAAACAGTTCAAACCCAAGGACGCGCCGTCTTCCGCCGACGCTGAATAAGCCGTCGTCCTTTGCGCGCTGCTTTGCGAGCTGTGTAATATTCCCCGCTCAGGCGGGGAATACTCCGGTTGAAAGATACCTGTCTCCACGATCGCAGACGATGAAGACAATCGTCGCATTCTCTACAGTCCTTGAGAGACGCAGCGCCACTTCGCATGCACCTGCGGCAGAAATCCCGCAGAAAATTCCCTCTTCGACTGCCATGCGGCGAGCCATCTGCTCCGCTGCAGCCTGACTCACGTTCTCCACCTGGTCAACCAGGGACTTGTCAAAAATCTTGGGCAAATACGCTTCCGGCCATTTGCGGATTCCAGGAATCTGGGAACCTTCTTCCGGCTGAGCACCGATGATCCTGATGGCGGGATTTTTCTCCTTCAGATATCGGGAAACGCCCATGATGGTTCCGGTGGTTCCCATGGCGCTCACGAAGTGGGTGATCCGTTCTTCCGTATCCCGCCATATTTCCGGTCCGGTAGTTTCATAGTGGGAGAGCGGATTATCAGGGTTGGCAAACTGGTCAAGGATGATGCCCTTGCCCTCTTTCTGCATTTGCTCTGCCAGATCACGCGCGTATTCCATTCCGCCAGTCTTGGGAGTGAGTACGATCTTTGCGCCATAGGCGGCCATGCTCTGGCGCCTTTCCTCACTGAGATTTTCCGGCATCAGCAATACCATCTTGTATCCGCGCATTGCCGCGGCCATGGCAAGCGCAATGCCGGTATTGCCGCTTGTTGCCTCAATGAGGGTATCGCCTGGCTTGATCTCACCGCGCGCCTCTGCATGCTTGATCATGGACAATGCCGGCCGGTCCTTCACGGAGCCTGCAGGATTGTTTCCCTCCAACTTGCCGAGGATGATGTTATTGCGGCTGGCGGCTTCGTCGCCAGGCAGTCGCTGCAGCTTCACCAGCGGCGTGTTGCCGATAGTGTCTTCAATAGTCAGGTAAGGCATGGCAAGTTTGAATGCTTTGATAAAAGAGCCATTTTAATCGTAGATGCCATGGCGCGTATTGAAGGTCTTGAAGCCAGCAAATTCATCCGGCATGAAATTAAGCCGGCCCGCACAGAGTTGCAGGGCCGAGGCAAAGCAGGAAACGGTTGCTACTTACTAGTGGTGTGAGTTTGCAATTTGTTGAAAGCCAATGTGGCGAAATCATGTCGAGACAAGGAAAAAAGCACAGCAAGGCCGCGCCTTTGTCATGCGTTGCGCGCATTGTTGACGCCGTATCGGCATGATTCTCGTCCACCAGTTGATCAACAGATTTTTAACGCGCACCACTAGGCGCCAGGTCTTATTGCGCCGGCTCCTTCTTCGCTTCGTTCTTGGCGCTGGACGCCTGACCGACAGCCTTGTCTGCCGATGCTTTCTTTTCGCCGGTTTTGCCTTCCTGTCCAGGATTTGCCGCGTGTGCCTGTCCATTTACCGTCAGACCGGCGTTGGAAAGGCGAATCGCGCTCTTGCCGCCGACACCTTTTACACGATGTTCAAGATCATTCCAGTCCTTGAATTCGCCGCCTTTCTTGCGCTCCTCGAGAATGGCGCCGGAAAGTTTCGGCCCGACGCCGCGCACCCCGTTGAGTGCAGCCTGATCCGCCTTGTTGACGTCAATCTGAGCGAAGGCCAGACTGAAGTGAGTGAACAGAAGTGCGGCAAGCGCCAATTTTTTGAACATATCGTTCTCCCTTAAATTTAGGCCGACGGCCTGATTAATCAAGAAAGTTAACGATATATCAACATTTAACGCGCCGTAGAAACAATATGCTTTTTTCAAGAATACTGTTGTCAATTAGCTACCGAATAGCTCTTCGGAGGTTACCGTTGCAGTGCCAAGCTTGCCCACAACAATGCCGCCTGCGCGGTTGGCGATGGAAACAGCGTCCGAAATCGACTTGCCCGCTCCCAGCATGGTAGCGAGCGTTGCAATCACCGTGTCCCCCGCGCCCGAGACGTCGTACACCTCCCGTGCAACGGTGGGAATATGCAAGACCGTGTCATCGGTATACAAGGACATGCCCTCTTCCGAGCGCGTGACCAACAGCGCTTCGAGTTCGAGCGATGCCCGCAGCTGATTTGCCTTGGCCGTCAATTCTTCCTCGCTTTTCCACGAGCCCACAATCTGGCGCAGTTCCGATTTGTTCGGCGTAAGGATTGAGGCCCCCTTGTAGCGGCTGAAATCATCACCCTTGGGATCCACCAATATGCGTTTCCCCAAACGCCGTCCCGCCGCGATCATCTCCCGCACATTGACGAGACTGCCCTTTGCATAATCGGAAAGCACAATGACGTCGTATTCGGGAAGCAAGGCATTGAATTGGGTAAGCTTGTCACGCAATACGCTATCGGTGGGCGGGTGCTCGAAGTCTATCCGCAGCAACTGCTGCTGACGCCCGATCACACGAAGCTTGATGATGGTGGAGATGGCCGGATCGCGGTTCAGATAGCTGCTAACCTTAAGATCCAGGAGAAGCTGCTCGACCACGTCGCCGGCTTCATCCTTTCCCACCACGCCGAGCAAGCCTGCTTTCGCGCCCAGTGCCACGGCGTTCCGGGCGACATTGGCAGCGCCTCCCAATCGCTCATCTCGCCGCTCAACGCGGACGACAGGCACAGGCGCTTCGGGGGAAATACGGCTGACGTCGCCAAACCAGTAGCGGTCGAGCATCACATCGCCGACGACTAGAATTTTTGGAGCTTTCGATGGATTTGTTATTTCATTCATGTGTGGTTGAGTGCGCTTCTCCCGATGCCATGGTACTCGATACCGGCATTCGCCATGGCCCAGGGTTCAAACAAATTGCGCCCGTCGAAAATGACAGGCTGTTTCAGTAAATTCTTGATCTGGTTAAGATCGGGACTGCGAAATGCCTTCCATTCCGTAAGGATGGCCAGCGCATCTGCATCCTGCAGCGCCTGTGCGGCACTGTCACAAAACCGGATTTGATCTAGCAGGCGGGGCATCCCGGCGAAATCTTCCTCAAAGACCCGGCGCGCCTCCGTCATTGCAACCGGATCGTACACCGCCACGCTGGCGCCATGCTTGAGAAGCTGCCGGAGCAGCGCACGTGATGGTGCCTGGCGCATGTCATCCGTATTCGGTTTGAATGCCAATCCCCAGATGGCGAAATGACGTCTTCCGAGATCGTCTCCAAAACGCTGGATGATCTTGCGACCGAGCACATGCTTTTGCCGCTCGTTGACCTCTGCGACCGCTTGCAGGATCTGCATCCTGTGGTCGTACTGTGCGGCGGTATGCCGCAAAGCTTGAACATCCTTCGGAAAACAGGAGCCGCCATATCCGCAGCCGGCATACAGGAAGCTGTATCCGATGCGAGGATCCGAACCGATGCCATGGCGCACGGATTCGATATCGACCCCGACTTTGTCCGCCAGGTTGGCAAGCTCATTCATGAAGGATATTCGGGTCGCCAGCATGGCGTTGGCAGCATACTTGGTGAATTCCGCAGAGCGGGCATCCATCCAGAAGGTACGTTCACGATTGCGGTTGAATGGCAGATACAGCTGCTTCATCATCGACCTGGCTCGCTGCCCCTCAAGCGTCTCGTCGCAGCCGATGACGATCCGGTCGGGCCGCATGAAGTCTTCGATGGCGGCCCCCTCCTTCAAGAACTCAGGGTTCGATACCACTGCGAAATCGGTATCGCCGCCTCGCCCGGCAAGTTCTTCCAGAATCACTTCACGTACGCGGTTGGCGGTGCCCACCGGCACGGTCGACTTGTTGACCACCACCTTGAAACCATCCATGTACTGACCAATGTGGCGGGCGGCAGCAAAGACATATCGCAAATCAGCCGAGCCATCTTCATCAGGCGGGGTGCCGACCGCAATGAACTGGATGTCGCCATGCTCAACACTGGCTGCAATGTCGGACGAGAAAATCAGGCGGCCGGATGCTCGGTTGCGGACTACGAGTTCTTCGAGCCCGACCTCGTGAATTGGGATGACGCCATTGTTAAGTAGGTCAACTTTCTTTTGATCGAGGTCGAGACAGAATACTTCATTGCCGACCTCGGCAAGGCACGCTCCGGTAACAAGACCGACGTAACCCGTGCCGATGATGGTAACTTTCATATTGTCCGATCATTGCGGGTTTATTGGACTCAATTCATGACGTTCAACTCTTCCGTACGACGAGGTGGATAGGATTCCCAGTGGCTGCAGCCGGGGCATTGCCAATAGTACTGGCGCGCCTTGAATCCGCAGTGGCTGCACTGGTAGCGTGCCAGTTTCTGCGTGTAGCTATGTACAAGATTTTTTACCAGCGACAATTCAGGACGCACTTCCGGAGGCGCATCCATCAGGCGAGCCTCAAGGAATTTGTCCAGCCCCAGCAAGGTTGGCGTACGGCGCAATTCATCACTGACAATGTGATTGGCCGCATCAACCCCATCCAACTCGAGTACTGCTTTAAAAACAACCTCAAGCAAATCAATGGATGGTGCTTGTGCAAGATAGTTCTTCAATAAATTGAGCCCCTCTTGCGGTCGACCAACTGTCCTGTAACCATCCATCAGCCTTTGGGCCACCAAGGCGACATGGGGAACGCTTTGCTGCTCGACCTTGCGCCACGCCAGCAAGGCGGCTTCCGTATCGCCCTTGGCAAGGTGAGCGTCGCCGATCAGCATGGCGGCACGCACATTGCTGCGGTCGGTGGAAAGCGCCTTTTCAAGCAATGCGAGCGCGGCATCGGGATGGGTATGCACCAGTTCATCTTGCGCCAGCTCGCAATAAAACTGCGCAATTTCCTTTTGGCGTGCACCGGCGCCGGAATCCTGAAGTGCCTTGGCTGCATCAATGGCTCGCGTCCATTCTTTCTCACGCTGGTAAATTTCCAGCAGCGCGCGACGTGCCTGTGCCCCGTACTGCGTATCTACAAGACTGTTGAAAGTTTCTTCGGCGCGGTCGAGCAAGCCGGCCTTCAGATAATCCTGGCCGAGTTCGTATTGGGAATGCACCTGGTACTCCTGTGGCAGGTCCGGCCTCGCGAGCAGATTTTGATGTACCCGAATGGCGCGTTCGATTTCACCGCGACGGCGAAACAGGTTACCAAGTGCAAAGTGCAGTTCTATCGTTTCCGGGTCAAGTTTCACGATCTCGATGAATGCATCGATAGCCTTGTCCGGTTGCTCGTTAAGAAGAAAATTCAGCCCCTTGAAGTAGCCCTTGGGCAAGCTGCGCGACTCGGAGACCAGATGCTTGATGTCGACGCGTGCGGCGATCCAACCCAAGCCGAAGAATACGGGAATAGCCAGTAGCCACCAGGTTTCAAATTCCATGCTTTTTCTTGTTGTGGGTAATCATCGATTGACGACGCTGTCCGGCTGAGGGGGAAGCGTACGCGCTTTGAGTTGCTGGGCTCTTTCCTGCTCCATCCCCACCAAAGTTTTCTTGTGACGGCCAAGTTCGCGCCGGTAACGAAATAGTGTGGGCAGCATTGCGAAAATTCCCATTACCGCACCGCCAACAAAGAATGCCAGCAGCAACATGACGAGAGGTCCCCGCATCTCATAATCGAAGAAGAAGCGCAACGCGGCTTCTTGGGTATTCTTCAATGCAAAGCCGAAGAACAAAATGAACAGGATGGCAGCAAGGATGCGAAAAAGAATTTTCATGCTGCGGCGACTCCATCATCGAAGTGATCTGGTTGTTTAACCATAGGGAAAATGTCGCGGTATGGTGTGGAAGAAAGTGAAATTGTACGTGAAAACATTAGGGTAAAAAAAACGGCATCCCAGGATGCCGTTTCTAGTATTTCCATACCGCTAATCACGCACGATCACAACATCGAGGCAAGGGAAACAAGCTTGCGCTTCAGCCCTTGCCTCTTTTGCATAAGCCAGGGACTCAGTCTTCCTTGATTGGCTGACCAACCATCGCATCGACACGTTCGCGCAACTCCTTGCCAGGCTTGAAGTGGGGAACCCGCTTTTCCGGGACCATCACTTTGTCTCCCGACTTGGGATTGCGTCCGATGCGCGGCGGCCGGCTATTCAATGCAAAACTGCCGAAGCCACGAATCTCGATGCGCTGACCATTTGACAATGCATCGGCCATCGCATCGAGGATGGTCTTCACCGCGTAATCCGCATCTTTTGCAACCAGCTGCGGATAACGCTCGGCGAGACGGGCAATCAGCTCCGACTTAGTCATCTAATGTTCTCGATGCTTACTGCTTGTTGTCGAGTTTTGCCTTCAGCAGCGCGCCCAGGCTGGTGGTGCCCGAAGCAGCATTGGAGTCAGCAGACATCTTCTGCATGGCTTCCTGTGTCTCGGCATTGTCTTTTGCCTTGATCGACAGCTGAATGCTGCGCGCCTTGCGATCGATGTTGATCACCAGAGCTTCGACCTTGTCGCCGACTTTCAGGTGCGTACCGGCATCTTCCACACGATCGCGGGAGATTTCGGAAGCGCGCAGATAGCCTTCAACTTCTTCGGACAGCTGAATCACGGCGCCCTTCGGCTCAACGGACTTGACGGTACCGGTCACAACTGCACCTTTATCGTTCAGAGCGGCAAAGTTGTTGAACGGATCACCTTCGAGCTGCTTGACACCCAAGGAAACGCGCTCGCGCTCGACGTCGATCGCCAGCACGACTGCTTCCAGCTCATCGCCCTTCTTGAACTTGCGAACGGCTTCTTCGCCAGCTTCGGTCCAGGACAGGTCGGACAGATGGACGAGGCCGTCGATGTTGCCCGGCAGGCCGATGAACACGCCAAAGTCGGTGATCGACTTGATTGCGCCCCGGACCTTGTCGCCCTTCTTGTGCGACATCGCGAAGTCATCCCAAGGATTCGGCTTGCACTGCTTCATGCCGAGGGAGATACGGCGACGCTCTTCGTCGATCTCGAGAACCATGACTTCGACTTCGTCGCCCAGCTGGACAACCTTGTTCGGAGCCACGTTCTTGTTTGTCCAGTCCATTTCCGAGACGTGGACCAAGCCTTCGATGCCCTGCTCGACTTCAACGAACGCACCGTAGTCGGTCAGGTTGGTGACCTTGCCGAACAGGCGTGTGCCTTGCGGATAACGACGGGACAGACCAGTCCACGGATCGTCGCCCAGCTGCTTGACGCCTAGGGAAACGCGGTTCTTTTCCTGATCGTACTTGAGGACCTTGGCAGTGATTTCCTGGCCGACGGAGAGCACTTCGGACGGATGACGCACACGACGCCATGCGAGGTCGGTGATGTGCAGCAGGCCGTCGATGCCGCCGAGGTCAACGAACGCACCGTAGTCGGTGATGTTCTTGACGATACCGGTAACGACAGTACCTTCCTTCAGGGTTTCCATCAGCTTCGCGCGCTCTTCGCCCATCGATGCCTCGATGACGGCACGGCGGGACAGCACGACGTTGTTGCGCTTGCGATCCAGCTTGATGACCTTGAACTCCATGGTCTTGCCTTCGTACGGCGTGGTGTCCTTGACCGGACGGGTATCAACCAGCGAACCCGGGAGGAATGCACGAATGCCGTTGGTCAGGACTGTCAGACCGCCCTTGACCTTGCCGTTGACAGTGCCTGTAACGATCTCGCCAGACTCCATCGCCTTTTCCAGCGAGAGCCACGATGCCAGACGCTTGGCCTTGTCGCGCGACAGAATGGTGTCGCCAAAACCGTTTTCCAGCGATTCGATCGCAACAGTGATGAAGTCGCCAACCTGGACTTCGAGCTCACCGTTGTCGTTCTTGAATTCTTCGATAGGAATGAAAGCTTCAGATTTCAGGCCGGCGTTAACGATCACGAAGTTATGATCGAGACGAACGACTTCAGCCGAAATGACTTCACCGGAACGCATGTCCTGACGGGAAAGGGATTCCTCGAACAGGGCTGCAAAGCTTTCCATACCGGTTGATTCTTGTTGCGCAGTAGACATAAATAGAAATGGGTTAGCCAGCAATCGCCGACATGACGATCATCTGGGTTAAGTTAATCAACACCCGCCAAGGCCTTGCGCCAAGCCGGGCACCAATCGGACAACGACAACTACGATACAAGCGTATGACTTCTACGCGTGTTTCCTTACAGCTGCGTACCACTGGAGCACCTGATCGACCGCCTGGTCGGCTGTCATGTCCGAAGTGTCCAATATATGCGCCCCTTCCGCCGGTTTCAATGGCGCGACTGCGCGGCTTGAATCACGCGCATCCCGCTCCCTCAAATCTTTCAGAAGGTCGTCCATATTAGCAGGAAATCCTTTGTCAATCAATTGCTTATATCGCCTCCCGGCACGCGCCTCAACGCTTGCAGTGAGGAAAACCTTGAGGTTTGCATTCGGGAAAATAACGGTGCCCATGTCCCGGCCGTCCGCCACTAGTCCAGGCGCGGTACGGAAACCATGCTGCAAGCCGACGAGCGCGCGGCGCAGCATTGGCAATACTGCAATTCGGGAGGCGGCATTGCCGACTTCTTCGGCCCGGATTGCGGCAGTGACGTTTTCCTGGGAGAGCCAGATCTGGTCACCCTCGAAACGGCATTGCAGCCTTTCCGCCACCTTGGCCAGAGCATGCTCATCGGTCAGGGGAAGCTTGTGACGCAGCGCAGACAGTGCAGTCAGTCGATACAATGCGCCGGAGTCGAGGTAATGAAACCGCAATTGCAGCGCCACACGATGGGCGACGGTACCTTTGCCGGAGGCGGTCGGACCGTCGATGGTAATGACTGGGATCGTTTGAGAATGCTGCATCGTAGGGTATCGCTCAGATCAGGTCGCCACGCGTCACCGTGGCAAAGGCTTCAAAATAATCGGGGAAAGTCTTGGCGACGCATTTCGGATCCATGATCCGGATCCGGGTGCCGCGCCGCGCCGCCCCGTCCAGGGATGCCAGGGAAAAGCACATCGCCATCCTGTGGTCATCGTAGGTGTCGATAGCAGCAGGAGTGATCTGTCCAGGTGGCGTGATGCGCAAATAGTCGCTTCCTTCCTCGACCGCCGCGCCGAGCTTTCGCAACTCGGTCGCCATGGCACTCAGGCGGTCGGTCTCCTTGACGCGCCAGCTACCGATATTGCGCAGCGTGCTGATGCCGTCCGCATACAAGGCGGCGACGGCAATCGTCATCGCGGCATCCGGAATATGATTGAAGTCGGCATCGATCGCCTTGAGTACCCCGGTCGAGCGGGCTTCGATCCAGTTATCGCCCATCGTGACCGCCGCGCCCATCTGCTCCAGGGCCTGGACGAAACGCACGTCGCCCTGAATGCTGTCGCGGCCAACCCCCTCCACCCGAACCGGCCCGCCTGCAATTGCTCCGGCAGCGAGGAAATAGGAAGCAGATGAGGCATCGCCTTCCACGTGAATGCTGCCCGGGCTGGTGTAGCGCTGCCCGGAGGCAATGGTGAAAGACTGCCAGCCGTTACGCTCGACGATAACGCCAAAGCGCTTCATCAGGTTCAAGGTGATTTCGATGTAAGGCTTTGAAATCAGTTCGCCGACAACTTCAATGACGACCGCTTCCTCGTGTGCCATGAGCGGTGCCGCCATCAATAGCGCGGTCAGAAACTGGCTTGATACGTTGCCTTTGACCGACATGCGACGCGTGTGAATCTGGCCTCGCCGGATATGCAGCGGCGGATAACCGGGCTGACCGGTGTATTCGATGCGCATGCCGGAGGCGTTCAGCGCATCGACCAGATCACCGATCGGTCTTTCATGCATGCGCGACACCCCGTGCAGGGTATAGTCGCCGCCGATTGCCGCGAGTGCCGCAGTCAGTGGACGAATCGCGGTGCCTGCATTACCCATGAACAAGTCGGCCTGATGTACCGGAAGTACGCCATCCACGCCGTGCACGACATATTCCTGTGATTCCCCAATCTGCTCCCAGCGCACGCCCAACTTTTGCAGTGCCATCAGCATGACATGCGTATCATCGGACGCCAGCAGATCATGAATGCGGGTAACGCCGCCGGCCAGCGCCGCCAGCAGCAAGGTACGGTTGGATATGCTCTTGGAACCCGGCAGTCGGACGGTCCCCTGTGCACGCAGCGCGGGATTCAGGTCGAGATGATGAGGATAGTGTTTCATTAGTCGCCGCCTTGTTTATCTTGCTTCTCAGCCGCCTCGATCGTGCTGATCCAGTTATGACGGGCACGTTGCGCATTGGCATACACACTCTCGATGGCGCTGCCGTTTTGCTCGGCAAGTAGAGCCCGCAGTGCCGTCAGTTGTTCCAGGTAAGAGTCCAGCTCGGAAAGCAGCGCCGGCTGGTTGGCCAGCGTAATGTCCCGCCACATCTCCGGAGATGAACCGGCGATGCGGGTGAAATCGCGGAATCCGCTGGCGGCATACTGGAACAGCAGGTCGGCATGCGGCTTGCGCGCGATGTCATCGACCAGCGCATAAGCCAGCAGATGCGGCAGGTGACTGACTGCTGCGAACACCTTATCGTGTTCTTCGGCGGTCAGCCGGTGAATGATCGCGCCGCAATGTTTCCAGGCGCTGGCGACACGCTCGATATCCTCGGCACTGTTTTCTGGCAGCGGCGCCAGAACCGCTTTCTTGCCCACATACAGGTCGACGATCGCCGCCTCCGGCCCGTTCTGCTCGCGGCCGGCAATCGGATGTCCGGGCACGAACTGCGAGACCTTCGCGCCAAGCGCCTTGCGTGCGGCCTCCACCACGTCGCTCTTGGTGCTGCCGGCATCGGTGACCACCGTTCCGGGCTGCAGATGCGGCGCGATGGAAGCAAGAATGGCTTCCGTCTGGGCCACCGGCGCGGCAATCAGAATCAGATCGGCTCCGCTGACGGCATCGCCGACGGAAACACAGGCCTTGTCGATGATGCCGAGCTGTTTCGCGCGCTCCAGGGTTTCCATCCGCCGCCCTACACCCAGCACTTCGCCGACGGCGCCGGCACGTTTGAGCGCCAGCGCAAACGAACCGCCGATCAGGCCAACACCAAAAATAGAAATTTTCTTGAACACGAAAGTCGCTCGAAGATTGGATCAGGACAGGATTTCTTTGAGCGCCGCGATGAATGCGGCATTCTCTTCCGGAAGCCCGATTGACACGCGCAGCCATTGCGGCATGCCATAGTTGCCAACCGGACGAACGATGATGCCTCGCTTGAGGAGCGCGAGATTGACTCTGGCGCCGGCTCCATCATCGCTGCCGGCGCGGAAAAGAACGAAGTTTCCGTATGATGGCACATACTCGATATCCATCTCCGCGAACGCTTGCGTCAGCTGCTTGTAGCCATCCGCATTGAGCAGTGCGCTTTTCCGGAGGAAGGCAGTGTCATTGAGCGCGGCAACAGCCGCTGCCTGCGCCATGGAATTCACATTGAACGGCTGCCGGATGCGGTTGAGCAGATCGGTGATGCCGGGCTGCGCTATGCCGAAGCCGATGCGCAGCCCGGCCAGGCCATATGCCTTGGACAAGGTGCGCGACACCAGCAGGTTCGGATATTGACGGACCCAGGCAATCGAATCGTATTGAAGCTCCGGCGCAAGGTACTCGTTGTACGCTTCGTCGAGCACCACCACCACATTCGTCGGAACCTTGGCCAGAAAGGCTTCGATCTCACCGGCGGCAATGAATGTGCCGGTGGGGTTGTTGGGATTGGCAATGAAAACGAGGCGGGTGTCCGCGGTGATTGCCTGCAGCATCGCAGACAAGTCATGCCCGTAGCTTGCTGCGGGCACCACGACCGCACGGCCGCCGACCGCCTGGGTGGCAAGCGCATAAACAGCGAATGAATACTGAGCATAGATGACCGACTCGCCGGGCTGAACACAAGCATGGGCCGCGAGTTCGAGGATGTCATTGCTGCCATTGCCGAGAGTGATCCATTCGGCCGGCACGCCATACTTCGTGGTGATGGTCTGCTTCAATTCGAAGCCGTTCGAATCCGGGTATCGTCCGAGATCCGCCATGGCGGCGAGCATGGCCTGCTTCGCCGATTCGGGCATGCCGAGCGGATTCTCATTGGAAGCAAGCTTGACGATCTTCGCTTCGTCGAGGCCGAACTCCCTTGCCACCTCCGCAATGGGCTTGCCTCCTTGGTAAGGAGCGATGGCACGGACATAATCGGGACCGAATTGAATGGACATGAACGATTTCCAAAAATTTGCAGGAATGCTATGGCTAGGACGGCAATCGAGGACCAACCGCCAACTTGCTGCACCATCAGGCCGCTGAACCGCCGGACCTGCCGGCGGAAAAATCAGGCGAGAGTAAAAGGATAGGATCCAAGAACCTTGAAAAAGGCGGCATTCTGACGAAGCTCCGCCATCGCGGCGGATACCTTCGAATCCTCGACATGCCCTTCCACATCGACATAGAAGTAGTACTCCCACGTGCCGATGCGTGCCGGCCGGGACTCGAATCGAGTCATCGATACGCCATGCTTTGCCAGCGGCGCAAGCAGGTTATAAACAGCGCCGGCCTTGTTGGGAACGGCAAGCACCAGTGAAGTCTGGTCCTTCCCGCTCGGCGCGGGCTGCAGCCTGCCGACCACTGCAAAACGTGTGCGGTTGTGTGGATCGTCTTGTACGTGCGCCTTGACGATACCGAGGTTGTAGCGCTGTCCGGCAATCTCGCCCGCGATGGCCGCCATTGTCGGATCCTCGCTGGCCAGCCTCGCGGCCTCGCCATTGGATGCGACTGCCTGTCGCTCAATGCCCGGATAATGCTGGTTCAGCCATGCCTGGCACTGCGCAAGCGCCTGCGAATGCGCGCAAATGCGGGTCACGCCGTCCATGGACCCGGTTTTGGTCATCAGGCTGTGATGGATCGGAATGGACAGCTCGCCACTGATGCTCAAGGTGGTTTGCAGCAGCAAGTCGAGGGTGCGGTTGATGGCGCCTTCCGACGAATTTTCGACCGGAACCACGCCGAAATCCGCCGTGCCTGCTTCCGCGGCGCGAAAGACTTCATCGATCGTCGCGCAGGGCAAGCCTTCGACCGCGCGGCCGAACTGCCGGTAAACCGCCTGTTCGCTGAAGGTGCCTGCCGGACCGAGATAAGCGACCGTCACACGCCTTTCCAGCGCGCGGCAGGACGACATGATTTCGCGAAAGATGGTCTGCACATCCTGGCTGTCGAGCGGCCCTGGATTGTTATCGGCCGCCTTGCGCAGCACCTGGGCTTCCCTTTCCGGGCGAAATACCGGTGCATTGGTCTCGGCCTTGACATGGCCGACTTCCTGCGCGACGCGTGCGCGGCGATTCAAGAGGTCGAGCAATTGCGCATCGATCGCATCGATTTGCTCGCGAAGAGGTTTGAGTTTATCGTCCGACATAGTCAATGAGGTCATGCCGGCGACGACCGGATCCGGCAAGGCTGCCACAGGCAGGCACTCCGGAAGATCGGTTTCGCCGGGACGGGGTTAGCCGTGCTTCTTTTCGAATTCTTTCAAGTAATCGACAAGCGCCTGCACTCCCTCGACGGGCATCGCATTGTAGATCGATGCCCGCATGCCGCCGACCGACTTGTGGCCCTTCAGCTGCAGCAGGTTGCGTTCCTTTGCACCAGCAAGGAACGCTTCATTCAACGACTCGTCTTTCAGGAAAAACGGTACGTTCATGCGTGACCGGCAGTCTTTTGCAATGTTGTTGCTGTAGAAGCCGGTCGAATCAAGATAGTCGTACAACAGCGCCGCTTTGGCAATGTTGCGCTGCTCCATCGCCTTGACGCCGCCCTGCCGTTTCAACCATTGAAACACCAGGCCGGCAATATAAATGGCATAGGTCGGCGGCGTGTTGTACATGGAATTGTTGTCCGCGACGAGTTTCCAGTCGAAGGCGGAAGGACAGATCGGCAAGGCATTGCCGATCAGGTCGTCGCGCACGATGACCAGAGTCAGGCCTGCGGGCCCGATGTTTTTCTGCGCGCCACCGAAAATCACGCCATATCCGGACACATCGATTTCACGCGACAGGATATGCGACGACATGTCAGCCACCAGAGGCGCGCCGCCGGTATCCGCGGCGACATCGGGTGTGTACTGGAATTCGACACCGTCGATGGTTTCGTTGGTGCAGATATGGACATAGGCGGCGTTTCTGGATAGCTTCCAGGTCTCCCGCGGCGGGATGGCGGTGAATTTTTGTGCTTCCGACGATGCGGCCACATTCACCTGGCAATATTTTTTCGCTTCCTTGATCGACTTGCTCGACCAGGAACCGGTATTGACGAAATCCACCACGGCGGGCTGGGCCTTCCTGCCCACCAGATTCAGCGGCACGATGGCGTTCTCGCCGATGCCTCCGCCTTGCAGAAAGAGAATCTTGTAATTATCGGGAACGCCGAGAAGTTCACGAAGATCACGCTCGGCGGCTTCATAAATTGAAATGAATTCCTTGCCGCGATGGCTCATTTCCATCACCGACATGCCGCTGCCATGCCAGTCGAGCATTTCCTCGGCAGCCAGCTGCAGCACTTCCTGCGGCAGCACCGCAGGACCGGCGGAGAAATTGAAGACGCGCGTCATGCTTCCTCCGTCTCGCCGCTACCGTTGTCATCTTCGACATCCGATTCCAGGATGCGCTGCAGGCCGGACAGCTTGGTGCCGTCTTCCACGGCGATCAGCGTGACGCCTTGCGTCGCCCGTCCCATTTCCCGGATTTCGGCCACACGGGTGCGAATCAGCACGCCGCCCGTGGTGATCAGCATGATTTCATCATTCGGCTCGACCAGGGTGGCGGCCACGACCTTGCCGTTGCGCTCGCTGGTCTGGATGGCGATCATGCCCTTGGTACCCCGTCCATGCCGGGTGTATTCGGTGATTGGCGTCCGCTTGCCAAAACCATTCTCGGTGGCGGTCAACACCGATTGCTGCTCGTTTTCAGCCACCAGCAAGGCAATCACCTGCTGCCCCTCTTCCAGGCTCATGCCGCGCACACCGCGCGCATTGCGACCCATCGGGCGAACATCGTTCTCATCGAAACGCACCGCCTTGCCGGAATCGGAAAACAGCATCACGTCGTGCTTGCCGTCGGTCAGCGCCGCGCCGATCAGGAAATCGCCCTCGTCCAGGTCGACCGCGATAATGCCTGCCTTGCGAGGATTGCTGAATTCGGTGAGAGGCGTCTTCTTCACGGTGCCGAGGCTGGTGGACATGAATACGTAGCGATCCTCCGGGAAGCTCCTGTTGTCGCCCGACAGCGGCAGCACTACGGTGATCTTCTCGCCATCCTGCAGCGGGAACATGTTCACGATCGGCTTGCCGCGCGAATTGCGGGAGCCCTGCGGCACTTCCCATACCTTCAGCCAGTACAGGCGTCCGCGGTTGGAGAAGCAAAGAATGTAGTCATGCGTATTGGCGATGAAGAGCTGGTCGATCCAGTCGTCTTCCTTGGTCGCCATTGCCTGCTTGCCGCGCCCGCCGCGTTTCTGGGCACGGTATTCGGACACCGGCTGGGATTTCATGTAGCCGGAATGGGACAGGGTCACCACCATGTCCTGCGGCGTGATCAAGTCTTCCGTGCCGAGATCGGTGGCATTCAGCTCGATCTGCGAGCGGCGCACATCCTTGTTTCCTTCACCGTACTCGTTGCGGGCAGAGGCGAGTTCATCGACGATGATCGCAGTTACCCGTTCCGGCTTGGCGAGAATATCGAGCAGATCGGCGATCTGCGCCATCACTTCCTTGTATTCATTGACGATCTTGTCCTGCTCCAGGCCGGTGAGGCGCTGCAAGCGCATCTGCAGGATTTCCTGGGCCTGATCATCGGACAGCTTGTACAGGCCGTCAGACTGGATACCGTAATGCTTGGGCAGATTCTCGGGGCGGAATGCCTCGATGCCGCCTGCATTTTCACCGCCTGCGCGAGCGAGCATTTCGCGCACCAGCGACGAATCCCACGCGCGCGCCATCAATTCCGATTTTGCGATCGGAGGCGTCGGCGCAGCCTTGATGATGGCGATGAAATCATCGATATTCGCCAGGGCGACCGCGAGACCTTCCAGCACGTGTCCGCGTTCGCGCGCCTTGCGCAGTTCGTACACGGTGCGGCGCGTCACCACTTCACGCCGGTGCGAAAGGAAGCATTCCAGCATCTGCTTGAGGTTCAGCAGCTTGGGCTGGCCGTCGACAAGCGCGACCATGTTCATGCCGAAAGTATCCTGCAACTGCGTCTGCTTGTAGAGGTTGTTCAGCACCACCTCCGGCACTTCGCCCCGCTTCAGTTCAATGACCACGCGCATGCCGGATTTGTCCGACTCGTCACGGATGTCGGAAATGCCTTCCAGCTTCTTGTCACGAACCAGCTCGGCGATGCGCTCCAGCAATGATTTCTTGTTGACCTGATACGGCAGCTCATCAACGATGATGGCAGTGCGGCTATCTTTGCCGAATTCCTCGAAATGGGTTTTCGCCCGCATGACCACGCGGCCGCGGCCGGTACGATAGCCATCCCGCACTCCAGAGACGCCATAGATGATGCCGGCGGTCGGGAAGTCAGGCGCGGGAATGACTTCGATCAGTTCGTCGACGCTGCACTCCGGATTGCGCAGCACATGCAACGCGCCGTCGATGACTTCGGTAATGTTATGCGGTGGAATATTTGTTGCCATGCCCACCGCGATACCGGACGAGCCGTTGATCAGCAGATTGGGGATGCGGGTTGGAAGGACGGAGGGCTCCTTCTCCTTGCCATCATAGTTGGGAACGAAATCAACCGTTTCCTTTTCGATGTCTGCCAGCAGCTCGCTCGAAATCTTGTCGAGACGGCACTCGGTATATCGCATCGCCGCGGCATTGTCACCGTCCACCGAGCCGAAATTGCCCTGCCCGTCGACCAGCGTGTAGCGCAGGGAAAAATCCTGCGCCATGCGCACCAGCGTGTCATAGATCGCCTGGTCGCCGTGGGGATGGTATTTACCCATCACCTCGCCCACGACGCGGGCGCACTTAACGTAGGGCCGATTCCAGACATTGTTCGTTTCGTGCATGGCAAATAGCACGCGCCGGTGTACGGGCTTCAGGCCATCACGCACGTCGGGAAGCGCACGACCTACGATAACGCTCATGGCGTAATCGAGATAGCTCTTGCGCATCTCTTCTTCGAGGGAAATCGGGATAGTCTCTTTGGCGAATTGATCCATTGGCGGGCAAGCCTGTCTATGCTGTATTGAGCTGTTTATCGTATCTTGGCACCCACGTATCAAACACGATGCCAAACCCCGAATTTTACCATGCTGACAGCTCTATTCCCGAAGCCCACGGTTTGCCGCCCGTTTTTCGGGAGTGACTTTTCTATTGCCATTTGATTCAGGGCAGGACGCAATACAGGAAATGTGTTTAAATTGAATGTTGCAGCTAGTTAATTTATTGTCTGCAAACAAATTTGCCCGCACTCATTCCGTCTATGGTCAAGCATCTCGCTTTTATTGCCGCCCTCAGCATCGCCGCGCCGTCCGTATCCGCGCAGTCGATGGCTGAAGTGCAGGCTCGGCGCGGCAGCGGCACCTATCTGCAAGATGAACGCGGCGTTGTGGTGCGTAGTCCTTTCGGGCTTTGCTGGCGAAGCGGCACATGGAGTCCAGCAGATGCAGTGATTGGTTGTGACGGACAACTGGCGCCGCCGGTAGCCAATCCGACCGCCCCAGAACCTGCCATGCCCGTGGCGCCACCACTAGCGCAGGCTGCCCCTGTCCCTGCCCGCTGTGATTTCACAGTAACGCTGGCCAATGATGACACCTTTGAATTCAACAAGGCGGCGCTTGGAAAATCCGCTCGGAAAAGCATTGATGAACAGATCGTCAGCCGGCTTTCGACGTGCGCGACGATTGCGCGGCTGATCGTCCGGGGCTACGCCGACCGCTTGGGAGCGGAACAATATAACCAGAGGCTTTCCGAACGACGAGCAGACGCAGTTGCCGGTTATTTGAGAGACCGGGCGAAGTTTGAAAAAATTGAAATTTCCGGGCTTGGCGAGACTCAACCGACAACCTCCTGCGGAAACCAGCTGTCGCGTCGTGCCCTGATTCATTGTCTAACACCCGACCGCCGTGTGGTAGTCGAAATTCAAGGCATCGCAAAATAAGGCCCAATTGGCAAAAAAACGTGAATTTTTCGGTGAATCAATGAGAATACACCACCAAATTTTAATAGTCCGTTGCAAAAACCCAACGAGCCGTTAAAATCGCGAAGGCATTGATTTGGCAACAATCGATGTTTAGCGCGCCTATGGCAAAATGTAGTTAACTAAAGATCATTGCAGTTGAACAACCTTATAAAAAAGATGATCTAATAGCGACCGGAAGTTTTGTTTAAAAAGTGGTACTTGTTGCGCAGTTAATCTGCGGATATCTCAACCAAGAGGAAAAATATGAATAAATTAGCACTCGTCTTTGCTGCGTCCGCAGTTGTTTCGTTCTCTGCATCGGCCCAGCAAGATATTCAGGCCCGCACACCGAACAGCGCCTACCTGCAGGACAGCCGCGGCGTCATCGCTCGTGACCCGTTTGGTCTGTGCTGGCGTACTGGCACCTGGACACCGGCTGACGCCGTTCCGGGTTGCGATGGCGAAATTGCAAAACCTGCTGCTGCTCCGGCTCCGGCCCCCGCTCCGGCACCTGCACCCGCACCCGCACCGGCTCCGGCTCCCACTTCCGAAAAAGTCACATTTGCTGCTGACACCTTCTTCGACTTTGACAAGGCTGTTCTGAAGCCGGACGGCAAAGCCAAACTGGACGACCTCGCATCCAAGCTCCAGGGCATGAACCTCGAAGTCGTGATCGCCGTTGGCCACACCGACTCCGTCGGCAGCGACAGCTACAACCAGAAACTGTCGGTCCGCCGTGCCGAAGCTGTGAAGGCATATCTGGTCTCCAAGGGCGTTGAAGCCAACCGTGTCTACACTGAAGGCAAAGGCGAGAAGCAGCCTGTTGCTGACAACAAGACCGCCGCTGGCCGTGCCAAGAACCGCCGCGTAGAAATCGAAGTTGTCGGTACACGCAACCGCTAATCGATTCATTTGCTGCGCAACCCCGCCATTCGGCGGGGTTTTTTTGTTTTTGCATGACTCTATTGGTATCACGCTCCGCACAACAACTGCTTTTGGCGGCAGCGCGATAGCACTATTCCCGCTATCATCTAGCCATGAACGCCGACCCTTTTGAACTGCAGAAATTCAGCGATCTTGCTCATCGCTGGTGGGACCCCACATCTGAATTCCGTCCGTTGCATGAAATCAATCCGCTACGTCTTGAATGGATCAACGCTCGCGCCCCGCTTGCTGGAAAGGCGGTAGTCGATATTGGCTGTGGCGGTGGCATTCTGGCTGAATCGATGGCCCGCAAGGGGGCCATCGTAACTGGCATTGATTTGTCGGAAAAGGCACTCAAGGTTGCGGATCTTCATAGCCTCGAATCCGGCGTTCAGGTGCGCTACGAAATGATTTCGGCCGAAGATCTTGCTGCACGTGAAGCGGGACGATATGACATCGTCACCTGCATGGAAATGCTGGAGCATGTTCCGGACCCCGCAGCCGTGGTGAAAGCCTGTGCGACATTGGTAAAGCCAGGTGGCCATGTATTCTTCTCGACCATCAATCGCAATCCGAAAAGCTATCTCTTTGCCGTGATAGGGGCCGAATACATACTGCGCTTGCTCCCCAAGGGAACGCATGACTATGCCAAGTTCATCACGCCTGCCGAACTTGCTCAGTTTGCGCGCAATGCAGGATTGACCGTCGGGAGACTCAAAGGCATGGGCTACAATCCCCTGACCAAGATCTACTCACTGAACCAGGATACTGATGTGAATTACCTGGTCGCCTGCACTCGACCTGAATAGCCGCGAGCATAAGCACGAGGAAACCAGGTTGAAAACTGTTGTAAGAGTCCAGATTCCAATTCAGGTGCGCATGCGAACCTGAAACGCTTTGCCTCCGGGACAACAGACTCCGAGTCAGAAGGCTGTCCGCGGCAGATAGTGTAATGCCGTGCAAGACATCGTCCACTTCTCCCGTGTGTAACCAAGCCCGTTACGGAAGCTGTCGATCGAATGGAAGAATCCAAGATAATGTCATTACCTTTTCCCCGTGCAGTTCTTTTTGACCTTGACGGCACTCTTGCCGACACCGCGCCGGATCTTGCTGGATCGATGAATCGCGTAAGAACGGCACGAGGCCTGTCCCCTACTCCTTATGAAATCCTGCGCCCAGTCGCTTCTGCCGGAGCACGCGGATTGATCGGCGCATCATTCGGACTCAAGCCGGAAGACGAGGGTTTTGACGAGCTTCGCACAGCCTTCCTCGATGCCTATGCGGCATCGATCGCGGTGGAGTCGCGCTTATTCGACGGCATGGACGTCCTCCTTGCCTCGTTGTCCGAGAAAAGCATCGCCTGGGGAATCGTCACCAACAAGGCTGGCAGGTTTACCCACCTGCTTGTTCCTGAACTCAATCTGCAGCATGCCGGCTGTGTGATTGCTGGCGATACGACACCTTATTCCAAGCCGCATCCCGAACCATTGCTGGAAGCAGCCCGTCGCCTGGGTCTTCCACCCGAGCAATGCTGGTATGTCGGCGACGACCTTCGCGACATACAAGCCGGACGCGCTGCAGGCATGACGACCATTGCGGCGGCGTGGGGCTATTGCGGCCACCAGGAACCGGTCGAATGGCTGGCGGACGCAATTGCAGCCTCCCCGCTGGAACTGCTTGCGCTGCTTCAGACGAACCCTTGAATTCGTCCATGCATACCCCATCTTGTGGAGTACAATAGCAGTTCTGTTTTGGGGACGACCTGGTTTCGACAGGGGTTGCAAAGCAGCGCAGGGCATACCGAGGGCTGGTCACCTCGTAAATCCAACCGGAAATGCTTAAATGCAAACGATGAAACTTACGCTCTCGCAGCGTAATCCCCTAGAAACTTAATAACTTTCTAGCTCTACACCGTCTTGTCCTTGGGGCGGGCTGGCAACAGCAGTAGAGTCATTTACAAGGAATCGCGTTGCGTCGGGTCACTTGGCGTAACGTTAAAAATAGGTGACTCGCCTTGTTGAAGCGCGTGCGTCCGCGTCGGCAGGGTCAGAACCAATAGGCTGCACTAAGTATGTAGAACTGTCTGTAGAGTGCTTCTGGACGCGGGTTCGATTCCCGCCGTCTCCACCAATATTCAAGATGGCCTGAACTTTTTCAGATCAGTCGTAAACAATCGGTCACAACCATTGCTTACTTCACAACCATTGCTTACTTAATGGTTAGTGCTCCATTCCTTGCCTCGCCAATCTTTGGAGAGCATATTGCGTCATCTGTTGGCTCTTGTCGCATTCTGCTCATCTGAACTGGACCCGCAAGCTCCACTTTACCCCTACATTGCAAGCAGCCTGTCCTAGAGCGGATTATAGGTGGGTGTATGGAAGAATCGGTTTGCCCTGGGATGCAGGGCAAGGCGGGCGGAGCACCGTGTGGCGGGCCATACCAGCGACGCACAACGCGGCCATGGGCCCAGAGCAAGCCGAGGCGACCGACCGACCATTCATCTGCAATCCGCTCTAGTCTTCAAGGTGGATAATCACTGGTTTCTGGCGTTTATCCTGCGTGGCTGGTCAATTGGGCAGGCACTACTATCCTCAAATCGCGCGTCTGCAACTCGTGCAGAAGTTAAGAGATGCGCTGGTCTCGAGAAGACTGATACTTTAAATAAAGCTTCTCAATGGACGGCAGATATCATTCCCAAGTCATGAACTAACAAGTTAGCTCCATGGATTTTTCCGTCCGCAAATCACGGAGGAATCCATAACCGAGACTATGTGCAATGGGTGGCGAGTGCAAACCGGCCAGCCGGAAAAGAGGTAGTCTCATGTAACGAAGTGGCTTGGGATCGGGACAAGGTCTGCCGTTTCCAAAACCGCCTTTTCAAGGAATAACAACGGATAAGGCGGTGCAAATTCAACGTGGGTCTGGGCATGCGCCCTATCCATAATTGTCCTATCGGCTGCGGAAGTTACCGACGCAGCCGCTCAATGAGCAAGGAGGTTTGCAGCTGCGCCAGTTCCTGCATGGCATGCTCCCAGCTGGCATGAAGTTCGTTGACCGAGTCGCGCATCATGTGGAAGGCGATGCTCGCCGCATCAATAGGGTTAGCTGCCGAATTGCGCGCCACTTCAATGCGATCCAACAGCTTTTCGAGCGCCGGACGCTGGGCCGCCGGTGCCGAATCAACTGCTTCCCTGAGCAGATGGCGGCGGAATGCCTCAAGTGCCTCGGGATCTTGCTGATGAAGGGCAACCAAGGTATCAAAGTTGGGCATGGCGACGTTCATTTCGGCTCCTGTATGGTCAAACATTGTCTATATGACATGTATAACGCTCTATCACCATCACCCCTTGTGGGCAATCAACCAACAAAACCGATGCTGCTGTGGCGGCTCAAATGTATCTATAAAGTCGAATCATTCTTCGGCTTGGCAGTCTTCAAGTTGCAACAGTGCATTAAGACAAGCGGTGACGACGATAGCGGCACCCAGCATCGCTATCAGGGAGACCAGTGCTGTAAGCATGCTTCCTCCTGTGATCTTGTTGTTTGAATCATTCAAGCACTAAGGATGCCTGGTGTCATTGCGCTTTCACATGCCACTGCTCAGCTTCGTTACGGAGCCGGACGCGAATGAGCAATCTCAATATTAATGAGTGAGTACAGCGCTACGATGGTTCCATTACACCTACCCACCAGAGATGCCCATGTCTAGTCTCAATAACGATGTATTGCCTACCAACGGCGATGAAGATAAGATGCCCGGCCAGGATCCGCTTGGCGATTCGGACAGCAGCGATGAATCGGTACAGGCAATGTCGGAAATGGCGATACGCAGAAGTCTGCTTGGGAAATTGATTATTCCGCGGTCCTTGCCTTAAGGCTGGCTTTGCCCAGCCGCTGCTGCGACTGGTTTCGCGGCTTCATAGGGAAAGAAGCTCCTCAGCCCGTGTGCTTACCCACATTCCTTGTGGCCAATTCTGTGGATAACCATGGAATGCGTGAGCTATGTCCATGATCTGCAAGTCATTTTTTCTTGTGATTAAATTTCGTGCAGTTACGGCATGCTCACCCGAAAAACTTTCGCGGCGTGGCGTACCCTGAGCCACTCACTCGTGCAATGCACTACGCCATCCATTCAAATTTCATGAATGGATGGCGTAGCAGATTCGACTAACAATATTTAGCATGCTCGAGGGTGACGCCAGGAAGACAAGATGCACTCACCGCAATGGGCGCAGATATAGAGCGCATACAGTCCGTAGAGCGCTCGGGCAGTGTACTGACGATGCCGGAACATTTGCCCATCGCGCTGGGCCATTGATGCGCACACAATGTTGCAAGCAATGCGTGCGTTAACCAGACGTGTAGTTAAACGATCCTGACCTTCAACTCCCCGATGCCATCGATTGCACCTTCGAGAAGATCTCCCTGCTTCACGGCAGCGACCCCTTCCGGCGTGCCGGTAAAGATAAGGTCACCGGGCTGCAATTCAAAATACTGGGACAGATGCTCGATCGTTTCACCGATGTTCCAGATGAGCTTTTCAATACTGCTCTGCTGACGCTTGGCGCCATTGACTTGGAGGCTGATTTGCGCGTTTTCGACATTCCCGGCCTGTGCAACGGGAACGATGGAGCCAATCGGCGCCGAATGATCGAAGCCCTTGCCGGTCGACCATGGGCGGCCGGTCTTCTTGGCTTCCCCTTGCAGATCGCGACGGGTCATGTCCAGACCAACGGCATAGCCCCAGATGTGCTGCAGCGCGTCGGCAGCGGGAATATTCTTGCCCCCCTTGCCGATCGCAACAACTAGTTCAATCTCGTGGTGCAGATCACTGGTCATGCTTGGGTAAGGCATTTCCCCTGTCGTGCCCGGCGTCACGGGCAATACCGCATCGGCGGGCTTCATGAAGAAAAATGGCGCTTCCCTGCCCGTGCCGCCCATCTCCTTCGCATGCTCAACGTAATTGCGGCCTACGCAATAGATGCGGTGTATCGGGAAAGCGGCATCGCTGCCTGCCACGGGAACGGCGGCAACGGCGGGTTGAGGAATCACGAACTGCATGTCAGTCTCCTAAGGGGTGTACAGTATTTGCATCCTGCATTCGGTCTTCATCGGACACGGGAGATTGCACGATACTTGCAAGCGTTCCTGCTTCTGCAAAACATCGCTGCGCCGGACCAATTTGAATCACGATTGGTGCAAATTATGCCATTGCTCGAGCGGCCCCGTGTTTCAGGCCGCCCGAAAGCACAGTCACAAATGAAAACCGCCTTGCCGTCGGTGCCGGCAAGGCGGTGTTGGAAAGCTTCTGCAGGGTTTGGATGCGATCAGCCTTCGCCGAGATAAGCAGCCTTGACCTTCGGGTCATCCAGCATGTCATTGGCCTTGCCGCTCATGGTGATCAGGCCCGATTCCATCACATAACCGCGATGCGCAGCCTGCAACGCGAGTTTGGCATTCTGTTCGACGAGCAGAATGGTCACACCCTGCGCAGACACATTGCGCACGACTTCGAAAATCTTTTCGACCATGATCGGGGACAGACCCATCGACGGTTCGTCCAGCAGCAGCAGCTTGGGATGACTCATCAACGCGCGGGCCATCGCCAGCATCTGCTGCTCGCCGCCGGACAGTGTACCCGCCAGCTGATTGGCACGTTCTTTCAAGCGCGGGAACACCCCGAACCACTTGTCGATGTCAGCCTGGATAGCGGCCTTGTCGTTGCGGATATAGGCGCCCATGAGAAGGTTTTCGAGGATGGTCATGCGTGTGAACACGCCGCGCCCCTCGGGCACCATCGCCAGATTTTTCTTCACCAGCGAGAACGATGTCGTGCCCTGGATCGGCTGGCCGGTATAGTGGATCTGGCCTTCAACCTTGCAGCCCGGGAGCGTGTTGGTGATGGCCTTGAGCGTGGTGGTCTTGCCTGCACCATTGGCGCCGATCAGCGTGACCAGTTCACCCTTGTTGACCTCGAGGTCAATCCCCTTGACTGCCTGGATACCGCCATAAGCGATCTTCAGGCCGCTGACCTTCAGAATGTTTTCGTTCATTAGTGCCCCCCTCCCAAATACGCCTCGATAACAGCCGGGTTGCTTTGCACCTCGGCCGGCACGCCTTCCGCAATCGGCTTGCCGTAATCGAGCACCGTCAGGCGGTCGCAGAGACCCATCATCAGTTTTACATCATGCTCGATGAGCAGAATGGTCCTGCCTTCCGCCTTGATCTTCACCAGGAGTTCACGCAGGGCGAGCTTTTCAGTGGCATTCATGCCGGCTGCCGGCTCGTCGAGCGCCAGCAATTGCGGATCGGTTGCCAGCGCACGGGCAATCTCGAGACGGCGCTGATCGCCGTAGGACAGATGCCGCGCAGTGCGGTGGGCAAACTTGGCAATACCGACAAAGTCCAGCAACTCCATGGCGCGCTGGCGAATCGCCGCTTCCTCTTCGCGTGCGGCCTTATGATGGAAGACGGCGCCGAACACGCCCTGCTTGGTCCGGACATGGCGCCCCACCATCACGTTCTCGACTGCCGACATCTCGCCGAACAGACGGATGTTCTGGAAAGTCCGCGCAATGCCGGCCTTCGCCACTTCGTGCGGTGCGGACGGCGAATAAGGCTTGCCGTCCAGCTCGAATGTGCCGGTATCGGCCTGGTACAGACCTGTGATCACGTTGAAGAACGTGGTCTTGCCGGCGCCGTTGGGACCGATCAGGCCATAGATCTGGCCCTTCAGAATCTTGATGCTGACGTCCGACAGTGCCTGTAGGCCGCCAAAGCGCTTGTTGACGCCCGCAATCTTCAGAATGACTTGTTCGCTCATTATTTTTCCTTATGCAGCCAGCGCAGTAGGTTCTTTTTCATCCAGACGTTTTTTCGCATTGGCATCCATTCGGTCCTCATGCTTCGGCGACGGCCACAGGCCTTCCGGACGGTAGAGCATGATGACGACCATGGCCAGGCCGTAGAGCAGCTGGCGCAGCACTTCAGCGTCGATCAGCACGGCGCCGAACAACTGGCGCTGTACCGGCTCCACCACGTGGCGCAGCACTTCCGGCAAGGCCGCCAGGATGACGCCTCCCAGCACGACGCCGGGAATATGGCCGATACCGCCAAGCACCACCATCGCCAGTACGGCAATCGATTCGGTCAGCGAGAACGACTCGGGCGAGACGAAGCCTTGGAAGGATGCAAACATGGCCCCGGCAACGCCGCCGAAAGAGGCGCCCATGCCGAATGCCAGGAGTTTGACGTTGCGAGTATTGATGCCCATCGCCTTGGCGGCGATCTCGTCTTCGCGGATGGCCACGAAGGCACGGCCGAGGCGCGAATGCTGCAGGCGTATCGAAATGAAGATGATGACCGCGCAAAGGAACAGGAACAGGAAATAGTAGGCATTGACCGACGGCATGCCCCATTCGCCGAAATACACGGTAGCGCGTGAACCCGGTTCGCCCGCCAGCGACACGCCGAAGATGCGGATCGGATCGATCATGTTGATGCCTTGCGGACCATTGGTGATGTTCACCGGGGCATTCAGGTTGTTCATGAAAATGCGGATGATCTCGCCGAAGCCCAGTGTCACGATGGCCAGGTAATCGCCGCGCAGCTTCAGCGTCGGCGCGCCCAGCAATGCACCGAACACGGCCGCCAGTGCCGCACCCATTGGCACGATCAGCCATACCGACAGGTGAATGCCGTTTTGCGCCGCTTCCTCGCCGACTATCCATCGAAGCGCCTCCCCAACCGCCGGATAGTTGTTGACGAAGGACTCCAGCACGCTTGCAAACTGGGGCGATGCCAGCAGACCTGTCATGTAGGCGCCCAGCGCGTAGAACGCGATATAGCCGAGATCGAGCAGGCCGGCCATGCCGACCACGATATTCAGGCCGAGCGCCAGCATGATATAGAGCAGCGCCAGGTCCATGATGCGGACCCAGGAGTTGCCGAAGTTCGATGCAATGAACGGGAAGGCGAGCAGTACGATGCCGAGGATGGCAAAGCTGGTGTACGCCTTGCGGGGATTGTGTTTAACGTCAAATAGTGTCGACATGAATCTCTCCTTTACGCTTAGGCACGATCCGCAACGCGTTCACCCATGATGCCGGACGGACGCAGTGTAAGTACGATGATAAGCACGACGAATGCAAAGATGTCCTGGTAGTGGCTGCCGAGGAAACCGCCGGTCAGGTCACCGATATAACCGGCGCCGAGACTTTCGATGATGCCAAGCAGGATGCCGCCCACCATCGCGCCATAGATATTGCCGATACCGCCCAGAACCGCAGCCGAGAATGCCTTCAAACCGGGAACGAAACCCATCGCGAACTGCGCCGAGGCGTAATTGGCACCCCACATCACGCCAGCCACTGCGGCCAGCGCAGCACCGATGGCAAACGTCATGACGATGACCTTGTTGGAGTCCACTCCCATCAGGCCGGCGACACGCGGATTTTCCGCGGTAGCCCGCATCGCGCGGCCCATCCGGGTACGTTCGACCAGAAGCACCAGGGCAAGCATGGCGACTGTTGCCAGCACCAGCAGCATGACCTGCGTCGGAGAAATCAGTGCGCCGCCGAGATTGAACGGATCAGCCGGCATGACCTGCGGGAACGGGATCGGATTGCGGCCCCAGATCATCATTGCAAAGGTTTGCAGCAGGATGGACACCCCGATGGCGGTGATCAGCGGAGCCAGGCGCGGAGCATTACGCAGGCGCCGGTAAGCTACCCGCTCAATGATCACGTTTACGAGTATGCAAACGGGAATCGCGCCGATGATCGCAATGCCCAGTTTGACGATGCCCGGCAGATCGGGTGCGACCGACTGCACGATTTTGAGAATCGTTATGCCGACCATCGCCCCGATCATCAGCACGTCGCCATGGGCGAAGTTGATCAGGTTGAGAACGCCGTACACCATCGTGTATCCAAGCGCGACCAGCGCATACATACTGCCCAGCACCAGTCCATTGATGATTTGTTGGATAAAGGTATCCATAGTTTGCCTACTCTCTATAAGGAACGTTCAAATCGTTTTACAACATCACTGCCATATTTCTGTGCGATACGGCATAGCCTTGCAGATAACAAAAACGGCACCCGGATGAGATCCTCTAGGGTGCCGCTCGATATCCTCGATGCTTATCGAATAAGGCATGCCGCGTTCTTGCGAGTGGCCGGGGCGTAAGTCTTTTGCATGGTCGCGTCTCCTGTTCCTGTCTCTGGTAATAACTTTTTTAGTTGTATGCAGCTTAGTGAGTCCACCCGAATCGGGCGGCATTATACCCAACATGTTCCAGAAAGAAATGTTCTCATCATGCCTGAATGTTTATATTTAGCGACATCAGGTCGAGAAATAGACTCTTTCTTCTACTAACTTCCAAAGCCTTGCCGCCGTCATCGGTAACACGGCACTGCCTCAATGCCAGAGTACCGCTTGGAACGTACAAGAATGTTTACGTTATATCCAAAAACACGGAGAGTTTTTGGATATTTTCAAGAACACGAAGGCTAGAAGAGTGCCGGAAAAACGGCAGGCGTGTCGCTTTTGGCAAGTTGCATCTTGCTATCCTCGCAGGCTGCAATAATAACGAGGAAAGTAGAAAACAATCGATGGAAAAAAAGTGGGTCGTCTGAATTAAATTCCGGACGCTTTTGGAGAAAAGCCACTGGCATGGCTTTTCTTTTTGTATCTTACGGCCGTACCGCCGCCAAGCCTTTGGGCAATGGGAAAGTAACGTTTTCCTCTACTCCCGGCAGCGCCCTCACGCTCCGGGCACCAAGCGCCTTGAGACGATCGATGACGGCGTCTACGAGCACCTCCGGGGCGGAAGCGCCAGCGGTGACACCGATACGGCTTGCGCCCTCGAGCCATGCGGGATCGATCTGCCCGGCATTGTCCACCATGTAGGCAACTGCGCCCTTTTTCTGCGCCACTTCGCGCAGGCGGTTTGAGTTCGAACTGTTTGGACTGCCTACCACGATAACGACATCGACCTGGGGAGCCATGAACTTGACCGCTTCCTGGCGATTGGTCGTCGCATAGCAGATGTCGCCTTTCTTGGGCTCCGCAATCAGGGGGAACTTGCGTTTTATGGCTGCAATGATATCCGCCGTATCATCGACCGACAGCGTCGTCTGCGAGACATAAGCCAGCATGTCGGGATTGCGCACCTGCAGCGCCTCGACATCGGCAACGGTTTCCACCAGATGCATGCCTTCGTCCGCCTGTCCCATCGTGCCTTCGACTTCGGGGTGGCCGTCATGACCGATCATGATGATTTCCCGCCCTTCCCTGCGCATTTTGGCGACTTCGACATGGACTTTGGTAACGAGCGGACAGGTGGCGTCAAATATGCGCAGTCCGCGCTCCGCTGCCTCGGCCTGCACGGCCTTGGATACGCCGTGCGCGGAAAAGATGACGGTATTGCCTGCGGGGACTGAGGCAAGCTCCTCAATGAAAATCGCACCCTTGCGGCGCAGATCATCCACCACATACGCGTTGTGCACGATCTCATGCCGAACATAAATTGGCGCTCCGAACTCCTCCAGCGCGCGTTCAACGATGTCGATCGCACGATCGACGCCTGCGCAGAATCCGCGCGGCTGTGCAAGCAAGATTTCCTTATCCATTTTCCTAACTTTGCATGCTCCAGGACCAAAGGTCCGAGTTATCTGTATCCGGGGCGGTTTGAGGCTTAAAGAATGCCAATGATCTTGACTTCGAATTTTACCGACTGACCGGCGAGCGGATGGTTGAAATCGAACAAGGCGCTTTCATCATCGATTGATCGCAAGACACCCGCGAAGCGTCCTCCGCTGGGAGCGGAAAATTCCACCAGGTCTCCAACGGCATACTCTTCACCGAAGTTGGAATTCTCGGTCAGCGTGGCTCGAGACACGTGCTGGACCAGGTCGGGATTGCGTGGACCAAAAGCCTTTTCCGGCGTCAGTTCGAACGTATGATGCGTGCCTTCGGGAAGGCCGATCAGGCAGGCTTCAAGAAATGGCGCGAGCTGACCAGTACCAAGTTGCAGGGTTGCTGGCTTCTCTTCGAAAGTACTAACGATGTTAGTACCATCCATTGCTGCCAGACGGTAGTGCAGGGTCAGATAGGCAGATTCGGTAACGACTGGCGTGACAGGGCTTTGCATGTGAACTCGGAATCAGGTGACAAGACATTATTGTAAGCGACGATGCTCTTTAACTCCGTAGACTCCTGCGGCCTAAACGGTTCTAGTCACGCAACAGCCTTGAAAATAGTTGCAATTTAATAAACCTTAATCCCTATAATTGCCGCTTCGCGATAACAAGAGCATCGAATACGAAACCATGGCAATCAATCACTGGCCCGAAGAACAGCGTCCGCGTGAACGGCTGATTCGGCATGGGCCGCAGCAGTTATCGGATGCAGAATTGCTTGCGGTCTTTCTGCGTGTAGGCGTCAGCGGCAAAAGCGCGGTCGACCTGGGGCGCGAAATGCTCACCCATTTTGGCTCCCTGCATGCGATGTTTACTGCTTCGTTGAATGAATTCTCGATTGTCAATGGACTTGGCCCTGCCAAATATGCGCAATTGCAGGCTGTCATGGAACTGGCACGCCGAGCCATTGGCGAACAATTGAAGGAGGGAGAAGCTTTCGCATCACCGCAGGCCGTAAAGCAGTACTTGCAGTTGACGCTGTCAAAGAAGCCTTATGAATCCTTTGCTGTTTTATACCTCGATGTGAAGAATCGCCTGATCCACGCCGAGGAACTGTTCAGAGGCAGCTTGACGCAAGCCAGTGTCTATCCGCGTGAGGTCGTCAAGGCTGCCCTTGCCCATAACGCCGCTGCGATCATCGTTTCGCACAACCACCCATCCGGCACACCGGAACCAAGCCATGCGGACCGCGCGCTGACGCAAACCCTGAAGCAGGCACTGGGACTGGTGGATGTCCGTCTGCTTGACCATTTCGTTGTCGCGGGGAGCCAGGTGTACTCCTTTGCGGAGCATGGGGAAATCTGACAAGTGAAATAACAAGATTGAAACACGGAAAATGTTAAATAAACTTAAAATACGAAGACACAGTTAATTTTCGCAAGTCATTGAAAAAGAAGATATTTTTGGATATACTCTCGTTTTTCCAAATTTGGATCTTTTAAGGAGTAAGCCATGGCACGTGTTTGCCAAGTCACCGGGAAAGGGCCGATGGTCGGCAACAACGTTTCCCATGCTAACAACAAAACCAAGCGTCGCTTCCTGCCGAACCTGCAGCGCCGCCGCTTCTTTGTTGAATCCGAAAACCGCTGGGTTTCGCTTCGCCTCTCCAATGCAGGTCTGCGCATCATCGACAAGATCGGCATCGATGCCGTGCTGACCGATCTGCGCGCACGCGGCGAAAAAGTCTAAGCGGACATTACTAGGAAACTATCATGGCAAAATCTAACCGTGACAAAATCAAGCTGGAATCCACTGCTGGAACCGGCCACTTCTACACCACCACAAAAAACAAGCGCACCATGCCGGAAAAAATGTCGATCATGAAATTCGACCCCAAGGCACGCAAGCATGTGGAATACAAAGAAACCAAGATCAAGTAATCTGGTTTTCAGCGTATGAATCAAAAAGCCGTTCATCGAACGGCTTTTTTCATTTCTGATCTGCTCCTGCTCCTGCCTCTCCTGTTACTTCCGCCCTACTGCACCACTGTCCTTCGACTATTGTTATTTCCACCATGCTTGCGCGGGCAGGTGCGGACGCTTGGGGCGGCTTGCAAGGATGCATGGGGAGATTAGATTGCGCCGGGACTCTGCGCGAGACAATAGGCGACTGGTGTTTACCGGCCACGCAGGCGACAAACAACACTGCAGTGAAGGACCGCCCATCCCGTTCGCAATGCCGTTTAATACACCATTTCCCAGCCTTCCCGCTCACGCAAACGTCTATAAACATCTGCGCATCAACGATGCAGGGGCAAAAAAACGCGGCCATTGTGGCCGCGTTTTTTATTGTCCCAACTCTCAGGCTCGTAACATGCCGATGCCTGAGCAGCCGGTATTCACCTTATACATAGCTGCGAAGACGCATCGAGAAATCCTGCAGCGCCCGAATGCCGGACGCTTCCGCCCTGGCACACCAATCCTGCAGTTGATGGAGCAACTGTTCGCGGCTTGAATTGGAACGCTCCCAGATGGCAGCAAGCTCTACGCGCATTTCATGCATCGTTTGCAACGCCTTGCTATGCGCAAATAGCTCACTCAACTGCTGCTGCTGAGGCGCTTCCAGCTTCGCCGGCTCGCGCTGGAGCAGTTTCTTGGATGACTTCAGAAACTTGGACTCAAGCTTTGCCTTGCCTGCCAGATGCTCCATTTCATCACGCCATGCGCGCTTGACCGATTTTGCGTACTTGGCCATCACGTCGTAGCGGTTGGAGATCACGGATTGCAGCGTGTCAAAGTCGGCCACTCTCTTCTCGGGATTGAACTTGGGTGCGGGAGCAACCTTCTTCACCTTTGCCAGGCCGAGAGTTTCCAGTATGCGAATGTACATCCAGCCGATATCGAACTCGTACCATTTGGACGACAGCTTGGCGGACGTGCCAAACGTATGGTGGTTGTTGTGCAGCTCTTCGCCGCCAATCAGAATGCCAAGCGGGAAGATGTTGGTAGCCGCGTCCGAACATTCATAATTGCGGTAGCCCCAGTAGTGACCAATGCCATTGATGATGCCGGCCGCTGTAATGGGGATCCACAGCATCTGTACCGCCCAGACACTCAGGCCGACGACACCGAACAGAACAACGTCAATGACGAGCATCAGGCCTACACCCTGCCAGGAGTATTTGCTGTAAAGATTGCGTTCGATCCAGTCATCCGGGGTGCCATGACCATACTTGTCCATGGTCTCGCGGTTCTTGGACTCGGCGCGGTAAAGCTCGGCGCCTTCCAGCAGTACTTTCTTGATACCGCGTGTGACCGGGCTGTGCGGATCTTCCTCGGTTTCGCATTTTGCATGATGCTTGCGATGAATAGCTGCCCATTCCTTGGTCACCATACCTGTGGTCAACCATAGCCAGAAGCGGAAAAAGTGGCTCGGAATCGCATGCAGCTCCAGCGCGCGATGTGCCTGGCAACGATGAAGATAGATAGTGACAGCCGCAATCGTGATATGCGTCAGGATCAGCGTGATTCCCACGATCTCCCAGCCGCTCGCAGAAGCGAGACCGTTTGACAAGAAATGAAGAACTGCGTCAAGCATGGTGGTTTCGATGATAAATACTCCTGGTTGAAGACGGATGCCGGTACGCCGCTTTGTTTTCCTTGCAAAAACAAGAGCCTATCTGCAATCTGGGGCAGATTGTACGCGTTTATGGCGTTTCGGTAACCGGCATTTTCATTGAAATCCTGCTTTCATTTCCAGGTACTACATCAAGGATTCGGATTTCACGTTGCGGATAGGGAATTTCAATTTGATGTTTTTGCAACATCTTCCAGATGGCCCGGTTCAATTGAGACAGTACATTGCCCCGCCCGTTCTCCGGATCTGCGATCCAGAACCCAACCTCCAGTTCAAAGCCGTCCGGATCGAAGCGGACAAGCAAGGCTTGAGGGGCAGGATTTTTCAAAATGCGGGGGATGTCCGTTGCCACTTCTTCCAAGAGTCCTAGCACCTGCTCCACATCGGTCCGGTAACTTACGCCGACGCGTGTCGCCAACCGCAGGGAACGATCCGTCAGCGAATAGTTCTGGACCGGCGTCGACAACAGCATGTCGTTCGGCACCACGGTTTCCACCCCGTCAAAGCCGCGCACAATTGTATAACGGGTATTGATTCGAGTTACCTGACCGAAATATTTGTCGACATTCACTACGTCACCAATGGCAAGGCTGCGCTCGATGAGAATGACGAAGCCAGACACATAGCTGCTGACAATCTTCTGCAAGCCAAGACCCAGACCGACACCAAGCGCACCACCAAATACGGAAAGCACCGTCAGGTCGATGCCCACCAGGGAAAGACTGATCAAGACGGCGAGCAGGATAAGAACCGCCTTCCCCATGCGGGCCGCGACGGCGCGCAGGGAAGAATGGACGCTATCCATCCGCATCAGGCGCTCTTCCAGTGCGGCTCCGGCCCACAGGGCAAACATCAGGGTAATGACCACCGACGCAGCCGCCTGGAAAACCACCAGGAGCGAAGCCTTGTGCCGTCCGACCGGTATGGTGGTGTTTTCGAGATAGGCAACCAGTTCCGGCCATAGCCCCGTGATATACAAGGCAACGCCCAGCCAGACCACGGATGCAAAGATTTTTTCCGCAAGCAGTACGACTGCTCCTGGCTCGCCACCACGCGCAAAGACGCGGCGCAACATGTAAAAAGCCAGGCGGATCAATGCAAACGAACCTATCAGCGGGATCGCCAGGCGCAGCAGGTTTACATGCATCCATTGCTGCAGCACAAATTTGGAGAGGGCGATCAATCCCAGTGCCAGCAATGGCCAGAGAACCGGGGCGAAACTCTCAACGCCCAAGCGCATGACCCGAAGCTGCCCGTCATGTGCGGTCAGACGCTGCCGGAATGTTTTAGCGAGCAGCCAGCCTATGCCCAGGCTGCCGGTCAAGGCAAGGATTTGCCAGAGCAGGTTTGGATCATGAAGGTCTGTCCATAGATCGGACAGCAGGCTAGAAAGCAGGTTTTGTCTCATTGCTTATTTCTTATTTCTTGTAGCGGCTTGCCTCGTTGCGGTGCCGCTCCCAATTTCGCGCATAGCGTGCAGCCAGCTTTGGATTGTTTCTCGCCACCAGCAGATTTTCAGCATTCTTGTGCTGTGCGGTCCAGGTGAAATTGAAGCTGCCGGTCATCACGGTCGCATGTGAGGTTTCGGCATCAACCACGATTACCTTGTTATGCGCATTCTGGTATTTTGTCTCGATCCATACCGGTATCCCGGCCGACGCAAGGCGCGGCGCCGTCGATGAATCGACTCGTTCGAGCTGATCGCCATCGACCAGGACCTTCACATCGACACCGCGGCGGTGAGCCGCAATCAGCGCCGCCGATATTTTCTTATTGGTTAGCAGATAAGCCTGTACCAGTATCTGCCGCCGCGCTCCGTCAAGCATTCCGATGATGGATTTCTCGATATCGTCCCAGGGCGCAAACAAGGGCTGCAGCGTACCTTCCGCGACCATCGGCGCATCTGCGTCGACGCCCTTTGCTCCCGTGACGACCGGCGCCGCGGCCAGCGTCAGCAGCAAGACGGCAAAAGCCCTGACGCTCATTTGTTCCTGACGAATACCGCGGCGAAGAAACCGTCCGTCCGATGAATCTGAGGCGCGAGCTTTAGATAGTCCTGCATATCCAGCGGAATTTTCTGTTCCGCGAGGACATCACGCATTGGCAACAGCGAAAAGCCTGCATTAGCGGCCAGGAACTGCTGCGCAATCGCCTCGTTTTCCTCGTCCAGGAGGCTGCAGGTTGCGTAGACCAGCCTGCCGCCGGGTTTCACAAGGCGTGCCGCGCTGGCCAGAATGGCTGCCTGCTTGACCGTGAGTTCGGCGACAGTTTCCGGGGTCTGCCGCCATTTCATGTCGGGATTGCGGCGCAAGGTACCAAGACCGCTGCATGGCGCGTCAACCAGCACGCGGTCGATCTTTGCCACCAGGCGCTTCACCTTGGCATCGTTTTCATGGGCGATGACAACCGGATGTACGTTGGACAAACCGCTGCGTGCCAGACGCGGCTTGAGCTTCGCCAGCCTTTTCTCGGATACGTCGAATGCGTACAGGCGCCCGGTATTGCGCATTGCCGCGCCCAAGGCGAGCGTCTTGCCGCCCGCGCCGGCGCAGAAATCGGCAACCATTTCGCCGCGCTTGGCGCCCAGGATCAGCGCCAGCAACTGGCTTCCCTCATCCTGCACTTCAATCGCTCCCTCCTTGAACAGGGGAAGATTCTGCAGCGCCGGCTTTTTCGGCACGCGAATGCCGAGCGGAGAAAACGGCGTCGGCTCGCACACGATGGGGGCCTTGGCCAGCTCGGCGATCACATCTTCGCGCTTCCAGTTCAGGGAATTGACGCGCAGATCCAGCGGTGCCGGCCGATTGAGCGCATCGACCAGTTCCAGCGCCGCGGCTTCGCCATCGCGGGCTATCAGCTTGTCGAGCAGCCATTGCGGCAGATTGGCGCGCAGGTTGATTGGCAGGCTATTGCGGTCAATCTGGGAAATCCGGTGCAGCCATGCCGCTTCGTCCTCAGACAAGCCGGCAAGCGCATCCACTCCGACGGTCTCGCCCAACCCCAGCAGGGCAAGGCGACGCATCGCAGATCCCTGGCCGGATTCGGAAAAGCTGGCATAGGCCAGCTTGTTGCGCAGAACCGCGTAAACGCCTTCCGCCACGGCATTGCGCTCGCGCGATCCCAATTTGGGATGCTCGCGGAAGTAACGGGATAAAGTGACATCGGCAGGTCCTGTAAAGCGCAGGACTTCGCGCAGGACTTCTTCAGCAGCACCGATGACTGCAGGATGCAATCTCATGGAATTCTTTCAGTTCAGACGAGTTGGGGCTCGTCGGCAATACGTACGATACCGTTATCGATTGACAGCCGGCCTTCAACAAACCAGCGTACGGCTTGAGGATAAATTTTGTGTTCTTCGACGAGGATACGTTCAGCGAGCGTGTGTTCGTTATCGGTCGCAAGGACCGGCACAACCGCCTGCGCCACAATCGGACCATGGTCCAGTTCCGCAGTCACAAAGTGCACCGTCGCTCCATGCACTTTCACGCCCGCCGCCAGCGCCTGGCGGTGTGTCGCCAGGCCGGGAAAGCTCGGCAGCAGCGACGGATGAATATTGAGCATGCGCCCGGCGTAATGTTCCACGAACTTCGGCGTCAGGATGCGCATGAAGCCCGCAAGCACAACCAGGTCCGGCGCGAAGCGGTCGATGGCCGTCTGCAGCGCAGCGTCGAATGCTTCGCGTGTCGGAAAGTCCTTGCTTATTACCGCTTCTGCAGGAATGCCCTGCTCGGCGGCGAACTGCAGCCCCTCTGCATCAGCGCGATTGCTGATGACGGCCGCGACCCGGCAGGGCCATTGTTCGTTCCGGGCGGCACGGATGATAGCCTGCATATTGCTGCCGCGTCCGGATATCAGGATGACGATATTTTTCATGGCGCGCATTTTACCGTACCCGCTTTGGCCTACCGAAATACTGGAAATAAAAAAGCCGGCATCGCAGCCGGCCTTGTTTGCAAATCAACATCCAATCACTGGAACGAGTAAAAGACCCGAAAGGCGACTTTCTTATCTGCCCAGAAATCTGCGGCATCACGAAATACATCAAGCAACGTTTCCCTTGCTTCCCTGTCGAATTTGGGCGTATTCGGCAATTGCTCGATCACGACCAGAAAACCGGGCTGCGGGCCGGCCTTGAAGGCGAGATCGGTCAGGCAATCACTGAGGGCATCGAAGTTCTTGCCAAAATGTCGCGGGAAATGGAAGGCGGTGGCAATGCACGACAGCACCTGCTGCTTGGTCGACGCATCCGCACAATACGCATAGAGAAAGTGCTGCCCGAGGCGGGCCGCTTCCTCCTGCAACTCGGTCACCCTGAAAGCACGAATGGACTGCACCACATTCGGCGGGACGCTTCTGAACAGGTCCATGTCATCCTCAACCGGCGCAATGAGATCGAGGGATTCGCTGTGCGGAGAATCGATTCGCATATGATTACTCTCTGATGCGTCGGAAAGTCGCATAATGATCATCTGTGTAATAGTATTCGCCAGAAGATGTCGGATCTCCGCCTGAAACGATGCGGCGCGCCCCGCGATTGCGGACTCCCGGGGTTTTTACCGTGAATTCCTGATAATAGCCGCGCTTTTGCTTGGGCAAAATCTTCTCATAGTTGCCAAACACCCGTCCATCCTTAGGATACGGAAACGGGCCGCCCTGCTTGATGAGCGCCAGGGTATGCTGCGCCTCCTTGGGAAGCTCGGTGAGTCTTACCTCCCCCAGTGGTGCCGGTCCCTTCGCGAACAGATTGAACGAGAGTAGCAGCGTGGCGAGAAAGAATAACCACTTGCCAATAAAGTTCAATCTCATTGCTTGGTTGCCCATATCGTTAAAAAATCGACAAATACGCGAATACCGTAGGGTAACTGCTTGCGAAATGCGAATCAACCCTGTTTCAAAAAATATGGTATGTCGAAATGCCTGCGCGGCGAAACTGTGGGCTGAAGTGATCTGCTAACATTTTGTTGCAGGACTTACTTGCACTTGGACAATATGTGCTGGTTAGGCAACAGGTTTTATCGTTAAATAATCAGCAACGCATTTCAAGGAGAAAGTCATGAAAACAAACCGCATTTCTGCATTGCAGAGTATCGCCGGAATCCTGCTGATGACCGCCGCTCCGCTTTCACTAGCTGGCAACCCCAATGTGAACTGGTCGGTCACCGTGAATTCGGGTTATCCGGCAGTTGGCGTCTACACCCCGCCCCCAGCGGTCTACTACCAGCCCCAGCCCGTCTATGTGCGCCCACAACCTGTCTACGTTCAACCGGCCACGGTCGTCACATATGGCGCACCGTATTATGTGGAAAGACGCCACCCTAAAAAGATGCACAAGCATCACTGGAAGCATCATCATCATCGCGGTTACGGTTATTAACCGGCGCTGATCCGGCTGCGGCGCAACCGATCCTGGCTCGGCAGGAGACGCACCCTTCTTGTCAGGCGTCCCTCTTGTCAGGCTCGCTGCCGTGCAACTTCTGCATTAGTTTCTCCAGGCGCCGCGATGCTTTCGCGGGCATCGAAAAACGCAAGAATATCCTCCCTCCGGGCGAGCGCATCTCGCCTTCCAAGCGCAATCAACTCCTTCGTATAGCTTGCCTCGAACAGCAGGTACGACGCCAGCGCCGACCCACCGGCTTCGGTGGCACCGATTCCTCCCAATAGCATCCGGATCGGGCGAGGCAGGCTTTTCACATGCCGGCTGGCGATATCGTCCAGTCGTTCCGACGGCGCGATGACAAGCATTTTAATAGGGCGCAATGGAGTGTGCGCCAATTGCTCCTTGCTCAACATGGACAAGGTCAGGTTAATCCGGGTCATGCGCTCGATGTCGACCGCCAGGCTGTCAAGAAAGATGCTGGACAAAGCATGGCCTGCGATTTGCGCCAGGCTGGGGTACTGAACCTGTGTTGAACTGCCATGGGATTGATCATTCAGGCGGCCCGCGCCCACGACCAGCACCCTGTCGGCGCCGAGATGAATGGCAGGAGAAATCGGTGCCAGCTGGCGCATTGAACCGTCACCGAAATACTCCCTGCGTCCTTCGCAATACAAGGGCATGGCTGGAAACAGCAGGGGTATCGCGGCGGAGGCCAGCAAGTGTTCCACGCCGATCTGGGTGCGCAGCGCCAGTCGCTGCGAGCGGACCCAGGGCGCAATATCAGCGTCGCTTTGAAAGAAGGTGATGTGCCTGCCTGCGGTGTAGGAAGACGCTGTGACCGCCAGCGCATGCAGCTTGCCTTCCATGAGTGCCGCATCGAGTCGCGGGAAATCCAGCATCCGGTGCAACAATGTCACGAGCGGCGTATTGTCCAGCAGGGAGTTGGGCGGATTCGCCCGCCATTGGCGCAGCAGCCAGCCGAATGAAAGCAGCGACAGCCACTTGGCCCCGGAACGAAGCACGCCAATAGAATCCGTGCGGTAGACCTGCTCCGCGGTGAACTGCTCCCAGACGCGGAGAACCTGACGTAGCCCCTCACCGAAATTACCGGCATGACATGCCAGGGCCGTGGCATTGATGGCGCCTGCCGAGGTGCCGCAAATGATGTCGTAGGGATTATGTTCCGGCTGGCGGCCTTCATCCTTGAGTATGGAAGCGACACCGTCAAGCACGCCGACCTGGTAGGCGGCGCGGGCGCCACCGCCAGTCAGTACCAGTGCGGTTTTCTTGCTCTCGTTCATGACTGAGAGATTAGCAGGCGATTGCAGCTTTGAGGATACCGCCTGCGTTCAGCTGGCAAGGAAACAACGCAACGGCATTGCGGAATGCCTGCCTGTCCCCGGTTGACCTGAGAGCGTTTTCACCCTGACCAGCCGAGACAGATTGCCGCTGGAACAAGGCGTGCCGACGCGACATGGCCAAGCCATGGCAAGGAGTCACAACGCAGTGCTGGCGGCAATCTGTCCGGGATCGGCAGGCAAGTCAGAGGGAAAACGCTCCAGCCTGTGTTTGATAAGCTGCTGCGCGATCCGGATTGGCGCCTGCGGTGCTCGGCGTACCCTGCGTACGCGTGCGCTCCTCGGCGCCAATCCGAACCGCTCGCAACGCTTATCAAACACAGCCTAGCCTCAATCGCCCTTGACAATCCCCTCGCGGCGCGGATCCGCGCCACCAAACCACATTTCCTCGCCGTGGATGTTCATCCGCATGATTCCCTGCAAGCCCGAGGTCTGCTCGATCATGCGCACATTGTGCCCCTTGGCTTTCAGCTGGTCAGCGAGCGCGGCATCAACGCGGCCTTGCTCCAGTTCGGTCGGTCCATTGCGGCTGCCGAAATTCGGCAGACTGATTGCCTGCTGCACGTTGAGCCCCCAATCCAGCGTTCCGATCAGCACCTTGCCGACGTAATTGATGATGGCAGAGCCGCCGGGAGAGCCAGTCGACATTACCAGCCTGTTGCTGCCCTTCTCGAATACCAGAGTAGGCGCCATGGAGCTGCGCGGGCGCTTGCCAGGCTGGATCCGGTTCGCAATCGGTCCGTTCGCATCGGCAGCGTCGAAGGAGAAATCGGTCAGATGGTTATTGAGCAGGAAGCCCCGGACCATCTGTCGCGAACCGAATGCGTCTTCAATGGACGTTGTCATCGAGACAGCGTTGCCTCTGGCATCGACAATCGAAATATGCGAGGTGGACGGCAGCTCGGGTGACGTATCGAGCCCTGATGTCAATGCAGCCGCAAAGGGCATGCCGGACTTGGCGACACCCATCGACTTGTCGCTGATCAGCGCCGCGCGCCCGGCAAGGTATTGCTTGTCGAGCAAGGCTTTTGCGCCACTGCCCGGCAGGGCAATGAAATCGGTATCGGCGACATAGCGGCTGCGGTCGGCGTAAGCCAGCCGCCCAGCTTCGGAAAACAGATGGATGGCTTCCGCGTTCAGCGCACCGTTTTGCGGGGCAAGCGCACGCATGTCGCGGGTTTCAAGAATCCCCAGCATTTGCGCGACGGCGATGCCGCCCGATGACGGCGGCGGCATGCCGCATACCGTCCACGCCCGGTAGTCCGAGCAGACCGGTTCACGCACCTTTGCCTGGTAAGCCGCGATATCGGTTGCAGTGAGCAATCCCGGGTTGGCCGGATGGCCTTTCACCTTCGCCTCGATATCTTCCGCAAGCCGGCCTTTGTAGAACGCATCGGCGCCGTTGATGGCAATATCGCGCAACACATCGGCCAGCTCCGGATTTTTCAGCAGATGTCCGATCGGCCATGGATTGCCGCCGCGGTCATAAAAGTAAGACGCAGCGACAGGATCTTTCCTCAAATGCTGCTCGGAGTTGAGCATGGCATGGAGCCGCGGACTGACGGCAAAACCTTCCTGTGCCAGCGCGATGGCGGGAGCAAACAGCGAAGCCCATGGCAACCGGCCGTATTCCCGGTGGGCCAGTTCCAGCATGCGCAATACGCCGGGCACGCCAACCGCGCGGCCGCCGACAACGGCATTGTAGAAATTGACCGGCTTGCCGTCGGCGCCGAAAAACAGCCTGTCGGTGGCAGCCATGGGCGCGGTTTCGCGGCCGTCGAAGGCCTTCACCGTCTTGCCGTCGGAATGCAGCAGAAAGGCGCCGCCGCCAATTCCTGATGACTGGGGTTCCACCAGGGTCAATACCATCTGCACCGCAATCGCCGCATCGACGGCGGTGCCACCAGCGCGCAGCACCTGATAGCCGGCGCCGGTGGCCAGCGGATTGGCTGCGGCCACCATGTATTTCCTTGCCGCCCAGCCGGGCTTGTCGGCATACCCGGTGGAGCGCTCGGGAGCCTGCATGCCGGCTTGCTGCGGCAATGATGCCTCCGGTGCCGGCCCGCGTACTTGTACCGGCGCGGTTCCGGCGCAACCACCGGCCAATACCGCCACGGCGGCAAGCAAGGGCATTCTTGTTTTATTCAATACAAACTCCCGGCAACAGAAAAGCGCCAGCCGGACAGGTGGCCGGACCAATCCGGCTGCGCCATTCTTCCCGCTCTTTCCTTACTTGGGCTGCATGCGGATCGCGCCGTCGAGACGGATCGTTTCGCCATTGAGCATCGTATTTTCGATGATGGTCTTGGCGAGATGCGCATATTCCTGCGGCTTGCCCAGACGCGGGGGAAACGGCACCATGCGGCCCAGCGCATCCTGAACTTCCTGGGGCATGCCCAGCAGCATCGGCGTTTCGAAGATACCCGGAGCGATGGTCATGACACGGATGCCATTGCGAGACAGATCGCGTGCCATCGGCAGAGTGAGTCCGACCACGCCGGCCTTCGACGAGCCATAGGCAGCCTGGCCAATCTGGCCGTCATAGGCGGCAACCGATGCGGTATTGATGATGACGCCGCGCTCGCCCTGCTCATTGCCTTCGGTCTTGGACATGGCATCGGCTGCCAGGCGCGCCATGTTGAATGTGCCCACGAGATTGATGTTGATGACCCGCTGGAAGACTTCCAGAGGATGCGGCCCGTCCTTGCCGACCGTTTTGACCGCAGGCGCCACGCCGGCGCAATTGACCAGTCCGCGCAGGGTGCCGAGCCCAGTTGCCGCATCCACCACTGCCTTGCCGTCGGCCTCGGACGTTACGTCGCACTTCAGAAAAAGTCCATTCAGCTCCGCGGCAAGCTTCTCGCCGGCCTCTACCTGAACATCCGCCAGCACCACCTTGCCGCCATTCTCCACGATCATTCGCGCAGTGGCCGCACCCAGTCCGGAAGCCCCGCCGGTGATGATGAATACACTATTCTGAATCTGCATCTTCGTCCCTTTTTCAAATTGGAAATTTCAATGACGCCCAACGACATCTGATGACGCGACAAGGCGGCGAGCCGATGACGTTTACGTAAACGTAAGCCAAGGGCATTGTAGCCAATTTTTTGCCTGAAAAGCAAAAGGCGGCCGCAGCCGCCTTTTCAAGCAGACCAGCTCAGGGTTTCTGGCCCGAAGTGCGTTGCGCCGGGATTCCAGGCGCAGGCGCTGCTGCGGGAGAACCCGCGGCCGGCGCTGACTTCATCGACACAGCGTCGGGAAAGGTGAATTCCCTGCCCGCTGTTTGCGGTCCGACGGCCGGCAGCAGCGGCACCATCAGCAGGGCAACGATATTGATGATCTTGATCAGCGGATTGACGGCCGGACCGGCGGTGTCCTTGTAGGGATCGCCGACGGTGTCTCCGGTGACGGCTGCCTTGTGGGAGTCGGACCCCTTGCCGCCGTGATGACCATCCTCGATGTATTTCTTGGCATTGTCCCAGGCGCCGCCGCCGGTGGTCATCGAGATGGCAACGAACAGTCCGGTGATGATCGTACCCATCAACAAGCCGCCCAGCGCGGCCGGGCCGAGAAGCAGCCCCACTGCGATCGGGACCACCACGGGCAGCAGCGACGGCAGGATCATTTCCTTGATCGCCGAGGCGGTGAGCATATCGACCGCCTTGTCGTACTCGGGCTTGCCGCTGCCATCCATGATGCCCTTGATGTCGCGGAACTGGCGTCGCACTTCGACGACCACCGCGCCGGCGGCCCGCCCTACCGCCTCCATCGCCATGGCGCCGAACAGGTAGGGAATGAGGCCGCCGATGAAGAGACCGACGATCACCATCGGATTCGACAGATCGAAGGATGTGCTCTTGCCGACCGAGTCGAGCGCATGGGTGTAATCGGCGAACAGGACCAGCGCAGCCAGGCCGGCCGACCCGATCGCATATCCCTTGGTAACCGCCTTGGTGGTATTGCCGACCGCATCCAGCGGATCGGTAATGGCGCGCACCGATTCGGGCATGTCGGCCATTTCCGCGATCCCGCCCGCATTGTCGGTGATGGGACCGTAGGCATCCAGGGCAACGATGATGCCGGCCATCGACAGCATGGCGGTCGCGGCAATGGCGACGCCGTACAGGCCGGCGAGCCAGTAAGTCGCGAGGATGGCGGCGCAGACGGCCAGCACCGGATAGGCGGTGGCTTTCATGGAGACGCCCAAGCCGGCGATGATGTTGGTGCCATGTCCGGTGGTCGAAGCTTCGGCGATATGGCGAACCGGCTTGTAGTCGGTACCGGTGTAGTACTCGGTGATATAGACCATCAGCGCCGTGAGGACGATGCCGACCACGGCGGACCCCATCATCGGCACCCGCATCGGTTCGGGCATCAGCCACCAGGTCACCAGGGCGAAGCCGATCAGCGACAGGCCGGCGGCCCACCACAGCCCGGTATAAAGCGCCGACATGATCTTCTTGCCGGGCTTGGCCTTGACCATCGAGCAGCCCACGATGGATGCCGGGATGGACACCGCCGCCAGCAGCAGCGGATACAGCACCGCCTGGCTTTCCGCGCCCTTGATCATCAATGCACCCAGCAGCATTGTCGCAATCAGCGTGACCACATAGGTCTCGAACAGATCGGCGGCCATGCCGGCGCAGTCGCCGACATTGTCGCCGACGTTGTCGGCAATGACCGCGGGATTGCGGGGATCGTCTTCGGGAATGCCGGCTTCGACCTTGCCGACCAGGTCCGCTCCGACATCCGCGCCCTTGGTGAAGATCCCGCCGCCAAGGCGCGCGAAGATGGAAATCAGGGACGCGCCGAATCCGAGGCCGATCAGCGGCTTGATGACATCATGCGCGTTGGTCACGTCGCCTCCCGCGCTCGCCAGGTACCAGTAAAACAGCGCGACGCCAAGCAGGCCAAGTCCGGCCACCAGCATGCCGGTAATCGCCCCGCCGCGGAATGCCACATTGAGCGCTTCGTTCATGCCGGTAACAGCCGCCTGGGCCGTTCGCACGTTGGCCCGCACGGAGACATTCATGCCAATAAAGCCGCAGGCGCCGGACAATACCGCGCCGACGAGGAAGCCGATGGCGGTTTTCATGCCCAGGCCGGGAAGGATGGCAATCAGGATGAAGAGAATGACGCCGACAACGGCGATGGTCCGGTATTGTCGGCCGAGATATGCCGCTGCTCCTTGCTGGACGGCGAGCGAGATTTCCTGCATTCGAGCATTGCCGGCATTCTGCTTAAGAATCCAACTGCGCGACACCAGACCGTAGACGACGGCGAGCACGCCGCACACTACGGCAAACCATAAACCTGTTGCCATAACGACTCCTCCATGTTGTTGTCGACAAAGTTAAAACAACGACGATGTTCCGGAGGACTGGACGACACTCATGCTGCCGTATCGGTATCTGCTGGCATCCGCTGCCTATGTGCCTGGGTCCTTCGGCTACTACGCACTGCAAAACTTTTTACACAACTGGTTGAAGCTCATCGCATCGGCAATCGCTGTGTTGCAAGCTCTTGCCTCTCAGATTTGTTCCGGTGTAGTTGGATCTGTTTTCCATGTCTCGACACCCATGCGCTCACGCTCACCAACATGGTCATCGAAATGCACTTTCCAGTTTTGGTTCGCGGGTTTGAATTAGGTTCATCCCGCAAAAACAAAAAAGCGGACACATGGTCCGCTTTTCCTTATTCAGCCAAGGCTGCGAAAGCCCTGTCCCGTATCGTTTCCACCGGTCCGACACCTTCGATCTTCCGATACCTCGGCGCTCCCGGCTGGCCGGAAGCAGCCCACTTGTTGTAGTAGTCGACCAGCACCTCAGTCTGTTCGTGATAAACAGCGAGACGCTTGCGTACCGTGTCTTCCTTGTCGTCATCGCGCTGGATCAGTTCTTCGCCGGTGACGTCATCCTTGCCTTCCACCTTGGGCGGATTGAAAGCCACATGATAGGTGCGGCCGGAAGACTGATGTACGCGGCGTCCGCTCATGCGCTCGATGATTGCCGAATCCGGCACGTCGATCTCGAGCACATAGTCGATGGCGACGCCAGCCTCTTTCATCGCATCTGCCTGAGGAATGGTGCGCGGGAAGCCGTCGAACAGATAGCCGTTGGCACAATCCGGCTGCTTCAGGCGATCCTTGACCAGACCGATGATGATGTCGTCGGAAACCAGTCCGCCGGCATCCATGACCTTCTTGGCTTCAATCCCCAGCGGCGTTCCCGCCTTCACCGCAGCGCGCAGCATGTCGCCGGTTGAAATTTGCGGAATATTGAATTTTTCCTTGATGAAATTCGCTTGAGTGCCTTTACCGGCACCAGGCGCTCCGAGAAGGATAAGACGCATGACATTTTCCTAGACTGGTTTTAAATTTTTTGCAATGCGGGATAAATTTCCCGTATGGGCGTGTTTGTATCACGCCAACTTTTCATGAAACTTACCACAGAATCTTGCCTGAACGGCAGGCGCCATTGGGATTTCTTCTATTTTTCTTGACCAAAATGCGTTCTGACGCGCGCCAGGTCTTCCGGCGTATCTACTCCGGCAGCGGGAGCCCTGTCGGTAACATGGACCGCAATCGGAAAACCGTGCCAGAGCACCCTGAGTTGTTCGAGTGCTTCGATCTGTTCGAGCGGTGAAATCTCGAGGCGCGGGTAAGCCTGCAGGAAGGCATTGCTGTAGGCATACAGCCCGATATGGCGCAGCGGCTGGTAGCCGTTCGGCAGCAGATCCGTGGATTGTGCAAAGCCGTCGCGGTGCCAGGGAATCGTGGCGCGCGAAAAATACAGCGCCCTGCCCGCCTTGTCGAGCACGACCTTGACGATGTTGGGATTGAACGCATCAGCCGCCGAATGAATGGCGTGAGCCGCCGTTGCCATTGGCGTATCCGAACGGATCAGGGCGGCGGTCGCCGCCACCAGTCCGGGATCGATCAGCGGTTCGTCACCCTGCACGTTGACGATCACAGCCTCGTCCGGCAATGCCAGCGCGGCAGCGACTTCGGCGATGCGGTCCGTTCCGGACGGATGATCGGCACGCGTCATATGGACATCGATGCCATGCTCGCGGCAGGCAGCCGCGATGTCTGGATGGTCGGTCGCCACCGCCACCTGCGTTGCGCCGGACAGGGCAGCCCGCTCGGCAACCCGCACCACCATGGGTTTGCCTCCGAGATCGGCAAGCGGTTTATTGGGCAGGCGCGTCGACGCCAGTCGCGCAGGGATGATGACGGTAAACGACATGATGCGATTCCAGTGACGGGACGGAGCGATGACGAATAACGCCGATGGCGCTCCGCCGGTGAATTGGGCTGCTGTCAGGCGGTGGGAGACGAGGCCGGCGCATTGAGATCGCGCGCTTCGTCCGCCCACATGATAGGAATGCCGTCACGGATCGGATAAGCAAGCTTGTCCGGGTTGCAGATCAGTTCCTGCGCGGTCTTGTCGTATTCAAGAGGCCCCTTGCACAGCGGGCAAACCAGGATTTCAAGCAGTCGGGCGTCCACGACATTTCTCCACTATTCGTTCGGCCAGCACGCGGTCGATGCGTGCCGTCACGGGTACGACCCACAGGCGCGGGTCATTCTTCAGCATATCAATTTGCGTACATTTTACTGCATCCTTCTCCGTGATCAGGATGATATCGGCTTCGATGCCTGCGAAGGGGTTGCCGGCGAAGTCGTAATGATCCGGCAAGGCAAGGGTCTTCGCCCGTACGCCGGCTTTTTCCAGCATGGCGAAAAATCTTGCCGGGTTGCCAATCCCCGCTGCCGCCCAGATGCGGGATGCAGGCAAGGAGGACAGCGCCATGGTCTGCGTGCGATCGCACAAGCGCTCGGCGAGATCACCGGCGAGCAGCATGCGATATGCAGGTTGGGCTATCGCCCCGGGAAGTGCCGGCGCATTGACGACCGTAAAATCACGGCGGCGCGAGGCGGGTTCACGCAAGGGTCCGGCGGGAAGCGTCCAGCCATTGCCATCGCCGCGTTCGTCGCACAGCACGATCTCAACATCCCTCTGCAGGGCGTAATGCTGAAGACCGTCATCGGAGATGATGATATCGACTTCGGGATTGCTGGCCAGCAGCGCCGCTGCCGCCTCCACGCGGTTGCGCCCGACCATGACCGGGCATTGCGTCCGGGCGGCGATGAGTACCGGTTCGTCGCCGACTTCCGCGGGAGCCGAAGCGCCGGTCACCGCGGTGGGCCGTTCATGCCGGCTGCCGTAGCCGCGCGAAATGACGCCCGGCATCAAACCGGCACGCCTGAACTCCTGCACAAGCCAGATCGTCAGGGGCGTTTTTCCAGTGCCGCCGATGAAGATGTTGCCGACGATGACCACGGGCACCCGCAGCCGGGTGCTCTTCAGTATGCCCAAACGGAAAAGCAGGCGGCGGGTTCCAACCAGCACGCGAAACAGCAGCGATAGCGGCAGCAGCGCGCAGGCCAGAAGCCCGCGCCGCTGCCATGCCTGCAGCAATACTGCCTCGGCACGCCTCATTTCTTGCCGCTGGACTGCGCGGCAAACGTGACTTTGGCAAAGCCGGCCATACGCGCGGCTTCCAGCACATTGATCACGAGCTGGTGGGCCGCAGTGGCGTCGGCATTGATGATGATGACCGGATCTTGCTTCGCCTGTCCGCCGGCTCCGGCCGCCGCCTTGAGCTCTTCGGCCAGTCCGCCGGCATCGCGTACCGCGATCTGCCTGTTGTCGATGGCATAACGCCCCTGGGCGTCGATGCCCACATTGATTTCCTGCGGCTGTTCCAGCGCTTTTTCGGCATCGGCCGTTGGCAGCGTGATCTGCAGCGCGGTAAATTTGCTGTAGGTGGTGGTCACCATCAGAAAGATGAGAATGACGAGCAGAACGTCAATGAAGGGAATCAGGTTGATGTCCGGATCTTCCCTGCCCTTGCCCTTGCGAAAGTTCATGATGACGACCTATTTCCGGTTGCTGTGGACGCTGTCGACGAATTTCACGGCCTGCTGCTCCATGTCGACGATGAAACTGTCAACCAGTGCACGAAAATGGCGATAGAACACCAGAGTAGGCATGGCGATCGCGAGGCCGAACCCGGTGTTGTACAGGGCTATGGAAATACCATGCGCGAGCTGTGCCGGATTGGTGCCGGTAGCATTCTGCGATCCGAAGATTTCGATCATGCCGACGACCGTGCCGAACAGGCCCATCAGCGGCGCCAGGGTTGCGATCGTGCCAAGCGTGGTCAGGAAGCGCTCGAGCTCATGAGCGGTGCCGCGCCCTGCTTCCTCGATCGACTCCTTCATGACTTCGCGCGGCGCATCGACGTTGCGCAGCCCGGCCGCCAGTACGCGCCCGAGCGGAGAGTTCTGTTCCAGATTGGTGACTACGTCGGACCCGACCTTGCCGTTCTGGTACACCCGGATCACTTCATTGAGCAGGTTCGGCGGAAGGATGCGATTGCGTCGCAGGTACAATAAGCGCTCGATGATCAGGGCCAGCCCGATGACGGATGCGATCAGCAGCGGCCAGATGGGCCAGCCGGCGGCTTGGATAATGGCGAGCAAAACAGGCTCCTTGGTTCATTTCAGACGGATGCAGAATGTATCGTGTTGGGACGCTGCGATCAAGCAGGCATGTCGCCCGAAAGTGCTCGCTAGCCCCGCCCGCATCCTGTGGATAACTTTGTGGGAAAGTCTGTGGGAATCGGCGAAAGCGCTTGATTCATAAGGCTTTTCTTTTGCTCCAGAGTAACAAGCGAAAAAACGACTCACTTTTTAAATCAATGACTTATATCAAGCCAAAGTTGATTGTAACCAACTGTGACAGTGAGCGGACACTATCGCCCGTCTGTGGACAGCTCCTTGGCAGGAGGTCGAATGTCGATCGAAAATCTTAATGAAAATGCACTGACGTCTGCCCCTGCCCAGCCTGCGGTAATGACGGTGTCCGCCTTGAACCAGTCGGTAGCCCGCATGCTGGAACGAAATTTTCCGCTGGCCTGGGTTTCCGGCGAGATATCCAATTTCACCCGCGCCGCGTCAGGCCACTGGTATTTCACGCTCAAGGATGATGCCGCCCAGGTGCGTGCGGTCATGTTCCGCGGCCGCGCGCAATATGCCGGATTCACGCCGCGCGAAGGCGACAAGGTCGAGGTGCGCGCACTGGTGACGCTGTACGCTCCGCGCGGCGATTACCAGTTGAACGTGGAGGCGATTCGACGCGCCGGGATCGGCAACCTCTACGAGGCCTTCTTGCGCTTGAAGGAACAGCTGACCGCCGAAGGACTGTTCGACCCGGCGCGCAAGCGGCCGCTTGCCTTGTTTGCCCGCACCGTCGGCATCGTGACCAGTCCGCAGGCGGCGGCGCTGCGCGACATCCTCACCACCCTGCGCCGCCGGGCACCGCATGTGCGGGTGATCCTCTATCCCACGCCGGTGCAGGGCGAAGGCGCGGGCGCAAAGATCGCCCAGGCGATCGCCACCGCATCCGCCCGCGCCGAGGTCGATACCCTGCTGGTCTGCCGCGGCGGAGGCAGCATCGAGGATCTGTGGTCATTCAATGAGGAAGCGGTGGCGCGGGCAATTGCCGCCTGCTCCATGCCGGTCATTTCCGGCGTCGGCCATGAAACCGACTTCACCATCGCCGACTTCGCGGCCGATCTGCGTGCGCCCACGCCGACCGCGGCGGCGGAAATGGCGGCAGCGCCCCGCGCTGACTGGCTGGGCATGCTCGAATCCCATGCCGACGACCTGACGCGGGCATTGCGCCGGCAACTGGCCGACACGCACCAGACGCTGGACTGGCTGGCGCGGCGGCTGGTCAGCCCCTCCTCCTACATTGCCCATGAACGCCTGAAACTGCAGTCCCTGCAGACCCGGCTTGCGCATGCCACGCGCACGCCCCTGAACCAGGCGCGGTTTGCAGTGAACCAGTTGCACCTGCGGCTTCACGCGCGGCTGCCGCAGACCGCTGCCGCCCGGGCAAGGCTGGCGGACAATGCCCGCCGGCTTTCGACGACAATGTCAACGGCCGCCGCGCAGCGCCGCCAGGCGCTCGCCGCGCTTTCCGCACAACTCGAACTGCTCAATCCGCAACGGACGCTGGAACGCGGCTATGCCATGGTCACTGACGCCAAGGGCAGGCTGATCCGGTCGCCCAGGGATATACGGCCGCGCGAAGTCGTCACCGTGCGTCTCGCCGACGGTGCGGCGGAAGTCGGCATTGCCAGCGTGCAGCCGACGCTGGACTGAATGACGATATTGCTTCCCGCATAGTCGATATTCGCCGGCAATGACAGCATGCCGGTTCCCCGTGTTTATTGGCGTTGGATCAAAACGCGCCTTCATGCAGGCTTGCCGCATCCGACATACAATTGAGCTCTTTCAAAAACAACATCAACCGCCCGAAAACAGAAAGGAAGCCACATGGAACATACCCTGCCACCTTTGCCTTACGCGATGGACGCACTGCAGCCGCACATCTCCAAGGAAACGCTGGAGTACCACTATGGCAAGCATCACCAGACTTACGTGACCAACCTGAACAACCTGATCAAGGGCACCGAGTACGAGAACGCATCGCTGGAAGACATCATCAAGAAGTCGTCGGGCGGCGTATTCAACAACTCCGCGCAGGTCTGGAACCACACCTTCTTCTGGAACTGCATGAAGCCGAACGGCGGCGGCGCACCGACCGGCGCGCTGGCGGACGCCATCAATGCCAAGTACGGCTCCTTCGACAAGTTCAAGGAAGAATTCACCAAGTCCTGCGTGACCAACTTCGGTTCCGGCTGGACCTGGCTGGTCAAGAAGGCTGACGGCTCCGTCGACATCGCCAACACGTCCAACGCCGGCACGCCGCTGACCAGCGCTGACAAGCCGCTGCTGACCTGCGACGTCTGGGAGCACGCTTACTACATCGACTACCGCAATGCCCGTCCGAAATTCGTCGAGGCATTCTGGAACGTGGTGAACTGGGATTTTGTTGCGAAGAACTTCGCCTGATCCATCAAGCAGCCGCATTCACGCAAAGCCCGCGCAAGCGGGCTTTGTTTTTGACGGCGCGGGAATAGGCTCCGGCTTCCGCGCAAAGCTGAAGGCAGTGATGACGAGCAGCGGCAATATCGCCTTGTCCGCTTTCAGCGAGGCAAGTATGTGCGGGGCCGCACTCCCTGTCCGCAGTCGCATCAAAGTTATCGGTCTCTTCAATCCGACATATCACCTGACTGCCGTCTCCATATCGAGCCCATGATGGAACAGATGTTGCAATGCTTTTATCGCAACATGAATGCGACAGCTGAGCCTCGACATGACCACCGCACTTTGTACATGTCCCGGTAAAAATTGCACATCGATAATGCTGTCATGAATAGGCATTTAAATGAGGAGCACTGCCATGACACACGACCAGACAAACCATACTCCGGATCCGACGCCGCCAGAGATACCGGTCACCCCGAATCCCTCTCCGGAAATAGCACCCTCGCAGCAGCCGGAGCCGGAAATCTCTCCGCCACTGGACCCGATCGCGCCATCCGGTCCGCAGGGACCGGAAATCCTGCCGGATGCGACGCCGCCGGAATTCCCGGGCACTATCGGGCCGGTAACGACCTGACTGGCTGAATCAGCAGCTCGCCTCAAGGAGCAGTCGACGACACGTTTTCCTGACTGCCATTACCATAGGGTTCTCCTTCGTCGTCAACCACTCCTTGAGGTCTCATGCAAACGCCGATCAATTCCTTCAAGCGCGCACTCGCCGGCCGGCAAGCCCAGATTGGCCTGTGGGTCGGCCTCGCTCATCCCTACTCCGCCGAAATCTGTGCCGGCGCCGGTTTCGACTGGCTGCTTATCGATGGAGAGCATGCGCCCAATGATGTACGCAGCCTGCTCTCCCAGCTGCAGGCAGTGGCGCCTTATGCATCGCATGCGGTCGCCCGCCCGCCGATAGGCGATACGGTATTGATCAAGCAGTACCTCGACCTCGGCGTGCAGAGCCTCCTGGTGCCGATGGTGGAGACGGCGGAACAGGCAGCGGAACTGGTACGCGCCACGCGTTACCCTCCGGAAGGCATACGCGGCGTTGGCAGCGCACTGGCGCGGGCATCCCGCTGGAACCGCATTCCGGGCTACCTCGATGAAAGCAACAACGAAATCTGCCTGCTGGTGCAGGCGGAGTCGCAGGCTGCCCTGCGCAATCTCGCCGCGATTGCCGCCGTGGATGGCGTCGATGGCGTGTTCATCGGTCCCGCCGATCTTTCCGCATCCATGGGCCATCGGGGAAATCCCTCGCATCCCGATGTCATGAAGGCGATCGACGAAGCCATCGGCACCGTGATCGCGGCCGGCAAGGCGGCGGGCATCCTCGCCACCGACCGCAGCCTTGCGCGGCGCTATCTGGATCTCGGATGCAGCTTTGTCGCCGTCGGCGTGGACGCCATCATGCTGGCGCAGGCGACCAGCGCGCTGGCTGCGCATTTCAAGGGCGGCGAACAGACCATGCCTTCGGCGCCGCGGCCGGGTTATTAGCTCAGGCTCAGCGAGGCTTTCTTGCGCGCTGCAGCCTGGCTGCATCGCGGTGAAATGCGCCAAGCTGCTTGTGCACCACCTGCTGGCCGTTTTCGATCACGAAATCCTGGAAGGCGGCGGCGACCGTCGGGATCGGCTTGTCGGTCAGATGCATCACATACCAGTCCGCCTCCACCGGGTTCTCCGCCATCGGCAGCAGGCCCACGAGGCCAGCCTCGAACTCCAGCGTGCAGGCATGCACCGACAGGAAGGCCACGCCCAGTCCCGCCACCGCCATCCGCTTGATCGCCTCGTTGCTTGACAATTCCGAGCCGATCCGCAGCGGCATGCCTGATTCCTTGAACAGCCTTTCCACCGTGGTGCGCGTTCCCGAGCCGCGTTCGCGAACCAGTAGATTCGCGTCCATGATGTCGCCGAGCGTCACGCGTCTTTTCTTCATCAAGGGATGAGCGGGGCTGGCGATAAAGGCCATCGGGTGCCGCGCGAAGCGCGACGCATTGGTCCTGAGTTCGCGCGGCGGCGTCCCCATGATGGCAAGGTCGATTTCATGCTTGGTCAGCATGCTGACGATCTCGTTGCGATTGCCTGCCTGAAGCTTGATGCGCACACCCGGCCGCTCGGTCGTGAATTGCACCAGCATCGGCGGCAGCAGGTACTCGGCCGTCGTAATGGCGCCGATGCGCAGGGTGCCGCTGATTGCGCCCTTCAATGCGGCGACTTCGTCGGTCGCCTCTTCCCATAAGCGCAGGATGCGATCGGCGAAATCGACCATGACTTCGCCGGCGGCGGTCAGCTGGATGCCGCGCCCCACCTTGCGCGTCAGCGGCGTTCCGGCGGCTTCCTCCAGCATGCGCAGCTGCAGCGACACGGCGGGCTGGGTAACGTGCAGCGCCTCCGCGGCGCGCGAAACGCTTTCGTGCCGTGCGACAAGAAGCAAGGCTTCGAGCTGCTTGAAGCTCGCTGGATTCATAAGGTATTCCTTATCAAATAGGCAGAAAAATTAATTTTTCTTTTCAATTGCTTGCCCTTATATTAACAGCCAACAGCAGAGAAAACAGGAAACGGCATGGCATTGCCGCGATGGCGGCCATCAATCAGGGACACTAAGAATGGGAATTGAATTGCTTATCCTCACGCTTGACGGCGTGATGTTTGACACCGAAGACGCGCATCGGCGCGCATGCAATATCGCTTTCAAGGCTTGCGGCACCGACCTGCGATGGAACATCGCCGACTTCCGCGCTGCTGCGGCCTCAAGCAGCGCAGCCGCGGCAATCGCAGGCGCGAACGGCGTTTCTCCGCGAGCCATGAAGTCGCTGCTTCAGGAAAAGCACAACGCCTTTCATACCCTGGTGCTCGACGGCGCGGTGAGCGCGATCGGCGAATGCATGTCCTTGGTCAAAGACGCGCTTGCCGCCGGATGCAAGCTCGCGGTCGTCACCGACCTTCCGGCACGCACGACCAACGCCTTGCTGGAACAGGCCTATGGCGATGCAGTGAATGACATGTTTTCCGTCGTCGCGAGCGGTGCTGATCTCCGGCATGCGAGCGGCAACGGCCCTTATCACCTTGCAATGCGTACCGTCGGCGTTGAGGCCGCACACACCGCCGCCATTGAAACCTCGATGTCGGGGCTCAACGCGGCGCGGGCCGCAGGGATCTGGACTTTCGCCGCGGCGATGCAGGGCGCGCAGGCCGAGCCGGTCAACCCCGGCAGCCGCAGCCGTCCTTATCTGAGGGATTGCCGGGACCTGTCCGGCGCCAAAACCACAGGGCAGCCGGACAAGGCCCGAATGCTCGGCTTCGACATGCTGTGCATGCTCAAGCAGCAGCAGCCGGAAGGCATGCCGCCATCCGGGCTCGCCATGCCGACGCGGCTTTCGGCATAACGCGTTCCGGGAATTCAGGGCGATGCACACCCCTTGTCAATTCAAGATTTCAATCAGTCTGGAGGCTAGTCATGCAAACCATTGTCATTGCAGGAGGAGGCGCCGGCGGGCTTGAGCTCGCAACGCGGTTGGGCGACAGCCTGGGCAGGCACGGCCGCGCCCGCATCATCCTCGTCGACCGTTCACCCACCCACTTCTGGAAGCCGCTGCTGCACACAGTCGCATCCGGCAAGCGCGATCCCCAGGCACATGAAGTGCAATATGCGGCGCAGGCCGCCGAACATGGCTTCGAGTTCGTCTGCGGCGAAGTGCTCGGCATGGACCGCCATCGCAAGACCATTTCGCTGGCTGCCTATCGCGGCGACAACGGCATCGAAATGCTGCCGGCTCGAACGCTCTCCTACGACAGGCTGGTCCTTGCCTTTGGCGCGGTGACCAACTTCTTCAATATTGCCGGGGCCGCCGAGCACTCGCTGACGCTGGACAGCGTCTGGGATGCGGAGCATTTCCACAAGCGTTTCCTGGCCAGCTGCATGCAGGCGGGCAGCCGGGGCGCCGCGGTCAACATCGTCATCGTCGGCGGCGGAGCCACCGGCGTCGAGCTCGCGGCCGAGCTGATCCATGCGGTGCGGGCGCTGGCCCGGTACAACGTGCATGCGCTTGATCCGGAACGGGATGTCCACATCAGCATCGTCGAACGCGGCGACCTGCTGCTGCCCCATCTCAATCCGCGCCTGTCGCGCCGGGCTGCCCGCCACCTTGCATCGCAAGGCATCACGGTGCGCACCTCCACCACCGTGGCGCGTGTCGAGCCCGACGCCGTGGTGGACGCCGAGGGAACCCGCCATCCATCCGACATGACCCTGTGGGCGGCAGGAGTCGAAGGTCCGGAAGTATGCGCCGCGATGGGGCTGGCATTGAACCGGATCAGGCAGATCATCGTGACGCCCGGCCTTCAAACGCTGGACGATCCGGATATCTTCGCCATCGGCGACTGTTCCAGTTATGTCTGTCCTTCCAAGGGCGCAGCCGTGCCGCCGCGCGCGCAGGTGGCGCACCAGCAGGCGATGTACCTGGCCGAAGTCTTGTCGGCGAAAGCGGGAAGCGAGCCGCCGCCGTTCCGGTATCGGGATTATGGCTCCCTGGTTTCCCTCGGTCCCTTCGCCGCCGTCGGCAGTCTTTTGTGCAGCAATCCGACCAGGGAAATGCTCCTTGGCGGCGTCGCGGCTCGCGTGCTGTATGGCCTGATGTACCAGAAGCATGTGATGGCCCTGCACGGCTTCCTGCGCATGGCCGCGCAGAGCCTTGCGCACTGGCTGCGCGACAAGGTGACGCCTCCGGTCAAGCTGCATTGAGCGGCGTTGCAGGGTATTGCGAGCACACGCAAACCTGAGCCGCATAAAAAAACACCGGCGTTGAATGCCGGTGTTTTTTCACTTGCTGCAAGCCGCAGCATTCCTGCACGCCCTCCCCTGCGACTCAGCTCTTCTCGCGCGCCAGCGACAGGAATTCGGTGCGCAGGCCGAGGTTGGTGCGCATTTCACCCAGCAGGGCCGAGGTCACCGTTTCTTCGCCGGGTGTCTGGATGCCCCGGCTTTCCATGCACATGTGGCGGCAGCGGATCACGACGCCCACGGACAACGGCTCGACGTGAGTCATGAGCGCTTCCGCGACCTGGATGGTCAGGCGCTCCTGCACCTGCAGGCGCTTGGCGAAACATTCGACCAGGCGGGTCAGTTTCGACAGGCCCACGATCTTTCCATTCGGGGTATAGCCGACGGTGGCGGTGCCGAAGAAAGGCGCCAGGTGATGCTCGCAATGGCTGTACACCGGGATGCCGCGCACGACGATGAGCTCATTGTATTTTTCGGCGCCATCCTCGAAGACCTTCAGGATCTCCGCCGGGTCCTGCTTGTATCCGGATGTCCAGTGCTGCCACGCCTTGTCAACGCGCTTCGGTGTTTCCAGCAAGCCCTGCCGGCTGGGATCCTCGCCGATATGGCGCAACAGTCGCTGCCAGTCTTTTTCGGAAAAGTCATGGTCATCCATTTGCGGACTCCTTATTGCTTGAAGCAGGCATTGTATCCAAGGCGGGCCGCCGGTGCTTGCCGGGATTCATCAAAATCATTCCGGATGCGGTCCGAAGGATGGCTCAGCCTGCGATTCCGTTGAATATCCGTTAACGGCACGCTGCCGGAAGTCCTTCGGAGAGCATCCGGCGCCTCGCTTGAAGAACCGGGTGAAATAGGCCGGATCGGAAAAACCGATCGCATACGACACCTCGCTGATGGTCATCGAGGTATAGACGAGGCTGCGCCTTGCCTCCAGCAGCATGCGCTCGTGGATGAGTTCCAGCGCGGACCTGTTGACCGTCTGGCGGCACAGCAGGTTGAGATGGGATGCGGTGATGCCAAGCTGTTTCGCATAGTAGCCGACCGGCCGGTGCTGCAGATAGTTGTCTTCGAGCAGCTCGCAGAAACGGGCGAAGTGCCTGGCGCTCCGGCTGGTTTCATGTTGCATGCCGGCATCCATCTGCATCGCATGGCGGGTCAGCCATACCAGGATGGCGCCCAGCAGGGATTCGATCAGCGCTTCGCGGTGTGGCGCACTTCCCCGGTATTCCGCATCAAGCGCGCCGAAGGCCATTCTGATGCAGGCGCTTTCCTGGTCGTCGCCGAGCGCATGGAGGCTGGGACTGGTCAGGGCGACCAGCCCGTCGCGCATCTGGCGGGTGAGCTTGTTGAGCAATGGATAAGCCAGCGTGACCACATGGCCCACCGTGTCCTGGGCGAATTCGAAGCCGTGAATGCAGATCTGCGGCACCATCAGCACATGGTCGCCATGCATCATCCGCTGGCGGTCATCCAGCTGGATGCGGGCGCTGCCGCGCTCAAGGTACAGGATCTGGAACAGACCGGTATGCTGATGCGGCTTGATATGCCAATTGTGCAAACGGCTGCGCGCCGCGATCGACTCGCAGTGCGCCATTTCCGGCGTCGGCCAATTGTCATGCTCGCCGTACAGCTTATACATGGGGACAGCGGCGACGGTGCTCATCCGGTTTCCTTTCAGACCGTGATCACGGCATCCGCAAGTTCTCCGCCGAATGGCCGCAAATATGCGAAAAGTACAATTTATTTCCGAAAAAGTCCATTCCCACGCAGCGCTTCCGGAACGAAGATACAACGATAGACAACAATACTTCCGGAGACTGCCATGAAGACCCAAGTCGCCATCATCGGCGCCGGCCCGTCGGGACTGCTGCTGGGACAGCTGCTGCAGCGCCAGGGCATCGATACCGTCATTCTCGAAGCGAAGTCACCCGAATACGTGCTCGGCCGCATCCGCGCCGGCGTGCTGGAACAGGGCACCGTCGAACTGATCCGGGAAGCCGGCGCCGGCGAACGCATGGACCGTGAAGGCCATGTCCACGAGGGATTCAGCCTGTCGTTCTCCGGCCGGCGCGAGCGTATCAACCTGAAGGAACTGAGCGGCGGCAAGACGGTGATGGTCTACGGCCAGACGGAAGTCACGCGCGACCTGATGGAAGCGAGGAAGGCGGCCGGCGGGGTCAGCATCTATGAAGCGCAGGACGTACAGCTGCATGACTTCGAGACCGACAAGCCGCGTGTCAGCTTCCACAAGGATGGCGAAAGGATCGAGCTGGAATGCGACTACATCGCCGGTTGCGACGGTTTCCACGGCGTGTCGCGCAAGTCCGCGCCGAAGGACAGGCTCAAGATCTTCGAGCGGGTGTATCCCTTCGGCTGGCTCGGCATCCTGTCGCGCACGCCGCCGGTGTCGCATGAACTCATTTATGCCAACCATGAGCGCGGCTTTGCGCTGTGCAGCATGCGCTCGGATGTCCTCAGCCGCTACTATGTGCAGTGCCCGCTGGACGACAAGGTCGAAGACTGGTCGGACGATCGTTTCTGGAATGAACTCAAGGCGCGCCTCCCCCAGGACGTGGCAGACACGATGGTGACGGGCCCTTCTATCGAGAAAAGCATCGCGCCGCTGCGCAGTTTCGTGGCGGAGCCGATGAAGTTCGGCCGCATGTTCCTGGTCGGCGACGCGGCGCACATCGTGCCGCCGACCGGCGCCAAAGGCCTGAACCTGGCCGCCAGCGACGTCTATACCCTGTATCACGTGCTGCGCAGGACCTATCAGGAAAACCGCACCGACCTGCTCGACAAGTATTCCGGACTCTGCCTGCGCCGCATCTGGAAAGCCGAGCGCTTCTCCTGGTGGATGACTTCGGTGCTGCACAAGCTGGGCGATGATCCTTTTGGCCAGCGCATCCAGCTGGCGGAGCTGGAGTACTACACCGGCTCGCTCGCGGGACGTACGACCATCGCCGAAAACTACGTCGGCCTGCCTTATGAGAAGGTGGAATGAGATTGCCCGCATGCCAGCCAAAACCGTGCGTTCAGCGAACAAGAAGCTGCTAAGCGAACAGTGATTCAGTTATGATCAGACCAGCAATGTCAGGCGCTGCCGCACGCGAGCCCTAATTGCAAGAACCAATAGCCTTAGGCCATAGACAGGAGACAAGCATGAAGATCAGCAAGATACTGGCATCAATTGCCGCCATCGGCACACTGGGACTGACCAGCGCCGCCGCTTATGCGCAGGAAACCATCAAGGTCGGCCTGGTGGCGCCCTTCTCCGGACCCTTCGCCGATTACGGCAAGCAGATGGAAAGCGGCATCAAGGCGTACATGAAGCAGCATGGCGACAAGGTCGCGGGCAAGAAGGTGGAAATCATCATCAAGGACACCACCGGCCCGGTACCCGAAGTGGCGAAACGCCTGGCACAGGAACTCGTGGTGCGCGACAAGGTGGACTTCCTGGCCGGCTTCGGCCTGACGCCTGAAGCGCTCGCCGTCGCCCCGATCGCCGAACAGGCCAAGAAGCCGATGATCATCATGAATGCGGCGACCTCGATCATCACGACCAAGTCCAACTATATCGCCCGCGTCTCGATGACGCTGCCGCAGGTCTCCGGACCGATGGCGACCTGGGCCGTCAAGAACAATGTCAAGCGCGTGGTCACGCTGGTCGCCGATTACGGCCCCGGCATCGATGCGGAAACCGCCTTCAAGACCAACTTCATCGGCGGCGGCGGACAGGTCGTCGAATCAATCCGCGTGCCGCTGCGCAATCCGGAGTTCGCGCCCTATATCCAGCGCATCAAGGATGCCAAGCCTGAGGCGGTGTTCATCTTCGTGCCGGCCGGCGAACAAGGCATTGCGTTCATGAAAGGCTATCGCGAACGCGGACTGGCGGAAGCCGGCATCAAGGTCATCGCCACCGGCGACCTGACCGACGACCATGTGCTGCCGGCGATGGGCGACGCGGTGCTGGGCGTGATCACCAGCTTCCATTACTCCGCGGCGCATGATTCGCCCGAGAACAAGACTTTCCGCAAGAATTTCGCCGATGCCAATCCGGGCGGCGGCCGTCCGAACTTCATGGCGGTAGCGGCTTACGACGGCATCCATGCCATCTATGAAGTGTCGAAGAAGCTCAACGGCAAGATCGACGGCGACAAGGCCATGGCGGCGCTGAAGGGCATGAAGATCAACAGCCCGCGCGGCCCGATCACCATCGACCCTGAAACCCGCGACGTGGTGCAGACGGTGTACATCCGCAAGGTGGAGAAGGTGAACGGCGAAGTCTACAACGTGGAGTTCGACAAGTATGCGGATATGAAGGATACGGGGAAATAAGATGTCGCTCTGACAGATCGACGGCGGTGGGAGCCTCCCGGCATATTGCCGCCGTCCTGCAGAAGATGCATGAAGATGAATATCAAGGGCTGGCCGATTGGTCGGCCCTTTGCTTTTGGCTTGTCGCCAGCAATTGCTTCAACATGCGGATCGGGAAAATTCCGCTATGGATCTTTGGATCCGTAGCGCCCGTCTCACGTCGCTGGCGCTCCTGAATGTCGACCATGTTGAAGTTCCATCTGCATCTCTGCATTCTCTTGGCTGCATCGCAAAAATTTCCTCAGCAGCTGCGCTCGTTATAGAAAAATAGAGGAGCGGCGAGGGAATGTTTCCCATGGTTTTGTATGCATGTTTAAAAATTTAAAAGACTCTTGCTGCGTGAGTTGCGATAGCGGCCTCCATGAACCGCCCCATCACTGCGAGTCTCACTCAACACCATCATTTTCCTTTCCTATCCCCTCTAGACTTTGCACGGCCACGACGGCGAGGCAATATTGCAGCCGGTCTCATTAATGAATTTCAGTCGATGCGGGTATAACGCGCCATCTTCCTACAGTAAGGCGGCGAGATGCAGGGCGCCGGGACAATTGCAGGCGGTCTTGTCGTATCGCATGCCAATGCCTCGATATTGGTCATGCATGTTATAGATTCGATCTCTCCGAAATAATCTATGGCTTTCGCTTTCCAGCTCTATGAACAGCCATCCATATGATGGCGTGCTCAATAACCTTGAGCGCTTGACTGAAAGTGAAAGCAGAGAGCCGTTTGCGTTAAAAACTTAAGAAAACTTTTCCAGCCCTGCAGGAAAGATAACGCTTCTAGGCACGCTACTTGCGAAAGGAGACGCGGAACAAACAGTCTGGCCGCTCTTCTTTAAAGGCAAAGGAAAGGTTTCCCCAAGGCCGTTTAGTGGACCACACCGTCGTTTCCTGGAGCGAGTGTCCACGTGGGTGCTGTGTAAGCTCCAGACTGGTGAAGCGCTGCTGTACATCCTTCAGCGACAGACACGTGCCTTCCATTTCCATTGCAAACGCACCTTTATCACCAAACTTCATCGACGCTTCAAGCATCAGATGGAGCTTTGAAATAACGACGCCATCCTTCAAAGTCGGACCAGCCCCCGACAATTGGATAAAGTTTTCATTTCTCTTGATTTCAAGAAGTTCAGTTCCCAACGACTTCTCAATGCCTGCCTTGGACAGTGGCATTTGCGCCTCCAGTACGGAGATCATTTCCCATAGAGTTTTCTGCGACATAGTAGGTATTTTTCCATTTGAACATGCATTTGCGAACATCATCATGATGGCTATAGCCAACCACTGCAGGTTCCTATTTTTTCTTCGGATAAGTTTTGTCATACCATTCCCCATAATAATCTGCATAAGGTTGCCCAGTGGTAGATGTATGTTCACCCTTGCCAAACTGCTTTCCTATCGCATTTCTTGCAGAGTCAGAGTCACCACTTTTTTGGTAATTGTCATAGGCCTTGTTATAAATTCCATGGTTGGCCGGGTGTCCGGCAATGCCAATGTCCGGCCCTCCATTTTTGATAATTTCCCTTTGCACCTTGATATTGTTGAGCGTTGCCGCACCTTCATCGGCCAATGCTGAATTCACGTATCCAGCTTTCGATGATATATCCGCCTTATACGGATAAAGGGCATGTCCCGCTTCATGCGCAAGCGTCTGCGTTGCACTTAGCGTTTTTCCTTTCAGGCTGCCGTCAATCACAATTTTTGGCGGAACTGAATGTCGATCAGCGTATGAGCCGGCACCATTAGAACCATATTGAATTTCCCATCCATCCGCCTTCAATTTATTCAAATCGTTTTGCAGTTTCGGCGACTTGCTTGCGAGTTTGTCGACCTCTTCACCCAGATTGGTTTTTACATATGGCTGCTTGGGATTCAATCCGGGTTGTTGTGTAACCACTGGCTTGTTCTTAACATTTGATTCGGGCGCAGACGCAACATCATTCTCGACATAAATTTTGTGTTCAATAGCTGACAGGGATGAGTCTATGGCTGCTTTATTATTCGTATTCAAATCAATCCGCTGCGACCCGATCACATCCACATGCAGCCCCTGTATCGTGATCTTCCCGTTCGCCTCCATCTCGATCCGGCTCGCCCCCACCTCCAGCACAATCTTCGTCGCCGCCTTCAGATGAATACACTCCGTCTGCGACTCCAGCTCCACCCGCTTCTTCACCTTCGTCACCTGGAAGCCGTTCGTCACCGTATTCGTCTGGTGCGGACCGTTCACCACCGTGGCTTGCGTATGCTGCACCGTGGTCACCATGTCCTTCTGCGAATGGATGTTGATCAGCTCCCGGCCCTTCCTGTCATGGATCACCATCTCGCAGAAGCCGCCTCCGCCAGGCGTCGAACGGCTCTTGAAGCCCATCACGTGCGCCGCGCCCGGCAATGCGTATGGCAGCGGCTGCGCGCTGTTGTACAGCCTGCCGGTGCACAGCGGCCGGTCAGGGTCGCCTTCGAGATAGTCGATGACGACTTCCTGGCCGATGCGCGGGATCGCCACCGTCCCCCAGCCTGCGCCGGCCCAGGGCTGCGACACCCGGATCCAGCACGAGCTGCGTTCATCGTGCCGGCCGTACCGGTCCCACGGAAACTGCACCTTGATGCGCCCGTGCGGGTCGGTGTGGATTTCCTGCCCCTTGGGGCCGACTACCGTGGCCGTCTGCGGGCCCGGCATGCGCGGCTTCTTGTGCTGGCGCCTGGGGCGGTACGGAATCTTGCGGCGGATGCAGCTGAAGCTGTTGGCATACACCGGCGCATTGCCGCGGTCGGCATGGTTGTTCCGGGCGTCGATGCTCACCGATACCACCAGGAAGTCGGCGTCGCTGTCATCGTGGCCGTCGAACCAGTGGTGCTCGGTGAGCTGGAAGGTCCGGCCCGGACTCAGGCTGCGGCAGTCCGAGGCGCCGCCGAACAGCTTGGCCTGCCATTCCAGCACTTCCATGCGCTGCTTCGCTTCGCGCGCGCCTTCGCCGACGTTGCGGTACATGAAGGCGGGGTTGCCGTCGAACACTTCCAGTTGCGGCACGTCGCCCTGCCTGGCCAGCGTGGGCTGCTCGACATATTGCGGCGCCGACGGCGCCTTGAAGTCGAAGGTGTTGAGCGCCACGCGCGAGGATTGCAGGCTGCGCTGGGCGCTGAGCTGGGTGATGCCGCCGGTCCGGTGGGTGCGGTGGCCGCCGTTGAACTCGACCTTCGCATGATGCTGGTGCGGCGGGCAGAAGGCGGCGTTGCAGGAGTCGTCGCTGATGACCAGGGTATGGCCGTCGGCGCGGTGCTCATAGTAGGTGAACAGGCCGTAGCGCTCCATCAGGCGGTGGAGGAAATGGGCGTCGGATTCATGGTACTGGACCAGGTAGTTCTCGGGCTCGTACTTGCCGCCGAGGCGGAACTGGTAGTCGGCGATGCCCTGGTAGTCTTCGCGCAGGATGCGGTCGATGACTTGCTGCACGGTCTGGTCCTGGAAGATGCGGCAGTTGACGCGGTGGGTGAGAAACGACATCCAGGGCAGCACTTCGGCCTGATAGAAGGCGAAGCCGCCGTCGGCATGGGTGAAGGCGAAGTGATGGATGTAGCCGTTGAGGTAGTGCTCGCTGCCGTCGTCCTGCTCGATGCCGACGGTGACGTTCCTGCCCATGAGTTCCTTGAGTTCGATGCCGGCATGGGTGGAGAGCAGCTGCAGGTGCAGGTGGAAGCCTTCGGAGAGGCCGGCCTGGGCGTGGAGGGTGTCGATGAGCAGGGTCTTGTCGGAGGACAGCGGGGAATAGAAGCGCAGCAGGCGGTTGCTGTCGTTGAACTGGGGGATGGCGGCTGCGGCGAGGGCGGCCAGGGTATCTTGGGTGTCGTCAGCGGTGTCGGCTTGCTCGGTGGAAGCGAAGGTGGGGAAGAAAGGGGCGATGGGGCTGGCGAAGTCGCGGATGGCCATGCCATGCAGCGGGTGGCCGGCGATGTGGAGCGCTTCGGCGGCTTGCTGCGCGAGGCTGGCGGCCTGGGCGGCCCTGGCGATGTTGGGGTTGAGGCGGGAGGCGGCTTGCAGGCCGTGCTGCAGGGCGCTGCCGGGGGTATCGGCTTGCAGGGCGTCGATGGCATGCAGCGCTGAAGAGGCGAGATGCAGTTCCTTGGGCACTGTGCCGGTCAGGGCGGCGGCGTTTGCGGCGAGTGAGGTCAGCGAAGACAGGGGCGATGCTGATGATGGCGATGAAGGAACAAGACCCTTGAGCGGGTCCTGTTCGGGGTCATCGAAAGGCTTGAAGGACATGTATTTCTCCGACGGTATTGCGTTCCTGCGACGGCATCCAGAGTGGGAAAGCGCAAGGAAGTTGAATGAAATGCAACACAAAAGTTGTCGGGATGGTAACACGCTGAATTGCAATGACTGCAACTCATCTTAAGGTGTTGTTGTAATCAGGTATCGATTAGTACTGTTCAGGTCGGCCAGGAAAGCGGCCCGTACGGGTATTGATGCCAGCAGCGGCGCCCGCGAGGAAAACAAGCCGAGGCCGAGGCAGGTCGGGACAAAACCGCTCTATATCTGCAGCAGGTCGCCGCGTACCCCTAGCACGGTGGCAATCTGCTCGCGATGCACGGCATTGAGATGCAGCACCGTCTCGCGCGCGGCGTATTCGAGCTGGGATATGCCGAGGCGGGCAGCCATCTGCGCCTGCGAAATCCCGAGGTGCTCGCGCCATGCCCGCACCGGCGTCCAGTGATGGCTCAGCACCAGAGAAATCACTTGCGCCGGCGTACCGTCGCGCCGGTTCTGTTCGACCCAGGCCGCCATCAGGGCTTCGCGCTGATCCGATTCGTCAAGCCATTCGAAAGCTTCGCTCGTTTCGTAAAACACCTTGACGCTGGCGCCCGGGTCGAGCAGGGACAAGGTGGTATCGGTGGAGATCTGGGAAAACCGGCTTGCGCTGTAGATCCAGGCGAAGCGCAGCATGCCGGCGGCGCGCATGCGCGGGAACCAGTCGGTCGCCACCCAGGAGGCCGCGCCTGACCAGATGCCGACCACGCGGGTATTGTCATTGAGGACTTTGAAGGCCTGATGCCTGACCATCAGTTCGAGAATGCGGTGGCATCCTTCCTGCACCGAGCCGACTGTCTGATAGCCCATCCAGTCGCTGTACAGCCAGCCCCGCTCGGGATCATGCGAGATGTGCAGATGGCTCTGACGATCGAGCGGGATCAGGCTGGATAGGGGCATGGCGGCAGGCGGCTTGGCATGGTGCGGATTCTAGCATTCCGCCTGCGGATCAGCCGCGAGCTTTTCATGCCGCTTCCTGCACCGTCGCGTTCACATACAGCTTCTGTCCGGCGCCGATGCCTGCAAAGGTGGCGGCGATGCCGACGATCACGAAGAAGCCGGCGGCGACGTTCCATCCGTCGGTTGCATCCCTGAGCAAGCCGGCGATGAACGGACCGGTGGCCGCCAGCAGGTATCCGACCAGCTGCGACATGCCCGACAGCGCCGCCACGACATGCGCATTGGGCGATCGCAGCACCACCAGCATGGTGGCGACGCTGAAGCTGCCGCCCTGCCCCAGCCCGAGCATCACCGCCCACAGCCAGACCTGGCCGGGCGGCGCATACATGCAGGCCATCAAGCCGATCAGCGACATGACCATCATGATCACGACGATCAGGCGCTGATCGCGGCCGCGGGTGGCAAGCCAGGGTCCTGCCAGCGCCGTGACGAGCTGCGCCGCAATCGACGTGGACAGCACCGCGCCGGCACTCAGCGGAGTGAAGCCGCGATCGATCAGGATGGTGGGCAGCCAGCCGAATACGCAATAGGCGAGCACCGACTGCAGTCCCATGAAAGTGGCGACATACCAGGCCACCCTGCTCTTGCGCAGGCCGCTGACGCGGTAACGGTTCTGCTGCGGGCCGGACGCGCCGTGCATGCCCTGGGCGCGCCAGGCGAACGCTCCCAGCAGGGCAGGCACGGACCAGAAGGCGAGCGATATGCGCCAGTCGCCGCCGGCGAACTGCTGCAGGGGAACGGCGGCACCCGCCGCCATCGCCGCGCCGAGGCACAGCGCCATCGTATAGAGGCCGGTAATGAAGCTGATGTTGTGGGCAAAATCGCGCTTGATGATGCTGGGCAGGAGCACCATCGCCACGCCGATGCTGGCGCCGGCGATGAAGGTGCCGGCAAACAACCCCGGCAGGCCGAAGAATGCGCGCAGCACGATGCCCGCGGCCAGCAGCAGCAAGGCAAACAGGATGGTGCGTTCCGCCGAGTAGCGGCGCGCCAGCAGCGGACCGAGCGGCGCGATGATGCCGAAGCACAGCACCGGCAGGGTCGTCAGGCCGCCGGCGCCGGCGGCCGACAATCCGGTCGAGGCGCGGATCGCCGCCAGCAGCGGCGCGACGCCGGAGAGCGCGGGACGGAGATTGATGGCGACCAGGAAGATGGTCAATGCAAGCAGCGGCAGGGATGCCGCCCTGTCGCGGCCGGAAGCGGATTCATGGGAAATCGTCATGCGCGTATTGTCCACCACATCCTGTTTGCTTGCAGACGGCAGGCGCAAGCCGGCCCCGCCTTCTTCGCTGGTTGCGCTATGCCACCGCGACCAGACGATTGAGCGTCTCCGGATCCTGCATCAGGCAGTTGCTGTCGGATTCATGCACCACGCGCCCGCGGTCGAGCACGATGGCTTTCTTCGTCAGCGACAGCGCCAGCCGCGCATGCTGCTCCACCACGATCACCGACATGCCGCGCTCCACCACCAGGCTGCGGATCACCCGCGTCAGTTCCTGCACGATGATCGGCGCCAGGCCCTCCATCGGTTCGTCCAGCAGCAGCAGCTTCGGATTGACCATCAGTGCGCGGGCGATGGCCAGCATCTGCTGTTCGCCGCCCGACAACTGGTTGCCCATGTTGCCGCGGCGCTCCTGCAGGCGCGGAAAGATCTCGTACACCTTCTTCACATCCCATTCGCCCGGACGCGCCACCACCGTCAGGTGCTCTTCCACCGTCAGCGAGGGAAACATGTAGCGCTCCTGCGGCACCCAGCCCAGGCCGGCATGCGCCCGCTCATGGGTGGACATGCGCATGATTTCCTTCCCCTGCCAGCGGATGCTGCCGCCATGCAGGCGGGTAAGGCCCATCAGCGTCACCAGCAGGCTGGTCTTGCCGACGCCGTTGCGGCCCAGCAGCGCCAGGCTGTCGCCTTCCCGCATGGACAGCGAAATGCCTTCGAGCACCACCGATTCGCCGTAGCCTGCGGTCACGTTCTCGATCGCGAGCAGTTCACGCATGTTCCGCCTCCCCCAGATACACTTCCTTGACGCGCGGATCGGCCGCAATCTCTTCCGGCGTGCCTTCGGTAAGCACCTTGCCGCCGACCAGCACGGTGATGCGCTCGGCGAAACGGAACACCAGTCCCATGTCATGTTCGATGAACAGGATGGTCACCTCGCGCGGCAGCCTGGCGATCACGTCGAACAATTCCTTGCTTTCCGCCTGCGGGATGCCGGCGGCCGGCTCGTCGAGCAGCAGCACCGTCGGCTTCGTCGCCAGCGCCAGCGCGATCTCCACCAGCCGCTGCTTGCCGTAGGGCAGGCTGCGCGTCACGGTCGAGGCATCGCGCTCGAGCTTGAGCATGGCCAGCAGCGCCATCGCCTCTTCGATCTCGGCATGCTGCTGCGCGACTGTCCTGGTCCAGACGAAATGCTTGCCTTCGCGCTCGCAGATCGCCAGCATCACCGATTCCAGCACCGTCAGGCCGGCGAACAGCGTGTTGATCTGGAAGGTTCGGGTCATGCCGCGCTTGACGCGCTGATGCTGCGGCAAGGAGGTGATATCGTCATCGCCGAAGAACACGCGGCCGGAGGTCGGCGCGAGGCTGCCGGTGAGCAGGTTGATGAAGGTGGTCTTGCCGGCGCCGTTCGGCCCGATCAGCGCATGGCGCGCGCCCGGCGCGAAGCTCAGGCTGATATCGCTGTTGGCCTTGAAGGCGCCCCATTGCTTGGACAGGCCCTCGGTACGCAGGGTGGTATTCATTTCGCATCTCCCTTGCCGCGCCTGATCATGCCGAGCAGCCGTTCGCCCCCGCCAAGGATGCCGCCGCGCGCGAACAGCACGATGACGATCAGCAGCAGGCCGATCCAGAACTGCCAGTAGGCAGGATTGAGTCCGGCGATATAGTCCTGCGCCAGCATGAACACCAGCGCGCCGACCAGTGCGCCGTAAAGGCGGCCGGTGCCGCCCAGCACCAGCATGATCATCAGTTCCGCCGAGCGGGCGAAGCTCAGCGAGTCCAGGCCGACGAACTGCGTGGTCTGCGCCAGCAGCGCACCCGCGATGCCTGCGACCACCGCGCCGATGGTGAAGGCGACGGTGAGCCGCTTGTTCACATCGGCGCCGATGGCCGGCATGCGGCGCGCGCCTTCCCGAATGCCTTTCAGCGACAGGCCGAAGGGCGAATTGACCAGGCGGCGCAGGATGGCGAAGACGATGAACAGCACCGCGAAGCTGTACCAGAACGCGGTCTTGCCGTACAGGTCGAACTCGAACACGCCGAGCAGCTTGTTCATCGATACGCCGGACAGGCCGTCGACGCCGCCGGTGATGAAGGCTGCCTTGTTGGCCGCTTCGAACAGCATCAGGCCCACGCCGAGAGTCACCATCAGGCGCGTCAGATCCTGGCCGCGCACCACCAGGAAACTGACGAGATAGCCGAGCAGTCCCGCCACCGCCGCGGCGATCAGCAGGCCGCTGATCGGCTCGCTCCAGCCGTGCACCGACAGCAGCCCGGCGATATAGGCGCCAAGTCCGAAGAAGGCGGCATGTCCTAGAGAGACGATGCCGGCATAGCCGAGAATCAGGTCGAGCGATACCGCGAACAGGCCGACGATCATGATCTGGCTGGCCAGCACCAGGTAGTCGGGGAAGAGGAAGTAAGCGGCGATCGGCAGCAGCCAGAACACGATTTCCAGCGGCTTCCAGCGGTCATTGGGCAGGGAATGCCGGAGTGGATGCACGGGTGCGGCCGGCGCACCTTGCGCCGGCGTGGACACGCTTGCGGATTTCATGAACGCCTCCCGAGCAGGCCGGTGGGAAACAGGAGCAGCAGGATCACCATCAATGCATAGATCACGAAGGCGCCGACCGCCGGCACATAGTATTTTCCGGCCACATCGAACACGCCCAGGATTAGCGCGGCCAGCAGCGGCCCCTTGATGGTGCCGGCGCCGCCGACGGCGACCACCAGCAGGAAGTACACCATGTACTTGATCGGGAAAGTCGGATCGAGCCCGAGCACATCGATGCCGAGTCCGCCGCCCAGTCCTGCCAGGCCGGAACCGAGCGCGAACGTCAGGCTGAACACCCGGTTGACGTTGATGCCCAGGCCGGCGGAAGCGACCTGGTTGTCGACCGAGGCGCGGATCTGCGCGCCGAAGCGGGTGCGCTCGATCAGGTAGCCCAGCGCCAGCGTGATGGCGATGACCACCGCGATCATGAACAGCCGGTAGGCGCCGAGGTCGAGACCGAGCACCGACACCTGTCCGCGCAGCCAGTCCGGCAATGCCACCGGCTGCTGCTGCGGTCCGAACACATAGGTCGCTCCGGCGACCGCCATGAAGGTCAGGCCGATGGAAAACAGCACCTGGTCGAGATGGCTGGCCTTGTAGAGCCGGCGATAGAGGGTGCGTTCGAGCACGAAGCCGACGGCGGCGCTGGCGAGGAAGGCCACCGGCAGCGACAGCAGGAAGGGAAAGCCCATGCGCATCATCAGCGTGACGCTGACATAGCCGCCGAGCATGGCGAAGGCGCCGTGAGCAAGATTGACGAAGTTCATCAGGCCCATCGTGACCGACAGGCCGACGCTGATGAGGAACAGGAGGCTGCCGTAGGCAATGCCATCGAAGAGCACGCCGATGAAATTGCCTATCATGGCTGCCACCCTGGATGTCCGGTGTGCTGCATGCTTGTCTCCGTTTTGTTTATTTGAAATGTAAGCTGTACAGGCTTGTTCTCCCTTCCCTTGAAGGGGAAACGATGTCATTACCGGCGCAAAACCTTATAGATGCTTAGCTGACTTCTTACCAACCGTCTACTTGAAACTCAGCTCCCGTCCACTTTCGCCTCATCCATCTGCCGGAACACTTCCTGCGCCATATGGAATGCGGAATTGGCCGCCGGCACGCCGCAGTAGATCGCCGCCTGCAGCAGCACTTCCTTGATCTCGTCGCGCGTGACGCCGTTGTTGGCGGCGGCGCGCAGGTGCAGCTTCAGTTCTTCCTCGCGGTTCAGCGCCACCATGGCCATGATGGTCAGCAGGCTGCGCGTATGGCGCGGCAGACCGGGGCGGGTCCATATCTCGCCCCAGGCATAGCGGGTGATCAGGTCCTGGAATTCGCCGTTCAATGCATTGATGTTGGCCTGGGCGCGGTCGACATGGGCGCTGCCCAATACCGCCCGGCGCACTTCCATGCCCTTGGCGTGGCGTTCGCGATCATCCATGTCAGGCTCCCTTTCCTTTTTCCTGCAGCAGAAAATCGACCAGCGTGCGGGTGAAGCTTTCCGCCTGTTCCCAGTTGGAGAGATGCGCCGCATCCAGTTCCACGTAGCGTGCGCCGGCAATGCTGTCGGCGACGGCTTTGCCATCCCTGGCGGGCGTGGCCAGGTCGTGGGTGCCGGCGATCACCAGCGTCGGCGCCTGGATGCCGGCGACGTCGGCGCGCTGGTCCATGTCGCGCACGGCCGCGCAATTGGCGGTATAGCCGGCGGAAGGCGTGTACAGCAGCATGTCGCGCACCACGGCCACTTCCTGCGGCGCGCGCTGCTGGTAAGCGGAAGTGAACCAGCGGTCGATCACCGCCGGCACGATGGAAGCCATGCCCTCGGCATCAACCTTGGCGATGCGTGCATTCCACACCTCCGCCGGGCCGATCAGGGCCGAGGTATTGCACAGGACAAGGCGGTCGATGCGCTGCGGCGCATGGACGCCCAGCCACATGCCGGTCATGCCGCCCATCGACAGCCCGCAGAAATGGGCGCGCTCGATCTTGAGCGCATCCAGCAGCGCGACCACGTCTTCGCCGAGCTGGGCGACGGTGTAGGGGCCGGCCGGCACGCCCGACCCGCCGTGTCCGCGGGTGTCATAGCGCAGCACGCGGAAGTGTTTCGCCAGCTCTTCCATCTGCGGCCGCCACATGTCCAGCGTGGTGCCGAGAGAGTTCGACAGCACCAGCCATGGCGCTCCTTCCTTGCCTTCCACCTGGTAATGGAGGCGGTTTCCGTTGCAATCGATATGCGGCATGTGTGTTGGTCTCCTTAACTGCTTGAATGTCTATGGATGTGGCCCGAAAACATGTCGGGCCGGATCAATGGCTACGGTCGCGCCGGCCACGCCATGTTTGCAATACCCGCTCGCCGAAGACCCGGGCCTGGCCAAGGTAATTCGCGGGATCGAGCAGCCTGTCGATGTGTTCGGCGCCCAGTTCGGCGCTTACGGCGGCATCCTGCGCCAGCACCTCGCGCAGATGCATGCCCGATGCCACGGCGCGCCGGCAGGCATCCTCCACCAGATGATGCGCCTGCAGGCGACCCATTTTCGCGCCGAGCGCCAGCATCACCGCTTCGGCCATGATCAGGCCCTGCGTGGTGTCGACGTTGGCGCGCATGCGCGCGGCGTCGACATGCAACCCGGCAAGGACCTGCTGCATCTGCCGCAGCGCCCCTGCGGCGAGCTGCGTGATCTCGGGCAGCGTATCCCATTCGGCCTGCCAGCCGCCAAGCGCGCGCTCGTGTTCCTGCACCATGCCCGAAAGCATGGTGGCAACCAGCGCCGGCACCCGCGCGGCGCAGGCCAGCACCGCGGCGCAGCCGACCGGATTGCGCTTGTGCGGCATGGTGGAAGAACCTCCCCTCCCCGGTCCTGCCGGTTCGCCGAGCTCGGCGGCTTCCGTCTGCATCTGCAGCGACAGATCGCGCGCGATCTTGCCGAGCGTACCGGTCAGCATGCCGAGCGCCGCGGCGACTTCCGCCATGCGGTCGCGCCCGGTATGCCAGGGCGTATCCGGCAGCTGCAGCTGCAATTCATCGGCCAGCGCCTGTGCCGCCTGCAGGCCCTTGTCGCCGAGGCTGGCCAGCGTTCCGGCGGCGCCGCCGAACTGCAGCGCCAGCACGCGGGGACGCAAGGCCTGCAGGCGCTCCTGATGGCGCAGCACCGCATCCAGCCAGCCGGCCGCCTTCAGGCCGAAGGTGACCGGCAGCGCATGCTGCATCCAGGTGCGGCCTATCATTACCGTATCCGCGTGGCGCTCGACCAGTTGCGCCAGCACTGCCGCCAGCGCCACCAGGTCGGCGTCGATCAGGTCCAGCGCGCGGCGCAGCTGCAGCACCATGCCGGTATCGATCGCGTCCTGGCTGGTTGCGCCCCAGTGCACGTATTTCGCTGCTTCCTTGTCTTCTTTCGCCACCGCCGCGGTCAGCTGCTTGACCAGCGGAATGGCAAGATTGCCGGCGGCGGCGGCCGCATCGGCCAGCGCCGGCAGATCGAGCCTGCCGCTGATGCAAGCCTGCCGGATCGGCTCGACAGCCGAGGCGGGTATCACGCCGATATGGGCTTCGGCGCGCGCCAGCGCCGCCTCGAAATCCAGCATGCCCTGGACGCAGGCCTGCGCGCTGAACACCTGCTGCATTTCAGCGGTGGAAAACATGGAGCCGGTGAGACTCGCGAGTGGAGAGAACGTCATGATGGCCGATGGCGTGTTGTCAATGAACGCAGCATACTCCCGGAACTCCGGGAAGGACTTATACGCGCTCGATCACCATCGCAATCCCCTGGCCCACCCCGATGCACATGGTGCACAGCGCATAGCGGCCGCCGGTGCGATGCAGCTGGTACATCGCGGTCGTCACCAGGCGCGCGCCGCTCATGCCGAGCGGGTGGCCGAGCGCGATGGCGCCGCCGTTGGGATTGACGCGCGGATCGTTGTCCGCCACGCCGAGCTGGCGCAGCACCGCCAGGCCCTGCGAAGCAAAGGCTTCATTGAGTTCGATCACATCCATCTGGTCGATCGTCATGCCGAGCTGCCCGAGCAGCTTCTGCGACGCCGGTGCCGGGCCGATGCCCATGATGCGCGGCGGCACGCCCGCAGTGGCCATGCCGACGATGCGGGCGCGCGGGGTCAGGCCGAAGCGCCTGGCCGCGTCTTCATTGGCCAGCAGCAGCGCGCAGGCGCCGTCATTGACGCCGGACGCATTGCCGGCGGTGACGCTGCCGTCGGGCCGCACCACGCCCTTGAGCTTGGCCAGCGCTTCCATGCTGGTCGCGCGCGGATGCTCGTCATGCTCGACCACGATGGCGTCGCCTTTCTTCTGGGCGATGGTCACCGGCGTGATTTCCTGCGCGAGGATGCCGTTCTTCTGCGCGGCCGCCGCCTTGTTCTGGCTGGCCACGGCGAACGCATCCTGATCTTCGCGGCTGATCTTGTAGTCGACCGCGACGTTCTCCGCGGTCTCGGGCATGGCGTCGACACCGTACATTTCCTTCATCAGCTTGTTGACGAAGCGCCAGCCGATGGTGGTGTCGTAGATCGCGGCATTGCGCGAGAAAGCGCTGTCGCCCTTGCCCATCACGAACGGCGCGCGCGTCATCGACTCCACACCGCCGGCGATCATGAGGCCCGTCTCGCCGGCCTTGATGGAGCGCGCCGCGGTGCCCAGCGCATCCATGCCGGAGCCGCACAGGCGGTTGATGGTGGCGCCGGGCACGTCCTGCGGCAGGCCTGCCAGCAGCAGCGACATGCGGGCGACGTTGCGGTTGTCCTCGCCGGCCTGGTTGGCGCAGCCGTAGATCACATCATCGACGGCGGTCCAGTCCACGTCCTTGTTGCGCTCCATCAGCGCGCGCAGCGGCACGGCGCCGAGGTCATCGGCGCGCACGTCCTTGAGCGCGCCGGCATAGCGTCCGATGGGAGTGCGGATCGCGTCACAGATAAAGGCTTGAGTCATGGGTGTCTCCGTCATGGATGAATGTTCAATAAGGCAGGTGCTTCAGCGGCACGCCGGTGATGCGCTGCAACTCTTCAAAGCTGATATCCGCGATCATCTCGCGCACCGCCAGTCCCTCCGGCGTGACATCGATGACCGCAAGGTCAGTATAGATGCGGTTGACGCATCCGATCCCGGTAAGCGGATAGCCGCACTGTGCAACGATCTTGCTCTCGCCGGTCTTGGTCTGGTGGTCCATCATCACGAATACCTGCTTGGCGCCCACCGCCAGGTCCATCGCGCCGCCGACCGCGGGAATCGCGTCAGGAGCGCCGGTATGCCAGTTGGCAAGGTCGCCGGTAGCCGACACCTGGAAGGCCCCGAGCACGCAGATATCGAGATGGCCGCCGCGCATCATCGCAAACGAATCGGCGTGATGAAAATAGGCGCCGCCGGTCAGCAGCGTCACCGGCTGCTTGCCCGCATTGATCAGGTCTTCATCTTCTTCGCCGGCGGCCGGCGCCGGGCCCATGCCGAGCAGGCCGTTTTCGCTGTGCAGGAAAATCTCGCGTTCCTTCGGCAGGTGGTTGGCCACCATGGTGGGCAGGCCGATGCCGAGATTCACATACGCCCCTTCCGGGATGTCCCTGGCCACGCGCGCGGCCATCTGGTCTCGCGTCATTCGCTTCATGCCTGTTTCCCTTCGAGTACTACGCGTTGAACAAAAATGCCGGGTGTCACGATCGCTTCCGGATCGAGTTCGCCGAGTTCGACCACTTCCACCACCTGTGCAATCGTGCACTTGGCGGCCATGGCCATTACCGGGCCGAAGTTGCGGGCGGTCTTGCGGTACACCAGGTTACCCCAGCGGTCGCCGCGCAATGCCTTGATCAGCGCGAAGTCGGCATGGATCGGCGTTTCGAACACATAGTTGCGGCCATTGATGACGCGGGTTTCCTTGCCTTCGGCCAGCAGCGTGCCGAAGCCGGTCGGGGAAAAGAATCCGCCGATGCCGGCGCCGGCGGCGCGGATGCGTTCGGCGAGATTGCCTTGCGGCGTGAGTTCCAGTTCGATTTCACCGGCGCGGTAGAGCGCATCGAAATGATGGGAATCGACCTGGCGCGGGAAGGAACAGATGATCTTCCGCACCCGTTTTGCCTTGAGCAGTGCCGCCAGGCCGGTATCGCCGTTGCCGGCATTGTTGTTGACGATGGTGAGGCCGCGCGCGCCCTGTTCCAGCAGCGCGTCGATCAGCGCCGACGGCATGCCGGCATTGCCGAAGCCGCCGATCATGACAGTCGCCCCGTCGTGGATGTCGCTGACGGCGGCCTGCAGGGATTCGGAGATTTTATTGATCACGTTGGAGTCCTGAAAAGCGGTTGCCTTCGCGAATTGCCGGCAACATTGCCCGATTGACTTCGTTCGATAAACGAACTAATGTCTGTTTATAGAACACATTGGCAGTTTATCCAGCCCGTTTCCGGAGCGTCAAGGCACTGGCTGCGAATGTGTTCGGTGGCCGAACACAACCCGTGACGCGATGCGGCACGACAAGATCAGGGAACGCTGATGGAAACCGAAACCAAGACATCCAAGGCCGCCCAAGCCGCCCTGGCTGAAGACAAGAAAGCCCTGACCATTGCGGAAGAAATCGATGCGCTGACCGATCCCAGCTTCATGACTTCGCTCGCGCGCGGCCTGGCGGTGATCCGCGCATTCAGCGATCAGCGGCGCAGCCTGACGATTGCGCAGATCAGCCACCGCACCGGCATTCCGCGCGCGGCGGTGCGGCGCTGCCTGTTTACCCTGAAGCAATTGGGCTACGTCGACTCCGAAGCCAACAACTTTTCCCTCAAGCCAAAGATTCTGACCCTGGGCTATTCCTATCTGTCCTCGACGCCGCTGACGGTATCGGCGCAGCCCACGCTCAACGCCATCAGCCGCACCCTCAACGAATCCTGTTCGCTCGCGGTGCTCGATGAGCAGGAGGTGCTCTATGTATCCCGCTCGGCGACCTCGCGCATCATGTCGGTGGCACTCAATACCGGCAGCCGCCTGCCCGCGTACTGCACCTCGCTGGGCAGGGTCCTGCTCGCCCATTTGAGCGAAGAGGAGCTGGCCTCCTACTTCGCCCGGGTCGAACTGAAAGCCTTTACCGACAAGACCATCGTTTCCGAGGCCCGCCTGCGCGAGATCCTGTCCAGGGTGCAAGGCACCGGATTTGCACTGGTGGAGGAAGAACTGGAAATCGGCCTGCGCTCGATCGCCGTTCCGGTGCGCGGCGCTTCGGGCAACGTCATTGCGGCATTGAACATCGGCGCGCAGGCCACGCGCGTGAGCGCAAGGAAGATGAACGAGGAATTCCTTCCCGTGCTGCTGAAGGGCGCGCAGGAATTGTCGGTGCTGCTGCCCTGAATTCATGTAGCCTTGCGGTATTGAACCGCTGCAACCGTGAGCCAAGGAAATTTGTCGGACAATAACGGAATCAAACTATCTCAAGATTGTCGATGATCATGTCCACCACCCTGCCTTCACACCGTCCCGCCGACACTAGATGACCAAGCAGTCTCTTCCCAATTTCGATTTTCTCGCAGGCAAAGGCATGATGCGCTCGCTCATGCGCGAACACGACTGGAGCAGTTCGCCGCTCGGCCCTCCGCAAGACTGGTCGTCGGCATTGCGCACGGTAACGGGGCTGATGCTGGATTCGCAGTTTCCGATGTTCGTGGCGTGGGGTCCCGAACTTGGCTTTCTCTACAACGATGCCTACAGCGAGGTTCTCGGCGCCAAGCATCCGCAAGCGCTCGGCAGGCGCTTCCATGACGTCTGGCAGGAGATCTGGCCTGTCATCGGCCCGCTGATCGAGCGTGCGCTGGCCGGCGAAGCCAGTTTCCATGAAAACCTGCCGCTGCTCGTCCATCGCAAGGGACACGATGAACAAACCTGGTTCACCTTTTCCTATTCGCCGGCACGCGACGAAAACGGACGGGTGGCCGGCATGTTCTGCGCCTGCACCGAAACCACCGGCCGGATCCTGGCGGAGCGCCGCCAGGCCTTCGAATTGCATCTTGCCGACCAGTTGCGCGGCATGGACAATCCGCTGCAGATCATTGAAACCGCGGCGGCGGCGCTGGGCAGCCATCTCGGCGTGGCACGCGTTGGTTACGGCGAAATCGACGCCGCCGGACAAACCGTGTCGGTGGCGCGGGACTGGACCGACGGCAGCGTGTCGAGCCTGGCGGGCGTGACCCGTCCGCTCGACAGCTTTGGCCCGGACATCATCGCCGAACTGAAAGCCGGACGCATATTGCGCCTGGACGACATGGCAAGCGATCCGCGTTCGGCGCCGTATTCGCAAGGCTATGCCAGCATCGGCGTGGTGTCGCTGCTGGTGATCCCGCTGATCAAGGCAGGCCGCATGAAGGCCATTCTTTATCTGCATGAGCCGGCGGTGCGCCGCTGGACCAGGGAAGACGAGACGCTCGCGGAGCAGGTGGCGGAGCGCACCTGGGCCACCATCGAACGCGCCCGCGCGGAAGAGCGGCGGCGCCGTGCCGAGGAAGCGCTCAGCGCGCAGCTGGCTGCCGAAAGCGACCGCCTGCGCGCCCTGTTCGAACAGGCGCCCGGCTTCATGGCCGTGCTGCGCGGCCCCCGGCATGTCTTCGAACTGGCCAACGCCGCCTTCCTGCGCTTCGTCGGCCGCGAGCAGCTCATCGGCAAGCCGGTGCGCGAAGCCTTGCCCGACCTCGAAACCCAACCCTTCTTCGACCAGCTGGACCGCGTCTATGCCACCGGCGAACCCTTCTTCGCGCAGCAGGCGCCGGTCACGCTCGCACTCGCACCGGGCGCCGCCGCTGTCGAGCGCTACGTCGATTTCATCTATCAGCCGGTCAGGGATGCCGGGGGCGCCGTGTCCGGCATCTTCGTCGAAGGCTACGACGTCACCGAGCGCAAGCTGGCCGATGAAGCGTTGCGCGCCGCCGACCGGCGCAAGGATGAGTTCCTTGCCATGCTGGCGCATGAACTGCGCAATCCGCTGGCGCCGATCAGCAATGCGGCGCAGATACTGAAAATCATCAGCACCGACCAACCCAAGGTCAGGCAGGCCAGCGACATCATTGCGCGCCAGGTGGATCATATGACGGAACTGGTGGACGATCTGCTGGACGTGTCGCGGGTCACGCGCGGCCTGGTGAAGCTCGACAATGCCATGGCGGATCTGCATGACATCGTCGCCAGCGCGGTCGAGCAGGTGCGCGGCTTGATCGACGCCCGCCGCCACAGGCTCAGGCTGGAGCTTCCGGACCATCCGCTGCCCGTCGTTGGCGACCATACGCGCCTGGTGCAGGTGCTTGCCAACCTGCTCAACAACGCTGCGAAATACACCCCCGAAGGCGGCGTCATCGCATTGCGCGCCGAGGCGGATGCCGCTTACGCAATCTCGGTGCGCGACAATGGCGTGGGCATCGAGCCGAAACTGATTCCCCACATCTTCGACCTGTTCACTCAGGCGGAGCGCTCGCCCGACCGTTCCCAGGGCGGTCTGGGGCTGGGCCTGGCCCTGGTACGCAGTCTCGTCGACCTGCACGGCGGCAGCGTTTCCGCACGCAGTGACGGTTCTGGCAAAGGCAGCGAGTTCATCATTCGCTTGCCGCGCCCCGAGCGCGAGGCGGCAAAGGCGCCGGCTTCTCATCAAGACCGGCAGGAACCGGCGCGGCTTTCCGCTGCACGGCAGGAGGGCTTGCGCGTGATGGTGGTGGACGATAACGTCGATGCGGCGGAAAGCCTGTCATTGCTGCTGGAAGCCGCAGGCTATCAGGTAACGGTAGGCCATGCGGCCGGCGATGTGCTCACTGCAACGCAGCAAAACATGCCGCAGGTCTTCCTGCTCGATATCGGCCTGCCGGACATGGACGGCTACGAACTTGCGCGCCGGCTGCGCGCGCAGCCGGCATCGGCAGGGGCATTGCTGGTGGCTCTCACCGGCTATGGCCAGGCGAAAGACCACGAGAAATCACGGGAAGCCGGCTTCGACCATCATCTGGTCAAGCCTGCGGACATCAGCAAGGTCATGGCGCTGCTCGCCGCTTTCGCTGGACGGCAACGGCGGCGGGAAGCCGCTGGACAGCCGCAGGAAGGAGCGTGAAGCTGGAGCGGATGATGATCGGGAGCCGGAAGCCGGGAAGCAGGCTCGCAGGCGCGTGGCGGGTGTCAAAACCTCGCTGGCCCAAGGCAGGCCGAGACGGCGGCACACCCATCTGATCCGCTCCGGTAGCGGAAAAAAGAAAGGCGGCGAAGAAGCGCTGCCTCTTCGCCGCCGAATCCGGTGCTGCATCAGCCGTTGACGGCGTCCTTGAATGCTTTGCCTGCGGAGAATTTGACTGTCTTCGCGGAAGCGATCTTGATTTCCTCGCCGGTACGCGGATTGCGTCCGGTGCGCTCGGCGCGGGTGCCGCTGCCGAAGCTGCCGAAGCCGACCAGTTGCACGGTCTTGCCTTCAGCCACAGCTTTCACGATATTGTTGATGACCGAGTCCAGAGCGCGCTGAGCGGCTGTTTTCGACAGGTCGCACTCCGCTGCAATAGCGTCTACCAGTTCAGTTTTGTTCATCATGTCCCTTTCAGAAAAGGCCCTGATTCTAACAAAAGAAATGGCGTCTGGCTGCGGGTTTGCGCCGAAATTTACGCTTGGAAGCAAATTAATCGGGGGCCGCGTGGGCTTTCTCGCGGCATTGCGCCGCGCCGCCGTTTTTTACAAGCATGATTTCCTTACCGCAGAATGACGCCGGCGTGACAGGCACATGACAGGATACTGATTTATCCGCCCGTGCCGATGCCCACATTGAGCGATGCCACCAGCCCCGCAGCCACGCTGCCGGTCACCGCGGCCGTCTGATAGCGCCCGTCCTCGCTGAACAAGCCATCTTCCGCAATATTGCGCACCGTCGTATTCTGCCCGCGGGGATAGGCCGCCGTCGCATAGACGCTGCGCACGACCTCTTCGGGAAAGGCCAGCTGGCTGGTCACCGCCGCACGGCCGCCTTTGACGTCGCGCAGATAAACCTGGAAGTGAACATGCGTGATGCGGCCGGGGTACCAGCCGGGGAAGATGGTGGAAAAACTGACCCGCCCCTGCTCGTCGCTGATCTGCATCCCGCGCAGGAAGGTGGCGCCGCGATGGTCGCCGTTCTGGCCGGCGTTATATCCGGAATAGCCGCCATCCCTGTCGCAATGCCAGACGTAGACGACGGCATTGCGGACCGGCGCGCAACCGGCATCCATGTTCTGGAGCTGGATGTTCAAGGTCAGCGGCACGCCGGGCCGGGATTCGCGAATATCCCTGCGCAAGGCTGCTCCGGTCGAGAGAAAGGCGAGCAGCGGAAACGGACCGGCGGTCGCGGTGGGGATGAGGCGACATGCCGGCGCGCCGGGCGACTGCGCGGCAGCCTTGCCCGGACCGAAACCCGTACCCAGCACGGCCCCGATGCCGAGCGCGTTCAGGCGGACGATGGCACGCCGGCGCCCGGCATGCACGTAGCTTTTTCCGTTGGACATCTTTGAACTCCTTCCATCAACAAGGCATGTCGCGCCCTTCGGACCAGCGCCTTCACCAGTCACATGAACAGACGTGATGACAGACGTGATGACGGGCGTGAGCCTGCGTCATGCAGCATGGCCGGCATGCCGGAAGCGGATTTGACGCACCGCATCCATAGCGCGAATTCCTTCGAATCACGCACATCGGCAATGAACGCAATGATTAAACTTCGATCACAGAGTGCACGGATATTTCATTTCGCCCGCTGATGGCCGACGACGGCGCACCAACAACAAACACTCCATGATGCTGCGTATCTCTCTGGTTTCAAATGAACTGCCGCCCTATCGTATCCCATTCTTCGAAGCGCTCGACAGAATGCCGGGGGTGAGCCTTCAGGCACTCTTCTGCACCCGGCGCGAACCGAACCGCCACTGGGAAACGCCAACGCTCCATTTTGGCCATGAATTCCTCAAGGAACGCATCATCACCATCAAGGGCCGCTACATTCATAACAATCCGGGCGTGATCGCGGCGTTGCACAAGTTCGCGCCCAGCGTGATCATCACCGGCGGCTTCAATCCGACGCATTTGTATGCGTTTGCCTTTGCGGTGGCGCGCGGCATTCCGCATATCGCGATGACCGACGGTACCGACCGTTCCGAAAAAGGACTGGGACGCTGGCACAAGGCGGTGCGCCGCATGGTCTATGCGCGCTCCTCCGCATTCATTGCGGCCAGCAAGGGCGGCACGCGGCTGCATCACGGTTACGGCGTCGCTGATGATGCCTGCTTCCGTTCCTGCCTGTGCGTGAACAATGAACTGTTCGCCCCGTCGGCACAGACAAGGCGCGACGTGGATTTCCTGTTCTGCGGGCGCATCGAGGCCGTCAAGAATCCGCTCTTCGCGTTTGACGTGGCGCTTGCCACGGCGCGCAAGCTCGGCCGCAGGACGAGCATCATGTTCGTGGGCGCGGGGCCGCAGGAAGGCGAACTCCGGGAGCTGGCGGCGCATCACGCCGCCATGGTGGACGCCAGCTTCCATGGCTTCATGTCCCATGACGAGCTGCCGCGCATCTACCAGGCCGCGAGGATTTTTCTCTTTCCGACGACCTGGGACCCGTGGGGCGTGGTTGCCAATGAAGCCTGTGCCGCAGGCCTGCCGGTACTGGTGACGCCGGAGGCGGGCGTGGCCGGCGAACTCGTGCTTAACGGTCACAATGGCCATGTCGAGGCGCTCGATGTTGAATCCTGGAGCGCCAATGCGGCACGCCTGCTGACGCAGACCGACGACTGGGAGAGGCTGTCCCGCAACAGCATGGCGATGGCAAGCGAATACACTTATGCCAATGCAGCAAAGGGCGTGGTGGATGCCAGCCTTCATGCGATCGCGCAGCGCCATCCCGGGACGGCGCGCGTGCATGGCGGTTACCGCGGCAAATAAGCCGCGGTAGACAAGCTGTGGCAGATGAGCCGGGGCAAAGACCGGCAAGCGGGCGTACATCGCAGTCCATCACCACATGGCGGCGGCCCGCATGCCGCCGTGACGGTTACCAGGAGTAACCGCAACTGCCAAAGTTACTGTCGGTAAGCGCGATCGTTTTCGATGCGCACCCGGCCGCCGACATACAGGTCGGCGACATTGTCCTGCACGATGGTGCGGTAAGCGCCGTTATCCAGGCGCACGCCGACCTGATAGGCATTGCGCGCCTGATTGTTGCGCTGTTCCATCTGATTTCCCACCACGGCACCGCCGATCACGCCGGCCACCGTCGCCGCTTTCCTGCCGCTGCCGCCGCCGACCTGGTTGCCTAGCAGACCGCCGACCACGCCGCCGACCACAGTGCCGACGCCAATGCCGCCATTGGCTGCGGCCGCAGCGCCCTGCACCATCTGGATCGAGTCGACAGTGCCGTACTGATAGCCGTAGCCCGGCTGGGTCGTCGTCTGCGCGGGGTAGGGATAGGGCGACGGCGAAGGCGCCGGCGACGCCGGATAAGGATAGGAGGAAGATGACGCCGAGAGCGGATAGTTGGGGCTTGCACAACCGGCGAGCACGGTGCCGGCGAGCAGTGTGGCGAGGATTCTGGATGTGTTGGTTTTCATTGCTGGCTCACTGTCGGAATGATGATGTATGCGCTCATTAAACGACAGCCGGATTACCGAAGCCAGTGTCGGCGCGTAACGATTGCAACAACTTGTATCGAGGCGAACACGGGCCGGGAGCCTGCACCTTATTTCGTGTCGAAGCTCGTAACGCCATCCCAGTCCGGCCCCGGGGAATGCGCCTGGTAATGCGCAACCCGCTCGATGTACAGCCGGTAGAGCATGTCGTCCGGATGCCGGGCATGCAAGGCTCGAAGCCCGGCATCCGCCTCCTCCCATCGCTGCCCTCGCACGAGTGCCAGCGCGGCATGCCACTGCTCCAGTTCGTTCCTGGCCGCATCATCCAGCTCTTCCTGCAGACATACCGGCTCGAAAATCGGAACCGGTTCGCTCTTGCCCTTGACCCGCACCCGATCCAGTTCCCGATACGCAAATTCCGGCGCGGCCGCACGCGTGGCCGCGCCGACCGCCACGCCGGCGCCATACACCTTGGTAATGCCTTCCAGTCGCGACGACAGGTTCACCGCATCGCCCATGACGGTATAGGCACGGCGGATCTTCGATCCCATGTCGCCCACGCGCATGTCGCCGGTATTGAGGCCGATGCCGATCTTCAGCGGCGGCCAGCCGCGCGCCATGAAATCCGCATTCAGCCGCTGCGCGGTACGCTGCATCTGCAATGCGGTGGCCACCGCGCGCGATGCATGATCCGGCAGATGCACCGGCGCGCCCCAGAATGCCATCACCGCGTCGCCGATGTACTTGTCCAGCGTGCCGCGGTTGCCGCGGATGTCTTCCGACATGGCGGTGAGGTAGAGATTGATGTATTCGCGCAGGGAGTTGGGATCCAGTCCTTCGGAGATCGTGGTGAAGCCGCGCACGTCGCAGAACAGCACCGTCAGTTCCCGGCTCTCGCCTTCCATGCTGTAGCTTTGCGGATTGGCCGCCATTTCCGCCACCAGTTCGGGCGCGACGTATTCGCCGAACAGGTTCACCATGGCCCTGCCCTTGCGGTATTCGAACAGATAGCCCCAGGCGAGGTTGAAGACGAACAGCGCGCCGATCAGCAGCATGGCCGCCGCCAGCGGCACGACCCAGTTGAAGACATGGTACATCGCATAATTCCAGCCGATCACCAGGGCGGCGCCGGCAAGCGAGATCAGGATCGCCCATGCCGGCGTGAGCACCGGCAGCAGCAGTCCGAGCATCAGGCCGATGGCCGCGATCTGAATCAGTTCGATGGCGACGCTGAAATCCGGCTGCTGCTTGAAGTCGCCATCGAGTATCGAGGCGATGATATTGGCATGCAGTTCCACACCCGGATAATCGATGTTGACCGGCGTCGCGCGCAGGTCCTTGAGGCCCGCCGAGGTGGTGCCGACCAGGGTGATGGCATCGGCCAGGTGTTCCATCGGCACGGTCCCGTTGAGAACGTCGACGGCGGACACGTAGCGGAAGTGCCCTCCCTGCGGGCCGCCCGGTCCGCGGAAGTTGACCAGCGCGGTCAGGTTGCGCTCCAGCGGCACCACGGTGGACTGCGGCTTGCTGTTCATGCGGATGGCCTTGAGCGCGCCGTAGCTGCGGCTGAGCTCTGCCGAGAACAGGGTTTCGTCGCTGGAGAAAAACACCGGCCGCACCACGCCGGCGCCGAGGCCGACACGGGCGGTGGCCAGGGCCAGCGACTCGTAGTAATTGTCGCCCACCCGGGCAAGCAGCGGCAGGCGGCGGATCGCGCCGTCGGAATCCGGCGTCGGGTTCATGAAGCCGCCGGCCTTGGCGGCGGCCTGCAGGCTTTCCAGATTGCCGCTGTAGGCGCGATACACGGGAGACTCGATCTCCCTTCCCTTCAAATGGCTGACCGTGAATGCGGGCGGCGGCAGCAGCCCCTTGCTGGCGGCGGACGGCTCGTTGGACAGGTAATAGCCGAGGATGGTCGGCCGGTCGCGCAGCGAGTCCGCCATGCGCGCGTCATAGTCGAAGCGCGGCTTGAGCGCGCGGATGCGTTCGCGAAAGCCGTCGACGTCGCGCAGTTCCTTTTTCGCCAGCGCTTCCAGCGTGGCATAGCCGGAACTGGTGTCGGCCTCGGAAAAGATCACGTCGAAGGCAATGGCGCGCGCATGGTATTTCTCTTCGAGGCGATCGATCAGCCTGGCGACCGTATCGCGGCTCCATGGCCAGCGCCCGACTTCGGCAAGGCTGCGCTCGTCGATGTCGACGATGACGATACGGGGATCGAGTTCGGGCTTCTCCAGGCGCATGCGCATGTCGTAGGCGAATACGTCGATGCGGTCGACCAGCGCGGTCGGCAGGTAATGCAGGGCGGTGGCGGCGGCCGCCAGCGTGAGGATCAGCCCGGCCAGCCAGCGCAGGCCGTATTTGTGCAGGAGGCGCCGCATGATGTTCTCACCTGACCCCATGCGGTCTCAAGGCGTATAGCCCGGTATCGTGCTCTCGTCGACGTGATCGATCTGCGCCGGGTCCATGAAGCGCCTGGCGTATTCGAGATAAACCTTCTTGCGGACGAAGACGTCGAACAGGTCCGGATCGATGTGATTGCGCAGGCGGAATCCGCCGAGGATGCGCAGCGACTCCGACAGGCTCTTGCCCTTCTTGTACGGACGGTCCTTGGCGGTCAGCGCCTCGAAGATGTCGGCGATCGCCATCATGCGCGCCTGCACCGACATCTGGTCGCCGCGCAGGCCGCGCGGATACCCATGGCCGTCCATGCGCTCATGGTGGCCGCCCGCGTATTCCGGCACGTTCTGCAGATGCTTCGGCCAGGGCAGCGACTCCAGCATGCGGATGGTCACCGAGATATGGTTGTTGATGATGTCGCGCTCCTGCGGATTGAGCGTGCCGGCGCGTATGTTCAGATTGCCGATTTCCTCGTCGTTGAGCAGATCGCATTCCTCGCCATCGGGGCCGGTCCAGCGGTATTGCCGCGCGATGTCGATCACCCGCTTCTGGTCATCGGCCGACATGCTTTCGCTGCCGACATTGGCGTGGCGCAGAAACTTGCGGTCATCGTCGATGCGGGCAAGTTCGGCGGACAGGCGGCGGTTGATTTCGTCATGGTGGCGGGTGTCGCCGCCATGCCCGAGCTTTTCCTTCAGCGCCCGGATCTCCGCGTCGCGCTTGAGCACTTCGAGCCGGGTATCGATCAGGTGGATGCGGTCGAAGATGGTTTCCAGCTTGGTCGCCTTCTCGACAACATGCACCGGCGTGGTGATCTTGCCGCAGTCGTGCAGCAGGCCGGCGATCCAGAGCTGCCGCCGGTCGCGGTCGGTCATCTCGAAGCCGGCGAAAGGTCCGGTGCCGGTGTCGTGCACCGCCTGTGCCAGCATCATGGTCAGCTCCGGCACATTCTCGCAGTGCCGGCCGGTATGCGGCGACTTTTCGTCGATGCCGATGTTGATGAGCTTGATGAAGGATTCGAACAGGTCTTCCAGGCGCGCGATCAGTTGCGAGTTGGTGATCGCGATCGCCGCCTGCGAAGCGAGCGCCTCGATGAAGCGCTGGTCGGTATCGCTGAACGGTTTCGAATTGCCGGTCCTGATGTCCTTGGCGTTGACCAGCTGCAGCACGCCGATCAGCTCGTCCTCATGATCGCGCATCGGCACCGTCAGGAAGGACTGCGAATGATAGTTGTACTGCTCGTCGAACTGGCGCATGCCGGAGAAGTTGAAGCCCTCGGCCTGGTAGACGTCCGCGATGTTGACCGAGGTGCCGGTATTGGCGGCATAGGCGGCCACCGAGCCAAGATTCCTGCTGCCGTCGGAAAGATAGAGCGGCAGGTCGGGAATATCGATCTTGTGACCGCTGACGCCACCCTGGTACATGCCGAGCGAATCGTTGATCGAGATATGGAAACTCAGGCTGCGGCCGTCCGGGCTGATGCGGTAGAGGGTGCCGCCGTCCGAATGCGTCATGCTCTTGGCGGCTTTCAGGATACGGTCCTGAAGCAGCGCGATATCGCGGTTGGTGCTCAGCTCCAGGCTGAGTTCGGTCAGCTTTTCAAGCCTCTTGGCTATTTCCCTGTAGCTCTGATCGGTCATGGTCTGCCTGCCGCCGCTGCGTTTTGTCGAGTTGTCCGCCGCACTCCGGTTCCCCTGCGGCAGCTGCATCCGTTTCAATGAACGGTCAAAATTCGAATATGTCCCCGCACTTGAGCGCCCTGAAACCGCGTCCGCGCCCACCGCTTTCCAGCTGCTGCATGATCAGGTCTTCCTGGCCGGGCTTGAGGTGATAGATGAGAAATTCAACCGCGTCCGGTACGGCATGGATGTCTTCGATCAGCGAGCTCGGACAGAAGTGCATGGAGCGCGCCGCCAGTTCCATTTCGGCATCGGAGAATGAGCAGTCGACGATGATCTTGGACAGCCGCTTTTCATTGCGCATCGCCTCCCACAGTTCCGGAGTGGAGGCCATGTCGCCGGTGAACAGGAAGCCCGAGCGATCGTTCTGCACCAGGTAGGCAGCCGAACCGACGGTATGGTTGACCGCATGCGAAGTCAGGCTGCATCCATCGAAGGTCACGGTGGCTCCATGCTCGACCACGCTCCACTGCATGGAAGGACTCGCCTTGTCGGGAATCATCGCGAAGTCGGGCCACAGCACCCAGTTGAACAGATGGCGCTGCAGCGCGCTGACGATTCTTTCGGTGGCGTGCACGGTGATCGGCGTGGCTCTCCGGCCCTGCACCGCATCGACCAAGAGCGCGAGGCCGGCGACATGATCGAGATGGCTGTGCGTGATGAACACATGGTCGATCCTGGCCAGCTCGTCGACAGCGAGGCTGGTCAGGCCGGTGCCGGCATCCAGCAGAATGGTGTCATCGACGAGCAGGCTGGTGGTCAATCGTTCGCGACCACCGATGCCACCCGCACATCCAAGTACTTGAAGCTTCATCGCGCAATGCCCGGCATGCCCGGGCGGAATGGTTTTATGCGGCACATCCGCGGTCCTGGCCGGTGCCACAGCGCCTGGCGATATGCCGCCAGATTCCGATTCACCGCCCCCCTTTGCTTTTTTGAACGATTGTAGACTGAAACCGCTTGATTGCGGCTTTTTCGTCACCACATGGCGGCGTCGTAAAAATCAGACCGGCGCGGTGATACATTTACGCAACGGCATCTTTTATGATGACGTTTCGCACCATCGTCCTGCATCGGACCGCGAATGTTGCAAGGCTTGCAAGGGGAACGCGGAGTGGGCGGCAGAGGAAAGCGGCAAGGATTGCCATTTGTGAAATACGAACGGAAAAACAGGGCCACATGAGCGCGGTTCTCGGAACACCCAAAACCGGCGGGGCGGACGATGTCAATGTCCGGCTCAACTTCTTCAAGAAGCTGCAAGCCGTCACCAACAAGATTCACGCGACCAGCAATCTCGACGAGATCATGCTCGACCTGTCGCAGGATATCTGCGACCTGTTCGACAGCGACCGGCTGACGCTGTACGTGCTGAGCGAGGACAAGACCTGCATCGTGTCGAGGTTGAAAACCGGCCTCAATTCCTTCAAGGATTTCCAGCTGCCCATCTCCTCGCAGAGCATCGCCGGTTATGCGGCCATGTCGCGGCGGGTGCTCAACCTGCGCGACGTCTACGACGACGGCGAGCTCAAGGCGCTTTCGCCGGAGCTGCAGTTCCAGCGCGGCGTCGACCAGCAGACCGGATACCGCACCCGGCAGATGCTGGTGGCGCCGCTGGTCGACCAGCAGAACAATAGCCTGCTCGGCGCCGTCCAGCTGATCAACAACCGCAGCGGCGGCGCCTTTTCCCAGGTGGCCGAGGAAGGCATCAGGGAATTGTGCAAGACGCTGGCCATCGCCTATACCCAGCGCCTCAAGCCCGCCCCGGTGATCCAGTCGAAGTATGGGGCGCTGGTGGCCGAAGCGGTGCTTGCCGCGGGCGAGCTCGAACTGGCGACGCGCTCCGCCCGCCGCAAGAGCGAAGATATCGAGGAAGTGCTGATCCGGGACTTCCAGGTCAAGCCGTCCGTCATCGGCCAGGCCCTGTCGAAGTTCTTCGGCGTGCCCTACGACGGTTTCCGCGGCGACAGGGTGAAGCCGGTCGACCTGCTCAGGCATCTCAAGCGCGAATTCGTCGAGCAGAACCAGTGGATACCCATTGAAGACGGACCGGAAGGCATGGTCATCCTCGCAACAGACCCGGAACATGTGCGCAATGCGCGCATCGTCAACAACGTCTTTCCCAAGGCGCGCCTGATCTACCGCGTGACCACCCAGCGCGAGTTCAGGCAGACCGTCGACCTGTTTTTCGGCAGCGAAGGCGACGCCGCCTCGGTGGGCGACCTGCTGTCCGGCCTGGAAGGCGGCGATGACGACGATGCCCCCGAACTGTCGGAAGCCGATCTGTCGGCGGCGGCCGAGAACGAGCTTGTCAAGCTGGTCAACAAGGTGATCATCGATGCCTACCGCCAGGGTGCGTCCGACATCCATATCGAACCGCGGCCCGGCAAGGAAAAGACCGTCATCCGCTTCCGCAAGGACGGCACCCTGGAGCCCTACATCGAGATCCCCGGCAGCTACCGCAATGCGCTCGCGGCGCGCATCAAGATCATGTGCGACCTCGACATCTCGGAGCGCCGCAAGCCGCAGGACGGCAAGATCAAGTTCAAGAAATTCAGTCCGCTCGACATCGAGCTGCGCGTCGCCACCATTCCTTCGGCCGGCGGGGTCGAGGACATCGTCATGCGCATTCTTGCGGCCGGCGAGCCCATTCCGCTCGACAAGCTCGGCGTGCTGCCGCACAACCTGGAGCGCCTGCGCGGCGCGATCAGCAAACCCTACGGCCTGTTCTTCGTCTGCGGTCCGACCGGCTCGGGCAAGACCACCACGCTGCATTCGGTGCTGCATCATCTCAATACCCCGGAAACCAAGATCTGGACCGCGGAAGACCCGGTCGAAATCACCCAGAAAGGCTTGCGCCAGGTGCAGGTCAACCGCAAGAGCGGCCTGGATTTCGCCACTGCCATGCGCGCCTTCCTGCGCGCCGATCCGGACGTGATCATGGTCGGCGAGATGCGCGACAAGGAAACCGTGTCCATGGGCATCGAGGCATCGCTCACCGGCCACCTTGTGTTTGCCACGCTGCACACCAACAGCGCGCCGGAATCCATCGTGCGCCTGCTCGACATGGGTATGGACCCGTTCAACTTCGCCGATGCCCTGCTCGGCGTGCTGGCGCAGCGCCTGGCCAAGCGCCTGTGCTCGCACTGCAAGCAGGCCTACGAGCCGAACGCGGAGGAATTGCAGCTGCTGCTTGCCGAGTATTGCGAGGAGCTGCGCAACACCGAAGCATTCAAGGATCCGCAGGCGGGCCAGCAGGCGGTGCTGGCCCAGTGGAAAAAACACTATGCCGACGGCAGCGGCAAGTTCCGCCTCTATCGCGCGGTCGGCTGCGACCAGTGCAGCGGCGGCTACAAGGGCCGGGTCGGCCTGCATGAACTGATGCTCGGCACCGACAAGCTCAAGCGGCTGATCCAGGAACACAGCCGGGTCGCGCTGATGCTGGCGGCCGCGCTCGAAGACGGCATGCTGACGCTCAAGATGGATGGCATCGAAAAGATCCTGTCGGGCATTACCGACATCAAGCAGGTGCGAGCGGTGTGCATCAAATAACGCGCAGGCGAAGCAGGCTTGCCTGCAAGAGCGCTTGAAGATGAAACAATGCCGCGGTCATGCCGCGGCATTGTTGTTTGTGCTGACTGCGGCCGCTTCAGCGCACTTCGCAGTCGACCTCGCTGCCGTTGCCCGAAGCGGTATTGCCGCCGCCTTGCGGCGCGATGCTCGAATTGAACACCGGCGGCGGGGTGAACTGCATGCCCGGATTATTCGGCACGACGACCGGCGGCAGCGTCCTGCTGGCAGAGTAGCCAAACTGCCCGCTCATGAAATCCTGAGAGCCACCCTGGTTGCTCAGGTTGATCATGCCATCCAGCACCTGCACATACAGGCCGGGCGCGCGCCCGGGATTGGCCCCGGGTGAAGGCTGCGGCCCGCCTGCCTGCGCCAGCTGCAACGGCGTGCCGGCGCGCGGCGGCAATATCTCCAGCGGCGCCGCTGCCCGTGGCGCATCGGTCGCTGTCAGCGCATTGGAATAAGGACGATCGGCCGACGCGACGCTGGCGAATGCATATGCCGCGAGTTCCGGCTGCCCGGACGGCGGCGGAATATATTCCGCGATGAAGATGGTGCCGCGAATGCCGATGGTGGCCGTCGGCGTATTCATGCCGAAGCGTTCCTTGCTGCGCTTGCCGAGCGACCCCGTGACCGCGCGCAAGCCGCCCTTGACGAGATTGAAGGCGGCGCTGTCCTTTTCGGGCTTGTCTTCCTCGAAATTGAAACTGTCGATTTTCAGCTGCGTGCCGGGACGCAGCGTGATCTCGCTGTTGTCGGTGAATTTGATGCGGGCATAGGTGTCTTTCTCGGCAATCAGCGTATCGCCCTCTTCCACCGCCGACTTCAGCGACAGTACCTTGACCGTACCGTCCGGCTTCTTGGCAATCAGCGGTCCGCTCAGGTTGGCTACCGTGCCCGCGACTTGCGCGGCGAACGACAGTTCCGTCCCGGACAGCGTGCCAAGGAAGACCAGCCCTCTGGCGGCCGCGGCCAGCCTGGCTGCCTTAGTTGCAGTAGAGCTTCTTTGCAGGTTCATTTTTCAGTACTCCATTGTCCGCCGCCGCGGAGGCGGTTTTCCTGCTGCTCTTGGTTTCGCCCTTGTCGCCGCTTCCGCTGCTGCCGCCGGAAACCGAGCTTTTCTGGGCTTGCGACTGGCTGGTGACAGTCGAAGTTTCGCTGGCCGATGCAATCATGGACAGGATCGTGGTCGAATTTGAAGCGACGGTATCGTTCAAGGCGCGGCGCGCTTGCGGCGTCACGCTCGGCAGCACCGTCGAGCATCCTTCGGCGGAAGCATCCGCGGTGCACTTGCTGGCGACCGGAAGCACCACGGAGCATCCACTCAGCGACGGTGTCGCCGTGCACTGCGCTACCGTCGGCAGCACTGCGCCACAGCCGGCGGTGGCAGGGGCGCTGGTGCATGCGGCAAGCGTCGGCAGCACGGCGGAGCAGCCGGCAACCGCCGGCGTGCTGGTGCACTGGCTCAAGGTCGGCAGGACCACATTGCAGCCCGCCGCGGCAGGAGCAGCCGTGCAGGCTGCAAGCGTCGGCAACACTGCGGAACAGCCGGCGGTGCTCGGGGCGCCGGTGCACTGGCTCAGGGTCGGCAATATCACGCTGCAGCCTGCGGTGGCGGGAGCGCTGGTGCATGCGGCAAGCGTCGGCAAGACGGCGGAGCAGCCGGCAGCCGCCGGCGTGCTGGTGCACTGGCTCAAGGTCGGCAGGACCACGCTGCAGCCCGCCGCGGTCGGGGCACTTGTGCAAGCGGCAAGGGTCGGCAGCACGGCACTGCAGCCGCTGGTGTCAGGGGAGCTTGTGCAGGCGGCAAGGGTCGGCAGAACGACCGAGCATCCCGCATCCGTCGGCGCGGCAGTGCACTGGCTCAGGGTAGGCAGGACCACGCTGCAGCCCGCCGCGGTCGGCGTGGCCGTACAGGCCCCAAGCGTCGGCAACACTGCGGAGCAGCCGGCGGCTGATGGCGTGCTGGTGCACTGGCTCAAGGTCGGCAGCACCGCGCTGCAGCCGGCCGTGGCCGGTGCGGTCGTACAGGCGGCAAGCGTCGGCAGCACGGCGGAACATCCTGCGGTGGAAGGCGCGCTCGTGCACTGGCCCACGCTCGGCAGCACGGCGCCGCAGCCGGCGGTGTCCGGCGCGGTGGTGCACTGGCTGAGTGTCGGCAGCACGGCAGCGCATCCCGACTGCGAAGGATTCGCGACGCACTCGCCCAGGCTCGGAGGCGGCGGAGGCGTTGGCGCCGGCGGCGGCGGCGTCGTCGTCGATGGCGGGCTGGTGGTCGTCGCAACGGTGGCGAGTGTTCCGGCATTGCCGCCGTTGATGATCAGCGTAGTACCCAGCACGGCCGGGCTGCCGCCCGAGCCGGGTATGCCGCTCGTGAAGAAGCCATTGCTGTTCGACGTGGTCGTGGTTGCCTGGATGTCGTTGAAGCTGACCTTGCCGGTCATGTTGTTGAATGTGAGATTGACCGGCGCCGACGAGAGGGAGGCGACATAGGCCTTGTTGCTGCCCGTGCTGGAAAACTTCACATCGCCGTTGACATTTAGATTGATGCCCGATGCGGCTTTCACGAAGGCATTCCCGGCGGCGCCGGAGATGGCAAGATTGCCGGCGGAAGTCAGCTTGGCGCCGCCGCCGCTTGCGACCTCGGCGCTGCCTATCGATATGTCTCCAGCGGTATTGGTGATTTCCAGGCCGCCGGTTCCCGCGGAAATGGCGCCGAAGATGTTCAGGCTCGACACGCCCGTCTTGATCTTCACATAGCCGGAGGAACTCGAGGAAATCATTCCTCCCAGATTCTTGATGGTATTCGCTCCCTGCAGATCGACGGATCCCGAGCTTGCGGTTGCGTGCAGTCCGCCGCCGATCGAGGTGGCGGCGTCCTGGCCTATGGAACCGGCGAAAATATTGGTGTATGCGCCGCCGTTGCCGGGGCTGGTGAAATCACCCTTGAAGGTGACAGCGCCGTTGTTGGCGCGGAAGACGATCGATCCCGCACTGAAGCCGGTCGGATTGACCTTGTCGAGAATGGATTTCGTGATGCCCAAGGCACTGGAAGTCGCCGTCGTGCCCGCAATTTCCATGTCGCGGCCCGAAGTCATGGTGGAAAAGCTGACCTCCGAGGATGTCCCGGAACCGCCGATCAGCGAACCACCAATGCTGAGGTTATCCGATACCAGGTGAAGCGCCGTGCCCTTTACCGTGCCGCCGGCCTGCTGGGTAATCGTCCCGTTGCTGTTGCTGGCGGTCAGCGTGACGCTGCCGCCGGTGATGCCGGATGCGGCGCCCAGGCTCAGATTCGGCGCCGAAAGACTCACATTGCCTGTGCCGGCATTCACGCTTCCGGCAACGGTCGCGGTGCCTGCCGTGGACTCGATGGCAATCGGCTGGTCCTTGGCCACAATGGAAGCAATTTCCCAGCCGGCGGTCAATCCGTTCTTCAGCGAAAAGGAGCCGGTACCGGACGAGTCGGCATTGAGCACGGTGCTTACCTTTGCCACGCCATTCAGCAGATTGTCCAGCGTCACCGGACCGCGCGTCTGGAGCTGGAGCAGACCGCCGGTGATGGCGCTGCTCTGACCGATGCCGGCCGATGCATGGGTGGAGACGAGTTCCACATTCTTTGCGGCCGGCACGCTGATGCCGGTGACGCCATCAATGGTCTGTACGGAGATGCCGTTGCTCGAACGGTACTTGAAGTCGCCGGCGTTGGCGGAGCCGGCGATGACGCCCGTCGAATTGCTCTCGGTCAGGGTAACGCTGCTGCCGGTGGCCTGCACCTTCGAACCGCCGTCGATGGTACTGCCAGTGGTTTGCGTAATGGCGCCCCCAGACCTCAGGCTCAGGCCGTCGGTGACATATTGAAGCGCCCCGCCAGGCCCGCCCAGCAATGGCTTCTGGATTTCAAGCGCGCCGCTTGACGAATCGCCGATGGCGAGTATGCCGGCCTTGATCCTGTTCAATTCGGCCACGGTCAACTGCATGCCCGAACCGGTCTTTGCGGTATTGGCCGTGGCGACCTGGATCGGGGTACTGTCCGTCACCGGTGCCAGCGCCACTTTTGCGCCGCTCACGGCGGCGTTCACGTTGAGCATGTTGGAATTGAGCGTTACGGTTCCTGTTGCCGAGACAGGAGCGTCGATAGTGCTCAATGCATTGCCGGTAGCCTTGAGCGTGATGTTGCCGCTGCTGGTGAATACGCCTGCCAGCACATCTGTATCATAGGCGGTACCGCCCGGCAGCACGAACGCACCGGAATCCGCGATCGAAATATCGCCGCCGGCTTTGGCCATCAGATCTCCATCGAACTTCCCTACGGAGATGCCGCCCTTGGAATACAGGGCAACGTAGGGGCTCGCGATGAATGCCTGCAGGTTTCCGCCGCCGGCGCCGGTCGTTGTAATGCCGCCCGAGCCTGCCTTGTAGACCGCCGTGGCGGAACTGCTCAGCGCAGAGCCCGATCCGAAGTGGATGCCGCTTGCGGTGCTGGAACTGATCTGCGGGTTGGCATCCACCCCGTCCCAGCCGCCGATGACCGTCACGTGCGCAGCGCCGGCAGTCATGACCGAATTGATGTTCACATTGCCGCCGGCCAGCAGCTTGAATGCACTTCCGCTATTGCCCGAGGCGGCAAAGGGGGCATTGAGAACCAGGTCGCCCTGTGCCGACAGCGTCCTGCTGCCGCTTCCCGCTCCTGCACTCATGCCGTTGACCGTCAGCTTCGCGCCCGACTTCACGGTCGCCGCCGATCCCGCGCCCGCGGTAAGCCCTTCAACCGTGAGGTCGGTAGCCCCGTTCCTGAAATCGATCGACGTGCCGGCCGATCCGGTGAAACTGCCGACCGCGTTTGACCCGGCCATCGCAATGCTGCCTGTCGATGCCCTCGCCGTGAGCTGGTTCGCGGTGATGACGCTTGCCGAATCCTGTGTAATGCCGGCGCCGGCCTGCAGGCTGAGGCTTCCGCCATTGGTATTGATGCTGTTGGTGATCAGCACATTGCTGCCGGCCTGCAGTGCCAAGGCGTGATTTTGGCTTTCGCGAGAAATCGCGCTGCTGATAGTAATGTTATTGGTGGCGGTCAGTATGACATCTCCTGTTGCCGAGTTGATTGCCGACGCCAGCACTTCTCCATTGTCGGTGCCTCCATTAGAAGCCAAGGTGCTCACCACGTTCAGGTCAGTGGGGTCCAGCAGCCAGCTGCCGGCGCTTCCCTTCGGCGCCGAAGTGGAAATACGCGCTCCCGCCACGCTCAGCTTTGCGCCCGAGGTTTCGATAAAGCCACCATTGCCCGATCGCGGGCCGCCTTCCGCCGAAATGCTGCCGTACACGCCGGTGGCGCCATCGGACCAGATGATGACCTTGCCGCCGTCTCCGCTCTCCGTGGCATTGGCGCTGATGACGGCATCCTGGCCGACAAAGCTGCGCTTGGAATTTGCGACCGACGGATTTTTCCCGAGGTAGTCGCCGCCGACAAGCACGCTGCCGCCGCCCTGCCTGCCGTCGGCACTGACCTGCGCATCTCCATTCAGGGCGACACGGTCGCCCTGAACAATCACTTCGCCGCCCTTGCCCGCGCCGCGCGCGCTGGTGCGGCTGCCGGTTTCCAGCAAGGCATCCCGGCTCGCCTTGAACACCACCTTGCCGTTCTCGCCGATCACCGCGCTGTCGGCATTGATGACGCCGCGCTGCTTCACCAGCGCGCCGAACATGCCGGTTCTGCCGGCCTGCGAGATGACCTGCCCGAGATTGAGCGCCTCATGCTCGGGCGCGCTCAGCACCACCTGCATGTTGGGGTCCAGCGAATCCACCAGCTGCACCGTATGGCCCGCGGCAAGCAGCACCTCTCCCTTCGGCGAGGTGATGATGCCGCTGTTCTCCACGTTCGGCGCGATGAGATAGACCTTGCCGCCCGACGGCGTGGTGATGGCTCCCTGGTTCTTCAGATCGGCGGCCTTGTCGCCGGCCTTGAAGTGCATGCGGCCGTTGATGAAGTCTTCGTTGCTGATCGCCAGGGTGGAAGCCACGAGGCCGTTGACATCGATGCGCGCATCCTTGCCGAACAGGATGCCGTTGGGATTGACGAGGAAGACGCGCCCGTTCGATTGCAGCGCGCCGAGAATCTGCGAAGGATCCTGTCCGGTGATGCGGTTGAGGACGCTGCTGTTCGGGTTCTGCTGGAGGAAGCGGGTGACTTCGCCGGGATTGATCGAGAAGCTTTGCCAGTTGATGATCGCGCCGGGCGTATTGGTGACCGACAGCACATTGCCCTGCTGGCTGAACGCCGCCTGACCATGCGCGACTTGCGGGCCGAGCGGATTGCCTGTCGACAGGGACGGCAGGCAGCAGCCCGCGACGAGCATGGGCAGCAGGCGGCGCTTCAGGTTCCGGGGTGCAGTCGCGCAGTCCTTGCCGCTCGTTCTTGCTTGGCGTCTCATGTGTTCCTCAGCTTCGTTCATCTCGTCAATACGTCAGGCCGATGCGGACATGCACGCGGCTGTCGCCCCTGGCCTGTGTCACACCCGCGTTGACCACGCGGCCGTAGTCCAGCTGCATGGTCATGGTCTTTCCTGCCGCCAGTCGCATGCCGAGGCCGACGCTGGCGATCGATGCGCCGGCCTGCTCTCCCGGCAGCGCATCATTGCGGCGCACCTGGGCGGCATCGTAGAAGGCCAGCGCACGGCATTGCGCCGAGATCGACGTCAATGCGCCGCAGAGGTTGGAGCTGTACAGCTCGGCATTGATCAGCTGGCCGCGGTCGCTGGACAGATCGCGTTCGTTGAAGCCGCGCACCGTGCTCGCGCCGCCCGCGCCGAACTGTTCGCCCGGCACCAGCGCGTCGCCGGACTGCTGGCCGGAGAACCCGAGCCTCATCTGCCAGTCGCCCGGCAGGGCATGCACATAGTTGGCGTTGTAGCGCAGGATGTTGTAGGCGGCGCGCGCGCCGGCGCGCACCCGGGAAAAGTCGGCCTGCCTGCCGCGCTCGCCGCCGGGAAGGTTGTGCATGCCGGTGATGTTGAAGCTCAATTCCGATTGCGCCAGCGTCCATGTGCCGCCGTAGGTGACGCTGAGCGGATGCACGGTCACGTCATTGCCAAGCTGCGCGCCCTGCACCGTCACGCTGTTGCGGTAATCCCGGTGGTCGATGCCGTAGCTCAGGCGCGATTCATAGTCCCCGGCGCGGCGCAGGTTCTGGTTGTAGCGCGCGCCGACAATGGTGCCGCGGCCGCTGACCTGCAGGTTGACGATGCCCGCCAGCACCGAGCCGGAATCGACATCGGAATAGCTGGCAAACAGGTCCATCGAGTCGCCGAGCGAATAAAAGGGGAGGTGGTAACCGATGCCGTACACGCTGACCTGGCTCGGTTTCTGCACCGTGGTGGTGTACTGCAGGCTGAGCACCTGATCGGTATTGGCGACATTGGCATACTGCAGCTGCGTGGTGAGCTGCGTTTCGCCGGTGGTCTTGTTGCCGCCGTTGTCCATCATGGCGGCGATCCGCCATGTTTTTTCGTCGCTTACCTTGAGCAGCGCGTCAACCTCATCGTCGCGTTCGCCGCCCTGCAGCTGGAGGGTGATCTTCTTGGTCGGGTTCTCGTTGGCCAGCTTCAGGCTGGAAGACACGCGCCCGATATCAGGCGGGAATCCTTCGCGCAGCCCCGGCACGCTGCGCCGGATATTGGCTTCGTCGTGATGCAGGTTACCGTCGATGCGGATCTTTCCAAGCCGGGTTTCGATCACCTGCAGCCTGACCACACCCTGGTTCAGCTCCTGCTCCGGCAGGGCGACCTGGACAACGTGATACCCCATTGCATGATAGGCCGCTTCCAGCGCTTCGAGTGCCTGCTGCACATCGCCGAAGTTCCGGCTCTTGCCGGTATAGGGCGCCAGGATGCGATCGATGTGTGGCGCGGGGAGCAGTGTATTGCCGGCGATATCGAAGCGGCTGATCTCGAAGCGCCCGATCGCATCTTCCTCGGCCGCATGACAAGCCATGGCGATTGTGGTCAATGCCGCGCCGGCAATGAGGCGAAGGTAGGAAGAGGTCATGATCCGCTTAGCATGGAGACTGCTGTTGTTGTGATGCCGGAACAGTAGCCGCCGCGCGCTGCGGTCTTGCCGCCGAAAACCTCGACCGCATTTCAGGCACATCTTTCCGTTACGAAACTATAACGCAGGTCTTTGATAAATCTCAATCTAATTGCCATTCTGGCATCGCCGAAAAGCCGGCAAATTCCACTGATCTGTTGCGGGCAAGCCGCCTGACAGCAGGTCCTGGCATCCTGATGGGCAATGGACGGGTAATGACCGGCAAATGCGCAAAGGATTGTGAACCAAGGTAGAAGCCAGGCCGCTACCATCAGAAACCAATGCCTGGAAATGGCGTCATACGCCTCAGGGCGGGTTTCCTGCGGTTTGCGCCAATTCAACAAAACCAGAATCAAAGAATGGCATATTGAACAGGCCGGTCGTGTGACGACACGCTCGTATTCTTCATCGCTTCTCCTACGGAAGGCCTGGGATGAACTTGTTCAGTAATCTGAAAAGTCATGCGAGCCGAAATCCTCTGCCGGACCGGTGGGCAGCAAGCGTGTCCTACCTTTCCACGTTCGTGTTGTTCACCGTCCTGTATTACCTGAGCTGCCGCCTGTCGTTCGGATTCGGCATGCTTCCCGGCATGGTCAGTCCCTTGTGGCCGCCGGCGGCCCTGGCTGTCTGCGCGGTGCTGCGACTGGGTTACCGGATTGCTCCGGCCATCGTTGTCGGCGCCATCCTGAGCACCAGCCTGTCGACCGGATTGCCGCTGCTGTCGTCCGTGGCCATCGGGATCGGTTCCGCGCTGGAAGCCTGCGCCGTCGGCTGCCTGATCGCCCGGCTCTATCATCCCACGCAAAAATCCTTCATTCATCGCGGACCGATCTTTCGCTTCGTCGGCATCGCGGTGTTGTGCGGCATCATCGGCGCTTCGTTCGGAACCGCGGCGATCGCTCACGCCTATCCGGACAAGATCGGCACGCCTGCCGACGTGGCCATTACCTGGCTGACCTGGCTGCTGGGAGACGCGACCGGCATGATCGTGGGCGTGCCATGGCTGATGGCACTCAATATCGCGGCCGGCCAGCACTGGCCCCGCATCAAGCTGCTCGAAGCCGGCCTGTTCCTCGTAATGCTGCTGGTGACGGCCCAGTTGGCCTACGGCGGCATGCTGCCGTTCAAGCCTGTTGTCTACCTGCCCATCCCCTTCCTGCTGTGGGCAGCGTTCCGTTTCAACTTCGCGGCGGTCAACTGGACCACGGCCATCATCTGCGCCGTCGCAGCCTGGTACACGGCGGCTGGCCTCAGTCCTTTCGCCGGCGACAATGTGTCGACCTCGCTGATGCTGCTGATGGTGTATATCTGCGTCATCGGCACCACCGGCCTGGCGCTGGCGAGCCTGGTCTATCGCCATGCGGACGTCGAGCAGACCCTGCGCGCCGAACGCGACGGCCTGGAACAGCGGGTGCGGGAACGTACCGATGCGCTCATGGAAGACATCGAAGCCCGCAAGCAGGTGGAGCGTGAACTGGCGTTGAGCGAACGGCAGTTGTCGGAAGCGCAGTCACTGGCCCGGGTCGGCAGCTGGAACTGGAATCTGGAGACGGATGAATTCACCTGGTCGGAAGAACTGTACCGGCTCTATCAGGTGGAGAAAGAGCATTTTCCATCAACGCTGGAAAATGCCCGTCAGCTGATTCATCCCGAAGACCGTGAAGCGCTCGGCCAGGCCATCAACGCCTGCCGCGAGACCGGCCAGCCCTTCTATCTCGAATACCGGCTCGTCCCGCCGGGCGGCGGCGTGCGCCATGTCGCCGGACGCGGGCAGCTGCATACCGACGAACACGGCCACGCCACCAAGATGTTCGGCACGGTGCAGGACATCACCGACATCAAGGAAGCCGAGGCCTCCTTGCGGGAGGCGGAGGAGCGTTACCGCACCGTGGTCGAGCTCTCGCCCGATGCCATTCTCGCGCAGCAGGACGGCCATTTCGTGCTCGCCAACCAGGCCGGCGTCTGCCTGCTCGGCGCCTCGCACCGGGACCAGATCCTCGGACGTTCGCTGTATGAGTTCCTGCTGCCGCAATTCCATGAAGCCGTGCGGCAGCGCATCGAGCATGTGCAGGAGGGCGAGGCCGTCGGGCCCGCCGAGCTGGGAATCCGGCGTCTCGACGGCGGCGTGCTTGACCTGGAGCTGAACTCCTCGGTGTTCATGTACCGCGGACGACCGGCTTCCCTGTTCATCGCCCGTGACATTACCGAGCGCAAGCGCACCGCGCAGCAGATGGCCTACCTTGCGCATTACGATTCGCTGACCGGCCTCCCCAACCGCATCCTGTTCTACCAGCGGCTGGAGCATGCGCTGTCGATCGCGGAGCGGCCCGGCCGCTCGCTCGAAGTCCTGTTCCTGGACCTGGACCGCTTCAAGCTGATCAACGACACGCTCGGCCATGCCGCCGGCGACCTGGTGCTGAAGGAAGCGGCGACGCGCCTGCAGAACATCCTGCGCGAGTCCGACACGGTGGCGCGGCTCGGCGGCGATGAATTCGTGGTGCTGGTGGAAAACGTCGACGAGCCGCACCGGGGCAATGTCATTGCGGAAAAGATCCTCGCCGCCTTCCGCCCTCCTCTCAAAGTCGGCAGCGAGACGCTCGTCATCAGCACCAGCATCGGCATCAGCAGTTATCCCAGCGACGGCACGGACGTGGAAACCCTGCTCAAGCGCGCGGATACCGCGATGTACCAGGCCAAGCAGGTGGGACGCAACAACTATCGCTATTACTCGCCCGAAATGAACCGGCATGCGGAGGAAAGGATGGCGATGGAAAACGCGCTCAGCCGGGCGATTGAAAACAACGAGCTGTCCATTCTCTACCAGCCCAAGATGGATGTGCTGAGCAACCGCATCAGCGGCATGGAAGCCTTGCTGCGCTGGAATCATCCGGTGTTCGGTTCGGTGCCGCCGCAGCGCTTCATCCGCCTGGCCGAGGAAGTCGGCCTGATCCACTCCATCGGCTACTGGGCCATACGCACCGCCTGCCGGCAGAACCGCGAGTGGCAGAAGATCAGCCCGGCGCGCATGAAGGTGGCCGTCAACCTGTCGGCACGTCAGCTCGGCGACGACAGGCTGATCGACAACATCATGCAGATCCTTGCGGAGACCAGGCTGGAGGCGCGTTACCTGGAACTCGAAGTGGCCGAAAGCGCGGTGATGGCCGACCCCGACAAGGCGATCACCGTACTCGGCTCCCTGCGCGACATCGGCGTCAGCGTGGCCATCGACGACTTCGGCGCCGGCTATTCATCCCTGGCTTACCTGAAGCAGTTCCCGATCCGCGCCGTGAAGATCGACCAGTCATTCGTGCAGGGCGTTCCCTTCAGCCGCAGCGACGCGGCCATCACCAAGGCCATCATCAATCTCGCGCACAGCCTGGAATGCAGCGTCATCGCGGAAGGCGCGGAAACCCAGCAGCAGTTTGACTTCCTGCGCGACAACGACTGCGACAGCGTGCAGGGCTACTTCTTCAGCGAGCCTGTATCGGCGGACCATTTCACCGACCTGCTGCGGGTGCAGGCGAACCTGCACATCCATTGATCAGCGGGTCTTCATCCAGACCAGCAGCCGGTTGTTGGCCGGCATTTCATGATCGGCGCTCAGCGCCAGGCCATGCTTCCCCGCCAGCGCATCAATCGCCTCGAAGTCGCGGATGCCCATGTGCGCCGCCTGGGCGCGCAGCGATGCATCGAAGCGGGCATTGCTGTCGCTGGTGAAGCGGCCGCCGTAGTTGAAGGGACCGTAGACGCACACGACGCCCGAGGGCTGCAGCAGGCGGGCCACGCCGGCGAACATGGCGACCACCTCCTCCCAAGCCATGATGTGGCAGGTATTGGCGGTAAAGACCGCGTCAAAGGACTGCCGCGGCCAGGCTTCGCCGCCGGTGTCGAGCGCGATCGGCGCCAGTACGTTGGGCAAGCCGCTCTCGTCGATCCATGCGCGTATGCTTGGATGATTCTGCGGCAGATCGCTGGTCTGCCAGGTCAGATGCGGCAAGGCGGCGCCGAAGAAGACTGCATGCTGGCCGGTGCCGCTGCCGATTTCCAGCACCCGGCTTGCACCGGCAAGCGCACCGCGCAGCACCTCCAGGATGGGACCACGATTGCGTTCACAGGCGGCGGAATAGAGTTTGCTCATGCGGAAAAGGAAGTTGGCTGGCGATGGGGTTTTATAGCAGAAAACCGGTACGGCGTTCGAAGCCGATGCTTCGGCATGCTTGCGGCATGCTGCGGCGCGCTATTCGCGGGCGCTTCCACCTTCCTGCACCGCCGCTTGTTCTTCGCCGAGCATGCGGGCGACGCGCTGGCGCATTCTGGCGACATGCGATCCTTCCCAGTACACCTGGGCGCAACCCTGGCATTCATAGAAGCGCTCATATACCCGGCGGCTATGGTCGGGAACGCGTTCCTGCACATGGGACTTCGGCACGCTTTGCAGGACGCCGTTGCAATTGAGGCAGCGGCTGAAGGCATTGACCGCCTCGGCCAGCCGGAAGCGACCCAGCACTTCCGCCATCTGAGCATCGCAGGGCACTGAGTGCAGATAGCAGCCGCGCACGATTTCCTTGCGTATCAGCAGGTCGCGGTCGCGCGTCAGCACAATCCTTTCCTCTTGCGCGGCAATGCGGGCCACTTCGGCATCGCTGTAATCATTGCGGTAGAGCACATCGAAGCCGAGCATGCGCAGGTTGCGCGCCAGCTGCCCCAAATGCGCATCGGCAATGAAGCGGTCGATGCCCGATCCGGCGGGGCGCAGCCGCACCAGCGGTGTCACGTCGATGTTGTGGAACACCGGATAGACGCTCACCCGCTGCCCGTCCTGCAGGCGGTGCGTGAAATCCACCGAGACGCCGTCCACCAGGATCAGGTCCACTTCCGTATGCGGCACGCCAAGCGCCTCGATCATGTGCTTGACGCTCGCATCCCGCGAGCAGGGATGGCTGAAGCATTGCTGCCGCTGCCAGGGTGCAAGAAAATTGTTCAGCTCGGCATAGAACCGGAAGTAAGCGATCGTCACCGGCAAGTCACCCTTCAACGCCCGGCGCGGCAAGGCCGGAATGCAGTGGATTGCCCGTCTTCAGGACCGTGGCGGGAGATGGGCGAGCTGCGTGGGCTGGACATGCGCATGACGACTCCATCGGCGGACGCGATACTTTCCATTCTACGGTGCACGCTCCCGAAATCAAGCCGCCTTTCGCACCGCCGCCGCCAACAGGAAGCCGCCGGCGGCTGCAATGGCACAAGGCTTGATGCTTCTCAAGCCGTACGGAATTCGGCATGCTGCAGGCAAGCGATTTGGGGCTAAGGTAGGCGGCACCGAAAGCAAGCAGTCGCCGCGCCTGGCGCCGCGGCCGTGAAAGCCATGTCCTATAAAACCATTCTGGTCCATGTCGACGAATCCACGCGCGCAAGCGAGCGGATCAAGATCGCCGCCGCGATCGCCATGACACAGCAGGCGCATTTGATCGGCACCGCGACCACCGGCGCATCCCGTTACCTCGTGCAGGCGCGCATGCTGGCCGAACTCGATCCCAACCTGCGCACCCATCTCGACTTCCTCCGCCACCGCGCCCGGCAGGGCCTGGAAGATTTCGACGCCTGCGTGCAGAAGCTCGGGCTGTCCTCCTATGAGAAACGGCTGGTCGATGATGAAGCAGGCGGCGGCATTTGCCTGCAGTCACGCTATGCCGACCTGGTGGTGATCGGGCAAAACGATCCGGAAGAAGTCTCGCCGGTCGTCATGCCGGACTTCGCCCAGTTCGTGGTGCTCAATTCGGCGCGGCCGGTCCTGGTCGTGCCGCATACCGGCCGCTTCGACAATATCGGCACCCGGGTCTTGCTGGCCTGGGATGCCGGCATGGAAGCGGCACGCGCCGTGGCCGCCTCGCTGCCCCTGCTGCGGCGCGCCCAGCACGTTGAAGTGGCAAGCTTCGGCTCCCGCACCCAAGGCACGTCGGCGGGCCGCGATCTCGTTCAGTACCTGGCGCGCCAGGGGATACAGGCCGAAGTGCTGCAGCGCCAGGCGGAGGGTCCGGTAGGCGAGGCGCTGGTCGGCCTTGCCAATGCGCGCGGATCCGACTTGCTGATCATGGGCGCTTATGGCCACATGCGTTTTCGCGAGCTGATGCTGGGCGCGGTCACAAGCACGGTACTGGAATCGATGCGCATCCCGGTGCTGATGTCTTCATGAGACCCGGGCTTCGGCGAACCGGCCGGGTCCGTTCAAAATTCTTCCCAGTCTCCGCCCCTTGCGGCGACACTGCGTCCTGCCGAAGCATCGGCATGCGCCATCCTGACGGTCTGCTTCCCTGGCGGCAAGGAAGCCACGCTCGCGCTGGGCAGCGGAGCCGGTGCGACCATGGCGGCGGCGGGTGCATGGTCATCGGAAAGTTTGAAAATGCTCACCACATGGGTCAGGCTGACGGCCTGGTCCTGCAGCGACGCGGCCGCGGCTGCGGCTTCTTCCACCAGCGCGGCGTTCTGCTGCGTCACCTCGTCCATCTGGTTGATGGCCTGATTGACCTGCTGGATGCCGTCGGTCTGCTCCTTGCTGGCCACCGAGATCTCGCCCATGATGTCGGTCACGCGGCGCACGCTGTCCACGATTTCCTGCATGGTGGCCCCGGCCTCGTCCACCAGCCTGGCGCCCGTATCCACCTTTTCCACCGAGTCATCGATCAGCGTCTTGATTTCCTTGGCGGCGGCGGCCGAGCGCTGTGCCAGCTGCCGCACTTCGGTCGCGACCACGGCGAAGCCCCTGCCCTGCTCGCCGGCGCGCGCCGCTTCCACCGCGGCGTTGAGCGCAAGGATATTGGTCTGAAAGGCAATGCTGTCGATGACGCCGATGATGTCGACGATGCGCCTTGCGGAGGCATTGATGGAACCCATGGTATCGACCACCTGAGTCACCACCGCGCCGCCCCTGACCGCGACTTCGGAAGCGGAGAGCGCCAGGCGGTTGGCCTGCTCGGCGCTGTCGGCATTCTGCTTCACCGTCGACGTCAGCTCCTCCATCGAGGAGGCGGTTTCCTCCAGCGAGCTGGCCTGGGTTTCGGTGCGCGCCGACAGATCCTGGTTGCCCGAGGCGATCTGTCCGGAGGCGGTGGCGATGGTCTCGGTGCCGCTTCTGACTTCCCGGACGATGCGCACCAGGCTGGCATTCATGTCTTTGAGCGCCTGCAATAGCTGGCCGGTCTCATCCTTCGTTTCCACCACGATGTCATTGTCCAGATCGCCGGCAGCGACCCGGCGCGCCACGTCGACCGCCGCCGCCAGGGGCTTTGCGATCGCATGCACCAGCCAGAGGCAGATCAGCATGCCGAGCAGCACGGCGAACACGATGCCGGTCGCACAGGAAATCTTGACCCAGTAATGAATGCGCTGATTACGTTCGAAATCCCGGCGAGCCGCATCCTGGTGATGCTGCATGAGGGCCGATACCGCTTCCTCGACCGGTCCCGCCAGCGATTCCAGCCCGCCGTGCACGATGCGTGAAGCGGCCGCGCCGTCACCGGCGCGCAGCGCAACGATGGCGGGCCGCAAGCCCTGTTCGACGAACTGCTTGCGGGTGGCTTCGAATCGGCCCAGCAATGCGGCCTCATCCGGCGTCTTGCTTGCGCCCGTCATGGCCGCCAGATCCTTCCATGCCGCATCGATGTCGCCAATGCGCTTGTCGATCACATCCAGACGCCTGCCTGCCTCCGCCGCTTCGCCGTGCAATGCGTCGGCAATATCGATCCGGTTCCTTTCCATCATGCGAATGATGCGGTCAAGCTGGCTGATCGGCAGCAGGCGGTGCTTGTAATTGTCTTCCAGCCCGGCATTGGCCAGCGACAGGCTGCCCAGCCCGACCACGCCGCCGGCAATGCACATGAGCGATAGAAAGGCCACGACGAAAATGAGGCGCGATTTAATGGTCAGATTGGATAGCATTCGAACGTCTCTCTATGGCTGGCGATCGCTTCCCGGACAAGCGGAAGATGGAATGCAGAATAGAGAGCGCCACCCTCGAAAACATTGATCTGGGTCAACTATTTCCGGATGTGCAAAAGCTTTGCGACTCGACCGCAAGCGCCGCGCAGGCACTTCGTAACGATGTCTAAGTGACGATGGGGAAAGGATCAGTACCGGGGATAAGATGGGATGACGCCGATCCTGGGGATCGGCGTGTACACGTCGCCGTGAGCTAGGCGAGGAAACAGACAATCACAGCGGAGCCGGGTCTTCATGACGCTGCTGCCGCACTTTGCATCAGCCTGCGACCCTGGCCACTGTGCAGATGCAAAGCTGGACCGGTTTAATGCAGGCTTGCCTGATTCTGCTGGGGCTGGGCAGGTGCTGCCTCGGGTGCCGGCTTCGGCTTGCCCTGGGCGTCGCTCAGACGGTACTTGGTGCGGCGATCACCCATCAGATCGCGCAGTTCGCGGATGCTCATGCCGGTGGTTTCATGCATGCGGATCAGCAAGGATGCGCCGATCGGCAGACGGCGATGCCGGATTTTGCTGATGACCGGCGGCGCGACTTCAAGCATGCGCGACAGCGCCGCATCGTTCTTGAGATTCATTTTTTCAAGCAGGGTATCCAGAAGGCGATTCGGATCGTAACTCTCTTGTCCTGCCAACGCGTGTTCAGTCATGATGATGTGCTCCTGTGGTGACGTTGTAACCGATCGTACTCGGGTGTAACAAATGACAACTTGACCCTGATTAAGTTTCCTTCCACACCAGAATTTGTCGCCAATTTTTTCTTGAACTGCGGCAGCGCAATAAAGCGTTGATTAGGCTGCGGACAAGGCAATTCATGATGTACTGCAAGCGTATGCGACGGTTATAAACATACGCCCTAACAACATGGACAACGGGAAAGTGGTGCAAGTTCTGCTGTATTGTTTTCAACATTGCATGGAACATTTACACGAGCAAATTGCCAAAAGGCGTAGAGATTTTATTGTTCCCTTCCTTCTTGAATTCCCTTCTTGCAGTTTCTAGCATGTGATGGACTGCGCAGCCGATTCGTATGCAGGAGTGCGATGCCGCCCGCAGGAAAACGCGAGGAGCATGGATGGCGAAGCGTTCCGTCGAATGAGGAAAGCTTGATGCGGCAAGGCGCGGCATTGCGCCATCGCCGCAGCGGGCGCAACGCCTTCTGAGCATGAAAGCCGTCCTTGTCCCGCTCCTTGCCCGAGGCTGCATGTCCCCCGTGCCGGTCGACTGCGTCGGTTGGCGGAGTGAGTTGAAAATTTGTTGAAGGCAAATGCGGCGACATCATGCCCCACAAGGAAAGAAGCGCGGCAAGGCCGGGGCTTTGCGCGCATTGTTGGCGCGATATCGGGATGATTCTCATCGACAGCCGGCCCGCAAATTTTCGACACGCACCACTAGGCACAGGAATTGCACTAGCGCTGTAGACGCATTGGCCCCAAAGGCTTTCCCACTGTCAATGACAAGGAGATTGTTATGAACTGGGATACGGTCACGCAGAGCAGATACCGGAACGCGAACGCCGGAACATCGCGGTCCAACCACCTGCCTTCCGGAATGTCGCGCGCCGCCGGGTTTCGCGGCCCATGCGCGCGCAGCCGGCGCGATGCCAGCCACTGCCTGCGGACGCCAGAAGCGGCCTGCACATTAATCAGCGCAAGCCATTGAATTTCATTCGTACGTCATGTGCAGCATGCATTGTGTCGCCCAGCGCTTCGGCGCGATAGCAGCGATTTCAATCGACCGGCATGACGTGCAATACGACCGTGTGACGTCATCATGAATTCAGCAGTGTTCATCAGCGATGCAATGCCCAATGAAGAACATGGGCGCAATGAGCTTAACGAGCGAGCCGGCCGCGCTCGCCGCCAGCGCGACACTGCACCGGCATGTGACGCCGTCCACGGACGGCAAGGAGAAAGAGACGTGCAAACCGACACGCTTGAAACGACCGTCATCTGCATCTCGCCAGGCTTGCATGACACCTGGGATATTTCCGAGAAAGGTGGCGAACAGCCTATCGCTTCATTTGATGAGAAGGAGGATGCCTATGCATATGCCAGTTATCTGAAGACGATCCAACCGGGAGTCACCGTCCTGGTGGAAGACGACGAAGGATTCTCACCGCTTCCGATTGAGGATGAAAGCTACTACAGGCGCAGCGGAGCAAGGCGCTCCACTCGCAGGTACAGCTGACGATCCGCAATCGAGGCTTGCCGGAGACAGATGAAGATGAATGATGCATGCACTCACATCCAGGCAGCACGCATTCAATGCATTCGTCATACGGCGCTGGTTTGCATGCGAGATGCTTTCTGTGTTCGGAATGCGCTTCAGGGTGCAACTGAACGGGGCAGCGCATCAGAAGGAAGCGGGAAGCGAAACGCATTGATGAATGCCCGCTTCGCTGCACGGTCAGGAACCATTCCGCAGCATGAACCATTTCACATGCAGCCAGTCTATTCCTGTAGCCAGTCTATCAACATACATAGGAGGTAAAAATGAATTTTATTATCTGGATTATCGTAGGTGGTATTCTCGGCTGGCTCGCCAGCATCGTGATGCGTACAGATGCCAGCCAAGGCATGTTCCTGAACGTCATCGTCGGTATCGTAGGTGCACTGCTTGGCGGTTGGCTGCTCGCTCCGCTGTTTGGAACAGGAACCATCAACCAGAACGACTTCAGCATCTCTTCGCTGCTTGTTTCCTTCCTGGGCGCTGTCATCCTGCTGGCCATCGTCAACCTGCTGCGCCGCGGCACGCCTCGCTAAGGTAAGGCAGTAACAGTCTCTCCTTGATCCATTCAGCATGGATCAGGCTTGATGGGTCACCTGGATTGCACCCCAGCGCTGATCCGATGGTGCGGAATATCGAAACCGGTATTCCGCACCATTTGCTTTCCACCCTGCCTCTTCGCTTCACCGCATGCTTTTGCGCGCTTTCCATTCGGCGCTTTCTGCCCGCCGATCCGTCACCGCCTTTTCCCCCTCTCCAACCTGCCCCGCACCGGCTTGAACGGAATGCCGGCACGGTTCAGGACGCATGTCTGCGCGATTCTTCGTCATACAGCTCCTTCTTCGACAGCTTGCCCACCGGCGTCTTCGGCAGCTCCTTGCGGATCTCCATAGCCTGCACCATTTCATGCTTGCCCAGCCTGCGCTTGAGGAAGGTCTTGAGCTCATCGAGGGTAAAGGGCTCGGCGTCCTTCTTCAACGCGATGAAGGCTTTCGGCGACTGTCCGCGGTAGGCATCGGGCACGCCGATGACGCTGACTTCGGCGACGGCCGGATGCTCGTAGATCGCTTCCTCGATCAGGCGCGGATAGACGTTGTAGCCGCCGCATAGAATCATGTCCTTGGTGCGATCGACGATGAATACGAAGCCGTCCTCATCCATCCATGCGACATCGCCGGTGCGGAAGAAGCCATCCGCCGTCATCGATGCGGCCGTCGCTTCCGGCCGATGCCAGTAGCCCTTCATCACATTCGGCCCCTTGATGCACATCTCGCCGCGTTCGCCGCGCGGCACTTCCTTCGAGGGATCGTCGACATCCAGGAACTTGAGCACGACGCCCACCGTCGGCATGCCGCAGGAACCCACCTTCTGCGTGCCGTAGACCGGCGTGAAGGTGCCTGTCGGGGATGTTTCGGTCATGCCCCATCCTTCGACCAGGCAGCAGCCGGTGAGGCGCTGGAAGCGCTGGTTGACTTCGACCGGCAGCGGCGCGCCGCCGGAGTTGCAGAACTTCAGCGCGCTCAGGTCGTGCTTGTCGATATCCGGATGATTGATGATGGCGGTGTACATCGTCGGCACACCGGGGAACACGGTGATGCGTTTCGCGGACAGGTCCTGCAACACGGCCTGCGCGTCGAAGCGCGTGTGAAGAATCATCTCCGCCCCCATGCGCAGCCCGAACAGCATGTTTACCGTCAATGCATAGATGTGAAAGAGCGGCAGCACCGCCAGCACCCGCTCCTTGCCTTCCTCGAGCACCGGCGGATCGCCGCTGACCACCGCGGCGATCTGGCTGCATGCCGTCGTCAGATTGGCATGGGTGAGCATCGCGCCCTTGGGCATGCCCGTGGTGCCGCCGGTGTACTGCAGCACGGCGACCGCTTGGCTGACATCGGCGACCGGACAAGGCGTGAATGCGCCGTCGTTGTTCAGCAGATCGGCAAAGCTCGCATGATGGGGGTCGTGCACCGGCCGGGCCAGCAAGCCGCCTTGCTCCATCTGCGCCTGCACCGTTTCCGGCTGCGCGCTCATCTCGGCAATGCTGCCGACCACCAGGCGCTTCAGGCGCGTCCTGCCGATCATCTGCCGCATCTGCGGGTACAGCGAGGCCAGGTCCAGCGTGACGATGAGATCGGTTTCGCTGTCGTCGATCTTGTGCTCGAGTACCGCCTCCGCATCCAGCGGCGAATAATTGACCACGATGCCGCCTGCGCTCAGCACGCCGAAAAAGGCGATCACGTAATGCGGCGTGTTGGGGAGGTACAGTCCGACATGCACGCCGGGTTTCACCCCGAGGGATTGAAAGCCTTTCGCGGCACGGTGGACCAGCTGCAGCAGCTCGCGATAGCTGGTGCGCCTGCCCATGAAATCGATCGCATGATGATCCGGCCATTTCGCCGCCGCATCTTCAAGCAGCTCGGGCACCGGCATGGTGGGCAGGGGAGCATCCCAACGCACGCCGGAAGGATAGGATTTGATCCAGGGGTATTGCTGTCCGCTCGTGTTGCCGGACCCTGCCTTTGCATCCGCTTCCGCTGCCATGCCTGCCGTCTCCTATTTGATTCGGCCCGAAAAACGGTTCATAAAAATGGTTCGTTTTTCGAGCCGCTGATCTCACCCTCTCCCTCTGGGAGAGGGCCGGGGTGAGGAGATCCGGCTCAACATAGTTTCGGGCCGGATCTATATGTCTTTCCGTGTTGTGTGAACAAGTGCCAAGCAGGCGAAGATCAGATGGCGGTCAAGCCGCCGTCCACCGCGAGCTGGTGCCCGGTCACGAAGGATGCGCCGTCGGAACACAGCCACAATGCCGCATTCGCGATTTCCTGCGCCTCGCCCAGACGCCCGATCGGATGCACTTTCTCCACCGCCTTTGCGCGGCGCGGTTCACGCTCGATCGCACGGTCCATCATCGGCGTGCGGATGATGCCGGGGCACACCGCATTGATACGGATGCCCGCGCGCCCGTATTCCGCCGCCGCGGTTTTCGTCATGCCGACCACCGCATGCTTGCTGCCGGCATAGATGGGCTGGGTCGGCGCGCCGACCAGTCCGGCCACCGAGGCGGTATTGACGATCGCTCCGCCGCCCTGCGCAAGCATCTGCGCAATCTCGTACTTCATGCACAACCAAACGCCCTTGACGTTGACGTTCATGATGCGGTCGAAGGTGGCTTCATCCGATTCGGCCAGCGGCAGGTGCTCGATCTCGATGCCGGCATTGTTGAATGCGCAGTCGAGCCGGCCGTAGCGTTCGACGACGCCGGCGACGAGCGCCTGCACCTCTGCCGCTTTCGACACATCGGCGGCGATGAACACGGCTTCGCCGCCGCCTTGCCTGATGATTGCCGCCGTTTCCTCGCCGCCTGCCCGGTCCACGTCGGACGCCACCACCCGCGCGCCCTCCCGTGCGAAGGACAGTGCCGCGGCCCGGCCGATGCCGCTGGCCGCGCCGGTCACCAGCACGGCCTTGCCGTTGAATCCCATTGCGCTCATGGTTTTTCCTTGTTGCCTGTTATTGATATTTCTTCAGTTCCAGCTTGCCGATCTGGTTGCGGTGCACCTCGTCCGGGCCGTCCGCAAGCCGCAGCGTGCGCGCCTGCGCATACGAATAGGCAAGCTTGAAGTCGCTGGTCACGCCGCCGCCGCCATGGGCCTGGATGGCCCAGTCGATGACCTGGCATGCCATGTTGGGAGCGGCCACCTTGATCATCGCGATTTCCTTGGCGGCCACCTTGTTGCCCACGGTATCCATCATGTGGGCGGCGTTGAGAACGAGAAAGCGCGACTGGTCGATCATGATGCGCGCATTGGCGATGCGTTCGAGCGTCACCGTCTGCTCCGCCACCGGCTTGCCGAAGGCGACCCGTTTCAGGGTGCGCTTGCACATGTCTTCCAGTGCGCGTTCGGCCAAACCGATCAGGCGCATGCAGTGATGGATGCGTCCCGGGCCGAGGCGGCCCTGCGCGATCTCGAAGCCCCGGCCTTCGCCGAGCAGGATGTTCGCCGCCGGGACCCGCACATTGTCGAACAGCACCTCGGCATGGCCGTGCGGCGCATCGTCATAGCCGAATACCGGCAGGTTGCGCAGTATCGTCACGCCGGGCGTGTCGCGCGGCACCACGATCATCGATTGCTGGAGATGACGGTTCGGATTGGCCGCGTCGGTCTTGCCCATGAAGATGAAAACCTTGCAGCGCGGATCATTGGCGCCGGACGACCACCACTTGCGGCCATTGATCACATATTGATCGCCGTCGCGCACGATGGAGGATTCGATGTTGGTGGCATCCGACGAAGCCACCGCCGGTTCGGTCATCGCGAAGCAGGAGCGGATGGTGCCTTCGAGCAGCGGCTGCAGCCATTGCTGCTTGAGTTCTTCGCTGGCATAGCGTTCCAGCGTTTCCATGTTGCCGGTGTCGGGCGCGGAACAGTTGAAGACTTCGGCCGACCAGAGCGCGCGTCCCATGATTTCGCACAGAGGAGCGTATTCCAGGTTGGTCAGTCCCGCGCCGCGGTGGGATTCGGGCAGGAAGAGGTTCCACAAGCCCTGCGCGCGCGCCTTGTCCTTGAGCTCTTCAATGACGACGGTCGGCACCCACTGGTTGCCCTTGGCGCGGTTGGATTCGACCTCGGCGTAATAGCGGTCCTCGTTCGGATAGACGTGCTCGTCCATGAACGCAATCAGGCGTTTCTGCAGTTCCTTGACCTTCGGGCTGTACTGGAAATCCATTTTTCACTCCGTCATGTATTGCGCAGCATGCGTTGCGCGGGATGGTCAATGAGACCGGCATCCTGATTCCCGATGCCGGCCCTCCGATGTCCTATTTGCTCTTCACTTCGATATTGCGGTCGGTGGCCAGCGCCGTGGCGCACAGGAATTCCTTTCCGTCGCGGACCGAAAACACATCGGCGGCGCAGACGCTGAGCAATCTCCCGGCATCAACGATGCGGCCGCGGGCGAGCAGCGCTTCGCCGTCGGCCGGCCCGACGATTTTCAGCGTACAGTCGACGCTGGCATTGATCCATCCCGCGGGGAGCAGCGTGCCGGCGGCAGCCACCGCCGCGAAGTCGGCGGCGGCGAAAATGGCCGTGGCCTGCAGCTGCCCGGGGCGGAAGCTCCATGCGTCGCGGTAAGGTATGAGCAGATCCACTTCGCCGGGCGCGACGCGCCTGAACTGCAGGCCCAGCTCACGCGCCATCGGCATGGCGAGCACCATCCGCTGCAGGACTTCGGCATACGCCGGGTTGGCGGGTTCGATTGCACGATTGCTCATGACCATCTCCTTGGGGCGTGCGCAGGCACGCGGCGCGACGTGATACGTCGCCGCCGTTGCTGGATCTTGCGGGAATCAGAGGCGGGTTGCCGTTGCAGCTGAGGCTTGTCGGCTTCGCAGGGCGAATCACATCCGCCCTGCTGCCGCTTTTTCATGGTGCTGCCTTGTCTCCACCTGCTCTCACTGCTCTTGTTGCTCTTGTTGCTCTTGTTGCTCTTGTTGCTCTTGCTGCTCTTTCGCTGCCCCGATTGTCAACCGATCAGGTAACCGCCATCGACATTGAGTGCGGTGCCGGTGGTGTAGCTCGACGCGTTCGACGCCAGGTACAGCACCGCGCCCGCCATTTCATCGGGATGCGCGACACGGCGCATCGGCACATGCGGCATCATGCGGTTGAGCACTTCCGGGTTGTGCACCAGCGCCGCCGCGAACTTGGTGTCGGTCGCGCCGGGCAGCAGCGCATTGACGCGCACGCCGGACTTCGCGCACTCCTTGGCGAAGGCCTGGGTCATGGAAATCACGGCCGCCTTGGTGATCGAGTAGATCCCCTGCATGTCGCCGGGAATGACGCCGTTGACGGAAGCGACATTGACGATGCTTCCGCCGCCGTTTCTGGCCATCAGCTTGGCGCCATGCGCCGAGCTGTAGAAGTAGCCCCTGATGTTGACGTCGAGCGTCTTCTGGAACGAGGATAGGTCGGTGTCGACAATGGGTCCGAAATAGGGATTGGTTGCCGCGTTATTGACTAGCACATCCAGGCGCCCGTGCTTCTGTTCGATGGCGGCGAAGATCGCTTCGATCTGGGCCATTTCGCCGATATGGCAGGCCATTGCCTCGGCCGAACCGCCGGCTTCGCGGATCTTGGCGGCGACGGTCTCGCAGGCGTCCTGCTTGCGGCTCGACACGATCACATGGGCGCCGTAAGCGGCCAGCGTGGTGGCGATGGATTCACCGATGCCGCGGCTGGCGCCGGTGACGAGCGCGACTTTGCCGGCGAGGTCAAACAGGTTTGCGTTGCTCATGCTCTTCCTATCGATAGGTAATGGTGTGGGGTTTGCCCAGCCACTCGAGGTGGGCATAGTTGTTCAGCGTGTTGAGGGTGACGCGGTCGCCCTGGAACAGCAGCTTGGTCACGGCGCAATTGATGAGCGACCAGTTCAGTTCGGCCACCTGCTTGTTCTGCAGGTTGAGGATGTGCTGGCAGATGGTGGAAATCGTGCCGCCGGAGGTAAACACGAGAATGCTCTGCGACTTGTCGGCGCTGGCCATGACCCGGCGCAGCGCTCCCACGCAGCGCTGCTGGAAGGCCGGCCAGGGCTCGCGGTATTCGCTGTCGTAGAGGCCGCTCATCCAGCGCGACATGGCGGCCTGGAAAATGTCCTGGAATGCGTATTTCGCCTTCGGGCTGGAGGCGAGGAAGCGCTTCACCTCCTCCGGATCGTCGAACTCCGGACGGTGGCGGACCATCACTTCATGATGATCGTATTCATTGAAGCCGGGGTCGGTTTCCCAGTCGAGTTCGATGCGGGACGCCTTGGGGAGCGCCGCGATGCAGGCATCGGCCGTCTGGCGGTGCCGCTTCATGCCGCCGCAGACGACGCGGTGAAAGCCTTGATGGGTGCTGGCGAACCATTCTCCCAGCAGGCGGGCCTGCTCCTGGCCCAGTTCCGACAGCTGGTCATAGTCGGCGCTGCCGAATGATGCTTGTCCGTGACGAACGAGGTAAATCTGTCCCATTGGAGGCTTCCCAGTTTGCCGCAGTGCGGCGGGTTGTGGGAAGCATATCGCCGGGTTTAGAATCGATCAAATGAATAGTTATTATCGGTCCGCATAAATTCCATGCATATTTCCAGAGTCGACCTCAACCTGTTCACGGTATTCGAAGCCATCTATACCGAAGGCAGCGTCACCCGCGCCAGCCAGAAGCTCAATCTGACGCAGCCGGCCATCAGCCATGCCCTCAACCGCTTGCGCCAGATGTTCGGCGATCCCCTGTTCGTGCGGCAGGGACATGCCATGGTGTCAACGCCGCTGGCGCGCAGCATCATCGATCCGATCCGCCGTTCGCTGCGCGGCCTGGAAGTGACCTTGAACGGCGTGCATGCTTTCGATCCGGCAAGCACGCAGAAACGCTTCAACCTGGCGCTGCGGGACGTGCTGGAATCCACCATCCTGCCGCCGCTGATGCTGCGCATCCGGGAACATGCGCAGCAGGTGGATCTTGCCGCCAGCCATGTCGAGCGGCGCGAACTGGAAACCGAGCTTGCGGCCGGCACCCTCGACGCCGCCATCGACGTACTGCTGCCGTTGTCGAGCGACATCATGCATACCCGCATCTATCAGGATGCGACCGTGGTGGTGGCGCGCAAGGGCCATCCCGATATCGACGGCCGGCTCGACCTCGACTCCTATCTGAAACAAGATCACATTCTGGCCAGCTCGCGGCGGCGCGGCCCGGGGCTGGAGGATTTCGAACTCAGCCGGTTCGGCGTGGAAAGACGGGTCAGGCTGCGCTGCCAGCATTACTTCGCCGCCTGCCGGGTCGTGAGCCAGACCGACATGCTGCTGACCATGCCCGGACGCTATGCGCATATTGCCAACGAGCAGTTCGGCAACCAGATCCTGCCCTTTCCGCTCGAGGTGCCGGCCTTTGACGTGTTTCTGTACTGGCATGCGAATGTCGATGCCGATCCGGCCAACATCTGGCTGCGGGAGCAGATCATGCAGTCGGCGCAAGACTAGAGCGGGTTGCAGGGCGTTGAGATGCAGCAGCGCACGCGTATGGACAGTAGACAGTACGCCGGGCAGCCGCAATCAATGCGCGGGTAGTGCGCAGCCAGTGCGTGCCTGCGCTACCGAAACGGTTGACGCCGGCTCAGCGCGGCGACACCATCGCCTCCGGCTTGACCCAGCGGTCGAAATCCTCTTCGCTGACATGCCCGAGCGCCAGCGCCGCCTGCTTGAGCGTCGTGCCGTCATGATGGGCGCGCTTGGTGATCTGGGCCGCCTTGTCGTAGCCGATATGCGGCGCCAGCGCGGTGACCAGCATCAGCGATCGCTCCATCAGCTCGCCGATGCGCGCATGGTTGGCTTCGATGCCTTGCGCGCAATGTTCGTCGAAGCTGTGCATGCCGTCCGCCAGCAGGCGCACGCTTTGCAGGTAGTTGTGCGCGATCAGCGGCTTGAACACATTGAGTTCGAAGTTGCCCGACGCGCCGCCGATATTGAGCGCCACATCATTGCCAAACACCTGGCTGCACAGCATGGTCATCGCTTCGCACTGCGTGGGATTGACCTTGCCGGGCATGATGGAGCTGCCGGGTTCATTTTCCGGTATGGTGATTTCGCCCAGCCCGGAACGTGGCCCGGACGCCAGCCAGCGGACATCGTTGGCGATCTTCATCAGTGCCGCCGCCAGCGTCTTCAACGCTCCGTGCGCCGCGACCAGTGCATCATGACCGGCCAATGCGGCGAATTTGTTCGGCGCCGTCCTGAACGGCAGGCCGATGGCTTGCTCCAGTTCGGCGGCGACGCGCGCGCCGAACTCGCGATGGGTGTTCAGTCCCGTGCCGACCGCGGTGCCGCCGGCCGCCAGCTCGCACAGTGCAGGCAGCGACGCCTTCACGATGCCATGCGCATGCTCGAGCTGGGCCACATAGCCGGAAAATTCCTGCCCGAGCGTCAGTGGCGTCGCATCCTGCAGATGCGTGCGGCCGATCTTGACGATGGCGGCAAATGACTCGGACTTGCGCGCCAGCGTCGTGCGCAGGGCGTCGATCGCGGGCAGCAGCGACTTTGCGGTGCTGGCGGCGGCGGCGACATGCATGGCGGTGGGAAAGATGTCGTTCGAGGACTGGCCCATGTTGACGTCATCGTTGGGATGCACCAGCCGGCCTTCGCCGCGCTGCCCACCCAGCAGTTCCGATGCGCGGTTGGCCAGCACTTCATTCATGTTCATGTTGCTCTGGGTGCCGGAACCGGTTTGCCAGACCGACAGCGGGAACTCGGCATCATGTTGCCCCGCGATCACTTCATCGGCGGCGGCGATGATGGCGCCCGCCTTTCCCGCATCAAGCTGCCCCAGCTCGCGGTTGACGGCTGCGCACGCGCGCTTGACCTGAGCCAGCGCAAGGATGAGGCTGGCCGGCATGCGTTCGGTGGAAATATGGAAGTGATGCAGCGACCGTTGCGTCTGGGCACCCCAGAGCCGGTCTGCCGGCACATCGATGGGACCAAAGGTGTCGCGCTCTATCCGGGTGTCGGCCATGCCTGTTCTCCATTGCTCGATTGTGGTTGCGGTTCGATCTGCGTTGCCGATCGGCGTTCCCGCGGGGGAAACCCTTTGACCGCGTCGTGAAGACATGCAAAGCATAGCCCGAGCCCGCAAGTCATGCACGGCCAGGGCTACACATGATTCAGGCTTGGGGAATGTCTAAATCTGGGGAAGAAGAAGGGATTCGTCTTGCGGAAGGGAATGCCGCTCGCGCAGCAGCTGTTCGAATTCCTTGGCCGGCAGCGGGCGGCTGAAATAATAGCCCTGCATGTAATCGCAGCCGTGACGCTTCAGGTAGGCAAGCTGCGCTTCGGTTTCCACGCCTTCGGCGATCACCTTCAGGCGCAGGCTGTGCGCCAGCGAAATCACGGACAGCACGATCGCCGCATCATCCGGATCGACCGTGATATCCCGCACGAAGGACTGGTCGATCTTGAGCAGATCGATGGGAAAGCGCTTCAGATATGAGAGGCTGGAGTAACCGGTGCCGAAGTCATCGATCGACAAGTGCACGCCGATCGATTTCAGGTCTTGCAGGATGCAGACCGCATGTTCGATGTCGTTCATCATCATGCTTTCCGTCAGCTCCAGCTCTAGAAGGTGCGGCGCCAGTCCGGATTCGGCCAGCACGGTCCTGACCGTATGCGCCAGGTCTTCCCGGTAGAACTGGAAAGGCGACAGGTTGACCGCAACCCGCAGCGGCCCCAAGCCTGCTCGCTGCCATGCGACGCATTGATGGCAGGCGGCGCGCAATACCCAGCTGCCGATCGGAACGATCAAGCCGATTTCCTCGGCGATCTCGATGAACCGGTCTGGCGGCACCATGCCGAGCACCGGATGCTGCCAGCGTATCAGCACTTCCATGCCGAGCACCCTTCCCGTCGCCAGGTCGACCTGCGGCTGATAATGCAGCAGGAACTCCTCGCGTTCGAGGGCGCTGCGCAGATCCTTTTCGATGCGCAGCCGCTCCAACGCGTGCTCGTTCATGGTCGGCGTGAAGAACTGGAAGTTGTTCCGCCCGGTTTCCTTGGCGCGGTACATCGCGATGCCGGCATGCTTGATGAGGGTATCGGCTTCCAAGCCGTCGGACGGACATACCGCGATACCGATGCTGCAACCCATGACGAACTCATAGCCCTCTATGATGATGGGTTCGGCCACGGCATCCATGATGCGCTGCACGAGAGCGGGCGAGAGATGCTCCTCGGTGCGTTCCGGCAGCAGCAGGACGAATTCATCGGCGCTCATGCGGGCGATCGTATCGGTTTCGCGAACCGCGCCGCGCAGGCGGTCGGCAACGATCTTGAGCAGTTCGTCGCCTGCCCGGTGGCCGAGAGTGTCGTTGACGAACTTGAACCGGTCCAGATTGAGGAACAGCAGCCACACCGGATGGCCGTAGCGGGTGGCATACGCGCTGGCCTGCCGCAGGCGGTCGTGCAGCAGATTGCGGTTGGCGAGTCCGGTCAGCGTGTCGCGGGTCGCCTGGAATTCCAGTTCGGCCTGGTAACGCCTGGTGGCGGTAATGTCATTGATCGCCACCACATAATGATTGACCGCGCCGTTTTCATCGCGCACCGGCGCAATGTAGGCATCGCTCCAGAACATGCGGCCATCCTTGCCATAGGTCCGCAGCGTGATGCGTGTTTCCCGGCTTTCGCGGACGGCGGCAATGATTTCCTGGATCTCGGGCTGTGCACGGTCATCCGCCCACAGCAGACTGCAGCTGCGATCCCTGACATCCTCCATCGAATAACCGGTGATGCGCTCGAAGGCGGGATTGACATACTGGATCGGATAATTCGGCGCTGCGGCGCTGGTGATGATAATGGCATTCGCGCTGGCCTCGATCGCTCTCTGGCGCAGCTGCAAGGCGTCTTCCGCGCGCTTGCGCGCCGCGATATCCTCGCTCAGCCTGGCATTGGCCGCGCGCAGTTCAGCGGTGCGCTGCTCCACCAGGCGATGCACGCGGCGCGAGCGGATCGACATCGTCTGGAAGAAGCCGACCACCAGCAGACTCATCAATATGCCGCCGACAAGCGTTGCCAGGGATCCGGCATGGCGCGCCATGAACGGCTCGGCATTGCGCGAGATGACGACTTTCCAGGGACGCCCGGCGAGATCGAAGTCATGCATGACCGGCTCCGGCTGATCGCGGAACAGCCAGTGCGGAATCAGCGGACGTGCCGAGGCGGCAAGCTCGTTCGGAGACAGAGGCCGCTCGCCCCTTCGGAACGCCAGATTGCGGTCATCGATATCGGAGCTGGCATACACATTGATGCTGAGCGGCGGATCGTTCAGCATTCCGCTTTCCGCCAGAATCCTTTCAATCAGGACTTCGGCGTTGAAGACCGCCGCGGTATCGCCGACGACGGCCGCGCGGCGCTCTTCGACGGTATCGATCGGCATGCCGCGGCGGTAAATCGGCATCACGACCAGGAATCCGTTCTGGCGTCCATTGCCCTGGGCCAGCTTGAGCAAGGCGGTGGAGGTCGGCTGCCCGCTGTCGGTGGCCCAGCGCACGGCTTCGGCCAGAGGAATATTGGGAGCGGAATCAAGCCCCAGGGCAGCTTCGTTGCCTTTTATCGGCTCAATATAGTCGACGATCAGATGCCGTTCCGCGGGTTTCGCGGGCACCAGTTGACCGTTCTCCATCTGGCGCATCACATAGTCCGGATAAATGCGCCGCATCTCCGCCACATAGGCCTCGCGCTCCGCCGCACTGACGAAGCGGTGAAAGTTGAACGCCTGGATATAGGCATGCCGCTGCAGCAGCGGTTGGGAGAAGCTACGGAACTGTTCCCGGCTGACGGCCTGGAAGCTGACGAATGTTTGATTGAGCACCCTGAGCGTATGGATGGTTTCATCCAGCTGCTGCTGTATGGCGAGAATGCGTATGTTCGCCCGCTGCTGGAATTCGAGCTCAACCTTGTCGTGCTCAAGCCGTCTGATGCCGGCAAATAGAATGGAGGTGGCGATCAGACCTGCGATCAGGACCAGCACCGCGACTGCGGAAGAGGAAAAAGGCTGGCGGCTCCTGGGCATTCCTTCTCCACTGAGGTTGATGAAATTGCTGAGCCGCCGAGGGCTAAACCGGAGCGATTGCGTTCCAGTGTAAGTTGCGTGCAACCTGCTCTAAACCTGATGCATCCCCATCCCGCGTCATTCCATGTCGAACGAGATCGATGGATTCTTTCAGCCGGCAAGACGTGGCCGGCCAGGCTGAAAAGAACACGCTCTCACGGCATCCAACATGACGGAACTGGTATTACCTGCAAGGTTAGCCGATTTATTTCCTTAAGGAAAGCTAAGACTGGGGAGAGTGTTTTTGCGAGACACAACATGCAGCTCCCTACGGGAAGCCGACGGAAAGGAAATATGGAAATCCGGAATGGGCGAACGCCGCCTGTATGTTTCCCGGACACTCGCGGTCCAGGTTGGATATGTGGCTGAAGAGGCTGCTTACTTGGTTTTCTGATCCGGCACGAGACAGGCATCAACAATCTGGAGATCGTTATCCTTGGCAAAGTTGACAACAAAATGATAGGCAAGCGGTTCGATATCGCGCAGGGCCTCATTGACGACAACCGATTTCACGCCACCGAGCACCGTCGGCCGCACGTAAGGCGAATATCCCAGGTGGGCATTGCGTCCGCCGCTTCCTTCGGGACGAAAGCATGACATGACGCCGCACAGGCGCTCTGCCCAGTCACTGGGCCGGAACTGCCGGCCATCGCTCGTCAGGCCTTGGATAAAGAACTCGCGTGCGACGGTCGTGGGTTTGGTGAATTCGGCCATGTATGCGGCTTGCCTTCCTGACATTGCTGTTCCGGTGCGGGTCTTGCACGGGTAGATGCACAACCTGACCGACGTTTCGGCTGCCATTATGCAGCACCAGTCTTTCAATATTCTTGCATATTATATCTTATAGAAGAGTTGGAGCGAAACAACATCCCGCATTATGAAAATAGCACCGCGTGACTAGTAGACATTGCAAAGAATGATGGATCGCGTTTTCGAGCATGAAACCACTCACCCTTCCCGCGTTGGATTGAAGCAACGTTCATGCAAGCGGATTCATCGGTGTCAGCTCGCCGTTCTTGCGTGGCTTCAGTCCCGGCCGGAAGCTTTCCGGCCGTGGTGGCCTGCTGCTTTGGCGCCATCGGGCAAAATTCCACGCGAAGACATGCAGCAGCAGGGCCGGATTCGGGCGTCCGTCAAACGGAGACGCTGTGTCTCTGTACTTTGTCCGTATAAAGCAGGCCGCCCTGCACGGTACGCCATAGACAAGGATGGAAGGTGCGGGTTCGCAGCCCACACGATGAAAATCAGGATTCAGGAATGGAGTTCAGCCCAGCCAGACGGCGATGGAAAGCAGCAGCAGTAGCAGCATCCAGAGCAACAGGGCACGCCAGACAAGGCCGACAGTGCTCTGCAGGGCACGCACATTGGCCTCTTCCCCGGGCGGAACATCTGGCTCGATGCTGATCGAATCCACGGTCGCGGCATCTGCCACCGGCAGGCTTGCGGCACTCTCCGTCGCCGTACCCAGGCGCAGGCCCATTGCGCCGCCTCCGGCGGAAAGAATGATGCCGATGGCTTCGTCCTTCCAGCGATGCGCAAAATTACGCCATGCATAAATGGCATCTTCGAAGTTTCCGACAATGGCGAAGGCGATAGCGGTCAGGCGCGCCGGAATCCAGTCGATCCAGTAAAAGGCTTTCGTCGCGAAGCGCCCGAATGCCTCGTTCCTCAGGTGCTCGGGCTCGTTCCATGCGCGAGCCAGATATTCGGCCACTCGGTAAAGAATGGCCCCGGCCGGGCCGATCGGCATCGCAAACCAGAAGAAAACACCGAAGACATTGCGATGCGTAGTAATCAATGCCTGTTCGACGGCGACACGCGAAATGTCGCTGACGTTCATTGCCGTCATGTCCTGCTTTGTCCATTCCGCCAGCAGGCTGCGAGCGCCGGCCTCGTCACCGCTGCCGAGCGCCAGCTGGATCGAGGTGAAATAGTGGCTGTAATGACGAAATCCCAATGTCAGGTACACGATCAGGATATTCCAGAGCAGCGCCAGAAACGGACTGATGCGCAGGCACACCCAGTAGACGGCCATGGATGGCACCAGAAGCGCCAGCATCGCAACAACCCATGCCATGCGGCCATGTGCTTCCTGGCCTGCATTGAACGTGGCTTCCATGCGGGCGGCAAGCTGCTTGACCGCCGCGTACATCGGATTGTCGGCCCGTAGCGGCTTGAGCTGCTCGAGCAGCAATGCAAAGAGGATGGAAAGAAAGGTCATTGGCCTGGCTTGGTATTCACACAACCGCTACGATAACGCAGTGCAAGATCATAATCAAACCCGCATTGCCTGCGTTGCCATTCAGGCGCGCAGGAAATGGAAAAGATTGCGCAGCATGCCGGCCGTTGCGCCCCAGATGAAAAAGCGGTCATAGGGCATCGTGTAGAAACTGCGCCGCCCCCCGCTGTCGGGATATTCGTAGCTGCGCAGCTGATGGTTCATGCCATTCATCAGAAAGGCCAGCGGGACTTCGAATATCTCTGCGACTTCGAAAGGATCCGCACGAAGTTCAAAGGGCGGCTGCACCAAGCCCACCACCGGCGTCACCCTGAACCCGGTGCCGGTGAAATAGTCGGGCAGGATACCGAGGACTTCGATATGCCGGCGATGCAAGCCGACTTCTTCCTCGGTTTCGCGCAGGGCCGTTTCAATTGCGGAGGTGTCAGCGGCCTCCACGCGACCGCCCGGCAGGCTGACCTGACCGGCATGGTCGTTCAGATGTGCGGTGCGCTGGGTCAGCAGCATGGTGATGCCCTCCTCGCGCACGACCAGGGGCATCAGCACCGAAGCCGGCGTAGGTTCCCCGGTCAGCTTGCGCAGACGGCGCTCGCTGAATTCCTCGCGTATCCATTCGGGCGGATGGGCAAAGCGTTCGCGCAGTGCCAGGACGGTGAGGCGTTCCGGGCTCACTGCGGGCTCGCCTGCAATGGAATCGACCGGAAGCGCCTCGGGATCAAATATAAGTTTCGACAAGGCTTGCATCCTCGGATGGATAGCTTAACAAGATAACCGCTGCCAGTGGCGCGCAACGCCGGATGCCGGCATGCATGGGCGGGTTCCGTTGGTTTGACTGGTCTGACGACTCCGACGGCTTTGCTAGCGCCACTGCGATATAGGGCCCGCCAAGCTCTTCTTGCCAAGCGTGTCAGGGATTCTAACTTGAATACCGGATAAAGGTACTGGCAGCGCGATCAAGGCGGATACGCCACAAAATGCACAAAAGAAAAAAGGCACCTTGCGGTGCCCTTTTGCCTGCGAACCTGCAGCTTATTCGGCTGCCTGTTCCGCCACTGCACGGCGATTCGGAAGCTTTTCCTTGATACGTGCGGACTTGCCCGAACGATCACGGAGGTAGTACAGCTTCGCACGACGCACATCGCCGCGACGCTTGACTTCGATCGAAGCGATCAGCGGGGAATACAGCTGGAACGTACGCTCCACGCCTTCACCGGAAGAGATCTTGCGCACGATGAAGTTGGAATTGAGACCGCGATTGCGACGCGAAATCACGACGCCTTCGTAAGCCTGAGCACGCTTGCGGGTGCCTTCAACCACGTTGACGTTCACAACCACTGTATCACCCGGTGCAAATTCGGGGATGTTTTTGCCCAGACGGGCGATTTCTTCCTGCTCGAGTTTCTGGATCAGATCCATTTTTAGCTCCTGTAACCATCATGCCGGCGCCAGCATTGCATTGAGTGCCCGGTAGAGGATGGGGTTAAACACGCGGACAAGCATCATCCGCTCGATACTGCAAATCAAAACTTCTACGACAAACTGCTCAAGAACTTTTCATCGGCGCGCGACAGCAATCCTTCCTCACGCGCCCTGGCGATCAGATCGGGCCGCTTCCTGGCCGTCACCAGCAGCGATTGCTCGCGCCGCCATTTTTCTATTTCGGCATGATGCCCGCCCATCAGTACCGGGGGCACCGGCATGCCGTCATAGACTTCTGGACGGGTGTAGTGCGGACAATCCAGCAGGCCGTTGACGAAACTGTCCTCGACCGCCGACACGTCATCGTTGAGCACTCCGGGCAACTGGCGTATTACCGCATCCATCAAGGCCATTGCCGGCAGTTCGCCGCCGGACAGGACGAAATCGCCGAGGCTGATTTCTTCGTCCACGCAGCGGTCGAGCAAGCGCTGATCGACCGCCTCGTAGCGTCCGCATAACAGAACGACACCGCTCTCCGCGGTAAACTGCATGACACGCCGATGGGTAAGCGGCTGACCTTGCGGGGACAGATATACGACCCGCGGCACAGGCAGACCAAGCTGCGCCTGGCGTGACTTTGCCGCCTCGATCGCCGCTTCCAGAGGCTTTGCCAGCATGACCATGCCGGGGCCGCCGCCATAAGGACGATCATCGATCGTGCGGTAATTGTCATTCGTGAAATCGCGAGGATTCCACAAGGACAATGCACATCGTTTCTGCTCGAACGCTCGCCGAGTGATACCGGACTGCGTTATCGCGTTGAACATGTCGGGAAAGAGCGTGACCGCATCAAACTGCATCTTGACCCACCCTTGACATGCTGACTTTCCGATCGGTCATGAAGCCTCAGAAATCCAGGCCCCAGTCGACAACCACTTTTCTTCCTGCCTGATCCACAGTCTTGACGAACTGGTCGACAAACGGAATCAGCCATTCTTTCGGCTTCTGATCCTGCCCTGCCGCAGCCGGGGCCGCCACCTGAAGTATGGGATGCGCGCCGTTATCCATCAGGCCAGCCACGGTGCCCAGCACTTCTCCCTCCAGGTTTTCGACTGAGAGTCCAATCAGGTCGATCCAGTAGAACTCATCATCCTCAAGCGGAGGAAAGTGGCTGCGCCGGATCTGCACAGTGGCCCCTTTCAGAGCCTCAGCTGCATTGCGGTCAGGCACGCCCATCAACTTGGCAACGACATCTTCGCCATGCATCTTGGCCTGCAGCATGTCCACATCACGCAGAGCCGGCTTGTCGAGCCACCAGGTCTGCGCATGCAGCAATGCATCCGCATCCAGTGAATAAGGCTTGATTCTTACCCAGCCCTGGATGCCGTATGCACCGGTGACATGACCAACCAGGATCAGATCATCAGGGACAGCCATCCCTGAAACAGACTTTACCGACAATTAAGCTGCTGCTTTGCTGCCGGCTTCTTTCACCAGGCGGGCCACTGTCGGGGACAGCTGGGCGCCAACACCTTGCCAGTAAGCCAGGCGATCCTGAGTGATGCGGAAGGACTCATCCTTGCCGGATGCAACCGGATTGTAGAAACCGAGGCGCTCGATGAAACGGCCATCGCGGCGATTGCGCGAATCCGTTGCAACGATATTGAAGAAAGGGCGCTTCTTGGCACCGGCACGGGATAAACGAATGACGACCATAATCTGCTTCCAAAAATTATTCTAGGGCGGAAAAAGCCGAGAATTATAGCCCGTTTTCAAGGCTGGCGGCAAGTTCGAAAGAATTGTCGCCGACATTGCTTTCCCTTTTGCTCTCATGCACACTACGCGGCGCAAAAACCTGGCAATACTTGCATCGATCAAGTCGAGCCCACGTTTCATGCGACACTTGGAAAGTTTTCCCTGAGCAAGCCATATTTTCCCTATGAAGCCCCACAAGAACAAGACATTCGCCACGTTGCTCGCCGCGGTATTGGGCGGCATCGGCGCGCACCGATTCTACCTCTACGGCCGCACCGACCGCTGGGCATGGCTGCATGTCGTGCTGTTTCCGTTTTCCATCTTCGCCGGATTCATTGCCGCACTGATGCTTGGCCTTACTCCGGATGAAAAATGGGATGAGCAGCACAATCGGGAGTCCGGCAAGACATCGAACTCCGGCTGGCCGCTCATTCTCCTGCTGGTATTGACCTTCGGGGGCGGCGCAACCGCCTTGATCGCTGCCATCGCCCGGACATTCGACCTGCTGTTTACCGGCGGAGCCTATGGCTGATCGGCCCGATGGGCGATAGCAAAGCTGCTGCATGATGCTGAAGCTCACCGCCATGCAAAGCCGTGCCGGTAGACGGTGTACGATGGGCTCAATGCGTCGGCGATGCAGACAATAGCGGGAATCGCAGATGCCCGGCTTGCCCGTGTTTTGCGGTGAAGAATGTCATGGAGTACAGAGGGGCGGGGGATGCAGGCTCCCGGCGTGACATTGCCACTATCTAATCTGCAATAATGCGCGACCATCCTGGTCATTGCAAACAAGCCCGTTGACTTGCGCACCGCTCCGCATGCGCTGCGGGAAGTACCGGACAGGTCATCAGGGCAAAGGCATCAGATGGAGACGCTTGTCGTTTCCAGCAGCTGGCAGCCGTCTATTTTCCAGCTGCTATCCTCTTCCTGCACCATCAAGAATACGGCCACCCATACCTTGCTGCTGCCATCGGTGACGCGCACGATTTGCACGGCCTCGCCATGGATCACTTCCGGCGCGGAAAAGATCACGCCCTGTGAACGGTAGATGGGATTGTATTCTTTCTTGATCAGACGCAGAAAATTGTCCGGGCTTCCGAACAGCAGGCGCTTCTGCAGCGTCGCCTGCATGAATGCGCCGTCCGCATCGTCATTGGCCAGCGCTTCCAGCTGCGATTGCACGGCTTCATGGATGGCGATCGCGTCGGCCGTCGTGATGGCGCCGAGCGCAAAGGCGGAAGTCCACCAGGGACCCGCCAGTCCACACAGCAAGGTTGCCGTAGCCAGCAGCCGTTTCATGATCACCTCCGGACCCGAAACCAGGATTGCAGAAATGTTTGCCCGATATAGCCAAGATTTCCAAATGCTGCCGGAGTTCACGCCGCCATAAAAATAAAGGCAGCCGATGGCTGCCTTCTAGCGCTATATCAATCCCGAGCCATAACATGCCAAATGTGATCAATGGATTTTTCGACTGGCGAGGCCGAGGCGGCAGATCAGAAATCCATAGCAGGGCGATGGATGACGAGCGCACCGCGGCCAGGTGAAACAGCCGCGATCTCATCGGATGGAATGGCTCGGAATTGGTATTAGAGCGTTTTCTTCCGCCGGATCAGAACTGTTCTTCCGCAAGCGCCATCACTCCTTGGCCGCCATCGATAATGGCGGTGCGATAGGCGTAGGCCTGCGGCAGGATATGATCGGCATAAAAACGCGCCGTGGCGACTTTGGCTGCATAGAAACGGGCATCGCCCTCTCCCGCCTGGAGCCTTTGTTCAGCGATCAGGGCGGCGCGCGCCATCTGCCAGCCGCCGAGCACGATACCGGCCATTTTCAGATACGGCACGCTGCCTGCGAACACGCCCTTGATATCGGCCTTCATATTGCCGACGACATGAGCCACCACCTCGTCCAGCGCCTCGATTGCAGGATTGAGCTGCTTTCTGATGGCGGCAAGATCGGCACTCGCATGGCCGGCCATCAGTTCCGCTGTCTCGCGTGCGAGTGCAAGTATGCTCCTGGCGGTGGCGCCACCATCGCGTACCGTCTTGCGGCCCACGAGGTCGTTCGCCTGGATCGCCGTCGTGCCTTCATAAATCGGCAGGATGCGCGCATCGCGGTAGTACTGCGCGGCGCCGGTCTCTTCAATGAATCCCATGCCGCCATGGACCTGCACGCCATTGGAAGCGACGTCGATTGACATCTCGGTCGACCAGCCCTTGACGACCGGCACCATGAATTCATAGAAGGCCTGGTTCGACTTGCGCATGGCTTCATCCGGATGATGATGCGCGACATCATGGGCTGCCGCCGTTACATAGGCAAGCGCGCGCGCAGCTTCGGTATGCGCCCGCATCGACATCAGCATGCGCCGCACATCGGGATGATGAATGATGGCGACCGGCCCGCTGGAACCGGCGAGGTCGCGCGACTGCACGCGATCGCGCGCATACTGCACCGCCTTCTGATACGCGCGTTCCGCGACGGCAATGCCTTGCATGCCTACCGCGAATCGGGCCGCGTTCATCATGATGAACATGTATTCAAGACCGCGGTTCTCCTCGCCGACCATGGTGCCCACAGCACCGCCATGGTCGCCGAACTGCAGCACGGCGGTCGGGCTCGCCTTGATGCCCAGCTTGTGCTCGATGGAGACGCAATGCACGTCGTTGCGCTCCCCCGGAGAACCGTCGGCATTGACCAGATATTTCGGAACGATGAACAGGGAAATGCCCTTGACGCCTTCAGGCGCGTCAGGCGTGCGCGCAAGCACGAGGTGGACGATATTTTCGGCCATGTCGTGCTCGCCATAGGTAATGAAGATCTTGGTGCCGAAGAGCTTGTAGGTACCGTCGCCCTGCGGCACTGCGCGCGTGCGCACCAGCGCGAGATCCGATCCGGCCTGCGGCTCGGTCAGATTCATCGTCCCCGTCCATTTCCCGGAAATCAGGTTTTCCAGGTAGGTCTCTTTCTGTTCATCGGTGCCCGCGGTCATCAGCGCTTCGATGGCGCCGTCGGTCAGCAAGGGACAGAGCGCGAACGAGAGGTTGGCGGAGTTGAGCATTTCGATGCAGGGAGTGGCCACCAGCTTGGGCAAGCCTTGTCCGCCGAACTCGACCGGATGCTGCACTCCTTGCCAGCCCGCCTCGCCAAACGCCTTGAATGCCTCCCTGAAGCCTCTGGTTGTCGTTACCTTCCCGTCTTGCCAGGAACTGGGCTCCTTGTCGCCCACCGCGTTCAGCGGCGCAATGACCTCTGCGCAGAATTTCGCATTTTCTTCCAGCACCGCCTCGACGGTTTCCGGGCTTGCGTCCTCGCATCCGGGCAAGGCATTTACCTGGGAAAGGCCGGCGAGTTCGTTGATGACGAACTGCATGTCCTTCAGCGGGGCGACATAACTCATTTTTCAGTCTCCAAGGAAAAGGGCAGGATTGCGGGCCGTATGGCGAAGCCTTCGGAACAAGCTTCGCGACAAAGCCGGCAATCCTGCCCGGTAACGTGACTCTTTTTGCGATGGGCGTCGTGCGCCCATTCCGTAAATCGGTGACGCGGATCAGCCGAGTTCGTTGACCAGTTGCGGCACGAGTTCGAACAGATCGCCGACGATGCCGTAATCGGCTACCGAGAAGATCGGCGCTTCCGGATCCTTGTTGATCGCCACGATGGTCTTCGAATCCTTCATGCCGGCCAGGTGCTGGATCGCGCCCGAAATGCCCACCGCGATATACAGCTGCGGCGCCACGATCTTGCCGGTCTGTCCCACCTGCCAGTCGTTCGGCACGAAGCCGGCATCGACCGCCGCGCGCGACGCGCCCATTGCCGCGCCCAGCTTGTCGGCCAGCGGCTCCAGGATCTTGAAGTTGTCGCCCGAGCCCATGCCGCGCCCGCCGGAAACGATCACCTTGGCCGCCGTCAGTTCCGGACGGTCGGACTTGGCCACTTCGCGCGACACGAACGCCGACTTGCCGGAGTCGGCCGCCGCGGTGATGGTTTCCACCGCGGCACTGCCGCCGGTGGCTGCCGCGTCGAAGCCGGTGGTGCGGACGGTAATGACCTTGACCGCATCGGCCGACTGCACGGTGGCGATCGCATTGCCGGCGTAGATCGGACGCTCGAAGGTATCGGGCGAGGCGACCTTGGTGATTTCCGAGATCTGGCCGACATCGAGCCTGGCGGCCACGCGCGGCAGGATGTTCTTGCCGTAGGCGGTGGCCGGGGCCAGGATGTGGGAATAGGAGGATGCGATGGCCAGTGCCTGCTCGGCCACGTTTTCGGCGAGGCCGTCGGCGAAGTGAGGCGCATCGGCAACCAGCACCTTGGACACGCCGGCGATCTTGGAGGCGGCTTCGGCGGCGGCACCGCAGTTGGCGCCGGCAACCAGCACATGGACGTCACCGCCGCAGGCAGCGGCGGCGGTGACGGTGTTGAGGGTGCTTCCCTTCAGGGAGGCGTTGTCGTGTTCAGCAATGACGAGTGCAGTCATGATGGATTCCGTATCTGAATTGGAGGTAAGCGCGTTCGACCGCTGGCTGATTAGATGACCTTGGCTTCGTTCTTGAGCTTGGTGACCAGCTCCTCAACGCTCTTGACCACGATGCCGGCCGAGCGCTTGGGCGGCTCGGACACTTTCAGGGTCTTCAGGCGCGGCGTCACGTCAACACCCAGATCTGCCGGCTTGACTGTTTCCAGCGGCTTCTTCTTGGCCTTCATGATGTTGGGCAGCGTCACATAGCGCGGCTCGTTCAGGCGCAGGTCGGTGGTGACGATCGCCGGCAGCTGCAGTGCAATCGTCTCCAGGCCGCCGTCGACTT
>NZ_VFAH01000010.1 GCF_008929045.1 Noviherbaspirillum aerium | reverse complement strand
GGTGGAGGTTTCCTTTGTTGGTTGGTTTTGACTTCGACAATCAAATTGTCCAACAAAAACCTCTACCGCCTTACTCCCGCCTCAGTTCCCTGCCGTACACCACTTCCGACTTTAACTCAGTGACTTCGTTAGTTTGGTATTGCATAAGCCTATCGATTCTTCTTTAGCATGAAATGTAAGTTACGTTTTCTTTGATAAACTATTAAATGCACTGCACTTCGACTATCGTTAGTTTAGGGATGCCAGCACCGATCATCGCTCTCGGAACGACCTATCATTCTTTCTTTCCAGTTTGGTGAACTGCTAAGAACTGGCATTCCACCTTTTGTCATAAATTAATTAGGCGTGCTGGGCATACTAACGACACTTTATGTTTGTCACTTATTCTTTCCGACAATACACCTTGCGGCGATGTTTGATAGTTCACGCATGGTTCTTACAGCGTCTCCGCCAGTTTCCTTATCAATACATTGATCAATATTTCCAGTATTTGCATCACCGTCTTTAGTAATTTCAATAGCTTGAGGAAGATAAAACGAATCTCCTGATGGAGCTTGAAACAAATACATCACGAGTATTAGCAGAACTTTCTTCGTTCCCTCACTAGTTTGCACGGACAGCTTAGGCTCTCCCGCGCAATGCCAAAGACGGTCTGACTTATGCTCAACATTGAAGATTTTTCCGCTTCTCTGATTAGCACCTACGTAAACAAAGCATTCATTTTTATTACTGATGAGATCACCAAGAAATTCCCCAGAAAATATTTCCACATTACTTCCCTGTATAGAGAAGCTCTTTTTCGCAAAAAGATTTACTTTCAACTTATTCGGCGCAGAATCCTGTATTTTTTGATGCATCTGATCTAGCCTTTTGCTATCCAAAAGGCGAATAGGTACGGATATGAGAGACTCTGCGGCATCGGAAGTGAATACGAGAATGCATAGGATTATCGTTAGAAAAATCTTACTTGCTGTATTTTTCATATGCTTCCTTCATTTTTCTGTCGTACGCATTTTCTTTATACGCAGGTCCGTTATATATTCTTGCAAACGTCTTCCAATCTTTACCTTGTAATGCATTTAGTAAGCGCTTGTCGTTCCTGATAAAGTCGACAAAACTTTCCAATTGTCGATCCGCCCCTTCACTTGACGCGTTGACAAAGTCTTCAACATTCGAGAAGCCGGCTTGTTTATAGTTTTCGCCCATAATCTGGAACTGTCCCCATGATGCTGACTTTAACGCTGCAGCCCGATCCAGTTTTACAGCTTCGTTTAATCGATCGTACTGATGTATTCCGGCTTTTCCATATCCGCCCCGGTTGGCGTTCGAAATATGGGGCGCAACTTTGTCAAATATGCCACGCGTGTTTGCATGGAATCGATGTCTCTCAAAGAGGATGACCGGTTTTCCATCCTCCAAGAATGGACGCCCCTTAGACTCGACTTCCGCTATTGCTCTTATTGATGCAACCTCTACGTTTAATTTTTTTGCGGCATTGACGTAATCTTGTTCCGAAATAAGATTAGATTTTGCTGACCCCTGCTTAATTTCTTTATTTGACTTTCCCGCCGGGCTTGAGCTTGATTTAGGTTGTGAAGCAAGTGGAGCATTGTTCTGAGAGCCCTTTGGCAGTTTTGACACAGTGCTCTTTATTGCTCCCTTGTCGCTATTGCTTATTGCTTGTCCCCGAGGGAGACTGGATGGGGAGGTTGAATGACTCCCCCCATTCGTATTCAAATCAATCCGCTGCGCCCCGATCACATCCACATGCAGCCCTTGTATCGTGATCTTCCCGTTCGCCTCCATCTCGATCCGGCTTGATCCCACCTCCAGCACAATCTTCGTCGCCGCTTTCAGCTGAATGAACTCCGTCTGCGACTCCAGCTCCACCCGCTTCTTCACCTTCGTCACCTGGAAGCCGTTCGTCACCGTGTTCGTCTGGTGCGGACCGTTCACCACCGTGGCTTGCGTATGCTGCACCGTGGTCACCATGTCCTTCTGCGAATGGATGTTGATCAGCTCCCGGCCCTTCCTGTCATGGATCACCATCTCGCAGAAGCCGCCTCCGCCAGGCGTCGAACGGCTCTTGAAACCCATCACGTGCGCCGCGCCCGGCAATGCGTATGGCAGCGGCTGCGCGCTGTTGTACAGCCTGCCCGTGCACAGCGGCCGGTCAGGGTCGCCTTCGAGATAGTCGATGATGACTTCCTGGCCGATGCGCGGGATCGCCACCGTCCCCCAGCCTGCGCCGGCCCAGGGCTGCGACACCCGGATCCAGCAGGAGCTGCGTTCATCGTGCCGGCCGTAGCGGTCCCAGGGAAACTGCACCTTGATGCGCCCGTGCGGGTCGGTGTGGATTTCCTGCCCCTTGGGCCCGACCACCGTGGCCGTCTGCGGGCCCGGCATGCGCGGCTTCTTGTGCTGGCGCCTGGGGCGGTACGGAATCTTGCGGCGGATGCAGCTGAAGCTGTTGGCATATACCGGCGCATTGCCGCGGTCGGCATGGTTGTTCCGGGCGTCGATGCTCACCGATACCACCAGGAAGTCGGCGTCGCTGTCATCGTGGCCGTCGAACCAGTGGTGCTCGGTGAGCTGGAAGGTCCGGCCCGGACTCAGGCTGCGGCAGTCCGAGGCGCCGCCGAACAGCTTGGCCTGCCATTCCAGCACTTCCATGCGCTGCCTGGCTTCGCGCGCGCCTTCGCCGGCGTTGCGGTACATGAAGGCGGGGTTGCCGTCGAACACTTCCAGTTGCGGCACGTCGCCCTGCCTGGCCAGCGTGGGCTGCTCGACATATTGCGGCGCCGATGGCGCCTTGAAGTCGAAGGTGTTGAGCGCCACGCGCGAGGACTGCAGGCTGCGCTGGGCGCTGAGCTGGGTGATGCCGCCGCGCCGGTGGGTGCGGTGGCCGCCGTTGAACTCGACCTTCGCATGATGCTGGTGCGGCGGGCAGAAGGCGGCGTTGCAGGAGTCGTCGCTGATGACCAGGGTATGGCCGTCGGCGCGGTGCTCGTAATAGTAAAACAGGCCGTAGCGCTCCATCAGGCGGTGGAGGAAATGGGCGTCGGATTCATGGTACTGGACCAGGTAGTTTTCGGGCTCGTACTTGCCGCCGAGGCGGAACTGGTAGTCGGCGATGCCCTGGTAGTCTTCGCGCAGGATGCGGTCGATGACTTGCTGCACGGTCTCGTCCTGGAAGATGCGGCAGTTGACGCGGTGGGTGAGAAACGACATCCAGGGCAGCACTTCGGCCTGGTAGAAGGCGAAGCCGCCGTCGGCATGGGTGAAGGCGAAGTGATGGATGTAGCCGTTGAGGTAGTGCTCGCTGCCGTCGTCCTGCTCGATGCCGACGGTGACGTTCCTGCCCATGAGTTCCTTGAGTTCGATGCCGGCATGGGTGGAGAGCAGTTGCAGGCGCAGGTGGAAGCCTTCGGAGAGGCCGGCCTGGGCGTGGAGCGTGTCGATGAGCAGGGTCTTGTCGGAGGACAGCGGGGAATAGAAGCGCAGCAGGCGGTTGCTGTCGGTGAACTGGGGGATGGCGGCTGCGGCGAGGGCGGCCAGGGTGTCTTGGGTGTCGTCAGCGGTGTCGGCTGGTTCGGTAGAAGCGAAGGTGGGGAAGAAAGGGGCGATGGGGCTGGCGAAGTCGCGGATGGCCATGCCGTGCAGCGGGTGGCCGGCGATGTGGAGCGCTTCGGCGGCTTGCTGCGCGAGGCTGGCGGCCTGGGCGGCCCTGGCGATGTCGGGGTTGAGGCGGGAGGCGGCTTGCAGGCCGTGCTGCAGGGCGCTGCCGGGGGTATCGGCTTGCAGGGCGTCGATGGCATGCAGCGCTGAAGAGGCGAGATGCAGTTCCTTGGGCACTGTGCCGGTCAGGGCTGCGGCGTTTGCGGCGAGTGAGGTCAGCGAAGACAGGGGCGATGCTGATGATGGCGATGAAGGAACAAGACCCTTGAGCGGGTCCTGTTCGGGGTCATCGAAAGGCTTGAGGGACATGTATTTCTCCGACGGTATTGCGTTCCTGCGACGGCATCCAGAGTTGGAAAGCGCAAGGAAGTTGAATGAAATGCAACACAAAAGTTGTCGGGATGGTAACACGTCAAACTGCGATTAGTTAAATGAATTGCAACATCTGATGTACATGTGCGACACCGACGACTACACGTCCATGCTGGAACAGGATCAACCAGAGAGTGGCAAAGGTGGCAGCCGACTTCCCTGCTTAGTCGGAGGAGGAGCGCCGTCCGGCGAGCTCCACGCCGGCAACAGCGCAGGCTTGGACGGCTGGAGAGAAAGGGGGAAAAATGGGAGGAAAACGCGCGCAGGCATGGCGTGGCACTTCACTGCCCCGCTATGCCTGCATGGATGGAACTGGTATGGAGCGGCGGTGGAACCGCCGGATCAGTACTCGACCGCAGCGCCCTTGATGCCGAACTTGTCAGCCAGTATCTGCTTCAGGCCGTCGGCGGGCGACACGCGCCAGTCGTCGGCCAGCCGGAGCTCGCAGCTGCCCACGCCGGCCTGCATGTAGCGCAGCATCAGCGGCAATCCATTCTCGGAACGGTATGGCGCGAGAGCCTGCTTCATCTGCGCGGCATCGGGCCGGGTGTCCAGCGAAAAGGCGAACTGGCGGCCAAAGGCGATGCGCGCCATCGCGATGTCCATCACCTTGTCGGCCGAGACCCGCAGGCCGCCGGCGAAACGGTCTTCGGATACCTTGCCCTGCACCGCCAGGAACTCGTCTTCCTTGAACAGCTGCTTGTTGGGTTCGTAGAGTTCGTTGTAGACGGTAACGTCGACCGTTGCGCTGCCGTCGTCGAGCGTGACGATCAGGATCTTGCCGCGCTGGGTCATCTGGGTGCGCATGGCGCTGACGATGCCGGCCATGAGGCGCGGCTCGCGGGCGGGCTCCAGGCTGGATAGCTTGGAACGGGCGAATTTGCGCGCCTCCTGCTCATAGGCGTTGAACAGGTGGCCCGACAGGTAGAAGCCTAGCGCAATCTTCTCTTCGGTCAGGCGCTGTTTTTCGCTCCACGGCGCGGCCTTCACGTATTCGAGCGGCGCTTCCATGCCGTCGTCCGGACCGCCGAACAGGCTGACCTGGTTGGCCGAGGCCTCCGCCTGTTCCGCGCATTCCATGGCGTAGTTGACCGAGGCGATCAGCACGCCGCGGTCGACGCCGAAGCAATCCATGGCGCCGGCGCGGATCAGCGATTCGATGGTGCGGCGGTTGATCTGGCGCTTGTCGATGCGCTTGACGAAGTCGAACAGGTCCTTGAACGGCCCTTCCTGGCGCGCCGCGATGATGGCTTCGATCGCATTCTGGCCCGAACCCTTGACGGCGCCCAGGCCGTAGCGGATCTGGATGGCTTTCTTGCCCGGTTCGCCGACCGGGGTGAAGCGGTAGTCGGAGAGATTGATGTCCGGCGGCAGCAGCTTGAGGCCGCAGATGTCGATCGCGTCCTCGACCAGGATCTTGATCTTGTCGGTGTCGTCCATGGCCAGCGACAAGTTGGCTGCCATGAACGCGGCGGGATGATGGGCCTTGAGATAAGCGGTGTGATACGACAGCAAGGCGTACGCCGCGGCGTGCGACTTGTTGAAGCCGTAGCCCGCGAACTTTTCCATCAAGTCGAAGATCTCGTCGGCCTTTTCCTGCGACAGGCCGTTCTTGGCCGCGCCCTCGCGGAAGATCAGGCGATGCTGCGCCATTTCCTCGGGCTTCTTCTTGCCCATCGCGCGGCGCAACAAGTCCGCGCCGCCGAGCGAGTAGCCGCCGATGACCTGCGCCATCTGCATCACCTGCTCCTGGTAGACCATGATGCCGTAGGTCTCGGACAGAATGCCTTCGGTACGCGGATCGGGATACTCGAATTTCTCGCCGTGCTTGCGCCGGCAGAAATCGGGAATCAGGTCCATCGGGCCCGGACGGTAGAGCGCCACCAGCGCGATGATGTCCTCGAAACGGTCGGGGCGCGCGTCCTTGAGCATGCCCTGCATGCCGCGGCTTTCCAGCTGGAACACGGCGACCGTTTTGGCCTTGGTCAGCAGTTCGTACGATGCCTTGTCGTTGAGCGGCAGCTTTTCCAGCGAGAAGTCCTGCAGCGCCGGATCGAGCTGCTTGATGTAGCGCACCGCCCTGTCGAGGATGGTCAGCGTGGTCAGGCCCAGGAAGTCGAACTTGACCAGGCCGACGGCTTCGACATCGTCCTTGTCGTACTGCGACACTACGCCGGAATCGCCGCCCTGCGTATACAGCGGGCAGAAGTCGGTGAGCTTGCCGGGCGCGATCAGCACGCCGCCGGCATGCATGCCGATGTTGCGGGCAATGCCTTCGACCTGCTGCGCGAGGTCGAGCAGCTGCTTGACCTCTTCTTCCTTTTCCATCCGCTCCTTGAGCAGCGGTTCTTCCTCGATGGCGTCGGCGATGGTGACCAGCTTGCCCGGCTTGAAGGGAATCAGCTTGGAGATGCCGTCGCAGAAGTTGTAGCCCATGTCGAGCACGCGACCGACATCGCGCACCGCGCCCTTGGCGGCCATCGTTCCGAAGGTGGCGATCTGCGACACGGCTTCGCGGCCGTAGCGGTCCTTCACGTACTGGATCACGCGGTCGCGGTTTTCCTGGCAGAAGTCGATATCGAAGTCGGGCATCGAGACGCGTTCCGGATTGAGGAAGCGTTCGAACAGCAGGTTGTATTCCAGCGGATCGAGGTCGGTGATCTTGAGCGCATACGCGACCAGCGAGCCGGCGCCGGAGCCCCGGCCCGGGCCGACCGGCACGCCATTGTTCTTGCCCCACTGGATAAAGTCGGCAACGATGAGGAAGTAGCCGGGGAATCCCATCTTGATGATGGTGTCGGTCTCGAACTTCAACCGTTCTTCATACCGCTGGCGGTGCTGCTCGCGCTTCTCCGGATTGGGAAACAGCTGCACCAGCCGCTCTTCCAGACCGGCCCTGGCCTGCGAGACCAGGAATTCGTCGAGCGTTACGCCGTCCGGTGTGGGGAACAGCGGCAGCTTGGGCTTGCCGAGTTCGAGCTGGAGGTTGCAGCGCTTGGCGATCTCGATGGTGTTCTGGATCGCCGCCGGCATGTCGGCGAACAGCTGCGCCATTTCGGCCTGCGACTTGAAGCATTGCTGCTCGTTGAAGCGCTTGACGCGGCGCGCATTGGCGAGGATTTCACCTTCGGCGATGCAGGTGCGCGCCTCATGGGCAATGAATTCTTCCGCCTTCAGGAACTGGGTCGGATGCGTGGCCACCACCGGCAGCTTCAGCTTGGTCGCCAGCGCCACCGCCTGCCGCACGTGGCTGTCCATGTTGGGCTGGCCGTAGCGCTGCACTTCGATGTAGAAACGGTTCGGGAAGATGCGCGCCCAGCGTTCGGCGCAGCGCTGCGCCGAGGCGGCATTGCCATTGTCGATGGCCATGCCGATGTCGCCCAAGTGCGCGCCCGACAAGGCGATCAGGTCGCTGCCGCCTTCATTTTCCAGCCACTCCGCGCGGATCTCGGCACGGCCGCGATGCACGTTGGTCAGCCACGCCCTGGACAGCAGCTCGCACAGCTGCAGATAGCCGTTGTGGTTCTTGACCAGCAGCAACAGGCGCGAAGGCTTGTCGCGGTCGTCGTCATTGGTGATCCAGACATCGCAGCCGGCGATCGGCTTGATCCCCTTGCCCCGTGCCGCCTTGTAGAACTTGACCATGCCGAACAGATTGGCGAGGTCGGTGATGGCCAGCGCGGGCTGCGAGTCCTTCGATGCCGTTTTGACTACATCGTCGATGCGCACGAGGCCGTCGACGATCGAGTATTCGGTATGAAGGCGGAGATGGATGAATTGCGGGGAGGTCATCCCGGTATTCTACCGCGAGCGCCCTGCTTCCAGACGGCAAGCCGGGCGGTTGCTGTTGCGGCTTTCCCTATTGACAAACGGCCCTCCGAGGACACTCCGAGCGAAAAATGCTGCCCGGGAGCGCGTCAAAAGCGCGTCAAAACCATTACCGCCTCGCCCCGTCGAGCGTTTATAATGTCGGCAAATCAAAGACTTATCCTCTCCATTCGCCTATGCAGTCCAGCAATCTCTACGTCAATATCGCCGCCTACAAGTTCATCACCTTCGACGACACCGCCGAAAAGCGTCCGCAGTTCCGCGACCTGTGCGAGGAACTGGGCCTGAAGGGCACCATCCTGCTCAGCCCGGAAGGCATCAACCTGTTCCTGGCCGGCCTGCGCGAACCCATCGACAAGTTCCTCGCCTTCCTGCGCTCGGATCCGCGCTTTGCCGATATCGAAGTCAAGGAAAGCTTTTCCGACCGCCAGCCCTTCACCAAGATGCTGGTCAAGCTCAAGCGCGAGATCATCACGATGAAGCATCCGCTGATCAAGCCGGAAGAAGGCCGCGCGCCGGCGGTCGATCCGAGGACGCTCAAGCGCTGGCTCGACCAGGGCCATGACGACAACGGCAGGCCGGTGGTCATGATGGATACCCGCAATGCCTTCGAAGTCGATGTCGGCACCTTCGAAAACACCATCGACTACCGCATCGAGAAATTCAGCGAATTCCCGGACGTGGTGGCCAGGCACAAGGACGAGCTCGACGGCAAGACCGTGGTCACCTTCTGCACCGGCGGCATCCGCTGTGAAAAGGCGGCCATCCACATGCAGAACGTCGGCTACGACAGCGTCTACCAGCTCGACGGCGGCATCCTCAAGTATTTCGAGGAAGTCGGCGGCGCGCATTACAAGGGCGACTGCTTCGTCTTCGACTACCGCACCGCGCTCAACCCCCAGCTCGAAGCCACCGACACCAAGCAGTGCTTCGCCTGCCGCGCCGTGGTGACGCCGCGCGAGCAGCTGTCGCCGTATTACATTCCCGGCCGCTCCTGCCCGCATTGCAGGAAGGAAATGAGGGAGACGCAGGAGTCGCAGGCGGCCTGATGGCGGTTTGGATGATCTGATGAGAAAGCCGGCGCCGTTGATGACGGGCCGGCTTTTTTGTTGGGTTGGGGTTTATCCAGGTGCAAAGTGCCGGCACGATGATGTTCTGAGATGTTTTGAACTTGTGTTAGTGACGCTGGTGGAGCCCGGCTATCTTCGCCGGCAGGCGCGGAGCAAGAGGTGCGGATGAGAGAAATCACAAGACCTCATGCGGCTTTGCTAGCCCCCTCACCCCTGCCCCTCTCCCGCCTGCGGGAGAGGGGTTCCTTCTTTATTGTTGGGTGGGCAAGACATGTCATGCAGATACCAAAGAGGCTATCGCCCTTGCCTACGCCTAAAGAGCGCAGCGCCAATCGGATAGAGAAGCACGGATTGTCTGAGCCGAAGGCGAGTTTCTGCGCTTCCCGCTTGGTGCTGCGCTCTTTCGGGAACCCTGCAGGGGCATCGGGGTCGTTTTCTTGCCTGCTTTTTTGGAGAAGCAAAAACGTCGGTGGCCCGCCGGGGCCAGTCCCGGCAAAGCCTCCACGGAGAGATGAGAGTTCAACAATCCACTTTCCAGGCGAAGGTTCTTTGTGCAGGCACGGAGGCCTGCACTACCGGCATGCCAAAACAAAAACGCCTGCATTGCTGCAGGCGTTCTTATTACCTTCGTCACTTCACGGCTGCGCTTATTTCGTAGCCTTCGGATAAACCAGATCATACGAAGTCTTCGACAGCCTGTCCGCCGTTCCCGGCCCCACCGGCATCGCGTAGCTGGTCCCGCCAGGCGCAAAATAAGACGCCACCGTATGCAGGTCGTCCGCATTCAGCGTTCCCGCCGCATACCGCAGGCGCAGATAGCTGATCAGATAGCTGTAGCGGGCCTGGGCCAGATCGCGCTGCGCGGTGTACAGCTGCTGCTGCGCATTGAGCACATCGAGGTTGATGCGCACGCCGCCCTTCACGCTCTGCTGCGTCGCCTCCACCAGCAGGCGGGCCGAGTTCACCGACTTGACCAGCGCATTGATGCGCGACGCGCCGCTCAGCAGCAGGTCGAACTGCTTGCGCAATTCCACCAGCACCTGCTTGGTCCTGGCATCGAGATCGGATCTGGCCTTCTGCTGATTGGCGACCGCCTGCGTGGTGGATGCGTTCACCGCGCCGCCGGAGTAGATCGGGATGTTGACCTGCACGCCGAGCGCACGCACATCCGATTCCCGCCCAAGCGAGGTTACCGTTTCCGAACCGCTCTTGTTGTATTGCGCGATAAGATCGACGCGCGGCGCATGGCCGGCACGGGCCTTCCTGATTTCCTGCTCCGCGATTTCCACCGCGTAACGCTGCGCGCCGATCTCGGCATTGCGTTCCAGCGCCAGTGCTTTCCATTCCTCGAAGGAGGCCGGCTCCATCGGCTTGACGCGGAAGTCATCGCCCAGCGGGTCAAGCTGGGTGACATCGATGCCCACGATCGCCGCCAGGTTGTTGCGGGCGGTGGTCATGTTGTCGCGCGCCTCGATCAGCTGCGCTTCGGCCAGGTCGTAGCGCGCCTGCGTTTCCAGCATGTCGGTCCTGGTGCCTTCGCCCCGTTCGAACATGCGGTCGTTCACCTTGCGCTGTTCGGCGAAGGTATCGCGCTGTATCGTCGCCAGCGCAAGCTGGTCTTCGGTGTACTTCGCTTCCGCATAGGCGCTGACCAGGCGGATCACCAGGTCCTGTCCGCGCGCGCTGAAGATCGCATCGCTGTAGTTGGTCTGCGCAATGCCCTGCCTGTACCGGGCGTAGCCATCCAGATTGAACAAGGGCTGGCGCACAGAGACGCCGGAGGAATTGCTTCTGTAGTCCAGATCGCTGGTCGTTTGACCAAGGCGGCCAGGCTCCGTCAATTCACCCTTGTTCTTGAACGTCGAATAATTCGCCGCCACGTTCGGCAGCAAATTGGATCGCCCGAGAATCCGGTTCTGCTGCCCCGCCTCGTTCTCGTGCACCGCAGACCGGTAGGTCGGATCGTTCTGCAATGCCGCTTCATAAGCCTGCACCAGGCCGATGGCCGAGGCCTGTCCGGCCTGCGCCAGCAATGCGGCGGCGACCGCCGCCGCCAGCAGGCGTTTCTTGTTCTTTACCGCCACGCTTACTCCTCGCTCAGGGATGTCTTCGCGCGATCGATGACCGGCTTGAACAGGTAATTCATCATTGTGCGTTCGCCAGTCTTGACGAAGACTTCCACCGGCATGCCGGCGCGCACCTGGTGATCCTTGAGCAGCTTCTTGCCTTCCGGCGTGACCATGGCTTTCATCTTGTAGTACGGCTGGCCGGTCTTCTCATCGACCAGGCGGTCGGCGGAAATCTGCGTGACCACGCCCGGAATATGCGGCGTCGTGTTCTGGTTGAAGGCCGGGAAGATCAGTTCCACCGCCAGTTCCGGATGCACCTTGTCGATCAGGTTGACCGGCACCTGGCCTTCGACGATCAGCGGATCATCGACCGGCACCAGGTCCATCATGCGGAAGCCGCTGCCGACCACGCCCCCCTGGGTGAACACGTTCATGCCGACGATGGTGCCGTCGACCGGCGCACGCACGATCACATTCTGCAGATCGAAGTCCTGGCTCTTCAAGCGGTTCTCGAGCGCCTCGGCTTCCTTCTGCACTTCGGTCAGCTGGGAACGGACTTCCTTCTGGTAATCCTGCTGGCGCTGCGTGCGGCCGATGTTGCCGATGTTCTCGGAAATGCCGCCGTTGATCTGCGCATAGGTGCGCTCCAGGTCGAGCAGGCGGTTGCGGGCGACGTAGCCGTCCTTGGCCAGATCGCGCATGCCCGACAGCTGTTCCTTCAGGAACACCTGCTGCTGCTTCTGGCTGTCGAGCGCTTCCTTGAGGCCGCTCAGCTGCGACTTCAGGCCGGCGATGCTTTCATCCACGCCGGCGAGCTCGCTCTGCAGCGAAGACTGGCGCGAAGAAAACAGCTGCTGCTGCAGCATGATGTTGTTGGCCACGCGGGGATCGCTCTTCGCGCCTTCCAGGTCGGCGGGGAATTCGATGGTCTTCTTGCCGTCGCGCTCGGCGATCAGGCGGGCCTCGGTGGCGCGTGCCGTGAAATACTGGACGCGGGTCACTTCGGCGGCCGACTTGACCTGCACGTCATTCATCTTGACCAGCGGCTGGCCCGCTTTCACGGCATCGCCTTCCTTGACCAGGATCTGCTCGATGGTGCCGCCGGTCTGGTGCTGGATCGCCTTGCGGCTGCTCGACACGGTAACCGTGCCGCTGACCGGCACGCCCTTGTCGAGCGGCGCCAGGATCGCCCACAGCAGGAAGCCGCCGACGCCCAGCAGGACGATCAGCCAGCCCAGCCGGGCATGGCGCGTAGGATCGGTATCGATGTCGATGGGCGATACGTCATGCGAGACGACTTCGGTCGCCTCTTTGCTTTTCAGAAGTTTCATGCGTTATTCCTGTTCTGCTGCGACTGCTGCGACCGGGGCTGCCTGCGGCGCCGGAGCCTGCTGGGCTGCCTGTTGTTGCGCCGCCTGGGCGGCCTGCTGCTGGGCTGCCTGCTGCTGGGCTGCCTGCTGCTGGGCGGCCTGCTGTTGCGCCAGCTGCGCCTGCTGGGCTTGCTGTGCCTGCAGCGCCTGCTGCTGCAGAGCGGCGAGCACGTCGTTGGTCGGACCGAACATCTGGGCCACGCCGTCGCGCAGCAGCAGAAGCTTGTTGGTCACGCCGATGACGCTGGTACGGTGGGTGATCAGCACGATGGTCTTGCCGCGGCGGCGCAGATCCATCACGGCGTTCACCAGCGCCTGTTCGCCGACGTCATCGAGATTGGAGTTCGGCTCGTCGAGCACGATCAGGGAAGGATCGTCATACATGGCGCGGGCCAGGCCGATACGCTGCTTCTGGCCGCCCGACAGGCCTGCGCCGCCGTCGCCGAGGACGGTGTCGTAGCCTTTCGGGAAATGCAGGATCATGTCATGCACGCCGGCGCGCTTGGCCGCTTCGATGACCTTGTCGGCATTGATTTCGCCGAAGCGGGCGATGTTTTCGCTGACGGTGCCGCCGAAGAGTTCGACATCCTGCGGCAGGTAGCCGATGTGAGGGCCGAGCTCATCCTTGTTCCACTGGAAGATGTCGGCGCCGTCCAGGCGCACCTTGCCCGAGGCGGCCGGCCACACGCCGACCAGCAGGCGGGCGAGCGTCGACTTGCCGGAACCGCTCGGCCCGATGACGCCCAGCGCATCGCCCGGCTGGATACCCATGCTCAGGCCCTTGATCACCGCGACCGGCGAGCCCGGGGGCGCCGCCATCACGGCTTCCAGCGTCAGCTGGCCCTGCGGCTTCGGCAGCTCCATGCCGGCGGCGCGCGGAGGATTGTTGGTGAGCAGTTCGTTCAGGCGCTGATAGGCGCTGCGCGTGCTGCTCCAGGATTTCCAGACGCCGATCACCTGCTGCACCGGGCCGAGCGCCTTGCCCATCAGGATGGACGCGGCGATCATCATGCCGGGAGTGATCTTGCCTTCCACCGCGAGCAGCGCGCCGTAGCCGAGCACCAGGGACTGCAGCGAAGTCTGGAAGAACTTGGTGATCGCCGTGACGATGCCGGCCTTCTCGCTGGCTTCCGCCTGCAGCTGCAGGAAGCGGCCATGCAGCTTGAACCAGCGCTGCATGAGGTTGGGCAGCATGCCCATGGATTCAATCACCTCGGCGTTGCGCAGGTTGTTGGTGGCGAGATTCGAGGACGCGATGGCCAATGCGTTGGCTTCGCCGAGCGGCTTCTTGGACACCTTCTCGTTGATGAAGGCCAGCGCCACCAGGATGGCCGTACCGACCAGGGCGAACACGCCGAGCGAAGGCTCGAACAGGAAGATGACAATCAGATAAATCGGGAACCAGGGCGCATCGAAGAAGGCGAACAGCGCATTCCCGGTGAGGAACTGGCGCAGGTTGGTCAGATCCTGCAGGGCCTGGCCGGCGTTGCCGCCGCCGCGGCGCAGGTTCTGCTCGAACGCCGCCGTGTAGACGCGCTTGTTGAGCTGCATGTCGAGCTTGGCGCCGACGCGAACCAGCACGAAGCTGCGGATATATTCCAGCGCGCTCATGAAGATGTACGCCCCCAGCATGATGAGCGTCAGCATCAGCAGGGTGATCTCGTTGCGGCTCGGGAGGACGCGGTCGTACACCTGCAGCATGTAGATCGACGGCGTCAGCATGATCAGGTTGATGATCGCGCTGAAGATGCCGACGGTCCGAAACGCACCCTTGAAGCTGACAAGCGCCTGGGCAATTTCGTTGTTGGGAAGTTGTAATTTAGATTTCATCTAGGATTTGACGCGCTGGTGAATGCCGGATGGGCAGATATATCCATGAAGAACAAAGCGGCGCGGGAACCATCGATATCAGATTGAAAACCAGGATATGGACCGGCCCCATGCCGCCAGACACCGCCCCTTCATCGAAACCTGCCAACTTGAACACTGCTTCGTTGTCATTCGAAAAATGTGACGGTGATCACATTTGAGGAAGCTTACCACAGCGAAATTCGACGTACCACAGTTTTTCTTGGAAGAACGAAAAACCATGGTTTTTGCGCCAAAGTCGGGGAAAAGTACTGTGAAACTGCTATTTATTCACAAAAGCAACGTGATCAGGACGGCAAGACCGACGGAATGCTCCCTCTTCCTTGTCTTCTTTCTCCCGAGGCCTCGCATGACCGGAAGTCGTTTCTGACCTGCGACCGGCACGAACAGTTTCCCCATACGGAAACAATATTTATCCGGCGCAGCATTGCATTTGTGCATTCATCAACAAGCGCTCCGGCAAGCTCGGCGCAGGCATTGTTTTAATGGACATGCCTAAAGCGCATGATCAAGGCTTGCCGTTAGAACCAGGCCGGTCAGTACGAAAACGCGCTGGATTTGGCCGCCGCATGACTGCGTCCTGTTTTTTGACTTGCGTCATGCCGCGTTGCGGCTTATCTACATTGCACCGGATACACCTGGTTACCCCGTTGATAGCACTCAAGCGAGCATCGAGTTCTTCAATCTATCCGCGCCTCAATCGGTATTCTTGCCTTTAATGCCATGCACCCCCGGCGTGCACGGCATGCGTGCTCATTTCATTGCGATGCATTGAGCAACGGCAAAAGTAAAACCTTTGAAGACATCCGATATTTTCATTGCAAGACGCACCATCGCGCACCATCGCTACGGAGGACATTTCGATGAACCACTTCGGCCATACGGCTGCGACCTTGCCTTTCATTACACATGCAAGGACATTCGACATTAGGGAGACACGGGTATGAAGATGAACGACTTGAACATCAAATCGCTGGGCTCGGCGCTGATTGCCATCAGCGTACTCGCTGCATGCGGCGGCGGAGGAGGAAGCGACGGCGGCAGCGTGGCGGCACCGACCACACCAACCACACCGGCGGCTCCCACGACACCCACCACACCAACGACACCAACGACACCGACCGCGCCGGCGGCACCGACGACACCCACCACACCCGCCGCGCCGACGACACCGACGACACCCGCGGCACCTGGCGCAGCCGGATCGCCGGCCCCGGTCGCGGCGACCGCATCGATGGTCATGACCTGCCCCGACGGTCCGATCTTCCAGTGCTCCGGCAACAGCATCATCCGCAATGAAAACGGCGTTTCGCTGCTGAGCTCGGGCGTGCAGGTCTACGGCCGTTCGACCAATGACCTCGCCAACCCCATCGTCAACCGGGCAACGGCCACCGGTTTCGCCCCGATCGCCATCCCCACCGGCGTGGCAGACATCCGCGTCAGCAAGGATGCCGGCAGCACGGTGCTGACCAGCGCCATGGTGCTCAACAATTTCGGCATCTCCTGGGACGGCAGGACGGAACGCCCCACCATCGTGGAAACCTTCCGCACCGCGCAGGGCCGCGCCGGCCTCACGCCCACCGGCGCGCTGACCGCGACCACGCTGCCGGCAAGCACCGACCTCGGCTTCTACGATTTCGCGACCCGGGGCGGAGCGGCCACGCAGGGCAATTATGCGAACAACACCTATTTCCCGCGCGCCGAACCTTCGCGCTGCGCTCCCGGCCAGACCAATTGCGGCAATCTCGAAACACCCGGCATCGTGCGCATTGCCGGCGACTGGCGTGTCGGCGGCAACGCACCGGATTACACCCGTTCGACCCGCCTGCACAATGACGGCGACATCCACGCCGGCAACGCGCTCCCCGGCGCCACGCCGGCATGGCTGGACGGCGGCACCGGCATCGGCGTGCCCTTCCCCGGCTCCAAGGGCTACCGCGATCTCGATACCTGGAGCATGCGCTATGCGAACCTCGGCACCTGGGTCACGCAAGACACCGTCACCATGGCCGAATGGACCGGCGGCTCGGGCATCGACGAGCACAACACCAACCGCCGCGGCATCACCGCTTTCGGCGAGGTGACGGATCCGGCAGCCGTTCCCACTTCCGGCACGGCCATCTACACCGGCATCGTCTATGGCTGGTACAGCAGCAATCCGGCGCTGGACCCGGATCCGTTCCGGGGCGCGGCAACCATCACCGTGGACTTCGCTACCCGCCAGGCCACGCTGGTGTTCCAGAACACCGTGCGCAATGACGCCGCCGGCGCACCCGTGCCCGCATCGTTCCAGACCACCATCGCCATGGGCGCGGCCGGCACCAACGTCGCCAACTACATGACAGGCGCCGCGGCTGCGGGCTCGCTGACCGGCGGCATCAGCGGCCGTTACTTCGGCCCGGTCTTCAATGCCGGCACGATCCACCCCGGCCCTGCCGAAATCGCCGGCACCATGACCCTGTCGAACGCCACTTCCGGCGTATCGATCATCGGCGGCTTCATCGGCCACAAGCGCTAACGGCAACAACGGCAAGAACGGCCCGCCTCCACGGAAGCGGGCTTTCGACTCCTGCTGCAAGCCGTCCCCTCGCGACCAGCGACGGGACGGCTTTTTTCATGGCGTGGTCGCCAAAATGCCAACGTCGACAACGTTGGCAACGTTGGCAACGGCGGCAACGTCGGCAGGCAGCGACGCAGAGCAAGGCAGGGATGCGCAGCGCAGTTCCGTGGGCCGGCCGCATACGGCTCCGGCCATAACGAAACGGTCTTCCCGGCTTCGTGATTCATGGCGAAACCGGGAAGACCGTTCTTCCGCTTTGTTTTTGCTTGATTTGTTTGTCGTTTGTTGCTTGCCGTTTCCCAGTTGCTCCTAACCGGTGCGGCTGCCGCTGGCCACTGGCCGGGCATCGTCCGTCAACGTCGGTGCATCGAGCAGATGGAGCAAGCCATTCCTGTCCAGAAAATCCCGGGTCAGCGGAATCAAGGCTTCCTGCCTGATCTCATCGCTGACCACCTTGCCCAGTCGGGCTTCCGCGTCGTTCCATACCGAGGTATCCCGCTCATCGATGCCCATGTCCAGCAAGCGCCGGCGGATTCTTTCCATATAGGTGCCATCGCTTACCAGAGTGTCGATCCTGTCGTGCGCAGCTTCATGGCTGTCTTTATCCCTCCGCTCCAGCAGCGCGTCCCAGGGTGCCCACTCCCTGACCAGAAAATTCACGAAGTTGTCCCGTTCCGCCTGATTGATCTGCCTCCGCGCCGCATCAAAATCCTCCTGCGTCAGATTCGCCCTGCGCCTGTACAGCATGCCGCCATCACCAATGAACAGATCAAGTTCGCGGTAAAACTCATCGACATACGCCAGGTAAATCTCGACATCATCTGGAGGCCGCCTGTGGAGCGGCGGTTCCGCTCCCGGAGCCGCCGTCTCGCGCCACCTCTCATGCGCGGCTGCCTGCTCGTTGATCTTTCGATACGCGATGCGTTCCAGTTCTTCCACGCGGAACCAGCTTCGTGCAAGCCGCATCGCCGCCGGCAAATCCTGATCGTACCTTCCGCTGTTGACATCCGTGGCGATGGCGGCCATGCGCATCTTGTTGTAGGAGAGCGTAATGCGATCATCGCAATGGCCCAGTGCCTCCACGCTCAATTGGATGCACTGTTCCCGCAGCGCCTCATCCTCGGCAAGGCGGGATAGCCATTCCGCCACGCCTCCGCGCAGGTTCGGATCCCGGTAGAACGCCGTGCCATGCAGCTTGACGAGAAAATCGCGGAATGTCGTCCATTCCGTACCGCGCGCGGTCCGCCATATTTCGTGAGCGTCATCGTGCTTTTTTGCTGGCGACCAGTACGAAACCATCTGGCCTAAGCTGGGGTGAAAATCGATGTGGGGCAGCGCCAAGCGAGGGCGTCGGTGGCGTCGCCCCCTTACCTCCTGAATCTGTTCGAAAGTGGCAGCATCGATCGGATTGAGCGACAGCGTCACTCTCGACTCTCTATCCAGTGCGAATACGCACGCAGGCAAACTTCTCAGGCGGTTATCGACAACGGCAAGGTCGACCGACTGGCAGTGAAAATCCGGCAGTGACGACAGCTGATTGTTGCTGAGATCGATTCGCCTCAGATTCGGCGGCAGAAACGCTACCGTCCGCAGCTGGTTGGCTGCGGCATTGAGCTCGATCAGCGTAGTCGGCAATTCCGCCGGCAATGCTTCGACCCTATTGAAGGACATGAGTAGTCTCTCCACGCCCTCCGGCAGCGCGGGCAGCTGCTCGAACTCATTGGCGCTGATATTCAGCATACGCAGCCCTTCCATCCGGCGCACATCCGGCAAGGCATTCAATTGGTTATTGCTGACATTCAAATGAATCAGGCCTGTCGGCAGAACCAGGGGTTCATGCAGAGCGTTATTGCTTGCATCAAGCTCGGTGATGGTCGCCGGAAGCTGCGGCAGGCGCTGCAGCCGATTCGACGCGACGTTCAGGATACGAAGCGTCGCAGGTAGCGGCGGCAGGGACTCGATGTTGTTGCCGCTGACGTTCAGCTCCTGCAATCCATGATGCAGTGCAGGCAGCCAGTAGGCTCCAATCCCGGCCATATGCAGACGGGTCAGCGCGGGGGGAATCCGCGGCAGGTTCAGCAATCGGTTCCCCGACACGTTCAGGGATTCCAGCTTTTCGGGAAGCGCCGCAATATCACCTATGGCATTGTTCGCAAGATCAAGATGCCTGATGCTCGTATGAAATGGGAGAAAAGCGGCATCGGGAGCCTCCTTGAGCGCATTGCCGGCAAGATGCAGCTCCTCGCATCCGATGGGCAAGCCTGGCGGAAGCTGCCCAAGCTGGCGATTCGCCAATCGCGCCACCTTGAGAGCCGCCGGCCAGTTCGCCATGACCATGCGCGGCGGCGCATTTGCGCCATCCCAATCCAGATGCAGCCGCTCCACCGTATCCGGCAGCGTCAGGCTGCCCTCCAGCGGCACCATCGTTGCATGAAGCTCCTGCAACCCGCCCGCAAGCGTGCCCACGGTCCGCAGGTTCGGGTTATGACTGACATCAAGCCGCGTCACCGAATCAGGCAGCGCCGGCAGCGTCGTGAAATGGTTGTTCGCCAGATCAAGCTCCCGAACCGGCGGAAAGCGCGGCGGCAATTCCGCCAGGTCCAGTCCGTTGAGGTCCAGGCGGGCCGGACGCGGGATGGATCGATACCAGTGATCCACGCGCTGCAGTGCCTCGCTTCTGCGGGCGGACTGGGGATGATCCGGCGGCAGCGCCGCTGCCCATGCCTGCCATGCCTCTAGTGTTTCCCGCTTCTCCCGCACTTGCGCAGGCCCGCCGGGAGCGGCCGCTGCCGGCGCATGGAAAATGACGGTCGTGCCTTCAGGCTCCATCGGCCCGCTTTGCAGCGGATTGCCGGCCACATAAAGCCTCGCCACGGCGGGCAGCACCGCGGGCAGCGATGTCAGGCCAAGGTTGGTCAGGTCAAGATGATCGGGGCGGTGCTTGCTGTTGCGCCATGCGAGTACGCGCGCAAGCGCCTCCCCGCGCCGCTCGGCTGGCGCACCCGGCGCGCGCGCTGGATCCTCCTGCGCCCACCGGCTCCAGACGCGCTTGAGCTCGCGGTCGGCTTGTCTTTTCTGAGCGATGGCTGAATGCGGAAGGGCACTTGCATACAAGGCGATGCCCATGTTCTTTCCGCGGTGGCGCAAGGCCTGCAGTTTCTCGGAATAGCGCCGCGTATTCGTGGACGCATGTTCATGCTCCGGCGCCCTGTCATTGGATACGGGCTCGGGCGCGTTGGCGTCGGCGGCGGCGGCACGATCGGTCCGACGCAAGGACGGAACGTGCGAGGAAAGTCTGCCAAGAAAACGATTCGTCATGGTTTAGCACAAGTCAGGCTGATTCAAAGGCCATGGCGCCGGATCCGGCAGCGTCCCGATCGCCGATCATCTTCGTCACCCTCCTCCTCTCCCATTTAAGGACGAGGGAAACGAAATACGGATGCACCAACAAATGCAGCGGATCTTGTTAAAGAGTTTCTGCCGGCTTGCCTAGTGCTTTTTTCGTCCCGACTGGAGCAGTCAAGCCGAAAACACTCTGGTCTGGCAAGAATGAAAGCGCTCCAGGGGATGCGTGGAAAGATAAATCAGTATCCGGCATTGGCTTTGCCGGGGCTGAATATTGTTGAGCAATGGAAGACGTGCGCATGGCTGGTGTTTGATACCCAACCCAAGTCATGATGTTCAGACTGGCGGGGAGGCAAGGAGGCAGGGAGGCGGAGAGGCAGTAGGCCGGCAAGGGACGGCGCGCCGCCGTCACTCGCCTGCGCTGCCTTGTTCAGGCTCAGAACTTGCCGTTCCTGTTCTTCCAATCCGACATGGGCGGGATCGCTTCGATGGTGTCCCAGTGCTCGACGATCTTGTCGTTCTCGACACGGAACAGATCATAGTATGACGTCCATTTCCCCGCGAAGCTGCCTTCGCTGACGGTGAGCACGAAATTGCCTTCGCCCAGGACCTTGTGAATGCGGTCGTACTTCATCGTGATGCCCTGCTGCGCCATGGCCTGCAAGGCGATGGACAGGCCGGACAGGCCGTTGCCGATCTGCGGATTGTGCTGAATGTAGTTATCGCCCTCGATATAGGAAGTCAGCTTTTCCATGCGGCCATGGACCAGGATGTCGTCGACGAACTGGCGCACCAGGTCCTTGTTCTTCTGCGTCTTTTCCAGGTCTTTGGAAGCGGTCGGGCCATTGAGCATCGTGTTGCCGCTCGGGTTGGGCGCGGTAGGCGTCTCCTGCAGATTGTCCCAGTGTTCGACGATCTTGCCGTCTTCAAAGCGGAAGATGTCAAAGCCGATCTTCGGGCCGAAGAAGTTATAGTCCGTGTGCGCGAAGACATAATCGCCGTCGCCGAAGACACGCACCGTGTTCACCTTCGCGCTGCCTTTCGGAAGCTGCTTCAACACCTCGCCGAACCCGGCCAGGCCATCGCCCACCGCCAGGTTATGCTGAATATATTTATTCGGATTGATGTAGGAAACCGGCTTGGTGTCACCCGTTTCGATGCTCTTGAGCAGTTCAACCACCTGCTGCTTCTGCATGGCCGACTTTTGCTCGGATGTCATCGCAGCATGCTGTTCGGACGGATCGCTGCCCGACGAGCAGGCGGCGAGTCCTGCCGCCGCGGCGGCGAAGCTGGCGATGGAAATAAGTTGCGACATTCGGAATTTCATAAGGCTCCTTGTCAGTTGACATGCAGAGCCCCTATCAACATCACGCCGGCGGGATGCACCGGTGAAATCGGTGCGCGCGTGCGGCAAGAACGCGATCGCGGCCTCGCCTGACACAGCGCGGCAAGCGGCATGTTGACAGGTGCTCCAGGTTTTTAAGATTGCTTCGGTCTTGCTTGAAAACGGTAGTGAGCGGCTGGCGCCCGGCACGAGGAACGCACGCATGTACGCCTGGCACCGCAGCGCCGGAGTCAGGCCGTGCAGTAGATTTTCAAACCAGCTCTTGGGCAAGTAGGGAAATACTGTCTAGTAGGTGGTTTCGCGGAGTGCCCTGGTTCCCGCGATGCGGGCCCGGCGGCAACCTGCGCGGTCGCGATGATTCCGGCGTTCGCGCTGGTTGCGCTGGTTGCGCTGGTTGTTCTCCTCGTTCATGCGCACGCCGGGGGCGGATCAACCTTCATGTCACCGTCACCCTGGCGCGTTGACTCGATGGCAAACCGCCCAGGCTCCATTGCTGGGGCCTGGCAACACGTGCGGGCGCCCTCGCCGGATCATCCGTCTGACCGGCGGGAACGGTATTGCGGGGTTGGGGAGAAGCGACACGACTGGTTGATTGCATGCGACGAATGACCGGAAAGGAAAAGTATCGTGTGTCGCTTCGCGTGGCGCAGAGTTCCATGCGATCGGAACCTTCTCAGGCGTCATGCCATCGCCGGGCATGCCGTTCCAGCTCCGGCGACTCATGCGCACGAACCGCTTGAGAGGGCACCGCCCGTCCCTCCGCCGGCTGGCAATGTCAGTGCAGGGTGAAATCGGTATGCGAATCGGAAGGGGAATGGCACTTTGCCATGCTGAAGAAATGACTCGCTTCGGAAAGCCCGGCCTCGGCCGCCTTGCGAAGCCAGAAGTCCGCATCGTCGAGATTCATTTCCGTGCCTCGACCGTAGAAAAACATCATCGCCAGATTGAACATCGCCACGCGGTGATGCCTTTCCGCAGCCATCAGATAAAGCTCATAGGCTTTCGCGTTATTCGGCGGCACCCCGATGCCGTTGTCCAGCATATGGCCCAGATTCACCATGGCATCGACGTTGCCAAGAGCCACGGCGCGACAATAGAGTTCCGCGGCTGTTGCCAGGCTTTTTCTCACGCCGCGGCCTTCTTCATACATCAATCCCAGATTGAACATGGCGCACGCGTTTCCCATTTCGATCGCGGACCTGTAGCATTCCACCGCCTTGTCGAGATCTTGCGGCACGCCCCGTCCCTTTTCATAACTCACTCCAAGATTGTTCATCGCAGCGGCATTCCCCATCGCGGCCATGGCGCGATAGTAATCGTTTGCGCCAGCACTTATATCGGTATCGTCCGCCATACTTTCACCTCCTTGCGAAATAACGCGGTCCCGTCGAAACAAGGACTCAATCAAACACTTGATAGAGTGAGTGGCACCACCGGGCAACAAGTTCCATGGCTCGCTTGCGCGGGTGATTTGAAAGCGCCGGGCGCCGGCTTTCAAAGCGGACCGCTCCCCGTGCCGGGCTCGACATTGCCGGCAAGCTGCCGACACGGGCATAAGATCAGATGGTTTGAAGCGGGACAATGAGCCAGAGCCAACCCAACAAAGGGAAAAAGCAAAAGTTTCCCCGTGTCGCATCAGGCGATGCAAGCTGTCATGCAGGCATGAGCGACAGGGCTGCGGTGAGTGTCGTTCATGCAGCCAGAGTTCCATCTTCGAACCGCGCTATTCCGCCGCGTCAGACAGGTCGCCCGTTCCCCCTTCCCGTCCCCCGGCCCGCGCTCTCTCCGCTTCGCAAGCCGGTCAGATTCACCACCTCGTTCACCGCCTCCAAGAGCGTCTCGCTGCTCAAGTGCGCATAGCGCTGCGTCGTCACGATCTGCGAATGGCCGAGAATTCTTTGCACCTCATACAGCGACCGCCCCGCATTGATCAGGAAGCTCGCGAAGCTGTGCCGCAGATCGTGAATCCGCACATCGGGAATTCCCGCATTGCGCCGCGCCGTGTCCCAGGAATAAAAGATCGACACATACGGCTTGTGCGTGTTCGGATTGGGGAACACATACGGGCACTCATGAAAGCGCGGCACGCTCTCCAGCAGTTCCAGCACGCCGGAAGACAGCGGCACATGGCGCGCCTTGCCGCTCTTGCTGATGGGGATGCGCCAGGAACGCATCTCGATGTTGATATCCTCCCAGCGCGCACTGAGCACTTCGCGCCGGCGCGCGCCGGTGTAGATCAGCATCGGCACGATAAAGCGCAGCATGCGGTTGTCGCTCTTCCGCAGCTCCTCGTACAGCGCCTGCACCTCCGTCGCATTGAGATAGCGCTCGCGCTTGTTGTTCTCCTCCAGCATGCGCACGCCCGACGCCGGATTGGCCTTCACGCCGGGAATGCCCCACTTGATCGCGAGGTTGAAGATAAAGCGCATCATCACCAGCAGCCGGTTGGCCGAGGCCGGCGAGGCGCCGTCCTGCCGGCGCGTGTGATGCATCTCGATGATCTCGTGCCGCCCGATCTCGTCGAGATGGCGCTTGCCGAACACCGGCAGCAGGTGATTCTTCAGCAGGCTCTCGTCGGTCTTCCAGGAACGCTTGTAGCCTTTCACGAAAGGCATATACCGCTTCTCGATGAATTCCTCGAAGGTGGGCACGCGCCGTATCGCCTCCTTCTGCTCGGCCGGGTCCTGCCCCACTGCCACCTTGCCGCGCAGGAGATCGGCGCGCTTGCGCGCATCGGCAAGCGAGAGGTCGCGCACATCGGCAATGCGCAGCTGGCGCACCTTGCCGCGCTCGTTCATGTAGCGCAGATACCAGGTCTTGCCACCCGATGTGCGCACCTCCAGCTGCAAACCCTTGCAGCCCATGTCGAAGTAATCGATCTTGCCTTTGCCTTCGGGGCAGACGGCGCTTTGTACGAATCTATGATCAAGCAGTTTTTTGGGCATGGCGACGCGTTCATTAAACACTGGCGTTCGGCATCCCGACCGTTTGCTTCGAGCCCCGCGAAGCCGGTATGTGTATGCCGCAAGCCGATTGGCTCCCTGATCTCCTCACCGCTGCTGACTTCAATGCTGACCTTGCCATGCTAAGACCGCGCAAGGCGATCAGGCTTGAGACCAGCCAAACAACCGAGGCCTGTGTTGTAAATGCGGCGCGCCAGCCATGCGCCTTGTTCTCGTGATGTTGGCCGCCGCCGATACATCGGGGCGATGGCCCTGCTCCAGGGATACACTGTGCCGCTCGGTCATGAAGGCAACGGAAGGACTCCGGTATGCATTCTTAATCTTTCCTTAAAGCCTTGTTTCCTTAAGGAAGGCGCTAAGGTAGCACGAAAAAATTTCCATTTCGATATGTTCTTATCGAAAGAATAAATTTTGAAAGTGGAAGAAAGTAGGAAGCGTGACCAATGGAATATATTGCAGCCGAAGTTAATTTTAATAATCAGTAGCTTAGAAAAGTTGGCGACTTGGACTCTTACTGAAAATACGGATGTTGCTACAGCAGACGTTTTCAAGGCCGGCCAAGTCTTCACACCGGGCGGCACTGACCGTATTAACGCACTACAAGACGAGGATGTACTCACTGGCGCAGGCGCGAATGCACGTCTGGACGCGACTCTGGGCAATGCCAACGACAACGGCGGCACCATCGTCACACCAAAACTCGTCAACATCTCGACCGTGAATGTCGCGTTCACCGGTTCGGGCGCTGCAGTTACTGCACTCGATCTGCAGGATGCTACCGGCGTCAAGGAAGTCAACATCAACCGCGTTTCCCAAGCCATCAACAGCGCCGAAGTCGGCAACATCATGGACGCCAGCGTGGCCAAGCTGTCGCTGTCCGACACCAACGCAAACCACAGCGGCACAGTAGAGTTCTCCTTCGCGCAGGACGCGCTCAAGGGTGCGAATACCGGCGCGCTCAACGTCAGCAACGTCGGCGTCGGCACGCTCAACATCGGCGAAAACACCAGCGGCATCGCTGCCCGCGGCGTCGGCCTCAACGGCTACGAGCAGATCACCATCAACAGCACAGGCGCCCGCAACACCATCGGCACCGTCAACCTGCCGATGGACACCGGCACCGACGGCAAGATCACCCTGACCGGCGACAAGGCCCTGACACTGGCCACGACGAACAACATCATCGGCGCAGCCGGCGTTGAAGCCGTCACGCATGCCGGCGGTATCGCACAGGCACAAGGCCGTCTGGCCACCATCGACGGTTCCGCTATGACCGCGGGCCTGACGCTCAACGTCGGCAATGCGCTGCTCAGCACAGGCAAGGCCGACACATCCGGCGTGGTGCAGAACGTCAGCATCATCGGCACCAAGAGCGATGACGTGTTCTACCTGAACGACACCGTCCAGGCTGGCGACTCCATCAACGGCAATGACGGCACCGACACGCTGGTTGCCTATCAGGGCGGCGTGGTTGGCACAGTCAGCAAGGTCGAGAACATCGACGTGCAAATGCGCAATGCAAGCGTCACCCTGGACTTCGACAAGCTGCCCGATGCAGTGCTGCAAAACGTGCGCAACATCAGCTCGAACAATGCGGCATCCGCACCGGCCGACATCGCCGGCGACCAGGTCGCAACCTTCAACAACCTGACCGCCGCGCAAGCTGCGAACCTGACCATCCAGCACAGCACCACCTTCAACAACGCCGTTGAAGACACCACGCTGGTGGCCAACCTGAAGACAGACGCCGGCGTGAACGATCTGGTCAGCCTGTCGATCAACGAAGGCACCAACACCGACGCGCGTTTCAACTTCACGCTCGACAACGTGGTCGCAGGCGTCAAGCAGAACGTCGAAAGCGTCACGCTCAAGGACAACGACACCGAGTCCAACTCCGTCGAGCTGAACAACTTCGCAAAGCACACCGGCACAGTCACGCTGTCCGGCGGTCTGGCAGGCACGTTCCTCAACCTGGACGTTGACACCGCAGGCGGCGACGTAACCGCAGCGCTGAACGCGACAACCGCTGACGCAGGCGAAATACAGCAAGGCCTCTACGCGCTGGACACAACCGGCACGACAGTGGACGCAAGCGCCGGCCACATCTTCGACGTATCCGGCGTGGCAACACAGGTTCGCCTGCGTGCCGCGACTGTCGATGCTTCGGCTGAAGTCGGCAACGTCATCGTTCGCCTGGATACCAACTACGCTTCCGCAACGGGCGCGCAGAAGGTCACCATGGGCAGCGGCAACGATACCGTCATCTTCGATCGCCTGAACGACACCCGCGCCGGCCTGACGATCGCCGACACCGTTGCCGGCGGCACCGGTACCGATACGCTGGTCATCGACGGCTCCGGCGTTCGCATCTCCATCGGTTCCTCGGAGTGGACCAATGTCTCGGGCTTCGAGAACCTGCGTCTCGTCGGCACGACCGCCGCACCCGTCAGCACGCTGCTGGGCGACAATGCCTACAACCTGACATTGACCAATGACTTCATTCAGGCGAACGGCTCCGGTCTGCTGAACATCCTGAACGACAACGATGCATCGAACGATGTCAAAGACGCCGGTTCGACCGCCGGTACTGCGGTGGAATCGGGTGTCACCATCGACGCACGCAGCCTGAATGCGCAGAATCACTTCACCTACAACGGTGAAGAAGGCGCATCGCGCACTGCAGACCGTTTCATCTTCACCGATGCCAACATCAATGGCGGCAACGTGATCGATGGCGGCGCGGTCGACAATCTGGCAACCACGTTCAATGCCAACGCGGACATCATCGAGATCCGCAATAACGCCACGGCAACCGCTGGCGACCTCGAGAACATCAGCAACATCGGCATCATCGCCGGCGTCAACGACCAGGCTGTGACGCAGACCCTGGATCTCGAACTGACCGATACCGTCATCGACGCACTGGTAGACAGCTACCATGCTTCCTCGACCACACAGATCGAGAAGGTCACAGTCCGCCTGAACAGCGCGGCAGACATCGGCGGTCCGGTGGCCGGCATGGCGCTCAAGCTCGATGCATCGAGCCTGACATCGAAGTCGGCGGCCGACGTGGCGCTCGATTCCACATTCAATGTGGCTGACAGCATCCAGGTATCGCCGTCGGGCGGCTTGCTGACAATCAGCGGCTTCAACACCGCGGCTGCAGCGGGCACTGACGACAAGATCGTCCTGTCGCTTTCGAAATTCACACTGATCGATGCGGCACTCGGCGGCACGGGTCTGTCCACAGTTGCAGGCGGCCTGAATGCCGGCGACTTCAACAGCTCGGGCGTGTTCGTCAGCGCGGCAACCAGCGTGATTGCACAGGAAATCGTGTTCGACCAGACCACAGGCGACCTGTACTACAACCTCGACGGCGCAGTGGCTGGCGGCCTGGTGAAGATCGCTACGCTGACCGGCGTGACCGATCTGGCGGTTGCCGACTTCACGCTCATCGCTTGATGACACGGGATGGTGAAGGACGCAATGGCCAGGCTTTCTGAACGATTCATCAAGCGCAATTGAGTGCCATTGCAAACCAGGGAGACCTTTGCGTCTCCCCGCGAAAAAGCCGGGCGATGCCCGGCTTTTTTATTTCCCGTCTCTGCATGTCCGCCCGTGCTCATTGGGTGCCCACGCTCATGGCGGCACATGACTGCATATGGCGGCGCATGACTGCTCATGCATTGGCCTGCTTGCGCAGCTCGTAGTAATTATCCGCGCGGCTCTCCCGGCCCTTGATCAGGCAAAGAAGAGATAGTCGATCCCGTTCGTGATTGCACCCTCCACCTGCTTCTGGTTTTCATATCCCTCGCTGAATTCCGCGAGCATGCCGTGGCGGCTGATAAGGCCCTGCGCAAGCATGCTCGACCAGTAATTGAACCCCGCCGTATCAGGAGCGCGATGCAATACATTGGCATACAAGGCGGTGATGAAGCCGCTGTCGGACAAGCCTTCTCCGTACTTCTGCTGGAACTCGGCCGAGGCAATGAAGTTCCATGCCGCATCCTGCAGACTCAGGCCGCGGTCGGCCTGGGCAATCCAGTAACCCAGTCCCTGCACATCGGGCTTGCGATCGAAGGCCGCCTGATACAGGCGATAGGATGCGGCCGCCGTGCCGTCAAGCGCGACGTTCATGTCGGCGAACTGTATGCGTTCCACATTGAACAGCGTATCGCTGCCTTCCGACCCCGACTTGTCGGCGACAACAACCGTGTCGCCGCTGCGGCTGACCGTTGCGCGGAAACGCAATGTCGAAACAAAGACGGTATCGATGCCGCCCCCGCCTTCAATGAGATCGTTGCCCATGCCGGGCGTGAAGTCGTTGTTGCCGTCATTGCCGATGATCTGGTCCGCATAGGCGGAGCCGATCACCTTCTCGATCTTCACCCCGTAAGCGATCGAGACATTGTTCTGCGCGGGCGTGAATCCATTGGCGAGTTTGCCAACGGAACTGAGTGCGCCCTCCAGCAGATTGATCTTCGCGCCGGCGGTCACGGCGGAGACATCGATCGTATCCGTGCCGCCGCTATCGTTGATGATCTCAAGCCGCTGCCCCGTCGCATTGGTGAACGAGTACGTATTGTCGCCGGTGTTATAGGGCCTGGCTCCGTACATGTATTGCAATGCGAGGATGTCGTAAGTTCCGTAGAAGCTGCGGTTCTGTCCTTGCGTGACCGATGAATACGACATGACGGTAAGCGCTTCGCTATCTTCAGCCGCGGCAAGGTAATTGCCCGGCTCGGTGCTGGGCGCATAGCCGGCGTTGTAATTCCCCGGATGCTTGAGCCCGAGCGCGTGGCCGATTTCATGGACCAGGGTCGCGTACGCATAACTGCCCGGAGTGATACGCGCCAGATTGGAACTGTCGTCACGGTTGACGTAGACATCGCCGCTGTCCTGCCCCGCGTAGGGGTCGGGCATGTAGGCATACGCGGCCGATGAGGTTCCTTGCGAATTGTTGCCGAGCCTGATCTGGCCGTAGCTGTACGCGGTATCGCCGACTTCCCTGAACGTGATATTGAACTGTGCCTGGATGTCCGAAAAAATCTGTTTCACGACTGTCTTCTGCTCGGCGGTGAATGCCATGAATCCAGTCTTGTTGCTGAAGCTTGTATAGACCGGCGCGGCGGTCATGAAGCTGTAGGTGACTTCCACCGGCGTTCCCGCAGCGCTTGAACTGTTCCACCGATAGGCGTCTCCGCCGAGCAGCACATCGATCCGGTAATCACCGCTGATGGAATTGCTGATGACGGTAGACTGCGGCGTCCCAACGACGTTGGCCATAAACCCTTCCAAATAAAATAGCGCGCCTGAATGGCGCACGGGAAAGCGGCGCCAGATGGCACTTTACTTTCTTTGTGGAAATTTTACGTGTGGTGGTTTAGGTATGCCAAGGATATTGCTGCTCGATTGCAACAAGGCGGCGCAAGGGTACGGCGGGATTACAACAGACTTGCTGTTTGCAAAACTTTTTGAACAGTCGACGGTGTGAAAGGGAAGGAAACGGAAGGGATATTGTTCGCGCTGTTCCATGCGCGAGAAGAGAGAAGTCGGGCCGCCGGCTGTCCGTGGGGGACCGGTGCATCCCCGCAGCCGCTCCAACAGTGGAGCGGCCGGAAAAACAGGCAAAAAAATACCGAGACGCTCGGCATCTCGGCACTTGAATGACTGACCTTCCTAGGGGTCGATTTCAGTGTAGCGCTGAGCGGCATGCAATATCTGAGAAAAATCAGTGTTTGCCATCACATTTTTTGCGAGCGAAGCATTTATGCAACATTCTTCACACGAGCCTGAATCCATCCTGTTTCACCTCCCTTCAACCTCGCAGGCGCGGATGTGCCGTGCAAATAATGCAAGGAAGCAAAAAACTTCCTACATTCTTCCTACATTGAAACAGTTGCACCATTCTGGGCACCATGTCGCGTCCCCTGATTCCTGGAAAACATGTCGAAGTTTCAAGCTGCCGTGACTGCAAAGGGGAGTTTTTCCAGAAGTGTAGAAAAGCTGCGACACCTTTGAGCCGCAGCACATCGGACTCAGGGAAAGTAGCGCTATCCTTGATGAGCTTCTGTTGTTTCGTCGCCGTGTCAACGACGTTGCTGCCTTTTATGCGAGACCACTCAATCAAAAAGGATAAGAAATGAAATTGAAACATGCGCTCACCGGGGCATGCCTTGCTCTGTCGATGGCTGGTGCGGCACAAGCTCAGGTTGGCCTCAGTGCAACGTTGGGCACGACCGGAGCGGGTTTGCATCTCAGCGTACCTGTCATGCCGCAGCTCAATGCACGCTTCGGTATCAACGGCCTGAATTATTCGCATGATGGCAATACCTCGGATGTCGATTACGACCTGAAGCTAAAAATGCGCACGGTGGACGCATTGCTGGATTACTACCCGATGAGCACGGGCTTTCGCCTGACCGGCGGTGTTGTGTATAACGGCAACAAGATCGATGCGGAGGGACGTCCCGGCGCAACCGGTGCCTATACCTTGAATGGCCGGACCTATCCCGCAGCTCTGGTCGGCAACCTCAACGGCCGCATCGATTTCCGCAATATCGCTCCTTATCTCGGCATCGGCTGGGGCAATGCCGTCTCGCGGACCCAGGAAAGAGGCTGGGGTTTCACCGCCGACCTCGGCGTGCTGTTCCAGGGCTCGCCGCGCACATCGCTCAGCAATACCGGCTGTGCGGCGCCGGTGCTGGTCTGTTCCCAGTTTGCGGCCGACGTTGCCGCGGAAAACCGCTCGCTGCAGGAAGAGGCCGAGGACTACAAGGCCTTTCCGGTATTGCGCCTGGGCGTGAACTACCGGTTCTGAAGCCGCGGGCCCGGCATGCCGCCCGCAGGCATGCGGATCCCCGCAGCCGGAGCCGTTGCATCGGGCTCCGGCTGCTATTGCCGATACCTATTTTTCCGCCGCTCACAAGCAATCAATCTTCTCGCAGGACAAGCTGACGCGCTGTTCCCGGGTCGCCGCCGCGATTTTTCCATGATGTCGTTAAGTGACGCACACTCTGCACGATGAATGGGTGGCCCGTATTCATAGGCGAAAGAAGAATAAAAACGCTCCAACCCGCATGGAAATGCGCCGCACTAAGCTTTGGCAGGGAGGCATGTTGCCATTTCGGCTATTGCGCACCAGCCTCAAATATGGGATACATACCGCAAGGAAAGTTTTTCACAGTTGAGCGCCGTTTTATTGTTATCACTTCGCCACCACCCTGGCCGCGACAAGTTCTCCGCACATGAGCTCAGCCGTTCCTCATAATCGCAGGCGCACTCCAAGGATTCCCCTGGAGGTTCCGGCTCAGTTCATGCTCCAGCAATCCGCACCGATTCTGGTCAAAACGGTAGACGCCTCCATCGGGGGCGTCTGCATCGTCACATCGCAATCCGTTGCTCCGGGAAGCCCTTGCATGATCGCGTTCGACCTGATGACCCAGGAAGGACAGAGGCGCATCAATGCCTGGGGCGTCATCGTGGACGTGCGCCAGCAAGGCGACTCCCGCTATCACTGCAGGATCGCCTTTACCGATATGGATACGCGCAGCCGCTATTTCATGCGCCAGTTCACGAACGACGGCGAATGAATTCGCGGGCATGGCGCCCGCGACCCGCATGCTCCCTTCACATCGCTGCCGGCAATCTCTGCCGCCCCTGCCGCCCGCTCAGTTCCTTACCTGGCTGACCATGGGCTGGACCGATGCCAGCTTCTTCAGATCGAGATCGATGCGCCCCGTAAGAACACCGGTGTCGTGGTAAAAAAACAGGACATCGCTGCGCCTGCCTTCTTCCCGGAGAAAACCGCGCAGGCTGGCCAGTTCGCCATCCGACAGGCGCCCGAGAGTGTTGGTGGAAAAATGAATGACATCGCGGTAATAGCGGGCATACCAGCCGGCGCTGTACTGGCCGAAGGAATCGGACAGCATGATCAGGCGCTCTTTCGGCGCCCGCTCGTTGCGGTAGCGGTTGACATCGCCCAGCTTTTCCAGGGCATCCCGCAGCGCCGGATAGCATTTGGCGCCCTTGCATTCCTCGATGCCCGAGGCGGCGAAATCGATCGCTTCCACCTTGCTGGAAAGCTTGACCCCCGGGAACAGATGGGCGAGGTCCGATGTCTGGGTTTCGATCCGCGTCTTGAGCGTCGTGCCTTCATCGGCCTTGATGTTCCAGAGGCGCTCGACGCTCTTCTGGGTAAGCAGGCGAGACCCGAAGCCGGTGAGATGGAACCAGGTTTTCGGGATCACCTCGCCCTCGGCGCGGGCCGCCCGCAGTTCCTCGAGCGGGTAATACACCGATGCCAGCACCGGCGGGCTCAACCGTTCCGGCACCAGGATGTTCCGGAATGGCGGCACCGACCTGGCGCAGCGCTGCGCCAGCCAGCCGGGCAATTCCTCCTGGTACACCGCCGGCGAACTGGGGGCGATGACCAGCTTGGCATCGATGCCCCAGCCGCGGAATGCCGCATGCATGGCATTCATCTGCCCGGCAATCTTTTCATGGTCATGAAACTGGAAGCCGCAGGTGGGATGAATGGCCGTATAGGGCGGGAAATTGGCCTCATGCGCCGACATGAAGATGCGGCCGTTCTGGCCGGAAATGACCTGCACCGTGGGGAAAGTGCCGAACAAGGCGTGCCGCACGCGGTTGTTGAGCTTCAGCAGGCGGTCCCGGTAACCGAAATGATCGTTGATCCATTGATCCAGCCGGGCCGGAAACTTCAGCGTTTCCTGCCAGGATGCCGGCGCGGCGGGAAACTCGGCCAGCTTGCGGTTCTCTCCCTCCAGCTGCGAACTGCCGGTCATGGAGCGCAGGGCCGGCACGGCCAGCAGGACCACCAGAACAATTTTTGCTGCGTTGCCCGTCAGCCTTTGCTTCAACGTCATGATCAGAACCGGAAATAGATGAACGGATTGTAGGTGCCCGCGGCAAGGCTGGCCGCGCACAGGATGATGGCCGCGGCCGCCAGCGCATGCTTCACCGAAGCCGTGCCGGCCGCCGTCATCACCGATATGGCCGTGATGCCCGCTTTGCCCGGCGCCGCCGCCCGGTTGATGCCCTCGGTCTTGAGCCGCTCCGCTTCATTCGACGCCGGCCACACTGCCAGCACGGCACCCACCGCCAGCGCGGTCATCGCGGTGAACTGGAAATCCGACTGCCACGGATAGGTTTCGCCCTTCGTGCCCTGGCCGAACATGACTTTCAGGAAATGCAGCGCATGCGGCACATCGTTGGCCCGGAAAAACACCCAGCCGATCATCACCACGAACAGCGTGTAGGCCTGCGACACCAGCCGCGGCAGGCGCGCCAGCGCGTTGCCCAGTCCGGCCCGCTCCACGATCAGCAGCAGGCCGTGCCAGCCGCCCCAGATGATGAAGGTCCAGGCAGCGCCATGCCAGAGTCCGCACAGCAGGAATACGACGGCCAGGTTGATATAGGTGCGCAGCGGCGACACCCGGTTGCCGCCGAGCGGGATGTACAGGTAATCGCGGAACCAGGACGACAGGCTCATGTGCCAGCGGCGCCAGAACTCGGTCACCGATGCCGACGAGTAAGGCCGGTTGAAGTTGGGCGGATAGCTGAAGCCGATCATGTGGCCGATGCCGATGGCCATGTTGGAATAGCCGGCGAAGTCGTAGAGGATCTGGATCGAGTAGCAGGCAATGCCGATCCAGGCACCCAGCATGGACAGATCCCCCGGCGGCACCAGGAACAGGCGGTCGGCCGGCAGGGCCACCGTATTGGCGATCAGCACCTTTTGCGCGAGACCGACGGCGAACTGATGGAAGCCCGCCACCACCCGGGCGTTGGTGATGGAGCGCTGATCCACTTCATGCGCGATCTGCTTGTAGCGCACGATCGGGCCGGCGATCAACTGGGGAAACATCGCCTTGTACATCGCGAAGCGCCAGAAACTCTGCTGGGCGTTGACCTCGTTGCGATAGACGTCGATCAGGTAGGAAATGCCCTGGAACGTGAAGAAGGAAATCCCCAGCGGCAGCACGATCTCGGGGATCTCCACCTGCCGCCCGAAAGGCGCAAGCAGGTCGCGCGCAATCTGGCAGAGGAAGGCCATGTACTTGTAATAGATCAGGAAGGCCAGGTTGGCGGCAATGCCCAGCCACAGCAGCGGCACGCCCCTTGCGCGCCAGCGTGCGATCGCATAGCCCATGCTGTAGTTCAGCAGCGCCGACAGCATCAGCAGCGGCACGAAACCGGGCTCGCCCCATGCATAGAACAACAGGCTGGCCACCAGCAGAACGCCATTCTTCCAGGGCAAAACATAGTACAGAAGAAGAAAGAGCGGAAAGAAATAGAAGAGAAAAGTCGGTGAGCTGAAGACCATAATGAGTGCTGGTAGGCGGCAATTACTACATCATTTGCCTGTTCTCAATAAGCGCTCACTTTAACATGCTTGCACCACCCAATGAATATATATGCAACTAGCCGGTAAGACAATTGCGTGCGTACGCGTGCCTGCGCGTGCCTGCGCGTGCCTAGATGTAACCGCGCTCACTGGCCAGCAGGCCGGACAGCGTCAGATATTGCCGCTTTGACATGGGGGAGGCTTGCGGGTTGATGAAAGACCGGGTTGATAAACCTTCACGGCTTCATACAGCGCCACGATCCGGTGCACCGCCTCGGCGATCTGGGCATCGCTCATGCCCTCGATACAATCCCGGATTTCCGCTAGAAGATATTCGCTGGTTCGGGCATCAATGGTACCGACCAGCCACTCATGGTGATGCCGTGCTTCGCTCGGCAGGTCCTTGAGCCGCAGCCGCAGCAAGGCCCGGTAAGCTTCCGTCAGGCGTACCTTGATGTCACCCGGCTTTCGCAATGCGCGCACCGTGCGCTGAAGTTCCTGCCACGCATCTGCCATTGTCCGTCCCCCGACAAGCCTTTTGCTGTCATTGATCGAACGGCAAATATATGCGGCGCAGCATAATCCGCCAATCCCATAAATATGCGCCAGACCATAAAAAAAGCCGAGGGCGGGCCGCCCTCGGCTGAAAATGGCTCTGACCTTCCTAGGAGTCATATTCATGTGTGGCGGACGGCCGCCGAATGGTTCGATCACGGCGCGATGATCTTTAACGACACGAGGAAAATATTGGCGGGGCGTGCGCTCCCCGGCGCCAATCCGAACCGCTCGCAACGCTTATCAAACACAGCCCAGAGCGGATTGCCGGTCGGTGTATGGAAGAATCGGTTTGCCCCGGGATGCAGGGCAAGACGCAAGGAGCGCCGTGTGGCGGGCCACACCAGCGCCGAACAGCGCGGCCATGTGCCCGGGGCCAGCCGAGGCGACCGACCATTCACCTGCAATCCGCTCTATGTCTTCGGCAGCCACTTGTCGAACCGGTCGAGCTCCGCCCCCTGCGGCGCATACCATTTCTTCCTGGCCGCATCCCACCGCGCGCCCAGCGCCTTGGCCTCGTCCTTTTCCGCATAAGGCACGCTCAGGTAAGACTTCGATGAAGATGACGACGAGGACGCCGGTTTGCTGCCTGCTACGACTTCCCGCACCGACAGCAAGGCCGGCCCGTAGGCCGCCTCGGGAACGTTGCGCGTCGAACCGTCCGCCAGCGTTTCAATGTACTCGGTAAGCTCTTCGGAAGCATGCATGCTGACATAAGGCGGATCAAATGGAGGCGCGGTGATTGACATATCAAATCATTTCTCATGAGGAATCGGGTCGAATCCCGCGGATATCGGTGCATCGGTCCATTGATGCATTGATGCATTGATGCATTGATGCATTGGTGCCTGTCATCCGCGGTACCAGACTGTAGCCGGAATGCCGGATGCATGCATGGGAGCGATGTCGGCCCGACCGCACTGACAATTCCGGAAGGCAGCGCGCCGAGGAAGATCATTGGGTCAGCCCATGCAATGCCATGTCCGCAGCATCATCGAGGTGCCGAGCCGTCATCCGCCGAACGCGGCATCGATTCCCTTCTTCAGCATCCTCACCGCCTCGTCCTTGCCGTATTTTTCGATCATCCCGCCAAGGTCGGTAAAGCCGGTGGCGCCGAGCACTCGTGATGCCGTACGCATGCCGTGGACGATCGCGCGGGAATAGCTGTAGCGCCGGCTGGTGTCGAGCATGACAAAGAAGGGAAGCGTGCCGAAGTCCTTGCTGGCACGGACATGCTGCAGCAGGTCGAACACCGCGCCGCCGTCGAAATGCACGCCGGACACCACGATATCGACGCCGTTGTTCAGCGCCGCCTTGGCCTCCTCCAGCGTGTGGCAATACACCGTTCGGTAGGCATCGCCGAGAAAGGATTGCACCAGGGCGACATCATCCTCTCGCACGGCGATCAGCAGGGTTTTCGAAGAGGCATGGGTCATTGGAAAATTTGCAGCGCAATGATGTTTCGTGCAGCGAATATTTGGCAGGCATCTTGCCGTACATGCAATCAACCTGATGCACTTAACCTTATGCACGTAACGTTAATCCAATCCTGACCTTAATGCATCAGCGCATTTGAACTCAGCGCCCCGAAAAATGCACCATTTCCCAGGCCGGATCAATAATGCACCGCCGCCCGGCGGTCCGTTATCCCGCTTCTCCCGCTTGGCTTGCCTCTCCCGCTGGTCATGCAGGACAACCGGCTCGCTATGGATGACCGGCATATCGCCGGGCGATGGCCAGGTAAGCATCCTCCAGCATGCGCGTGAATCCTTTCACATCGCAGAGCGGCGACGACCGCATCCGTTCCCGCATGCCGCCGCGCAAATCCTTGAGTCGCGGCAGGTCGCCGGCCAGCTCGCAGGCGATCGCGACATAGCGCCCGGCATCCGCCGCCGACAGTTCCGGCAGACCGATGGCGCTCAGAAACGCATGGGTCTGCCGGCTCACAACCTGCGCCTGCGGCCAGGTCACCACCGGCACGCCCATCCACAAGGCTTCGCAGCTGGTCAGGCCGCCGGTGAAGGGAAAGGGATCGAGCGCAATATCGATGTCGGCATACTGCTTGAGAAGATCCGCATGAAACGACGGGCCGCGCAGTTCGATGCGCCCGGGCGCAATGCCATGGGACGAGAAAGTCGCATGCAATGCGGCGCGCAGCTTGCCGTCCTGCAGGCTGCGCCACTTCAGCACCAGGCGCGATGAGGGCAGCGCCGCAAGGATGCGCGCCCACAGCGCAATCACCGGCCCGTTCAGCTTGGCCGTATTGTTGAAGCAGCCGAAGGTGATGAAACCGTTCTTCTCGAACGGCGGCGGCGCCACCTCGGCAGGCGCGAACGGCACCGGCACATAGCAGAAGCGTCCGCGCGGCAGGCGCACGATGGGCTCCACGAAATGCGCCTCGATTCCCGGCGGCGCATGCCACTCGTCAAGCAGCACCGCATCGATCACCGCCAGGCCGGTGGTGGCGAAATACCCGAGCCAGCTCAGCTGCACCGGCGCCGGCCGATGCGCGAAGGCGGCCAGCCGCGAGCCGCCGGTATGCCCCGACAGATCGACCAGCACATCGATGCCATCCTGCCGTATCCGTTCGGCCAGCGCCGCATCGTCCAGCGCGGAAACATCGCGAAACCGGCTGGTGCTGCGGATGGTCGCGGTCACCCAGTCATCCACGCGGCCCGCGCTGTAGGTGTACGCGGCTACCCGGTCCAGGCGATGGCTGCCGATCACATCCTTGACGAACAGGCCCACCGTATGCTGGCAGAAATCGGCCGACACATAACCCACCCGCAAGGGCCGCGATCCATCCAGCGCTTCCGGCATCAGCGGCGGACGCGGCCGCATGCCGCCGGCCCGCGCCATGGCCCAGTCGCCCCAGGCCCGCGCCTGTTGCAGGCGTTCCGCTTCCGGCACGGCCGGGTTGTATTCCAGGCTGGTCAATGCGTTCCTGCGCACCACGGCGCTGTCGGGCAGATGGCGCAGCAAGAGGGAGTACAGGCGATGGGACTCGGCATGATTGCCTTCATCCTTGGCGATGTTGGCCAGTTCGAGCAGGGGACGGGAATCGTTCGGCGCCAGCGCGCGGGCCTGGTCCAGGCATTGCCGCGCGGCCGACAGCAAGCCGGTGGAATACAGCAACCCCGCCACCATGAGCAAGGCATCGACATTCCCGGGCTGGGCATCGAGAACCTGCTGGCATGCATCGAGGCATGATGCGATGTTGCCTTGTTGTGCAGCGGCCTGGGCCATGGCGAACTGCTGTTTCCAGTCTTGCATCATTTGATTTGCAAAAGAAGTGAGGGGCTTTGCCGGCCCAGAGCATAGCGCAATTTGCGGCATTCGCAGCGAGGGACTGGCGCGATGCGTCGAGCATCCGGCGCAACATCCATGCGGCAGGCCGGTCTGCCAGCCCCGATGGACATCACGGCGGCGCGACCCATTGGTTCACAGAACCCCGTCTGCACCGGCCTGCTCCATTTCTTATTCAATAAAGCCGTTGCTGGGGCGCCGGAAATAGCGAAATTGCGGAATGGCGGAATGGCGGATGGGCAGGTAAGCAGCAGGCAAGGGAACCGAATGCGGTTGCCATGCCACGCAGAATGCACTGCCATTGAAAAAAGTCGGGGGGTTTGATGTCGGGATTGTGGAATACTTTTCGTAAAGCGATACATCTCGGCGCTTCCAGCACCAGGCCGAATACCAACCCGGATACCACAAGCGCGACAAGCCATCGTGGAGGAAACGACGCCGAGGAGACAAGGCATCAACCGGGGCCAGCCCGCCGGACGAGGGATAGCAGAAGCGCCAAGTCTCGCATTCTGGGTTTGTTCCAGAAAAAGCCGAAACAGAATGCTCCTGCCGCAAGAACCTCCAGCCCTGCTCCCAGCACGAACCTGCACTCGGTGCAACACTCGACCACAGCCTCCACCAGCGCGAATCCGGCAGTGATGCCTCCCAATGCTCGGCTGCCCGAACGCAATCCCATAACTGTAGACGCCTATATGCAATCCACGCGCAAGCTTCTAAACACTGTCCTGAAAACCGATTGGGAGGCGATTCTCCACTGCATCAAGGACGCCATCGTGAGCGATAATTTAAACGAGATGGATAATTTGCTATACAGAACGGCGTTAAGAAAGATGTATCTACTCCCAAAGTCCGTACTCGATATTGCCAGGAAATATCCGCAGGAACTGGATAACGCGGCGTTCCGGAAAGCGTGCCAGATCGCGTGCGGGCTCAGTGCCGACGCCATTCCAAGCAACACAACAACAGTAGACCCGGTTTTCAATCCGGCGGTATTGCTGGCAAGCTACTACAGGGCCCGCAGCGAGGAAGCCACCGCTGCACATGCTGAAAGCCCCAATCAGTCAGGGCGGTTAGGCGAACCCGATCCCCGGCCCGAGCCGGCAGGCAGTGATCCAGACCTTCGCCACTGGAACGACGTAAGTACGAAATGGATGTTGACTTACGACCTCAAAACAGCGATAGAGGCAGGCCTTGTGAGAACGAAGTTACTAAACGACGCCATTGAAGCCTATGAGCGCAGCCGCCGCCCCGGTAGTTAAACGCTTTCGGCTTGAGCCGGCCCGGACGGGCTGACAAAGCGGATCGGGAATGGGTTGAAACAGCTTGCACTCATGTCTGTCGAGTAGTACCCAATGGAACTTTTCGACACCAGGCCGCCACCTAGTGGCCCCCTGCGTAACGCATATTGACGTCGACAAGAGCCATGACATCCCGCATTCCCCCGTCTGTCCATGCTTCCCGAATCCAGGGCAGCCAAACCGCTTCCACCAATGAGGCCGAACAGGCCGCAACCCAACAACGCCGTCAGAACCTCCTGGCCAGGCTACCCGCCAATGGAATGTGGGTTCTGCAACAGTTGCCATCCCCCCATCCAAGAACACGAGACCCCTCCCCAGGAACACAACACAACCCCCACAGGTTCAGGGGACCGCCGTTCATGAGACTGGTACAACCTGCGGAACCGACCCCGTCACAGGAATCGAATCGGCTGACTCTCGGCGATATCATGGACATCCTTACACGGATCCAGGATAGCCCCGCGATCGAGTATGTCGTGCGCAATCCGGAAGGCATCCCCGATATATCCAGCCCCGCAGGTGCGCGCGAGCTGATCTACAGCGGGGTGAACAATCGCAACACAACAATGGATGTGAGCCTGCACATCGATGAAAACAATATGCTGTCCCGCATGATATTGGAATCGGAATCCATCGAGTCGGACAACGTCTTGAGACGAGAAGCTTACTTTTTGCCGCCTTTATTGGGCCAGTCCGCCACACCGCCCCCTCGTGCTGCCTGGACTAGGGATTTATACGCGGAAACCAGCAGGCCATCCGTCTCGACGCGTCCGCGCAGCGATAGAAGCACGCCCCCCGAAGCGCCTCCAGCACAACGCCGCCGAATCGCCACCCCGCCTCAGGCGCAAGCTGCCGCCAGTCCGGAACCCATGCCAATGCCACGTATTCTGGACATGGCGCAAATGCGCGACTTCCACCAGAACGGCATTCATGTCATCGAGCCCCCTGGCATTGAGCAGCCCGAATTGGCGCCGGCCGCCCATGATGACCGCCTCACCGTCGAGGACGGCATTCGCGATGCCGATGGAAGCCTGCATTACTATCTCGAAAAGCAGACCGAACAATCCTGCGCCCAGCATGCGGTCAATGCCATGCTGGGCGGACCGTTCGTGTCGTTCAATCAATTCGTCCAACATGAACTCCGGAATCGGCCGGCAAATACGACAAGATCAGAGGCAAATATCCTGGACGCGATAGCGCGTGGAGGCGTGGAACCGGAATCAGTGCTCGGCGTGCTGCACGGACAAGGGTTTGCGACGACGGCCTACAGGCATGTCCCAGCCGCCGGTGCGGACGACAGGCCAGTAATCAACTGGGAACACCTTGCGCAGATCGACGACCTTGATACCGACCGGCTGCTCATGCATGCCAGCACGGTCACGGAAAATTCGCACACCGGACGCATGACCGCCCTGGGATCGCACTTTGTTGCCTTCCGGCGGGACTCGCAGACAAGACAGTGGGTACTGCTGGACAGTGTCCGACTATCTGCGCAAACCATGGCTCCATTGGAATACCTGCGGGATCTGGACGCCGGATCGGGATTGCTCAATGAGGTGACTGTGATCGCGCCGCGCCACCGGTTGCGCCTGGCCGCCGGGGCTGTAGCGCAAGATCAGGCTACCCAAGCTGCGGGGCCTTCGTCCGGGATTGCCGCTCCACCTGCTGAACAACAGGCAACAGCGGGAACGAGCATTAAAAAATTAAAAGAATCCACCGTTGATAGTCGTGCCACCGGCATAACGCACAAGCTGACTTACCTCGTCACGGAAGGCAATTCAAAAAGCACAGTTAGAACTAAAAATTATTATTTATCAAATTTCGCCAGCGACGCTGCCGCCCGAGCCGCGAGGCAGAAAGATATTGAAAGCATCGAGAACGGCACGTTCGTGCCGCCCCCTGAAAGACATCGTGGCGAATCCGTTCCTGGTTATCCCGAGTTAACGTGGTTTGGCGACGAAGGTCGTACCATGAAAAACCATTGTGAACTTCGAATCAAGACCATAGACGAGCTGAAAGGGCTAACCAGAAATTTCACGATGAAGCAGTATGGCGACAAGGAAAAGGCTGTGCAGGCCGCAATAGAAGAATTGCGAAACATAAAAGAAAATCCCCACCTCTACAAAAAATTAGGAAAAGCGGAGTACCAAAGTATCGTTCGAGGCGTACATTGGTCTTCATTCGAGAAGATTTGGGTCTTCGGTGTTAAAGGGCCGGATGGAAAAATGTCGCGCACAAAATTTTCTGATGCGGACCATGAGAATCCGCAATTGGCTGCAGAACAGTACGCACTTGATCATGGCGCACATCCAGCCACCCGCGCGGCTTCACGATTCGCTCCAGGTTTAAGGCGCGTGCCTCCCGTGATCTGGAATCATGATCAACGAGCCTTCATGGTCACCCACGGAGAGGAAACCCGGGCGTTCAAGCCTGCCGACTACAGCAACGATCTGCTGGCCGCGAGAACAGCCGCGGAAAGCCATGCGACAGAGATTGCGCAAGCGCACCAGGACGACCCCATCCCGATGCAATGGCGTCCAGGAAAAAAATGACACCCCGCTGAAGTTCCGGGGCGCCTTCGTCCTCACTGGACTGCACGAGGCCGGGAAAATGTGCCTGCGGGCGGAAGCAGGATTTCGCACCCCCTGCTTTGCGCTGCCGTAGCCGGACCGGCATGCAAGCCGGTCCGTGGGTAGAGGCGCGGCTCCTTGACATGGCTGGGCCGTGTCAAGGAGGACTCGGCGCCCCCGCAACGCAGTAATGCGGGCAAATGCTTCCACATCGACAGTACAGTCAAACCGAAAACGCTCGAGAGCGGATTGCAGGTGGATATATGGAAGAATCGGTTTGCCCTGGGGTGCAGGGCAAGGCGGGAGGAGTGCCGTGTGGCGGGCCACACCAGCGACGAACAACGCTGCCGTGCGCCCAGGGCAAGCCGAGGCGACCGACCATTCACCTGCAATCCGCTCTAGGGATAAGAATAAGCAGGACTCTGCCCCGCCACCGCCGCAGCCCTCACGGCATTCATCCTCTGCGTCATTTCCTGCAATTGCCGCTGCTGCTGTTCCTGCCATTGCACGATGGCATGCTGGCGTTCGGTCAGCTGTTCGAGCTTTTCGTTCGTCGTCATCTTCCTGGCCTTGGTGCGGCCATTTTCCGACGCATGCGCATTGGCGCACAGCGCCGCAACGCCCAATAGCAATGCCAACCGCATCGTTGTCTTCATCTTCCTGCCGCCTTATTCATTGGCTCGATGATGCGAACCGCACATAGTCGCCCACCTTCAGGTGAACCCGAGCCGGCTGTTCGGACATCTCTCCCACCGAGAACGCCGGATGAACCTGCACCACGGAAACCGTTGCCACCGGCGACTCCGGAACGCCGCCCGCGCCATGCAAGGCGGCGCCCACGTCCCATTCCGGTTTCCTGCTGTAGGCAATGAGCTTGTCGCCGGGCTGCACCGCGGAAGTCACGCCCGCATCGAAAATAAGTTTCCTGTTCTCGATCCTGACGATCCTCGCCGTAAAGGGCAGCGGCGCAAGGTCTTGCATCATTTCCGCCGCCGCCGAACCCAGCACCGCATCCACCACGCAGCCAAACGCCGTGGAAAAGAAAGACGCGCTGCCAAACGGCCGATGGCGGCCAATGCCGACTTCGCCTTCGCCTTGCCGGCCGATGCGGCGCTCGGCAATCAGCACGCCGGTCAATCCATCGTAGAGGCTGGTGCGGACCTCGAAATTGCGGGTCGTCGTGGAAGACAGAAAGCCCTTGACCGTGCTCGTTCCCGCATCGACCACTTCGCCGGCAAGAACGAACTGGCTGTCATTGTCCCGGGCCAGCTGCCGTACCGCTGCAGCCGTCTGCTCGGGCGTCGCGCCCATCCGTTCATTGGGCACGACGTACTTGCCAAGCCGCGGCTGCAGCTTGCCGCTGCGCCCCAGCCTCTCGTACAGATTGCGCGACATGCCCAGCGGCACATCATCCATGTCCGCCACATGCTCCGGCCTGGTCACGCGAAACGGCGTAATCAGCACCTTCTTGCGATACGACGCGGTGGCCGACGCATTGCCGCCCTCATCCTCATCGAGGCCAAAGCCACTCCCGGCGTCATCGCCGGCCTGCATCAGCACATGCAGGGCATCGCCGCTCTTCCATTCCCGCACGGTGGATGCCGGCCCCACCTGGCCCGCCGGGCGAACCGCGGCGCTTTGCAGCAGCTCGCCGCTCGACGTCATCTGCTCGCCGCTCACCACGACGGCGCCGCGCTGCAGCGCCAGCTGCCGCCTGGCATCATCTTTAGCGGCCTGCCGCGCATACGCGATCCCCTTGTCGAGCGGCGCCGCGCCTTCCGCTTCCATCGGGGCCGCATGAACGGCCGGCGCGGTGAAGGCCAGCGCAGCAAGGGCCGCCACGGCCATGTAACCATCGGGCTTCATGTCATTCCGCGGAATAGAAGGAAGTCCCATAGGCACGGCCTGGGCCCGCGGTGCCCCTGATGCCGTCATCCACGACGCGGCGCTGCGCGCCCATCGGCTGTGCCGCATAGACCGGAATCACGGGAGAAGCCGCGGGCGGCGCCACATGCACCGGCGCGGGCTGCGCCACATAGCTGCGGCTGGCGGGCTGCATGTTCTGCTGCGGCGATGCCGGCGGCAGATAGGAGCGCGCTGCCCTGTCATCGAAATCGATCTCGATCGTGGTCTCATAGTTGCCGTCCGCCATGGGCGTCACGCTCACGATCCGCGCGCCGCGCAGATACGCATCGATATACGCGCGGAAACCGTCGTTCTGGCTCATCAATGCGGAGATCGTCGTGTTGCTTGTCAGGCGGATGCCATAGACCTGTTCCGCCAGCGACCGGTACGCATCGAGCTTGGAAGCGCGCATGGCGAGCAGGCGCCTCTGGCCAGGCGTATGGCCCTCCGCCGAACTGGCCGCGCCATAACCAATGGCGCTCAGCCTGACCGGCGCATAAGCATCCGCGACATACTGGGTGTTCTGGGCCACATACTGCACTGGACCTTGCGGCGCATAGTGCACCACTTGCTGAGCCGGCTCCGGCGTGGAACTGCTTTTGCAGAGATTGTTGAGACAGGGAATATTTGAACAACCCGCCAACAGAAATGCGGCTGAAAAACTGAGTCCGGCTTTGAGATTCATTCTATGTGCCTTGATGCTTGTTGAGAGAAACGATGACTCGGTTCTTAAAGGCAACGTTTTGTGAAACTTTTGGTTTTTTGGGGTGGGGTTCGGATGGTTATGTATTTGGAAATTTATCAGGGTGCGAGAGCACATCAGTACTTCACGGTTTTCTAATTCTTCGTCCTTTTCGACGAATATCAGCAATTTTTGTGGGTAACCGTTTAGCTGCTCGATATGAAAAGTGAGCTCAGACTGTATTCGTATTTCTTAAAAGAAAAAGGCCGAGCTTTTGGCCCGGCCTTCATCACGGAAAACTTTTCTTAGTTTTCTGAGGAACTACAGGCCTTACTTCGATTCCGACTTCTTCTTCAAAGAGTTAAGCTACTGTAAGTGAGAAGATACCGTCAGCCCCTAATACCACTGACGTGACACCAGTCAAAGTAACGGTTTGCGCAGATGTCCCATTCCAGAATGTAAGTTCATCTGCACTAGCGACACCTCCTACATTAGCTGCAAAGTGCCACATATTGCCTGTCGCCCCGGTTACCTCGACTTTAGTTGCAGCGGCTGAGCCGGTTAGAGCGACATTTCCGGTGGCGACCTTATCAACATTCGTCGCCGATAATGAATCTCCATTAGTTAGGCCGACCAAGGTCACATCATCCCCGGCCACCAACTTAGCATTACCAATATTGTTTAATCGAGCCAAGGTCAGAGAAATAAGGTCATTCGTAGCATCGACAAAGTCAATTTTTGCATTCACTGCACTATCAGCTAAAGTTGCAATCGCTGAACCTGTATCCGCCAAGGTGACTGTTGCGTCTAAATGAACCTTAGCCTCTAAGGTGGCGAAGTGAGTTGATGACATTGCCGCAGCCGCAGAAACGATACCGGTGATGCTTCCGTTGCCGAGTTCTGCAACGCCACTCACAAGTGTGGTTAACTCACCAGCGTTAGTCACATTTCCGCTGATCGTCACGCCACCATCGGTCAGTTTTCCCAATGCTGTTGCATCAGTCAGACTCTTGAACTGCGCGCCGTCCAGAGTAATCGAGGTAACGCCATTGGCAACGACTTTGGCGATGTTCGCGACTACCGCAGCCTGGTTGTCGGAAACGATACCTAGGGTGGCGGAATCAGCAGCCAGCTTGGCTGCCACACCATTCGTAGCCAGCTCAGCAGCCGTCAAGGTAATGGCACTGATGCTGGCATCCTTGACCTTGGCAATATTGGCGATGACGTCGCTGACATTGGTTGTTACCGCGTTCAGGGTTGCGGAATTCGCAGCCAGTTTGGCTGCCACACCATTCGTAGCCAGCTCGGCAGCCGTCAAGGTAATGGCGCTGATGCTGGCATCCTTGACCTTGGCAATATTGGCGATGACCTCGCTGACATTGGTTGTTACCGCGTTCAAGGTTGCGGAATTCGCAGCCAGCTTGGCTGCTACACCATTTGTAGCCAGTTGGGCAGCCGTTAAGGTAATGGCACTGATCCCGCCAGCCGCAATTTCGGCAATACCTGCGACGATTGCGGCAGCTTCAGCAGAGTCAGTTACATTTCCGCTGATCGTCACGCCACCATCGGTCAGTTTTCCCAATGCTGTTGCATCAGTCAGACTCTTGAACTGCGCGCCGTCCAGAGTAATCGAGGTAACGCCATTGGCAACGACTTTGGCGATGTTCGCGACTACCGCAGCCTGGTTGTCGGAAACGATACCTAGGGTGGCGGAATCAGCAGCCAGCTTGGCTGCCACACCATTCGTAGCCAGTTCAGCAGCCGTCAAGGTAATGGCACTGATGCTGGCGTCCTTGACCTTGGCAATATTGGCGATGACCTCGCTGACATTGGTTGTTACCGCGTTCAAGGTTGCGGAATTCGCAGCCAATTTGGCTGCCACACCATTCGTAGCCAGCTCGGCAGCCGTCAAGGTAATGGCGCTGATGCTGGCGTCCTTGACCTTGGCAATATTGGCGATGACGTCGCTGACATTGGTTGTTACCGCGTTCAGGGTTGCGGAATTCGCAGCCAGCTTGGCTGCCACACCATTCGTAGCCAGTTCAGCAGCCGTCAAGGTAATGGCACTGATGCTGGCGTCCTTGACCTTGGCAATATTGGCGATGACGTCGCTGACATTGGTTGTTACCGCGTTCAGGGTTGCGGAATTCGCAGCCAGTTTGGCTGCTACACCATTCGTAGCCAGCTCGGCAGCAGTCAAGGTAATGGCACTGATGCTGGCATCCTTGACCTTGGCAATATTGGCGATGACGTCGCTGACATTGGTTGTTACCGCGTTCAGAGTTGCGGAATTCGCAGCCAGCTTGGCTGCTACACCATTCGTAGCCAGCTCAGCAGCCGTCAAGGTAATGGCGCTGATGCTGGCATCCTTGACCTTGGCAATATTGGCGATGACCTCGCTGACATTGGTTGTTACCGCGTTCAGGGTTGCGGAATTGTTAGCTAACTTTACGGCTAAGTTAGCGATAGCGAATATTGCTGCAGTGAGCGTAACAGCCGGAACGCCACCGGCGGCAATGTCTGCCAAAACAGGTTTAGTCGTCGCCTCAATACCATCACGCGTGAATGTAAGGTTCGTCCCGTTGGACGTGAGAGTCACTGCACCCGTCACAGTCCCACCAAATATAATAGTCTTATTTGGCGCTGTGCCACTTTCAGTCACCGTGAATGTCGGCGCTGTTGAACCTCCACCGCCACCACCACCCGAACTAACCGGCGCAGTAACCACCTGATCAATCACAGTCCCGCCACTGGTACCGTTCACGCCCCCCGCAATCTCCCCAATCACCGAAGACTTGATCTCAGTCCCCAGATTGCTACCAGTAAAGCTGCTCGCAGCACTGCTCAAGCTACCGCTCTCCGCACCGCTGGTAATCGCAGTCTGCACCTTGTCCTGCGCCAAGCCTTCCGTCTTGGCAATGGTCGAGAACGCATCCACCACCTTGCTGGCATCAAAGGTCGATGCGCCGTTGATCGCATTGACGGTGGACTTCACTGTGGTGTTCAGCGCGCTGATGATCTTTGCCGCATCGGCCGACAGGTCGGTGATCTTGCTCACGACGGTCGATGTCAGCGGTGTGGTGCTTGCCGCGCTGACCTTGGTGGCGGTGCCGGTCACGACTTCCTTGATCACGTCTTGCGAATCCAGTGCAACCAGCGCGGTGCTCTGCGGCGTGGTGACATTGGCTGTTGCGGTGATGATCTTGTCGGCCAAGGCGTTGGCGACGCTGGCGGTGATCGATGTGGCATCGAGGTTGGTGCCGCTGCCGGCCGCGCCCTTGATCAGGCCGGCGGTGTTTTCCATCAGCATGGTCAGCTGTGCGACCGCGCCCTTGATCGCGACCGCATTCTTCTGGTCGGCCGGGGTTGCGCCTGTCGCGGTGGCCTTGCTGGTGTGGTTGAATGTCAGCAGGTCAACAGAGGTGTCCAGGCCGAGCGCGATGCCGACTTTCTTGACGGCGTCCGCGGTGCTGACGCCTTGGTTGACGATGGCATTGATGATGGTAGTCAACGGCGTGACCATGACTTCGGCGCCGCTGTTGCCATTGGTGGCGTTGGTCGTGGTCGACAGCACCTTGTCGTTGGTCTTGCCGGTGGTGAGGTCCTTGCCTCCGGTCACGACGATGTCGCCATAACCGCCCACGATGGTGAACTTGCCGTTGGCATCAGTCGTCACTGTGCTTGTGCCCCCATCCGGCAAGCCATCGCCATTGGCGTCGCGAATGACGTTGGCGTTCTGGATGATGCCGTTCTGCACTGTGCCCTTGATGGTCTGCACTTCGGTGATTGCCTCTGCCAGTGACTTCTTGGCGAGTGCTTCCACTGCAGCAGTGCTTGGCTCGGCCGTGCCTGCGGAACGCAGTGCCAGGTAGCTTTCGGCGAAACGGGTAGCGGCGCCATCGGCGGACTTCGCTTCGGCGGATACCGAGAACTCCAGGGCCACATCGCCACGGTTGATCTTGCCGCTGTCGATCATCTCCACCCAGTACGCTTTACCGGCGGCGTCGCTGCCGCGCTCGAACAGGTTGGCGTACAGTGCTTCCACATAGTCCGCGGTCGATGCGTTGGCATACTTGGTCTGAAATTCGCTCGACTGGCTGAAGTTGACGGCGATATCGCGCAGCGACATGCCGTTGCGCAGCATGCCAACCCAGTAGCTCAGGCCGCTGCTGTCGGCTGCACGGTCAAAGAAAATGTCATACAGACGCAATACAGCCGTGATGTTCTGTGCCTCCCCGGAATTCAGGAAGTTTTACACCATATCAATGGAACCCAAGCCCTGGTTGGCTTGCTCGGCCCAATAGCTGACGCCGGCGGTATCGCCGTCCCGGAGGAGCGCGTTTTGATAGAGTTTTTGAACGTAGGTCTGGATTACGGTCTGAGCCATGATGTCTTTCGTACGGGATGGGGATGTGGAAGAACTGCGTGCGGAGGTGAGCGAACCGGCAGGGCGGGTCGCAAAAGTTTCATCGCGGCAAAGTGTATCTGATAGGAAATACCATCCGTATCCCATAAACTAAGTATTTTTAACTTTTAGTTCCGTATGATTCAATACTTAGCGGCGATATTGATGACAGAAAAGCAAGGCCCTCCGGAGCTCGGGGATCGGAGTGTGGTTGCCCTGCTGGAACGAGGTTGGATACGTGCTTGCTTAACCGATGCGGTGCATCGGATGATGGCCGATTCTTAAGAAGGCATCCAATGCAACCGATCCATCGGAAGGATTAGAACAGCCGGCATTGCGTGCAGTCCACGCAGGTACTCGGGTCTAGCTCTGCTTGCCCTTCCTTCTTCAGCAATGCGCTGCACGCCGCTTGCTTTTGCCGTGTAGGTGCTATGGCGGGCTGATACGCCCGCAGTGCGTCATGTAACGTGACAATCCGATGCACCGCCTCGCTGAGTTGGGCCGGCGTCATGGCCGTTACCCTGTCACGAATCTCGGCACCGATACGCTCAGTCGATCGCGTGTCGATCGTACCGATCAGCCGCGCATGGTCATGCCGCACTTCGCTCGGCAGGTTCTTTACCTTTATCCTGACCAGCGCCCGGTAGGCTTCGATCAGCCGCTGCCGTATGTCCCCATTCTTTCGCAATGCCCGTATTGCTTGCTGAACTTCATGCCACGCATCTGTCATTGTTCCTGTCTCCGTGAGAACAACCGTTTTGCCTTATTGTGTTTCGGAAAAAAGTATAACCTCGCAAAAGCCGCAGCAGAACACTTGTCGTTCTATGATTTTTGCTGGTCCCTTGCACGCAGGATGAGCGGGAGCGTCAGGGCGCGGCTGCCTATACCTGGACCAGGACGGTATGGAATGCCGGATGGTTGCGGACATAGTCCGCTCGAACCTGGCCGCAAGCCACGTTGACGGGCTCGATGGACATCAGATCGGCAAGCGCGATGACTCTCCAGCTATCGCGTTTTTCGTGCATATCAAGACCATCGGTCTGAAAGCACAGCAGCAACGGCACCCCATTCACATCGATGCCGAACGCATAAGGTTCGGCGATAAAGCTTTTTCCGTCGTGGTATAGCCTGAGCTTGGTTCTGCGCTCAATGGCCTGCTTGATGATGCTCGACATGGGTGGCGATTCCTTGGCTACCTGGTTGACCATAGTTTCATGTAACCAATGTTGGGTGCCAATCCCATATCTATGTGAGCCGGCTCCATCGTTGCGATTAAGTAGATTCAATAACGATTCGGTTAAAACCGCGCAGATCGCCTCCAACGATGCTGCCGAAAACCGCTCGCCACGGAATGAAGCGAAGGACTTCAGGGCTTTCCCAGTAGTACCGGTTGGCGATAGCTACAAGCGCAAACCAGGGGTCTGCGAGATCCTGCCTCCGCCCTGCGAACAAATCTTCTCGGCCTCCCCTAGTACAGTCAAGCCGAAACCGCTCTGGCAGCGCCAAACTTCTCTGGCCCGTTACCGCCGCGCGGTTCGCAATCACATAGAGGATAGCCAGGAAGCATGTGCTTACACCTGGATCAGCACGGTATGGAACGCCGGATGATTGCGGATATAGCCGGGCTGAAACCGTGTGAACGAGTCTTCCAGCATCTTGATCATCACCTGCTCATGCGGGCGCACCAGATACCAGTTGTTGGGTGTGCGCACGCTCCCTTGCACTTCGGTCTGGAAGCACAGCAGCAGAGGCAGTCCGTCGGGGCATAAGCCGTAGGCATAGGGTTCGACGGTACGGCTGTAACCGATGTAGTAGAGCTTCAGCTTGCGCTTTGCTGCGATGGCTTGTTCGATGATGCTCGACATGGGTGGCGATTCCTTGGCTACCTGATTTGGTCGAGTGTCACTTAAGCAAAAGTACCGAACAATCCCATGAATATGTGTCAGCTTGCTGACATACCTAACCCGGAATAACGAAACCCCCTCGATTAAATTGACATGATTAAATAGTGCCGTATATCAAATTTGACCAAGAGCAAATGTAACCTCCAGTCAGTTAATACGATAGAAGAACAATAAAATTTATCTGGAGGGGGCAAATGTCGCAGGCAATCCCGATTCTCACTTATCACCGCATTGATAACGACGGCCTTTCCACCTCCACGGAGCCAGCCACATTCGGCCAGCACATGAACTGGCTGGCGGATCATGGATGGCGGTCTCTGACGACAAACGAGTTCGCGTTCTATGCGAATCGGCAAAACAAGTTTCCGGCCAAATCTTTTCTTCTGACCTTTGACGATGGATATGAAAGCGTCGCTTCAAACGCTTTTCCTGTTCTCAAGGATCTGAATTTCCATTCGATCTGCTTCGTCGCCACCAGGCACATGCGTCAGTCAGGCAGCCATCCAGGCTCTTCAAGCACGGACGATGCAAACTTCTTGACGTGGGAGCAGCTGCGCAATCTGCAAGCAAGCGGCTTGATGGAAGTCCATTCCCATACGCATGCGCATGCCCAATCAACTGATTACACCGAGTCGCAACTCAAAGCCGACCTGACGACTTCCCTCGACCTGTTGTCTACCGAACTGGCATTGCCAAGAACGTGTTTCCGGCACCTTGCATGGCCATGGGGCTACTCCAATGACACCTCGCGCGAGATCGCCAGGAAGGCCGGCTTTCGCTATCAATACACGGTGTCTCGTTCAGCGTATTTGAGTTCATCGCCGCTGGAGGACATTCCCCGGACCTGCTATGACGGGGCAACGCTCGTGAACTTTACGGCACAACTTCGTCTTCAGTGCGGCCCGCTCTCTGGCCTATGGCATGCGGCATATCCATTGATGCGGCGCGTCCGCCATGCTCCGGTCAGAAGTTTTCTTCGCCAGCGTGCAGCTTCTTCGAATGCGGCGTCGGAAATCGAGCCTGTTTAGCTGAGCTCGTTTCGATACGGCTTTACTTGCTTGATTGCCGGCGATGCTGGAAGCATCATTGTCGAACACGAAATGCGATAGTCATTTTCATGCCCCGTTTTGCGGTCCTATGCATGCACGGGAGCATTTACATTTAGGCAATGAACGGATGGAATTCGACGCCATTCTGAATGGAACCCATTACCTTCGCCTGGTTCTCCGCGCTTTCACTGAATTCGGCTAACATTCCATGTCGGCTGACTACACCGCGACTGAGCAAGTCAAGCCAGTAGTCGTAACCCGCTTGATCGGGCACGCGTCCGAGCGAGTTAGCATAGAGTGCGCTAATGAAATCTCGGTCAGGCAGGGTCGCTCCGTATTTCTGCTGAAATTCAGCCGATGCCAAGAAATTCCATGCTGCCCCCTGCAGCGTCATGCCCTTATCGGACTGGGCAATCCAGTACCCTAGTCCGGCGAGATCCGGCTTGCGTACGAATGCCGCCTGATACAGGCGATAGGACGCGGCTGCGCTGCCGTCAAGCGCCACATTGATGTCCGCAAACTGCAAGCGCTCGGTGTTCAAAAGCGTGTCGCTGCCCTCAACCCCATCCAGCGCCGCGACGGTTAATGCACCCGAATAGCTTGAGACATTGACTGCGTAATCTGCGCGACGTCCTGCATAAATTGCGGTGTCCAGTCCAGCCTGACCATCTATATAGTCGTTACCGTCTAAGCCGAATATGGCGTTGCCTGCGGAATTGCCGATGATTACATCATCAAGTCTTGTCGCCACCACGGTCGCAATCGTGGTGCCGAACGCGATGCCAATATTGTCTACGACGGCTGCATCCTCCCTGTCGCGTCCGATTGAACTCAGCTTTCCCGGTCGCAGATCGATCCGCGCACCGGCGCTGACCGCCGAGACGTCGATGACGTTGTATCCGCCGTCATCAACAATGACTTTCTGCAGCCGGCCGCTGTCATCGGTGAATGAATACCTGTCGTTCCCGGTATTTACGGCACGGCTGCCGTACAGCCAGCGCAACGCCGACACATCGTACACGCCCAAGTCAATGCGAGGTGTCCCGTTCATCACGTCATTGGATGACATGACGGTGTAACGGCTATCGTTTTCCTCACTTACTAGAATGGGCATCGAACCGGTATATGAGCCGTCCAACGGGTGTTTCAGACCCAACGCGTGAGCAAGCTCGTGCAGCAGCACGACTTTTCCGCGGCTACCGTCAGACAGGTTGGCTGCAGTAGCGGTATTTAACCAGACGTCTCCGGCAAGGTCGCCGAATTCGGGCTTCGGCAGGAAAGCATAGCCTTCCGTCGTTGCCTGTTCATTAATGCCAAATCGAACCTGCCCGTAGCTGCTCTGGGTATCGGCAACTTCAATGAAGTCGATCTGAGAATACGAGGAAATGGAAGACATCAGCGAGCGCACTGCTGCCTTTTGTGCTTCTGTCCAGGCTTGTACTCCGCTCCCCGCGTCGCCATTGCCGTATTGCGGCACGGTACCAGTGAAGCTGTAAGTGATGGATACCGGTGCACCAATCTGCATGGCCACGTTCCAGCGCACCGACGGTGATTCCACCAGGGTCTGTGGCCCCTTCTGCGAACTGTCGATAAGGTTAGCGACAAGCAACTCTTCACCGGAGCCCCAAAATCTAAGCTTTTCGATGTTATGCAGTTCGCTGTAACGCCGGTCCGAGTCGCCGATGCGAGACACGATCACGGTACGTCCGTCAACGCTGGCGCTGATCTGCCAATCACTGGCCTTTCCATCCATCGAGACAATGTCGAAGCCTCCACGGCCATCGACATAATCGCGGCCCCAGTCGGTATTGATCCAGTCATCGCCGCTGGAACCATAGATCTGGTCGTTATGCCCGGAGCCGGAGGTATGCTGAATATTGACCAGGGTGTCGCGCCCGCCCCAGCCATCAAGCGCATAGCCCGCCTCCAAATCGATCAGGACCGCGCCAGGTGCATCCCAGTATTGCGCATACATATGGCCCTGGTCGGAAGCGATGCGAGTGATCGTATCGTTGCCTTGACCGCCAAGGACTTCGCCGTTAGACCAGGTAATATTGTCGTCGCCGGCCTTGCCGTGGTAACGCACCCAGACCGTTCCAGGGGCGACTGTATTGCGATTGACGACGTCCGCGCCGTCAGTTCCAAAATATTCCGGAGTCTCCATTCGTCCTGCTCTCGATAATCGGGTCGTCAAGTCAGCGCGTGGTCCGCGCCATGTCTGCGGACCGGTATTGCGCGATGAGGCCTAGCCGTGCAGCAGCGGTAAGGTCTTCTGCGTAAAGTTGGCAAGATTGGGAAAGGCGGAAGTCACCTTGTCTGCAGGCAAACCCATCCATTGCATGATGGATGCGCCCACCTGATCGCTGCTCTGGGTCGGCACCCAGCGGCCCTTCTTCCATTGATCGCCATCATCGATCCCGCCAAGCACCAGGGAAGGAAAGCTGCCAACCACCTGCTTGCCCTTCACCGGCCCGCCCATGATCCACCAGTGACTTCCCCAGCCATGGTCAGTGCCGCCCCCGGAAGCCGGCTGCAGGGCTCTTCCGAATTCGCTCATCACCAGCGTCACGACGTTCTGATCCAGCCCGGCGGCCTTGATGGCGGCATCGAATGCCGCCATTGCCGGTGCCAGATTCGCGAGTTGCGTGTCGAGCGAAAATTCCGATGTTCCACGCTGATTGACATGGGTGTCGAATACCCCGAAGTCCACCAGGATGGCTTGCCGCCGGATGCCCTGCGCCCTGAATACCGGCAGCAGTGAAGCCACATGACGCAGGTTATTGCCCACATCGTTTGCCGGAAAGTTAATCGAAGGCGGCGTTGCCCGTCCATTTGCCGATGTCAGGGCAACCGCATCCTGGAAGCTTGCACCCATGGTGCGCGCATACTCGGCTTCGAACGCGTTGCGCGACTGCATCATGCCCATCGATTCGACAATCCGCGTCCATGGATCGTTGGTCTTGGCCAGATCCGCCGGCCCCCAGTACTGGCCCCATTCCGCCTGGGCCTGTGCAACACGGGATTGTTTTCCACGAACCAGCGTGTAGTCCGAAGAATAAGAGATGACCGGCAGCTTGTTTCTCAACGCAGCCGGCATCAGTTCCATTGCCCGGCCTGCCCAGCCGCTAGCGTCCTCGTCGCCCAGCCAGCCCTGCAGGTAGGAAACCTGCTCCGCATGCGACATCAGGAAAGGCGGAACCGGAGCTGACTTGGCCAGCACCTGTCCTGCCGTGACGGGTTTGATTAATGCGCCTACGTTGGCGATCATCGCCAGCCGCCCCTGGTTGTATAGCGGGGCAAGCTCCTTGAGAGCCGGGGGCAGACCGAAGGAGTGGCCGGCACTGCTTCCGTCCAGAGACACCAAGCTGTCCCTTGCCAACGCCAGGCCGGACCGTGCTTTCGCATAATCAAGATAGGCGCCGTCCGTGGGCACGAGGATATCGTTGCCGTCGCATCCGCCTTTCAAGAAAATGCAGACCAGCGCCTTGTAATCAGTACTGTCCGCGAACGAGGCGTTCGACAGCATTCCCAGCCCGGCCCCCAGGCCACCGGTAATGCCCAGGGCCCCTAGTCCTCCCAGCCCTGCTGCCCGTTTCAGAAACTGCCGGCGCGTATGGATGGAATTCATTTGATGACTCCGAATGGAGGAGATGCAAGCAGGAATTGAATCATGTTGGCCGCTTTGGTTTCGGGTGTGGCCCAAGACATCTGGTCGAGAAGCTGGTCGGCAAAATCACGGAGGGTTGGCGGCATCGAACCGCGAAAGTAACGCGCGCTGACCAGATTAATGAATTCGCGCTTCGACCTGCTTAATGCGGCCGCAAACTCGTCGAGCTTGCAGCCGGAATTCTTGAGATTCTTTGGTGCAGCCGTCGCCATCCAGGATATTCCGCCCAACCGCTGATTGAATTCGGAGGAATTCAGCAGTTTCTGTTCCGGAGCAAGCAACAGGCTGCCCGGAGCCCGATGAGTCGGCGAAAAGAAACTGAAGACCGATGGCGCATTGAAAGGCTGCTGATTGTAGGCCATGTAGAGGTTGCCGTTCGGGTCGTAGAGGGCCGAGGTGCAGCCGATACCGCGCAACATGGCTGAATTGAACAATACCGGCTCGCGCACCTTGCCGACATTGGTTTCCATGATCGCGGCATCATCGCCGCGGCGCGCTTCCGGATCGAGCAGAATGGCCTTTATGACTGCCTTCATGTCCCCGCGCACGCCGGAACCGTTGTTCTCGAATACGGACGCAATTCGTGCAATGTATGCCGGACTAGGATCGCTCGTCACCAGATGCTGAATCAGGCGAACGCTGACAAAAGGCGCAATGTTGGGATGCGCCATCAGAATGGCAATGACCTTTTCCAGATCCTGTTCGGCCGTGCCGCCTGCGCTGATCGTGGTGCCAAGCAGCTTCTTTTCCCCCGTATCGTGGGACTCTGTCCAGGTCGCCATCAGCGGATAGCGATACTGGGAACGCAACAGCGGCGCTGGCTGCGTAGGCAGGGGCCATTGCGTCTGCCAGCCAGTGAGCGCCCTTGCCATGGCCTGCACATCGTCCTGCGAGTAGGTTTCGATTAGCTTTCCGGAGGCATCGCGTACGGGCGTGCCATCCTTGTTTAGTTTCGTGACGCCGAGTGTAAAGAGCTGCATCAGCTCGCGGCCAAAGTTTTCATTAACCGAGCAGGTATCGCAGGAGCCTTCTTTCTTGTTCTCCACGTTATCGAGGTAGACACCCATTGAGGGGCTCCTGATTACGGCGCGCAGCAGGTCGGCGAAGTTGCCGAACACATTGTTCTGCAACAGGTTGAAGTACTGGATCACCCCAAAGCTCTGTACCTTCAGTTCTGAGACGACAATGAATTGGGACAATGCCCATGTCGTGCGCAGCCGCAACTGATCAGGCGCGGACAAGGTCAGCGTAGAAAAGTTTTTCTTGAAGTACTCATGATATGGCCGGCCCCGTATACCCGGGGTGTCATCCGAATTCCAGTTCTCGGTAAAGCTGCCGTCAATCTGACTCGGCGCAAGAGCGAACTGGCTGTCTATCCAGCTTGCGAGGCCCTTCTGCCTGACTTCTTCCACGGAAGCTGGGGTCGGGCCGAAGCTGGCATGCTCAAGAAATCGGGAAGCCGCATAGCTTTTGACACCGGCAGCCGCCGGCATTGCAAAAGGAGTCGAGTAAGCCGAAGTGAAAAAGGAGGCTGCAGCGTTGCCCGCATTAGCGTTGGCATTGGCATTGGCGCTTGCGCTGGCATTGACCCCGCCAGTAGGCATGTCGGAATTGTTTCCTCCACAAGCCGACAGCAATAATATTGCAATGGCACCTGCAAATCGCGTTCGTCCCATCCGTGTCCCCGAGATTCTGTTCTCACAACGCATTGATGGACCGATGAGCCGAACATCGGAATGAACACGCTGCCAAAGTTAATTAACACTCAGTTGTTTCCTGTGTGAAATTTTATATCTTTTCCAACGGAAATAGAAGCTGGGCAGATCATAATTCCGGTTTCCGATCCTCAGCATTTCGAATCCCACGCCGCAGAATTTCGACTGCTTCTTCCCTACCGAACTTCTCAACTAACCAACTAACGCACCGAGGTCAGTGAATTCCGTCGCGCCAAGCGCCCTGGCAGCCGTCTTTAGTCCATGAACGATTGCCGGCGAATAGCTATACCGCTTGCTGGTGTCGAGCAGAACAAAGAAAGGCAGCTTTCCATGCGTCGGACTCGACCGGACATATTGCAGCAGTTCAAAGACCGCTCCACTATCGAAGTGGACGCCTGAGACAACTACGTCCATGCCATCCTCAAGCATGTGCTTTGCCGCTTCGACGGTATGGCAAAACACCACCTCGAATTCCGTGCCCAGCACTGTTCGTGCGAGAGGCATGTCTTCTTCTCTTACCGCAATCAGCAGCTTTTTCTTTAGAGGATGGCTCATAAGAATAGCCTCCACTGAGCGCAGTCGACGCAGATACTCGGGTCTAGCTCTTCTTGCCCTTCCTTCCTCAGTATTGCACGGCAGGCCGCTTGCTTTTGCCGTGTAGGCGGCATGGTCGACTGATATGCTCGTAATGCTTCATGCAGCGCCGAGATGCGATGCACCGCCTCGCTGAGCTGAGCGGTTGTCATCGCCGTTACCTTGTCACGGACCTCGGCACCGATATGCTCAACCGATCGCGTGTCGATTGCACCAATCAGCCACTCATGGTCATGCCGTACTTCGCTCGGCAGGTCCTTTCCTCGTATCCTGACCAGCGGTCGGTAGGCTTCGATCAGCCTGTGCCGGATGTCTCCAGTTTTACGCAATGCCCGTATTGCATGCTGAATTTCATGCCATGCATCTGTCATTGTTCCTGTCTCCCTAAGAACAACCGTTTTGCTTTATTGTGTTTCCGAACTCAGTATAGCCCTGCAAAAGCCCTACTAATCACCCGCTGGCCGTTAATATTTTCGGACTTCTGAACATGCGGGACCGGTAAGGAGCAGGCGCTTACACCTGAATCAAGACGGTATGGAACGCGGGATGATTGCGGATATAGCCGGACTGAAACCGGGTGAATGAGTCTTCCAGCATCTTGATCGTCACCTGCTCATGCGGGCGCACCAGATACCAGTTGTTAGGTGTCCGCACGCTCCCTTGCACTTCGGTCTGGAAGCACAGCAGCAAAGGCAGGCCGTCGGGGCATAAACCGAAGGCATAGGGCTCGACGGTGCGGCTGTAGCCGATGTAGTGAAGCTTCAGTTTATCCTTTGCTGCAATGGCTTGTTCGATAATGATCGACATGGGTAGCAATTCCTTGGCTACCTAGTTGGCACAGTTTCCTGTAACCAATGGTAGGTGCCAATCTTATATCCATGTGAGCTGCCATGATAGCTTGATTGGTGCTGAACCTAAAAAACAAAAACCGAGATGCTCGCCCACCTCGGTTCCGAATGAATAACCCAACTAATGATTTACGCTACTACATCGGACGCAAAAGTGGGGAGCGCTGATACGCCGGTCAGCTTGATAAAGATATCGTCCGCTGCAACACCTGTGCTTGAACCCGTCCGTTCGAACAGCACATAAGTATTACCTTCGAAGACTGCAAATGAAACACCGAGGCTGGTCGTGTTGGCTGTCGCCATTGCGGTTGCAATCGCCGTTGCGGAAGCCCCAGCTGTCAACGCCGTTACGGCAGTCTGGACAGTGCTTTGCTGTGCAGACAAGATTTCCGTTACATCAGAGAATTGCAGCTTGTCGGTGCCTGCCACAAAATCGCTAATGGCATCGGCTTGGCCAAACGTGCCGCCGCTTGTAGCCGCACCGGCAGTACCGACGAACACAAATGTGTCCGCACCGCCGTTACCGCTTAGGGTATCCGCGCCCTTACCGCCATTGATGGTGTCGGCTGCTGCTCCGCCTTTCAGCGTATCGTTGTTGTCGGTGCCGGTGAGGTTGAATTCGAAAAGCGCATGGGTAACGGTAATATTCCCAATATTTAAATAGATAGCTTCAGGCGCGCCGTTTCCCGTGGAATCTTTCGTAAAAATGTACACGTACTTAACATCACCAGGATGCTCTGTCCACGCATCGACATGGATATTGCCAGCTTTCTTGGTAGCGAGTAAGGCACCATTGCCGACGCCATTAGTCATCCCAAACGCTGCATCAATGTTCGACCCCGACAAAAAGACACGAACCTTGTCTTGAGAGGTATTGAAATCCGTTATCTGATCCATCCCGGTCGCCTTTAACTCATTGCCGTTATAGGCGAAGATGTCTGCGCCAGAGCCGCCCGTCAACGTGTCCGCACCCAAGCCTCCAAAGATAACGTCAGCACTATTTCCGCCAGTTATTGTGTCAGTGCCGTCGTTGCCGTTGATGGTGATTGCTCCGGTAACGCCGGCAAAGTTCAGCACATCCGCCGTGTTTGCACCATCTGCAGTGCCATTGAAAGTAATGGTTCCAGTGCCATTCGCGCCGTCAATGGTATTGATATCGGCAGTGACAATGGGGCCTGAAAGAATGGCGTGAAAGTTGGAATTGAAGTCAAACTGGTTCGTACCTGTACCTTTTGCGGAAACAATCGTCTTTACGCTTGAGAGACTACCGCTTATTGTCGATGCATTGACTAGGGAAATGTTGGCATTGGTCCTGCCATCGAGAATAGTCAGATCAGCACTTGCGACCGTTGCCGTATCCGTCAATGTCACCGCGAAGTCAGTCTTCAGATTGTATTGATTCGCGCCCGCACCTACTGCGGCGCTCACGGTTTTTACATCGGCCACCGTGCCGCTCAGAGTCGACGCATTGATAGCTGACACATTGCCGGTTGTAGCCGCATCCACGGTCATCAAATCAGCAGCAGAGACAGTCGCAGTGTCGTTCAATGTGACAGCCACATCAGACTTCAAGGCAAACTGATTGGCGCCCGTGCCCTTTGCGGATGCAATAGCTTTTACATTCGCCAGCGTGCCGCTCAGTTCTGTTGCACTGAGCAGAGAAATATTGCCTGTAGTCTTGCCGTCCAGTGTCAGCAGGTCCGCTGCAGCAACCGTCCCTGCCTCGCTCGATACAACCGCCACATCCGAGCGCATATCGATCTTGTCGCCGCTGGTGCCTTCCTTGGTTACCAGCAGCAAAGTGGCATCCGCCAATGAACTGCTGATGGATGTCACGCTGGTGGCATTGACCAGTCCGGTGGTTGCGGTTTCGATGGACTTGAGGTCCGCCGCTGCGACCGATCCGCTATCGGTGATCGTTACTGCACCGGTGATCTTCGTGATGTTTTTCAACACCGATGCGCCCCCCGACAGCGTGATCGTGGAAACAACCACCTCATCCAAAGCCGTCTTTGCAATGGATTTTGCCGTTCCCGAAGTAGGTGTGAAAACATAGTTGGTGCCGTCGTCTGTCACGACAACATTGCCGTTGCCGGTGGACAGCGTCCATATCTTGGACCCGGTTGCGCTCTCAGTGACGGTAAAGACCGGATCGGGCACGTATTCAGGCGGGCTTGGCGGAGTAGGCAATGGAGGAATGATCTGATCTATCGTCGTTCCACCCTCTGTGCCTTTCACGCCTTTTGCAATCTCGCCGATCTGCTCAGCCCTGATCGCCGTACCGAGGTTGCTGCCCGTATAACGGGTAACCGCCGTGAGCAGGCTGCCGCTTTCCGCGCCAGATATCATGAGGGCTTGCACCTTGTCTTGCCCTAGGCTTTCCGTCTTGGCAATGATGGAAAAAACATCAATCACTTTGCCGGCGTCGATGTTGACACCATTGGAGGCAATGTTGACGTTCTTCACTGTCGCCGCCACTGTTGCGTTCAGCTCGCCAATGACTTGTGCCGCATCGTTTGCCAGGCCTGCGATCTTGCTGAGCACATTGGCGGGCAAGCCTGCGGCACCTGTCGCACCGACCTTCCCAGCGGCAGCATTCATCACGTTCCTGATCACGGCTTGGGAATCGAGCGAAACAATCGCCGTTCCCTGAGAGGAAGAAACTTGGGCCGTTGCGGCAATGATCTTCTCGGCTAGGGCGCGAGCTACGCTGCCAGTAATGGCGGCGGCATCCAGACTGGTCGCGCTGCCTGCAGCGCCCTTAATCAGCCCGGCGGCATTTTCCATCAGGATCGTGATCTGCGCGATGGCGCCTTTCACCGCCACGGCGTTCTTGTGCTCAGCCGCGCTGGAACCGCTTGCGATGGCAACCTCGGTGTGATTGAAGCTCAGGAGATCGATCCCGGCATCAAGGCCCAACGCCATATTGAGTTTCTTCACCGCATCCGCCGCGTTCATGCCCTGGGCCACCATGGCATTGACGATGGTGGTCAGCGGCGTGACCATGACCTTGGCACTGTTCCCGGTTACCGTTGTCAGCACCTTGTCATTGTCCTTGCCCGTGGTGGCATCCTTACCGCCCATGACTACGATGTCGCCATAGCCGCCAACGAGGGTGAAGTTGCCGCTGGCGTCGGTGGTGGCACTGTCCGAAGAAGCATCGGGCAGCAAGTCGCCATTGGCGTCGCGGAACACGCTAGCACTCTCAATGATGCCATTTTGCACAGTGCCCTTGATGGTTTGTGCATGAGCGATTGCATCGGCCAGCGATTTGTTTGCAATCGCGTCCACTTCTGCCGTGGTGGGCTCTACCTTGCCTGCGGAACGCAGTGCAAGATAGGCCTCCGCGAAATGGGTGGCAGCACCCATCGTGGACTTCGCTTCCCGTGATACCGTGAACTCCACGGCTGCGTCGGCACGGCTGATCTTGCCGCTGTCAATCATCTCGACCCAATACGCCTTACCGGAAGGATCGCTGCTGCGCATGAAGAGGTTGCCGTACAGCGCTTCCACATACTCTGCGGTCGATGCGTTGCCATACTTCGTATGGAATTCGCTCGACTGGGTGAAGTTGACCGCAATTTCGCGCATCGATATACCGTCCCGCATCTGGCCTGCCCAGTACTTCAGTCCTGCACTATCCGCAGCACGATTGAAGAAAACATCGTACAGCCGCAGCAGTGCCACGACCTTCTGCGCTTCGGCCGAGGCGATGAAGTTATATGCCATATCAACCGAGCTTAACTTGCCTTCAGCCAAGCTGGTCCAGTAACTAGTGCCTTCGATGTCCGCATCGCGCTGCAGGATGTTTCTGTAGAGTTGTTGGACGTAGGTTTGGATAGCGGATTGAGCCATGGCTGTGGTATAGGCAATATCAGGCGATGATAAGAAACGGGGTCTTGCTCCTGCGAGGAAGCAGTCGAAAGGTATTTTAAAAATGCAGGCGGCAGTATAGCCGAGAGGAAATGTTATTGGCATCCCATAATATGGGAGCTGGGAGCAGGAATGGTGTCAGCGATCATGGAGAAAACAAGAAGCCGAGATGCTTTCGCACCTCGGCTCAACTGACTTCCTAGGGTCATGTGGTTAGTTTAGGACAGTCCACATGAAAATCCTTGCCTTTTCTCATTTTGTTTCATATTGCCGTAAGCGCGATTCCTACACGGTTCCTACAGACGAAAAAAAACCGAGGGGCTCTCGCTCCTCGGCTATCAAGTTACCGCTGGCCTTCCTAGGGCATTGTTTTAGTGCAGTCGGTTGCTCCCTCATCGCGTTTCAATGCCGCGACTGTAGTTCTCGTTTCACATACCAGCTTGCGCTGGCACTTCATATTCTTCCAAGGCTTTTACGGCTTCTTCGGCATCGGTCCTTGGTTTCCTAGCCAGTGTTTCATGCTGTGCTGTGATACTTGCGATGTCAGCTTGAAATGACGTTACTGCTTTACGTTACTGCAATGGCAATACAGTGATGCATAAAAGGGCCAAGGTTTTTAGGCCTTGGCCCCTCAAGCGGTTAGCGGAGAATCGCTAACCGTTGCGTTGCTTTACTTCTCGTACAAATTACAGTACGAAGATATCGCCTACGGCTACCGCAGTGTTCGAGCCAGTGATAACAATACCAGTCGAGCTTGTGAAGCCTGTTACGCCTGTCAGTTCAATCAGCTGGTCAGTTGCACCAACTTCTTGGAAGACGTAAGTATTGCCGCCGAACTCAAAGGCTGCAACTTCACCAGCTGTCGTAACACCCAGACCAGCAGTCTGAACAACTGCAACAAACTCAGCCAGTGTATCGATCAGGCCTTTATCTGCACCGCTCAGGGTCACGATGCCCTTAGCAGACAGAACAGCTTTGATGTCCTTAGTTGCATCGCCAGAAGCAGCTGCAACATCTACCGGGGTCGAAACAGCAGCGGACAGTGCAGCAGCAGTTGTACCGATGTCCAGCACGTCGGCGTTGTCACCGCCCTTAGCAGTTGCTGTTGCTTGGAAATCAGACACTGCATTCATCAGGTCATTGTCAGCTGCCAGAACTGCGATAGATGCCTTGCCGAAGTCAGCAATCTTGTCCAAAGAAGCAAGTGTCGAATCGCCATCAACGTTGATGAACGCGTCACGGCCAGCACCGCCAGTGATGGAGTCAGCGCCTGCACCAGCAGTGATCGAGTCACCCTTCGCACCACCGATGATTGCTTCACCGAAAGCTGCATCGTCGCCAGTGATGGTGTTGACGCCTTGCGAACCTTTGATTGTCACACGCTCAGTACCTGCGAATGCCGAGACGTTGATAGTAACGTTACCTGTCGATGTGGACGCATCGATGGTCTTGATTGCAGCAGCACCTGCATCCAGAGTGAAGCTAACAGCTGCTGTGCCGCTGATGTTCAACGCATTCATGTTGGCAGCATCAGTCAGAGCGATGGAGTAGCCATCGTCAGCACCGTTGTCGTCAGTAGCAGTTGTGCTATCTACGCGGTCAACAGCATTGACGTTGACGACGTTGATACCGTTCACTGTGAACTTGGTTGCCAGTGCAGCAGCGTGAGCAACGTCAGCATTCAGCTTGATGTTGATTGCGTCGTCTGTTGTCAGAGCGGCGTCTTTCAGGCCGATTGCCAGAGCGTCGGTCATGTTGGCGTTTGTACGGTATTCAACTGTGCCACCGTTTGTGAAACCAGTTACCGCAACGCTTGCACCAGCACCGCCATCAGACACGTCTGCATCGATCTGCAGGCTGTTGAAGCCCAGAGTACCAATGTTCAATGCACCGCTGATTGTGTCAGTTACACGCAGGACGTCGACACCTTTCCATGTTGCGCGCAATTCACCGCCAGCTGTGGTAGCCGCATCTGCTGCGTCGGCGTCAGCAAATGTCAGACCCAGAACGTCAGTGCCAGTGCCACCGTCGATAACATCAGACTTGTCCAGACCGGACACCAGGATTGTATCGTTGCCTTCGCCAGCGTCAACGTTGACCGAACCAGCGCCAACAGTGATTGTGTCATTACCAGCAGCAGCCTTGACGATGTCGTTGCCTGTACCTGCATTCAGAGTGTCATCGCTGTGCTGACCAGTCAGCTCATCGTTGCCCGAACCAGTTGTGATGCTGTTCTTGCCAGCTGCACCGAAGAACTTAACTGCATCGTTCGATGTAGCAGCGGAGAAAGTCAGATCGGCTTGCAGTTTGCTTGCATCGATCGAACCAGCAGTACCTTCAAAGTCGATCGAGCTGCTGATTGTCAGATTTTTGTCGCCAGCAATGTTCAATGTTTTCAAAGCAGCGCCAGTGTTGGTCAGACCAACAGTGTTTGCGGAGCCGGTCGAAGTAACATTAACGGTTGCGACTTTAGTACCTGCGATGTCAACAGTGCTTGTGTCAGTAACTGTTGTAACAGTGCCTGCACCTGTTTGAGTATAGGTGTGTGTGCCGCTTGTCACGTTGCTCAGAACGACGTCTTGGCTGGTAACTGTTGCAGCAGCAGCAATTGTCGTCACGAAGTTTGTAGCAGCAGCACCAGCAACAGCAGTAGCAGCAGTAGTTGCAGCAGCGTAAGTTGCGGCGTTAGAAACGTTAGCAACAGCAGCTTTCTGGTTAGACAGAGTAACTTTCTGGCCAGCAGCAACAGTGATAGTTGTCGTAGCAGCAGCGTTAGCAGTACCAGTTGTAGTCTGAGAAGTCAGAGCAGCAGCGTCGAGCTGAACACCAGTAACGCCTGCTTGAGTTGCAACGTTCAGGTTCAGACCACCGTAGTTTGCACCATTGATGAAGACGTTCTCAACTTCGGTCAGTGTACCCAGAGTGTCAAGAGCGTTGGAAGAAGATTTGCTGTAAACCTTCAGCGTATCAACACCACTTGTGCCGTTGATTGTGTCAGCAGCGGTCAGCTGAGCCGTTGTGCCAGTGTTGTCAACGACGAAAGTATCGTTGCCCAGTGTGCCGGTCAGGTTGTCGATACCAGTTGTAAGTAACCTGGTTTACCAAAAACCCAAGCCATTGATTGTTAACGACTTTGCGTTATCCATCAGAACTATTATTTTGTTTACCTACGCCCTACCCTTGTGATGAAAAACAGGCTGCTACAGATTTGGAGCAGCGCTTTCTATTTTTCTTTTAATTTCAAAAACTTACCTTAAGTATTAAGTAGATCTCACCTACACGGAGTTTACAAGCATTGAAATGCAATAGACGTCAGAAGTGGCTGGCTATTCTTTGCGTGCGTCCTTGCCTTTTTTACGGTCCGCACGCCGCATCTCTTCATTCTGTAGTCTCATAGCTGCCTGCGCCAATCCTTCATGACGGATATGCAAGGTGATCTCTTGATCATTCAGCAGATCTACAGTTACGCCTGCATCCCTAAAAAGCGCCAAAGCATGCATTAGAAGCTCAGCCTTTGCAGCACCCTCGACGGTTTCTATCCTAGCAATCGTTATCTTGCTGATTCCAAGTTTCTCAGCGAATTCTTGTTGACTCCACCCCAAGGCTGTTCTTGCTGCCCTTAAAGCAACCGCAACCGATACTTTCCTCAACAAAGCTTCGGTGAGCCACTTGTTGAGCGGCTCCATATCAAGCGGTGCTGTTGCACGGCTCCTCCACGTTTCAAGCAGTTTCTCGTAATCAACATTTTCCTCTGGCTTTTTGCTTTCGTTGGTAGTCATAAAGCTTTGAACTATTTCTAATGTTTTGATACTAATAGAATCAATTATGCCGACTTAAGATGCTGCCTTGGAGTAAACATCATGGCCAAAATAACCCTTACCCCGTATATCGTCAAGAACACAATATGTCCATCCGACAAACGAAAGGTTGACCTTTTCGATATCGAGGCAAAGGGCTTATTATGTGAAGTGACTCTTACTGGGCGAAAGACGTATTACATCCGCTACCAAGACAAGCATGGCAAGACGCGTCAGATGAAGCTTGCTGATGCTAACGACGTGACGCTCAGCCAAGCTCGCGCCCTCCTCAGTAAAGCCAGAAACAAGATAGCCATGGGTGAAGATCCGCTGGAGGAGAAAAGCATACTCAGACAGGTGCCTACTATCAGCGAGTTCATCCATTCCCGCTACTTACCCTTTGTGAAGACCTACAAACGTAGCTGGCAATGCGATGAGGGCCTTCTGCGCAACCATATTGAGCCGGTCTGGGGCAAGCGTCATATGGATGAGATCCACAAGCAGGATATCCTTCATCTGATCACCGAGCATCGAAAGACTCACGCACCTGGTTCATGCAACCGGCTCTTGATCATCTTGCGCTACATGTTCAATCTCGCGCTTCGCTGGGATATTCCGGGCATGAAAAGCAATCCGGCTACGGACTTTCCCTTGCTGGAAGAGAACAACAAACGTGAACGTTATCTGACCAAGGACGAAGCTGCAACGCTGTACGAGCAACTGGAAGCATCGGAGAACCCCATGCTCAAGTACATCGTGCCGATGCTTATCCTTACTGGCGCGCGAAAGCGGGAAGTGCTGGATGCGCGCTGGGAAGACTTTGACCTTGACCGAAAGTCATGGCGAATACCAATCACCAAAACTGGCAGGGCACGGCATGTGCCGTTGTCCGATGGGGCTCTCAGGATACTCGGGGCAATCCCCCGCATTCCCAACTGCCCTTGGACCTTTGCAAATCCAAAAACCGGCAAACCTTTCGTGAGCATATTTTGGTCTTGGAACAGTGCCCGTACCAGAGCGGGTTTGGCTGACGTCCGTATTCACGACTTGCGGCACAGTTTTGCATCCTTTCTCGTCAATGCCGGACGCTCGCTTTATGAGGTGCAGAAGATTCTTGGGCACACGCAGGTCAAGACGACCCAGCGTTACTCTCATCTTGCACAAGAAACGCTTCTGGACGCCGCCAATGCAGCCGTTAATAGCTTGGGTACCGCTTTCATGCCAGCGCTTCTCACGGCCGCTGGCAACGTTCAGGAACGCTCTGCGAGCTAACGCCATGGCAAACAATGAATTGAATATGCCGCCGGAAAGCGGTCTCACTGTGCCGGGTTTGTATCCGGCGGTCCTCTGCCTGGTGACGCAGTACACGAACGCTCATGGTCCGCGTTTTCGTTTCCTCTTTTCCCTTCCACACGGCTATCTGCTCGCCAAGACGACCTCGGTGGTACGAACACCGAAGAGCGAATTATCTGCTGTGCTAGAAGGACTTGTCGGCAGAAAGCTTTTGCCGTGTGAGTTTGCGCAGTTCTCCGATATTGCGGCACTCGAAGGAACCTGCTGTGAGGTTCTCGTGGCCGAAGCGCAAAACAGGAGCGGCTTCAAATTTTCTTCAATCGACAGGGTAGTTCCCTTGCGAATTCATTAGCGGACAACGCCTGATTTTATCTATGGCAGAGCGCCAGGAGTGCATCAATGGAAGACAAGAAGAAAAGCGGTGGAGAGTTCTTCTCCGTCTCGGCCGAAGATATTCGAAGAATGCTCACCGACGGCGCTGGGCCGAACGAGCTCGGTGGCTATCTCATCCTGTGCAGAGGAGCTGGAATCTACAATAGCACAGCATGGGCAGAGCATTCCTTTTCTACAAGGCTGGGAATTACTCGGAGCCAAGCTCAAAAAGCGTGCTTATGGCTTTGTGAACGCAACTATATTGAGCGATACAAGCCGCGTGCCAACATAGCAATAGACGCCTTGGTACCAGATCCCGAAAGCGGGCGCGATGCTGCGGAAAACTCTCAACCACGTACTGGCGGCCATAAATGGATAGTGCGCAAACAGAAGCAAGAAATATTTAATTTGCCCAATAGCCTGATTGATGGTCTTGGTACGAAGGGGCCACCTCTTAAGCGGCTGCTTACGCTTATCAAACCAAAAATCCGTTCCGGAATAAGCCCACCTACAGCACGACTTGATGCTATTGCTCTTCTCCTTTCCTTGTACAAGGCGCAGGACATTGGCCTTTACGGCGGGATAGATCCAGACATTTGGCGTGCTGAGTGGGTCCCAATGGAAAGTTACAACCTTCCAGCACTCCATGAGGTGGGTGATACAGATCTTCTAATTAAGCAGGTAAGAAGAGACGGTGAATATCTCTCACCTTGCTTCGGGAAGGAAGCATTGCACTATGTTAAAGATGAAGACAAACGCCACATGCGTTTTCTTCATGCCTTCGGTCAATTGAGATTACTTGGCTTTCTTTATGAGGTAATCCAAGTTTGGGACTGCGACCCAGTGCAACATGAACGGGCTAAAATTCTTTATCCCCTCTACGTATGTAATCCCTCAGCTCGCGATAACCTGGAGCCAGCCCTTTACAAAAGAATCAATGCAATTGCCAAGGAAGAGTACGAGACAAGCTATGGTATCGAGAACGTTTTCGCGAAAGACGACGGGCGGTTCCTGTTAGCAGAGGGCTACTTATTCCGGTACGTTTGTTATGAAGACGAAGAGGATGCTATTGCAATGAGCGTTCTGCGGTTGAAATATAGGGCTCATGACCGTGATACGGGAGAGGGAATGGCTGAGCAATTTCGTATGGTAGAGGCATGGGAAGAGGCGCTTAGAGATCTATGACCTTATTGGCACACTGTCCAACAGTATTCAACTTGGCCTTAGCCCTTATCTGACAAGGGTTTGCGCCAGTTTTGAGACATAAAGAGATGAAGATACAAAGAGATGAAGAAGTAAAGAAGTAAAAAGTAACGGAGGTTCGGCAAGCCGTACCCGATGCCTGATCTCTATTCGGACTTGATGGCTATGCAGAACCTAGTAATGGCAGACGACGTTTGGAGAAGTGACGTCACAGGCAAATACCACCCTTGCCAAACAGAGGTTGAGGACGTTACAACTATTGCGCGCGCGTGAGGTTGAAATCCTAGATTCTATCTACTCACACGGTTCGGCATTGGGCAAACCGGTGTTCGTACTGCAGGCTCATGGAGTTAAGGAATGATACGCAAGTAGCACAAGACTGATGACGTTCGATTTAAGTATTCGTGAAAATAGAAGCCCCCCTACCCCAGCAACTTTTTCTGACCTCCAGGCTACCTTTGTCATTGGTAGTGAGCATGGCTAACCCCACCTAGTGGGTACCGCGTATGGATGAAGAATCGAAAAATTAAAAAAATTCATGGGAAGTGTTCATGTACAGCAAGCTGAGCTAGAGAGTATCGAGGATACCTCGACGGAGGATCGCAATTGCCTCCTCCCTGCCAAACTTCTCAACCAATGCACCAAGGTCAGTCAAGGCCGTTGCGCCTAGCGCCTTAGCAGCGGTCTTTAATCCATGAATGATTGCCGGCGAATAGTTATATCGCTCGCTGGTGTCGAGTAACACGAAGAACGGGAGTTTGCCGAAGGCTACATTCATGCGGACATAACGTAGGAGTTCAAATACAGCTCCACCATCAAAGTGAACCCCAGCCACGACGATGTCTACGCCGTCTTCTAGCGCCATCTTTGCCGCGTCCAGAGTATGGCAATAGACGAGTTGGTAACCGCCCTCAAGAAAGGACTCTGTGAGCTGTATGTCCGTTTCCCGTACCGCGATGAGCAGCTTCTTATGGTTTCCTTGATTGGTCAGAATAGTCGGCATTGAGTGCAGTCCACGCAGGCCGCCGAGTCTTCTGCTCGCCCTTCCATGCGCAACACCGTCCGGCATGCCGCCTGCTTCTGCCGTGTGGGTAGTACGACTGGCTGATACGCCCGCAAGGCGTCATACAGCGTCACGATGCGATGCACCGCCTCGCTTAACTGGGCAGGGGTCATAGTCATTACTTTATCGCGGACTTCGGAACCGAGGCGCTCAGTCGATCGCATATCAATCCCGCCAATAAGCCATTTATGGTCCTGCCGCACTTCGCCTGGCAGGTCTTTTCCTCTTACCTTGACCAGCGCCCGGTAGGCTTCGATTAACCTAGTCCGTATGTCTTCGCTTTTCCGCAATGCCCGTATTGCCTGCTGTGTCTCATGCCATGCATCTGTCATTGTTCCTGTCTCCCTGAGAACAATCGTTTTGCTTTATTGTGTTTCTGAACTCAGTATCGTCACCTGCTCATGCGGGCGCACCAGCAGCCAGTTGTTGGGGGTTCGTACGCTCCCTTGCACTTCGGTCTGGAAGCACAGCAGTAAAGGCAGACCGTCGGGGCGTAAGCCGAAGGCATAGGGTTCGACGGTGCGGCTGTATCCGATGTAGTGAAGCTTCAGTTTATGCTTTGCTGCGATGGCTTGTTCGATGATGCTCGACATGGTTAGCGATTCCTTGGCTACCTGGTTGGCACAGTTTCCTGTAACCAATGGTAGGTGCCAATCCCATATCTATGTGAACCGACCGCACACTGGGTTGTGTGGCTTCTGCCTTGCAATAGTTGGCAACCAAGCTCCTGCTTTCTTCCTACCGCAGAAAAACGCCGAGGGGCTTGCGCACCTCGGCTATAAGAATGACTGACCTTCCTGGGGGTCTGGTTTTAAGTCTAGGACGGTTGCTCAGGAATAGCTTGATTTCTTGCAACTTTCCAATCTCCCTGGTTCGGGGAAAATCATCCGACGCTAACGATAGGCGAAAAAAAACCGAGGTATTTTCATACCTCGGCTATCAAGTTACCGCTGGCCTTCCTAGGGCATTGTTTTAGTGCAGTCGGTTGCTCCCTCATCGCGTTGCAATGCCGCGACTGTAGTTCTCTGTTCTTCTCTACCAGCTCATGCTGGCACTCGAATTCTTCAAGGCTTTTCACTGCTCAGGCATCGGTTCTTGGCTTCCTATGCCGCTTCGTCATGCTTGTTTGATACTTCCGATATCAGCTTGGAATGACGTTCCTGCTATACGTTACTGCAATGGCAATATGGTGATGCATAAAAGGGCCAAGGTTTTTTAGGCCTTGGCCCTTCAAACAGTCAGCGATGTTCTGCTAACCGCTTAACTTGCTTTTCTTACTCGATTGCTAATTAAGCATTCAGAGCGGAGACCAGCAGGTCCAGATCAACTGTACCTGTCAGCTTCACAACTACGTCACCGTCTTGCAGTGTGCCAGCACCAGTTGCGTCAACGAACACATATGTATCGCCGCCGTATTGGAACACCAAGCTGTCACCAGCCTTGGAAGCTGCGTCGATGAGCGCCAAGCCAAGAGTGGAACCTGTAACGGTTGTCTTAGCGAAGTTAGTCACACCGCCAATCGATGCATCATCGGACTTAGTTGTGTCCAGTGTGCCGTCTGCTGCTTTAACCAGTGTCAGGCCAGTGATTGTGTCCATCTTGTCATAGGTGGACGATGTGGTTACGAGATCCTTACCACCACCCAGTTTGATGGTTTCAGCAGTAGCTGTTGCACCAGTGAATGTCAGGCCACCAACTTGCTTAGTTGCGTCGTAAGTTGCAACGCCAGTCATACCGGAAGCATCGATTGTTGCCAGCTTCGAGCCTGCGCCTGCGCTGATAGTTGCTGCACCGTTGCCGGTCAAAGTCAGCGAAGTCAGGTTGCCCAGTGCTGTGAAGTAGTTGCTGTTAGCGTCTTGTGTAGTCGCAGTCGACAGTGTGAAGTTAGCGAGCACGTCAGCGGTTGCTTTCGCTGTTGTAGCTGCATTAACGCTGTTGACGAGGTTGACAGTTGCAGTCTGCACATCACCTGTCAGCGATGCGAACGATGCTGTACCAGCAGCAGCAGCCGTTGCTGCAGTTGCCTTGACAGTCATGTTCACGTTTGCTGCGCTTGCTGTAACAACTACGTTGTCTGTCTGATTGCCAGCGGTATTCGCATCAGTATCCAACACGCCACCGGAAGCAGTCACGTTCAGTGTGCCAGCGTAGGTTGTTGCAGTAGCGGCAGGAGTACCAGCACCCTTAGCAACATAGCCTGCCGTCGACAGAGTTACGTCACCGATTGTTTCAACAGTCTGAGCATCAGCCAGTTTAGTGATCGAGCTTACATCTGTTGTAACCGAGAAGCCTTGGAACTGAGCGAGTTTCGAAGCATCTGCACCAACCATTGCTTGGGAGAACTTCAGAATGTCAGAGCCTTTAACAACTGCTTTGATAACTTCGTAATCTTCAGCGATCAGGCTTGTGCCAATGATGGACAGGGTATCTGTGCCAGTACCGCCGTCAACCACATCCTTGACATTCAGAGCGCGTGTGAAAGTGATTTCGTCGTTACCATCACCTGCGTCAACAGTTGTTGTACCAGCACCTGTTGTGGAGACAGTGATCTTGTCATTGCCAGCACCTGTAGACACGGTAGCGGCAACAGTTGCCGAAGTTGTTGTACGGAGTGCAACTGTATCAGCACCGGAACCAGTAGTGATGGACTTCAGTGTTGTTGCCGGAGTAGCTGCTGCTGTCGGTGTCAAAGTAATGCCACCAGTCGAAGAACCTGCATTGACAGTTGTCAGTGCATCCAGACCATCAACATTGACGATAGCAGCAGTTGTCAGATTCAGATTCAGTGTCTTGATCGTGTCTGCATTGGTACCATCAATAAGGTTCACTGTACCAGCCGTTGTTGCGTTTGCTGCTTTGACGGAACCTTGAACAGTTACAGTTTCCAGAGCTGCGCCGGTCAGGGTAAGGCCAGTTGCTGCTGCGGAGTTGTCCAGAGCAACCAAGCCAGTAGCTTGTGTAGCACCGTAAGTGACGGAAACGTTTGCGTCGTTGACGTTCTTGAAACCAACCAGTTGGCCAGTAACCTTAGTTGCGTTCTTGGCGCTTGTAACGTTCCAAACTTCACCAGCAGTACCCAGTGTTGTGACATCCAGGTCTGCAGCGAGGTCGGCAGCGTTAGTGACGAAAACACGTTCAACGTTCTTGATAGTGCCTTGGATCACTGTGTTACGAGCAACACCGTTTGCTGCAGCGTCAGCAGCCGCAGACAGAACTTCGATGTTCAGTGTATCTGTACCGTCACCACCGTCGACTGTGTCGTTTGCGCCCAGAGTTGTGCCATTTGCGCCAGTCGATGTAACGCCCGAGGCGAAAGCATTGATGGTGTCGTTGCCGCTTGTGCCGTTGATTGTGTCAACACCGACTGTAAGAGTGAAAGTCTGGCCAGCAGTTGTGTTTGTGCCGGTAACAGCTGCAGTCAGAGTTGCGTCGATAGTTGCAGCAGCGGAAGTCTTGGTTGTCTCGTCTTTGACGGAAGACAGCCATGTACGGCCAACCGACGGGTTGGTTTCATAAGCAACCAGCTCAGCTGTTGTGTCGATCTTTGCTGTGAACGCGTCAGCAGCAGCCAGCTTGGCGGAGAAAGCAGCCTTGTCAGCAGCTTGTGCGTTGAAAGCGATAGCAGCAGCAACTTCGGACAGCAGAACCTTGCCAGCCTGAACTTCGGATGCCCAGTAAGTGATACCAGCGATGTCGCCTTCACGGCCGAACAGGGTCACGTACATCGAAGCAACCTTGGCAGACAGGGAAGTCTGGTTGTACAGTGCCTTGGACTCAGCGGAGTTCGCGAAGTCGTGCAGCATTGCCTTGTCGTTGCCACCGTTTGCGTCGAGCAGCTTTGCGTAGTACTCGAGGCCGAGTTTGTCGGCGGGACGGCCAAAGTACGCTACGTAGAGTTGCTGTACTTGTGCGTAATATGCGGATGCAGCCATTGAAAAGCTCCTAGGAATTATTTAAGTCAGTTAACTATCTATAGCAACCGGGGTGCACCTTGTTGTCTGCGTGCATCTCTCTGTCACTGGAACCGAATCATACGCGATGGCTGCAGGAAATATGTGATGGGTATCACATCGATGTGTCCAGACAACAAAAAGAATTGTCAAAAATGAATACCCCCGGAGATTGTTTGCAATTTTTGCAATGCTTCCCGGCCCGAGAGTGTAAACATCTTGTAAAAACCAAAAGAAATAGGGCCGCTGTAACCGCCATTTCCAACTCAACACCGGAAAAAAGCGATGACAGCAGCCCTATGAAACGCCTCAGACTACTTTTTCGTGGTTTTTTTACGACAACACCATCAAACAGTAGTGCAACTCACTAGGCGTGTCGCTTGTACGCAACAGCCAACTCACCTTCTATTAGTCCGCTTCCAGCCTTGCCTGGGTGACACAACCTTCGATCAGGTTGTACAGGCGGCGCGACAGGCGGCGAGTATTGTGCCGGTCGACATATGCCTTGGCCTTGCCTATATATTCCTGCGCACGGTTACCCTCTCCCAACTCGCGCAGCAGCGCATCGACGCCCTTGGCCAGCGCATCGGCGTCGGTGCCGGGCAACACGCCGCAGGAACTGGCCACGTCGCCGAAGATGGGCAACGGCGTGATCGCTACCGGGCGCTCCGCCACCAGGGCCATGCGAACCGCGGCTGACGAGGATTCCTCGCTGTGCTGGTAAGGAAAGGCGATCAGGTCGGCCAGCGACAGCATGGCGAGGGATTCTTCTTCCGGGAGGAAATCGGTTTGCAGGGTGACATGGTCCCCGAGCTTGAGTTCGGCAATGCGTTTCTGGATATGCCTCAGCTCCGCGCCGGAGGCTTCTTCCGAATAGAAGGCATTGACCATCAGCAGGTGAAGGTCGGGATGGGCGGCGATCAGGCGCGGCATGGCTTCCACCATCACCGACAGGCCCTTGTGCGGCATCAGGAAACCATAGGTGACAAGCAGTTTCTTGCGTGTCAGCCTGAGGCGCTGGCGCAGCGTGGCACGGGCGGCCTCATCGGGCAATGCCACCGGATACACGCCCAGGGGCAGCAGCGTCACATTGTCGTGGTATCCCCATTTCTTGAGGCGCTGGACATCGCCGACGGCATGCACGATCAGGCGTTCGCAACGGGAAAGCGCGGCGCGGTGATCGGCCAGCGTTTCCGCAATGCTGCTGCTGGTGTTGTGGAAAAACACGAAGACCTTGATGCCTGCATCCGTCAGCCGGTTGACCAGCTCGCTCAACGCCGCCAGCGACATGAATGCCCAGTTGAACTGGATAACGATCGCATCGAGCTTCTCAGCGATGGCCTGTTCGATCACATGCGGCAGCTGCCCGGTGCCGAGCGTCCAGTTGCGGACCACATTGGCGCCGTCGGGCATTTCGACGGTTTCATTGACCGGCGTGTAGACGCGCAGGTTGGTTGAGGGAAATGCGGCGCTCAGGTGGGACGAGTACGCGGCGATACCGCAGCGGCTGCCCCAGGTGCTGACCCAGCCGATGCGGGGCGGCGGCAGCGGTGCGGGCTGCGCATTGATGGCGGCCAGCGCTTCCATGGTGCGCTCGGCGGCCTGACGCCAGGTATAGCGGGCGGCGATGTATTCGCGGGCGCGGGCGGTCTTGCGCTCGCGTTCCTGGGGCGACAGCGTGTGGAGCTCGCGCAGCCTCTGCTTGAGGCTTTCCACGCTTGGCTCCGCCCAGAGCGAACCCGGCAGGTCGATATGGGTTTGCGCCAGCTCGGGGTTGTAGTCCACCAGCCAGACCGTCTCGTCATTGGCGAAATCGAGCTGGCCGCCCCATGCGGTGGTAATGACGGGCAGACGGTGCAGCATCGCTTCCGCGACCGGGAGGCCGAAGCCCTCTCCCCGGCTCGGCGCAACCAGCACCTGGCAGGCATGGTAAAGGCCGACAATCTGCTCGCCGGTCCAGTCTTCCTCGATCAGTTCCACTCGCGGGAAGGCGGGATCGCTTGCGCGCAGCGCCGCAAGCTGCTGCGCCACGTCGTTGTGCGGATTGGGGAAGGTCTTGATGATGAGCGATACGTCGTCGGTATTGCGGAACACTTCGCCGTAGGCCTTGAGCAGCACATCCACGCCCTTGCGAGGGAAACACGACGACACATGCAGGAAACGGAAACCGCCCGGCAGAACGCGCGGCGGCGGCGCGGGAACGACATCGAACAGATGATCGACGCCATTGCCGACAATGGCCATCGGCGTGCGCACCCCGGCGTCGCGCAGCACCTTGGCTGTCTGGCTGGAGACGACGGTGATGAGGTCAAGCGTCTGGTTGAAGCCTTCCGCATATTTTTCGGGGAAGGCTGTCTCTTCCCAGGCGTAATTGGCAAGCACGCGCCGCGCGCCGCGCATGTCGCGCACCACCGGCGGCCAGGCATTGCGCATCGATACGCCGGGCGGCAGCCGTTCCTCGCTGCGCTTCCACATCTGTTCAATGCGCTGCGGCTGCTCGACGGCATGGAAGTTCGGCGCGGGCGCCGGGCCCTGCTCGTAGGTGAACAGGGCAACGCGCTCACCGATGTCTTCCAGCGCCATGGCGAGCTGCCGGTTGACGATGGCAAGGCTGTAGCTGGAATCGAAGACGCCTTCGACGCGGCACAGCGGGCGTTCGAAAGCCTCGGCGGACGGAGTGGCTGGCGTGGTCTGATTGTGCGGCGCCTCGATATCATGCTGCGCCAGCCAGCGGACGAGCGCGGCGCGCTGGGCTTGTTCGCCGTGCGCCTGCAGCAGGGCCTGCTGGCCGTCGAGGGTACGGCGGCGGATCGGCGGATCGGTTGCCAGCAAGAGCAGCAGGCCCGCAAGTTCTTCGTCGGTGGCATCCGCCACGCCGATGCCGGCGCCGGCAAAGCCTTTGTCGGCGGCAAGCATGGCCACTACGGGCACCTGGCACAGCATGCTTGCGTACAGGTTCTGGCCGCTGCTCAGCGGATCGAGCAGGATCGCATCGGCGCCTTGCAGCGCACGTCCGCAGGCCGGGCCGGACGTCGGCAGCACATCGATTCCCGCCTTGCGCAACGCAGCCTCTTCCCTGCCCTCCTGCACCGCCACGGCAAAGCTGACGGGTCCCTTGACCAGGCGGACGAGGTGATCGCGTATGCGTACCAGCCGCTGCGCGTCGTCGGCCAGGCCTGCCGCGAAGGCGACGAATGCATAGCCGTCATGGCCCTCGCGCGCCGCCAGCGGCAGCGGCAAGTCTGCCAGGAAGGCCTGTTCGTCGAAGAGGAAGGGAAGCATGTCCGCAATTTCCGCATCGGCCTGCTCCCGGCCGGACATATCTTCGTCGGACGCTGCCGGCGGCAGGGGCAACAGGCCCGGCCTGACATCGATACGCCGGCCTGAGCCTGCAGCCGCCTGCGGCGCCGGGTGTCCGGGCAAGTGGAATGCGAGGCATGGGCCAGCGGGGCCGGCGGCGCCTGTCGCGGCGATGCCGAGGTCGTTCAGGCGGGCCGTCAATGCCGCGGCATAACGCTGCGCGTCGCTGCCGCTTTCCAGTTGGGGCCAGAGAAGTTGGATGGAAGTGATGGTCATAGCGGTTTACGGGCAACCAGTGCGTAATCCTGCTCGCAGAACAGGAGCTTGTTGAGATGACGGGCAGCCGGCGTGTCTTCGGGAAATTGCTGCTCCGCCGGCCATGGATGCGTACGCACGATGCGCACATCAATGAAGCCGAAGTAACGCGCGAAATAATCGAGCAGCGGCGGCGGCAGCGGTTTGATATGGGTCGGATCGAGCCAGAAGCTGTAGCCGGCCACCTGCAGGTTTTCGGGGTTGGGCGTTTCCAGGATGATCACGCCGCCTGGCCGCAATACTTTTTTCGCTCCCGCGAACATGCGCATCAGCACTTCCAGCGGAAGATGCTCCACCACCTGGAAGGCGGTCACCGCGCCGACACTTTCCGGCGCCGCGCTTTCGAGGAACGGGAGCATGTCGCCCTGGATGACGTTGCTGCCGCCTTCCCGGGCCAGCTGGAGCATGCCGGCGTCCGAATCGATGCCGATGGAATGGAGTCCCTGGCGCTGCAGGATGCGCAGCCATTCGCCGCGCCCGCATCCGAGATCGATCACCGGGTCCTGCTCGCCGCCGACGCCGGCTTCGCTGATGAAGCCCAGGTAGGGCTCGAAGCGGGCTTCGATGGCCGAGGATTCGCCGCGATAAAGATTTTCCAGCGCAAGGTAATAGTCGCCGAAGTCCTGTTCGCCATCCGCGGCGGGCGTGCCGCTGCGGCCGGATGTTTCGAGCAGCGTCAGGCGGTTTTCGCTGATGGCCAATGCCTGCTGGAGCTGCTTGAGAGTGCGCTCCATCCCGGCCATGCGTTCGTCCTGCGCCGCGGCTTGCACCTTGCTGTTTTCGCGTTCGGCGGCCAGCCTGGCCTCGAAGTCGGTCGACAGATTCCGGGAAGACTCGGCGACGCGTTGAGTGAGATTGTGCGACACCTCGCCGATCAACCGGTTGATGTGCTCGCTTTGATGGATAAGGTGATGATCAAGCTGGTTCAGATGGGCGTTGACGCGCCGGCGGAACAGGAGGAAGCCCTTGGCCTTGCGCCCGACCGTTCGCACGACCGGCAGCCTGACCGCCAGCCAGCGCGGGGAGTAGCCGGTGAGACGCCAGGCCTTGAGGGCGTTGACGATCCTGCGGGGCAGCGGGCCGGAGGCGGCGAAGCGCCTGACCAGTTCCTGCGTCGCGGTGAGCTTTGCCGGTGAAAATGCAACGCGTTCCGGCGGTTCTTCCAGCAGATCTTTCAGACGCTGCTCGAGGGCGGGGACATTGTGTGTTGAAGTATGAAGCTTCGGCATCGTTATGCGCCTGTTGATTTCAAATCTGTCGTTGTAGTCGTATGGACCTGGTCCGCGGCGATGGCACCGGCGCGGCAGGCTTTTCAATTTCGGGATCGGGCAAGCGCAAAGCGCCTGCGAGGCGCAATGCACCGCTCCGCCCGGAATCACTGCAGCGCGCGCAGCGCCATCGTCTGCATTGCGCTGCAAGACACCGGAGGCGTGATGCCGGGCGGTCGTCTTGTATTGGGAGGACTGGCTATTCCTGCGCAGGTCATCATCGCGGCAGCCCGATGGCAGGGCCGCGATCCATGCAGGCGAGAGTTTACCACTGTCGGATTACCGGCGTGACAACATCGCACCTTGCGGGAAAGGCGCCTGATGTTGCTCAAAATACATCGACCTGGTATTGCCAGCTCAGGCTGAGCGTACGGCTGTTATAGGGAAACAGGGGAATGTTGTCGCGGCTTTGCAAGCCCTCCCATTCCAGCCGCCACACGCCAGCGGTCATGGGGTTTTTCTCCATCTGGATACCGACATGCATCTGCCGCTGCATGCTGCGATGCCTGCGCTCGCCGAACAAGACGCTGTATTGCGCTTCGTCCTGCAGGCGCCGCAGGCGCAGGCCCGCATCAAGGCGATAGGTTTCCGACATCAGCCACTGGCCGCCAAGGTTCAGGTAGTGCCCGCGCCTGTCCATGCCGGGCCGGGCATTGCTTGCGAGGTCGGCCACCCTGCCCGCCGTGGCGCGCAGTCCCAGCCGGTCGGTCGGCGCCCAGCGCATGCTGATGCCGGTCTCGATGATCTTGTTGTCATAAGCCGGCTGATGAGGATAGCGCCAGCGGCTAAGGGAAAGCTCGGCGCCGAACCGCGGCTGTCCCGGCCGGGCAACCGGAAGCCATACTGCGCCTCGCGCGAGCAGACCCTTCTGGTGGCTTCGCTCGTCCAGCGACAGATGGGTGGCGACGGCATCGAACTCCTGCAGCCACCTGCCGAACACGCGCTGCTGTGAGATACCGGCCATCAGGGAACGCTGATTCAATTCCTGGACGCTCGGATACTGCTTTTCCGTCAAGCCGGCAAACCAGGAAACGCCTGGCAGCGCCTGGATCTCCTGAACATAGTTTGCGCTGACGGCTGCCAGAACCGAAGCTTTCGGCGTAAAGCCTTCGAGGTTCACTGTCGTCACGCCCAGGGGCAGGACGATGTCGATGGCCGTGTTGGCGAGCCCCCGATTGGCATTGTCGGTATGTCCGCCGCCGACCGTGAAGGTGAAGCGGCCTTTCGGCGCCACCGCCGGGGCACAACCCGACTTGCGGTAATGCGTGATCAGTTCCTGAATGGCGGGCGGCGGCTGGAATTGCTGCTCGACGTGATCGAAAATCCGGCGCGCCCTTGCGGCATCGCCCTGCTCGCAGTACAGCAGCGCGAGGTCAAGCCATGCGCCGGCGTGATTGGGAGAGGTTTTCAGCAGATCCTGGATCTGATCGATCGCGCCGGGGGTGTTGCCCTGTTCCATCAGCTGCAATGCCTCCTGATACGGATCAGGAGGATTCGCTACTGCCTGGGCACGAGTATTCGTTGCCAGAACCAACGCGCAGAGCGCAAGGCCTAGCTTGTGGAGCTTGTTGCTGTTCATGCCTTTGCCTGCTGACTCGCCGGCCTTTTTATTTTCATTGTTCTATCGACGTGGCCGGTCGGACCGGGCTATCCATTGAAGTGAAAAGAAGGGATGCGTGGAATTCGAAATAGCATGCAGGCGGCGCCTTGCTTCATGATGCCCATGCCGCATTTCACGGAATGGATGAGCAATTCGCCGCCTGCGATAAAAGAATCAGGGAATGGTCAGGAATGCCTGGGTTTACCGGCTCCAGTAAGTTGCGCCGACCGCCAGTTCCCGTTCATTGATGCGCTGTTCGAACAGGTATCCCGCCTGCTGGCCGCCGTTGGCGAGCGCACCGCGGACCGTTGCGGACGATTTGATGTTGTCGCTGAACATGAGGCCATTCCCGGTAATCCCCCCGTTTGCCGCCACGTCCACCGCATGGCTTTCATTCACCAGCTTGAAGCTCGTATCGAACTCCCGGTTGTTGAAGTTGATTCTCAACGCCGGATTTTCGATTCTTGCGGTCGTCAGCCTGCTTGTTGCCTCATTCAGGATATAGCTTTCATGCGATTGCAGCGCAAAGTTGAAAATGCCTGCGCCTGGCATGGCCATGTCGGTTTGCATATTTCTTGCCAATCCAAACACCGAATTCGCCAGACTGACAACAGCCAATTGCTTGTCGGCTTCCACCGCGCTCCAGTCCTTGCCCGCCGTTGATGCGCTTGCGCCCGCAAAGGGCTGCCAGCGTCCCCAGAATACTGCCTGTGCGGGGGGCGGCGGCGCAGGCAACGAAGGCTCCGCTACCGGCGGAGTCACGACTGGCACCGCTGGCGGCGTCGCAGTCTTCTGCTCCAGCTGCAGTTTTTCCTGCAAGGCGATTCCCTGCTTGAGGGTGATGGCCTGGTTGCCTGCCAGGTCGGCGCTGGTCGTCGTGCCGCTGGCCGCCGCGCCCTTCTCCACCTTCTCGCCGGGCAGCGGCGGTGCCACCACATCCGGCCGCAGATTCGACGATTCGCGGTCCAGCAGCGCAGGACGGCTGTCGCCGCGGCGAAGCTGGAGCATCATCCCGGATTGCTGTGCATACAATTCCGCTCCCTGGATGCCGTTGCAAGGCCCGGTTCCGCTCGGTGCGCAGCTGTCATTGAAGCCGCTCATGACAATACCGCCCGACGTCACGGTGGCACGGGTGACTTCGGCATTGGCGAAAACGGTAAAGTCGGTGCCGCGAATGCCGATCGCGGCAACCGGAGTGTTCAGCCTGTATTTGTCTTTTGCGCTCTGCGCGCCGACGCCGGATACGCTTCTCAGCACACCGTACTTGAGCGTGGTCTTGATCCGGCTTTCCTGCGGCTTGTCCGCCGCGTATTCATAGAGATCAAACTGAACTGCGGAATTCGGACGCAGGCTGACGAAGCCCTGGTCGCGCGTCTTTACATAGATGTAACCATCCGCCTTGGTGACGAGCTCGTCGCCCTGCTTGATCGCCTCGCCGATTTTTGCGGCGCGTGTCGAACCGCCGTTCGCCACCTGCACCTGTCCAGAGGCGAATACGATATCCCCGACCACGGACTGGGCCGCGGCAGGAAGACAAGCAAGCAATGCCGTCACATGCAGGGCTGAGATCAGAAAACGAAACATGTTTATCCCATCCACCAACACACTGAAACATAAGAAACATTATTAGTTATTGCCAGAAACTATCACAATTTGCAAAGCGGAGCAAAGCCAGCCTCCGAAGTGTGTGTTTTCCGTACTTGTCCGAATTATCATAGATCCCTGTCCATACTTGCCTTATTGCCATTCCTGGTGCGCGGATTGCGGCTGAATGGCTGCAAGAATCAGTTTGCCCTGGAGTGCCGGCGCAAGGCCGGAAAGGCGCCACCCAGCAGGATGCACCGGCGAATCCGCTTCAATGGTTTCCAGCCGACTTCTTCTTCGTTGCCGCAGGGGATGACGCTATACTTGCGCCCACATTCTCTTTTGAGCGCATGCCAGGTTGCTTCATTGACATTGATGACAATCTGCAACCATGCCTGCCTTTGCATTGTCTTCATGTCGGCCACCTCCATACGTATCCTGATTGCGCTGAGCACGGTACTACTGACCTTGTGGTCCCAGTGGTCGGTGGTGCCCGGAGAATCGCAGCTTGCCAATGAATGGCTGCGGGATCACTTCATCCGGATGCGCCTGGCCGATGTACCCGAAAAACGCATTGCCGTGATCGACATTGATGAAGATAGCCTGGCCGCCGTGGGCCCGTGGCCATGGCCGAGGTCGCGCATGGCCGATCTCGCGGAAAATCTGCTGCTGGCCTATGGCGCCAAAGCCATCGCCTTCGATATTGTCTTTCCTGAAAAAGCCGACCAGGATGGCGACGCCCATCTTGCCATGCTGGGGCGTACCAACCCGATCGTATTTGCCCAGGCATTCGACTATGCAATGCGAACCACCCCATTGCATGTCGGCAAGATCAGCGGCGACGTTCCCGTCAGGAGCGGGCGCGAGACCGTATCGGCCACCGGCTATATCGGCAATCATGCGGGCCTGGCCCAGAGCACCGCATTAGGCAATATCGGCATGCTGCCGGACGCGGACGGCATGGTGCGCCGCCTGCCCCTCTTTACCAGGTATGACGGGCGCCATTTCCCGACGCTCTCGCTGGCGCTGCTCGGCTGCTGCGATCACAGCATCGACGGTCTGCAGCAACAGGACGGGTACTGGCGCGTGCCTTATGCCAGACCCTGGAGCGCCTACACCTTTGTACCCGCGGCCGACATCCTCAACCTTTCCGCTCCGCGCGACATGATCGAGGGGCGCCTGGTGCTGATCGGCTCGTCTTCCCTCGGCCTGTCCGACCGGGTGTCCACGCCGCTGGCCACGTCCACTCCGGGCGTACTTGTCCACGCAGCGGCATTGACGCATTTCCTCGACAGGCAGCCGCAGCCCGGCTCATCCATCCTGGCCAACTCCGGCAGGATGGCTGCCGTCCTGTATTCGGTGATAGTGGCGCTGATGGTCATTTTCACCCTGCCGCGCCTGTCGGCCATCGCCAACGTTGCACTGCTGCTCGGCAGCTCGCTGCTATGGATCGGCATGGCCTACTGGCTGAGCGGCCATGACCCGTCGTTTTCCACCACGGGACCGATTGCGGCAAATCTTCTTCTGCTCGCCGTCGCGGTGCCGTTCGACTGGCAACTGGCGCAGCGCAGATCCCGGTATCTGCTGGGGACCTTGCAGCAGTATGTGGCCAAATCGGTGGTGAACGAACTGCTGCGAAGCGATCTGGCCGATCCGCTCGCGCCTCGGCAATGCCATGTCACCACGCTGATTGCCGATATGGAGGGCTACACCGGCCAGGTCGAATCCCTGTCGGTGATCGAGGCCGCCCAGCTGACCCGTGATTTCCTCGACTGCCTCACCCGGCCGGTGCTGGAACGGCAAGGCACCCTGGACAAGTACACCGGCGACGGCCTGGTCGCCTTTTGGGGCGCCCCGCTTCCTATCAGCGATCATGCCGATCTGGCGCTCGACGCGGCCAAGCAGATTCTTCTGGAAGTGCAGCAGCTCAGCGCCGCGCGAAAGGAAAAAGGGCTGGCGCCGCTGCGGGTCCGTATCGGCATTGAAAGCGGAATCGCCATGGCGGGAGATTTCGGCACGCGTTTTCGCAGCGTGTACACCGCTGTGGGCGACAGCGTGAACGTGGCCTCGCGCCTGGAAGACTTCGCGCGCGACCTGCCTTACAACATTATCGTTGGCGAAGGCACCGTCAATCTTGCACGCCGGCATGAATTTATCCGCATCCGCGAAGTCGTACTCCGGGGCAAGGGAAAATCGACCGTGCTCTACACTGTTGCCTTATAAACAAGCATCGTTACCGGTGCAGTTTCACAACGTTGAAAAATGGAAATAATGAGTTGGCCGCTTGCGGCATTTGCGTTTTTCGTCGCGGGAATTTCAGTAGGATGCCTGACGCCCGCCCGACTGCTTCCCCGTTTGCCCAATGACAAGCTGATGCACTTTCTCGCCTATCTGGTCCTGTCCCTGATCGCCACCAGAATCGCATCGAGCCTGAACGAGTTTCTGTGCTGGGCCATTGGTTTGTTCTGCCTGGGAGTATTCATAGAATTCCTGCAGGATTTTTTGCCAGATCGTAAATTCTGCTGGAAAGATGTTGGCGCAAATACAGCAGGTATTGTTCTGATTGCCCTATTTTCGCCACATTTAGTCCTGATTCGCTGAAACGAGCCGACGTGTCGCAGGGCGGGGTTGCTATAATAAATTTTGGTTGAAGGAAACTGGGAAACGATCGAATGGCCTTGAATGAACAGCAAGTTGCGAATGAGAGTGATGTCGCTGCCAACATGCCGCCTAGTTCGTCCGCCGAACAAATGGATGCCAGTGCGTCCGCGATCCAGGGACAACCTCCGGGACAAGTGAATTACCAGATCCATCTCCGCCGCATTCCATTGCTGGAGCAGCTGTCGGAAGAAGACATGGAGATGGTGAAGAAAAGCCTGCGCATCAAGCGTTACGGCAAGCGGGAAGTCGTGCTGCAAAAAGGCGGCAAGGGGGATAACCTGCTGTTCCTGCTGGCGGGCCAGTTGCAGGTGGTGGATATCACCGAGGACGGCCGGGCGGTCGGCCTGCGCATGCTGCAACCGGGCGAGTTCTTTGGAGAGATTGCAGTCATCAACAATTCGACGCGTTCGGCTTCCGTCGTCGCGCTGAGCGAAGTGCTGGTTGCCTTCCTGCCAAGCGCAAATGCGCTGCATCTCTTCTCGCATTCGCCGACCGTGGCCAATCACATGCTGCGCCACCTCGCGCAGAAGATCCAGCGGGATTCCGAATTCCGTGCGCTGCTCAGCATTCACAATACCTCGCGCCGCATCTATACCTTCCTCGGCCTGATCAAGAAGCAGGACGGGCAGAGCAATGAAGTGGTGGAGAATCTTCCCACCCACCAGGACATTGCGAGCATGGTCAACACCAGCCGCGAAACCGTGACCCGCGCGCTATTGATGCTGGTGCAGCAAGGCATCGTCCAGAAGGATGCACACCGGCTGATCATCCTGAAACCCAACGAATTGAAGAAGCTGGCGCAAGGAAGCTGATTGCCGCGCCCGGGATGAACTCTCCGGTGTCGGGCCACTCTGCTTTATGCGTGGCATCATAGAGATTTGTAATCTCGCTTCAATCTCATCATCACTTGATGTAATGTTGCGTGTTTAACATTTCGCAGGGCGGGTTTCGCCTTGCCGGCGGTCAGCAGGCGCACCAAAGCTGCCGCTTCCCTTATTTCGCAAGACACGACAATTTCATGGGCAGCATTCACGTTACCAACCTTGGCAAGGCTTATAAACAATACCGCAATCAGTGGTCGCGGCTTGCCGAGTGGATTTCCCCGAGCAGCGCCGCGGTGCGGCACCACCTCAAGTGGGTGTTACGGGATATCAACTTCAAGATCGAATCCGGCGAGGCGGTCGGCATCATCGGAATCAATGGCGCCGGCAAGAGCACGCTTCTCAAGCTGATCACCGGTACCGCCCAGCCAACGACGGGCAATGTCACCATCCATGGCAAGGTGGCGGCGCTGCTGGAACTGGGAATGGGGTTCCATGGGGAATTCACCGGCCGCCAGAACGTTCATATGGCCGGCCAGCTTATCGGCCTCAGCTCCGAGGAAATCAATACCCTGATGCCGCAGATCGAGGCTTTTGCGGAAATCGGCGAGTACATGGATGAACCGGTCCGGGTGTATTCCAGCGGCATGCAGATGCGCCTGGCGTTCAGCCTTGCCACGGCCAAGCGGCCGGATGTCCTGATTGTCGATGAAGCGCTTTCCGTCGGTGACGCCTACTTTCAGCACAAGAGCTTCGACCGTATCCGTGAATTCCGCAAGCAGGGCACCACGCTGCTGATCGTATCCCATGACAAGGGCGCGATTCAGTCGGTATGCGACCGCGCCATCCTGCTGGATGCGGGCCGCATCGCAAAGGAAGGCGAGCCGGAGGAAATCATGGATTTCTACAATGCCATGATCGCCGAGCGGGAGAACCAGACGGTGCGCCAGGAGAAGCTGTCCGACGGAAAAGTGAAAACCATTTCCGGCACCGGCGAAGCGACAGTCACTTCCATCGCATTGCTGAATGAAAGCGGACAGCCGGTGGAAGTCGTCGATGTCGGCAGCACGGTCACGCTGAAAATCACCGTCCGGGCCAATGCCCATATACCGCGCCTGATTCTGGGTTACATGATCAAGGACAGGCTGGGCCAGCCGATGTACGGCACCAACACTTCCCTCAAGGACCGTCCGATGGACGAAGTCCAGCCGGGAGAAGAGCTGACCTACGCATTCACCTTCCCGATGAACCTCGGGCAAGGGAGTTATTCAATTGCCACCGCGCTCTCCAGCACGGAAACCCACCTGGTGAACAACTACGAGTGGCGCGATCTTGCACTGGTGTTCACGGTGATGAACATCAGCCATGAGAACTTTGCCGGCTGCGCCTGGCTCGATCCGGCCATCAACATCGACCGCATGGAGCCGGCCCTGCTTGAAGGCAAACAGGTTTCCTGACATCGAACAGGCGTGTCTGCGCGCCGCATCACGCGAACCGGCCCGGTGGCTAGAGCGGTTTCACCCTGACCCGCCTGCCGATCCCGGACAGGTTGCCGCCGGCACGGCGTTGTGACTCCTTGCCATGGCTAGGCCATGTTGCGTCGTCACGCCTTGTTCCAGCAGCAATCTGCCTCGGCCTCAACTAGGCCGGTCAAGGCGAAAACGCTCTAGCACCTCGGCATCAGGTCAGGGCAGATCAAACAGCAGGACTTCCGCCGCCTTCCCGTTAATCAGTTCGATACCCGGTTCGTTGGTCAGCTTCACGGCATCGCCGGCTTTGAGCATGCTCTGATTCACCTGGATTTCACCTTTCGCCACATGCAGATAGACACGGCGGCCGGGCTGGATATCCAGCCGCACACTGTCACCGCCGTCGAACAGGCCAGCGTACACCTGCGCATCCTGATGAATCGTCACGGAGCCGTCCCGTCCGTCCGGACTGGCGATCAGGCGCAGACGGCCCTGCTTTTCCTCGGCCTCGAAACGCTTTTCCTCATAACCGGGCTGGATGCCGAAGCGGTTCGGCTCTATCCAGATCTGCAGAAAATGCGCCTGGCGGTCCTTGGCATGGTTGAATTCGGAATGCATGATGCCGCGTCCCGCACTCATCCGCTGCACGTCGCCGGGACGAATCACGCTGCCATTGCCCATGTTGTCCTTATGGGCAAGCTCGCCCTCCAGTACATAGCTGATGATTTCCATGTCGCGATGTCCATGAGCGCCGAAGCCGGCGCCGCCGTCGATGCGGTCCTCGTTGATGACCCGCAAGGGCCCGAAGGCCATATGTTCGGGGTCGTAATAATCGGCAAAGGAAAAGCTGTGATAGGAATCCAGCCATCCATGATTGGCATGGCCCCGCTCTTCGCTCCTGCGCAGTTCGATCATGTGAGATTCCTTTCTTCTGGATACCGGTCCGGTGGTTTCATGCCATGACAGCTGCCGGCTTTGCCGGAAGGCCGGCGGCATTGTGTTAGCCGTTGTTATTGCCATTGCCATTGCACATCAATGGTTGATATCGGGATCGTTCAGCCGCTTACAATATCAGCAAATAGCAAAGGCATCGGCAGCGGGCAAGGTACAAGGCGCATGCCGGTCTGCCAGGCTGCGTTCGATAAGCGTCGCGAGGTTAGGAGCTGAGTTGCGTTGAAGTGCGGGAGCGCACGCGTACGGACGTACGCCGAACACTGCAGGCGCGGATCTGAACCTGGACCGAACAGCGGCTTATCAAACACAGCCTAGACCATTTCGATCAATTCTTTCCAATACATGGACAACACTGCCTATACCGGTCGCTTCGCCCCCTCGCCCACTGGTCCATTGCACATGGGTTCGCTGGTGGCCGCGATGGCCAGTTACCTCGACGCCCGCGTGCATGACGGAACCTGGCTGGTGCGCATTGAAGACATTGACGAGGCACGTGCCATCAAGGGTGCGGACGAAGCGATACTTCAATGCCTGCAGGCATTCGGCATGCGGTGGGATGGTGAAGTCCTGTGGCAAAGCCGCCGCAAGGCCTTGTATGAAGCGGCATTCGCGCGTCTCGGCGAAAATGCCTATCCCTGCGGCTGCACGCGCAGGGAAATCGCGGATTCACGCATCGGCGTCGCCAGCGACGGAGCTGCGGTATATCCAGGCACCTGCCGCGGCGGCCTGGCGGAAGGCAAGACCGCGCGTGCCTACCGCCTGCGCATCGCCGATGCGTGCCGCATTACCTTTACCGACCGCTGGCAGGGTGAAATCTCGCAGCATCTGCCATCCGAAGCGGGAGACTTCGTGCTCAGGCGGGCCGACGGTTTCTGGGCCTACCAGCTTGCGGTGGTGGTGGATGACGCCGATCAGCAGGTAACCGACATCGTTCGCGGCGCCGACCTGCTCGACTCGACACCTCGCCAGATTTATCTGCAGCGCCTGCTGGGGATGCCGACGCCACGCTATCTGCATGTGCCGGTCGTGACCAATTCGGCTGGCGAGAAATTATCCAAGCAGACCGGTGCGCTGGCGCTGGATACCGCCAATCCGCTGCCGGAACTGCTGAGGGCCGCTGCGATCCTGGAGATGCCGCTAAACGGCGTCGGGACAGTGGAGCAATTCTGGCAATCTGCACTGCAGGGCTGGCACAGGCGTTTCGGGGATTGAGACCGCTTCCCCATGGATTCTATTGATTCGACCCGAAAAATGGCTTATTTTTCGGGTCGCTGATCTCACCCTCTGCCTCTGGGAGAGGGCCGGGGTGAGGGAATCCGGGCCCAACATATTTTCGGGCCGGATCTATAGAGCGGATTGCAGTCAAGCATGCTCACTGACTTGGGCGGGATTGGATTGGATGAGCTGCCGCACTCCGGATTCACGCGTGTGGCGCGGCGTACTGCCCGTACGCCGGCGCTCCCGCTTCCCAACGCAACGCGCCCCCCAAACCCGCTCGCAACGCTTGTCAAACACGGGCTAGAGAGCCGTCCAGCCTGTTTCAGCGCTTCTGCAAGCCGCCCAGCAATGCCGCGACCTTTACCTTGGGCGGCTTGCCGTTACCTTGGTCGGAGGCATTGCCGTTCTCTGCCTGCGGCGTAGGCGCTGCAGGCTCGTACGGCTTCAGGAACCAGGGATCGATCTTTTCCTTGCGCGGCGAATGAGAGTTGCGGCCGTACTGGCTGGCACCCCTGCTCATGCCGCCGGATGATGATCGCTCTTCGCTTTCTTCATGGCGCGGCGGCCTGCGGTCCGAAGAACGCTGGGGCACGAAACCGGTGAGCGGCTGACGCGCAATGGTGTGCTTGATCAGCTTTTCGATGTCGGTCAGCAGCCTGGCGTCCTTGTCGGTAAACAGGGAAATCGCATCGCCGGAGGCGCCGGCGCGACCGGTGCGGCCGATCCTGTGGACGTAATCTTCCGCGTTGTACGGCAGGTCGAAGTTGATCACGCAGGGAAGTTCGGCGATATCGAGGCCGCGGGCGGCGACATCGGTTGCCACCAGCACTTCGATTGTGCCCTGCTTGAAGGCTTCCAGCGCCGCCATGCGCTCAGTCTGGGTCTTGTCGCCATGGATCGCCGCCGCCTTGACGCCTTCCTTTTCCAGGTGGCGCGACAGGCGCGATGCACCGATCTTCGTGTTCGAAAACACGATGACCTGCTTGAGTCCGCGCGTGCGGATGATGTGGGCAACCGCTTCCTGCTTGGCGTCTTCTTCCACCTTGAACAGCACCTGGGTTACGTTGTCGGCGGTGGCATTGCTGCGCGCGACTTCGATGGTGACCGGATTCTTGAGGAAGCTGTTGGCCAGCTTCTTGATCTCCGGCGAGAACGTGGCGGAGAACATCAGGTTCTGGCGCTGTTTCGGCAGCAGGTTGATGATGCGCTGCAAGTCGGGCAGGAAGCCCATGTCCAGCATGCGATCGGCTTCATCCATGACGAGAATCTGGGTCTGCGACAGATTGAGCGTTTTCTGCTGCACATGATCAAGCAGGCGGCCTGGCGTGGCGATGACAATTTCGACGCCGCTACGCAACGCGGCGGTCTGCGGCGCCATGTCGACGCCGCCGAAAATCACGGTGGACCTGAGCGGCGTGTGACGGGAATAGGCTTTCACGTTGTCGGCGACCTGGTCGGCGAGCTCGCGTGTCGGCGTCAGGATCAGGGCGCGTACCGGATGCCGTGCGGGCGATGCGCTGGTACTGGCATGGGCCAGCAGCAACTGGATGATCGGCAAGGAAAAACCGGCCGTCTTGCCTGTGCCGGTTTGTGCCGCGCCCATGACATCGCGGCCCTGGAGGACGATCGGGATCGCTTCCGCCTGGATCGGGGTCGGGTGAACATAACCTTGGTCGGCAAGCGCGCGCAAGATGTCGGGCGAGAGTCCGAAGTCGTCAAAACGGACCGCAGGCGTGGCAGGTTGCGTGGGTGCTAACAGGGTGTCTGACATAATCGCTATCTATGGGCCGAGCGGCCGGTTAAGCACAGCATCCCGATGTGGTCGAGCGCTGTCTGGATGAACAACCCTTCATTATACGCCTGCGTTTATACGCTGTTGATTTGTCGCGTTGATGACAGGCGGCTTGGCATGAAGAAAGGCGCAATGGAACCATGTTCTGACCATATCTTGGAAAAAAGATTGCAACGAGTTTTTGAAACTCGCCGGACACCTTCCATTTCTGGAAATTTCTTTGCAATTTTTCTCTTTATGGAATAAATTGAATCTATTCTACTTTCCCTATCGATATCGCCAATGGCCGTACGCTATCCTCGTCCTGCTGCAGGGTTTAGCCCGGATGCCATGTCACCGGCAGCTATCCGCGCGTTCGACAATATTGCGCGTTTATGGCGGCTTGATTTGGAAATGCAGCTGACGCTGCTCGGAAATCCCCCGCGATCAACATTCTATAAATGGAAGAAGGAGCCGGAACTGGCTCGCCTGGGGCGCGATACGCTGGAGCGGATTTCATACGTTCTCGGCATTTACAAGGCACTGCAGATTCTCCTGCCCGATGCCGAAGTTGCCGATAACTGGATCCATAAACCCAATAGCGCCTCCATCTTCGGCGGCCAAAGCGCCCTGCAGCGCATGCTCTCCGGCAATGTTTCAGATTTGTACGTCGTACGCCAATATCTTGATGCCATGCGTGGTGGCTGAATGACTTATCCGTTGGTACGCATTGACTGGCATCCCGCCTTTCGCATCATTCCCACCCGCTTCCCCACCATCAACCTCTTCGACCGGGTAGCCTCGCCCGACGACTTCGATGCCTTGTATGCACTGGAGGCCATGACGAATGACCGCATCCGTGATGAAGTGGGCGAAATCGAACTGGTCCCTAAAGAAGAACGACTGTTTGGGCCGGGGTGCGGTCCGATCATGGCGGCATTCACCCACCTCAATCCATCAGGCAGCCGTTTCAGCGACGGCAGCTTTGGCGTCTTTTACGCGGCATACCAGAAGCAGACGGCGATTGCCGAAACCACCTATCATCAGGCGCGCTTTCTCAAAGCCACGAATGAAGGACCGATACAACTGCAGATGCGGGTCTATCATGTTGAAGTAGCAGGAGAGCTGCATGACTTGCGCGGGTTGGAATCCGATCATCCTGTCTATGATTCAAACGCCTACGGTGTACCTCAGGGGATGGGAAAAACGCTTCGCCAGGAAGGATCAAACGGTGTCGTATACCGAAGCGTCCGCGATCAGGACGGACAATGCATTGCCGCCTTTCGCACCGCGATCCTTTCCAATTGCCGGCATGGCAGCCAGATGCTCTACCAATGGGACGGTTCGGCGTTCTCAGGAATTTATGAGCAAGTTATGTGAACGGCCTGCCTTGCGGGAAATCGTCGCAAGTGTATTTAGCTTTAGCTATGTAGATTCATAGTAAGCCAATACGCATAAGGTTTTATGCTTGAAGCTGAAGTGCCAAAAGAAAAAGGGTTAGCAGATGCTAACCCTTTTTTATCTGGTGGGCCTCCCGTGAGTCGAACACGGCACCAACGGATTATGAGTCCGCTGCTCTAACCAAGCATGAGCTAGAGGCCCGGAAAGGCAGACATTTTATTCCAAACAGGCACTATGTCGCTAGGTTCATTTGCAATTCGCCAAGAAACTATGAGCAAGCTGCAATTGAGTGGCCTGATGAACCGGTATTCGTCAGGCTATCTTGCTTAACTGCCTTCCAGGAAGCTCTTGAGCTTGTCGGAACGGGACGGGTGCCGCAGCTTGCGCAGAGCCTTGGCTTCTATCTGGCGGATACGCTCACGTGTCACATCAAACTGTTTGCCGACCTCTTCCAGGGTATGGTCGGTTGACATTTCAATGCCGAAACGCATGCGCAATACCTTGGCTTCACGAGGCGTCAGGGAATCAAGAACATCCTTGACTACACCACGCATCGATGCATGCAGCGCCGCATCGGCCGGAGCCAATGTATTGTTGTCCTCGATGAAGTCGCCAAGATGGGAATCATCGTCATCACCGATAGGCGTTTCCATGGAGATCGGCTCTTTCGCGATCTTCATGATCTTGCGAATCTTGTCTTCCGGCATTTCCATCTTGATCGCCAGCGTTGCGGGATCAGGCTCGGCACCGGTTTCCTGGAGAATCTGGCGCGAGATGCGGTTCATCTTGTTGATCGTTTCGATCATGTGAACCGGAATACGGATGGTCCGCGCCTGATCGGCGATCGAGCGGGTAATCGCCTGACGGATCCACCATGTGGCATACGTCGAGAATTTATAACCGCGGCGGTATTCGAACTTGTCCACGGCCTTCATCAGGCCGATGTTGCCTTCCTGGATCAGGTCCAGGAACTGCAGGCCGCGATTGGTGTATTTCTTTGCGATCGAGATGACCAGACGCAGGTTGGCTTCCGTCATTTCACGCTTGGCCTTGCGGGCCTTCATTTCACCGGCCGCCATCTTCTTGTTGATGTTGCGAAGATCGGGCAGCGGCAATACGACGCGCGCCTGCAGGTCGATCAGCTTTTGCTGAAGTTCCTTGATGGTCGGCACGTTACGGCCAAGGACTGCGCTGTAAGAATGATCGCCTTCCACCTCGCCATCGATCCAGTCCAGATTGGTTTCGTTGCCGGGGAATACCTTGATGAAATGCGCACGCGGCATGCCGCAGCGATTTACCGCGACATCAAGAATCTGTTTTTCGATATGGCGCACTTCGTCGACCTGGCCGCGCAGGGTGTCGCAGAGCTTTTCAACGAACTTCGCGGTGAAGCGAATCGACAGCAGTTCGTTTGAGATGGTTTCCTGGGCCTTGACGTAGGGCTTGGAGTTGTAGCCCTCCTTTTCATAGGCCTTGCGCATCTTGTCGAACTGACTCGAAATCTCTTCGAACTTGGCGAGCGAATCGCGCTTGAGCTGCTCAAGCTGCTCCGCGGAGAAGCCGGCGGCGCCACCGCCGCTGTTGTCCTCTTCCTCTTCGTCTTCTTCCTCGCCTTCCTCATCCTCGTCTTCCTCGTCGGATGCGGCAACAGGCGGAGGCGCAACTTCGTCAACCGCATTCGGATCGACGAGTCCATCCACGATCTCGTCCACCTTCATCTCGTCCTTTTCGATACGGGAAGCGGCTGCGAGGATTTCTGCAATCGTGGTCGGGCAGGCGGAGATCGCCTGAATCATGTCCTTGAGGCCGTCTTCGATACGCTTGGCAATTTCAATTTCGCCTTCGCGCGTCAGCAGCTCGACCGAGCCCATTTCACGCATGTACATGCGGACCGGATCGGTGGTGCGGCCGAAATCGGAATCAACAGTCGACAATGCGGCCTCCGCCGCCGCCTCGGCATCATCGTCCGTGGCAACGGAAGCGACGCTGTCGGACAGCAGCAGGGTTTCAGCATCGGGCGCCTGTTCATAAACGGCAATGCCCATGTCGTTGAACGTACCGATGATGCCGTCGATGGCTTCGGGGTCAACGATATTCTCGGGCAGATGGTCATTGATTTCCGAATACGTCAGGAAACCCCTGTCCTTGCCGAGCTTGATGAGCGACTTGAGCTTTTGCCGGCGCTGTTCGAGTTCCTCTTCCGAAGCCTCGCTGTCGGAGAAGGCATCCTTGAGCAGTGCCTTTTCCTTAGCCTTGCGATCCTTCGCCTTTGCCTTGTCGGCGGCCTTGAGCTCGGCGCGTTCGACGGCATTGAGCGCGGCGACTTCATCATTCTCGGGCTGGAAGTCCTTAGGTTTGCGACCGCGACGGCCCGGCACCTTGACTGTTGGCAGAACATATCCGGACGTATCAATGGCAGCCAATGCCGCCGCATCGGTTGTCTGGCTGACCGCCATTACCTTGCTTTCCGATTTGGCTTCCGCCGTCGGCGCGACCTTGGCAGGCTTGCTGGCTGTCTTGGATTCGGTTTTCTTGTTTGTCACGGGTTCTTTCAATTTCTCGGGAGCCGTCTGGTCGGCAGCTCGGGATGAAGGTTTCGCCTTTGACATACTTTCAGTTGCGGTCGTCGGCGCTACTTTGGCCGCGTCTTTCGTCGCGGCTTTGCTCGGCGTCTTTGCCTTGCTTGCGGATGAGGCGGAAGCGGTCTGCTTTTCGGCGGGCTTTGCCATCGACTTGCCCGGGGCAGATTTAGTTGCAGCAGAAGCTGCATTTTTTGCCGTTACACCCGAATTCGCGGTTTTTTTCATTGCGTTTGCCATGGAATCACTACCAACTGGACTACCCTCGTGCGCCGAGTGAATTGCGCCTGGTGGAGCCGACTAGAAACCCTGGCTCGGCATTCGCCCGCGCTACATGTTCTCGATCATCTGCCGGCCAATGGCCGAAAAACTCTCTAAGACCTTGAATCAAAAGCTTTTAATGATACCATACAGCGCAATATTTCTCCAATTCAAAGCCATGTTGTCAACTACCGCGATGTTGCTTCGACCTCAGCCTGCCGCCGTAGTTGCTCTTGCTGCTGCATCACCTCCCGATAACGGTTTCGCGCCTCTTCTGTTGACAGGCCGGTGCTTGCAAGCCGCTCCAGCTCCGCTTTCAGTACTTGCATTTTAGTCTGTCGTATTGCTCCGGCAAGTTCAAGACGGGCAGCTTCCGGGTCGGACTCGGCCTCTGCCGCGATCTCCGCGATCAAGGGATCGAAGTCGGCGCCCGCCGATTTCAGCTGTTCCGACAGCGCTGCGAAATGCGCGTTGTCACCCAATGCCCAGCATGCTTCGAGCAATTGGGTCAGCATGGCGGCATTGTCCGGCGCAAGCTGCGCGACCGCATCAATCGCTGGCTGGTCCACCCCGGCAGCCAAAGCAGGATGCGCGACGAGCAAGCGAATCATCTGTCGTTCCAGCCCCATCGGCGGCGTACGCTTGGTGCGCGGCGGCGCCACCTTTGTACGAGCCACAGGCTGAACGAGCTCGAACAGCGCTTCGATTTCAGCCGGCGTAGTCTGCGTCATTTGCGCCAGGCCTCTCACGATCTGCAGCCGCAAGCCGGACGGCGGCATCGCCTGTAGCAGGGGCTTGGCTTCAAACTGGGCCCGCGCTCTTCCCTCCAGCGTAGTCAGGTCGGTATCCTGAGTCACTTCCTTGAGCAGGAATTGCGACAAAGGCATCGCGTCGCGCACCTGCTGTTCAAAAGCTTCCGCGCCGAATTCGCGCACATAACTGTCCGGATCATGCTCCGGGGGCAGGAAAAGGAATTTCAGCGTCTTGTTGTCGCCTGCATAAGGCAGGCAGGCGTCCAGGGCTCGGCGAGCTGCGCGGCGTCCGGCTGCGTCACCGTCGAAACTGAAGATGACATGATCGGTTTGGCGAAGCAGTTTCTGTACATGGGTTGTCGTACAGGCCGTGCCGAGGGTGGCAACCGATTGCGGAAATCCCAGTTGCGCCAATGCAACAACATCCATGTAACCTTCGGTCACAAGGGCGTATCCCGCTTCGCGAATGGCCTGCCGCGCTTCGAACAAGCCGTATAACTCAAGACCCTTTTGAAATAAGGGTGTTTCCGGGGAATTCAAGTATTTGGGCTCGCCACCGTCCAGTACACGCCCGCCGAAGCCGATCACCTGGCCCTTGGTATTGCGGATCGGGAACATGATCCGATCGCGGAAACGGTCGTAACGCTTGCGGCCGCCGCCCTCTTCCTCGCTGCGGTCAATGACGAGGCCGGCCTCGACCAGGGCAGCCGTCTCGTAATCCGAAAATACCGCGCGCAGGTTGTCCCACCCGCCTGGTGCATAGCCCAGACCGAAGCGCGCGGCGATTTCGCCAGTCAGTCCACGATTCTTCAGATAACTGATGGCATTTTGGGCTCCGCGCAATTCCTGGCGGTAAAAGTCCGATGCTTTTGTCATGGCTTCGGACAAGGCCATGCTTTTTGCCTGCACCTCGGCCCGCTGGGCGGGCGGCAACTTGTCCTGCTCCGGAACGATCATTCCCACGCCTTGCGCGAGATCCTTGACGGCTTCGACGAATCCGAGCCCGGAATACTCAATGAGAAACCCGATTGCCGTGCCATGGGCGCCGCAGCCAAAACAATGGTAGAACTGCTTGGTGGGGCTGACGGTAAAGCTTGGAGATTTTTCGTTGTGGAATGGGCACAAGCCCATGTAGTTCGCGCCACCCTTCTTCAATTGCACATAACGGCCAACGACATCCACGATGTCGACCCGGTTAAGCAAATCCTGAATGAAAGATTGTGGAATCACGGCGGTGCGGGAAGCAAGATGTCCTTAAGGAGTATCCGGGCCGGCTGACGGAAGCCTGAAAATGCCTGAGGTCCGGGCCGTGCGATTCAGATGGAGACAAAGCGGCAATTTAAAAGCACTGCCGCTTCCCTGCGACATCTTCAGGCTGTGGACAACGCCCTTTTCACCAGGGCGGATACCGCCGTCATGTCGGCACGCCCAGCCAGCTTGGGCTTGAGCACGCCCATTACCTTGCCCATATCCTGCGGCCCCGCCGCACCGGTTTGCGCGATTGCAGCGGCAACTTCGCCGGAAATTTCGGCTTCCGACAATTCGGGAGGCATGTAGGCGGACAGCACTGTCAGTTCCGCCTTTTCAATATCGGCCAGATCCTGCCGTCCGCCGGCTTCGAACTGGGAAATGGAATCCTTGCGCTGCTTGATCATCTTTTCGATGATGGCAAGGACATGGGCATCAGTGAGCTCGATGCGCTCATCAACCTCTTTTTGCTTCATTGCTGCGGTCAGCAGGCGGATCGTGCCCAGCCTGCCGGTGTCCTTGGCGCGCATTGCCGCTTTCATGTCTTCGGTGATTTGCTCTTTCAGGCCCATTTTCTCTCCAATTCAACATGCCACTGCAATACAGGCAGCAAAGGGACGGCAAGGCGGCTGCAAGAAACACATCCGCACCAGGCAAATTCATGCTCCGGCATCACAAGAGAAAATCGTCAGAGAACGAAGCAAAGGCGCGGTGCGAGCCTCGGCATGCCTTTCTGTCGAATTTCAAACCTAGAATATCCGGCCATCCTGCATCATGATGCCAATTCAGTTTGCAATAGGCAACTCATGTAAGCAACAAAACCCGCTGCGGCATACCTCCGGAGCGGGTCAATACATTACCGCACACTGGGCGCGGCAATAAAAATCAGTAGAGCTTCTTCGGCAGCTGCTGGCTGCGGATACGCTTGTAATGGCGCTTCACGGCAGCTGCGAGCTTGCGCTTGCGCTCGGCGGTCGGCTTTTCGTAGAACTCACGCGCACGCAATTCTGTCAGCAAACCGGTTTTCTCAATGGTCCGCTTGAAGCGGCGCATGGCGACTTCGAACGGCTCGTTTTCTTTAAGGCGAATTGTGGTCATGTAAGTCTAACTCTAACCGAGGGTTTTATAAGGAAGACGGCGAGTATAGCAGCTTCACTCGCCGAAGCAAAGATTTTCGTTCACATGTCGCGCCGGGGCCGACTTTCTTGCTATATCGACAGGCCGGCTGCGACGCCGGACGCCCATGCCCACTGGAAGTTGTATCCGCCCAGCCAGCCGGTGACATCAACCGCTTCCCCGATGAAATGCAGTCCGGGTATTTTATTTGCCATCATGGTTTGCTGGGAAAGCTCGCGGGTATCGACACCCCCGCGGGTCACTTCGGCCTTGCGGTAGCCTTCCGAGCCGTTGGGCGTCAGCAGCCAGCGGTTGATGGATTCGCCAAGCTTGCGCAATTGCTTGTCGGGCATATCCGCAAGGCGCGCATCCGGTCGGATGCCGTTGAAGGCAAGCATGCCTTCCGCCAGCCGGCCGGGAAGCCACTGCGGCAGCAGATTGCCGATATTCTTTTTCGACGCGCCCTTGCTCTGGATGAGCGTTTCGGCAATATCGGTTTCCGGTACCAGGTTGACGGCAATCGGCGTGCCGGAATCCCAATAGCTGGAGATCTGCAGCACGGCCGGCCCCGACATGCCGCGATGGGTGAACAGCAGATCTTCGCGAAACTGCATGCGGGACTTCTTTTGTCCGGTCTCGATATCGACTTCGAGCGCGATGCCGGACATGGGAACAAAGGGTTCCCAGGCATTCGCATCAAAGGTCAGCGGCACCAGGCCCGGCCGCGGATCGATCAGCTTGAGGCCGAATTGCTTGGCGATGCGGAATGCGAAATCGGTCGCCCCGATTTTCGGTATCGACAGCCCCCCGGTGGCAATCACAACGTGGGCCGCATGGATCTGGCCGGCGCTGGTGTCGAGCCTGAACAGGTCGCCGTCCTTGCCGACGGCTTCGATGCTGCACGGCATGCGCCAGGCCACCTTGCCCGTCTCGCATTCGGCCTTGAGCATGTCGATGATCTGTTCGGCCGACTGGTCGCAGAACAGCTGGCCCTTGTGTTTTTCGTGAAAGGCAATGCGATAACGCTTTACCAGGGCGAGAAAGTCCTGCGAGGTGTAACGCGAGAGCGCGCTTCGGCAGAAATGCGGATTGGCCGAGACATAATTTTGCGGACCTGCATGCAGGTTGGTGAAATTGCATCGTCCGCCACCGGAGATGCGGATCTTTTCCGCAAGCTTGCTCGCATGGTCGATCAGCACCACCTTCTTGCCGCGCTGGCCTGCTACGGCGGCGCACATCATTCCGGCCGCACCGGCGCCGATCACGGCAACGTCAAACTGGTTTTGCATGGCTTGTAGAAATTAGACGAAGCCGTGATTGTAAGCGCAGCCCGCCATTCTCACGGAAATGCCCGGCCCTGCCAGCGGCAAAAAAACGGCCACGATGCTGCCGTGGCCGAAATGACATCTCTTGAACGAGGAGAAAAACGGTTCAGCCGGCGATGCGGTCCGGCTCTGCAGTCAGGCGATGAAACAAGTCTTGCGATGCGCAGCGCACCACGTCGCCGATCACGATGATGCTGGGACTGGCCAGCCGGGACTCGGTGAGCGCGGCGGGCAGATCGCCCAGTGTGGTGATCAGCTGCGCCTGGGAACCCGATGTGGCCGCATGAACGACGGCGACCGGCGTCGAAGCAGGCTTGCCACCAGCCAGCAAGGCCTGCTGAATCTCGCGGCAGCGCGCGACGCCCATGTAGATCACGAGGGTCATGCCGAGTTTGGCAAGGGCGTCCCAGTCCGGGTTGGCATCGGCCGTCTTGCCATGTCCGGTGACGAAGACCGCGCCCTGGCTCCAGTCGCGATGCGTGAGCGGTATGCCGATCGACGACGGCGCGGCCAGGCCGCTGCTGATGCCGTTGATGATGTCGACCTCGATGCCGGCATCGAGCAGGTGCGCGCGCTCTTCCCCGCCGCGGCCGAAGATGAAGGGATCGCCGCCCTTGAGGCGAACCACGAAATGGCCTGCACGCGCTTCCGCGATCATCAGGCGCTCGATGAATTCCTGCGGCGTCGACTGGCAGCCGCCGCGCTTGCCGACATGGATGATGCGCGCACCGAAGCGGGCATGATCGAGGATGTCGGGATTGACCAGATCATCGACCAGCAGCACATCGGCGCGGAAGATGGCCTTGACGGCCTTGAGCGTGAGCAGTTCCGGATCTCCCGGCCCTGCGCCTACCAGGGCGACTTTACCCTGCGCGGCTTGATCCTGCGTTTTCATGGAACACCCTTGTTGCATGTAGATGCTTCGCCACATGCAAACAGTGTTCCACCTGTTCGAGGATGGGTCCGGGCACCGGTTGCTCGCCTTTGAGCGCTTGCGCTATCCATTTTGCAGTGGTTTGTGCATCACTCGAGTGCGGCAGCGGCGGCATGTCGTCCACCGGCTCCTGCTTTTGCACCAACACCGTGCGTTGATGCCCATGAAACCATTCAATCTGCTGGGCCCGCTTCGGATTGGCCACGGTCTCGCCTTCCGTGCCGCGCATGAGGAAAGCGTCGCCGCGCTCCACCGGTGCGGCCGTCTCGAAATAGGCGGACAGCATTTCGAGATATTCCGGATGCGTGTAGGACGTGAGCCGCAGTGCCGGGCCTGCGAACGGCTGCATGATCTTGACCAGGGTATGCGTGGAGTTGCGCACGCCGAGAATGCCGCGCAATGCCAGCAGGCCGGCCATGCGCGGCGCCAGCGACTCCACCGGCATGAAGACGGGTTCATGGCGGGCGAATCCGGCCTGGGCATCGGCATGCGACTGCGCGGGGCGCAGGCCGAGTTCGAAGAGGATTTCGGCGGTGGTCACACGGCCGGGATCGCTTGTCACGCCGTGAATCAGTACGGGAGCGCCATGTCGCGCGAGCAGCAGCGCGAGCAGCGGCGTGAGATTGGGGATATTGCGCGAACCGTTGTAGCTCGGGATGACGATGGGCGCATAGTCCGATGCCGGCATGGTCAGCGGCGCGAACGAAGCTTCAGCCGCATCCAGGAAGCCGGCGATCTCGTCGACCGATTCTCCCTTGATGCGCATCGCCAGCACGATGCCGCCGAGTTCGAGATCGGAAACGCGCCGTTCCAGCATGGCGGCGTACAGGTCGCGCGCATCGTCGCGCGACATGCTGCGCGCGCCCTTCTTGCCGCGTCCGATTTCCTTGATGAAACGGGCGGCGGGAAACGAGCCTGATGATGCTAATGGGTCTGGTGTCTGGTTCATGCCGGAAGGGTACTACGAAGTGCGGGCGGATGCGAAGAGCGGCATCTTCCTTGATGCCGGCTTCCTGAAAGTAAGTGTGCCTGCCAGCTTGCCGACGGCAAGGCGCGCCGACGAAGGGTCCGACGCGGCAGGCGGCATGTCGACAGGCATTCCAAAAATGCGCAGGCCGCGCTTTCTCCTCTTATGCCGCCACCTTCCCCGCCGGACTTTTCACCAAGATGATTTTCTTCAATTCCGGCACGCAGGAGCCGCAATTGGTGCCGCACTTGAGCTTGCCCTGCAATGAGGCAAGAACCGCATCCGGCGTGCCTTCGTTGATCCAATCCTGCCCGGCGAGCGCTTCATCGATTTCACTCTCCGCAACATTGAAGCAGTTGCAGACGATGCGGCCCCGGGCCTTGAATCCCTGAGGCGCCTTCGCCGACGGCATCAGCAGCAGGCGGCCCAGCGTGGCAACCGGCTGTCCGCTTTCGAGATACTCCTTGAGCCAGTGCTCGGCCGAGGTATCGCCGGCAAGCGAGACTGCCGCCAGTTTGCCGTCATGCAGGCGGATGCGGCGCGAGTTGCCGCGCTTGGCATCGTCGTAACGCAGCACCTCGGCGCCGGCGATGCCGAACCGGGCTTCGACATCGTTGACCACCTCGGCCGCCGCCGGATAGTCGTCGGCGGCACGGAACAGCACGCCGACCCTGTCGCGGCCGAACAGCGTGCAGGAGGCATAGGCAAAGCGGCGCATCAGCGGACGCAGGCTGGCCTGCAAGGCCAATGCCTGCGACGCTTCAATCCAGCCGAACACCAGGAAACGCCATGGCAGTTCCGCCTTCAGGATCTTGACCGCCGCATGCTTGAGCTCGGGCTGCTTCGAGCTGGGGCAAAAGGCAGGCACTGTCAGGGAATTGACGCCATGGGTACCGTTGCCATCCCTGCCCCGGCCCGATACATATTCTTCGCCCCAATGCATGCCGATGAAGGCCTGGCCCGCGCGAATGTCCTCGCTTGCCAGCGCCGGCAGGATCTGCGAACCGCGGCGGCTGGTCACATGTACCAGGTCGCCGGCGCCGATCATGCGCCGGTCCATGTCATGCCGAGACATCAGGACCGCCGGTTCGGCGGCATGCGAGAACAATTGCGCAACGGTGCCGGTGCGGCTCATGCCATGCCACTGGTCGCGCAGGCGGCCGGTAGTCAGGCCGAACGGATAGCGCGCATCCACTTTTTCCGCCACCGGCTGGTAGACGGCGGGCACGAAGCGCGCCCTGCCGCTTGCCGTCGGGAAAACGCCGTCTTCGTACAGACGCTTCCTGCCCTCGCTCGCGCCCTCGGGGAAAGGCCATTGCTGCGGCCCCTGCTCTTCCAGGATGCGATACGACAGGCCGGTAATGTCGAGATCGCGGCCGCGGGTGGACTCGCGATGCTCATTCCAGATCTGCTCGACGCGGGTATACGGGAACAGGCTGCGCGTCCTGCCCATGCGCTCTTCGAGCCTGCGCGCGAAATCGATCACCATTTCCCAGTCGTGCCTGGCTTCACCCGGCTTCGGCAGCACCGGCTTGAAACGGGTGATGCGCCGCTCGGAGTTGGTCACCGTGCCTTCCTTCTCGCTCCATGTGGTGGCGGGCAGCAGCACATCCGCATAGTCAACGGTCGACGTGGTCCTGTAGGCTTCCTGCACGATGACCAGTTCGGCATGCTGCAGCGCTTCCCGGATCAGCGTCTGCTCCGGCATGGACTGAGCGGGATTGGTGCAGGCGATCCAGAGGATCTTGATCACGCCGCTGCGCACCGCCTCGAACATTTCCACCGCGGTCTTGCCGGGCTTGGCGGGAACATCGTCGATGCCCCACAGGCGCGCCACTTCGGCGCGATGCTCGGGATTGGCCATGTCGCGATGCGCTGACAGCAGGTTGGCGAGGCCACCCACCTCGCGTCCGCCCATGGCGTTCGGCTGTCCCGTCAGCGAGAACGGACCTGCGCCCGGCTTGCCGATCTGGCGGGTGGCCAGATGCAGATTGATGAGCGCCGCATTCTTGGCGGTGCCGGAAGCCGACTGGTTCAATCCCTGGCAATACAGCGACAGCGCCGCCTTCGACTGGCCGAACCATCTCGCCGCCGTCACCAGATCCTCTTCGCGGATGCCGCAGGTCTCGGCCACGTATTTCGGCGTGTAATCGCGGACGATGTTCCTGATCTCCGCAAAGCCCTCGGTATGCGCCTCGATATAGGCCGCATCGATCAGGCCCTCCCACAGGCAGAGGTGCAGCATGCCGTTGAACAAAGCGACATCGGTGCCGGGCAGAATTGGCAGGAACAGATCGGCATCGCGAGCGGTATCAGTGCGGCGCGGGTCGGCGACGATCATCTTGAGGGCGGGATTCTTCTTGCGCGCCTCCTCGATGCGGCGATAGAGAATGGGATGCGCATAGGCGGTATTGGAGCCGACGATGAACAGCAGCTGCGCCTGTTCGATATCCTCGTAGCAGGCCGGCGGCGCATCCGCGCCAAGCGTCTGCTTGTATCCCGCCACCGCGCTCGACATGCACAGGCGGGAATTGGTGTCGATGTTGTTGGTCCCGATCAAGCCCTTGGCCAGCTTGTTGAAGACGTAATAATCTTCGGTGAGCAGCTGGCCCGAGATATAGAAGCCGATGCTGTCCGGCCCGTGCCGGCGGACGGTTTCGTGCACATGCTCCGCCAGGTAGTCCAGCGTCGCATCCCAGGAAGCGCGCTCGCGCTGCGCTCCGCGCTTGAAACGCATTTCCGGATGGAGTGCTCGCACCTGCTGCTGCAGGACCGGGCTGGCGCTCAGATGCAATGTGCTTCCCTTGGTGCACAGGCGGCCGAAATTGGCCGGATGATCGGGGTCGCCGCGCACGCCCGTCACTTGCTTTCCATCGCTTTCCACGATGACGCCGCAGCCGACGCCGCAATAGCAGCAGGTGGCCCTGGTTTCCGTCCGCGCGCCAGCGGAGGTGGTGGTTTCCGGCTTGTTCAGGACAGCGGGAATGACGGCGCCGAGTATGTCATTCATGCCGCCTCGATTTCCGTCGCCAGTGTTTGCAGTTCGTTGAGATCGAGGAACACCTTGCCGTCCTCCACCTTGACGCTGAACTTCGGAGTGCAGCCTTCATCCGGCGCCGCCGCACAGCCGGAATCGAGCTCGATATTCCAGTTGTGCAGCGGACAGGCGACGCGCTCGCCGAATACGATGCCCTGCGACAGCGGTCCGCCGCGATGGGGGCAGCGGTCGAGGAGGGCAAAAATCTTGTCTTCGCTGTTGCGGAAAATGGCCACATCCGGCTTCGCTGCCCGATTGACCACCCGTGCACCGAGCACGGGAATGTCTGCGACGTTGCAGACGGCTTTCCATTGTTGCGACATGGGGTTCCCTTCGGCTTCTCTGGATTTCTATGACTTGTTTGAATCGGAAATATTGTCGATTCGGCGGCTCAAACCGTCAGCGGCATGAACTGGCGCGCGTCGACCTGGGCCTTGTCCTGCTCATGCCAAGGATCGGGCTCGCCCTCGAGCGAGAACAGCAGCCGCTCATAGAGCGCCTTGCGGTTTTCCGCATCCTCCAGCACCTTCTGCTTCACGTGTTCAAGGCCGACGCGGGCGATGTAATGCACCGTGCGTTCCAGGTAGAAGCCTTCCTCCCGATACATCTGCAGGAAGGCGCCGGAATATTCAAGCACTTCTTCGTGCGTCTTCAGCTTGACGAAGAAATGCGCGACTTCGGTCTTGATGCCGCCATTGCCGCCGACATAGATTTCCCAGCCGGAATCGACGCCGATCACGCCCACATCCTTGATGCCCGATTCAGCGCAATTGCGGGGGCAGCCGGAGACGGCGATCTTGACCTTGTGCGGGGCATACATCTTCCAAAGCGCCCGCTCGAGCTGCTGGCCCATCAGGGTGGAATCCTGCGTGCCGAAACGGCACCACTCGGATCCGACGCAGGTCTTCACCGTGCGCAGCGCCTTCGCATACGCATGGCCGCAAGGCATGTCGAGATCCTTCCACACCCCCTGCAGGTCTTCCTTCTTCACGCCCAGCAGGTCGATGCGCTGGCCGCCGGTAACCTTCACGGTCGGTATGGCGTACTTGTCGACGACGTCGGCGATGCGGCGCAGGTCGGAGGCGGTGGTTTCGCCGCCCCACATGCGGGGAATGACGGAATAGGTGCCGTCCTTCTGGATGTTGGCATGCGCACGCTCGTTGATGAAGCGCGACTGCGGATCGTCCATGGCTTCATGCGGCCAGGTCGAGATCAGGTAGTAGTTCAGGGCGGGCCGGCAGCTGGCGCAACCGTTCGGCGTGCGCCACTCGAGGAAGTGCATCGCATCGGCAATCGTCAGCAGCTTGTTGACCTTGATCGCATCGCGCACTTCCTGGTGGGTGCGGTCGGTGCAGCCGCACATCGGCTTGACCTTGGCCGAGGTCGAGTAATCGCCGCCCGCGGTGAACATGATGATCTGTTCGACCAGGCCGGTGCAGGAGCCGCAGGATGCCGATGCCTTGGTGTGCTTGCGCACGTCTTCCAGCGTGAACAGTCCCTTTTCCTTGATGGCCTTGACGATGGCGCCCTTGCAGACACCGTTGCAGCCGCAGACTTCGGCGCTGTCGGGCATGGCGGCCGCCTTGATGAAACCTTCGTGGCCGACATCGCCCGGGCGGCCGGTGTTGGATTCGCCGAACATCAGCGTATCGCGGATTTCGCCGATGTCGCGGCCTTCGCGCAGCAGGCTGAAATACCAGGAGCCGTCGACGGTGTCGCCGTACAGGCAGGCGCCGACCAGCTTGTCGTTCTTGATGACGAGCTTCTTGTAGACGCCGCCGATGGGGTCCGACAGCACGATTTCCTCGGTGCCCTCGCCGCCCATGAATTCACCGGCCGAGAACAGATCGATGCCGGTGACCTTGAGCTTGGTGGAGGTGACCGAGCCCTGGTAGCGGCCGATGCCGAAATTGGCGAGATGATTGGCGCAGACGCGGGCCATCTCGAACAGCGGCGCGACCAGGCCGTAGGCGGTGCCGCGATGATTCACGCATTCGCCGACGGCATAGATGCGCGGATCGTAGGTCTGCATGGTGTCGTTGACGACGATGCCGCGGTTGCAGTACAGGCCGGCCGACTCGGCCAGCGTCGTGTTCGGGCGGATGCCCACCGCCATCACGACCAGCTGCGCCGGGACTTCCAGCCCGTCGGTGAAGCGGATGGCCTTGACGCGTCCGTTGTCGTCGCCGACGATTTCCTTGGTGTTCTTTTCGAGCAGGAAGGACAGGCCGCGGTCTTCCAGCGATTTCTGCAGCATCCTGCCGGCGACCGGGTCGAGCTGGCGTTCCATCAGCCAGTTCGGCAGATGCACCACCGTCACCTCCATGCCGCGCAGCTTCAGGCCGTTCGCCGCTTCGAGGCCGAGCAGGCCGCCGCCGATCACCACCGCATGCTTATGCTGCTGCGCGGCTTGGATCATCGCATTGGTGTCCTGGATATCGCGATAGGAAATCACGCCGTCGAGATCCTTGCCGGGCACAGGGAGGATGAAGGGATTGGAACCGGTGGCGAGCAGCAGGCGGTCGTATTGCGCAACGGTGCCGTCTTCGGCGATCACCTGGCGCCGGACGCGGTCGATCCTGGCGATCTTCTTGCCGAGATGGAGGGTGATATTGTTTTGCGCGTACCAGTCGACATCGTTGAGCATGATGTCCTGGATGGTTTGCTCGCCGGCGAGCACCGGCGACAGCAGGATGCGATTGTAGTTGGCATAGGGTTCGGCACCGAATACGGTGATGTCGTATACATCCGGCGCGATCTTGAGCAGCTCCTCCAGCGTGCGCACGCCTGCCATGCCGTTCCCCACCATTACTAACTTCAGCTTCTTCATCAAAGCTTCTCCCCGTTCGGCCTCGCCATTGAAGCCTGTAGATAAACATGCCTGCCTCTAAGCAGGAGGCATGCCAATCGATTGCGCCGGAAAACGCACTGCAACGAGGACGTCCTTGCACTGCCGCAGTGCGACAACCGGATTCATGCATGGCGGCGCACCCGATCGCAGCACGATTTGCTCCATTCAGGCAGTGCGTGATGCACAAAAGCGGTCGCTTTGCGCCGCCTGGCGGTGGCATGGCGCTTGCATTGTGCAGGCCAGCCTCTCAACCTCTGGTGCAAAGGAGCATCGTGAAAACAACGTCGTTTTGGAAGGCGGGCCATACGCCTACCCTGCTCGCTTCTTTTTTCTATTTCGATCTCAGCTTCATGGTATGGGTGCTGCTCGGCCCGCTTGCCGTGCAGATCTCGACCGACCTCGGACTCACCCCGGCGCAGAAGGGCCTGATGGTGGCCACGCCGCTGCTGGCAGGCGCGCTGCTGCGCATCGTCATGGGCGTGCTGGTCGATCATCTCAAGCCGAAGAAGGCCGGCGCCATCGGCCAGGTTGTCGTGATGGCAGGCCTGGCATGGGCCTGGCTCGGCACCCTGTCCAGCTATGAAAACATGCTGACGCTGGGCGTGCTGCTCGGCGTCGCGGGCGCCGCCTTCGCCGTGGCGCTGCCGCTGGCATCGCGCTGGTATCCGCCCGAGCACCAGGGCACGGCGCTGGGCATTGCCGGCGCGGGCAATTCCGGAACGGCATTCGCCGCCCTGTTCGCGCCATCGCTGGCGATCGCCTTCGGCTGGCAGAACGTGTTCGGGCTGTGCCTGATTCCGCTGGGCGTTGCCTTCGCCGTGTACATGATCTTTGCCAAGGATGCGCCCTCCTCGCCGCCGCCGAAATCGCTGACCGAATACCTGCACGTCCTCAAGGACAAGGACGCCTGGTGGTTCATGTTCTTCTACAGCGTCACCTTCGGCGGCTTTTCCGGCCTGGCGTCCTCGCTGACCATCTACTTCAACGGCCAGTACGGGCTGTCGCCGATCACCGCCGGCTACTTCACCGCCGCCTGCGTATTCGCCGGTTCGCTGGTGCGCCCGATGGGCGGCATCATCGCCGACAGGATAGGCGGCATCAAGACGCTGTCCATCATGTACGTGCTGGCCGGCCTGTTCCTGTTCATCGCCAGCCTCGGCATGCAATCCTATCTCGGCGCACTGGCCGTGTTCGTGATGGCGATGCTGGCGCTGGGCACCGGCAACGGCGCGGTGTTCCAGCTGGTGCCGCAGCGCTTCCGCAAGGAGATCGGCGTCATGACCGGCCTGGTCGGCATGGCCGGCGGCGTGGGCGGCTTCTACCTGGCTTCCAGCCTCGGCTATTCGAAGCAGGTCACCGGCAGCTACCAGCTCGGCCTGACCATCTTCGCTGCGCTGGCGGTGACGGCGCTGGTCGGCCTGAGCTTCGTGAAGACCCGCTGGCGCACCACGTGGGGCAGTGCCGCGATGACGACCGCGAAGATTTGAGCGGGCGCCATCGCAGCAGCGGCAGCAGCTACAATCACACCGTTGCGCAGGCGGCGGATGAAGCGGCTAAACCCCGCTTCATCCGCCGCAATTGCATTCAAGCCATATCTTTTCATTCATAGAACATTCCATGTCTCTTGTCGTCCTGACCGGCCATGACTCCCGCACAGGCCAGCGCGAGCGCAATGAAGATTTCGTCGGCATGGTCACGCCCGCCGAACCCGATCTGTCGATAAAGGGCCTGCTGGCCGCCGTGGCCGATGGCGTGTCCGGAAACGAGGGCGGGCGCGAGGCCTCGGAATACACCGTGCGCGGCTTGCTGACCGACTACTATGCAACGCCGGATACTTGGCCCGTCACCCAGGCGATGGACAAGGTGATCAAGGCCATCAACAGCTGGGTGCTGCACCAGGGATCGATCCGGCGCGAACTGGCAGGCATGGCCACCACGCTGACCGCGCTGGTGCTGCGCGGGAGGTACTATTACTTTGCCCATGTGGGCGATACCCGCCTCTACCTGCTGCGCGGCGGCGCGCTGACGCGGCTGACCACCGACCATATCTGGGATCGGCCGGAAATGCAGCATGTCCTCACGCGTGCCATCGGACTGGACTCGCGCATCGCGCTCGACCATGGCATGGGTGAACTGTGCGAGCGGGATGTGTTTCTGCTGGCATCCGACGGCGTGTGGGGCTGGATGAGCGAATACGACATCACGCATGCGCTGTCCGCCGTGGCGATGGACCAGTCCGACCCCGCCGCAGCAGCGGCTGCGCTTGCCGATGCGGCGCTGGCCGCCGGCTCTTCCGACAACTGCAGCGCGCTCGTGCTGAAAGTGGTCTCGCTGCCGGAAGAAAACCTGCGCGATGCGCTGTCGGGATCGCAGCAGCTGCCTCTGCCTCCAAAACTCAAGCCGGGCCAGTCCATCGACGGCTATGAAGTCGAGGAAACGATCCATGCCTCGCAGGCCACCCTGGTCTATCGCGTGCGCGAGCCGAAGTCGCAGCGCCAGCTGGTGCTCAAGACCCTGCATCCGGACCGCGCCAGCGATGCGCATGAGCGGTCGGCGTTCGCGCATGAGGAATGGCTCGCCAAGCGCGTGGTCGCACGCTTCTTCCCGCAGGTCATCGTGCCGGAACAGAAGAATTATCTCTACTACCTGAGCACCTGGCATGAGGGCGCGACAGTGCAGCAGATGCTTGACGCCGGCACGCACTTCACCGCGCCGGAAGTGGTCGCGCATGGGGAGAAGCTGGTGCGCGCCATCGGCGCACTGCACCGGCGCAGCATCATTCACCGCGACATCAAGCCGGGCAATGTGCATCTCGGCACGGACGGCGAACTGCGGGTGCTCGATCTCGGCGTGGCATTGTCGGGCCTCGAAAAGGATGACGGCATACAGGCGCCGCAGGCGGGCACGCCTTCCTTCCTCGCCCCGGAGCAGTTCGACAATGCGCCGCCTGCGCGCCAGACCGATGTCTATGCGGCCGGGGTCACGCTCTATCTGATGCTTACCCGGCACTATCCCTACGGCGAGATCGAGCCCTTCCAGCGCCCGCGCTTCGGCGAACCGGCGCCGGCCAGCCGCTACCGGCCCGATGTGCCCGCATGGCTGGACAACGTCCTGCTCAAGGCCGTGGCGCGCGATCCATCCGACCGCTACGAGACGGCGGAGGAATTCCTGCTGGCGCTGGAGCGCGGCGCCAGCAATCCGGTGCCGGTGAAAACAGCGATGCCGCTGGTAAAGCGCGATCCCGCGGGGTTGTGGCGCGCCGTCGCCGCGATTTCCATCGTTCTCAATCTGCTGCTGCTTTATCTGCTTGTCATGCGTTGACGCCGCCGCCGTCGGCTTCGTCGATGTAGCGGCATACCTTGTTGACATGATGGCAATCGGTTATCAAAAATGGTCTTTTGCAGCAATCATGTTCATTGAAAAGAGAAGGTATCGACTTGGGCGCCATACTAATCAACGTACCCGACATTCCGGACAGCGAGCTCTTCTACGACGAGAATGAGACACGGCTCATTCTCAAATTCTTCTGGCCTCATCGGGCCCAGGAAATCGAAAGCATGGCGATCGACAATAGTGCCAGGCGCTTGGCGCAGACTGCCCTGATTGCAGCGATTGATGCTTCATACGCGATGGGATTCATCGATATACTTTCCCAGTCTGTTATCCGACCGGGATCAGGCATCAAGTCACTTGGGAAAAAGCTGGCGCGGCGATTCGTCAAGCATTGGTGGAAGAATACCAAGCAAAAAGAGCTTGAAGATGTCCGGATTTATGAGTCCGTACGAAAGGTAATCGCGGGCAACCTCGCGGGACGTTTCGAACTCCTGCGGCAAGGCTTGATGTCGAGACGCAGGAATATTCCGTTCTATGCCATTGCAAGCCAATCGGATCTTGTATGGGCATGAAGGGAAGAATAGCTGGACACGTCCTTCGTCGTGCTGCTCTTGTCGCAGCAATTGCATCAAGCCTTTTTTACGGCGTAGTCGCTTACCGCACATTCCACTATGAGCCGCAACTCTTGCTGACTTGTTTCGACATAGAGCCGGATTGGCGCGCATGGATTTGTGAGAAAGTACTGAAGCATGCAGCGCTGACACCTGCGCAAGTTCAAGCCTTGAATAGCGAAGGCGGGGCGCTGTATCCCGTGTTGCTGGAAAACCCGCGCAAGGCGGAAGACATGCTTTCCCTTTTCGTCTCGCATGGAGTGGACATCAACGCTGGCGATCCCAGGACTGAATCTTGGACTGCCTTGCACGTGGTCGCGCTGGGACATTCTGCCGAGCGAGTCGCTCTGTTGCTTCGTTACGGAGCCCGTACCGATGTGCGTGATCAGGACGGCAATACACCGCTCGATGTCGCCCGCCGCGCTCTGAAGAGATTTCCTGACGATCCCAACTTGCCGAAAAACATTCGCCTGCTGGAAGCGGCCGAACGCGGTGCGAAGGTGACAAATCGCTCATAGAAAATGGCGAGGGCCAATGCCCCGCCATTTCGTGCCTGTCTGCCGGCCTTCCTGTGCGATAGAACCAGATGTCAGGCTTATGCCGCTTCCTTCTCCGCCGCCGGATGCGACTGCCGGTGATACAGGAATTCCAGCACCGCGCTGCGGTATTCGATGTACAGCGAATCATGCGCCAGTGCCACGCGGTCGCGCGGTCGCTCAAGCCGTACGTTGACGATGTCGCCGATGGTGGCTGCGGGTCCGTTGGTCATCATCACGATGCGGTCCGACAGCAGCACGGCTTCATCCACGTCATGCGTCACCATCACGACGGTGGACTGCGTCTTGGCGACGATCTTCAGCAATTCATCCTGCAGGTGCGCGCGGGTCAATGCATCAAGCGCGCCGAAAGGTTCATCCATCAGCAGCACTTTCGGCTCCATCGACAAGGCGCGGGCGATGCCTACGCGCTGCTTCATGCCGCCCGAGATTTCATTCGGACGCTTCTGCTCCGCATGCGTGAGCCCTACCAGCGCCAGCGCGGCCCTGGTGCGCTCCTTCAGCCTGATCTTGCTTTCATTGGCGCCGAACACCCGCTCGACTGCAAGGTAGACGTTCTCGTAGCAGGTCAGCCACGGCAGCAGCGAATGATTCTGGAATACCACGGCGCGTTCCGGCGCCGGTCCCGCGATTTCCCGGTTGGCGCAGAGCAGCGTGCCGTCGCTGGCCTTGAGCAGGCCGGCGATCAGGTTGAGCAGCGTGGACTTGCCGCAGCCGGAGTGGCCGATGAGCGTGATGAACTCGCCCTTCTTCACATTCAGGTTGATGTCGCGAAGTGCATGGAAGCTGCCTTTCTTTGTATGAAAGACCATTTCCGTGTGCTGGATTTCGATGAATTTAGCGTTGTTTTCCATGATGTTCTCCGTAGTCGCTTCCGGCTCTTGCCGCTTGAGTCAATTGAGTCGATTGAGCAGCTTGTGCAATGCAGGGAAGGGAACCATGTGATGGGCTTGATCAGTTGCGCACTTCTTCGTAGGTGAATGCCTTCGCCAGCGCCACCAGCGCCTGTTCCAGCAGCAGGCCGACCACGCCGATCACGACGATCGCGATGATGATGTGCGGGACGTTGAGGTTGTTCCACTCATCCCAGACCCAGAAGCCGATGCCCACGCCGCCGGTCAGCATTTCCGCCGCCACGATGACCAGCCATGCGGTGCCGATGGCCAGGCGCACGCCGGTCAGCATGTAGGGCAGCACCGAGGGAAACAAGATCTTGGTGACGATCTTCCACTCCGACAGGTTGAGCACCTTGGCCACGTTCATGTAGTCCTGCGGCACGCGCTGCACGCCGACGGCGGTGTTGATGATCATCGGCCAGATCGAGCAGATGAAGATGGCCCAGATCGCGGCCGGATTGGCGGCCTTGAAGACCAGCAGGCCGATCGGCAGCCAGGCCAGCGGAGAGACCGGTTTGAGCAGGCTGACAATCGGATTGAACATGCCGGCGAGGAACTTGAAGCGGCCGATCATGAAGCCGAGCGGAATGCCCACCAGAGCCGCCAGGCCGAAGCCGGTGGCCACGCGCTGCAGCGACAGCAGCAGGTTCCAGCCGATGCCCTGGTCGTTCGGCCCCTTCTGATAGAAAGGATCGGAAAACACCTTGACGGCTTCCTGGAAGGTCACCATCGGCGAAGGGAATCCGCTGTTCTTTGCGGCGACGATTTCCCAGACCAGAACGAGAAAGGCAAGCCCCACGATCGGCGGCAGCACTGCCAGGAAAAACGGCTTGAAGGAAAGCTTTCTGGTTGCTTTGGCTGCGCCTGGCTGCGCACGCGCGGCGGCATGCCGCCTGGTATCGGCTTTCATCGGCGGCGACTCCGCGACCGGCTCGGCCGGGTTGTTGATGGCGGCGTTGTTCATGACTGCGCTCATGGTGTTCTCCGATACGGTGATTAGGCTTTGATCTTGAAAGAGTCGGCATAGGCCTTGGGATTCTTGCCATCCCAGACGATGCCGTCGATCAGCTTGGACGTACGGATCGGATCCTTGGGCACGCTGACCTTGGCCATGCCGGCGGCATCCTTGTAGAGATCGATCTGGTTGATCTGCCGGGCGACGGCGAGGTAATCGACGTCGTCCTTGAGCAAGCCCCAGCGCTTGTGCTGCGTGAGGAACCACATGCCGTCAGACAGATACGGAAAGTTGACCGCGCCGTCGCTGTAGAACTTCATGTAGTTCGGATCGTCCCAGGTCTTGCCGAGACCGTTCTGGTAGCGGCCGAGAATGCGCTGGTTGATCACGTCAACCGAGGTGTTCACATACGACTTGTCGGCGATGGTTTCGGCCATCTTGTTCTTGTTTGTCAGGCTGGCGTCGATCCACTTGCTGGCTTCGAGCACGGCGGCGGTCATGGCGCGCGCGGTGTTCGGATATTTCTTGACGAAGTCGGCGGTGGTGCCGAGCACTTTCTCCGGATGGTCCTTCCAGATGTCCTGGGTCGTCACGCCGGTGATGCCGATGCCGTCGGCGATCGCGCGATGGCCCCACGGCTCGCCGACGCAGTAGCCGTCCATGTTGCCGACCCGCATATTGGCGACCATCTGCGGCGGAGGCACGGTAATGATCTTGGCATCCTTCATCGGGTTGATGCCGTAGCTGGCCATCCAGTAGTACAGCCACATCGCATGGGTGCCGGTCGGGAAAGTCTGCGCGAAGGTGTATTCGCGCTTCTCGGTCTGCATCAGCTTGGCCAGCGACGGACCGTCGACCGCGCCCTTGTCGGACAGCTTTTTCGACAGCGTGATGGCCTGGCCATTGTTATTGAGCGTCATCAGCATGGCCATGTCCTTCTTCGGGCCGCTGACGCCGAGGTGAACGCCATAGATCAAGCCGTACAGCACATGTGCCGCGTCGAGTTCGCCGTTGACGAGCTTGTCGCGCACGCCCGCCCAGGAGGCTTCCTTGGTTGGCGTAATCTTGATGCCGTATTTCTTGTCGAAGCCGAGGACGGATGCCATCACGACGGATGCGCAATCGGTCAGCGGAATGAAGCCGATCTTGACCTCTTCCTTTTCCGGCTTGTCGGAACCGGCGGCCCATGCGCCTTGCGTGGCCAATCCACCGAATGCGCCGGCTGTGACTGCTGCGCCCGCCTTGATGATGCTGCGGCGGGTCAAGTTGGTGCTGCTTTCTTTTTTTGTCATGATTTCCTCATGCTTTGATTTGAATCCGGCAAAAAGAAAAGGCGTCCGGACAGCATGAGAATCCACTCATGTTGCCTCGGACGCCTTTGTCCAAAATGTCCCGGCCACCATTGGTCGAAACATATAACTAATCGTTGTGCCAGCCTTGGCACACCAGGATTGTTTGCAATCCCTGTGCCAACCCTTGTCAGTGCTTATTGCCGTAATTTGATTTCGAACAGCGCGTTTTCCGCACCCTCTTTGTGCACCGCATTAAAACAGGGCGGCGCATGCGGTCGTTAAAGAAGCAGGTCCGCCACATCGATCATGCGCTGCGCCACTTCGGACAGCTTGAGATTCTTGTCCATGGCAAGGCGGCGCAGCTTGCGGTAAGCATCGTCCTCGGTGCAGTGATGCCGCTCCATCAACAGGCCCTTGGCCCGCTCGATCAGCTTGCGCTCGGCCAGCTTGAGCTTGGTCTCCGAGAGTTCATGGCGCAGCTTCTGCTCGACTTCGAAGCGGGCCAGCGCGACATCGAGAACCGCCTTGACCCGCTCGGCCGACAGGCCGGCGACCACATAGGCGGAGACGCCTGCCTCGATGGCCGCATGCATCTTGTCCTTGTCCTTGTTTTCGGTGAAGCAGACAATGGCGCGCCTGTCGTTCGCAGTGGCGGCCACCACCTTCTTCAGCGCGGCATCGGACTGCTCGTCAACGATGATGACATCCGGCTGCAGCTGCGCGATCTGCTCTTCGAGATCGGCATCCGGCGGCAGCGCGGCCAGGATGTTGTAGCCTCCTTCCAGCAGGCCGATGCGCAATGCACGGGCCCGCTCCGCCTGGATCTGGGCCGCCTGGCTCGCTCCCTCAGGCGCGACCAGGGAATTGATTACGACGATTTTCAGTTGTTTGGAGTCGGTCATGTTTGCCTCAAGTGGAGTTCCCTCGGTGGACTCCCATTCCTGCCTGTGCCGCCGTTTCAGTTCAGTCATGGTATGTCTGTATCGGAATCCTTCTTTGGAGTTCCAGTGGAACGAATTGCGCTTGCCTACACTGGCAGGCAATCCGCTCTAAAATAGAGCTTTGCAAGAAGCTTGCCATCCTCCACTGTTTTCCCATGATCGTTCTCGGCGTCGAATCCTCCTGTGATGAAACCGGCCTGGCGTTGTATGACACACAACGCGGCCTGCTGGCGCATGCGCTTCACTCCCAAGTGGCCATGCATGAAGAATACGGCGGGGTGGTGCCGGAACTGGCTTCGCGCGACCACATCCGCCGGGCCATCCCGCTGCTGGAGCAGGTCATGGACAAGGCGGACGTGACGCGCGATGCGATCGACGCCATCGCCTACACGCAAGGCCCCGGACTGGCCGGCGCGCTGCTGGTCGGCGCATCGATCGCCTGCGGACTCGGGCTGGCGATGGATAAGCCGGTGCTGGGCGTGCATCATCTTGAAGGCCACCTGCTGTCACCGCTGCTGGCCGGCGAGCGGCCGGACTTCCCTTTCATTGCCTTGCTGATATCGGGCGGCCATACGCAGCTGATGCGGGTCGACGGCGTCGGCCAGTACGCGCTGCTCGGCGAAACGCTGGATGACGCCGCGGGTGAGGCTTTTGACAAGTCGGCCAAGCTGCTTGGCCTGGGCTACCCTGGCGGTCCGGCGATTTCGCGCCTGGCGGAATTCGGCGAGTCGGATGTCCACAGGCTGCCGCGCCCGATGCTGCATTCCAAGGATCTGAACTTCAGCTTTTCCGGCCTCAAGACCGCGGTGCTGACGCTGGTGCGCAACCAGACGGCGAATATCTGCGAACAGGACAAGGCCCACATCGCCCGCGCCTTCGTCGACGCCATCGTGGAAGTGCTGGTGGCGAAATGCCTGGCGGCGCTCAAGCAGACCGGCCTCAAGCGCCTGGTGATCGCCGGCGGCGTCGGCGCCAACCGCCAGCTGCGCGATGCCTTGAATGACGCCGCGCAGAAGAAGCGCTTCAAGGTGTTCTATCCAGAACTGGAATTCTGCACGGACAACGGCGCGATGATCGCCTTTGCCGGCGCGATGCGGCTGCAGATCAATCCCGACGCCGCCAAGCGCGACTACGGATTCAATGTGCGGCCGCGCTGGCCGCTGGATGAATTGCGGGTGGTCTGAACAAACTCCACCCCGGGGCCTGACCCGTTTCCTTGCCTGGAGGGGACTGCGGTTCAATCCCCGGTCGGCGACAGCTGGAATCCCCGCAGTCTGTCCCAGCTGCGCAGATAGTCCGCCAGCCTCGCGGCGTTGCCGAGGTCGTTGGTCTGGATCACCATCCTGTACTCGAAGGATACGCCGTCATCCCCCACGCGGTAGCTCATGTTGGCGATGCTGAAACCGTAGCTGTGCAGCAGTGATCGGATATCTTCTTCTGACGCCGTGTCGTTACGGTCGAAGCGCATGTAATGGTGGGCATACGAATGCGAAGGCATGCCGGCTTCGATACGGCGGAAGACGGAGAGGATGCCGAGCGTCAGCAGCGTGGTCAGGATGGCCGGGTAATAGAAGCCGATACCGATCAGCACGCCGATGGCGGCCGTGATCCAGATCGAGGCCGCGGTGGTCAGCCCGCGCACGCTCAATCCCTCCTTGAAAATCACGCCGGCACCGAGGAAACCGATGCCGGTCATGATGCCCTGGGCCATGCGCGTGGGGTCGGTACGCACGGTCTCGATCGGCATGCCGGGCAGCCAGCGCGACTGATACAGGGTCACCAGCATCAGCAGGCTGGACGCCAGGCACACCAGCGTATGGGTGCGGAACCCGGCCGGACGGCCATGGAAGCTGCGCTCAAGTCCGATAATGCCCCCTGCCACCAGCGCTCCGCCAAGGTGGATCGCAATGGCCACATAGTCGTCATCCATGCTGTTCTCCTTTTTGTTCAGCATAAATGACTTGCGCAGCAAGCCTTAGACCTAAAGCAATCGCGGCCGGAAGGACCGGCCGCCCCTCCCCGGCCATGCGGCTGGCCTTATGAGATCAGGTTTTCTTGCTGCCGATCCGGCTTTCCTTGCCCGCCAGCAGATTGGCAATGTTCTGGCGATGACGATAGATCAGCAGGCCGCTCATCACCGCGATCGCGATCAGTGCCGGCTTCAGGCCGAACAGCAGGCCGTAGTAGAACGGCGCGAAGACGCTGGCCACCAATGCGGCGAGCGACGAATAGCGGAAGGCATACGCGATTACCAGCCAGGTGACGATGGTGGCGAGGCCGAGCCAGCCGTTGATGCCGATCAGGACGCCCAGCAGCGTGGCCACGCCCTTGCCGCCGACGAAGCGGGAAAACACCGGCCACAGATGGCCGATGAAAGCCGCCAGCCCGACCAGCGCCACGCCGGTCGTTTCGTCGACGCCGTAGCTCGGCGCCAGCCAGCGGGCCAGCCAGACGGCCACGGTTCCCTTGAGAGCGTCGCCCAGTAGCGTCAGCGCGGCGGCGGCCTTATTGCCGCTGCGCAGAACATTGGTGGCGCCCGGATTTTTCGAGCCGTAGGTGCGCGGGTCCGCAAGTCCGAACAGCTTGCTGCTGACCACGGCAAACGACACCGAGCCGATCAGGTAGGCGGCGATGACAAACAATACGGTATTCATCCATTATCCTTTTCTTATCAATTCGCTTTTTTATTGTCCCGCTGCGGCACGGACGGCATCGGCCACCGTGCGGCGTGCGGCTGGCTGCTTCCAGTAGAAGACACGGAGACACAGACCGGCGCGCAGGGCCGAATGGGCGGGAGCAAGCGTTTTATTCTTCCAATGCGCAGCTGACGGCCCTGGCCGATAGCACGGCGGGCAGAATCTTCGGGTCGATACCGATGAGATAGCCGCGTCGGCCGCCATTGATATAGATCTTGTCGAGCGCCAGGATGCTCTCCTCCACGTACACCGGCATCGTCTTCCGAGTCCCGAACGGCGAGGTGCCGCCGATGAGATAACCGGAATGCCGGTTCGCCACTTCCGGCTTGCAGGGTTCCACCGATTTGCAGCCGATCTGGCGCGCCAGGTTTTTGGTGGATACCTTGCGGTCGCCATGCATCAACACTACCAGCGGCTTGGCTGCCTCGTCCTGCATGATGAGCGTCTTGACGACGTGATGCTCATCGACGCCCAGCTCGCGCGCCGATACGGTCGTGCCGCCGTGCTCTTCATATGTGTAGGGATGCTCGGAAAAGACGATGCTCTGGCGCCGCAGGAATTGCGTCGCGGGAGTTTCAGAGATGTGTTCTTTTTTTGCCATGGCGGGTAATCGAAATGCGGAGCACATTATGCAGCAATGGACCGCTTTGCGGTACGGCTTGCCGCATCGGCCCATGCCGCAACATGCGGCCGGACACCGCCGTCGCCGGATGCGTCCGATCTTCGGTGCCGAAAAGGCAATTGCTTCAGTGTTCACATGTTCGCGTGTACGGGTCATGCGCAACACCTCCGTGCCCGACATCCTGAGCATGCTCATGTTCCCGAATCAGCCGTCGTCGAAGCACCGCGCCGCCCGAGTCAACCGGGAAATCCCGATGATGCATGACCGATCTATCTGCAGTCTTGCATTAGTTGATCGACATCAACATTTCACAACTTTCCTCGCCTCCGCTTTTGCTGCATTGCCGCATACGTGGTAAAACAGTGCCTCTGGCTACGAAACTGGGTAAGTCTTGGCGAACTTGTACCGTTGGGGAAAATGGCTTCGGGTAAAGCGGACACTGTTACCGGGAAGCCTGGAACAGAATCATTCATACGGGAAATCCTATTTTGTGCACCGCACAAAATAATGCTTGACTTGACAAATTAGTTCTTTAAAATACGTTTTATTGCAGTGCACAATAAAACCTGTGCCCATTCAAACCACATCTCACCAGGAGTTCACCATGTTTACCGTTCCAGAACAGTTTTCCTCCGCAGCCAAGGCCAACTTCGAAGCACAACTGGCTCTTTTCACGACGCTCACAGGCAAGGCTTTCGACAGCGTCGAAAAGATCGTCGACCTGAACCTGAATGTTGCAAAGGCATCGCTGGAAGATTCCTCGATCACTGCCAAGCAGCTTCTGTCGGCCAAGGATCCGCAGGAATTCTTTTCGCTGACCGCCGCCCAGGCACAGCCGACCGCAGCCAAGGCCATCGCTTACGGCCGTCATCTTGCAGGTATCGCCACCACCGCCCAGGCCGAGTTTGCCCGCATCACCGAAGAACAGATCGCCGAAACCGGCCGCAAGGTTTCCGCGCTGGTCGACGACGTGTCGAAGAACGCTCCCGCCGGTTCGGAAAATGTGGTTGCCTTGTTCAAGAATGCCATCGGCAGCGCCAACGCCGGTTACGAGCAATTCAGCAAGACTACCAAGCAAGCCGTGGAAGTCATTGAAGCCAACGTGAATACGGCCGTTTCCCAGTTTTCGCAAGCCGTGGAAAAGACAGCCTCCGCCGGCCGCGCGCGCAAGTAATTTCTGACTGAAATCAGATACCGGAACGGGCCGCAGAGATGCGGCCCGTTTTTATTTTGGCGCTTCCATTGTCCGGTACGGCGGTCTGTCCCGGGTGCCCTGCATCACTTCGACAATGACGCGCTCGACATCGGCTATTCCGCCCAGCCAGCGCTCGATCGCCTGCGCCTGACGCCGGTCGGTGACACATCCTTCTGCCCGGATAAAACGCCGCTGCACGGTAAGCCAGATGCTGCTGCCGTTAAACACTTCCTTGTCAGCCTGCCTGCCGACTGCCTGGGCAATCGATGCATCATAACGGTAGGAATTCGGTTCAGCGCAGGCTCCCGCCAGCCAGCAGCTGGTGCCGCGCTCGATACGGGAATGCGCTTCGGATGTCCTCTCGGCTTCGGTCATGTAGGGTCCGCGCGGCTGCGGACAGCCGGGCATGTCGCTCGACACTTGCAGGAAAGGATCGTCAAACCAGTTCTGCAGGACTGCCCCTTCCGCCTTCGCGGAAATCGTGAAGACCCCTGCCAGCGCGGCGGCGATCAGCGTGCGCAGGCGGGGAAAACGGCAAGTCCTGAAAGACAAGATTCAGAGATGCGACACCATGTATGTCGCTGTAAAGGTTGCCACTACCAGCACAATGTATGACAGAGTCCGCAAGGTTTCCATGATCGATATCCCGAAAAAGCCCTATGGCATCACTCTAGCAATCCGTGCCGTTCGGCAAATTGACGGTCAGCAAGGTTTTGCTTGCCTAATTGCCGGTTTGAGGTAACGACGTAGAGCGTGTTATGCGCCTGAACGGGGGTCTGATCGCCGTCATAACGGGCTTCAGCAAACCCAGAGCTGTTCCAGATGCAGGAAGTGATGACAAACCTTCAGCCCCGGGGATGATGTTCTGCGTGCAGTTTCTTCAGGCGTTCGCGCGCTACATGCGTATAGATCTGCGTGGTCGAGATGTCGGCATGCCCGAGCAGCAGCTGGACAACACGCAAATCCGCGCCATGATTGAGCAGATGCGTGGCAAATGCATGCCGCAAGGTATGCGGCGAAAGCGGCGCGTTGATCTCGGCTTTGGCGGCATGCTTCTTGATGAGGGTCCAGAACATCTGGCGTGTCATCGCGGCGCCGCGCGCAGTGACGAAGAGGGCATCATCCATCTGCCCGTTCAGTATCACCGGCCGGCCTTCCTTCAGATAGCGCTCTATCCATGAACGGGCTTCATCACCGAAGGGAACCAGCCTTGTCTTGGCGCCCTTGCCGGTGATGCGCAGCACTCCTTCGTTCATGCCGAGTTCCATGGTCTTGAGCAGCACCAGTTCGGACACCCGCAAGCCGCTGGCATACATCAATTCCAGCATGGTGCGGTCACGCAGCCCCAAGGGCGTATTGACATCGGGCGCGGCAAGCAGGGCTTCCACTTGCGCTTCCGACAATACCTTGGGCGTGCGCGGCGGCTGCTTGGCCGACCGCAGCTTCAGGCAGGGGTCGACATGAATCCTGCTTTGCCGCAAGGCCATCTGATAGAAGCGCTTCAGTACCGCGAGCCGCCGGTTGGCGGAAGTCGCCTTGGTATCGGCATGGCGGGCAGCGAAATAGGCATTGATGTCTTCCGCCTGCACCGCATACAGCAGCTTGCTGCGCTGGCCTTCCAGCCAGACGCTGAACAGCGACATGTCGCGCCGATAGGCATCCAGCGTGTTCTTCGACAAGCCGTCCTCCAGCCAAAGGGTATCGCAGAACTCGTCGATGGCAGTCTGGTTGTTCGTCCGCAGTTCGCTCATCGATACGCCTTGATACCCTCGTGCGCCAGCAGCCAGCGCTTGACGCCAAGATGGAAGCCGGTTTCATCATCATGGTTGGAAAAGCCGCCCAACCCGCCGGAAGCCGTTACCCGATGGCAGGGCACCACCAGTGGAAACCAGTTGGCGCCGCACGCCTGCCCGACCGCGCGAGGCGCCGAGCGGATGAGCTTGGCGACTTGACCATACGTCAGCACTTCGCCCCGTGGGATGGAAGAGATCACGTCCCACACCTTGCGCTGGAACGCCGTTCCCACCGCAGCCAATGCCAGGTCGAAACGGAAGTCCGGATCCTGCAGGTAACGTTCGACCTGCAGCGCCGCCTTTTCGGAAAGGGGATCGGACGGCGCCTTTTCATGGAAACTGGGCGGCAGGTAGACGAGTTCGCGTACCAGACCGGGCTCGGTCCGGATGCCGACGGCGCCCCAGGGCGCCTCAACGATGGCGGAAAACTGCGGATGGCTTTGCGGTGCATTCATGCCGCTAGGATAAATCAAAGCCGCCCTCTTTCGAAGCATCCGGAGGTAGACCCGCCCTGTCCGATGTTTATCCGTGGCTTTACTGCAAAAACAAAACCGGCGCATTCCTTACGAAATGCGCCGGCTTGCTGCGGGAGCGGCCGTTGCCGGCCGCCCGTATTGGCTGGTGATTATTCCTCGAACGCCTCTTCGCGCTTCTTGCGCAGCGAAGGCAGCAGCACCACCGCCAGCGCCAGGGCCGACAGCACCAGCATGGTCGCGCTGATCGGACGCTGCAGGAAAACCATCGGATCGCTGCGCGACAGCAGCAGCGCACGGCGGAGATACTCTTCCATCATCGGACCGATGATGAAGCCCAGCAGCATCGGCGCGGCTTCCATTTCCAGCTTGCTGCAGATGTAGCCGAACAGACCGAAGATCGCCATCATGAACACGTCGAACTCCGCGTTGTTCAGGCTGAACACGCCAATGGCGCAGAACACCAGAATGCCGGGGAACAGGAAGTGGTACGGCACCATGATCATGCGCACCCACAGGCCGATCATCGGCAGGTTCAGCACCACCAGGAAGAAGTTGCCGATCCACATCGAGGCGATGATGCCCCAGAACAGCGCCGGCTGTTCCGTCATCACTGCAGGTCCCGGCTGGATACCCTGGATGATCATCGCGCCGATCATCAGCGCCATCACCGGGTTCGACGGAATGCCGAGGGTCAGCATCGGGATGAACGACGTCTGCGCACCGGCATTGTTGGCCGACTCGGGAGCCGCCACGCCTTCGATTGCGCCCTTGCCGAACTGGGCCGAGTTCTTCGAGATCTTCTTCTCGATCGAATAGGCTGCGAACGACGACAGCATCGCGCCGCCGCCCGGCAGAATGCCCAGCATCGAGCCCAGCGTCGTGCCGCGCAGAATCGGGGCGATGATGCGCTTCAAGTCATCCTTGCTCGGCATCAGGCCCTGAATCTTCTTCACCGTCACCGTCCGGGTTTCCTCATGTTCGAGGTTGGCGATGATCTCGCCCAGACCGAACATGCCCATGGCCACCACCACGAAGTTGATGCCGTCGGCCAGCTGCGGCAGGTCGAAGGTGTAGCGCGGCGTGCCGGAGTTCACATCCGTACCGACCAGGCCAAGCAGCAGGCCGAGGATGATCATGCCGATGGCGCGCAGCAGCGAGCCGTGCGCCAGCACCACCGAAGCGACCAGACCGAGCACCATCAGCGAGAAGTATTCGGCGGGACCGAACTTCAGCGCCAGTTCGGCCAGCGGCGGCGCGAACAATGCCAGCAGCACGGTAGCCACCGAGCCGGCGAAGAAGGAACCGAGGGCCGCAGTGGCGAGCGCCTTGCCGGCATGGCCTTGCCGCGCCATCTGGTAGCCGTCGATGGCGGTGACCACCGAGGACGATTCGCCGGGCAGGTTGACCAGGATGGCGGTGGTGGAGCCGCCGTACTGGGCGCCGTAATAGATGCCGGCCAGCATGATCAGCGACGAGATCGGCGGCAGCGAGAAGGTTGCCGGCAGCAGCATGGCGATGGTAGCCACCGGGCCGAGGCCGGGCAGCACGCCGATGGCGGTACCGAGAAACACGCCGATCAGGCAGTACAGCAGGTTGGACAGGGTAAGCGCGGTATCGAAGCCAAGGGCAAGATTGCTGAGAATTTCCATGTTCATCTTTCCTTAGTTACCGAACCAGAAACCGAGAATGGGCATCGGCAGGCCCAGCGCCTTGACGAAGACCAGTGTGCAGAAGATCGCCATGCCGACGGCGACCATCAGGAAGGGAGCAACCTTGAACTTGATACTGGCCAGGCCACTCATCATCACCATCAGGATGATGGCGATAGGCAAGCCGGCGCCGCGCACGAGCACGCCGAAGAGAATGGTGGCACCAAGCACCAGCGCCAATCCTTTGAGAGTGAATCGCGCGATGCCTTCACCTTGGGTGAGCATCGAGCGCACGACGGCGATGGCACCGATGAGGGCCAGCAGCGAGCCGAGGATGGTCGGGAAATAGGCCGGCCCCATGCGGCCCGCGGTCCCCATGGAATAGTCACGGCCGATAAACACGGCAGTGAGGCCGAAGCCAATGAAAATTGCCCCTGACCAGAAGTCCTTGGGGTTGCGGATGAACGATGCCACAGTAGTCTCCTCCTCGATTTTGAATTCGTTGGTAACTGATGTCACTGTCATACCCGGAAGTCCCCGTCCATCGCCTGAAGCTGGAGCACAAGCACACCAGGTACACGCATCCTGAGCACTGGAAGTGTCTTATCAGGATGTGATCGCATGATGCCCGTCATCCATGACGGGCATCAAAACACTATGCCTGCATCTAATCATTCAGGCAACGGTTATTATCAATATGGCTTGTTGCGAAACACGTCCGGAATGGAGGGAGTACATGATCATTTCCATTTCCATTCACGAACGCATTGCACTGCCAGCAGTGAGTGACGGCTTACTTGACCAGCACGACCGGCGCATCGGCCAGATGAATGATGCGGCTCGCGACCGAGCCGACCAGCAGGCCGCCGAGTGCGGACAGGCCGCGCGTGCCGACCATGATCTCATCGCACTTCTGTTCGCTGGCGAAGCGAGCAATCACCTCCGCCGGCTGGCCCACGAACAGGTGATGAGCGAAGGAAACGCCTGCTGCCTTGAGCGCATCTGCCGCGCCCGCCAATACCTTCATGCCTTCGTCATGGTGATATTGCTTGACCTGGTCTGCGCTGATAAAGCCGGCAACGCTGCCATGCAAGGGATACTGCACATTGACCAGCTCGACCTGATATTGATCTTTTGCCGCACCGGACCTCTTGATCACATGCTGCACTGCACGCATCGAATTTTCCGAGCCGTCGACTGCCAATAGAACTTTGAACATTGCCCTTCTCCGTCAGATTGAGAGAACCAGTCATTCTGATGGACGCCGCAGCGTCCATCCGGTATTTATTATTTGTTGCCGGTTTCGCTGGAATGCTTGGTGTCGGCAATGTCTTCCAATGCCGGCTCGTTCGCCTGCGCGCGCGCCGCGAGGAGCTTGCCGACGGCGACCACGAGCAATGCGCCGACAACGGGTCCGATCCAGCTGGCTGCCGGCAGATTCGCGTCGAACCAATCTTTCACCGCGACATCACCGACCGCCATGCCGCCGGCAATCCATCCGAGAAGCGCGCCGCCGCCCACGATGACGAGGGGAAAGCGATCCATCAGCTTGATGACCAGCTGGCTGCCCAGCATGATGATCGGGATGCTGAGCAGAAGACCGAAAACGATCAGGAACTTGCTGTCGCCGGCCGCGCCCGCGATGGCGATCACATTGTCCAGGCTCATGACGGCATCGGCGACGATGATGGTCTTGATCGCAGCAGCGAGGGTGGCACCGGCTTCGATGTTGTGACCGCCCTCATCCGGCTCCGGCAGCAGCAGCTTGATGCCGATCCAGAGCAGCAGGGCCGCGCCGACCAGTTTCAGGTAAGGCACTGCCAGCAGGGTGACGGCGAACATGATCAGCACGACACGCAGGCCGATTGCTCCTGCCATGCCCCAGAGGATGCCCATCTTGCGTTGATGTTCAGGCAGGCGACGGCATGCAAGGCCGATGACGACGGCATTGTCGCCGCCAAGCACGATGTCGATTGCGACGATTTGCAGAACAGCTACCCAGAACTCGGGGTTACTGAAGTCCATGATTACCTCTGGCGCTGAAGAGTTGAAAAGACGTGACACTGGCCGGTATCGGCACCTCCGCAAGGAGGATCATGTCGGATAAGCAGAAAAGTCTGCGGCAGAATAGCCGCGAGAGTATACAAGACGGCAACATCCGATTATTCGAGGGCTTGCTTCGGAAAAAACGCAGCAAAGTGATCTATAGCTCATTATTCCCAAAGGCATGATGCCTTGCATCATGCCCCTTACACCGCTACTGCAACCGCAACCGAACCGCATCATGCACCGGCGCGGAGGGACCGCACCGGTGCATTCATGATGAGCCCGAAGAGCCCATCAGGTTCCATCGAACTTGATGTTTTGTTTTTTCACCAGATTGCTCATCTTCTCAAGCTCTGCCTTGATTTCGGCTGCATGTTCCGCCGGCGAATTGCCAACCGGTTCCGCACCGCTCTGCATCAGGCGTTCGCGCACTTCCGGCATGGCCAGCACCTTTACCGCGGCGGCATTGATCTTCTTGATGATCTCGTCCGGTGTCTTCGGCGGCGCAACCAGGCCATACCATGCGGGATCGTTGACCTGCTTGAGTCCCAGTTCGGCGAACGTCGGCACGTTCGGCAAGGAGTCCAGGCGCTTGTTCCAGGCAATCGCAAACGGCTTGAGCTTGCCGCCCTGGATATGTGACATCGACGAAGGCAGATTGTCGAACATCATGTCGACCTGGCCGCCGAGCAAGTCATTAAGCGCCGGACCCGCACCGCGATAGGGAATATGCAGGATGAAGGTGCCGGTGGACAGCTTGAACTGCTCGCCCACCATATGCTGAATGCTGCAGGTGCCCGAGGTGGCATAGTTGAGCTTGCCCGGGTTCTTCTTCACATGCTCCAGGAAACCCTTGAAATCCTGTGCCGGAAACTTGGGATTGACGGTCAGCACATTGGGCGTGCGCGCCAGATTGGTGATGGGCGCGAAATCGGTCAGCGGGTTGTAGCCGAGCTTGGCATTGCACGCCGGATTGACCGCATGCGTCGACACGGTGGAAATACCGATGGTATAGCCGTCGGGATCCGCCTTGGAGATCGCGGTTGCGCCGATACTGCCGCCGCCGCCGCCGCGATTCTCGATCACGACGGCCTGGCCGAGCTCCTTGCCGAGCTTGTCGCCCACCACGCGCGCGACGATGTCGGTGGTGCCGCCCGGAGCAAAAGGCACGATCAGACGGATCGGCTTGTTCGGATAGGATTGCGCGTAAGCGGAAGCCGCCACGGCAAACGATGCAACGACTGGCACGACTAGCTGGTGAAACTTCATTATTGGTCTCCTGTTTTAAATGTCTTGATCGGCATAGACATCATGGCCCGATCATTCCTGCAATAAAGGCAGACTTGCACGGCCGCGAAAACGTCCTGATGCCGAAGCGGAAAGATTTTGCCACAGGCATGTGGCTGAAAGTATAAGCGTTTCAACTGACTTCCCCTGTCGCGCACTGATGCCAAGTGCAGGCGTTCTGTTCCAGATCATCTGCCGCCGCGCAATGCGGAAGCCGACTGATTGTTTCCAGGCCATCCTATTTGAATCCGGCACTGGCGGTTTCCTTGTTGATCGATGAAATCAGATCCTTTCCGATCCGGCTTTCCATTTCCTTTTGCACCGGCAGCAAAGCCTTGCGCCACTCTTCGCGCTCCTTTTCGTTAAGCACATAGACGACGGACTTGCCGCTCTTCCTGACAGCTTCGAGAGCGGCATCGTTTTCCTGCTGGGCAATGGCGTTGGCGTACCTGGTTGCTTCCTTCATCGCGCCTTCGAGTGCAGTGCGGATGTCCGTCGGCAAGCCGTCCCAGAATTTTCTGTTGACAATGACCGCGTACCCCAGATACCCGTGATTGGATACCGTCACATGTTTCTGCACTTCATGCATTCTCTGCGTGTAGAGGTTGGATGGAGGATTTTCCGTGCCGTCCACCACGCCCGTCTTCAGGGCCTGATAGACGTCGGCAAATCCAAGCACCTGCGGGTTCGCGCCAAGCGCCCGCATCTGCGAATCCAGCACCTTGGAAGACTGGATGCGCATGTTGAGCCCCTTGAAGTCCGCCGGCAATCTCAACGGCTTGTTGGCGGACATGACCTTGAAGCCGTTGTCCCAATACGCCAGCCCAGTGATGCCCTTGGACTCCAGCTTCTTGAACAGATCGCGGCCGATCGGACCTTCGGTCACCCGGTACAGGGCGTCCTTGCTGGAAAACAGGTAAGGCAGATCGAATATCTCGAATTCCTTGACGCCAAACGGGCCGAACTTGGCAAGCGACGGCGCCAGCATCTGGGCGGCGCCCAGCTGCAGCGCTTCCAGTTCTTCCTTGTCCTTGTACAAGGTGCTGTTCGGATAGACCTCTATCCTGACCCGCCCTTTCGTTGCCGATTCGGCAAGCTGCTTGAAACGCTCGGCTGCCTTTCCCTTCGGGGTATCGCTGGCTACGACATGGCTGAACTTGATGACGATCGGCGCCTGCGCAACCGCCTCGGCACTCATTGCCAGCGCGGCCGACAAGGCCATTACCAAGGCTTTGAATTGCATGGGTGTCTCCGGAGGCGCGGTAATCGTCTATACATCCTAGGAATTTTCACCAAGCGATGTACATCTTGCAAGTGTGGTTAACCACAAGAGCCGCTGCCGCCGGCAAGTGGCGCAAACCATGCGATTCATGCAAGTTGCCCGCAGTACCATAATTGCACGATCGGGCCGATGTCGCCTTACAATGTTTGTGAGCCGCGCTCCGCCTACATCATGATTCCCAAACCATTCCGCCAGAATTTCAATTTCACGCTGCCCACCCGGCGCCAGGGCTGGCGCTGGGTGCTGCCCGTGCTGCTGGTGCTGCTTTTCCTGTCCACGCTGCTATGGCTGCCTTGGCAGACGCAGCGCATGGAATCGAGCGAGCGGCAGGAACAGCTTATCGCCGATACGCTATGGGTGGAACAGACCATACGCTTCCAGCTCGGCCGGCACGAAGAAAACCTGCGCCTGATCGCCAATGAAATCGCCTCCGGCTACGGGGCGGAAAAACGCCTGCGCGATCGGCTGGTCACCATGGTGCGCGCCAACGGCGAACTGGTCCGCATCGTGCAGTTCAACGCCCAGGGCGCACCGGTCATGTCTTCGGACGACATGTCGATACGGCTGCAGGAACTGCCGGCCAACTCGCTCGCCACGGCGGAACGCGCGCGCAAGTCGAAAACGCCGCTGTATGCCCAACCGGCGGCGCTGCCGGACCTGGCGACGCCGGTGACGCTCGATTACCACGTGCCGCTCTATTCCGGCGACACCTATGCCGGCATGCTGACGGCGAGCTATTCGATTTCCAGCATTCTCAGCGAAATGGTGCCGTGGTGGTTCGCCCAGGATAATGAGATCCTGCTCACCGACCAGGACGACACCGTGATCGACCGGCGGGCCGCCGGAGGTCCTGGCCGCAATGTGTATACGCACCGGCGCGCTCTTGATCTGCCAGGCGTCAGCCTCACCCTGCGCACCAACAGCGTCAAGGGAGAGCCCAAGCTGCTGCCAAGCCTGCTGGTCGGTTCCGTGATCGCGCTGTCGCTCGGCCTGCTGTGGAGTCTTGGCGCATTGTGGCGCGACATCAACCGCCGCCTGGCGGCCGAAGGTGCGCTGCGGCAGCAGGTCGCTTTCCGAACCGCGATGGAAAATTCGCTGATGACCGGCCTGCGCGCACGCGACCTTACCGGCCGGATCACCTATGTCAACCCCTCGTTCTGCCGCATGGTCGGCATCCCGGCGGAAGAACTGATCGGCAAGGCGCCGCCCATGCCCTACTGGGCGCCGGAGGCGATGAATGAATACAACCAGCGCTTTACCCAGGTGCTGGCCGGCACGGTGACGCCGCAGTTCGAGACCATCTTCCTGCGCGCCAACGGCGAACGCTTTCCGGTGCTGATCTTCGAATCGCCGCTGGTGGACGACAGCGGCAAGCAGACCGGCTGGATGGGGTCGATTCTGGACATCTCCGACCGCAAGCAGGCCGAAGACCTGAACCGGCGCCAGCAGGAAAAGCTGCAGGCCAGCGCACGGCTGGCCACCATGGGTGAAATCGCCTCCACCCTGGCCCATGAACTCAACCAGCCGCTGGCCGCCATCTCCAGCTATACCACCGGCGCGCTGAACATGATCGAGAAGAATGCGGAAAACCCCGGCAAGCTCAATCTCGATCTGCTCAAGCCGGCACTCGAGAAAGCCGGCACCCAGGCACAGCGGGCCGGCCAGATCATTCGCAGCGTGCATACCTTCGTCAAGCGGCGGGAACCCAGCCGGGAACCGACCACGGTCGCCATGCTGATCGACAATGTCATGCCGCTGATCGAGTTGCAGGCGCGGCAGTTCTTCGTGTCGGTGCGCACGGAGATCGACGAGGATCTGCCGCCGGTGCTGGCCGACCGGGTACTGCTGGAGCAGGTGCTGCTCAACCTGACGCGCAATGCGATCGAAGCGATGCAGGGCATTGCGCCCGAACGCCGCATCCTGCGCATCGTCGCGCGCCGGGTCGCGGCCCGCACCACGGACGAGCCGGGTTCCGGCCAGAACGTGGAAATCGCCGTCATCGACAACGGCCACGGCATCCCCGCAGAAGTCGCGGAACGGCTGTTCTCCCCCTTCTTTTCCACCAAGGCCGAAGGCATGGGCATGGGGCTCAATATCTGCCGAACCGCAGTGGAGTTCCACGGCGGGAAGCTGATTCACTCGGACAATCCGGAAGGCGGCACGATTTTCCGCTTCACGCTGCCCATGCTGGCAGAAGGGATGCCAGTCGACGGAGATTCGGCGATAATCCGTGAAACCTGAGCTTGCCGGGTAGCCAGCGGCATCCGGCAAACCGCATGTCCGAACAGGTCCGCATATGTCCGATTGCACGGCAGTGTCTTCGGCGGAAATTGAAAGCCAGAGGAGACTGAATGCTGCATATTGTCGATGATGAAGAAGTGATCCGCGACTCCCTGACCTGGCTTGCGCAGTCGCGGGCAATCGGCGCGGCGGCATATGACAGCGGCGCCGCCTTCCTGGCGGCTCTCGACAATGCCGCGGGTTTCGACCCCGCGGGCGAATGCATCCTGCTCGATGTGCGCATGCCGGACATGAGCGGCTCGACGCTGTTCGATACCCTCGCCGCGCGCGGCCTGACACGGCGCATTCCCGTGATCTTCCTGACCGGCCATGGCGACGTGCCGATGGCGGTCGATACCCTCAAGCGCGGCGCCTTCGACTTCTTCGAAAAGCCGTTCAACGACAACAAGCTGATGGATCGCGTCGAGGAAGCCCTTGCGGCATCGCGCGAGGCCAGCGCCAGCGCGCAGGTGCACGAGCGCCTGGCCACGCTGTCGGCGCGCGAACGGGAAGTGCTCGACCTTATCCTGTCCGGCAAGATGAACAAGGTCATCGCCGACGAACTCGGCATCAGCATGCGGACGGTGGAAGTGCATCGCGCCCATATCTTCGACAAGATGAACGTGAAAACCGCGGTGGAACTGGCGCGCCTGCTCAAGTAGGTTGTCGGCCCCGTCCGGCAGACCGCTGCGCGACGGCGGGACGCAGCGGGAGACATGTTGTCGGGCATCGCCGGCCGATCCTCTGTAACATTGCGCTTTGTCAGCTTTCCCGGCCTTGCCCGCTCCCTGCTCTTCCATGTCGATCATCACCATCCTGTTTCCCGATTTCGCGCTGATCCTGTTCGGTTTCCTGCTGATGCGCTATACCGACTGGGGCACGCCGTTCTGGAGCGGGCTGGAAAAGCTGATCTATTACTTCCTGTTCCCCGCCCTGCTGTTCTATTCCACCGCCCGCACCGCATTCGACTTCGCCGCCACCGGGACCATGCTAAAGGTGGCGCTGCTGACGATCGCCGCCGGCATTGCCCTGGGCTGGGCGGCCAAACCGCTGTTCAATGTCCCGCCGATGATGTTCGAGTCGGGCGTGCAGACCGCCTTCCGCTTCAATTCCTATATTGCGCTGGCGATCGCCTCGCGCCTCGCCGGCGAACAGGGCACGTCGATGATGGCATTGATCATCGGCTTCGGCGTCCCGCTCTGCAACATGGCAGCGGTGCATGCGCTGGTGCAGAAAGGCGGCGGCCTGTTGCGCGAGATGGCCAAGAATCCGCTGCTGGTGGCGACCGCCAGCGGCATGGCCTTCAACCTCGCCGGCCTGCAGCTGCCCGAAGTCGTCGGCGCCACCCTGTCGCGCATGGCCAATGCATCGATCGCCCTCGGCCTGATCGCGGTCGGCGCCGGCCTGCGCCTGTCCGGCGTCAGTGAAGCCAAGGGCATGGCCGTGTATTTCACGGCGGTCAAGCTGCTGGCGCTGCCGGCGGTGGCGCTGCTGCTCGGGCGCTGGATGGAGCTGGCGCCGCTGCAGCTGCAGCTGGTGGTGGTCTTTGCCGCCCTGCCTACCGCATCAAGCGCCTATGTGCTGGCCGCGCGCATGGGCGGCAACGGGCCCTTCGTGGCATTCCTGATATCCGGCGGCACGGTATTGTCGGCGCTGACCCTGCCGGTCTGGCTCGGGCTGGCGCGATGAATCCTCGCTGTTTATTCGCTTGCCTGAGCAAGCGCCCAGGCCACATGCTCGCGCACCAGTTCAGACGGATCATCCTCGCGCGCTTTTAGCGCGGCGATCAGCGGCCCCGCCTCCGGAGCGCCGCGCAGGCTTCGCAATGCGTTGCCGAGACCGACCGCGAGATTGCGCAGCCAGCGCTCATGGCCGATGCGGCGGATCGGGCTGCCTTCCAGCCGGCGATTGAAGTCGTCCTCGCTCCAGGCGAACAAGTCGGTCAGGCTCGATGCATCGAGCCCGTTGCGCACATCGAAGTCCGCCAGCGTGGAGCGTTGCGCGAACTTGTTCCAGGGACAGACCAGCTGGCATTCATCGCAGCCGTAGACGCGGTTGCCGATCAGCGGGCGCAGATCGACGGGAATGCTGCCCTTGAGTTCAATGGTGAGATAGGAAATGCAGCGCCGCGCATCGAGCCGGTAGGGGCCGAGAATCGCCTGCGTCGGGCAGCTGTCGATGCAGGCATGGCATTGTCCGCAATGTCCGCTTGCCGGCGCATCCACCGGCAGCGGCAGGTCGGTGAAGAGCTCGCCGAGAAAGAACATCGACCCGGCCTCGCGGTTGAGCAGCAGCGTATGCTTGCCGCGCCAGCCGATGCCCGACTTTTCCGCCAGCGCCACTTCCATCACCGGCGCCGAATCGGTGAATACCCGGTACCCGAAGTCGCCGACTTCGCCGCGGATGCGTTCGGCCAACTGTTGCAGCCTGGCGCGCAAGACCTTGTGATAATCGCGTCCGCGCGCATAGACGGAAATGACCGCGGCATTCGGGTCGGCCGCGCGCGCCTCTTCCCGCTCCCGCCAGCCGTCCCGGTCGTTGCCGGCATCCTCGGCATCGCCGGGCAGATAATTCATGCGCGCCGTGATGACGCGGATGGTGCCCGGAACCAGTTCCGCCGGACGCGCGCGCTTCATCCCGTGCGCTGCCATATAATCCATCTCGCCGTGATGCCCGGCGTCCAGCCAGGCCTGCAATCCGGCCTCATGCCGTGACAGATCGATATCGGCAATGCCGATTTCCGCAAAGCCGAGTTCGCGCCCCCATGCTTTGATGGCAAGGGCGAGCGTGGTCAAATTGTTATCGGAAACTGTCATGACAAGGGCGTTTCCCATCCCGTCCGGCATGATGCGCGGGCGGCAGGGGAAACAGGGTGGCGTTCGGGCACCGTTTTCCAGCACCATAAAAGAAGCCATTTTACGAGATGCAGCACTTTCAGACTCATTTGCATGACGAAGCCGGCACCGCCGCACTGGGCAGGGCCTTTGCGCAGGCGCTGGCGCCCGGGCTCACCATCTACCTGCATGGCGATCTCGGCGCCGGCAAGACCGCGTTGACCCGCGCCATGCTGCAGGCCGCCGGCCATGCCGGCCATGTCAAGAGCCCAACGTACACGCTGGCCGAACCCTATACGGTGCAGATCGGCGGACGGCCGGTGGAAGTGATTCATTTCGACCTGTACCGCCTCGCCAGTCCGGAGGAATTTCTCGATGCCGGCTTTCGCGAATACTTTGGCGCCGACACGATCTGCATCATTGAATGGCCGGAAAAGGCCGAAGGAGTGTTGCCCGCTCCAGACATCAACATGCATTTGGGCATTTCCGGGAATGGTCGTGATATAAAATGTGAGGCCTTGTCCGTCCAGGGTACTCAATGTCTCGATCGTCTGAAATTTGCACCCAACTTGTAACTTCCCCTGCGAAGTCCAGACGCCGCCGCGCCATTCTGAAAGCCGGCGGCACCCTTTTCCTCTCCGTCTTCACGGCCCTGCCCGCCCGCGCCGCCCAGATCATGGCGGTGCGCGTCTGGCCGGCCGAGGACTATACCCGCGTCACGCTGGAGAACGACACCAATCTGAAGACCAGCCACTTCATCGTCAAGGATCCGGAGCGGCTGGTGGTGGATATCGAAGGATTGGAACTCAATCCGACCCTCAAGCAGCTGGTCGCCAAGATCCAGCCGAATGATCCGTACATCAAGCAGGTGCGCGTCGGCCAGAACCGGCCGAACGTGGTGCGCCTGGTGTTCGATCTGAAGGAAGAAGTCAATCCCCAAGTCTTCACGCTGGCGCCGGTCGGTGAATACAAGCATCGGCTGATCTTCGATCTCTACCCGGTCAATCCCGTCGATCCGATCGCCGCCCTGATCAACAAGGGCGAATGGTCGCGCGACAAGCCGTCGGATTCCCTGCCGCCGCTGGCCGAAGCCAAGCCTGACGTCAAGCCTTTGCCGCCGATGCCGGGGGTGCCGCCTGTTACTTCCGTGACGCCGCCCGCCGTCCCGCCGGCGCAGGCCCAGACGGAGGCGCGGACGCAGAAGCCGGAGCCCAAGGAAGATGCGCCCAGGCCCGCCACGCTGACCCGCATGATCACCATCGCCCTCGATCCCGGCCATGGCGGCGAGGATCCCGGCGCCATCGGCCGCAGCGGCAGCAGGGAAAAGGACGTGGTGCTGGAAATCGCCAAGCGCCTGAAGGCCAAGATCGAGGGCCAGCCCAACATGCGGGTCATGCTCACGCGCGACGGCGATTTCTTCGTCCCGCTACACACCCGGGTGCAGAAGGCACGCAAGGTGCAGGCCGACCTGTTCGTCTCGATTCATGCCGATGCCTGGGTCGAAGCGACGGCGCGCGGCTCCTCCGTCTTCGTGCTCTCCGAAAAGGGCGCCTCCTCCACTGCCGCCCGCTGGCTGGCGAACAAGGAAAATTCGGCCGACCTGATCGGCGGCGTCAATATCAAGTCGCATGACCGCCAGCTCGCCAGCGTGCTGCTCGATCTGTCGACCACCGCGCAGATCAACGACAGCCTCAAGCTGGGCAAGGCGGTCCTGACCGAAATCGGCGGCATCAACCGGCTGCACAAGCCGGCGGTGGAACAGGCCGGTTTCGCCGTGCTGAAGGCACCCGACATTCCCAGCATCCTGATCGAAACCGCCTTCATCTCCAATCCTGAAGAAGAAGCCAAGCTGACTGACGACAGCTACCAGGACCAGATGGCGAACGCCGTGCTGCGCGGCATCCAGAAGTATTTCGCCCGCAATCCGCCCTTGGCCAAGAACCGCATGACTTGAGACTGCGGCACGCCCGAATGCGGAGAATCAGACCTGCATTCGGGCGGCATCGATTTCAGTTTCATCAACGCCTTCCCGGGCTGCGGCCTCCCGCATGGCGCGGTCCGCCGGCCGCTCGGGGCCAATGCCGTGGCGGTTTCCCGGCGCATCAAAACAGTCGCTATCCCCCTGCAAATCTGCTACTCTTTATTGCAGTAAGGCAATTAAACAGGCCACTGAAATGCCCCGTCGCCATGTTTGCGATGCATCCCCAGATAAGGATCGACCATGATGCAAGCCACCACCGCGGTATCCAGCCAGACCGACATCTCGGCGCATGAGTTCCTGGCCTTCACCCTGGGCAAGGAAGAGTACGGCATCCATATTCTCAAAGTACAGGAATTGCGTGGATACGAAGCGCCGACCCGCATCGCCAATGCGCCGGCGTTCATCAAGGGCGTGGTCAACCTGCGCGGCATCATCGTGCCGATCATCGACATGCGCATCAAGTTCAACCTCGGCACGCCGACCTATGACCAGTTCACCGTCGTCATCATCCTCAACATCGCAGGCCGGGTGATGGGCATGGTGGTCGACAGCGTATCGGATGTCATTACCCTGTCGCCGGAACAGGTCAAGCCCGCCCCGGAAATGGGTACCGCCCTGAATACCGATCACCTGATCGGCCTGGGCACCATTGATGAGCGCATGCTTATCCTGGTCGACATCGACAAGCTCATGTCCAGCGCCGAACTCGGCCTGATGGACGAAATCGCCGCCTGAAACCGGGGCTGAGGCCAAGGCCTTGGCACCTTGCCAACACCGCTTTCCCTGCCCGTGAATTGATTGCAGCGGGGAAAGCCGGCCGCCCGGGACGCGCTCCGGGAAAGCAATCAGGTGCGACGGTATAATTTCGCAATGAATGCCCCGCATACTCCGCCCCGTCCCATCCAGGCACTTCCCGACCAGCTGATTTCCCAGATCGCCGCCGGCGAGGTGGTCGACCGTCCCGCTGCCGTCGTCAAGGAATTGCTGGAGAACGCGCTCGATGCCGGCGCCAGCCAGATCACCATACGGCTCGAGGAAGGCGGCGTCAAACGCATCGTCATCACCGACAACGGGCGCGGTATTCCGCCGGACCAGATGCCGCTGGCGCTGGCCAGGCATGCGACATCGAAGATCGCCTCCCTGGACGACCTCGAACATGTCGGCACGCTCGGCTTTCGCGGTGAAGCGCTGGCATCGATCGCCTCGGTGGCTCAGGTCACGCTGACCTCGCGCACGGCCGACGCCCCCCATGCGTGGGAAATCTCCGGCAGCCAGAACGGCCAGGTAACACCCTCCTCCGGAGCGCTCGGCACCACGGTCGACGTGCGGGACCTCTACTACAACACGCCCGCGCGCCGCAAATTCCTGAAATCGGACCAGACCGAATACGGCCATTGCGCCGAAGTGGTCCGCCGCATCGCCCTGTCGCGTCCCGACGTTGCCTTTTCCCTCTCGCACAACGGCAAGACGGTCGACCACTGGAACGTCAGCGAGATCGAGAAGCGCAGCGCCATGATCCTGGGCGGGGAATTCGCCACCGCCCGCCTGCCGCTCGACGAGAATTCGGGCCAGTTGCGCCTGCACGGCTTCGTCGGCCTGCCGACCGCCTCTAAGGCGCGGGCGGACAGCCAGTATTTCTATGTCAACGGCCGCTTCGTGCGCGACAAGCTGCTCGCCCATGCGGTGCGCGCCGCTTATCAAGACGTGTTGCACGGCGACCGCTATCCCAGCTATGTGCTCAGCCTGGAGCTCGATCCGGCGCTGGTGGACGTCAATGTGCATCCGTCGAAAATCGAAGTCCGCTTCCGCGACGGCCGCGCGGTGCATCAGTTCATCTTCCATGCCGTCAGCAGGGCGCTCGCGCAAACCTCGGCCACGTCCCACGGCGCCGCCCCGGCGCCGGTGACGGCGACCACCGGCGTGCTGCCGTGGCTGCGGGAACAGAAGCAGACCGAGTTCAGCATGCCTTTCGCGTCCGGCGGCGGCGTGGCGCAGTCCACCGCGGCCTACGGCGCCCTGTTTGCGCCCTCTTCGCCAGCTGCGGAAAGGGTACCGGCAAGCGGCCCGGCTACACTGTTCGCGGCGCCGGACACGGCGTCTTCCTACAGCGCTCAAGACCAGGAACGGACAGCGCAGCAGCCGGCCATGCCCGCCATGCCCGCACAGTCCCTCCCCGAACACGAGTTCCCGCTCGGCTTCGCCCTCGCGCAGCTGCATGGCATCTACATTCTTGCGCAGAACAAAAAGGGTCTGGTGCTGATCGACATGCATGCGGCGCATGAACGCATCCTGTACGAGCAGCTGAAAAATGCGCTGGATGCCGATGCGCTGCAGATTCAGCCCCTGCTGATCCCGGTCAGCTTCCATGCGGACCCGGTGGAAGTCGGCACCGTGCAGGAAAACCGGGAAGCCTTGCAGGCCCTGGGCTTTGACATCAGCGCGCTGTCGCCGACCACGCTGGCCGTGCGCGCCATTCCGGCGCTGCTGAAAAATGCCGATGCGCAGTCGCTGGCGCGCGATGTGCTGCGCGACGTCCGCGAATTCGGCGGCTCGCGCGTGCTGGTCGAAAGACGCAATGAAATGCTCGGCACCCTGGCCTGCCATACCGCGGTGCGCGCGAACCGCACGCTTACCATGCCGGAAATGAACGCGCTGCTGCGCCAGATGGAAGCCACCGAACGCGCCGACCAATGCAACCATGGCCGACCGACCTGGATACAGCTGGCGCTGTCCGATCTCGACAAGCTTTTCCTGCGCGGACAGTAATATCTTGAACAACCGCACTCAACCGCTGGCGCAGTTTGCGCACGCCCCGCTGATGCCGCTGATCATCGCCTTCATGATGCTGCAGCCGCTCTCGACCGACCTTTACCTCGCCTCGCTGCCCAGCCTCGCAACCACGTTCGCGGTTCCGGCATCGACGGTGCAGCTCACGCTGTCGCTGTTCGTGATCGGCTTCGGCGGCGCCCAGCTCATCATCGGACCGCTGTCCGACCGTTTCGGCAGGCGCCCGGTCCTGCTGTGCGGCTTGCTGATGTACATGCTGGCCAGCGCGCTGTGCGCGTTGTCCCCTTCGATCGAACTGCTGATCGCGGCGCGTTTCCTGCAGGCGCTCGGCTGCTGCACCGCGGTCATCATCGCCCGCGCCATCGTGCGCGACGCCTATGCGCCGGAACACAGCGTCCGCGTCGTGGCCGCCGCCAGCACATGGCTGTCGCTCGCCCCGCTGCTGGGCCCGATCCTCGGCTCCTACCTGCAGGTCGCATTCGGCTGGCGCGCCGCCTTCGTTGCGCTCGGCCTGCTTTCGACCCTGGTGATGGCGGCAAGCGCGTGGCGGCTGCCCGAGACCAACATGCACCGCAATCCCCGAGCCACCGAACTTGCCGGCCTGCTGGCAAACTACCGCATCGTGCTCGGCTCCCGCGAGTTCTGGGCGCATGCGCTCCCCGGGGCGCTGTCCTACGGCGCCATCTTTGCCTTCATCTCGGGTTCCTCGTTCGTGCTGATCCGGGTGCTCAACGTGCCGACCGCCTGGTTCGGCTACTGCTTCGCCTTCGGCGTGAGCGGCTACCTGAGCGGCACCATCGTGTGCCGCCGCCTGCTGCCGCGCATCGGCGCCGGCCGCGCCTTCCGCATCGGCAGCGCGCTGTCGCTTGCCACCGGCATTTTCTTCCTGGCTGCCGTCGGCGCCGGCATCGCCCATTGGGCGCTGATGCTTGCCGCCATGTTCCTGACCATGCTGGCGCACGGCATCAACTTCCCGATCGCGCAGTCGGGCGCCGTGTCGCCGTTCCCGCAGCAGGCCGGCACGGCGGCCGGCCTGATGGGGGCGCTCTACATGACCATCGCCTTTGCGGTCGGCACCATTGTCGGCAGCACCCATGACGGCACGCTTTATCCGCTCGCCATCATTGTCTGCACCCTGGGCGCACTCATCTTCACTTCGGTCCGCGCGATGACTTCCGGCGTGGCGAAAACCGCATGATGCCGTCCGCGAACAAGCCGCTTGCGGTAGCCATCATGGGCCCCACGGCCTCCGGAAAGACGGCTGCCGCCCTGGAAATCGCCCGGGAGATTCCGGCCGAGATCATTTCCGTCGATTCGGCACTGGTCTATCGCGGCATGGACATCGGCACCGCAAAGCCGACCGCCGCCGAGCGCGCCGCCGCACCGCACCACCTGATCGACATCCTCGATCCGGCGGATGCCTATTCCGTGATGCAATTCAGGCGGGATGCAATGCGGCTGGTCGCCGAGATCGCGGCCCGCGGCAAGCTGCCGCTGCTGGTCGGTGGCACCATGCTCTACTTCAAGGTGCTGCGCGACGGCATTGACGCCTTGCCGCAGGCCGATCCGGAGTTGCGCGCACGGCTTGACGAAGAAGCCGCCCTCCTGGGCGTACCGGCCCTGCATGCAAGACTGGCAACGATCGATCCGGAAACCGCGGCGCGGCTGAAGCCGAACGATTCGCAGCGCATCCAGCGCGCGCTGGAAATCCATGCGCTTACCGGTCAGCCGATGTCGCAGCTCCTGGCACGGGCGCCCAGGGAGGATTTGCCCTTCGACTTGCTGCCGCTGTCGCTCGAGCCTTCGGATCGCAGCGTGCTGCATGCGCGCATTGCAACGCGCTTCGATGCCATGCTGGCTGCGGAAGGCGGCCTGCTCGAGGAAGTCCGGCGGCTGAGGGCACGTGGCGACCTGCATCTCGGCCTGCCTTCGATGCGCTGCGTGGGCTACCGCCAGGCCTGGGAATATCTGGATGGCACGGTCGGCTTCGAGGAGCTGAGGGAAAAAGGCATTGCGGCAACGAGGCAGCTTGCCAAGCGCCAGCTAACCTGGCTACGCTCGATGCCCGACCGGATCGTGGTGGATTGCATCGCGCCGGGCACGGGACGGCAGCTGCTGGAACTCACCCGGCAAGCCTTGGCAGACCGGAAAGAACCGCCTCGATAATGTTTTCCTGTCGTCCACCTTGACAGAAGTAATCGATATCAGCATAATTGCGGGCTTCTTGGTGATATAGCTCAGTTGGTTAGAGCACAGCACTCATAATGCTGGGGTCGGTGGTTCAAGTCCACCTATCACCACCAGAATTCAAGGCCGCAAGTCGTTATCAATGACTTGCGGCCTTTTTGGTTTACGCCGCCTGTCTTTATTACCGAATACCAATTCACGTCTCCAACTCGCACGTCATGTCATTGGAAAGATTGAGCAGGCACCTTTCTCCTGTTCATCACCACTTCCCCAAGTACTAGAGCGGATTGCAGGTGGGCGTATGGAAGAATCGGTTTGCCCTGGGATGCAGGGCAAGGCGGGAGGAGCACCGTGGGCGGGTCACACAAGCGACGAACAACGCGGCCATGCGTTCAGGGCAAGCCGAGGCGACCGACCATTCACCTGCAATCCGCTCTGAGAAGCGATACGCAAATACCGGGCTTTCCCTACCCGCTCAAGCTGTCGGGCAGTACGACACATCAATGCTTGAGCCTTATTGTTACCTTCCGCAATCGCGGCTCGAACACGGCGGCCACAAGCAATAAAAACATCACAGCCAACATGGAATAAAGCTCCCGGGGCGAATGCGACAACGCCAGCGGCGCGCGTGGGTCGTCGTAATTCGCAGGATAGGCAGCGACCGAAAAGAGTATGAAGCCGACGCAACTTAACAGGGAAATGATCAGTATCCGCCGCGCAGCGAACATGCGCAGCGCCTGACAGACAAACAGCAACGCTATGCCTGTGCAAGCAATCCAGAAGAAGACTTGGTACATGAAGAATGCCCCCATCTTCATGCTCATCGTATCTACAACATTTGCGTATCCGATAAAGCAGAACACCGTAAGAAAACTGGTCGGCAATAGAACGATGAGATCAAGTATCCGACGCATGCCCCCTCCTAGATGAAGATCACCAGAGGTCGTTTAAGGTGCTTTGTCATCACATCCGAGAACACCACAAAATCCCCGCCGCGGCCGTGCCGGGCGCGCCATTCCCTGAAACTCTTGTTTTCGACAAAAGCTTTGCCGCTGCTTGGCGGACGGCTGGCGCCATCGCGTCCCCAATGCCCAAGCGGTTCAGCATCGCTGGTGAAGTCGTAATTGTCACGAATGTAGAAATGAAGATGCGTGATCTCAACTTGATGGCTCACATTATCTCTCCTCTTAACGAGAGGTTGGACGGCGCCAGTCACTACTGTAGGCAGCGGAAGCCGTTTCCTTCACTGCTGTCGTGACTGCGTCGGTGAAACCCATTTCTACGCCCTCAACATTGAACAAGTTGAAAGAGTATCAATATCATTGAAAAACAGTCAACCTCCCCTTCCCACTATTCGGGCGACACGGAGTCCTGAACTCTCTAAGAGCCGCCAGATTCCGGGCAATCAAACCGGTACACCCCCGCATCCACCCCGTCCTTGCGCAAGCTGATCTCCACGCTGCAGCTTTCCCGGTTCGTCATGCCGACACTCACCTGCGCCAGCGGCATGGCCTGCTCAGCCGGCACCCGCACCTGCCCCTGCTGGCTGACGCGGGAATTGCCGCCGCGGCCCTGCTGGACGACCTGCATCCTGAATTCCAGCAGCACATCCTTCATGCTTTTCACATACGGCACGATCCGCATCTGCCCCTGGTTGGCATGGGTATCCAGCCAGACTTGCAGATCCGCGTCGGAAGTCATCGTCATCATTCAGTTCCCCCTGTCACTGATGCAAAAAAGGCGGACAGCATCTGTCCGCCTTCTCCGCTTTGCTGTTCAGAGCGCCGCGCCGCCGGACATCGGTTGCGCGGCTATCCGATCAATGCTGCCAGATGGCTGCGTGGTTGGTGTTGCCGGTCTGCGTGATTGCTGCGACATGGCCGTTGCCGGTCTGCAGGATCGCCGCAGTGTTGCGTGCAGCGTAGCTGGTGCCGTCGCCAGCCTGAGCGATGTTCGCCAGGTTGCCGTTGCCGGACTGGGCGATGTTCGCATAGTTCCAGTCGCCTGTCTGCGCAACCGAGGCTGTCAGCAGGGAACCGCCCTGGGTGATCGCGGCATCATTGTGGTTGCCGTTCTGGGTGATTTTCGCCAGCGAGCTGGAGGCATTGTTTTGCGCGACCGAAGCGCTGTTAAGCGTGCCATCCTGCGCGATGACGGCCTTGCTGCTGTTGCCGCCGTTCTGGAACACGGATGCCGTCTGGAACGAGCCGTTCTGCGTGACCGATGCCACATCCTTGTAGCCGTTGGTCTGGCTGACGCCGGCGATGTTGCTGCTGCCGGACTGGGTCACCGTGGCTTCGAACAGGCCCTGCACCACGCCGTTGCCGGCGGATACGGTGCCGCCGCTCTGGTGCACGGAGGCGATCTGGTTGTTGCCAGACTGCTCGACGGCAGCCTTGCTGAAGTCAGCCAGGCCGCCCTGGGACACGCTTGCCGTCTGGACCGAACCGGACTGCGTTACCGATGCTGTGCTCGACCAGGTGTTGGTCTGCAGGACGTTGGCGGTGCTGCCGTTGCCGGACTGCGTCACGGTCGCGCTGCCATCCTTGGAACCGCTGTTCTGGGTCACGACCGCATTCTGGTTGTCGCCGGTCTGGGTGACGGTGGCCTGCTGGTTGTAGGTGCCGTTCTGGTTCACCAGTGCGGTGCTCTGGTAGCCGTTGGACTGGGTCACGGCAGCCTTGTTGGCGGCACCGGCAGTCTGGTTCACGGTTGCCTGGAACAGCCCCTTGGAGATCGCGCCGCCCGGGAAGTAGGTCGCGCCGCTCTGGCTGACGGTGGCAGTCTGGTCTGTGCCGGACTGGAACACGGTCGCGGTGCTGTAGTCGGCCAGGCCGCCCTGGGTCACGGTGGCGGTGTTGGAGGAATCCTGCTGCGTGACGGACGCGTTGCTGAACCAGGTATTGGTCTGCAGCACGGTGGCCGTGTTGCCGGCGCCGGACTGGTTGACCGAGGCGCTGCCTTCGCGGCTGCCGGCGTTCTGTGTCAGGGAAGCGGTCTGGCCGTTGCCGAACTGGTTGACGGTGGCGGTCTGGTTGGTAACGCCATCCTGCAGCACGGTGGCAGTGTTGCCTGCCACGACGCCATCGGCCTGGAACACAGTGACCTGGCCGTTGGTCGAGTTGGAAGTCGTCACGGTGGCGGTCTGGTTGGCGCCGCTCTGGGTCACGGATGCCTTGTTGATGTTGCCGGACTGGGATACCGATGCATTCTGGTTGTTGCCGGTCTGCGATGCGGCGGCTTCATTGGCCGTGCCGGACTGGCTGACGCTTGCCGCGCTGTTGGAAGCGGAGTCCTGCGTGACGCCGGCGACATTGCTGTTGCCCGACTGGCTGATTGCGGCAGCCACGGAAGTGCTGTTCTTCTGCAGGATGCCCGGCACGGAAGCGGGGTCGCTCGGCGTTGCGCCGGGCACGCCGGCACGGTTGCCGTTGCCGGCCTGGTTGATCGATGCGGATGCGGAAGACGATGCGTTCTGCTCGATGTAGGCATCATTGCCCGAACCGGTGGAAGTGATCGTGGCTTGAGCGAAAGCGGGCGATGCAGCGTACGCAAGGCTGATGCCGAGCGCGAGAGCAGTGAGTTTTGTTTTCAAGTTATTCTCCTAAATGGATAAGGGCGGTAAAAATGACGTAATCCAGCGCCCCTAGTACTGGATCACCTTTGCAGCAAGACCATTGCCGTGTTGCTGGACCAGCAGATGCGGACTGAGCGGGTTCTGCTGGATATTGACTACGTTGGAATTGCCGGCCTGTTCGACCGCGGCGACATTGCCATTGCCCGCCTGAGTGACATCGGCCCGATTGTTGCGGCCGGCCTGCATCACGGCGAGGCCGTTTCCGTCGCCGACCTGCCGGGAGAAGAGGCGGTTGTCCCTGCCCTGCTGGCTGACCTCGACGCCATTGCCATGGCCCGACTGGCTGATGTCACCGGTGTGCCGGTTACCCTGCTGGCGTATGAAGGCCTCATTGACGTCGCCGGCCTGCGTCACTCGGGCCTGGTGCCCGTGGTCGCCGCCAAGGCTGAATTCGCCGGCTCCGAAATCCGACTTGGGCGAGATGTCGGCGGCATTGGCAACCGACATGAAGCAACAGGCAACAGCTGCCAGCAGCAGTCCGGCCGCGCGGCAACGCACGGCGGCGTTCGACAGTGATCTCACGATGGATGACCTTTCATGAATGAAGAAAACGGCAGGCAGGCTCGGCGGAGTCAGTGCGTGGCCGCATGCGCCTGATCGGCCACCGGCATGGCGGCCTTGGCCTCCGGACTGCCGAGGTAGTCGGCGCCTTCCTGGAGATAGGCGCGCAGCACCGGCGAATCCCAGTCGCTTTCGCGTTTCAGGGCCCAGATCTTGTCCTGCAGTCCCTGCACGATGAGATGGGCGACGGCGGCCTCGATGGCTTCCCTGACGCATAGCTGCGAGGGTTCATTGCGGGTATAGCCGCCTTCAAGCTCCAGCAGTTCCTTGAAATTGACGAAGCGGAATACGCCCGTCGACAATTCGTAGGAATAGATGGTCTTGGTGGTGGAGACGCTGTTGAGTATCTGGCCGCTGCGGATATCGACGCTGCGCAGGCTGATGGTCACCTGGTCGACCCGGTACTGGGTCTTGGCGCCGATGCCGAGGTAGCGGGCACCGGCGCCGCCGGTACGGACATTGGTTTCATAGGCGACGACGCCGCCTTCGATGATGACGGTCGCCGGCACGAGTGCCGGCAGGTTGATCGCCTGGTTTCCCTTGTCCTGCGGGGTCTCCAGCGCGCGCACGATCTTGCGCTCGGTCAGCAGGTTCTGCAGGTTTTCCCGCTCGACCGGGGTAAACCATCCGGAATCCTTCAGTGCCTTGACCAGCATCGTGGCCGCGCCTTGCGTCACCGCCGTCGAAAAGGAGCTGTCGGGCGCAGGCTTGTACTGGCCGGTCTGGTCGCGGAAACCGTACACGGCGGCCACCACCTTGCCTTTCGGCTCGGGCAGGCGCAGCAGGTCGCGCGTGGCGCCGGTGGCTGGCGTCAGCCTGGCATTGGCCGCGACATCCGAGGGAAGCCGGGTGGATGCGCATCCGGCAAGCGCGAGCAATGACAGGCCGGCAAGCAAGGACCGAAAAACCAGGCCGGCTCGAATGCGTGCAATGCCTGAAATACGTGAGCGCATCATGGTTGACCTACCTGGAAGGACGTGCTGGCGCCTGTCACCTTGTCGGTGGTGGTGACTTGCAGCAGGCCGCCGCCGAGGTCCGAAATCTGGATGGAAAAATTGCCGGTGCTGACCGTGCCGGGGACCAGCTGGCCGTTCGCCCCCATGATTCCGGATGTCGCGGCCGACGCGAGACGGCTGAGCACCGAGCGCTCAAGGATGTCGTTGAACTGCTGGAGCGAAGTCTGGCTGCTGCCGGTGGTCGGTTTCGGCGCATCGGGATCGGTGGTCCTGTTCTGGGCCTGCGCGGCATTGAGCAGCACGGAGCCATTCAATGCACTGCCGCCGAACGAGGGATTGACCGGCGTGTAGACAAGCTCCGTCGCGTGGCATGCCGCACCCAGGGCGCCCACGGCACCCAGTGCGCACAATGCACTGCGCCCCCTCGCCAGCGCCGCCGAAAAACCTTGCCGTGATCTGACCCTGATTCTCATTCTGTCCATCCCATGTTCATCAAAACTCGTCGGCGCCGAGATCGGCATCCCGAAACAGCAGGCGGTCCGTCTCCGTGTCGATGACCGTCTGGTAGACGAGGTCGACCGCCCGTTCGCTCAGGCTCCGGAGTCCGGAGCGCGCGCTCGACAGTGGCGACTGGAACACCCGGCGCTGGGCGAACTCCACCCAGATCTGGCCGCCCCAACGCGCCGAAGGACGCTCGACGACGGCAATCGCGAAACGCTCGCTCAGTTCGCGTTCACGCCAGAGCGCCACGAAATGCTGGAAGAATTCCTGGCCGGCGACGGTGACGGTCTGGTTGACCACGACGCCGCCGTAGCTGTCTGCCAGCCGGTGCTCGCCGCCCGCGGACGATAGGGAAGGCAGGGAAGGCGTGGCGGCGGCATGCACCGGAAACGCTGTCAGCCAGCCAGAGAGGCAAACCATTGCCAAGGTCGGGAATCTCTTCAAGAAACCTTCCATCCACGTTACAAGTTGAAACAAAAACAACTGAATGGGCCGAATGATGATGGTCGGATTGACAATTGTCAATAATTTAATTGACTGTTTTGAAACTTTTTGAAAATTGCAGTGTCGTCGCTGCCGCATGTTCAAAAGGCTTGCGCCATCAGGCCGATTTGACCCGGTGGTATAATGCGCACGCTTGTTTGCGCCCATATACGGCAAGCCATCGCGCCAATACGGTAGCCGCTGGCCTGGCATACGCTCCGGCGGCAAAGCAAGCCAGGGCTATTTCCTTTCTTCCGTGTCCGCACGCGCTTTTTTGATGAAACGGGGTCCGAGATGTGGCTTCGCCCCCTTCTCCTCTTGCTGTTGTCGCTGCTGTCCGTCGCCATGCTTCCGGCGGCTCACGCCTTCGAGCGGCCTTTCCCCGCTCAGGCAAAGCGCGGCAAGATGACGCCCGGCGCCTTTCCGGAGATCGTGATCGAAGGCAGGACGCGCCAACTCGCTCCCGGCGCGCGCATCTGGAATGAGGACAACCTGGTGCAGATGCCGGCGTCGCTGCGGGGCAGCGGCCTGGCGGTCAATTACACCGAGGACGCCAACGGCCATATCGACCGTGTCTGGATCCTCACCGCGGCCGAAGCAAGCGAGCCGATTACGAAACAAACGAACAGCAAGGCCCCTTAAGTCATGCCGAAAAAAGTATTCATCAAGACCTTCGGCTGCCAGATGAACGAGTACGACTCGGACAAGATGGCAGACGTGCTCAATGCCGCCGACGGCCTCGTCAAGACCGAGACGCCGGAAGACGCCGACGTCATCCTGCTCAATACCTGCTCGGTGCGCGAGAAGGCGCAGGAAAAGGTGTTTTCAGACCTGGGCCGCCTGCGCGAACTGAAGAAGACCAAGCCCGACCTGGTGATCGGCGTCGGCGGCTGTGTCGCTTCCCAGGAGGGCGAGGCGATCGTCAAGCGCGCACCCTATGTCGACGTGGTGTTCGGCCCGCAGACCCTGCACCGGCTGCCGGAATTGATCAGCCAGCGCCGCAGCAGCGGACGCTCGCAGGTGGACATCAGCTTCCCCGAGATTGAAAAGTTCGACCATCTGCCGCCGGCGCGGGTGGAAGGCGCGACCGCCTTCGTGTCGATCATGGAAGGCTGCAGCAAATACTGCAGCTATTGCGTGGTGCCGTACACCCGCGGCGAAGAGGTGTCGCGCCGGTTTGAAGATGTGCTGGCGGAGGTGGCCGGCCTGGCGGACCAGGGCGTCAAGGAAATCACGCTGCTCGGGCAGAATGTCAATGCCTTCCGCGGCGCCATGGCCGATGGCGAAATCGCCGACTTTGCGCTGCTGATCGAATATGTCGCGGAAATTCCCGGCATCGAGCGCATCCGTTTCGTCACCAGCCATCCCAAGGAATTCACGCAGCGCCTGATCGATACCTATGCGAAGGTGCCGAAGCTGGTCGACCATCTTTACCTGCCGGCGCAGCACGGCTCCGACCGTATTCTGATGGCAATGAAACGCGGTTATACCGTGCTGGAATACAAGTCCGTGATCCGCCGCCTGCGCGAAGTGCGGCCGAACATTTCCGTCTCGAGCGACTTCATCGTCGGCTTCCCAGGCGAGACCGAAGCGGATTTTGATGCACTGATGAAGCTGATCAACGATATCGGCTATGACACCAGCTTCAGCTTCGTCTTCAGCCCCCGACCCGGCACGCCCGCGGCAAACTTGCCGGACGACACGCCGTACGAGGTGAAGCTCAAGCGCCTGCAGCATCTGCAGGCAACCGTCGAAGCCAATGTGCGGCGCATCAGCGAACAGATGGTGGGCAGCGTGCAGCGCATCCTGGTGGAAGGTCCCTCGAAAAAGGACCCGCAGGAATTGCAGGGCCGCACCGAAAACAACCGCGTGGTCAACTTCGCCGCCGGCCCCAATTCCGCAAGGCTGATCGGGCAGCTGGTCGATGTGAAGATCATGCAGGCCTATCCTTATTCTCTGCGCGGCGAACTACTTATCCAACAATGAATCTCAGCGGGACGAACAACTCACTTTGAAGCCCAAAATTCCTGCCCTCACTCAACAATTCATTCCGGAGCCGCTGGACAACAAGCGGCTCGCGCATCTCTGCGGTCCGATGGACGAGAATCTGCGGCAGATATCGGCCGCGCTCGACGTCACCATTTTCCGTCGCGGCGAAAAATTCGTCATCAGCGGCAGCAACTCGCCGCGCGCCGTAGAGATCCTCGACAACTTCTATCAGCTCGCGGACAATCCGATTTCCGTGGAAGACGTGCAGCTTGCACTGGTGGAACAGCGCGCCGTCGAACAGGAAGCCGAGACCAAAAAGGCGCCGGCGGCCGCTGACGGCAAGGCCGCGGACGAGGATGCCGAATCCCAAGCCGTTCCGGTCCTGAAGACCAAGCGCAGCGACCTGCGCGGCCGCACCCCGCACCAGAACCAGTATCTGAAAGCGATCCTGGAACACGACGTCACCTTCGGCATCGGTCCGGCCGGCACGGGCAAGACCTACCTTGCGGTGGCCTGTGCGGTGGACGCGCTGGAGCGCGATGCCATCAAGCGCATCGTGCTGACGCGCCCCGCCGTCGAAGCCGGCGAACGCCTCGGTTTTCTGCCGGGCGACCTGACGCAGAAGGTTGATCCTTACCTTCGCCCGCTGTACGACGCCCTCTACGACCTGCTCGGCTTCGACCGCACGCAGAAAATGTTCGAGAAGCAAGTGATCGAGATTGCGCCGCTGGCCTACATGCGCGGCCGCACCTTGAATCATGCCTTCATCATTCTCGACGAGGCGCAGAACACGACGCCGGAACAGATGAAGATGTTTCTCACGCGTATTGGCTTCGGCAGCAAGGCCGTGGTCACCGGCGACGTCACCCAGATCGACTTGCAGCGCACCCAAAAGAGCGGACTGGTGGATGCCGCCCACATTCTCAGAAACGTGCGCGGCATTGCCTTCACGCAGTTCACCAGCGCCGACGTGGTGCGCCATCCGCTGGTGGCCCGCATCGTCGACGCCTATGACGCGGCCATGCCCAAGAGCGCAACCATAAGAAATGTCGCAAAAAAATAAACTCAGCCTGTCCGTCCAGTATCCCGATGCCCGCCTGAAAGAAACCGTCACCCGCGCCGACCTCCGGCGCTGGGTGCAGGCGGCGCTGTTCGCGCCCGCCGAATTGACCATCCGCTTTGTCGATGCCGAGGAAGGCCGGACGCTCAACCGCGAATACCGCGGCAAGGATTACGCCACCAACGTGCTGACCTTTGCCTATACGGAAGACGAGGACAGCGAAGTGACGCAGGCCGACATCATCCTTTGCACCGATGTACTGCAGCGCGAAGCCGATGAACAGAAGAAAACGGTGCAGGCACATGCTGCGCACCTGGTTGTGCACGGAGTGCTGCACGCCCAGGGTTACGACCACGAAACGGATGAGGAAGCCGCTGAAATGGAAGGCCTGGAAATTGAAATCCTGGCAAGCCTGGGCGAGGCGAATCCGTATGCGACTTAGATTTAAGACAACTCCGGAGCGGGCATTTTTGATTATTCCCCGCCCCATTTGTTGTATCCTATAAGCCTTCCAACTACGGCTCCCAGCCATATGCAAGATCACCCTAGTGGTGCCAAATACCTTGACACCAAACCTCAGCGCTCCCTGTTCGAACGACTGAGCGCGCTCATTTCGCCGGAGCCTGAAAGCCGGTCGGAACTGCTTGAAATCCTGCAAGATGCCCATGAACGCAACCTGATCGACGCCGACGCCCTGTCGATGATCGAAGGCGTGTTCCAGGTATCGGACCTGTCCGCGCGCGACATCATGGTGCCGCGCCCGCAAATGGATGTGGTCGACCTGACCAAGCCTATCGAAGAATGGATGCCGCTGGTGCTCGATACCGCGCACTCGCGTTTTCCCGCGGTCGACGGCGACCGCGACAGGGTGGTGGGCATTCTGCTCGCGAAGGATCTGCTGCGTTATTACGCCGAGGAATCCTTCGATGTGCGTGACATGCTGCGTCCGGCCGTCTTCATTCCGGAATCGAAACAGCTCAACGTGCTGCTGCGCGACTTCCGGGCCAACCGCAACCACATGGCCATTGTGGTGGATGAATACGGCGGCGTCGCCGGCCTGATCACGATCGAGGATGTGCTGGAACAGATCGTCGGCGACATCGAGGATGAATACGATATCGATGAAGAGGAAGACAATATCATTCCGGTCAGCAACGGCTCACTCGGCCTGCGCTGGCGCGTCAAGGCGCTCACCGAGATCGAACAGTTCAATGAATCGATGGGGGTCAACTTCTCCAACGAAGATGTGGACACCATCGGCGGACTGGTCGCCAATCATCTCGGACGCGTGCCGCGCAAGGCCGACATCTTCGATATCGACAATCTCCGCTTCGAAGTCCTGCGGGCCGATGCGCGCCAGGTACATGTGCTCCTGGTCGAAAAGCTGCCGGAAGCGCGCGTGGAAGTGGTGTCCTGACAGCGCCGCTGCCGGCGTGCGTGCCTGTTCAATGACCGCCTCGGCTACCGCGGCCGTCATGATCATCGCGGCCACCCCGCTCTCCCCACCTTCGCACATGCCGGGTAGCGCATGGGCCCGATGAACCAACAAGAAAAATCCGCGTGAACCACCGCCCCGCTTCATTCCTTTCCCGCCTGCTTCCCCCTCTGGCCGCCCTCGCCGCCGGCGCGCTGACCGTGTTCGCCTTCGCGCCGTTCGGCTTCTGGCCGCTGCAGATATTGACGCTGGCAGTGGCATTCGTTCTGGTCTTGCGCGCCTCGGGTTTTGCGCAGAGCGCATGGATCGGATCGGCATACAGTTCCGGCATACTGATTGCCGGAGTGCACTGGCTGTACATCAGCATGCACCGCTACGGCGGCATGCCCGGCTGGATGGCGGCGCTGGCCGTGGTCCTGCTGGCAGTGGCCCTCAGCACCTATGCGGCACTTGGCTTCGGCCTGGCCGGCTGGCTGAGACGGCGCGGCTCGCTCGGCGCGCCGGTCACCGCCCTGCTGCTGCTGCCGGCGGTGTGGACGCTGGCGGAATGGCTGCGCGGCTGGATCTTCACCGGTTTCCCCTGGGTAAGCGCGGGATATGCGCATACCAATGGACCGCTGGCCGGCTATGCGCCTGTCGTCGGCGTCTATGGCCTGGCCCTGATTTCCGCCGTGATTGCCGGCTGCATCGCCCTGCTGTGCGCAGGCGGGCGGGCGCTGCCGGCCGGACTGGCGCTGGCCTTGCTCGGCGCCGGTTTCCTCCTCAAGCAGGTCCAGTGGACGACGCCCCATGGCGCGCCGATCTCGGTGCGACTGCTGCAGGGCAATGTGCCCCAGGAAATGAAATTCGCGCCTGAACAATTGCAGGCCAGCCTGGCGCTGTATCACACCTCGATCACACGCCGTCCGGCGGACCTGATCGCCACGCCGGAAACCGCGATTCCGCTGCTGTCGACGCAGCTGCCGCCGGACTACCTCGGCCTGCTGACGGATTTCGCGCGCCGGTCGAACAGCCATATCGCGCTCGGCATACCGGTCAGCGACGGCCCGCGCCAGTATGCAAACAGCGTGCTGGGACTGGGACCGGCATCTGCATCTGCGCCCGCCGCCGAGCCGTATCGTTATGACAAGCACCACCTGGTGCCCTTCGGTGAATTCATTCCGCCCGGCTTCCGCTGGTTTGTCGACATGATGCACATCCCGCTCGGCGACTTCAATCGCGGCAGGCTCTTGCAGAAGCCGTTCGCGGTAAAGGAGCAATGGGTGATGCCCAACATCTGCTATGAAGATCTGTTCGGCGAAGAGATTGCCGCGCAGCTGTCGGCCGGCGAGGCTGCCGGCATGCCGCAAGCCACCATTCTGCTCAACATGTCGAACATCGCCTGGTTCGGCGACTCCATTGCATTGCCTCAACATCTGCAAATCTCGCAGCTGCGGGCGATCGAAACCGGCCGGCCAATGCTGCGCGCCACCAATACCGGCGCGACCGCCCATGTCGGGCCCACCGGCGAAGTGATTGCCCGGCTTGAGCCTTTCACCCAGGGCGAACTCGATGCGAAGGTGCAAGGCTATACCGGCCTGACGCCCTATAGCCGGCTTGGCAATTATCCGGCCGTCATCGCCGCGCTGCTGGCGCTGGGCGTGGCTGCATGGCGCACCCGCCGGGGCGGCAAGAATGCGCCTCATGCCGCCAAAACCCGCTAAAATCTACGGTTTTGGCAATTTCCCCTCTTTGATGCCGGCGCGTCTTCGCCGCCGGCCACCACACGATGCTCACATTTCAACAAGTCATTCTCAAGCTACAGGAATATTGGGATGCGCAAGGCTGCGCCCTGCTCCAGCCCTACGACATGGAAGTCGGCGCCGGCACCTCGCATACCGCCACCTTCCTGCGCGCAATCGGACCGGAGCCCTGGCGCGCCGCCTATGTGCAGCCCTCGCGCCGCCCAAAGGATGGCCGCTACGGCGAAAACCCCAACCGCATGCAGCACTACTACCAGTACCAGGTCGTGCTCAAGCCGGCGCCGGAAAACATCCTTGATCTGTATCTCGGCTCGCTCGCGGCGCTCGGCCTGGACTTGAAACAGAACGATGTGCGCTTCGTCGAGGACGATTGGGAAAATCCGACGCTGGGCGCCTGGGGCCTCGGCTGGGAAGTCTGGCTCAACGGCATGGAAGTGACCCAGTTCACCTATTTCCAGCAGGTCGGCGGCCTCGACTGCAAGCCGGTGCTCGGCGAAATCACCTACGGCATCGAACGCCTGGCAATGTACCTGCAGGGCGTGGAAAACGTCTACGACCTGGTCTGGACCGAATGGCAGGAAAACGGCGTCACCAAGCGCCTGACCTACGGCGACGTCTTCCACCAGAATGAAGTCGAGCAGTCCACCTTCAACTTCGAGCACTCCAACACCGAATTCCTGTTCTCGCTGTTCGGCAATTACGAATCCGAAGCCAAGCGCCTGATGGAAGTGCCGCTGGCCCTGCCGGCCTATGAAATGATCCTGAAGGCGGCGCATACCTTCAACATGCTCGATGCGCGCGGCGCCATTTCGGTGACCGAGCGCGCCGCCTACATCGGCCGCATCCGCAACCTGTCGCGCGCAGTCGCGCAGGCGTACTACGAATCGCGGGAGAAGCTCGGCTTCCCGATGTGCGGAGATAGCCGCCAGGCGGCTTGAAGGCATGAGGCATGCACCATGGCCGCAAGCTCCTGCGCAGCGGCAGGCCGCGATGCGCATGAATGTGCCTGCGGCAGTGGCATGAAGAAGATACCCGTATAGACAGATAGGCCGGCACCGTGCCGGCACGACGGCAAACATATGAACCAAACACTCTTAGTCGAACTGCTCACCGAAGAACTGCCGCCGAAGGCGCTGGCAAAACTGGGCGACGCTTTCGCCGCCGGCATTCTCAACGGCCTGAAGGCGCGCGATTTCATCGACGCCGACGCCAAGGCCACCGCCTATGCGACGCCGCGCCGCCTGGCCGTATCGATCACCGGCGTTCGCGCCACCTCGCCGGACAAATCCATCCGCGAAAAGGTGCTGCCGGTCTCGGTCGCGCTCGACAAGGACGGCAATCCGGCCGCGCCGCTGGCCAAGAAGCTGGCCGCGCTCGGCTTCCCGGATCTCAAGATCAGCGACCTGGAGCGTGCCTCCGACGGCAAGGCGGAAAGCTTTTTCTACACCTACACCGCCCCGGGCTCGAATCTGCAGGCCGGCCTGCAGGCCGCGCTCGAGGAAACGCTGGGCAAGCTGCCGATCCCGAAACTGATGAGCTACCAGCGTCCCGACGGCGAAACCGTGCAGTTCGTCCGCCCGGCGCACAAGCTGATCGCGCTGCATGGCGCCGATGTGGTCCCGGTGACCGCGCTCGGCCTTGCGGCCGGCCGCGTCACCCTCGGCCATCGTTTTCTCTGCGCCGGCGAACTGCAGATCGATCATGCCGACGCCTATGCCGACACGCTCGAAGCCAGGGGCCGCATCGTCTCGTCCGTGGCCGCGCGCAAGGAACGCATCCGCGCCTCGCTGCAGGACAAGGCCAATGGCGACCAGGTGCTGATGCCGGAATCGCTGCTCGACGAAGTCACCGCCCTGGTCGAATGGCCGGTGGTCTATGAATGCCGCTTCGAGGATGCCTTCCTGAGCGTGCCGCAGGAATGCCTGATCCTGACGATGCAGACCAACCAGAAATACTTCGCCCTCACCGATGCCGGCGGCAAGCTGCGCTCGCGCTTCCTGATCGTCTCCAATCTGGAGACCAGCGACCCGCAGCACATCATCGGCGGCAACGAGCGCGTGGTGCGCCCGCGCCTGTCGGATGCGAAGTTCTTCTTCGAGCAGGACAAGAAAAAGAAGCTGGCCGACCGCCTGCCCGGCCTGGGCAACGTGGTCTACCACAACAAGCTCGGCACCCAGGGCCAGCGCACGGAACGCGTGAAGGCGCTGGCCGGCAAGATTGCCGCCGCGCTGGGCGCCGACGTGGCGCTCGCCGAACGCGGCGCCTTGCTGGCCAAGGCCGACCTGCTGACCGACATGGTCGGAGAATTTCCCGAACTGCAAGGCATCATGGGCACTTACTATGCGCGCCATGACGGCGAGCCGGAGGAAGTCGCGCTGGCGGCCTCGGAGCATTACCAGCCGCGCTTTGCCGGCGATGCGCTGCCCTCGACGCAGACCGGCACCGTGGTCGCCCTCGCCGACAAGCTGGAAACCCTGGTCGGCATCTGGGGCATCGGCCTGCAGCCGACCGGCGACAAGGACCCGTTCGCGCTGCGCCGCCATGCCCTCGGCGTGCTGCGCATGCTGGTGGAAAAGCGCCTGCCGCTGTCCCTGACCAGCCTGCTGCGCGATGCCGCCCAGCTGTTCGCCGGCAACGCGAATTTCAAGGATGCCACCGGCGACGTGTTCGCCTTCATGCTCGACCGCCTGCGCGGCCTGCTGCGCGAGCGCGGTTATGCGCAGAACGAGATCGAAGCCGTCGTTGCGCAGAATCCCGACCGTCTCGACAACATCCTCGAGCGCCTCGATGCGGTGAAAGCCTTCGCCGCGCTGCCGGAAGCCGAATCGCTGGCCGCCGCCAACAAGCGCATCGCCAACATCCTGAAGAAGACCGACGGCGCGACAGCCGGCGTGCACCGCGACCTGTTGAAGGAAAGCGCCGAAGAAGGACTGTACTCGGCGATGTCGCAGCTCAAGCCGCAGGTCGATGCCGCCTTCGCCAGGGGCGATTTCGCCGGCACGCTGAAGTCCCTGGCCCAGCTGCGCAACAATGTCGATGCCTTCTTCAATGACGTCATGGTGATGGCCGAAGACGAACAGCTGCGCAAGAACCGCATCGCGCTGCTGTCGGACCTGCACGGCATGATGAACCGGGTCGCGGACATCTCGAAGCTGGCCGCCTGATCATGAAGCTGATCATCCTCGACCGCGACGGCGTGATCAACCAGGATTCCGACGAGTTCATCAAGTCGCCGGAGGAATGGGTGCCGATTCCCGGTTCGCTGGAAGCGATCGCCCGGCTCAACCAGGCCGGTTATCGCGTCGTGGTGGCGACCAACCAGTCGGGCATTGCGCGCGGCCTGTTCAACATCGTCACGCTCAATGCCATCCATCAGAAGCTGCATATCGCGGCGCAGCAGGCCGGCGCCGATATCGACGCCATCTTCTTCTGCCCGCATTCGGCCGATGACAATTGCGACTGCCGCAAGCCCAAGCCGGGCATGCTGCAGGACATCGCGGCGCGCTTCAATGTCAATCTGAAGGGCGTGCCGACGGTAGGCGATTCGCTGCGCGACCTCCAGTCCGGCTTCATGGTCGGCTGCGTTCCCTACCTGGTCCTGACCGGCAAGGGTGAAAGCACGCGCAGCAAGGGCGGCCTGCCGCCGGGCACCACCATCCACCCCGATCTTGCCGCCGTGGTCGATCACCTGCTTAAGACAACGAGCACAACAAGCACAACAAGCACGACTAGCGCGGGCGTTGCCGCCGCTTGAGTAAAAAGGCCGGAAAACCGGCCGTTTCTGGTTTTTGGTTTCTGGAGAGTCAATGTCACATCCCGTTCTGTTCCTGCGCTCGCTGGCCTTCGCCCTGCTGATGCTGGTCGCCACTCTCATCTGGGCGCCGCTGTGCTTCCTGTTCGCGCCGCTGCCCTACAACCAGCGCTATTACATGACCGGTCTCTGGAACAAGTTCATCATCGGATCGGCGCGCGTGGTGTGCGGCATCCGCTACCGGATCAAGGGCGCGGAAAACCTGCCCGACAGCCCGGCCATCCTGCTGTCCAAGCACCAGTCGGCGTGGGAAACCATCTTCCTGTTCTATGCCATGCCGCGCCCGCTGGTCTATGTATTCAAGAAGGAACTGCTCTACATCCCCTTCTTCGGCTGGGGCATCGCATTGCTGCGCATGATCCCGATCGACCGCAGCAAGAGCAAGGATGCGTTTGCCCAGGTGGTGGAGCAGGGCAAAAGACGGCTTGCCAGCGGACAGTGGATCATCATGTTCCCGGAAGGGACGCGCTCGAAGGTCGGCTCGCAGGGCAAGTACAAGAGCGGCGGCAGCCGGCTCGCGGTCGAGACAGGCGCGGTGGTCGTGCCCATCGCGCTCAACGCCGGCGAATGCTGGCCGAAGAATTCCTTCATCAAGAAGCCCGGTCTGATCACCGTGTCGATCGGCAAGCCGATCCCTTCCGAGGGGCGCCATCCGGCCGAGCTGATGCAACAGGTTGAAAATTGGATAGAATCCGAGATGCGGGTGATTTCCTCGCCCGGCATCTACGCCAACCACAAGGTCACCGACTCCTTTGAAGCTGCTACGCCAGACTCCGCCTGAACCCCAACAGCTCGCCCTGCAGCTCGACTTCTTTTCTTCCGGCGCTCCTTCCCAGCCGACGGTGGACCAGCCCGCGCCGAAGCATGTGCCGGGCTCGGGAAAGATGCCCCAGGCGCCGGCAACCGAATTGTTTCCCGCGCCCGCGTCGCCAATCCTGTCCACCCCGCCCGCCTCGCCCGGCGGGACCTCATCATCCTCAGGACGGCGCCGCCTGCAGATCGGCGACCATCTTCTTGAATACCGTCTGCAGCGCTCCAAGCGGCGCACCATCGGTTTCCTGATTGATGAAGACGGGCTGCGCATCACCGCGCCGCGCTGGGTGCCGCTTGCTGAAATTGAAAGCGCTATCCGCGAGAAGCAGCGCTGGATCCTCGTCAAGCTGCGCGAGCGCCGCGAGCGTTCCGCGCGCCGCCTGCAGCCGCAGATGCAATGGTGCGACGGCGCCACCCTGCCCTATCTCGGCGCCGACATCACGCTGCGCATTCTGTCCGCACAGGCGGCCGGCATTGCTTTCGATGCCGCCACCCGAGAACTCGCGGTGAGCCTGCCGCCGGACGCCGGCGAACAGCAACTGAAAGACAGGGTGCAGGGCTGGCTGCAGACGGAAGCGAAGCGCATCTTCGCCGAGCGCCTGCCGGTTTATGCCGAACGGCTGGGCGTCGTCTACAAGTCGTTCGCGCTGTCGTCCGCCACCACGCAATGGGGTTCCTGTACGGCCGACGGCAGGATCAGGCTCAACTGGCGGCTGGTGCATTTCGGCATGCCGATGATCGACTATGTGGTGGCGCACGAGCTGTCGCACCTGCGCGAGATGAACCACAGCCCGCGCTTCTGGGCGACCGTGCAATCGGTGTTCCCGGAATTCCAGGCAGCAAAGCGGGTGCTGCGCGAAAGCGGGCCGGATACTTTGCCGGTATTCTAGCGCCTGGTGCTTTCGCGTCGGATTCGCGGCCATGCCGCGGTCCTGCCTGCATCCATCATTCGGCTTTCGACAAACAACCTCAACGACGCACCGCCAACGGCGCGGTGCGCATCACTCATCAATCGGAGCAACCATGCGCATTCTTCACACCATGCTGCGAGTCGGCGACCTGCAGCGTTCCATCGATTTCTACACCAAGGTTCTCGGCATGAAACTGCTGCGCACCACCGACCGTCCCGATCAGAAGTACACGCTGGCTTTCGTCGGCTACGGCACCAATCCCGAACATGCGGAACTGGAGCTGACCTACAACTACGGCGTCGACAAGTATGACCTGGGCACCGCCTACGGCCATATCGCGCTCCAGGTTGAAGATGCCTACAAGGCCTGCGATGCGGTCAAGGCGCAGGGCGGCTCCGTGACGCGCGAAGCCGGCCCGGTCAAGGGCGGCTCCACCGTGATCGCGTTCGTGCAGGATCCGGACGGATACAAGATCGAATTCATCCAGCGGGATTGAGAGCGTCTGCGAGCAGATGCAGCAGGAGTTTCGCGGTGCATGCACCAGGGCGGCACAGTAGAAATGGCTTGCACGCTTAGAGCGGATTGCAGGTGGGTGTATGGAAGAATCGGTTTGCGCTGGGTGCAGGACAAGGCGGGAGGAGCGCCGTGTGGCGGGCCACATAAGCGGCGAATAACGCGGCCATGCGCCCAGGGCAAGCCGAGGCGACCGTACATTCACTTGCAACCCGCTCTAAAGAAACGCCTGCCTTCAAGGGAGAGGCTGGGAGGAGGATGGGTTCAATGCGCAACGCCAGACCCTCCCCTCCCTGCGCCAGGCGTCGCTACCCCGGGCGCCCCTGCGCGAGGGGCCCTTGAACGAGCGGGAGCAATCGGCGCATACCAGCGGCGGGACAGGAGCAGCCAATCGCCGCCTGCGCAGCTCCATTCCGCCCTGTTCCAGAAGACGCGTCAGGCTCCTCCGAGCCGATTCGCCAAGGCCACGAACTGCGCCACCGGCACCGCCTCCGGCCGCGCCTGCGGATCGACGCCGGCATCGATCAGATCGTTTTCCGTGAACATGCCGGCCACGCAGTTGCGGATCACCTTGCGCCGCTGCGAAAACGCCTTGGTCACCACCTGTTCCAGCTTGCGTTCATCGCAGGGCAGCGGATTGGGCAAGGGAATCATGCGCACGATCGCGGAATCGACCTGCGGCGGCGGATCGAAGGCGGAAGGCGGCACCACGAACAGCAGGTCCATGTAATAGCGCCATTGCAGCATCACCGACAGCCGGCCGAAGCTCTTGCCGCCCGGTTCGGCCACCATGCGTTCCACCACTTCCTTCTGCAGCATGAAATGCTGGTCCTGCACCTGGGGCGCAATGGCGGCCAGGTGGAACAGCAGAGGGCTGGAAATGTTGTAGGGAAGATTGCCGACGACGCGCAGCTTGCCTCCCTCCGGAACCGGTATCGAGGCGAAGTCGAATTTCAGCGCATCGCCCTCGTGCACGATCAGGCGCGCCGGGTCGAATTTCTTCTTCAGCCGCGTGACGAGATCACGGTCGAGTTCCACCACATGCAATTGACGCAGCGATTCCAGCAGCAGGCTGGTCATCGCCGCCAGGCCGGGGCCGATTTCCACCATCGCATCATCAGGCTGCGGATCGATGGCACGGATGATGTCGTACAGCACCGTCTGGTCGGTAAGGAAATTCTGGCCGAAGCGCTTGCGTGGAATGTGTTTCATTGAGTGCCGAAATCGTATGTGAAATGAGGCTGCCGGGTGCGGCTCGGATGCCCGGGGTGCGGCCGACTGTTCAGGCGGCTCAGGCCGCCGCCCTTGCCATCTGCGCAGCGACGTTGATGGCGACCACCATGCTGCCATGGTCGGCCTTGCCGAGGCCGGCCGCGGCCAGGTCGAGCGCGGTGCCGTGATCGACCGAGGTGCGGATGATCGGCAGGCCGAGCGTGATATTGACGCCGCGTCCGAAGCTTGCATGCTTGAGCACCGGCAAGCCCTGGTCATGGTACATCGCCAGCACGCAGTCCGCTTCCTGCAGATACTTGGGCTGGAACAGCGTGTCGGCCGGATACGGGCCGCTGACGGCAATGCCCCTGGCCTGCGCCGCCTGCAGCACCGGCGTGATCACGTCGATCTCCTCGCGGCCGAGATAGCCGCCCTCGCCCGCATGCGGATTGAGGCCCGCGACCAGGATGCGCGGATGCGGCAGGCCGAATTTGCGCCGCAGGTCGGCATGCACGATGTCGATGGTCTGCATCAGGCTGTCGAAGGTGATGGCGGCCGAGACGTCCTTCAAAGGCAGATGGGTGGTGGCCAGCGCCACCCGCAACAGCGGTTCGCCGCCCGCCAGCATCATGACCACCTGCGGCGTCCCGGTCTTTTCCGCAAGATATTCGGTGTGGCCGGTGAAGGCAACGCCGGCGTCGTTGATCGTGCTTTTCTGCAGCGGCGCCGTGACGATGGCGTCGAAGCGGCGCTGCATTGCGCCTTCGATGGCAACGTCCAGTGTCTGCAGCACCGCATATCCGTTGCGGGGGTCGAGCCTGCCCGGCACGGCCGGTTCAGCCAGCGGGCAATCGATCACCGCGATCTGGTCAGGACGGAGATTGGGCAGCCCGCCATGGCCGAGCGCCATGGTGGACAGCGCCACCAGGCGGATCGCCGGATCGATGTCGCCGGCGATCATGGACAGCAGCGCGGCATCGCCCACGAGAACGCTGCGCACCTCTTCCCGCAGTTCCCAGGCGGCGCGGATGGAAATCTCGGGGCCGATGCCCGCCGGTTCGCCGCAGGTAATGGCAATGGTCGGCCTGGTTTTCATCTGCTGTCCCGAGTCGATCGATGGAAAATCAGGAACGCGAGTCGGCGTTGTCGAAGCGGTATTCGACATAGGCGCGGTCGCGCAGCTGACGCAGCCAGTCCTGCGTCGCTTCTTCCAGCTTGCGCTCGCGGATCGCCTGGCGTGCGATCAGGCGCTGGCGCTCCTTGGACACATCATCCTTCTTGCGCTCCACCACCTGGATGAGGTGGTAGCCGAACGGCGACTCCACCGGCTCGCTGACCTGCCCCGGCTGCAATGCATCCATCGCGCGCTCGAATTCGGGCACCGTGTCGCCCGGATAGATCCAGCCGAGGTCGCCACCGCGCGAGGCGGACAAGTCATTGGAAAACAGCTTGGCCAGTTCGTCGAAGGTCGCCGCCTTGTTGTCCAGGCGCTGCTTCAGTTCGGTCAGCTTGCGGCGCGCCTCGGAAGGCGACACGATCTGATTGGTCTTGATCAGGATATGGCGCACGCGGGTCTGCTGCACCGACGCGGTGGCGGCGCCGCCCTTCATCACGCTGGGAGTGCGTTCCCCGGCCAGCTTGACGATGTGGAATCCGGTATTGCTCTTGAGCAGCGGCGAGACCTCGCCCTGCTTCATCGAGCCAATGGCGTCGACGAAGAGTTGCGGCAGGCGCTCGGGACTGCGCCAGCCGAGATCGCCGCCGGTCAGCGCATCGGTGGCGTCGGAATAGGTTGCCGCCAGCTTGGCGAAATCGGCGCCGCCCTGAAGCTGGCGCAGCACTTCCTCGGCCCGGCGACGGCGCTCGGCGGTCTGCTCGGGCGTCGCGTTTTCCGGGAGGCGCACCAGGATGTGCGACACGTTGAATTCCTTCTGGTTGGCCGCCGCGCTCTGTTCCGCCGCGAGATAGTTGTCGACCTCGGATTCGGAAATCTGGATCTTGTTGTCGACCTCGCGTTCGCGCAGCCGCTGCATGATGATGTCTTCGCGGATGTCTTCGCGGAAGCGGGCGAACGGCGTGCCGCTCCTCTCCAGCTCGGCGCGGAACTGCGCCAGCGTCATCTTGTTCTGCTCGGCGATGCGCGCGACCGCCCGATCCAGCATCGTGTCGTCGACGCGGATGCCGACTTCCTTGGCCAGCTGCAGCTGGGCGCGGTCGACGATCATGCGCTCGAGCATCTGCCGCTGGAACTCGGGCTGCGGCGGCAGCGCGATATTCTGGTTGCGCATGCGCTGTTCCACCTGCTTCAGGCGTTCGACCAGTTCCTGGCGCGTGATGACTTCATTGTTGACTACGGCGATGATCGCATCGGCCAGATAGATGCGCGGCGTGCCCTGGGCCGCCGGCGCGGGTGCCGGAGCCGGAGCCGGAGCCGTCAGGGCATTGGCCGGAGGCACGGCCCTGAACTGCGCATGCGCCTGCGGCAGCAGTGCCGCGCCGCAGACCAGTGCTGCCGCCAGCGCAATGCTGCGGACCGGGTTCGTTGCAACTCGCAGTGTCGGTAATGTCTTCATGGTTCGCGTACTTCGTTAGGGGTTACTGGGTTGATTCACCAACTGGTAGCCGGGGATGTTGGCTCGCAGCGCATCCAGCGGATTGGAGCCGAGACGGGTCAGGCCGTTCAATTCCAGCTGGAAGAACAGGGAGGTGGTGGCCGCGGTGGTCGCGGTCGGCGTGCGCTGGCCGACGACGCGGAATATCCAGCAGTCGGCCTTGTATTCGAGGCCGAGCAGGCCCTCGGCAACCTTGCTGTCCGGCAGCGAATAATTGACCCGCGCCACGCCGTACCAGCGGTCGGAGATCGGCCATTGCCCGGACAGATCGACCTGTTCCAGGTTGTTGACCCGGTCGCGCCGGTATTTGAGATTGAGCACCTTGCGCGGCGCCGGAGCCCATTGCACGCCGTAATTGGCGCGGCTGACGGAATCGAGCGTCTGGCTGTACTGCACGTTGCTGTCGACGCTGATGGTCTGGGTCACGCGGCCGTAGATGGACAGCAGCAGATCGGAGCGGCTCTCGTTGCGTCCGGTGCCGGCGCCGAGCGTGACGCGCTGCTCATCGAGATAGAAGCGCTGGCCGACGGCAAAGCGCATGCGCTCCACCCCGGTGGGCTCGATATAGCGCGAGATCAGCGCCGCGGTCACCTGGTTGGCGTCGCTGATGCGGTCATTGCCGATGAAGCGGTTTTCGCTGAACAGCTGGGCGAAGCTGAGGTCGGCTTCGGCCGTGTCGAACAGCGGGAACGCGCTCTGGTCGCGGTACGGCGTGTACACGTAGAACAGGCGCGGCTCCAGCGTCTGGGTCATGTTGTTGCCGAAGAACTTCGCATCACGCTCGAACACCATGCCACTGTCGAGCGACACCGTAGGCAGGAAGCGCGACAGGCTGTCGGGCGCGCCCGGCACGGGATTCTGCAGGTTGTACTTAGTGCCGTGCAGCGACAGTCTTGGCGTAATGAAATAGCCGGGGCGGATGATCGGATAGGAAATCCGCGGATTGATCAGCAGGCGGTCGCCGCGCAGCAGGTCGGGATGATAGAAATGGGTGAATTCCGCATCCGCATTCCAGTCGAATCCGTTCACGTCCTGACGTCCGCTCTGAAAGCTGAGCTGCGGCAGCCGGTCGTAAGGCCGCACGATCGGAACGATCGGGTCCTGCAGCACCTGGTAGCTCGACGCGCGCGCCGAGGCGCTCCAGAACGAGCCGCCGTAATTGAGCGAGAAATCGCGCGGCAGCAGGCGCTGGCTGGCCGCCGTCCGGGTGCGCGTGATGTCGTCGGGATACTGGTCGTCGGAGGCGCCGTTGATGTTCCAGTTGAAGAACAGGCTGGGCGACAGCGACTGCGTATGGGTCGAGGAATACGCATAGCGCGTGGTGCCGGTGCGCCTGTCGTCGGGCAGGTATTCGACGCGCGTTTCGCCGGAATAGGTATCGCCGAGATAGCGCGCTTCGGCCCCAAGCTGCAGGCCGCGCCGCGCGAACAGCCGCGGATACAGCGTCAGGTCGCGGTTGGGCGCGATATTGAAGTAGTACGGCACCGTCACATCCAGGCCGCCCTTGTTCGTCGTGCCGATGGTCGGCGGCAGCACGCCGCTCTTGCGGGCGTCCGACAGGGGGAAGGACATGGCGGGCGCGGCCAGGATCGGCACGCCCTTGAAATAGACGACGGTATTGCGCGCCATGCCTTCTTCGCGGCCGGTATCGAGATTGAGCTTGCTCGACCTCAGATACCAGTCGGGGTCCGGCGCCTCGCAGGTACTGTAGGTGCCTTCGGTGACGGTGGCGCGGTCTTCGCCCTCGAAGTCGATGCGCTGGGCACCGCCCTGCGCATTGTTGAGCTGCAGCCGGTAAGTCGGATGGGTGACGTACCCTTCCTGGGCTTCCAGGCGCAGGCGCATTTCGTCGCCGGTATAGGTATCGCCGAAGCGGCGCATGCGGATATTGCCGGATGCCTCCACCTCGTCTTCGACCACGCGATAGGTGGCGCGATCGGCATTGACCGTGGTCGGGCCGCGGATGATTTCGACATCGCGCTCGAGGATCACTTCCCGATCGGGCCGGCCGCTCATTCTTTCGGCGCTCACGGTCGCCGGTGCATTTTTTTCATCCTCCGCCGCTGCCTGGCCGGCGGCCTGGGCCGACGCGAGCGTGGGCGTTGCGGCGACGGCAATGGTGGCGGCTAGAAGACGGAGCAAAAGTTGCGAGGGAGGAAGTGCGGGATACCGGTTCATGAAAAGAGAGGTCGGCGGGCGCTTTTTTGAGATGAATCCCTTATTATATGGGAACTCGTACCCCCGAACGGATTGTATCCGGATTGTATTCATTCCCAGGTTGTTTCATGTCTGTAAATTCCTCTTCCGATATTCGTCTTTCCGAAGCAAAACAATGGCTTGCAACACTGCCTGAACTCAAGGTTTCTCCCGAATCGGTCCGTCCGGCGTCTTCCGACGCCAGCTTCCGCCGCTATTTCCGCGTCGACGGCAGCGATGGCGACAATGGCAATACCTACATCCTGATGGATGCGCCGCCGCCGCAGGAAGATGTCCGCCCCTTCATCCATGTCGCCGAGGTGTTCGGGCAATCCGGCGCCTCCGTGCCGAAAATCCTGGCACGCGACGTGGAGCGCGGCTACCTGCTGCTGAGCGACCTCGGCAACACCACCTACCTGCACCAGCTCAACCACGATACCGCGCACAAGCTCTATCTCGACGCGATCGACGCCCTGGTGCTGATCCAGGCGCAGAGCAAGCCGGGCGTGCTGCCCGAATACGACCGCGCGCTGCTGCACCGCGAACTGATGCTGTTTCCCGACTGGTATGTGGGCAAGCACCTCGGCATCGCCATGACCGACAAGCAGACCGAGACGCTCAACAAGGTGTTCGAGGCCTTGCTGGCCAACAACCTGGCGCAGCCGCAGGTATACGTGCACCGCGATTATCATTCCCGCAACCTGATGGTCACCAGCCAGGGCAATCCCGGCATTCTCGACTTCCAAGATGCGGTGTACGGACCGATCACCTATGACCTCGTTTCGCTGCTGCGCGATGCCTACATCCAGTGGGACGAGGAAATGGTGCTCGACTGGGCGATCCGCTACTGGGAAAAGGCGCGCCGCGCCGGCCTTCCGGTCAATCCCAACGTCGACGCCTTCTACCGCGATTTCGAATTCATGGGCCTGCAGCGGCATCTCAAGGTGCTCGGCATTTTCGCCCGGCTGTATCACCGCGACGGCAAGGACGGCTACCTGAAGGACCTGCCGCTGGTCATGGAATACACCCGCAAGACGGCCGGCCGCTACAACGCGCTGGCGCCGCTGATCCGCCTGCTCGACGAACTCGAGGAAAAAGGTCCGTCGGTCGGCTTTACCTTCTGACGCGCTGGCGTTGCGCACCGCGGCAAGCTGCATCAACCGATAGAAGCAATAGAACCGATAGAATAGGCGGCAGGCAGGCCGCTTCCCCGGACGCCATCCGGCCCGGGGAAGCGCGCTGCGCGCCGCCATCAATGCACTGAAGAAAGTCACCGAATGAAAGCCATGCTTTTCGCCGCCGGACGTGGCGAGCGGATGCGTCCGCTGACCGATACCTGTCCCAAGCCTCTGCTGACGGTGCGCGGCCGGCCGCTGATCGTCTGGCATATTCTCAACCTGGTGCGCGCCGATATCCGCGACATCGTGATCAACCATGCGCACCTCGGCCACATGGTGGAGGAAGCGCTCGGCGACGGCGCAAAGTTCGGTGCGCGCATCAGCTATTCCTCCGAAGGCACGGCGCTGGAAACCGCCGGCGGCATCGCCAAGGCGCGCCATCTGCTGGGCGACGAACCCTTCGTCGCCGTCGCGGCCGATATCTATTGCCCGCACTTCGATTTCGAGCAGGTCAAGGAAGCGCTGCAGGACAACGACATGTGGGGCAATCCGCATCCGGCCGACAAGCGGGACGTGGCCTGGCTCTACCTGGTGAAGAATCCGGCGCACAACCTCAATGGCGATTTCGCGCTCAACAGCTTCTCGATCGCCAACGAGGGCGATCCGAAATATACGTTTTCCGGCATCGGCGTCTACCGCACCGAGATATTCGACGCCATCGAGCCGGGACAATCCGCCAAGCTCGCGCCGATCCTGCGCGAGTACGCAGCGCGCGGCCAGGTCGGCGGCGAGGTCTACCGCGGCGACTGGACCGATGTCGGCACGCCGGAACGGCTGGCGCAACTCAACGGGGAAAGGACAACATGAATACCTATGCAGCACGGCGCGCCGCACTGATGGCGCAGATGCGGGCCAAGGGCGGCGGCGTGGCCGTCATTCCGACCGCGCCCGAAGTCATGCGCAACCGCGATGCCGACTATCCCTACCGGCATGACAGCTACTTCTACTACCTGTCCGGCTTCACCGAGCCGGAAGCGGTGATCGTGCTGGTGGCCGGCGAGAAGGATCAGAGCATCCTGTTCTGCCGGGAAAAGAATCTCGAACGCGAGATCTGGGACGGCTACCGCTACGGCCCGGAAGCTGCCCGGGAAGCCTTCGGTTTCGATGCCGCCTATCCGGTCTCGGCACTCGACACCGAAATGCCCAAGCTGATGGCCAATGCGCCGGCCATGTTCTATTCGCTCGGCAGCGACGGCAAGCTCGACGGCCAGGTGCAGCAATGGCTGCAGGCGGTGCGCATGCAGGCGCGCGCCGGCGTGACCGCGCCGACCAGCGTGCATGATGTGCGCGTGCTGCTTGACGACATGCGCCTGATCAAGGACGCGGATGAAATCGGCATCATGAAAAAGGCCGCCGCGATTTCCGCCGAAGCCCATCAGCGCGCGATGCAGCTGTCGCGCCCCGGCCTGCGCGAGTACCACCTCGAAGCCGAACTGCTGCATGAGTTCCGCCGCAACGGCTCGCAATTTCCCGCTTACGGCTCGATTGTCGCCACCGGCGCCAATGCCTGCGTGCTGCATTACCGCGCCAGCGACGCCGAACTCAAGGACGGCGACCTGGTGCTGATCGATGCCGGCTGCGAACTTGACAGCTACGCATCCGACATCACCCGCACCTTCCCCGCCAACGGCAAGTTCAGCGCGCCGCAGCAGGAGTTGTATGAGCTTGTGCTCGCCGCCCAGGAAGCCGCCGTCGCCGTGACAAAACCCGGCATGCGCTTCATGGATGGCCACGACGCCGCGGTGAAGGTGCTGGCGCAGGGCATGCTCGACACCGGCCTGCTCGACCGCAACAAGGTCGGCTCGCTGGAAGACGTGATCGCCAAGAACGCCTACAGCCAGTTCTACATGCACCGCACCGGCCACTGGCTCGGCATGGATGTGCATGACGTCGGCGAATACCGCGATCCTCCCGCGCCGGACGGCAGCAAGCCGTGGCGCACCCTGCAGCCCGGCATGGTGCTGACCATCGAACCCGGCATCTATGTCCGCCCCGATCCGGCGGTGCCTGAAAAGTACTGGAACATCGGCATTCGCATTGAAGACGACGCGCTGGTGACGGCAAGCGGCTGCGAACTGATCACCGCCGCCGCGCCGAAGACGGTGGCCGAGATTGAAGCCGTGATGAAGCGCTGAGGCTGCGGCGCAGAACAACTGGAACGACCGGAACAATCGATGACGGCAAGCGACTATGACATCGCCATCTGCGGCGCCGGCCCGGTCGGGCTGACGCAGGCCCTGCTGCTGGCCAGGCGCGGCCTGCCCGCCTCGCGCATCGCATTGATCGATGCGAAGACTGCCGAACAGGCCGCAGCCGATCCGCGCTCGATCGCCCTCTCCTACGGCAGCCGGCAAATCCTTGAAAGCATCGATTGCTGGCCTGTCGCCGCCGACCCCATCCACCAGATCCATGTCTCGCGGCGCGGCCATTTCGGCCGCACGCTGATCGACCGCGATACCTACGGCCTGCCGGCGCTCGGCTATGTCGCCCGCTACGGCGCGCTCGTATCCGCGCTCGCCGCCGAAGCGGGCAAGTCGGGCATCGCCGTGCTGCGGCCGATGCATGTGTCATCCTCGACGGAACGCGCCGACCAGGTCGAACTGCTGTTCGCCGACGGCCGTTCGATTAGCGCCGGCATCATGGCGCAGGCCGAGGGAGGCGTGTTTTCGGAACAGGCTGCGAAGAGCACCCGGCGCGATTATGAGCAAACCGCCATCATCGCCCACGTGACATCGACCGCACCGGTCTCGCATCGGGCCTTCGAGCGTTTCACCGATGAAGGCCCGCTGGCCCTGCTGCCGCAGGAAGACGGCTACGCAATGGTATGGTGCGTGCGTCCCGAGACGGCCGCGCGCCTGCAGGCACTGCCGGACCCCGCCTTCCTTGCCGAACTGGGCGATGCCTTCGGCACCCGCGTCGGCACTTTCAGCAAGATATCGCCGCGCGCCGTCTATCCGCTCGGCCTCAATGCCCAGCCGGCCGTCACCGCGCGCACGGTCGCCATCGGCAATGCGGCGCAGACCCTGCATCCGGTGGCGGGCCAGGGGCTCAATCTCGGCATGCGCGACGCCGTGATACTCGCACGGCTGCTGGCAGGCGACCTTTCCTCATCGGCGCTGCAGCGGTTTGCCGCCGAACGGCATGCCGACCGCAGCCTCACCATCCGCCTTACCGATGCGATGGCCCGCCTGTTCGCCAACACCGGCGGCGGCTCGTTCTCGCAAGGCATGCTCGGCCTGTCGCTGGGCGCCCTGGATCTGGTCGATCCGGCGAAGAAGCTGCTGGCCGAACAGATGATGTTTGGCCGCCGTTCCTGAAGCGGGCAGGCGCAAGGAAAAATCGGTTTGTCCTGGGAGGCGGGCCGAGGCGACCTGACACGCATCCGCAATCCGCTCCAGCAACATATCTCATTCCCGAAGCCGGATACCAAATACCGGATACCGAATAGCGGCCGCAAAAAACAAAACCCCCGGAACAGCCGGGGGTTTTGACAGGCAAGGCCGATACGACGCCGGCGGCAATGGCGGTCAGGCCGCCTTCAGCGCGCCCAGCACTTCATCCAGCATCTTCTTCGCATCGCCGAACAGCATCCGGTTGTTGTCCTTGTAGAACAGCGGATTGTCCACGCCCGCATAACCGGAAGCCATGCTGCGCTTCATGACGATGGATGTCTTCGCCTTCCAGACTTCAAGCACCGGCATGCCGGCGATCGGGCTGTTCGGGTCGTCCTGCGCCGCCGGGTTGACGATGTCGTTGGCGCCGATGACCATGGCCACGTCGGTATCGCCGAAGTCTTCATTGAGCTCGTCCATCTCCATCACGATGTCGTAAGGCACCTTGGCTTCGGCCAGAAGCACGTTCATGTGGCCCGGCATCCGGCCGGCCACCGGGTGAATGCCGAAGCGCACGTTGACGCCCTTCTCCCGCAGCAGCCGGGTGATTTCATACACGGTGTGCTGGGCCTGGGCGACCGCCATGCCGTAGCCGGGCACGATGATCACGTTCTTCGCATCGCGCAGCATCTCCGCGGTTTCCGCCGCGGTAACCGGCACCGCCTCGCCCTCGGGCTGCGCTGCCGCGCCGCCCGCCGGCTTGGCCTTGCCGGTGTCGCTGCCGAAGCCGCCGGCAATGACGCTGATGAAGTTGCGGTTCATCGCGCGGCACATGATGTAGGACAGGATGGCGCCGCTCGATCCGACCAGCGCACCGGTGACGATCAAGAGGTCGTTCGACAGCATGAAGCCGGTTGCCGCCGCCGCCCAGCCGGAATAGCTGTTGAGCATTGATACCACCACCGGCATGTCGGCGCCGCCGATGGCCATCACCATGTGAATGCCGAACAGCAGCGCGATCACCGTCATGATGATGAGCGGCATCATGCCTTCCTGGATCGAGCCGGCGCGCACGAACTGCACGCCGAACCAGATCACGATCAGCAGGCCGATCAGGTTCAGCAGATGGCGGCCGGGCAGCAGCAGCGGCTTGCCGCCGATGCGTGCCGACAGCTTGCCGAAGGCGATGATGGAACCGGAGAAGGTTACGGCACCGATCAGCACGCCGATATAGATCTCCACTTCATGGATCAGCTTTTCGGCGCCGCTGAAGTTGGCCGATGCCGCCGGATCGATGAAGCTGGCATAACCGACCAGCGTCGCCGCCAGGCCGACCAGGCTGTGCATCAGCGCGACCAGTTCCGGCATCTGCGTCATCTGCACGGTGCGCGCCGCATACAGGCCGATCGCCGCACCGACCACCATCGCGCCGACGATCCATGGAATGCCTGCAGGGGTGACATGCGGCCCGATCACCGTGGCCACCACCGCCAGCGCCATGCCGATGATGCCGTACAGGTTGCCGCGCCGGGAGGTTTCCGGATTGGACAGGCCGCCCAGGCTGAGGATGAACAGGATGGCCGCACCGAGGTAAGCGACCGTTGTGAGACTTTCAGACATTGTCCGCTCCCCTTATTTACGGAACATCGCCAGCATGCGGCGGGTAACGGCGAAGCCGCCGAACATGTTGATGGTGGTCAGCACGATGCCGATCACGGCGAGCCAGCGGATCCAGTCGGTCGGCCGCTCGACGCCGGTCGCCAGCGGCGGCGCGATCTGCACCAGGGCGCCGATGGCGATGATGCTGGAAATCGCGTTGGTGACGCTCATCAATGGCGTATGCAATGCGGGCGTAACGTTCCAGACCACCATGTAGCCGATGAAGCAGGCCAGCACGAAAACGGTGAAATGGCCGAGAAAGGCCGCGGGCGCATACGCGCCGATCAGCCAGAACAGGACGGCCGCGACACCGAACATGACCGCGATGCGCGAACCCGAAGCCGGTGCGCTCGGCGCGCCATGCCCGTGCGCCTTGGCCGGCGGTGCGGCGGCGGGCTTGGCGGCGGCGGCAGGCGCCGCCGACAGCTTGGGCGGCGGCGGCGGCCAGGTGATGTTGCCTTCCTTGATGACGGTAGTGCCGCGGATGACTTCATCGTCCATGTTGACGTTGATGGTGCCATCCTTGTTCTTGCACAGCTCCTCGGTCAGGCGCAGCAGATTGGTCGCGTACAGCGTGCTGGACTGCTTCGACAGGCGGCTGGGCAGGTCGGCATAGCCGATGATGGTGACGCCGTGCCTGACCACGACCTGGCCGGGCTCGGTCAGCTCGCAGTTGCCGCCCTGCTCGGAGGCGAGGTCGACAATCACGCTGCCCGGCCGCATGGACTGGACCATTTCCGCCGTGATCAGCTTGGGCGCCGGCTTGCCGGGAATCAGCGCGGTGGTGATGATGATGTCGACATCTTTGGCCTGCTTGGCAAAGGTGTCGCGCTGGGCTTTCTGGAAGCCTTCACTCATGACCTTGGCATAACCTCCGACGCCGGAGCCTTCCTCGGTATAGTCGACGGCGACGAACTCGCCGCCCATCGACTTGACCTGGTCGGCCACTTCCGGACGGGTGTCGTTGGCCCGCACGATGGCGCCCAGACCGGAAGCGGCGCCGATGGCCGCCAAACCGGCGACACCCGCGCCGATCACGAACACCTTGGCCGGCGGCACCTTGCCGGCGGCGGTGATCTGGCCGGTGAAGAAACGGCCGAAATGATGGGCCGCCTCGATGACGGCGCGGTAACCGGCGATATTGGCCATGGAGCTCAGCGCATCCATCTTCTGGGCGCGCGACATGCGAGGCACGCTGTCCATCGCCAGCACGGTTACCCGCCTTGCCGCCAGCTGCTGCATCAGCTCCGGATTCTGCGCCGGCCAGATGAAGCTGACCAGCGTGCTGCCCTCGCGGATCAGGCCGACTTCCTCCGGCGACGGGCCGCGGACCTTGAATACGATATCGGATGAAGACCACAGATTGGCCGCCCCCTCCACGATCTGCGCACCGGCTGCCCGGTACGCATCGTCGCTGAAGTTTGCGGCATCGCCCGCACCGGACTCGACCGTCACTGAAAAACCGAGCTTGATCAGTTTTTCAACGACATCGGGTACGGTGGCAACCCGCTTTTCGCCCGGAAATACTTCCCGAGGTACGCCAATGACTAAAGACATACGCTTCCCCTTCTTTATGAAATTCGCAGTCCGAAACAAGCTTGCCGCGCCATTGCAACGGGGTGCATCTGACATGTAGCAGCAAAATCATTCCAGTTCATCAAGACTTGCACCGATCTTACACGCAATCCAAAAATTAGCACAACCGTTCTTTTTTATATTTTTCTTCAAAAAAATGCCAAATTCCCGAGATTCAATGACATACATGGCTAAATTCCAGCCTGAGTGGAACCCCGATCAATAGAGGAATGTAGCAGCTTTTCATGCCATTTTTATACTTCCAAAAACAGTTGTGGAAAATCAAGATCATGTTTGGCCCGGAAAGCGATCATTCCGCCAATCAACAACTTGCGCGCCGGACGCTTGCCGCAGGGCGAGGCAGCGGCGCGGCATGCGAGGTAAAATGTCGCCCTTCTCAAGGAATACCATGTCTGAAGTCTGGAAACCCTCCGTTACCGTCGCCGCAGTCATCGAGCGTGATGGCCAGTTCCTGCTAGTCGAAGAAGAAACCAGCGATGGCATCCGTTTCAACCAGCCGGCCGGCCATCTTGATCCGAATGAATCGCTGATCGAGGCGGTGGCGCGTGAAACCATGGAAGAAACCGCGCACGAGTTCTCGGCCACCGCGATGGTCGGCATGTACATGTCGCGTTACCTATCGGCCCGCACCAACAAGGAAGTCACCTATCTCCGCTTTGCCTTCTGCGGCGAAGTCGGCGCGCGGCACGACCGTCCGCTCGACCTTGGCATCCTGCGCGCGGTGTGGATGACGCGCGAGGAAATGCTGGCCTGCGAAAGCAAGCATCGCAGTCCGCTCGTCATGCGCTGCGTCGACGACTATCTCGCCGGACAACGGGCGCCGCTATCCCTCATCTATACCCACCCCAGCGTGATCGGAGCATTCAGTGGCTAGGAAGCGTGTTGTGATCGGCATGTCGGGCGGCGTCGATTCGTCGGTATCGGCCTGGCTGCTGAAGGAACAGGGATATGAAGTCATCGGCCTGTTCATGAAGAACTGGGAAGACGATGACGATTCCGAGTACTGCTCGACCCGGCAGGACTGGATCGACGCGGCCAGCGTGGCCGACGTGGTGGGCGTGGACATCGAGGCGGTCAACTTCGCCGCCGAATACAAGGACCGGGTTTTTGCCGAATTCCTGCGCGAGTACCAGGCGGGACGCACGCCGAATCCGGACGTGCTGTGCAATGCCGAGATCAAGTTCAAGGCTTTCCTCGATCATGCGATGAAGCTGGGAGCGGACCTCATCGCGACCGGTCACTATGCGCGCGTGCGGCAAGCGGCGAACGGCCGTTTCGAGTTACTGAAGGCCCTCGACGCCACCAAGGACCAGAGCTATTTCCTGCACAGGCTGAACCAGGCGCAGCTCTCGAAAACCCTGTTTCCGCTAGGCGAGATCCCCAAGACGGAAGTACGGGGCATCGCCGAGAAAATCGGCTTGCCGAATGCGAAGAAAAAGGATTCCACCGGCATCTGCTTCATTGGCGAACGTCCGTTCCGGGAATTCCTGAACCGTTACCTGTCTTACAAGCCCGGACCGATGATGACGCCCGACGGCGCCGTGGTCGGCGAGCATGTCGGCCTCAGCTTTTACACGCTCGGCCAGCGCAAGGGCATCGGACTGGGCGGCATCAAGTCCTACCAGAATGCCGAGGGCAGCAGCGATGCCTGGTATGTCGCGAAGAAGGATGTCGCCAACAACGTGCTTTATGTCGTCCAGGGACATGACCATCCCTGGCTGCTGTCGGCCGCACTGGAGTCGGCCCAGGCCAGCTGGATCGCCGGCGAACCGCCCGGCATCGAGCAGATTGCCGCCAAGACCCGCTACCGCCAGACGGATGTGCCGTGCTCGATCGCGGTGACGGATGCAGAGCGGTTCTCCCTGCGCTTCGAGTCTGCGCAATGGGCGGTTACTCCCGGCCAGTCCGCCGTACTGTATGACGGCGAAGTCTGCCTTGGCGGTGGCATTATCAATTCCGCAATCACCTGATTCTCGGACCCCGCCATGGAGCTTCGGGCTCCATGGCCTCCTCCCTTTCCCGGACGGATGACATCGGCGGTGCCCTCGGCCGTTTCTTCTCTTCCGATTTCCCCGCTTCCACTCTCCCCGTATTCCAGTCTCGATTGTCTTGGCTGAACAGTCCTGCCGGCTGCACCGAGTCTTGACCCGACGACAACTCTTGGCGCTCCCAGCGTGCTTTGGCATTACCAGGAAGCAGTGAAGGCGCTTGAATTCCAACGTTTCATTTCCATCGCTCAATACGGCTGTTGCGTTTTTTGCGCTTTCCCATACTGGCGTTGCGGCTTCATAGAAAAACCCTTGCAATCCCGATTAAATTGGCCAATAATCGAAATAAGAATAGTTCGCATTTACTTAAGGACAAGGTCATGAACCAAAGCACGCAACAGAAGGAAGTCGTTGTCGTGGCGTCCGGGACCGATCCTGACGCGGGTACGCGGGTAACAAGGATCAAGAGTGAAGACCTGTTGCAGCAGCAGCGCGAAGTAGAGATTGACCATCACGGCAGGATCTACCGTTTGAGGTTGACGCAGCTGAACAAACTCATCCTGACTGCATAAGGGATAGCCCAAGGCGCAACGCTACGCATGAATTCAGCCAGCCAGCCGGTCGCAGAATGTACGGTAGCCAGCAAACAACGAAGGAAAGGAATGTCTGATGGCAACCGAAACAATCGATCCCGCGCTGTTTGAACCGGCCAATGCGCCGGCCCAACCCGAACTGCTGGTATCCGCGGTGCTGCACCTGATGTCGCACTACACAGCCAACAGCCAGGAGTCCAGGGCTTGCACCAAGCTGGCATCGGTCATTGAAAGGCATTTGAAGGCACTGGCCGACGTGCCCGAGCTGGCCCCGGTACTCCGGGCAACCTGCCAGCAGCTGTCGGAGCAGTGGGCACTTGTTGTCGAGCGCACCATGGCATCGACGCAGCGCCAGAACCGTTTTTTCCGCCTGGTGACAGGCAGCCGGCCAAATTGACGACTGGGATCGCAGTAACGTAGCAGAACGCAGCACCGGTCATGCATGCAGATGCCCTGACCCCGCTGCGGAAACACAAGTAAAGACGGGGCTTCACCGCCTCGTCCGCAAGACAACTGGAAGATAACTGGAAGACAACCACAGGGTGCATGAATGATTGTTTGCGTTTGCCACAATGTTTCTGAACGAAAGATTCGTCAAGCCGTCGACAAGGGTGTGAACACGATGCCGCAGTTGCGCGAGCAGCTTGGCGTCGGCACCTGCTGCGGCAAATGCCACTCCTGCGCCAAAACCGTACTGCGCGAATGCCTCGAGGAACGCGAGCTGGAAGCGCAACCTGTAATGTTCCGCCCTGCCTTTGCCGCCTGAGCTAATCTGGCGTTCATCGCAGGAACTGCATGGCTGGGCGCCGTGTTCCCCCGCGGGTACGGTGGCGGCCATTGCCATTCGCGTTCCCTGACTGTCCCTCATGCCAGGCCGGTCAATTAAGCTCACCTCTGCTCTTCCACCTTCATATCCACTCTTTCGCGCGACATTTCCTTACCACCCGGCACACCATGTCCTCGCACATTCGAATGCAGTTCGAAGTGCGAATGATTACTGCTAACGAAATGCATGGTGGTAGATGGAAAAAACGACATCGTGCGTTATCATGCGTGTACTTCCCGGGATGACTGGCAGCGACAGGTCCGTCCCTTCACGACACGTTTGCAGAGGACCCCCATGAAAGGCGACCCCAATATCATCAGACTGCTCAATGCGCAGCTGACCAATGAACTCACCGCGGTGAACCAGTATTTCCTGCATGCCCGCATGTACAGGCATTGGGGCTTTGAGAAGATCGGCAAGAAGGAATACGAAGAATCCATCGGCGAAATGAAGCATGCCGACAATCTGATCAACCGCATCCTGATGCTGGACGGCCTGCCCAATCTGCAAGCCCTGCACAAGCTGATGATCGGCGAATCGACGCCGGAAATGCTGGAATGCGACCTCAAGCTGGAGCAGGCATCCCAGCAAACAGTGAAGGACGGCATCAAGGCTTGCGAGGCCGCGGGCGATTTCGTCTCCCGCGAGATCCTGGTCGACATTCTCGATGACACGGAAGAGCACATCGAATGGATCGAGACACAGCTCGACCTGATCAACAAGGTCGGACTGCAGAACTACCTTCAGTCCCAGATGGGCGAATAAGCTTCCGGCAAGCCGACTTCTGTCGTCTGTCGATCCAATAAAAAAGGGCAGTCATGGTGACTGCCCTTTTGCATTATTCCTCTCCGCAAAAAGCGCCGCTGCGGACGTGCGGCGGCCTATGCCTGATAAGCGTCGCAAGTGGCTCGGGGTCACAGTGCGTTGCGCTGCGTTGCGGTAAGCAGCGAAAGCGCAAGCATACGGACAGTACGCCGAGCGCCACAGGCACGGATCCGGGCCGCGCAGCAGCCTGGCAAACACAGGCTGGCGCCGCAATCAATGCGGCACAGTATCCTTAAACGACTGCCGCTCCGATAATTTGTCGAACAGCTTCACAAGATTAGGGTAGTCACCGCGCCAGTCGATTTCCGGGAAGCGGAAGGAAAGCCATCCCAGCGCGCAGCCGACGGCCACATCCGCCAGCGAGTAATGCGTGCCCGTACAGAACGGAGTGTCCTTCAGACCGGCGGACATCGCCTTCAGGCCGGCGTGCACCTTGTCCATCTGACGCTTGACCCATTCCTCGCTCTGCTGTTCTTGCGGACGCAGGGTGCGCTCAAGCCTGACCGCCACCGCAGCATCGAGCACGCCGTCTGCCAGCGCTTCCCAGCATTTGACTTCGGCGCGCTCGCGCCCGTTGGGCGGAATCAGCTTGCAGACCGGCGTCAGAGTATCCAGATACTCGACGATCACCCGCGAGTCGAACATCGCGCCGCCGTCCTCCATGACCAGGCAGGGCACTTTCCCGAGCGGATTGGACTGCATGATCTTGGTATCCGGCGCCCAGACGTTTTCCAGGATGAGTTCGTAGTCGAGCTTTTTTTCCGCCATGACGACACGGACTTTGCGAACGTAGGGGCTGGCGATGGAACCGATGAGTTTCATAGATGGATATGGTATGAAGTGGACACGATTATAACATTGAGCAAGCTCACGGAATCCGCCGGGGCCTGGCTGAAGGCGTGCAGCCGGCCTGGCTTTCGGGCCGGGCGAGAATGGTAAAATGGCGGATTCCGCTGGTTTGGCGCATCAATTCCCTCGATTGCGCGCACTTTTACTCACTTCTCCGCACTTCATATCATGTCGCTTTCCGCTCTCTCCGCCCTTTCCCCGTTGGACGGCCGCTACGCCGCCAAGACCGACAAGCTGCGCCCGATCCTGTCCGAAGCCGGCTTCATGCATCATCGCGTGAAGGTGGAGATTGCCTGGCTTCAGGCCCTGTCGCAAGCCGGCTTCGCGGAAATCAAACCGTTTTCCTCCTCCGCCAATGCACTGCTGGACAAGCTCGCCAATGAGTTCAGCGAAACCGATGCAGAGCGCATCAAGGCCATCGAAGCCGTCACCAACCATGACGTGAAAGCGGTCGAGTACTGGCTCAAGGAAAAGGTCGCCGACGTGCCGGAACTGGTCGCCGCGACCGAGTTCATCCATTTTGCCTGCACCTCGGAAGACATCAACAACACCTCGCACGGCATGATGCTCAAGGCGGCGCGCAATGACGTGCTGCTGCCATCCCTGCGCGCAGTCATCGCCAAGCTGACCGAACTGGCGCATGACAACGCCGCCCTGCCAATGCTGTCGCGCACCCATGGCCAGCCGGCCAGCCCGACGACGCTCGGCAAGGAAATCGCCAATGTGGTGGCTCGCCTCAAGCGCGCGGAACAGCGTATCGCCGGTGTCGAGCTGCTCGGCAAGATGAACGGCGCGGTCGGCAACTACAACGCCCACCTGTCCGCCTATCCGGAATTCGATTGGGAAAACTTCTCGAAGAACGTGATCGAGCAGCGCCTCGGCCTGACATTCAATCCCTACACCATCCAGATCGAGCCGCATGACTACATGGCGGAACTGTTCGACGCCGTCGCCCGCGTCAACACCATTCTGCTCGACCTGAACCGCGACATCTGGGGTTATATTTCCCTCGGCTATTTCAAGCAGCGCACCAAGGCTGGGGAAATCGGTTCGTCGACCATGCCGCACAAGGTCAACCCGATCGATTTCGAAAACTCCGAAGGCAACCTCGGCCTGGCCAACGCCGTGCTCAAGCATCTGTCGGAAAAGCTGCCGGTCTCGCGCTGGCAGCGCGACCTGACCGACTCGACGGTACTTCGCAATATCGGCGTGGCCTTCGGCTATGCGGTGCTGGCCTATGACAGCTGCCTGCGCGGCCTGAACAAGCTCGAAGTCAACCCCGCGCGCCTGGCTGAAGACCTGGACGCCACCTGGGAAGTGCTGGCCGAACCGGTGCAGACCGTGATGCGCCGCTACGGCATCGAGAATCCGTACGAGCAATTGAAGGAACTCACCCGCGGCAAGGGCATCTCCCGCGAAGCCCTGCGCGAATTCATCAATGGCCTGGCAATTCCGCAGGCGGCCAAGGATCATCTGCTGGCCATGACACCGGCCAATTACATCGGCCACGCCGAAAAACTGGCGCGCGCTATCTAGAGCGTTTTCGCCTTGACCGGTCTGGTCGAGGCCGAGGCGGATTGCCGCTGGAACAAGCCGTGACGACGCGACATGGCCAGGAGTCACAACGCCGTGCCAATGCCAATGCCAATCCGTCCGGGAGCGTCAGGCAGGGCGGGGTGAAACCGCTCTAATGCCAATCCCGCCATTGCGGCGGCGAGTACCCGTTCCATCTACTCGCCGCCGACTCCATTCTCCCCATCCCGACACGACACTACGTCACTGCAGGTTCGCCGGTACAGGCGCGTACCCATGTCGCCTGCAAGCATGAAAAGTTCTGTGGTACATTTAGTCCTAATTCGAACTAATTGCCATAAGTAAAATAATGCCGCGCTACACTCTTCCCGCGATCCTGCTGCATTGGCTCATCGGCCTGCTTATCATCGCCGCGTTTGCCCTGGGCGTGACCATGGTCGACATTCCCGGCATCACGCCGACCAAGCTCAAGTATTTTTCCTGGCACAAGTGGCTGGGCATTACCGTCCTCGGTTTCGCCTGCCTTCGCCTGCTGTGGCGCCTGGGGCACAAGGCCCCGGCCTACCCCGCCGGCATGGCCGGATGGCAGCAGAGCGCTGCGCATGGATTGCATGGACTGCTCTACATGCTGATGTTCGCCATTCCGGTATCCGGTTATCTGTACAGCCTGGCGGCCGGCGTCCCGGTGGTCTACCTCGGCGTCATCCCCATGCCGGCGCTGATCGAGCCCAATCCCGAGCTGAAGCCGCTGCTCAAGTCCGTTCACTACTGGCTCAACATGACGCTGCTCGCCCTGTTCATCGTGCATGTTGCGGCCGCTCTCAAGCACCAGTTCATTGACCGGGACGGCGTGCTCAAGCGCATGCTGCCCTGATGCTTCCCGCTGCCCTCTTTTCCATAAGGATTCCAACGATGTCGATTTCCCACGTCCTGAGCCGCACCGCCGCGGCTGCAGCCCTGGTTCTTGCACTGCCCGCTCTCGCGGCCGTCCTCAAGACCGATCCCGCCAAGAGCAGCGTATCCGCGGTCTTCAAGCAGATGAATGTGCCGGTGGAAGCCAAGTTCAAGAAATTCACGGCCCAGATCGATTATGACGCCGCCAAGCCGGAAGCTGCCAAGGCTGCCATCGACATCGACGTTCCCAGCTTCGACCTCGGTGATGCCGAGTACAACAAGGAAGTCCAGAAGAAGGAATGGTTCAACGGCGCGCAGTTTCCCAAGGCCAGCTTCGTATCGACCGCGCTCAAGCCCGCCGCCGGCGGCAAGCTGGATGTCGTCGGCAAGCTGACCATCAAGGGCAAGACCGCCGATGTCGCCTTTCCGCTGAGCGTGAAGAAAGAAGGCACCACCCAGGTTTTCGAAGGCGCGCTGCCCATCAAGCGGCTGGCCTTCAATATCGGCGAAGGTGAATGGAAAGACACCAGCATGGTCGCCGATGAAGTTGTCATCAAGTTCCGCGTCGTCGCGGCACAATAAACGCAGTCAGTCCAGTCATCTCACAAGGAGTTTTCATGACATTCAAGTATCTTGCCGCCGCCCTGCTCGCGGCCAGCGCGACTTCCGCATTCGCCCAGACCTACAACATCGAGCCCAACCACACCTACCCGAGCTTTGAAGCCGATCACATGGGCATTTCCGTCTGGCGCGGCAAGTTTACCAAGACCAGCGGCACCATCAACCTGGACCGCAAGGCCAAGAGCGGCAGCATGGACATCACCATCGATGCGAACTCCATCGATTTCGGTCATGCCAAGATGAACGACCACGCAAAGAACAAGGACATGTTCAACGTGGCGCAGCATCCGACCATCACCTACAAGGGCAAGTCGATCAAGTTCAACGGCGACACCCCGGTGGCCGTCGAAGGCGAGCTGACCATGCTGGGCGTGACCAAGCCGGTGAACCTGACGATCAACAAATTCAAGTGCATCCAGCATCCGATGCTCAAGCGTGAAGTCTGCGGCGCCGATGCGTCCGGCGAATTCAAGCGTACCGACTTCGGCCTGAATTACGCCACGCCGATGTTCTCCCCGGACGTGAAGCTGGCCATCCAGGTAGAAGCGCTGATCGCCGACTGATCGCGGATTGTTTCGCCAAAGCCGGCTGCAGACTGCGCCGGCTTTTTTTATTCCTGATTGATCGATTCACCGCGCGACCCATGAAAAAAGAACGTTACCTGCGCAGCATCCGCCTGCTCGCGGAATGCTTCCATGCCTTCCAGCACATCTCCGATACCCATGTGCGCACGCTGGGACTGACTTCGCCGCAATTCGACATCCTTGCCACCCTTGGCAATACCGAGGGCATGTCATTCAAGGAACTGGGGCAGAAGACGCTCATCACCAAGGGAACGCTGACCGGCATTGTTGACCGCCTCGAGGAAAAGGGGCTGGTGATACGCACCTGCTGCCTGGAAGACCGGCGCAGCATGATCGTACGGCTCACCGAACAGGGCCAGGCCGAGTTCGAACGGCTGTTCGGGCCGCATATACAATTTTGCAAGCAAGCGTTTTTGGGCTACAGTGACGAAGACTTTGCCGCGCTCGACCGCGAGCTGGCAAAGCTGAAAAGCCATCTGGACGCCACCATGCCGAAACCGGGCTGATTGCTGCCTTGTCTGCCCGGTTCGTCCTGCACCAACGTCCGCTAGGGAAGCCAGCTGTTCATCCGTTCACAAGGAGAGTGTATGAAACTTGCGTTAGCCAGCATTACCCTGACTGCCATGCTCGCCGCGCCGTTCACGGCCCAGGCGCAATTCGCCAAGCCGGAAGATGCCGTGAAATACCGCCAGGCGGCGTTCACCCTGCTGGGTGCGCATACCGGACGCGTCGGCGCGGTGGTCAAGGGCGAAAAGCCCTATGACAAGGCATCGGTTGAAGCGGACGTGGCCGTGATGGAGATGGTGTCGAAGCTGCCCTGGACCGCCTTCCCGCAGGGCTCGGAAGCCGCCAATTCCAAAGCCAAGCCGGAAATCTGGAAAGAACAGGACAAGTTCAAGGCGGCCGCCGACAAGATGCAGGCCGAGGTTGGCAAGCTGTCCGCCGCATCGAAGTCGGGCGACCTGAATGCGATCAAGACCGCATTCGGCGCCGTCGGCCAGTCATGCAAGGCTTGCCACGACAACTACCGCAACAAGTAATACCAGTGCCAATTTCCAAGGCATGACATCGCCAATGTCTGTACGATGCGCCCGGCCCATGGCCGGGCGTTTTCATTCCGGCGGCGGGCTGAAGGACCATGTGCCGGGCCCGAGCCTGCCTCACGGCTTTCCTACATGCCTTTTGCCGGCAGGCTGATGAGCCAGTAGACTGCCGCGGCGCACAAGGCAAGAATGACGACGGCAAGCAGACGCATGCCCCAGGTGTCGTTGGCCGGCGGGGCCTCGAAATCCACTTCATGGTCCCCGGTCAGCATGGGTCTGACGAGATTCTGCCGCTTGCGGACATGGTAGAAAACGATCGCGAGAATATGCATCGCCACCAGTATGTAGATCAGGTTGGCGGACACATCCTTGTGGAACCAGGTGATTTGGTCCGACAATTCCTTGCTGATGAATTTCACCAGGGGGCCTTCGCTGGCGATGTCGTCGTTCGCATACAGGCCGCTGACCGCCTGCGCCAGCACCGCGCCGAGCAGGGCGAATACCGAAAGGCTGCCGAGCGGATTGTGCCCGAGATACTTTCGCTTGAGCGCTTCCGTGCCGCCGCGGACATAACCGACGATGGTGGAAGGCCCATAGAGGAAACTGGAAAACCGGGCGTAACGCGGGCCCACCAGGCCCCAGACAATGCGGAAGGCAAGCAGCGCCAGTATCGAATAGCCGGCGCGGAAATGCCATTCCATCGCATTGCCGCCGATTTTCTGGGTAATCACCGCAACGGCGATCAGCACCACGAGCGCCCAGTGGAACAGGCGAACCGGCAGATCCCAGACACGCACTTTTTTCATGTTTGCTCCTTGCTTCCGATGGCTCACAGGGAAAGTGTAGACGAAAAAAGGCCAGCCCCGCGGCTGGCCTTTTTGCCTGGGCAGTCCGGGCTCTTCGTTTAGACGACGGCGCCGTCGGTCTCGTCCTTTTCCTTGACCGGCTTGATCAGGTCTTCGCGGGTGACGCCCAACCACATGGCGACGGCTGCGGCAACGAACACCGAGGAATAGATGCCGAACAGGATGCCGATGGTCAGCGCAATCGCGAAATAATGCAGGGTCGCGCCGCCGACCAGCAGCATCGACAGCACCATCATCTGGGTTGAGCCGTGGGTGATGATGGTGCGCGAGATCGTGCTGGTGATCGCATGGTTCATCACCTCGTCCGTGCCGAGCTTGCCGTAGCGCCGGTCGCGGAAGGTTTCGCGCACCCGGTCGAACACCACCACCGATTCATTCACCGAATAGCCGAGCACGGCGAGCACCGCCGCCAGCACGGTCAGCGAGAATTCCCACTGGAAGAACGCGAAGAAGCCGAGGATGATCACCACGTCATGCAGGTTCGCGATGATGGCGGCAATGGCGAACTTCCATTCGAAGCGGAAGGCCAGATAGATCACGATGCCGATGATCACCATGCCGAGCGCCAGCAGGCCGTCGTGCGTCAGTTCATCGCCGACCTGGGGGCCGACGAATTCGACTCGGTGCAGCTGCACGCTGCTGTCGTCGGCCTTGAGCGTGGCCATCACCCGCTCGCTCTGCTGCGCCGAGCTCACATCCTTGCGCGCGGGCAGACGGATCATCACGTTCTGGGCGGTGCCGAAGCTCTGCACCTGGGTATCGGTGTAGCCGAGACCCTCAATCGAGGTGCGCACCTTTTCCAGATCGGCCGGCTTGTTGTAGACAACCTCGACCACCGTGCCGCCGGTGAATTCGATCGACAGATGCAGGCCCTTGTAGAACAGGAAGAACACTGCCGCGACAAAGGTAAGCGCCGAGATCACGTTGAAGATCAACGCATGGCGCATGAAGGGAATATCCTTCTTAATCCGGAACAACTCCATTACTTTTTCCTTTCGGGTCTTGCCGTCGGCGCCGCCTTGCAAAGCAAGCCTGCGCCTTTTTCAGGCACCCATCAAACCGCAATCATTCTTCATCGGGTGCGCCTCGCAGACTATCTGCAGGAGGCGACTGGCGCCATGGCGCATCATCACATCATCGCACCATGGGCCGAAAGCATCGGCCATCAGGCATCAGGCATTGGGCTTCCACACCTGGCCGATCGATACGCTGGCCAGGCGCTTCTTGCGTCCGTACCACAGGTTGGCAACGCCGCGCGAGACAAAGACTGCCGAGAAGATGGAAGTCAGGATGCCGATGCAGTGCACCACCGCAAAGCCGCGGATCGCGCCGGAACCGAAGATCAGCAGCGCGAGGCCGGCGATCATGGTGGTCACGTTCGAGTCCAGAATCGTGGCCCAGGCGCGGTCGAAGCCGGTCGCGATGGCCGCCTGCGGCGAATTGCCGGCACGCAGTTCTTCGCGGATACGTTCATTGATCAGCACGTTGGCGTCGATCGCCATGCCCAGCGTGAAGGCGATCGCCGCCATGCCCGGCAGGGTCAGCGTCGCCTGCATCAGCGACAGCACGGCGATCAGCAGCATCAGGTTGACCGCGAGTGCGAACACGCTGAAGAAGCCGAACAGGTGGTAGTAGACGATCATGAAGATGGCGATCGCCGCGAAGCCGTACAGCGTCGAGTTGAAGCCCTTCTGGATGTTTTCGGCGCCAAGCTGCGGGCCGATGGTGCTTTCCTCGATGATCTCCATCGGCGCCGCCAGCGAACCGGCGCGCAGCAGCAGCGCAAGGTCGTTGGCCGCTTCGGCCGAACCCATGCCGGTGATCTGGAAGCGGGAGCCGAGTTCGTCGCGGATGGTGGCTACCGTCAGTACCTCGCCCTTGTTCTTTTCGAACAGCACGATGGCCATCGACTTGCCGATCTTGCTGCGCGTGGCGTCGCGCATGCGGCGGCCGCCGTCGCCGTTGAGGTCGATACTGACCGCCGGCTGCTGGTTCTGGTCGAAGCTGGCGCTGGCGCTGGAGATGTATTCGCCGGTGATGACCGGGTCCTTGTACAGCACCACCGGTGCGCCCTTGCCGATCTTGAACAGTTCCGAGCCGAGCGGCACGGCGGCGGTTTCCTCGGTGCCGCGCATCACGCTTTCATCGACCATGCGCACTTCGAGGGTTGCCGTGCGGCCGATGATGTCCTTGGCGCGCGAGACGTCCTGCACGCCGGGCAACTGCACGACGATACGGTCGGCGCCCTGGCGCTGGATGATCGGCTCGGCCACGCCGAGTTCATTGACGCGCTTGGACAGGGTGCTGATGTTCTGCTGCACGGCTTCCTCGACGGTGCGCTTGAGCGCTTCCGGCCGGAAGGTTCCGATCAGCTTGAGATCCGCGCCTTCCGCGGCATCCTGCAGCGCCAGGTCGCCGAGCTGGGCAACCAGCACTTCGCGCGCCTTGTTGCGGGTGTCTTCGTCACGGAACAGCACCACGATCTGGTCGCCGTTGCGGCTGATGCCGGCATGGCGCACGTTCTTGTCGCGCAGCAGGCTGCGCACGCTGGTCTGCAGACCCTGCATGCGCTTGCTCACTACCGCCTTGGTATCCACCTGCATCAGGAAGTGCACGCCGCCGCGAAGGTCGAGACCCAGATACATCGGCAGCGCACGGATGTTCTGCAGCCACTGCGGCGTATTGGGCAGCAGGTTGAAGGCAACGATGTAGGTCGGATCGGCGGGGTCGCTGTTGAGCGATTTTTCCAGCAGCGACTTGGCGCGGAACTGGGTATCGGTGTCGTGGAAACGCGCACGCACCGAGCCCTGGTTGCCCGCCACGTCGAACTGCACGCCGTCGGCGGCGATGCCGGCTTTTTTCAGGGCTTCGTCAACCCGTACCAGGGTCGACTGATCGACCTTGACGGTGGCCTTGGCGCTGCTGACCTGCACCGCCGGCGACTCGCCGAAGAAATTGGGCACCGTGTAGAGCACACCGAAGGTGAGCACCAGCAGGATGAGGATGTATTTCCAGATGGGGTAGCGATTCATAGGATTCAACTTGCATGTTGAGCGGGCGCTGCGCCCGCAGGAAGCGCCGCGGATGGCCGGCGCTTGCCTTGGCTTTCCGCGCTACGTTACAGCGCCTTGATGGTGCCCTTGGGCAACAAGGTGGAAACAGCGGCTTTCTGGACGACGATTTCGGTGCCGTCGGCGACTTCCAGCGTGACATAGGCGTCGGTTACCTTGGACACCTTGCCGACGATGCCGCCGGCGGTAATGACTTCATCGCCCTTGGCGAGCGCGTCCATCATGGCTTTCTGCTCTTTCTGACGCTTCATCTGCGGACGAATCATCAGGAAGTACAGCACGATGAACATCAGGATGATGGGCAGGAAGCTCATCAGGCTGCTCTCGGGACCTGCGGCGGCGGTTTGTGCGTAGGCGTTGGAAATGAACACTTTTTTAACTCCGGGTTGTAATGGTGATCAACCCGTGATTCTAACACCCGGGAATGCGATTCTTGAGCGTTCGGGAAAGTCTTCCGAACGCTTGCCGGAATGGCAGCCGGCCTTGCGCCGATGGCATTCCGGCATGGCCGGCCGGGGACAGGCAGCGCGGCCGGCCGAGGCGATTGCGCGCTAGACGCCGCGCGCGCGGTCGGCGTGGAACTGGATGACAAAAGCCTGGAAGCGATCTTCGTCAATGGCTGCGCGGATTTCCTTCATCAGCTGCAGGTAATAGTGCAGGTTGTGAATGGTGTTCAGGCGCGCGCCGAGGATCTCGCCCGCCCGGTGCAGGTGGTACAGGTAGGCGCGGGAGAAGTTGCGGCATGCATAACAGCCGCAGCTTTCATCCAGCGGCTTTTCATCATCTTTATAGCGGGAATTCTTGATCTTCAGATCGCCGAAGCGGGTGAACAGCCAGCCGTTGCGCGCATTGCGGGTCGGCATGACGCAGTCGAACATGTCGACGCCGTTGGCCACGCCGGCCACCAGGTCTTCCGGCGTGCCGACGCCCATCAGGTAATGCGGCTTGTCGGCCGGCAGGCGCGGGCCGACGTGCTCCAGCACCCGCATCATGTCCTCTTTCGGTTCGCCGACCGACAGGCCGCCGATGGCGTAGCCTTCGAAACCGGTTTCCTGCAGCCCTGCCAGCGACTCGTCGCGCAGGTTCTCGTACATGCCGCCCTGCACGATGCCAAACAGGGCGTTCGGGTTTTCCCCCTTGTCGAATTCATCACGCGAGCGCTTGGCCCAGCGCAGCGACATGCGCATCGACTTGCCGGCCTCGTCCTCGGTGGCGGGGCGGTCGCCGATCTGGTACGGCGTGCATTCGTCGAACTGCATCACGATGTCGGAATTGAGCACGCGCTGGATCTGCATCGAGATTTCCGGGGACAGGAACAGCTTGTCGCCATTGATCGGCGAGGCGAACTTCACGCCCTCTTCCGTGATCTTGCGCATCGCGCCCAGCGAAAACACCTGGAAACCGCCGGAGTCGGTCAGGATGGGCTTGCTCCAGCCGATGAAGCGGTGCAGGCCCTCGAACTTGCCGACCACGTCCAGACCGGGACGCAGCCACAGGTGGAAAGTGTTGCCGAGAATGATCTGGGCGCCGATTTCCTCGAGTTCGAGCGGCGACATCGCCTTGACCGAACCGTAGGTGCCGACCGGCATGAAAATCGGGGTTTCCACCACGCCGTGGTTGAGCGTCAGCTGGCCGCGGCGGGCTTTGCCGTCGGTCTTGAGTAGTTTGAAATTGAGCATGTCGGAATTCAGAGTCGGGTCAGTAGCATGGCGTCGCCATAGCTGAAGAAACGGTAGCGCTGCTGTATCGCATGCGCATAGGCGTCGCGGATCTGCCGGTAGCCGGCGAAGGCCGACACCAGCATCAGCAGCGTGGATTTGGGCAGATGGAAATTGGTCACCAGGCGGTCGACCGTCTTGAAGGCATAGCCCGGCGTGATGAACAGCGCGGTATCGGCGCTGCCGGCCTGCAGTTCGCCCGACTGCGAGGCCGATTCCAGCGCACGCATGCTGGTGGTGCCGACGGCCACCACGCTGCGTCCGGCAGCCTTGGTCGCGCGCACGGCATCGACGGTGTCCTGCGCGATGGTGTACCACTCGCTGTGCATCTTGTGCTCGGCCAGGTTTTCGGTGCGCACCGGCTGGAAAGTGCCGGCGCCCACATGCAGCGTCACGTAAGCGAAACGCACGCCCTTGGCCCGCAGCCTGTCGAGCAGCGGCTGGTCGAAGTGCAGGCCGGCGGTGGGCGCGGCGACCGCGCCAGGCTCCTTCGCATAGACGGTCTGGTAACGCTGCTCGTCGACGGCATCGGCGGCATGCTCGATGTAGGGCGGCAGCGGCAGGCGACCGTGGGCCTCGATCAGTTCGAACACATCCTCGGGAAAGCTCAGCGTGAAGAATTCGCCGGCGCGTTCGCCGACCGTGACATCGAAGGCATCGGCCAGGCGTATGCGGCTGCCGGGCTGGGGCGACTTGGAGGCGCGCACCTGGGCGTGCACGGTACGGTTGTCGAGCACCCGCTCGACCAGCACCTCGACCTTGCCGCCGGTCTCCTTGGCGCCGAAGAAGCGGGCCTTCAGCACCCGGGTATTGTTGAAGACCAGCAGATCGCCCGGCATGAGCAGATCGACAAGGTCAGCGAAGGCGCGGTCGACCGGGCGGTCGCCGTCGACATGCAGCAGGCGCGACGCGCTGCGCTCGGGCAGCGGCAGTTGCGCGATCAAATCTTGCGGCAGGTCGAAATCGAAATCGGAAAGGGAATACATGCTTCAGGATCGCTAGAACGAGGCGGCGGTCGGCGCGCAATGGCGTTATCCGGTATGCAACGGCGCTGCCCGACTTGGCAAGATTGCCATACAATGGCAGGCGCGCCCTTGACTGCAATCGCTGCAACCGGTATCGGATTGGCAGTGTCGAACTGCGTGATACGCCGACTTCCGCAAACAAAACCCGCTATTTTACGCCTTGCCGCCCGATTCACGTATGCCTGACTCCAAGCCCACGCCAGCCGCCCCCGAGAAGAGCCCGGACCAGGCCAAGGCCAAGGCTGATGAGAAGCCCAAGGCCAAGGCCAAGCCGAAGCCGAAAGCCACCAACGAAAGCAAGCTGGCCAAGCTCGGCCTGCGCAGCGACATGGATCTGGTGCTGCATCTGCCGATGCGCTACGAGGATGAAACCCAGATCCGGCCGATCAGCGACGCCGGCTTCATGGGCGGCAACGCGGCCCAGGTCGAAGGCCTGGTCACCGACTGCGACATCCAGTACCGGCCGCGCCGCCAGCTGGTGGTGACGATCGCCGACGACAGCGGCTCGCTGGTGATGCGCTTTCTCAATTTCTACGGCAGCCAGGTCAAGCAGTTCGCGGTCGGCGTGCGCATCCGCGCGCGCGGTGAAATCCGCCACGGTTTTTTCGGCGCCGAGATGGTGCATCCGACTTACAAGGTGGTCGAGGAAGGCGATCCGCTGCCCGATTCGCTGACACCGGTCTATCCCGCCGGCGAGGGCCTGTCGCAGTCCTACCTGCGCAAGGCCATCTCCAATGCGCTCAAGCGCGTGGACTGGCGCGACACCCTGTCGCCGGCATTACTGGATTCGCTGCAGCTGCAAGGCTTCGAGCCGTCGGTGAAGCTGCTGCACAATCCGCCGCCGGACGTCGACGAACATGCGCTGATGGAGCGCACCCATCCCGCCTGGACGCGCATGAAGTTCGATGAACTGCTGGCGCAGCAGCTGTCGCTCAAGCGGGCGCAGCAGGCGCGGCGCGCGAAAGGCGCGGCGGCCCTGCCGGTCGTCGGCACTCTCTCGGAAGCTTTCCTCAAGGCCCTGCCCTTCCAGCTGACCGATGCCCAGCAGAGGGTGCTGGCCGAGATTCGTGCCGACCTGCGCGAGTCCTTTCCGATGCAGCGCCTGCTGCAGGGCGATGTCGGCAGCGGCAAGACCGTGGTCGCCGCGCTGGCGGCGGCGCAGGCCATCGACAGCGGCTTCCAGGCGGCGCTGATGGCGCCCACCGAAATCCTCGCCGAGCAGCATTTCCGCAAGATCGCACAGTGGATGGAGCCGCTCGGCGTGCGGGTCGCCTGGCTGACGGGCAGCCTGAAGAAGAAGGAAAAGGAAGCGGCGCAGGCGATGATCGGCTCCGGCGAAGCCCATCTCGTGATCGGCACGCATGCGCTGATCCAGGAAGGCGTGGAATTCACCCGGCTCGGCCTGGTGATCGTGGATGAACAGCATCGCTTCGGCGTCGGCCAGCGGCTGGCGCTGCGCAACAAGGGGCTCGATGCGAAGGGGCTGGATGCGGCGGGCGTCGGTCCCGGGAACGCCGGGAGGAACGCGGGACAAGGCGATCAGACCGTGCCGCACCAGCTGATGATGTCTGCCACGCCGATTCCGCGCACGCTGGCCATGACCTATTACGCCGACCTGGAAGTGTCGGTGATCGACCAGCTGCCGCCGGGCAGGACGCCGATCGTCACCCGGGTGATCGACCAGAACCGGCGCGAGGAAGTGATCGAGCGGGTGCATGCGGCGGCGCTCGAAGGCCGGCAGGTGTACTGGGTCTGTCCGCTGATCGAGGAGTCGGAAGCGCTGCAGTTGCAGACCGCGACCGATACCCATGCCGCGCTGTCGGCCGCCCTGCCCGACCTGCGGGTGGGACTGGTGCACGGGCGCATGAAACCGGCGGAGAAGCAGGTCGTGATGGATGCCTTCACCCGCGCGGAGGTGCATGTGCTGGTCGCCACCACGGTGATCGAGGTGGGCGTCGACGTGCCGAATGCCTCGCTGATGGTGATCGAGCATGCGGAGAGGTTCGGCCTGTCGCAGCTGCACCAGCTGCGCGGACGCGTCGGCCGGGGTTCGGCGGCGAGCATCTGCCTGCTGCTCTACCAGAGCCCGGTCGGACAGGTCGCCAAGCAGCGACTGATGACGATGCGGGAAACCACCGATGGTTTCGAGATCGCGCGGCGCGACCTGGAAATACGCGGGCCGGGGGAATTCCTCGGGGCGCGGCAGTCGGGTGAGGCGATGCTGCGCTTCGCCGACCTGGAACGGGACCAATGGCTTGTCGATAAGGCGCGCGGTCTCGCACAGATGCTGCTGCAGAACGACCCTGCCACCGTCGAGGCGCATCTGGCGCGCTGGCTGGGCGGGCGCGAGGAATTCCTGAAGGTATGAGGCTCGCCACGCTTCATGCCAACCGCGAACGCCGGCATGGTTTTGGCATCGAATGCGATCGCCGCTCGCGCCGGCAGATCCATTTGCTGCAAATCCCGGAATAGCTTATATACTGTCACTATCGAACTTAAAAAATCAATTGATTTTGGAAAATACGGAGTGATCCCTCTCCCGTCAAGCATTGAGGTAAGCAGTACACATGACACTGACTGAATTGAAATATATCGTTGCCGTTGCACGTGAAAAACATTTCGGACATGCAGCCGAAGCCTGCTTCGTTGCGCAGCCGACGCTGTCGGTCGCCATCAAGAAGCTGGAGGACGAACTTGGCGTCACCATTTTCGAACGCGGCGGCACCGAAATCTCGATGACGCCGCTGGGCTCGCAGATCGTCGCCCAGGCCGAGCGCGTGCTGGAACAGACGGCGGCCATCAAGGAAATCGCCAAGCAGAACAAGGACCCGCTCGCCGGGCCCTTGCGCCTCGGCGTCATTTACACGGTCGCGCCCTACCTGCTGCCGCCCCTGGTCAAGACCATGATCGAAACGGTGCCGCAGATGCCGCTGGTGCTGCAGGAAAATTTCACCACCAAGCTGATCGAACTGCTGCGCCAGGGCGAACTCGACGCCGCCATCATGGCCCTGCCCTTCGCCGACCAGGGCTTGATGGTGCAACCGCTGTATGACGAACCCTTCGTGGTTGCGCTTCCCAAGCACCATGCCTGGGCCAGCCGTGACGCCATCGATGCGGAAGAGCTGAAATCGGAAACCATGCTGCTGCTCGGCAATGGCCATTGTTTCCGTGACCAGGTGCTGGAAGTGTGCCCCGAGATGGCGCGCTTCTCCACCTCCGGCGACGGCATTGCGCGCACCTTCGAGGGTTCGTCGCTGGAAACCATCCGCCACATGGTGGCTTCCGGGATCGGCATCACGGTGCTGCCGCAGGCTTCGGTGCCCGACATGCAGGCCAAGGACGGCATGCTGCGCTATGTGCCGTTCAAGGAACCCGGACCGTCGCGCCGCGTCGTGATTGCCTGGCGCAAGAGCTTTACCCGCAGGCCGGCGATCGAGGCGGTGCGGCAGGCGGTGCTTGCCTGCGACTTGCACGGGGTGATGATGCTGGACGAGGCGGAGACGGCGGAGGCTTGATTTGGACGAGCTCCCTTGTCCCGCAGGCGGAGCTTTGCAAACACTCGGTGCTTGAGTGAAGGTTGGGGTTGAGGGGATCGTACGACCTCATGCGGTTTTAACGCCGCCCTCACCCCCGGCCCCTCTCCCGCCTGCGGGAGAGGGGAGTCAGGACCGGTGCCAGGTTATTTCCCTCATCGAGGCGCCAGCGTCCGGGCTTTCGCTACACGTCGATCCGCCGCGTACTCTGCGGATCAAACCAGTGCATGGCCGCCGCTTCGAACCCCGCCTGCACCTGCTGCCCGGCCTCAACCGCAATTCCCGCCGGCGCGCGGATCACCAGCGGATGGCCGCCGGCCTGCGCATGCACCAGGACATCGGCGCCCAAGGCCTCCACCATTTCCACCTGCATCGCAATGCCCGGCCTGCCGAGAACCAGATGCTCCGGTCGCACGCCGAGAATGCAATCGCGATTGGCCAGTGATCCCATCGCGCCCGGCAAGGTGATGCCGGCGCCATCGCCGAGCATGAACTGCGTACCGTCGATGCCGAGCTTGCCGGGCAGCAGGTTCATCGGCGGCGAACCGATGAAGCTGGCGACGAAGGTGGTGGCGGGCTTGCCGTAAACCTCGGCCGGCGTGCCGATCTGTTCCGCGCGGCCGGCGTTCATCACGATCATGCGCTGCCCCAGCGTCATCGCCTCCACCTGGTCATGGGTCACATACAGGCTGGTGGTGCCGAGCGCGCGATGCATCTTCTGGATTTCCAGCCGCATCTGCACCCGCAGCTTGGCATCGAGATTCGACAGCGGCTCGTCGAACAGGAATACCGCCGGCTCGCGCACGATGGCGCGGCCCATCGCAACCCGCTGGCGCTGGCCGCCGGAAAGCTGGCGCGGCGTGCGGTCGAGCAGCGCGCCGAGTTCCAGGATCCTGGCCGCCTTCTGCACCCGCGTATCGATGTCCGCCTTGGAAAACTTGCGGATCTTCAGTCCATACGCCATGTTCTCGTACACGCTCATGTGCGGATACAGCGCATAGTTCTGGAACACCATCGCGATGTCGCGGTCCTTCGGTTCCAGGTTGTTGACCACGCGGTCGCCGATCACGATGTCGCCGCCGGTGATTTCCTCCAGTCCCGCCACCATGCGCAGCAGCGTCGACTTGCCGCAGCCGGAAGGGCCGACCATGACGATGAATTCGCCGTCGGCGATATCGATGGAAATGCCATGGATGACATCGACGCCCTTTGCGCCCTTGCCGTAGGTCTTGGTGATGTTTTTCAGATGTACTTGTGCCATGTGTGCCTGCGTCCCTGAGCGATCCCGCGTTGGAGCACCGGATCCCCTGTCTTGTTCATTCGTTTATTTTTCGGAGTCCACCAGACCCTTGACGAACCATTTCTGCATGATGACCACCACCAGTCCCGGCGGCAGCATGGCCAGGATCAGCGTGGCCATCACCATGTTCCATTCGATGGCCGCGTCGCCGCCGGTGATCATGGTCTTGATGCCGATGCCGATCGGATACATGCTCTGCTCGGTCGCCACCAGCAGCGGCCACAGATACTGGTTCCAGCCATAGATGAACATGATCACGAACAGCGCGATGATGTTGGTGCGCGACAGCGGCCACAGCACATCCTTGAAGAAGCGCATCGGCCCCGCGCCGTCGATGCGCGCCGCTTCCGCCAGCTCGTCGGGCACGGTCAGGAAAAACTGCCGGAACAGGAAGGTGGCGGTGGCCGATGCGATCAGCGGTATGGTCAGGCCGGCGTAACTGTTGAGCATGCCGAAGTCCGACACCACCTGGTAGGTCGGCGTGATGCGCACTTCGACCGGCAGCATCAGCGTGATGAAGATCATCCAGAAGAAAAAGCCGCGCCCCGCGAAGCGGAAGTAGACGATCGCGAATGCCGACAGCATCGAAATCGTGATCTTGCCGATGGCGATGATCAATGCCGACGCCAGGCTCACCCACATCATGCGCGCCACCGGCGGCACCGCCGCGTTGCCGGACGCGCCGCTGATGATGACCGACGCATAGTTGTGGAAGAACTGGTCGCCGGGAATCAGCGAGATCGGCGCCATTGCCGCCTGCTCCGGCGTCTGCGTGCTGGCGACGAAGGCCACGTACACCGGAAAGGCGACGATGGCCACGCCGAGGATCAGCACCAGGTGGCTGATGAAATCGAGGATGGGACGGCGCTCAATCATGGCGGCCCTCCCCGCTCAGTGTGAATGTCTTCATGAATACTGCACCTTCTTTTCCACGTACTTGAACTGCACCACGGTCAGCGTGATGACGATGACCATCAGCACCACCGACTGCGCCGCCGCGCTGCCGAGGTCGCCGCCCTTGAAGCCGTCATGGAAGACCTTGTACACCAGGATCTCGGTTTCCTTGCCGGGGCCGCCATGCGTGGTGGCTTCGATGATGGCGAAGGTATCGAAGAACGAATACACGATATTGATCACCAGCAGGAAGAAGGTGGTCGGCGACAGCAGCGGAAAGACGATGGTGAAGAAGCGCCGCACCGGGCCAGCGCCGTCGATGGCCGCCGCCTCGATCAGCGATTTCGGAATCGCCTGCAGGCCTGCCAGGAAGAACAGGAAGTTGTAGCTGATCTGCTTCCAGATCGCCGCCATCACGATCAGGATCATCGCGTGGCGGCCGTTGAGCAGGTTGTTCCACTCGATGCCGATGCCGCGCAGCGCATGAGCGAGGACGCCGAGCGTCGGATTCAACAGGAACATCCACAGCACGCCCACCACCACCGGCGAGACCGCGTAGGGCCAGATCAGGAAGGTCTTGTAGACCGACGCGCCGCGCATGATGCGGTCGGCGAAGACGGCAAGGATGAGCGACAGCGACAAGCCGAAGAAGGCCACCATCACCGAGAACATGGCGGTGGTCTTGAACGACTCCAGATAGTTGGAGTCGTTGAACAGGTCCTTGAAATTGTCGAACCAGACGAATTGCGACGAGGCGCCGAAGGCATCCTGGATCAGCACCGACTGGTACAGCGCCTGCACCGCCGGCCAGAAGAAGAACAGCAGCGTGACGAGGATTTGCGGGGCCACCAGCGCATAAGGCAGCCAGGCCGATTTGAAACGGGCGCGTTTTTCCATGAATGAAGCGAATAAAAGTAGCGCAGGCCTCCGTGCCTGCGCTTTAAGGTAACCGATGCATCAAGTGCGGGCACGGAGGCCCGCACTACCTGGACGGCGCCTTACTTGTTCGCCTTCTCGAAACGCACCAGCAGTTCATCGCCGCGCTTGACCGCGGTGTCGAGCGCTTCCTTCGCCGTCTTCTTGCCGTTCCAGACGGTCTCCAGTTCCTCGTCGATGATGGTGCGGATCTGCACCATGCTGCCCAGGCGCAGGCCGCGCGACTTGTCGGTGGTCTTGACGATCATCTGCTGCACCGGCACGTCGGGACCCGGCGTCTTTTCATAGAAGCCCGACTTCTTGGTCAGATCGTAGGCGGCGGTGGTGATCGGCAGATAGCCGGTTTCCTGGTGCCACTTGGCCTGGATTTCCGGCTGCGACAGGAACTTGAAGAACTTGGCGACCGCCTTGTATTCGTCGGTCTTCTTGCCGCTCATGACCCACAGCGAGGCGCCGCCGATGATGGTGTTCTGCGGCGCGCCCTGCACGTCGTTGTAGTAAGGCAGCGGCGAGACGGCGAACTTGAACTTGGCGTTCTTGGTGATGTTGGCATAGGCGGAGCTGGACGAGGTCAGCATCGCGCATTCGCCGGAATAGAACTTGGCTTCCGGCTCGTTCTTGCGGCCGGCATAGGTGAAGTAGCCCTGCTTGGCCCAGTTGGAGAGATTCTCGATGTGCTTCACATGCAGCGGGCTGTTGAACTTGAGCCTTGCGTCGAGGCCGCCGAAGCCGTTGTTCTTCGAGGCGAACTCGACGTTATGCCAGGCCGAGAAGCTTTCCAGATGCACCCAGGACTGCCAGCCGGTGGTGTACGCGCATTTCTCTCCGCCGGCCTTGAGCTTGGCGGCGGCGGCCACCACTTCCTGCCAGGTCACCGGCGGCTTGTTCGGATCGAGCCCGGCCTTGGCGAACATGTCCTTGTTGTAATAGAACACCGTGGTCGAACTGTTGAACGGGAAGGACACCATGTCGCCCTTGGGCGAGGTGTAGTAGCCGGCGACCGCGGGCACATAGACCGAAGCGTCGAATTTTTCGCCGGCGGCCTTCATCACTTCGGTGACCGGCATGATCGCGCCCTTGGAATACATCATGGTGGCGGTGCCGACCTCGAATACCTGCAGGACGTGCGGCGCATTGCCGGCGCGGTAGGCGGCGATCGCGGCGGCCATCGCCTCTTCGTAGTTGCCCTTGAAGATGGGATTGACCTTGTATTCGCTCTGGCTCTTGTTGAACTGGTCGGCCAGGCCGGCGACGCGCTCGCCGAGAGCGCCGGTCATCGAATGCCACCAGGCGATTTCGGTTGCGGCAAAGGCAGGGAGGGTGATTGCGGCGCCCGTGGCGCACAGGCTGGCGGCGGCCAGCGCCTTCCATCGAAATTGCATGTCTTGTCTCCAGAAATTTTGTAGTCTATTGGTGCGATATGACAGCCCCGTTACGATAACTGAAACTTCGCGCACGGCGCTTATAATTCGATTTTGCAGCGCAAAATCCCCATGCGGGATGCGGGCACCGGCGCAAGTGTAGCCGTGTTCCGCAGAACGCGTTGCGGTCTTCATCAACTTCCATCGAAACAGCAGCCCATGAACCGCCTTGCCCTCTATGCCCGCCTGGTCCGCCTCGACAAGCCCATCGGCATCCTGCTGCTGCTGTGGCCGACGCTGGCGGCGCTATGGTTCGCGGCCGAGGGCAGGCCGGACTGGAAACTGGTCGCCATCTTCACGCTCGGCACCATCCTGATGCGCTCGGCCGGCTGCGCGATCAACGATTACGCCGACCGCGACTTCGACAAGCATGTGAAGCGCACCGCGGAACGGCCGCTGACCAGCGGCAAGATCGCCGGCTGGGAAGCGGTAATGGTGGCCGCCGTGCTGGCGCTGGTGTCCTTTGCGCTGATTCTGCCGCTCAATGCGCTGACCAAGCAGCTTTCCGTCGCGGCTGTCCTGATCGCCGCCAGCTATCCCTATTTCAAGCGCTTCTTCGCGATACCGCAGGCCTATCTCGGCATCGCCTTCGGCTTCGGCATTCCGATGGCCTTCGCGGCGGTGCAGGACAGCGTACCGGTGGCGGCATGGCTGCTGCTGATCGCCAATATCTTCTGGGCGGTCGCCTACGATACCGAATATGCGATGGTGGACCGTGACGACGATCTCAAGATCGGCATCAAGACCTCGGCCATCACCTTCGGCCGCCATGATGTGGCGGCGGTGATGCTCTGCTATGCGGTAAGCTTTGCGATCATTCTCGTGGTTGGCTGGCAATATGGGCTGCGCTTCTGGTTCGCCGCCGGCCTTGCGGTAGCGGCGGCGTGCGCGGTCTATCATTACCGGCTCATCCGGGAGCGCGACCGCATGGGATGCTTCACCGCCTTCCGCCATAACAACTGGCTGGGCGCGGCCATCTTCGGCGGCATTGCGCTCGACTATGCGCTGCGCTAGCGAAGCGTTGTGGACTTAAGGAAATCATTTGACGCAGCGCAAGATCAAGCCATCAAGCGCCCCTATACACTGCAGACAACCCCACCACCAAGCGGAGCCCGCAATGGACAATGAATACAACGACTACAACGACGGCAACGGCCAATCCGGCAACTCACGCGACCGGCTGCTGGACGACATCAGGCGGGTCATGCGGGAGGCCGAGGAGCTGCTGCGCAGCACCGGCCAGCAAGCCGGAGAAGGCTATCAAGCCGCCCGCGAACGCTTTGAATCGACGCTCAGCACCGCCCGGCACAGCATATCGGAGCTCGAGGATCACCTCGCCGTGACGGCACGCGAAACAATGGAGAGCACCGATCGCTATGTGAAGGAAAATCCCTGGCAGGCGGTCGCCGTCGGCGCGCTTGCCGGCATCGCGCTCGGCGTGGTGGTCGGCATCAGCCGCCGTTACCGGCCTGCGCGCAAGGATCGGGAATTCGGGGAGGATTGATGCGGATGGCGGGTCGGCGCAGGAAGCGCGACCCGCTTGTGCTCAATCCCTGCCGAATTCCTCGCCCAGTTCCTTGCCGCGTGCGGCAGCCGCCTTCAGCGCCTTGCCGATCGCGTCCTTCACGCCGCTGGCCTCCATGCTCGTCAGCGCGGCATAAGTGGTCCCGCCCTTGGACGTGACCCGCTCGCGCAGCAGCGACACCGGCTCCGTCGATTGCGCCGCCAGCTGCGATGCGCCGACGAAGGTGGCGATCGCCAGTTCATTGCCCTGCTCCGCGGTCAGGCCCATTTCCTGCGCCGCCTGCTGCATCGCCTCGATGAAATAGAACACATAGGCCGGACCGCTGCCGGACACCGCGGTGACCGGATCGATCAGCGCCTCGTCGCTCAGCCAGACGGTGGCGCCGACCGCGCGCAGGATGGCATCGGCGGCATCGCGCTGTTCCGGCGACACGCCATCCATCGCCACCATGCCGGTGATGCCCTTGCCGATCAGCGCCGGCGTGTTGGGCATGGTGCGCACGATGGCGCGATGCCCGCCCAGCCAGCGCGACAGGTCGGCGGCGCGGATGCCGGCGGCGATCGACAGGATCAGCTGGCGCGTCACATGCGGGCGCAGCTGCGCAACCACATCCTTCATCTGCTGCGGCTTCACCGACAGCACGATCACGTCGCACTGCGCCAGCCCGGCATCGATGCCGCCCGCGGTGGTGACGCCGAACTGCTGCCGCAGCCTGTCCAGCGCTTCCCCATTCGGGTCGACCACGTGGATGTTGCCGCCATCCGTGAGCTTGCCGGCGAGGCCGCCGATCAATGCGGTCGCCATGTTGCCGCCGCCGATGAATCCGATCTTCAAGTTAGCCATAGTGTCGTTGTCCAAAAATTGCTGTTCCTATCCTGACGATGGTGGCGCCTTCGGCAACCGCAGCCGCAAGGTCCGCCGACATGCCCATCGACAGGGTGTCGAGTTCAATGCCCTGCCTGCCGATATCTTCCGCCAGCAGGCGCAGCTGCCGGTGCGGCGCGCGCTGCGCCTCTTCGTCGGCGGCCGGCTCGGGAATCGCCATCAGGCCGCGCAGCTTCAGGCGGGGCATGGCGGCGATGCGCTGCGCCAGCGCTGATGCTTCCCGCGGCATCACGCCGCTCTTGCTGGCTTCGCCGCTGATGTTGACCTGCAGGCAGATGTTGAGCGGCGGCAGATGCGCGGGCCGCTGGTCGGACAGGCGCTGCGCGATCTTTTCGCGGTCAACCGAATGCACCCAGTCGAAATGCTCGGCGATCGGCCGCGTCTTGTTGCTCTGTATCGGGCCGATGAAATGCCATTCCAGCAACAGGTCCGGCCGCTGCGCCTTGACGGCTGCCATCTTGTCCAGCGCTTCCTGCAGGTAGTTTTCGCCGAAGGCGCGCTGCCCGCACTCCGCCGCCTCGATCACCGCGTCGGCGCCGAAGGTCTTGGAGACGGCCAGCAGCACCACGCTGTTGCGATCACGCGATGCGGCCCGGGCGGCAGTGGCGATACGGTCGTTGACGGCTTGCAAGTTGCTGGAGATTGGGGACATAATCAGTTTGCTTGAAGCAACAATTGCGATACTTGCAACACTCGCAACAATCCGGCGCTTCTCTCCTGACCGGCCTGCCACTGTTGCGTAACTTTCATGGCGTTTCGCCAATCCCCGGGATTATAAATGGACATCTCCGAACTCCTTGCCTTTTCCGTGAAGAACAAGGCATCCGACCTGCACCTGTCTGCCGGCCTGCCGCCGATGATCCGCGTGCACGGCGACGTGCGCCGCATCAACCTGCCGCCGCTCGAGCACCGCGACGTGCACGGCATGATCTATGACATCATGAACGACGGCCAGCGCAAGGCTTACGAGGAAGTGCTGGAGTGCGACTTTTCCTTCGCCATTCCCGGCCTCGCCCGCTTCCGGGTCAATGCCTTCAACCAGGATCGCGGCGCCGCCGCCGTGCTGCGTACCATTCCCTCCAAGGTGCTGACGCTGGAACAGCTGAACGCGCCGAAGATCTTCGCCGACCTCGCGCTCAAGCCGCGCGGCCTGGTGCTGGTGACCGGCCCGACCGGTTCCGGCAAGTCGACCACGCTGGCGGCGATGATCAACCATCTCAACGAAACCGAATACGCGCACATCCTCACCGTCGAGGACCCGATCGAGTTCGTGCATGAATCCAAGAAGTGCCTGATCAACCAGCGCGAAGTCGGTCCGCACACGATGTCGTTCAACAATGCGCTGCGCTCGGCGCTGCGCGAAGATCCGGATGCAATCCTGGTCGGCGAATTGCGCGACCTGGAAACCATCCGCCTCGCCCTCACCGCGGCCGAGACCGGCCACCTGGTGTTCGGCACGCTGCACACCTCGTCGGCCGCCAAGACCATCGACCGTATCGTCGACGTGTTCCCGGCGGAGGAAAAGGAAATGGTGCGGGCGATGCTGTCGGAATCGCTGCAGGCGGTGATCTCGCAGACCCTGCTAAAGACCAAGGACGGCAGCGGCCGCGTGGCGGCGCATGAAATCATGCTCGGCACGCCGGCCATCCGCAACCTGATCCGCGAAGCCAAGGTCGCGCAGATGTATTCCGCGATCCAGACCGGCAGCAACGTCGGCATGCAGACGCTGGACCAGAACCTGACCGACCTGGTGCGCCGCAATATCATTTCACCCGCCGCCGCGCGCGCCGCGGCGAAGATCCCGGAAAACTTCCCGGGATAATCCATCAAGACAAGGAAGCTACATGGAACGCGATCAGGCCACCAAATTCATGCACGACCTGCTGCGGCTGATGCTCAGCAAGAACGGCTCCGACCTGTTCATCACGGCGGAATTTCCGCCGGCCTTCAAGATCGACGGCAAGATGACGCCGGTCTCCAACCAGCCGCTGACGCCCACCCATACCGTCGAACTGGCGCGCGCCATCATGAACGACAAGCAGGCGGCGGAATTCGAAGCCACCAAGGAATGCAACTTCGCGATCAGCCCCGGCGGGCTGGGCCGCTTCCGCGTGTCGGCCTTCGTGCAGCAGGGCCGGGTCGGCATGGTGCTGCGGACCATCACCACCACCATTCCCAAGCTGGAAGACCTGGGCGTGCCGCCGGTGCTCAAGGAAGTGTCGATGACCAAGCGCGGCCTGGTGATCATGGTCGGCGCCACCGGCTCCGGCAAATCGACCACGCTGGCCGGCATGATCGGTTACCGCAATGAAAACAGCTACGGCCACATCATCACCATCGAGGACCCGGTCGAGTACATCCATCCGCACAAGAACTGCATCATCACCCAGCGCGAAGTCGGGGTCGATACCGCCGACTGGTTCGCGGCGCTGAAGAACACGCTGCGCCAGGCGCCGGACGTGATCCTGATCGGCGAGATCCGCGACCGCGAGACCATGGACTATGCGGTGGCCTTCGCCGAGACCGGCCACCTGTGCCTGGCGACGATGCATGCCAACAGCGCCAACCAGGCGCTGGACCGCATCATCAACTTTTTCCCCGAGGAACGGCGGGCGCAACTTTTGATGGATTTGTCGCTCAATCTGAAAGCGATGGTTTCGCAGCGGCTGGTTCCCCTGAAGGACACCAAGGGCCGCTGCGCGGCGGTGGAAGTGATGCTCAATTCGCCGCTGATTTCCGACCTGATCTTCAAGGGCGACGTCCACGAGATCAAGGAGATCATGAAGAAGTCGCGCGAGCTCGGCATGCAGACCTTCGACCAGGCGCTGTTCGACCTGTACGAAGGCGGCAAGATTTCCTACGAGGATGCGCTGCGCAATGCCGATTCCGTCAACGACCTGCGCCTGTCGATCAAGCTGCATGGCAAGGAAGCCCACGGCCGCGACCTGAGCAAGGGCACCGAACACCTGGGAATCGTATGAGCATTTTCGAATTCAGCCCTGCCGGCATTGCCGGCGCGCCGGTCGACATGAAGACTTATCGCGGCCGCGTGCTGCTGATCGTCAACACCGCCAGCAAGTGCGGTTTCACGCCGCAGTACCAGGGGCTGGAAGCGCTCTACAAGCAGTTCAAGGGGCGCGGACTGGAAGTGCTCGGCTTTCCCTGCAACCAGTTCGGCTCGCAGGAACCGGGCAGCGAAGACGAGATCGGCGCCTTCTGCGAAAAGAATTATGGCGTCACCTTCCCGCTGTTTTCCAAGGTGGACGTCAACGGCAACAACGCGCATCCGCTGTTCAAGTACCTGAAGGCGGAAGCGCCCGGCCTGATGGGCACACAGGCGATCAAGTGGAATTTCACCAAGTTCCTGGTGAAGAAGGACGGCACGGTCTACAAGCGCTATGCGCCGCAGACCGCGCCGAAGGACATCGCCGACGACATCGAGAAGCTGCTGGCCGAATAGACAAGTGCCGCTCGGGTAGTGCAGGCCTCCGTGCCTGCACAAGGCAAGCCGTTCCGAAGAGCTCCGTCCTCCCCGGCTCCCGCTCAGGCCGCGCCCAGCAGCCGCAGCACCAGCGGCAGCAGCAATGCCGTCAACACTCCCGACAATCCCATCGCCAGCCCGGAAAACGCACCCATCTCCTCGCTCACCTGGAATGCCCTTGCCGTGCCGATGCCGTGCGAGGTCACGCCGAGCGCGAAGCCGCGCACGCCGTGGTCGTCGATCTTCATCAGGTTGAAGATCCAGCGCGCGGTGGATGCGCCCAGGATGCCGGTCAGCATCACCAGCACCGCCGTCAATGACGGCAGGCCGCCGATCTTTTCCGACACGCCCATCGCGATCGGCATGGTCACCGCCTTCGGCGCCAATGAGAGCACCGTCGCCGGCGAGGCGCCCAGCGCCCAGGCCACGCCCATCGCGGTGGCAATCGCCGCCGCGCCGCCGACCAGCGCGCTGACGACCAATGCGAACCAGTTGCGCCTGAGCTTTTCCAGTTGCTGGTAGAGGGGAATGGCCAGCGCCACGGTCGCCGGCCCGAGCAGGAAATGGACGAATTGCGCGCCCTCGAAATAGGTGGGATAGCGGGTGCCGGTGCCGACGAGAACCAGCACCAGCAGCGCCACCGCGATGGCGACCGGATTGACCAGCGGATTGAATTTCGCCCGCGCATAGACGGCATAGGCAAACTGGTAGGCAAGCAAAGTCGCGGTCAGCCACAGCAGCGGCGACGCGGACAGGTAGACCCAGACCTGGCTGATTTCGGACTTCATTTCTGCAGCGCCTTCAGCACCAGCGCGGTGACCACCAGGGAAACGGTGGCGCTGATGAGCAGCGCGGCGGCCAGCGGCAGCCATTCGGACGCGACCCGCTGGGCATGCACCATGATGCCGACGCCGGCCGGGATGAAGAGCAGGGACAGATGCTTGAGGAATTCCAGCGTGGTCGGCGCCAGGCGCTCCGCGACCGCGGGCCGCAGCAGCAGGTAGCAGAACAGCAGCAGCATGCCGATCACCGGTCCGGGAACCGGCAGGGACAGGGCGAAGGCCAGGCTTTCGCCCAGGGTCTGGAACACCAGCAGGGTGGCAAAGGTATAGATCACGTCTTGCATCCGGGTTCGAACGATAACGGTGCTAGTGTAATCCGGGCGGGCCTTGCCATGCCGGCGTCATTGCTTACTCCCGGTAGATTCAGTGCATACGCCGGAAGCAGTTGCGCCCCGCCCACTTTGCCTCGTAGAGCGCCTTGTCGGCTCCCAGCATCAGCGCATCCTGGTCCCTGCCCGGCGCGGAAGAACCGATGCCGATACTGATACTGATGCTGATATCGACCTCGCCATCCTGCAGGACGATGGGCTGACGGCAGGCATGCACCAGCTTGGCGGCGATCAGGTCCGCCTCTTCGTCACTGCCGAGCCCTTCGAGTATGACGACAAACTCGTCGCCGCCGAGGCGGGCCACGGTATCGGTTGCCCGCACATGGCGCTTGAGCCGCATGGCCATCTCGCGCAGCACCGCGTCGCCGCCGGCATGGCCATGGGTGTCGTTGATGTGCTTGAAGTGGTCGACATCGATCACCATCAGCGCCAGGATCTGCCCGGAACGCCCGGCGCGCGCCAGAGCTTCAGCCAGCCTTTCATCGAAATGGCGGCGGTTCGGCAATCCGGTGAGCGTGTCGTAGCGCGCCAGCAGGATGAGTTGCTGCTCGACCGCCTTGAGCTCGGTGACGTCGCTCATCACCGCCACCGCGCCATAAATGGCGCCGGTTCCGTCCCGCAGCGGCTTGGCATTGACGGTGACTTGCCGCGCCTCCTGCCCGCCCTGCACTTCGAGATCGAGATTGCGCACCAGCCTGCCCTGCAGGGACTGCGACAAGCCCATTTCCTTCTTCTCTCCCGACGCGTTCATGCCATACATGCCCGAAGCCTCGGCCCATTCGACGAGCGTCATGCCGCGGCCGTCGGCGATGCCGCTGAGCTCGCGCGCGGCGCGATTGACGAGCACGATGAGGCCGTTGGCGTCGCATACCTTGACGCCGACATCAATGGTTTCGAGGATGGTATTGAGCAGCTGGCGTTCCTGCTCCAGCTTGCGTTCGAGTTCCTTGCGGGTGGAGAACGCTTCACTGGCGCTTTCGACCACCTGCCGGATGCGATGCTCATGCACGCGGTGGTGCTCCTGCGCCTGCCGTTCCGACGTCACGTCGAGCACGATGCCGGTAAACGTCATGGCGTCTCCCGACATCTCGGTAGGAGAGGAAGTGGCCTTGATCCATCGCACCTCGCCGTCCGGCCGCAGCAGCCGTCCTTCGAAATACCAGTCGCTGCGGTCGGCGATCGCCAATTCGATCGAATCGGTGAAGCAGGTCATGTCCTCGGGATGAATGGGCACGCGGCTCCAGTCGGCCATCAGTGCCCTGGCCGGCACGCCGAACACGTCCTGGCAGCGCTCGCTGATGTAATTGAAGCCCTGCCTGCCGTCCGGATGGGCATGCCACTGGAAGATCAGCGCCGGCACGCGCTTCATGATCTGCTGCAGGTGGAGTTCACGGTGCCGCAGTTCATCCTGCGCCCGCACGCGCTCGGTGATGTCCTCGAGGATGCCGACATAATTGAGCAGGCGTCCGGCCTTGTCCCGCACCGGCGCCATCAGCAATTCGTTGATGAACAGCTGGCCGCTCTTGCGATAGTTGCGCAGCACGACCTGGCATTCGCGGCCGGCGGCCATGGCTTCGTTGAGCTTGCGCAGCTGGTCCTGGTCCTTGTCGTTGCGGTGCAGGAAACGGCAGTTCCGGCCGAGCACTTCGGCCTGGCCGTAGCCGGTGATGCGCTCGAACGCCGGATTGCAGTAGACGATCGGACTTTCGGCAACGGTCGGGTCGATGATGACGATGCCGTTGCTGGCGGCGCGCAATGCATCCCCCTGCACCCGCAGGCGTTCAAGCACCTGCTGCTGCGCGGTCACATCCCGCGCGCTGCAGTACAGCCGCCCGTTGCCCACCAGCCGCGTATTCCATTCCAGCCAGAGATAGTCGCCATCCTTGTGGCGATAGCGGTTGCGGAAGCCCCTGAGCGGCCGGCCATGACAAGTGGCACGGGCTTCGGCGATCGTGCGCGTGCGGTCGTCCGGATGCACGAAGTCGAGGAATGGCCGCGAAGTCAGTTCCTGCGCGGACCAGCCGAGCACCTCGGTCCACCGATCGTTGACGCGCTCGAAGCAGTCCGACCGGCCAGGAATGACCAGCATGTCCGGCGACAGGTCGAAGAAGGCATCGCGTTCGGCCTCTACCCGCTTGCGCGCGGAGATGTCGCTCGCCTGCACCACCAGGAAGTCGGGATCGCCATCCCTGTCGCGCACCATGGAAACCGTCAGCGAAACCCAGACCGGCTGGCCGTTGCGGTGCAGGTAGCGCTTGTCGAGCTGATAAGACGGGATCAGGCCATTGACCATCTGATTGGCAAGATGCACATCGGCCCTCAGGTCGTCAGGATGCGTAATGTCCTGAAAGGTCAATTCCTTCAGTTCCATCCTCGTATAACCGACCAGTCGGATGAATGCCTCGTTGGCATCAAGCCAGCGGCCGTCCAGCGTCACCAGGGCCATGCCCATGGAGGTGAATCTGAACGCCCGCAGGAACAGGTCCTCTTGTTCTGTAATCACGTAGCGTGCTCCCCTGTGCCGGCAAGCGATCTTGATCGCCCGGCCTTGCCGGCGTTGAATGTCGATGCCATCCATGCAAGCCGGCGGGCGCCGTGCGCTTGTCATGGGATGGAGTTTCCTCGCTTCATTGCATGGGAGCGAGAAATGCCGGATATGGAGACATTGACCGGTTCAAATCCGGTTGGTTCTTATCGGCAATATCGACTGCGGGGATGGGGCAGGCGGCAGTTGCGGAGAGGCCGGGCGCCTGGGCGAAACGCCTCTCCAAGAGGTTCGTCAGCGCATGGTCATTTCGACATCGGACCGGGCGGGATGCCCGGCGGTGCCGGAAAGCTCATGCTTGGAACCTGCGCCATTTTAACAGCGGGAAAATTTCAGCGCGCCTCGGCCAGAGCCTGGTCGACCAGTTCGATCCAGTGGCCGACGGGCGTGTCGGTGCCGGACTGTAGGTGGGTCTGGCAGCCGATGTTGGCCGACACGATCATGTCCGGCCTGGTGGCTTGCAGATTCTGCAGCTTGTTGTCGCGCAGCTGGTAGGCCATCTCCGGCTGCAGCACCGAATAGGTGCCGGCCGAGCCGCAGCACAGGTGGCTGTCGGCGCACAGCTGCACATCGACGCCAATGGCGCGCAGCAGGCCTTCCACCTTGCCGCGGATCTGCTGGCCATGCTGCAGCGTGCACGGCGGATGATAGGCGACCCGCTTGTTCAGCTTGCCCTGCAGCTTCGCCGCCAGTTCGGCTTCGAAGGACGGCAGGATTTCGCTGAGGTCCCTGGTCAGTTCGGAAATCCGCTTCGCCTTGGCCGCATACTTCTCGTCATGCGCGAACAGGTGACCGTAGTCCTTGACGGTGACGCCGCAGCCGGAGGCCGTCATGACAATCGCTTCCACGCCGGACTCGACCAGCGGCCACCAGGCATCGATGTTGTTGCGCATGTCGTTCAGGCCGCCGTCATGGTCGTTCATATGATAGCGGATGGCGCCGCAGCAGCCGGCCTTGGGCGCGGTGATCAGCTGCACGCCCAGCGCGTCGAGCACGCGGGCGGTCGCGGCATTGATGTTGGGCGACATCGACGGCTGCACGCAGCCCTGCAGCACCAGCATCTTGCGCGCATGTTCGGTGCGCGGCCAGGCGCCGGCGCTCTGCTTCTTCGGCACCTTGTTGCGCAGCACCGAGGGCAGCAGCGGACGCACCATCTGTCCCGCGCCCATGGCCGGCTTGAACAGCCACTGGCGCGGCAAGCCTTCCTTCAGGGCATTGCGCACGATACGCTGCGACAGCGGGCGCGGCACCTGGTCTTCCACCACCTTGCGGCCAATGTCCACCAGGCGGCCGTACTGCACGCCGGAAGGACAGGTCGATTCGCAGTTGCGGCAGGTCAGGCAGCGGTCGAGATGGGTCTGCGTTTTCTGTGTCGCCGGCTTGCCTTCGAGAACCTGCTTGATCAGGTAGATGCGGCCGCGCGGGCCGTCGAGCTCGTCGCCCAGCAGCTGGTAGGTCGGGCAGGTGGCGGTGCAGAAGCCGCAATGCACGCACTTGCGCAAGATGGCGTCGGCTTCTTCACCCTCGCGGGTGTTCTTGATGAAATCGGCAAGATTGGTTTGCATATTCAGACGTCTTCGTACATCCGGCCGCGGTTGAAGATACCGGCCGGATCAAAGGATTGTTTCAGGTTGCGGTGGATCTTCGCCACCGCCGGCGCCAGCGGATGAAACACGCCGACGCTCTTGTCGCCGCCGCGGTACAGCGTCGCATGGCCGCCGGCCTGCGCGGTCACGTTGCGTATCGTGGCCGCATCGGCTTCGCTGCGCAGCCAGCGCTGGGCGCCGCCCCATTCGATCAATTGCTCGCCGTCCAGCGCCAGCGGCTGCGCCACCGATGGCAGCGACAGGCGCCACAAGGCGGTGGGGCCGGTGGTGGCTGCAAAGAAGGCATTGTTGTGGTTGCGCAGCTCGCTCCAGAACATCTCGGCCTGCGTATCTTCCTCGCCGCCCATCTTCTGCACCGCCGAGCGCACCGCCGCTTCGGCGCCCGACAGGCGCACGATCAGCACACCGCCGTGCCAGGCGCTGGCCGACACCGGCAGCGGCTGCCCGCCCCAGCGGTTGAGCTGGTCGATCGCCCTGTCCTGCGGCATCTCGAAGCGCAGCGTGGTTTCGGCGAAGGCCTTGGGCAATACCTTGAGCGAGACTTCGAGAATCAGGCCGAGCGTGCCGAGCGAACCGGCCAGCAGGCGCGACACGTCGTAGCCGGCGACATTCTTCATCACCTGCCCGCCGAAATGCAGCACCTCGCCCTTCGCATCCATCAGCACCGCCCCGAGCACGAAGTCGCGCACCGCGCCGACCGCCTGCCGGCGCGGACCGGACAGGCCGGCCGCCACCACGCCGCCGATGGTCGATGCCGGCCCGTACTGCGGCGGCTCGAACGCGAGCACCTGGTTGTGCTGGGCCAGCGCGGCCTCGATCTCCAGCAGCGGCGTGCCGCAGCGCGCGGTGATGACCAGCTCGGTCGGGTCGTAGGCGATGATGCCGGAATATTCGCGGGTATCGAGAATATCGCCCTGCAGCGCCTGTCCGTACCAGTCCTTGGTGCCGCCGCCGCGGATGCGCAGCGGCTTGCCCGCCGATGCTGCAGCGTTGATCGCGTCGCGGAATTGTTGCAATGCCTGTTCCATAAGTTTCCTAGTGGTCCACTAAAAGCGCGGCAGGTCGGCGAACTTCAGCTGTCCGCGCTGCACATGCATCTTGCCGTACTCGGCGCAGCGGTGCAGCGAAGGAATGGCCTTGTCCGGGTTGAGCAGGAAGGCGGTATCGAAGGCCCGCTTGACGGCGAAGAAGGCTTCGCGCTCCTGCGGCGAATATTGCACGCACATGGAATTGATCTTTTCGATGCCGACGCCGTGTTCGCCGGTGATCGTCCCGCCAACCTCGACGCAGAGTTCGAGGATGTCGGCGCCGAAGGCTTCGGCGCGCTCGAATTCGCCCGGCATGTTGGCATCGAACATGATCAGCGGATGCAGGTTGCCGTCGCCGGCATGGAACACGTTGGCGCAGCGCAGGCCGTGCTTCTTTTCCATCTCGGTGATGCTCACCAGCACATGGGCGAGATGCTTGCGTGGAATGGTGCCGTCCATGCAGTAATAATCGGGGGAAATGCGGCCGGCGGCCGGGAAGGCATTCTTGCGGCCGGACCAGAACTTGAGCCGCTCGACCTCGTTCTGCGACACGGCGATCGCGGTCGCGCCCGAGGCCTTCAGCACTTCGGTCATGCGCGCGATTTCCTCTTCCACCTCTTCCGGGATGCCGTCCGATTCGCACAGCAGGATGGCTTCGGCATCGATGTCGTAACCGGCTTTCACGAAAGGCTCGACCATGCGCGACGAGGTCTTGTCCATCATCTCAAGGCCGGCGGGGATGATGCCGGCGGCAATCACCCTGGCTACCGCGTCGCCGCCTTTGACCACGTCGTCGAAGGACGCCATGATGACCCGCGCCAGCTGCGGTTTCGGCACCAGCTTGACGGTGACTTCGGTGACCACGCCGAGCATGCCTTCGGAACCGATGAAGACCGCGAGCAGATCCAGCCCCGGCGCGTCGAGCGCATCGCCGCCGAGCTCGACCACGTCGCCCTCGATGGTCACCATGCGTACCCGCAGCACGTTATGCACCGTGAGGCCGTATTTCAGGCAATGCACGCCGCCGGAGTTCTCGGCGACGTTGCCGCCGATGGTGCAGGCGATCTGCGACGAGGGATCGGGCGCATAGTAGAGCCCGTGCGGCGCGGCGGCTTCGGAAATGGCGAGATTGCGCACGCCGGGCTGCACCACGGCGGTCCGGGAATAGGCATCGAGCTTGAGGATCTTGTTGAACTTGGCGGTCGACAGCACCACGCCGTCGGCGATCGGCATCGCGCCGCCGGACAGGCCGGTGCCCGCGCCGCGCGGCACGATCGGCACCTGCAGCTCGCGGCAGGTCTTGAGGATGTCGATCACCTGCGCCTCGTTCTGCGGCAGCACCACCACCATCGGCAGCTGGCGATAGGCCGACAGGCCGTCGCATTCGTAAGGACGGGTGTCTTCCTCGTTGAAGAGCACGCAGCCGGCCGGCAGCAGCCGGTCGAGGGCGCTGGCGACCTGGCGCTGGCGCTCCAGGGTGAATTGGGGGGTTGCGGGGGCGTTCATGTCCTGCTCCAGGGAGAGTCGGCGTTGCATCGATGATGCGGCCGGTGCCGCCATCGTGGTGCGCGGCAAGCGGCCGCGCATCGGCAGGATGATTATCCGTGCAATTGTCCTGCCTGAGGTGAAAGCTGCGCAGCGGCTGCTTGAATTCTTTTCACGGGTATTGCCGAACGAACATCGTTCATCACAGCCGGCCGAAACTCTTCCTCAGCCAGTCGATGAAGGCGCCGACTTCCGGCCGCACCCGCGCCTGCGGCTCATAGACCACATAGTAGGCATGCGGCGGCGACTTCAGTTCCACATCCTTGAACAGGTGGACGACTTCGCCGCGCTGCAGCAGCTCCTGCACGAAATGCTTGCGGGTGAGGCCGACGCCGTAGCCGTGGCGGATCGCTTCCAGCAGCAGGCCGAGGTCGTCCAGGCGCAGCGCGTTCGACGGCTCCGGCCAGTCGAGGCCGGCGACTTCGAACCAGGGCTGCCAGGGTTCCAGCGCCGAGCGCAGCAAGGTGGCCCTGGCCAGGTCCGACGGCTGCTCCAGCGGGCCGATCTTTTCCAGGTAGGCCGGGCTGGCCACCGCGAAGGTCGGTTCCTCGAACAGTTTTTCGGTCACGGTATCGGTGTAATTGCCGGCGCCGAAACGCACCTCCACGTCGCTTTCCGACAGCGCCAGGTCGTACAGCGGCACCGACAGGAACAGTTCCAGCACGATGTCGGGATACTGGCGGGTGAAGTCGCCCAGGCGCGGCACCAGCAAGTAGCGGGCGAAGGTGGGCGGCACCGTCACCTTGATGCGCGGCTGCGCCGGGGCGCTGCGGTGCGGCATCGGAAATTCGGTCAGCGTGCGCAGCGCCGCCCGCACCACATCGAGATAGCGCCGGCCGAACTCGGACAGGCTGACCGCGCGGCCGTCGCGCAGGAACAGGCGCTCGCCGACGAACTCCTCCAGCAGGCGGATGCGGTGCGACAGCGCCGACGGCGTGATGCACAGTTCCTCGGCCGCCAGCGCGAAAGAGCCGAGCCGGGCCGCCGCCTCGAAGGCGGACAAGGCATGTACGGGAGGCAGTCGGGTCGCCATCGGAAATCGTCCTACCATTGAATGATCTTGCCTGGATTCATGATGTTTTTCGGGTCGAAGGCATGCTTGAGCAGCCGCATGGTTTCGATGGCTTCCTCGCCATGCTCCTGGATCAGGAAGTCCATCTTGTGCAGGCCGACGCCGTGTTCGCCGGTGCAGGTGCCGTCCATCGAGATGGCGCGCGCCACCATGCGGGCATTGACGCCTTCCGCCTTGGCGATGTCGGCCGGATCGTTGGGGTCGACCATCATCAGCACATGGAAATTGCCGTCGCCGACATGGCCGATGATGGCATGGATGATGCCGTTCTTTTCACAGTCGGCCTTGGTATCGAGGATGCATTCGGCCAGGCGCGAGATCGGCACGCAGCAGTCGGTGGAGATCGCCCTTCCGCCGGGGCGCATCTGCAGCATCGCGAAGTAGGCATTGTGGCGCGCGGTCCAGAGCCGGGTCCGGTCTTCCGGACGGGTTGCCCATTCGAAACCGATGGCATTGAAGCCGTCGGCGATTTCCTGCACCGTCCGCGCCTGCTCCTCGACACCGCGTTCGCTGCCGTGGAATTCGAACAGCAGCAGCGGCTTTTCCGGCAGGTTGAGCCGGTCATGCGCATTGATGGAGCGCACGCTCTGCTCGTCGAGGAATTCGACGCGGGCGATCGGCACGCCCATCTGTATGGTCTGGATCACCGCATTGACCGCATCGGCGGTCGAGGGGAAGGAACAGACGGCGGCCGATACCGCTTCCGGCTGCGGATAGATGCGCACCGTGACTTCGGTGATGATGCCGAGCGTGCCTTCGCTGCCGACGAACACGCGGGTGAGGTCGTACCCGGCGGAGGATTTCTTGGCGCGGGTGCCGGTCTTGATGATGCGGCCGTCGGAGGTGACCACCGTCAGGGCCAGCGTGTTTTCGCGCATGGTGCCGTAGCGCACGGCATTGGTGCCGGATGCGCGGGTGGCGGCCATGCCGCCGAGCGAGGCATCGGCGCCGGGGTCGATTGGAAAGAACAGGCCGGTGTCGCGGATCTCCTGGTTTAATTGCTTGCGGGTGACGCCGGCCTGGACGGTGGCGGTCTGGTCTTCCGCATGCACCGCCAGCACCTGGTTCATCTGCGACAGGTCGATGGTGACGCCGCCGCGCAGCGCCAGGATATGGCCTTCGAGCGAGGTGCCGGTGCCGTAGGGAATGATGGGCACTTCATGCAGGCTGCACAGCTTGACCGCCTGCGCTACTTCCTCGGTGGTCTGCGCGAAGACGACCGCATCGGGCAGCATCGGATCATACGAAGACTCGTCGCGGCCGTGATGTTCCCGCATGGCTTGCGATGTGGAAAAGCGATCCTCGAAAATCGATTCGAGCGCGGCAAGCAGTTCGGCAGGCACCGGCTTCTTCAGCGCGGCCAGTTGGGCGGGATGGTTCATGGGCGTCTCCGGTGTAATTGCAGGCGTTGCCCGATTTTACTCTCTTGCCCCTTCCCGCGGCCGATGACATCGTCGCCCCGGCGACTGCGCAGGGACGGCTTTTGTCGTATGCTGGCCTCATTCCAAACCCGACCATACCTGACGAAAAGCCATGGGAAACCGACTTTCGAAAATCGCGACGCGCACCGGAGACAACGGCACCACCGGACTGGGAGACGGCAGCCGCGTCGCCAAGGACAGCCTGCGCGTGCATGCGATGGGCGATGTGGATGAACTCAATTCCCATATCGGCCTGCTGCTGTGCGAGGAACTGCCGAATGCGCTGCGCGAGGAACTCGTTTCCATCCAGCACGACCTGTTCGACCTCGGCGGCGAACTCTGCATTCCCGGCTATACGCTGATCACCGATGTGCACGTGGGCCGGCTCGACACGCTGCTGGAAAAATACAATGCCGACCTGCCGCCGCTGAAGGACTTCATCCTTCCGGCCGGCTCGCGCGCCGCCGCCCTCGCCCATGTCTGCCGCACCATCTGCCGCCGCGCCGAACGCGCCATCGTCAGCCTCGGCAATACGGAAAAGATCAACGACAATCCGCGGCAGTACATGAACCGCCTGTCCGATCTGATGTTCGTGCTGTCGCGGGTGCTCAACCGGTTTGCGGGAGGGAGCGATGTACTCTGGGAAAAAGGCAGAAAGCGGGAAGTTGTCGATGCCCCGCCCACGGAAAGCGGCGGCTGACTGGCTCATCGATCTGCCAGACCGAGCGACATCGGCCGATGAGTCCACTGTCGCGAATACCAACCTAAACGCAACAGAAAGTTAATAAAACACTATCGAACGTTGTTTGACATGTTAGTATCCCGGCAACTTTTTAGTTGTCGTATGCACAATTTTGTGCGCGCTGCTTGCGGACGCGCGGCTCAACAAAATAATGCCATTGCCGGGAATAACACATGTCGCTTCAGCCTTTCGATGATCCTGAACAGGACCCGCTCAAGGGTCTCGTTCCTTCATCGCCATCATCAGCCTCGGGCCTGCAAGCCGATACCCCCGGCAGCGCCCTGCAGCACGGCCTGCAAGCCGCCTCCCGCCTCAACCCCGACATCGCCAGGGCTGCCCAGGCCGCCAGCCTCGCGCAGCAAGCCGCCGAAGCGCTCCACATCGCCGGCCACCCGCTGCATGGCATGGCCATCCGCGACTTCGCCAGCCCCATCGCCCCTTTCTTCCCCACCTTCGCTTCCACCGAGCAAGCCGACACCGCTGACGACACCCAAGATACCCTGGCCGCCCTCGCCGCAGCCGCCATCCCCCATTTCACCGACAGCAACCGCCTGCTGCGCTTCTATTCCCCGCTGTCCTCCGACAAGACCCTCCTCATCGACACGCTCCACGCCCAGGCCGGTC
>NZ_VFAH01000001.1 GCF_008929045.1 Noviherbaspirillum aerium | reverse complement strand
GAAGCCAAGAAACACCGCCATGCCAATGTGCACTGCTTTCCCAGCAGCGTCGACGTCACCCATTTCCGCCAGGCGCTCGACCGCAACATCGCCCATGCCGAACTGAAGGACCTGCCGCGCCCGGTGCTGGGCTTTTACGGCGTCATCGACGAACGCTTCGATGCCGAGCTGGCCGGCCAGCTGGCCGATGCCCATCCGGAGTGGCAGATCGTGCTGGTGGGGCCGGTGGTCAAGATCGATGCGGCGAGCCTGCCGCAGCGGCCCAACATCCACTACATGGGCCAGCAGGCCTACAGCGCGCTGCCGCAGTTCCTGGCGGCGTGGGATGTGTGCCTGATGCCGTTTGCGATGAACGAGTCGACCCGCTTCATCAGCCCGACCAAGTCGCTGGAGTACATGGCGGCGGAGCTGCCGATCGTGAGCACGCCGGTCAAGGATGTGGTGGACCTGCACAGCGACGTGGTGGAGATCGCGGCGACGGCGCCGGAATTCGTGGCCGCCTGCGAGCGCGCGCTGGCCATGTCGAGCGATGACAAGCTCAGGAAGATCCGCCTCATGCGCGACAAGCTCTCGCGCACCTCCTGGGATGCCACTGCGGCGAAGATGCATCACTTGCTGGAAGACCTCAACCACACCGTCACAATCGATGCGCCAACTACCTATCGCATGGACAATGCCGTGACCGGCAATAGCAGCGCCACCGCCTCCCACGTGGCATTGCGCGATTAGAGTGTTTTCGCCTCCGCTGGCGCGCAACGGATGCGCGAGCCGTGCCGGGCTCCGCAGCAGGGCTCCAATACGGACTTCCAATAGCTGACTAGCTTTCCACAGCGTGTTCGAAAGGCTCGGACACGCTGTGCGTACTTTTTGAGGCGCGGCTCTCTTCAGCCTACAATGCCGGCTTGTCCGACATCAGGTCTTCGAGCCCATGCGTATTGCCTTCCATACAAAAGATCCGGATCTGGCCGAAGCAATACGGGAAACCTTATCTGCAAAGGGATACGATTGCGTGCAGCTGGAACGCAGCCGCACGCAATCGTATCAAGACGTGCAAATTTGCCTTATCGACTGGCAAGCCCATGGCAATAGCAGCCCGCAGACCATGCTGCAACAGCTGCGCCGGCAATCACCCTCCATGCCGGTACTCGCCCTGACGGAGCGCAACCGTATCGAGGAAGCGCTCGCGGCGCTTGCTGCAGGCGCCTCGGATTACCTTGTCAAACCGATACGCCGCAATGAATTGGTGCTTCGGAGCGAAGTCCTGCTGCGCAACGCCTATCCGGAACGCTATACACAGGATCTTGCGGTGTACGGTCCCTATTGTTTTGAACTTCGCAGCGGGCGCATTACGCGGGATGGTGCCACACTGGACCTGACACAGAAGGAATTCGAACTGGCCCTGCTGCTGTTCCGTCACCTGGACCGCCCGCTGTCGCGCGCCTTCATCAGGGATGCGGTGTGGTCGGGAGAACTCGAAATGCCTTCCCGCACCATGGATACCCATGTTTCGCGCGTACGCAGCAAGCTGGGCTTGCATCCGGAGAACGGATTCAGGCTGGCTCCGGTCTATAGCTACGGATATCGGCTGGAACAACTTGCGCATCCGTCGCCGCAGTGAGTTCGCTGCGGTTCTGCAAGACCCGGTATGCTTTTACCAACAAGCTTGTGCAAGGGTGCAACAGGCTATAATAGCGCTACAGGATTTCAGTTTCACGCCATTCATGCAGCTTCTCGCAGTCGGTCTCAATCACACCACCGCGCCGGTTTCCCTGCGCGAGAAAGTCGCCTTTCCCGCTGACCAGATCGGGCAGGCGGTGGCATCGGCACGCGCATGGTTCGGACGCGAAACCACATCGAACGCGGGCGATGAAGCCGCCATCCTCTCCACCTGCAACCGTACCGAGCTCTATGCCGCCAGCGATATCCCGGGCGGCGTGGAAGCCGCGATCGACGCCACCGCCCGTTTCCTGGCCGAATACCACAAGCTGCCCTATTCCGAACTGCGCCCCTATCTTTATACGCTGCCGCAAGACAATGCGGTGCGCCATGCATTCCGCGTGGCATCCGGTCTCGATTCCATGGTGCTCGGCGAAGCGCAGATCCTGGGGCAAATGAAGGATGCGGTGCGCAAGGCCGATGAAGCCGGCGGCCTGGGCACTTATCTGCACCAGATGTTCCAGCGCACCTTTGCAGTGGCCAAGGAAGTGCGCACCACGACCGAAATCGGCGCGCACAGCGTGTCAATGGCAGCGGCCGCGGTACGCCTGTCCCAGCGCATCTTCGATACCGTGTCCGAACAGAATGTGCTGTTCATCGGTGCCGGCGAAATGATCGAGCTTTGCGCCACGCATTTTGCCGCACAGAATCCGAAGTCGCTGACCATTGCCAACCGCACGCTTGAGCGAGGCGAATCGCTGGCCCACCGTTTCAACGGCCGCGCCATCCGCCTCGCCGACCTGCCGGAGCAGCTTGCGCAGTTCGACATCGTCGTCTCCAGCACCGCGTCGTCCCTGCCCATCATCGGCCTGGGTATGGTGGAGCGCGCGATCAAGACAAGGCGCCACAAGCCGATTTTCATGGTGGATCTTGCGGTGCCGCGCGACATCGAACCCGAAGTCGGCCGCCTGGACGATGTCTTTTTGTACACGGTTGACGACCTTGGCGCCGCGGTGCAGACCGGCCTCGAGAACCGCCAGGCTGCCGTGGCGCAAGCCGAGGCCATCATCGAGAACCGCGTGCAGGCGTTCATGCACTGGATCGACACCCGCGCCGTCGTACCCCTCATCCGCAACCTGCATGAAAGCAGCGAGGCCATGCGCCTTGCCGAGCTTGAGCGCGCAAGGAAACTGCTTGCCAGGGGCGAAGACATCGATGCCGTGCTGGAAGCACTGTCCAAGGGCCTGACCGCGAAATTCCTGCATGGCCCGCAGCAGGCGCTGCATAACGCACAGGGTGATGAACGCGCCCGTCTTGCGGCGCTGCTGCCGCAACTTTTCCGCACCAAGCGCTAGCGGCGCTTTTCCCGGACACCGTTCACTAACGGTCCGGCGCCTGCCATTCATTGTCCTTCCAGGGCAACCCGGCAACCTTCAGGAATTCCACCAAAGCACACCCCATGAAACCTTCAATGCTTGCAAAACTCGACCAGCTCACCGAGCGGCTGGAAGAGGTCAACAGCCTGCTGATGCAGGAAGGCGTCACCGCCGACATGGAGCAGTACCGCAAACTGACGCGCGAACATGCCGAGCTCGGCCCGCTGGTCGCCTTGTACCGGGATTATGTCCAGGCAGGAGAAGACATCAAGACGGCCCAGGACATGTTGTCCGACCCCGACATGAAGGAACTGGCGCAGGAAGAGATCGCCGCGGCGAAGGCGCGCATCGAGCAGGCCGAAGTCGATCTCCAGACAATGCTGCTGCCGAAGGACCCCAACGACGAACGCAATATTTACCTGGAAATCCGCGCCGGCACCGGCGGCGACGAAGCCGCCCTGTTCGCGGGCGATCTGCTGCGCATGTACACCCGTTACGCCGAGCGCAACCGGTGGCAGGTGGAGATGGTGTCCGAATCGCCATCGGAAATCGGCGGCTACAAGGAAGTGATCGTGCGCCTGATCGGGCATGGCGCCTATTCGAAGCTCAAGTTCGAGTCCGGCGGCCACCGCGTGCAGCGGGTGCCGGCCACCGAGACGCAGGGGCGCATCCACACCTCCGCCTGCACCGTGGCCGTGATGCCGGAAGCCGATGAAGTCTCCGATGTCGATATCAATCCCGCCGACATCCGCATCGATACCTTCCGCGCCTCGGGCGCCGGCGGACAGCATATCAACAAGACCGACTCCGCGATCCGCATTACCCACTTCCCGACCGGCATCGTGGTCGAATGCCAGGATGACCGCAGCCAGCACAAGAACAAGGCCTCGGCACTGAAGGTGCTCGCGGCGCGCATCAAGGATGTGCAATTGCGCGAACAGCAAGCCAAGGAAGCCGCCACTCGCAAGTCGCTGATCGGTTCCGGCGATCGCAGCGAGCGTATCCGTACTTACAATTTTCCACAGGGAAGAATGACGGACCACCGCATCAACCTGACGTTGTACAAGCTGGACTTCATCATGGATGGCGATCTGGAAGAATTGATGAAGGCGCTGATGGCCGAGCATCAGGCGGAACTGCTGGCCAGTTTGTCAGAGGAAAATTGAGGCGCCGAGAAGCCTGGCAGGCTTGCAGGCATAATTAGGCAAGATATTGCCTGCCCAACATGGTTGCACATTGGAACCATCAGGCACCATGTCAGTCGCATTGCCTTACCCACTTAAAATATTGTCCAGATGAGAACATCCAAACCCATACTGCTTGCTGCGGGCGTCATATGCTTTGCCCTGGTTGGTTACGCGTTGTATCTTCAGCATGTCAAGGAAATGCTTCCCTGCCCGCTGTGCGTGCTGCAGCGTTATGCCTTCGTCGCCACCGGATTGCTGTGCTTCATCTTCGCCGCCCTGCCCCGCGCCGCGACCAAGGCGGGAGCGCTGCTCGCGGCGCTGGCATCGCTGGTCGGCGCCGGCATCGCAGGATGGCACCTCTGGGTAAAGGCCCACCCTTCCGTCTCCTGCGGCATCGATCCGCTTGAAACCTCGCTGAACAAGATTTTCACCGCAGAGCTGATGCCTTTCCTGTTCAAGGCGGATGGTCTGTGCAGCGCCGAATACGAACCGATCATCGGCCTGTCGATTCCGCAATGGTCACTGATCTGGTTCGCCATTCTGGCGGTGCTCCTGATTTGGGCTGCGCTGCGCCAGGCCCGTTGAACGCTCCCCATTGCTTCATGCATACCCCCCCGGATTCGCCGCTACCCGAACTTTCGATTTCGCCCGGCACGACCATCGGCGCGGTGTTGAACCAGTCGCCGCTTGATGCGGTTGATGCAAGAATCCTCGTCTGCCACGGTCTTGGCCTGACGCGGGTGCAGTTGATCACCCAGTCGGACCGCGTTCTTGGGCCGGAAGAAGCTGCCCGTCTTTCGGAGCTGTTCCGGCGCCGCATCACGGGCGAGCCGATTGCCTATATCATCGGCGAGCGCGAGTTCTTCGGCCTTGCCTTGCATACCACGCCGGACGTGCTGATACCGCGGCCGGAAACCGAATTGCTGGTCGAATTGGCGCTCGAACGACTGCCGCCGCAGGGCCGCATGCTGGACCTCGGAACCGGGACCGGCGCAATCGCCATTGCCATCGCGCATCATCGGCCGGACGCGGAGGTGACTGCGGTGGACGTCAGTGCAGCCGCGCTGGAAATCGCCCGTCGCAACGCGGCCCGCCATGCCTGCGCGGTGAACCTCGTCCAAAGCGACTGGTACGCCGGCTTGCCGGCGGGCGGGCGCCACCATCTCATCGTGTCGAACCCGCCGTATATCGTCGCCAATGATCCGCATCTGTCACAAGGCGACCTTCGCTTCGAGCCGGCGGATGCGCTCACCGATCATGCGGACGGCCTGAGCGCATTGCGAATCATCGTGCAACATGCGCCCGCGTATCTTCTGGCGGCCGGCTGGCTGATGATGGAGCACGGCTACGACCAGGCCGCATCCGTACGCGGACTGCTTGCCGCAGGCGGCTTCGAATCCGTGCAGAGCTGGCGCGACCTTGCCGGCATCGAGCGCGTGAGCGGCGGCCGTTATCCGGGCTGAATCGGGTTTGGCATTTCTGCAAGTCATGAGAAACCGGGAACGGACTCTGTCGCGTCCCCGGCATATTCGGCCTGTCAAGACTGGCGCTCCCGCATAAATTGCGTATCATCATCTGCTTGTTTTTCTTCTTATCCGAATCCCATGCTGCCTTCGATTGAACAACGCCTCGCTCTTGAACTTGTCGCCAAACCGGCACAGGTTGCCGCTGCCATTGCCCTGCTGGATGAAGGCGCCACCGTGCCCTTCATCGCGCGCTACCGCAAGGAAGCGACCGGCGGCCTGGACGATACGCAATTGCGCCTGCTGGAAGAGCGCCTGCGCTACCTGCGCGAACTCGAAGACCGCCGTGCCGCGATCATTGCCTCGATCAACGAGCAGGGAAAAATGACGCCGGAGCTGCTGGATGCGATCACTCATGCCGAAGACAAGACCCGTCTCGAAGACCTGTATCTGCCCTACAAGCCGAAGCGCCGCACCAAGGCGCAGATCGCGGCGGAAGCCGGCCTGACGGAACTGGCGGATGCGCTGCTCGGCAATCCTTCACTCAATCCCGAAGAAGAAGCGGCGAAATACCTGAAGCCCGCATTCAGTACCGACAATGGCGACAACCCTGGCGTGCCGGATGTGAAGGCAGCGCTGGACGGTGCGCGTCAGATCCTGATGGAGCGTTTTGCGGAAGATGCGACGCTGCTGCAGACCCTGCGCGAATACATGACCGAACACGGCGTGGTCGAGTCGAAAGTGGTCGAAGGCAAGGAAGACGCGGGCGCGAAGTTCGAGGATTACTTTGACTATTCCGAAACCCTGAGCACGATTCCATCCCATCGGGCGCTGGCACTGTTCCGCGGACGCCGCGAGGAAATCCTCAATGTGTCGTTGCGTCTCGACAGCGAAGAGGAAAAACCGAAATGGGACGCGCCGCACAACCCCTGCGAAGGCAGGATCGCCGTCCGCTTCGGCATCAGCAACCAGGGCCGTCCGGCGGATAAATGGCTGAGCGATACCGTGCGCTGGACCTGGCGCGTCAAGACCTTCATGCACCTCGAAACCGAATTGATGACGGCATTGCGTGAGCGCGCCGAGGTCGAGGCGATCAATGTGTTTGCGCGCAACCTGAAGGATCTGCTGCTGGCCGCCCCGGCGGGCCCGCGTGCCACCATGGGGCTGGATCCGGGGCTGCGCACAGGCGTCAAGGTGGCGGTGGTCGATGCGACGGGCAAGGTAGTGGATACGGCGACGATCTACCCCCATCAGCCGCGCAATGACTGGCACGGCTCCCTTCACACACTCGCCCTGCTGGCGCAGAAACACCAGGTTGCATTGATTTCCATCGGCAACGGCACCGCTTCGCGTGAAACGGACAAACTGGCGCAAGACCTGATCAAGCAGCATCCGGAACTCAAGTTGACCAAGATCGTCGTGTCCGAGGCAGGCGCCTCGGTGTATTCGGCGTCCGAATTCGCATCCCGCGAATTGCCGGAGCTGGATGTGTCGCTGCGCGGCGCGGTATCGATTGCCCGTCGTCTCCAGGATCCGCTCGCGGAACTGGTCAAGATCGACCCGAAGTCCATCGGCGTCGGGCAATACCAGCATGACGTCGGCCAGACGCAGCTGGCACGCTCGCTCGATGCCGTGGTCGAGGATTGCGTCAATGCGGTCGGCGTCGATGTGAATACCGCATCCGCGCCGCTCCTGGCGCGTGTTTCCGGCTTGAACACCAGCGTCGCACAGAGCATCGTCAATTACCGCGACATGAAGGGCATGTTCACCTCCCGGGCGGCATTGCGGGCAGTGCCCCGGCTCGGCGAGAAGACCTTCGAGCAGGCAGCCGGCTTCCTGCGCATCATGAATGGAGAAAATCCGCTGGATGCGTCGGCCGTGCATCCGGAATCGTATCCGGTCGTCGAGCGGATTCTTGCCGACATTAAGAAGGATGTGAAAGGCATCATCGGCGACAGCAAGCTGCTCAAGGGCGTACAGCCCGCCAAGTATGCGGATGAAAAATTCGGTGTTCCCACCATTACGGACATCCTGAAAGAACTGGAAAAGCCTGGCCGCGATCCCCGCCCCGAGTTCACCACTGCGACATTCAAGGACGGGGTCGAGGATATCAAGGATCTGCGTCCCGACATGATTCTCGAGGGCGTGGTGACCAACGTGGCGGCATTCGGCGCCTTCGTCGATATCGGCGTTCACCAGGATGGACTGGTGCATATCTCCGCATTGTCAAACACCTTCGTGCGCGACCCGCATACCGTCGTGAAGGCGGGACAAGTGGTGAAGGTCAAGGTGCTGGAAGTCGACGAGAAACGGCGCCGCATCGCATTGACCATGCGCTTAAGCGATTCGCCGCAGCCTGCCGGCGCGCGTCCGGAGCAGCGAGGCGACCGCACCGATGCCAAGCGCCTGGGACAGCACCAGCAGCGTCCGCAGCCGGCCGCCAACAATGCAATGGCGGCCGCGTTTGCCAAGCTGAAAGCTTGAACCCGCTTTCCGGCCCGCCCAAGTAGAGGGAGCAGGCAGCGCAAACGCGCATTGCCTGCCAGCGGCCGAGGTTTTCCATATAATGGAGCCATCTTCAATCTGCAGGGGTAACACCATGAGCGACGTACAAAGCTGGATCAAAGAAACCGTAACCCAGAACCAGGTAGTGCTTTTCATGAAAGGCACGGCGCAGTTTCCGCAGTGCGGCTTTTCCGGCCGCGCTATTCAGATTCTGAAGGCATGCGGCGTCGACAATATCGTCACCGTCAATGTGCTCGAAGATGCGGACGTGCGCCAAGGTATCAAGGAATACTCCAACTGGCCGACCATCCCTCAGCTTTACGTGAAGGGTGAATTCGTCGGCGGATCGGACATCATGACGGAGATGTACGAATCCGGCGAACTGCAAGGCCTGTTGAAAGCCTGAAGTACTCCTCCGGCATCCCTGTTGCATCACGGGGATGTATCAATCAATGCCTGCCTTGATGGCAGGCATGTCTTCCCTGGCACCGTCGACACCTTGGCGACCCGCCTCATACTCCCTTCATTGCAACCGACGGCAGTCATTTGCCGACATCGAACTCGCAAACTTCACTGACCTATGGCAGCCTGACGAGCAAGACTTCATCGTCTTCAAGGGGAGCATATTGCAGGTGAATGGTCGGTCGCTCCGGCCTGCCTTGGGCGCATGGCGGCGTTGTTCGTCGCTGGTGTGGCCCGCCACACGGCGCTCCTACCGCCTTGCCCGCGGTCCCAGGACAAAGCGATTCCGTTCATACGCTCACCTGCAATCCGCTCTAGGGTGAGTCTGATCAGCGTGGCGAGCGGTTCGGCTTTGCGTTGCGGGGCGCGCGCGTACGGACGTACGCCGAGCACCGCTGGCGCGGGTCCGGGTTGCGCAGCGGCTTATCAAACGCAGCTTGATATGGGTTGATGAAACCGCGAGAAGAACAGCATGCAGAAAAGAAAAAACCCGTGAATATTTCTATTCACGGGTTTTTATTGGTGCCGGCTGCCGGATTCGAACTGGCCACCTGATGATTACAAGTCAACTGCTCTACCAAATGAGCTAAGCCGGCGAAAACTTGAAGACCCGAATTATACGCTATTTGATGCGAGTTAGGGTAGGCCTTCCACCTTTTTTTGGAGGATCGTTGTTGTCATCGGGCCCGGGATTTTCGGCGGACGCGGCAGAATCCTCATTCCCCGAGGGCACGGCAGACAAGGCAGGGCCTTTCGACACATCCTCTTCCGCCTGCACTTCATCATCCCGGGCAGGAGTACTGGAGACTTCGAATGCCATGCCCTGACCGTTTTCGCGAGCATAGATGGCAACGACGTTGTCGACGGGAACGACGATTTCACGAGAGACACCGCCGAACCGGGCATTGAAGCTGATGACATCGTTTTCCATCTTCAATCCGCTGGTAGCGGTGAAGCTGATGTTCAGAACAATTTCCCCATTCTTGACGAACTCGCGCGGAACACGGGTCTGTGCATCGACTGCGGCCGCGAGATAGGGTGTGTACCCGTTATCGGTGCACCACTCGTAAATCGCGCGCAGCAGATAAGGTTTTGTAGAAATTTCGGACATAGCTTCCTGACCACAAATGCAAATGCGCCAGAGGTCTTTGCTGACAAACGGCGCACTCTAATCAGCGGCGCATTACCTTTTCAGAGGGCGTCAGTGCTTCGATATAGGCAGGACGGGAAAAGATGCGTTCTGCGTATTTCATCAGAGGCGCGGCTGTCTTCGATAGTTCGATGCCGTAGTGATCAAGGCGCCACAGCAAGGGGGCCACGGCCACGTCCAGCATGGAAAATTCATCGCCGAGCATGTATTTGTTCTTCAGGAACAATGGAGCAAGCGTCGTCAGGCGATCACGGATTTCGGCACGGGCTTTTTCATGCACTTTTTCCGAACCCTTCGATTTATCGTTTTCCAGGGTATGGACGTGCACGAACAATTCTTTTTCAAAATTGAACAGCATGAGGCGGGCACGCGCACGCATCAGCGGGTCGGCCGGCATCAGTTGCGGATGCGGAAAACGTTCGTCAATGTACTCGTTGATGATGTTGGACTCGTACAGGATCAAGTCGCGCTCCACGAGGATGGGCACCTGGCCATACGGGTTCATCACCGAGATATCTTCGGGCTTGTTGAACAGATCGACGTCACGGATTTCGAAATCCATCCCCTTCTCGAACAGGACGAGACGGCAACGCTGGGAAAATGGGCAGGTTGTGCCCGAATAGAGAACCATCATTTTGTAGTTCCTTAGAAACAAAGGGGTGAGACGTCGGACGGCTCACCCCAGAAAAAACGCCCGTCATTCTCTTCGGATTGACGGGCCGAAAATTGCTACCTGACGTCTTTCCAGTACGATGCGTTCAGGCGCCATGCCAGCAGCAGGAAAAAGCTGAGGAACAGGAGCACGACCACACCAAGACGCTTGCGGCTGTTCTGGGCAGGTTCGCCCATCCAATTCAAGTAGGAGACCAGGTCGGCAGTGGCATTGTCGAAGTCGAGGGAAGACATCGTGCCCGGCTTGACCTGCTCGAAACCGGCAAACTTGTGAATCACCTTGGATGCATCGTGCGGATCCTTCTCTTCGACGAACTTGGCTGCGCGCACACCCTGCACTTCCCACATGACATGTGGCATGCCCACATTCGGGAATACCAGGTTATTCCAGCCTGTCGGGCGGGTGTCGTCCTTGTAGAAGGTACGCAGGTAGGTGTAGAGCCAATCCGCACCCGAACCTTCGCTCGACGCCTTTGCACGGGCGATCACCGACAGATCGGGAGGCACCGCACCGAACCAGGTTTTCGCGTCCTTGGCAGGCATGGATACTGTCATCAGGTCACCGACTTTTTCCGAGGTGAACAGAAGATTATTCTTGATCTGTTCATCGGTCAGGCCGATGTCGCGCAGCCGGTTATAGCGCATTGCCGATGCGGAATGGCAGTTCAGGCAGTAATTGACGAACAGCTTGGCACCGTTTTGCAATGCAGCCAGATCCTTCGTGCGATCCGGTGCCGCGTCCAGCGGAAAAGTCGCCTCGGCGGCAAATGCAACTGCCGGTACAAGCGCCAGGACCGCAATGAATTTCTTCAACAATTTCATGGTTCTGTTATCCCTTTTTGCGGCTTAGTGCGGCTGGAATGTAACACGGTCAGGCACAGGCTTGAAGCTGCCCATGGTGCTCCACCACGGCATCAGCAAGAAGAAGCCGAAGTAGATGAAGGTGCAGATCTGGGCTACCAGCGTGCCGATTGGTGTCGGCGGCTGAACGCCGAGATAGCCGAGCGCCAGGAAGGCGATGCCGAACAACAGGTACACGTAGCCGTGCCAGCTCGGGCGGTAGCGAATCGACTTCGCCGGCGAATAGTCGAGCCACGGCAGCGCAGCCAGGATCAGTACCGACACGCCCATGAGCACAACGCCCCAGAACTTCGCGTCAAAGACGAACATGGCGACGACAACGACGGCTGCGATCACCGCAATCGCTATCTTGATGGTGCTGGCAAGACGGGATTTCAGCATGATCAGGGCAACATAGGCGATCACGCCGACAATGAGTGCGTACATGAACTGCGATGTGGTTGCGCGCAGGATCGAATAGAACGGCGTGAAGTACCAGACCGGTGCGATATGCGGGGGAGTCTTCAGCGGATCGGCCGGAATGAAGTTGTTGTACTCGAGGAAGTAGCCGCCCATCTCCGGCGCGAAGAACACTACGGCGCTGAACACGATCAGGAAGATCGCGACACCGAATACGTCATGCACCGTGTAATACGGATGGAAGGGAATGCCGTCGAGCGGAACGCCGTTTGCATCCTTATGCTTCTTGATTTCCACGCCGTCCGGGTTGTTGGAGCCAACTTCGTGCAGTGCGACGATGTGGGCGACGACCAGGCCGATCAGCACGAGCGGAATCGCGATGACGTGCAGGGAGAAGAAGCGGTTCAGCGTTGCATCGGACACCACGTAGTCGCCGCGGATCCAGAGCGACAGGTCAGGACCGATGAAGGGGATTGCGCCGAACAGGTTGACAATCACCTGCGCGCCCCAGTAGGACATCTGTCCCCAGGGAAGCAGGTAGCCGAAGAAGGCTTCCGCCATCAGGCACAGGAAGATGCCGACGCCGAACAGCCACAGCAGTTCGCGCGGCTTGCGATAGGAACCGTACAGCAGGGCTTTCGTCATGTGCAGATACACAACGACGAAGAAAGCCGAGGCGCCGGTGGAGTGCATGTAGCGCACCAGCCAGCCCCAGGGCACGTCACGCATGATGTACTCGACCGATGCGAACGCGAGGTTGGCATCCGGCTTGTAATGCATGACGAGGAAGATGCCGGTGACGATCTGGATAACAAGCACCAGCAGCGCCAGCGAGCCGAACATGTACCAGAAGTTGAAGTTCTTGGGAGCGTAATATTCGGAGATATGCGCTTTCCATGTCGAACTCAGCGGAAAGCGCTCATCGATCCATGCCAGCGCCTTGCCTGACAGGGGAACAGGCGTGCCGGTCGGTTTTTGTTGTATCGCCATGATTATGCTTCGCCTTTCTCGTCTTTACCGATCACGAGTTTGGTGTCGCCGACAAACATGTGCGGCGGTACTTGCAGGTTGTCAGGAGCAGGCTTGTTCTTGTAGACGCGGCCGGCCAGGTCGAATGTCGAACCATGGCATGGGCAGAGGAAGCCACCCTGCCAGTTGTCGGGCAGCGAAGGCTGGGGTCCGGACTGGAGCTTGGTGGTCGGCGAGCAACCGAGGTGCGAGCAGATACCGACGGCAACCAGGATGTCCGGCTTGCGCGAGCGGTATTCATTCCGGGCGTATTCCGGGGTAAGTTCCTCGGGGTTGCGTTCCGACTTGGGATCGGCAACCTCGGCATCGGTCTTCTTCAGCGATGCGACCATCTCCGGCGAGCGCTTGAGAATCCATACGGGTTTGCCGCGCCATTCCACGGTTCTCAATTCGCCCGGAGCGAGGCCGGAAATATCCACCTCGACCGGAGCACCGGCGGCTTTTGCGCGCTCGGACGGCTGGAAGGTGGAGACAAAGGCTCCCGCTGTGGCCAGTCCGGCCACCCCGCCTACCGCACATGTCGCGGCAAGCAAGCCACGCCGACCGGAATCGACCTGCTTTTCGTTACTCATACCAACCCCAATCATTATTAATACGAAATCTGTACGAAACTTCTAGCAACCTTAGATTATAACGGACGCCGGAACTGAATTAAAGGGAAACCCTTTTGCCTTGCGAAAATTCGGGAACTTTTTGGCAGGCAACAGACAGATACTATGTGCCGGAGACCTTCGTTTGCTTCGGAAAGTGCAGGATTTCTGCAAAAATGGAGCCCGCATGCGCCTCGTCCACCTGAAACTCAGGCAAGCATTGCGCAGGACCGACAACAATACGACACAAGGAAGGGAAATTGATGGGAATGCTGCAGGAATTCAAAGCCTTTGCAATCAAGGGGAACGTGATTGATCTGGCGGTTGGCGTCATCATCGGCAGCGCATTCGGCAAAATCGTCGACTCGCTGGTGCAGGATGTGATCATGCCGGTCGTCGGAAGACTGGTTGGCGGACTCGATTTTTCGAATTATTACTTGCCACTCAATGGCCAAGGCATGTCCATGACCCTGGTAGAAGCCAAGAAAGCGGGAGCGGTCCTGGCATACGGCAATTTCCTGACCATTCTGCTGAATTTTCTCATTCTGGCGTTCATCATCTTTCAGATGATTCGCCTGATCAACAAGGCTAGGCGCAGGGAGCCGGAGGCCGCTCCACCACCGGCGGCCACACCGGAAGACATCGTGCTTCTGCGAGAAATCCGCGACTCTTTGAAAAGATAGGAAAAAGCGCGCCCGCGCCGCCTATTTGCGGACGCGGGGCTGCCCGATCTGCAGCAGTCCCCGGCGATGAGCCTCAAACACGGCTTCGCCCCGGGAATGCACGGCAAGCTTTCCGTAGATGTTCTTGATGTGCGTTTGCACCGTGCCGACAGAGACGGATAACAGCTTGGCAACTTCGCCATAACTCTCCCCCTGAGCGATGAGGTCCAGTATCGCCGACTCGCGCTTGGTCAGACTGGTCGCCGGGTCCTGCTCCTTGGCGGTAACAGGCCGCTTGCCATCGCGAACCTTGGCCAGCACCATGCGCGCGATCGTGGGGCTCATCGGTGCCCCTCCGGAGCGCAGATCGAGCACTGCGCGGGCGATGTCGGTCTTGCCGGCATCCTTGAGCACATAGCCCGACGCGCCGGCTTCGATGCAGGCCAGCACATTGGCTTCGTCGCTGGACATGGTAACGACCATGATGTCCGTCTGCGGATGCCGGCTGGTGCAGGCATGAATGACTTCAAGCCCCGATCCGTCGGGAAGACCGAGATCGGTCATCAACACCTGGGGAACGTTGGCATCCAGCCATGTCATGGCGGCCTTCACACTCTCAAGCGCGGCGAGCAGCTTGAGCCGTGGCTCCGATTCGATTGCAAGCGACAGCGCCTTTCGGGTTACTGCGTCGTCTTCCACTATCATTACGCCGATCGGATCGCGCGATGTTTCTTCCAGCATAATTACTCCTTACCTTGCGTAATCATACCTGCATCTCAATGTCGGCATGACCTACTTTCGGTTTTTTTGCTGCAGCGCGGCACGAGGGAAGGACATCAGACGGGGTTATCGATATCGACGAACTCATGTTCGATGCCGAAATGGCCAGCCAGATGCTCGCCGAGCGACTGTACGCCATACCGCTCGGTAGCATGATGTCCGCATGCCAGATAGGCAACCCCGGATTCGCGCGCGAGGTGTACCGTCGGCTCCGAAATTTCTCCGCTCAGATAAAGGCTCGCACCGGCCGCAATGGCATTGCCGAGCATGCCGTGCGCGGCGCCGGTGCACCAGCCGATACGGCCCAGAGGCTGCGCCGGATCGCCGATCAGCAGCGGCTGGCGCTTCAATCGGGCACCGACATGGAGCGCCAGGTCCCCTGCGGTCCTGAGCGCGGCATCCTGGACAAGGCCGAGCCATCCAAGGCTGTCGTCGCCGAAACGGCCGTCCGGCGACAGGTCGAGCCGTTTCGCCAGTTGAACGTTGTTGCCGAATTCCTGGTGCATGTCGAGCGGCAGATGAAAACCGAACAGGTTGATATCCTGCGTCAGCAGCAATTTGAGACGCCGGTGCTTGGGTCCGATGACGCGCGCATCCTCGCCCTTCCAGAAATAGCCATGATGCACGATGACGGCATCCGCACCGGCGTCGGCCGCCGCTTCCAGCAGCGCCAGGCTGGCGGTGACGCCGGTGACAATTTTTCGGATTTCCCTGCGCCCTTCGACTTGCAAGCCATTTGGGCAATAGTCTCGAAAACGGTTAATATCGAGCGTTTGCTCCAGATATTTTGCGAGCTCCTCTCTACCAATTGTTTCAAGCATCATCGTTATCCTTCATATGCGACGTCTCTGGCTATTGTTTGCCCAAACCGTAACGGTCGGCCTGGCGCTCTGGTTTATTGTAGCGAGCCTGAAGCCGGAATGGGCCATCAGCCTGCTCGGCGGCGCCCGGGGCGACCGCGCGGTCAATTCACCGGCGCAGATTCTTCAAGCGCCCGCTACGGCACCCGCGCAGGATTCCTACCGCGAGGCGGCAAGGCGCGCCATGCCGGCCGTAGTCAATATCTTCACCACGAAAGGCGCCCGTCAGCCGAAGACGCCTTTCATGGATGATCCGCTGTTCCGCCGCTTTTTCGGCGACCAGCAGGAGGACAGGCAATTCAGCCTGGGCTCCGGCGTGGTGATCAGCCCGCAGGGATATGTGCTGACGAACAATCATGTGATTGAAACCGCCGATGAAATTGAGGTCGCACTGGCGGACGGCCGCAAGGCCGTGGCGAAAGTGGTCGGCACCGATCCGGAAACCGACCTCGCGGTGGTGAAGATCGATTTGCCGAATTTGCCTGCCATTACCCTGGGCAATGCCGACCAGGCCCGCGTGGGCGATGTGGTGCTGGCCATCGGCAATCCCTTCGGCGTCGGACAAACCGTCACCATGGGCATCGTCTCGGCGCTGGGCCGCAATCATCTCGGCATCAACACCTTCGAAAACTTCATTCAGACCGATGCGGCCATCAACCCCGGCAACTCCGGCGGCGCGCTGATCGACTCCAGCGGCAACCTGCTGGGCATCAACACGGCGATCTACTCGCGCAGCGGCGGCTCCCTCGGCATCGGCTTTGCCATCCCGGTCACCACGGTGAAGGATGTGATGGAATCCATCATCGCCACAGGACAGAAAGTGCGTGGCTGGATCGGTGTCGAACCGCAGGACATCACGCCGGAGCTTGCCGAGAGCTTCGGCCTGACCCGTAAATCCGGCGCCATCATCGCCGGCGTGCTCAAGGGCGGCCCGGCCGACAAGGCAGGCATCCGACCGGGCGATATTCTTGTTGCGGTCGAAGGCAAGCCGGTGAGCGATACCACCGACATGCTCAACCTGATCGCGCAGCTCGCTCCAGGCAACAAGGCCAAGATGACAGTACTGCGCAAGACCCAGGAATCGACGCTCGAAGTCACTGTCGGCAAGCGGCCGAAGCCGAGACGCGAAACCCAGGAATAGCCGCCGTCTTTCAAGAAAGCTTTCATGCATACACGCGACCTGATTCAATTCCTTGCCGAACTGAGCGAAAACAACAATCGCGCCTGGTTCGTCATGAACAAGCCGCGCTATGACATCCTGCGCTCCGAATTCCTTGAACTCGTTTCCGGCATGATTGCGCAGATCGCGAAATTCGATCCGGAAGTGGCAGACTGCAATCCGAAGAAGGCGCTGTTCCGCATCAACCGGGACATGCGCTTCTCCAAGGACAAAAGCCCGTACAAGACAACGTTTTCGGCGGCGGTCACTGCAAGCGGCCTGAAGAAACCGAGTCAGGGCGGCGGTCCGGCTTACTACTTCCACGTTGATGCGCAGGGCCTGCTTCTGGTGGCAGGCGGAGAATACATGCCGCCCGCCGATCGCCTGCGCGTGATTCGCCAGCACGTGATAGCCGACGCCGCCGGATTTTCCAAGGTACTGAAGAACCGCAAACTGAAGGATACCTACGGCGACCTTCAGGATGAGGGCAAGCTGTCGCGGCCGCCGAAAGGCTTCGATGCCGATGTGCCGCATATCGAATACGTGAAGAACAAGAGTTTCATCGTCTGGAAGGAGAGCAGTCTGAAGAAGACGATTCCCACCGATCTCGGCAAGGAAATCGTGTCGGGATTCAAGGATGCTTATCCTCTTGTTCATTGGCTGCGGCAAGCCAAATAACCTCGCGCTTGCCAAAAACAGTAGCGGCGCCTCGAGCCGCAAACCGGATGCACCGTCATCCGGCTCCGTGCGCACCAGCAGGGCGGAAAAACAAAAGCCGGCGAGCGCCGGCTTTGTTCATTGTGCTGATCGAGCGGATCATCGGGTGTTATCGCACGGCTGATCAGGCCTGATCGCTCACCTCTTCCGGCGCTCGGGTCGCCTTGGCGAAGGCGGGCGCGATCAGCAGGCCGACTTCGTACAGCAGACAAATCGGGATCGCAAGCAGCAGCTGGCTCATGACGTCGGGCGGCGTCACGACCGCAGCGACGACGAAAGCGCCGACGATCACATAGGGGCGCACTTCCTTGAGCTTTTCCACCGTGACCAGGCCCATGCGCACCAGAACGATCACCACGATAGGAACTTCGAAGGTGACGCCGAAGGCGATAAAGAGCGTCATCACGAATCCGAAGTAGCTTTCGATGTCTGGCGCCACATTGATGGATTTCGGCGCGAACTCATTGACGAACTTGAAGATCACGCCGAAGACAAAGAAGTAGCAGAAAGCCACGCCGGCGATGAACAGCAGAGAAGAAGACACCACCAGCGGCGCCACCAGCTTCTTCTCATGGGTGTACAAGCCGGGCGCAATGAAGGCCCAGGCCTGATAAAGCACTACCGGTAATGCGATCAGAAAAGCGAGCAGCAGCGTGACTTTTACCGGAATCAGAAAAGGCGTAATTACGCCAGTCGCAATCATCTTGCTGCCTTCAGGCAGCGCGACCATCATCGGCATTGCGAGTATGTCGTAGATATCGCCGGCCCATGGCATCAGGCACAGGAATACGATAATGATTGCAATGGATGCCCTCATCACCCGGTTGCGCAACTCCACCAGATGTGAAATGAAGGTATCTCCGGCACCAGCCGTGTCGTCGTCGTTGATCATACGGAGGTGTTATGCAAATGTGATACGCATTGGTTCATGACCAGCCCCGCTGTCGCGAAGCGGCAGTCCGGCATGAGATGATGCAAGGCCCTTGCTGGGAAATCGGATCGGCATGCTGGCGGGCTCAGTGATGAAATGAAACGGTGGACTTGCGCGTTGCCGCAGGCCGAAACTTTGCGACGCGCGCGGCCCCTGACATCACATGGGTACGACGCCCGCTCTGTTTCTTGTACCAAGAAGGCACCGCCGAGGTGCGGGCCAGTTTCTTCTTTCGAAAATCCTTGGCCTTCACCCCGATCTGATCAGGTGTCGGCGTTTCCAGCAAGGGATTGGACAGCGCTTCCTGAACGTCGCTCTGCATGTCGGCAACATTCTGCGCGATCGTCTCTTCGACGCTGGTCGCCGCCTCCTGCATTTCCTTCTGCATCTTGCGCAGTTCGTCCAGCTCGATCTCGCGGCTGACTTCGGACTTGACTTCGTTGATGTAACGCTGGGCGCGGCCGAACAGCGTGCCGGCCATGCGGGCGACCTTGGGCAGGCGCTCGGGTCCGACGACAACCAAAGCGACCACGCCGATCAATGCAATTTTGGTAAGGCCGAGATCAATCATGATGGGGAGCGGGCAAGGGTTGCATTCGCGCCATGGACAGGTGTCCGGCGCATATCATCGTCAAGCCCGTGATCAGCTTTTCTTCTCTTTCGCTTCGACGTCGATCGTTGCCTTGTCGGCGGCGGTCTTGTCTTCGTCGCCCTTGACGCCATCCTTGAAACCCTTGACGGCCTTGCCGAGATCGGAGCCCATATTGCTTATCTTCTTTGTGCCGAAAATCAGCATGACGACCACCAGAACGATCAGCCAATGCCAGATGCTAAATGAACCCATTGCTTTCTCCTAATAGACGCAAGCGCCTTCTTTCAAATTTTTGCCGTTTTATGCAGGAAACCCGGAATCACCGTTGGCCGCGCCAGGGACGCGGACCACCGATGACATGCAGATGGAGATGGTACACCTCCTGTCCGCCATCGGGTCCGGTATTGAACAGCGTCTTGAAGCCGCCAGTACCCGCACCGTCATCCGACGCTTCATAACCGCAGCCCTGTTCCTTGGCCAGCTTCGGTGCCAGCAACATCATTTTACCCAACAACTTGGAATGACTTTCACTGCAGTCCGCTAGTGTAGCAACATGTTGTTTCGGGACAATTAAAAAATGGACCGGCGCAGCGGGGTTGATGTCATGGAAGGCGATCACATCGTCGTCCTCGTAGACGGTCTTGCTCGGAATCTGCTTGGAGGCAATCTTGCAAAAGATGCAGTCAGTCATGATAGGTCCCGTTGGCTGTGGCGAACTATGGAGAATGGTGGAGTAAGGCTGGTAACACAGCTTACGCTATTCCGGCTTGCATTGACCACGAGGATCATTCGGTGCGGGATGCCTTCTCGTCTATGCCGGAAAGGCCCTCGCGGCGCGCGAGTTCATCAATCACGTCTTGCGGTTTCAGATTGAATTGTGCCAGCAGGACCATCGAGTGGAACCAGAGGTCGGCGCATTCATAGAGCACCTTGGAAACATCGCCGCCGGCGCGGGCATCCTTTGCCGCCATCACGGTTTCGGTGGCTTCCTCTCCGATTTTCTTCAGGATGGCGTCATCGCCCTTGGAGAACAGGCGCGCGACATAGGACTTGTCGGGATCGCCGCCGTTTGCGATCTTGCGCGACTCGATGACGTCGGCGACGCGTTTCAGGATTTCACTCATTGCTGGAGACGGATGATCCGCCTTGTCTCTGTTGATTCAATTGATTGATCAGCCGGCCGCCCGAGGTGTTGCATGCGGCTTCATTTGTAGATGGAATCAGGATCCTTGAGGACCGGATCAACCGATTGCCAGTCGCCGCTGTTCGCATCGCCTTCGAATTTCTGGAAGAAGCAGGAATGCCTTCCAGTGTGACAGGCTATCCTGCCCACCTGCTCGACCTTCAGCAGCACGACGTCCTCATCGCAGTCGAGCCGGATCTCATGCACCTTCTGCGTGTGTCCAGATTCCTCGCCCTTGTGCCAGAGCTTCTTGCGCGACCGGCTCCAGTACACGGCCTCGCCCAGCTCGACGGTTTTGGCGAGAGCGTCGCGATTCATCCAGGCGAACATCAGCACGTCATTGCTGCCGACTTCCTGGGCGATCACGGGCACCAGCCCCTGTTCGTCCCATTTCACCTTGTTGAGCCATTTGCCGGCGATGCTCATACCAGCCTCATCGGAATGCCCTGACCGGCCATGAAATTCTTCGCTTCCTGCACGGTGTGCTGGCCGTAATGGAAGATGCTGGCTGCCAGCACCGCATCGGCCTTGCCGACCTTGATCCCGTCGGCAAGATCCTTCAGGCCGCCGACGCCGCCGGATGCAATCACGGGAATCGAGATGGCATCCGAGACCGCGCGCGTAAGATCCAGGTCGAAACCGCTCTTGGTGCCGTCGCGGTCCATGCTGGTCAGCAGGATTTCGCCGACGCCCAGGCTTTCCATCTTCCTTGCCCATTCGACCACATCCAGGCCGGTGGCCTTGCGGCCGCCATGGGAAAAGACTTCCCAGCCGCCTTCGGCCTTGCGCTTGGCATCAATGGCGACCACGATGCATTGCGAACCGTACTTCTGCGCGGCATCGGCCACCATCTGCGGATTGGCGATGGCGGTGCTGTTGATGCTGATCTTGTCGGCGCCGGCATTGAGCAGGCGGCGGACGTCTTCCACGGTGCGCACGCCGCCGCCCACTGTCAGCGGAATGAAGACCTGCGACGCCACCGCTTCGATGATGTGCAGGATCAGGTCGCGGCCGTCGGAGGTGGCGGTGATGTCGAGAAAGGTCAGTTCGTCTGCGCCCTGGTCGTCATAGCGGCGGGCGATTTCCACCGGATCGCCGGCATCGCGCAGTTCAAGGAAATTGACGCCCTTGACCACGCGGCCAGCGGTCACATCGAGACAAGGGATGATGCGTTTTGCAAGGGGCATGCTTATTCTTCTTCCGTCTCTTCCTCGATGCCGCTCAAGGCATCGGCGCGCTCCTGGGCCGCACGCAGATCGAGCGTGCCCTCGTAGATGGAACGGCCGCAGATCACGCCTTCGATGCCTTCATCCTGGACCGCGCAGAGCGCTTCGACGTCCTTGATGTTGTGCACGCCGCCGGAAGCGATCACGGGAATGGTCATGCTCTGCGCCAGCTTGACGGTGGCGTCGATGTTGACGCCGCCCATCATGCCGTCGCGGCCGATGTCGGTATAGACAATGGCTTCGCAGCCGTAGTCTTCGAACTTCTTGGCCAGGTCGATCACTTCGTGTCCGGACAGCTTGCTCCAGCCGTCGGTTGCCACCTTGCCGTCCTTGGCATCGAGGCCGACGATGATCTGGCCGGGGAAGGCGCTGCACGCATCGTGCAGGAATCCGGGATTTTTCACCGCCGCCGTACCGATGATGATGTAGGAAAGGCCGTCGTCGAGATAGCGTTCGATGGTGTCAAGGTCGCGGATGCCGCCGCCGAGCTGAATCGGAATCTCGTCCGTGTCATTCTCAAGCGCAAATTGGCGCACGACCTGGATGATGGACTTCACCGCCGCTTCATTCTTCGGCTTGCCGGCGAAGGCACCGTTCAGATCGACCAGATGCAGCCGGCGCGCCCCCTGCATCAACCAGTGCCGCGCCATGTCGGCGGGGTCTTCGGAAAATACGGTGGCTTGTTCCATATCGCCCTGTTTCAGGCGAACGCAATGACCGTCCTTGAGGTCGATGGCAGGTATGAGCAGCATGGCTACATGTGTGATGGAGTGGGGTTAATGAAAGTGGCTCTGGAACACAAACAATTTCCTCGGAACCCGGCGATCAGGGATTCCAATGGGCGAAATTCTTGTAAATCTGCAAACCTGCCGCAGCGCTTTTTTCCGGATGAAACTGTGTAGCGAATATATTATCTTTGGCGACCGCGCATGCAAAGGGTGCGCCGTAATCGGTTTCGCCGGCGGTATGGGTACGGTCCGCAGGCTGTGCATAGTAACTGTGCACGAAGTAGAAGTAACTGTTGTCGTTAATGCCATTCCACAGCGGATGGGACAGCGTTTGCCTGACCCGGTTCCAGCCCATTTGCGGCACCTTGAAACGCGATCCATCCTCCTGCAGCATGCCGTCGAGGCGGAAGCGCACGACTTTTCCCGGGATCAGGCCGATGCCCGGCGTATTGCCTTCCTCGCTCAAGTCAAACAGCAATTGCTCGCCGACGCATACGCCGAGCAGGGGCTTGGTGCGGGTGAACTCGATCACGGCTTCCTGCAGGCCGGATTCCCGCAGGCAGCGCATGCAATCCGGCATGGCGCCCTGCCCCGGCAACACCAGGCGGTCGGCGGCACGGATGTCCGCGAGTTCGCCGGAGATGCGCACGTCGGCCTCCGGCGCGGCATGACGGAGCGCCTGCGCCACCGAGCGCAGGTTGCCCATCCCGTAATCCACTACAACTATCTTGTTCATTTGTCTGAAAGCTCAATCAACGCCGTACGTTGCCGTACGCTGTTACAGGCTGCCCTTGGTCGAGGGAATCATTCCCGCCGCTCGCGGATCGAGTTCGGCGGCCATGCGCAGTGCGCGGCCAAATGCCTTGAATACGGTTTCGCACTGATGATGAGCGTTTTCGCCGCGCAGATTATCGATATGCAATGTGACGAGCGCGTGATTGACGAAGCCCTGGAAGAACTCGTGCGTCAGGTCGACATCGAAAGCCCCGATCATCGAACGCTTGAACGGCACATGGAATTCGATACCCGGGCGTCCGGAGAAATCGACCACGACGCGTGACAGCGCTTCATCGAGCGGCACGTAGGCATGTCCGTAGCGGCGGATGCCCTTCTTGTCGCCGATGGCCTTGGCGAAAGCCTGGCCCAGCGTGATGCCGACGTCTTCCACCGTATGGTGGGCATCGATGTGCAGGTCTCCCTTGGCTTCGATGTCGAGATCGATCAGGCCGTGGCGGGCGATCTGGTCGAGCATGTGGTCAAGGAAAGGAACACCGGTATTGAGCTTTTGCTGACCGGTACCGTCGAGGTTGATCGCGACGCGGATCTGCGTCTCGTTGGTATTGCGGGTGACCTCTGCAACGCGGGGCGTGGACATGTGAATGAATACTAAAAATTAAGGAGCCAGCGATGCCATGACGGCATCGAGCAGCAAGCGGTTCTCTTCGGGGGTGCTGACGGTGATCCGCAAGCAGTTTTCCAGCAATGGGTGCATTTTACCGACATTTTTGATCAAAACCTTACGATCTAACAATGCAGAAAAGACATCATTGCTGTTTATTTTTTCATGCCTGACGCGCACCAGCAGGAAATTCGCTGCCGACGGGAACACTTCGATTCCCGGAAGCACGCTCAATGCCGCCGCCAGGCGAGTGCGTTCCTCGCGCAGGGCGGCCGCCTGCTCATCCAGCACATCCACATGGTCGAGCACGAATTCGGCTGCGGCCTGGGTGAGCACATTGATGTTGTACGGCGGCCGGACCTTGTCGAACTCGGTCAGCAGTTCGCTGCCGGCGGACATGTAGCCGAGCCTGATACCGGCCAGGCCCAGCTTGGATACGGTGCGCATGACCACCAGATTAGCAAATTCCGGCAGACGCGGCATGAAACTGGTCTGCGCGAACGGCTGGTAGGCCTCGTCCACCACGACGATGCCGGTGTCCTGCGCGGCCCTGATGATCTCGACCATGTCGTTTTCATCGAACAGGTTCCCGGTCGGATTGTTGGGATAGGCAAGATAAACGATGGCCGGCTTGTGCTCCTCGATGGCGGCCAGCATGGCGGATTTGTCCAGGCCGAAATCGGCTGTCAGCGGCACGCCGACGAATTCCAGGCCGGCGAACTTGGCCGACATCGCATACATCACAAAGCCCGGCGTCGGGGCCAGCACCTTGGCGCCCGGCTTCGCGCAAGCCACCGACAGCAAGGTGATCAGTTCGTCCGAACCGTTGCCGAGCACCACGTCATAGCCGCCGGGCACGCCGAGCCTCTCGCAGATCTTTTGCTTGAGCTCGGTATAGGACGGCACCGGATAACGGTTCATCGCCACTTCGGCAAGGCGCTGTCCAAGCTCGCCGCGCAGGTGCTCGGGCAGCGTGTACGGGTTTTCCATCGCATCGAGCTTGACGAAGCCGGTCGAATCGGGCACATGGTAAGCCGCCAGCGAACGCACGTCGGGACGGATGATGGTGTCGATCAGGGACATAGTTTGATTATCTCGATCCAAATCTCAAGAATGCGGCAACCTGGCTGCCGCGCAAATACGGGGTCATGCCACCTTGTCGTCCAGTGCCGCCAGACGCGACTGGATCAACTGGCAATATTCGGCATTGAGTTCAAAGCCGACGAAATTCCTTCCGCAGCGCCTGGCCGCCACCGCGGTCGTGCCGCTGCCCAAGAAGGGATCGAGCACGATGCCGTCCGCCGGGCACGAGGCCTTGATCATGCGCTCGATGATTTCCAGCGGCTTTTGCGTAGGATGATCGGCGCGCTCGCGATGCTCGCGGTGCAGGCGCGACACGCTCCAGACATCCTTCGGGTTATAGCCGATTTCCAGCCACTTGGCGCCGACGAAGATGGAGCGCGACCTTGCCTTCTTGGTCTCGGCATCATACGGGATGCGCACGGCATCGAGATCGAAATGATAATCCCGCGCCTTCGCGAAGAAGCCGATGGTGTCGTGCACCGACGAGAAACGGCGGGTGCTGCCGCCCATCGACGGCACCCGGCGGTCCCAGACGATTTCGTTGATCATGGTCATGCGCTTCTTCAGCATGACGAAGATTTCGGGCGAGTAGCGCCAGGTCAGGAAAATGTAGAAGCTGCCGTTGGCCTTGAGCTTGGGCAGCGCCGCATCGACCCATTGTTCGGTCCATTGCAGATAGGCCTCGGCGTCGAGCTTGTCGGAATCATTGCCGTAATCCTTGCCCAGCCCGTAAGGCGGGTCGGCGATCAGCAGATCGACGCTGCCGTCGGGAATGCGGGCAAGCCCCTGCAGCGCGTCTTCGCAAAAGACGTTGTTGAGCCAGGATGTCATTGCCGCTCACCGGACGTCGGGAGCGGCTGCAGCAGGCAGGACAAGACGCCTGCCGCGGCGTTGAGGGCAATCATGCGGCGCCTTTCCGACGCCGTCATTTGAGCCGGTACTCGGCCGAGCCGGCGTGTGCCTGCAGGCCTTCGCCATAGGCGAGCTCGGCGGCAATCCTGCCCAGCGTCTGGGCGCCCGCTTCGCTCACGTGAATGATGCTGGAACGCTTCTGGAAATCGTAGACGCCCAGCGGCGACGAAAAGCGCGCGGTGCGCGAGGTCGGCAGCACATGATTCGGACCGGCGCAGTAATCGCCGAGGGATTCGGAAGAGAAGCGTCCGAGGAACATGGCACCGGCATGGCGCACCTTGTCGGCCCACTGCTGCGGATCCTCCGCCGAAATTTCCAGGTGCTCGGCCGCGATCAGGTTGGCGATCTCGCAAGCCTCGTCCATGTCGCGCACCTTGACCATCGCGCCGCGGTTGGTCAGCGATGTGCGGATCACTTCCTTGCGCGGCATGGCGTCGAGCAGGCGGTTGATGCTGGCTTCGACTTTCGCGATATAGGCCTCGTCCGGGCAGACCAGGATGGACTGCGCCAGCTCGTCATGCTCGGCCTGCGAGAACAGGTCCATCGCCACCCAGTCGGGATCGGTGGAACCGTCGCACAGCACCAGGATTTCCGACGGACCGGCGATCATGTCGATGCCGACGATGCCGAACACGCGCCGCTTGGCGGCGGCGACATAGGCATTGCCGGGGCCGACGATCTTGTCGACCTGCGGAATGGTGTCGGTGCCGTAGGCCAGCGCGCCGACCGCCTGCGCGCCGCCGATGGTGAAGACGCGGTCGACGCCGGCAATCGCCGCGGCGGCCAGCACGAGTTCGTTCTTCACGCCATTGGGCGTGGGCACCACCATGATGACTTCCTGCACGCCGGCCACCTTGGCCGGAATCGCATTCATCAGTACCGAGGACGGATAGGCAGCCTTGCCGCCGGGAACATAGATGCCGACCCGGTCGAGCGGCGTGACCTTCTGTCCGAGCACGGTGCCGTCGGCTTCGGTGTAGGTGAAACCGTCGCTTCCGGTTTCGGCTTTCTGCCGCTCGTGATAGGCGCGCACCCGGTCGGCGGCGGTTTGCAGCGCGGCGCGGCGCTCCGGCGCGAGCGCATCGAGCGCGGCGCGCAGCTCGTCCTTGCCGATTTCGAGGCTGGCGACGCTGCCGCTTTCGAGCTTGTCGAAGCGGTTGGTGCAGTCGAGCACGGCGGCATCGCCCCGCGCCTTGACGTCGGCGAGAATCTGCGCGGCGGCACGGTCGATGGCCTCATCCTCGCCGGCTTCGAATGCGAGCACTGCGGACAGTTGCGCCTTGAAGTCGGGGACGCTGGAATCGAGTTTGCGAATCTGGATGGTCATGGTGTCATACCGCTTTCGAGGCTTTTTCGAAGGCCGCCAGAATCGGCTGCAGGCGCTCGCGCTTGAGTTTCAATGCCGCCTGGTTGACCACCAGGCGTGAGGAAATATCGAGAATATGCTCGACCTCGACCAGGTTATTGGCGCGCAGCGTGCTGCCGGTGCTCACCAGGTCGACGATCGCATCCGACAAGCCAACCAGCGGGCCGAGCTCCATCGAGCCGTAGAGCTTGATCAGGTCCACGTGGACGCCCTTGGCGGCGAAGTGTTCGCTCGCGCACTTGACGTACTTGGTCACCACGCGCAGGCGCGCGCCCTGGCGCACCGCATTGGCATAATCGAAGCCTGCGGGCACCGCGACCGACAGCCGGCACTTGGCGATGTTGAGGTCGATCGGCTGGTACAGTCCCTCGCCGCCATGTTCAAGCAGCACATCCTTGCCGGCCACGCCGAAATCGGCGGCGCCGTACTGCACATAGGTCGGCACGTCGGAGGCGCGCACGATGATGACGCGCACGTCCGGATCATTGGTCGGCAGGATCAGCTTGCGCGACTTTTCCGGATTTTCGGTGACGGTGATGCCGGCCGCTTCCAGCAGCGGCAGGGTTTCCTCGAAGATGCGGCCCTTGGACAGCGCGAGTGTCAGTTGCTGGCCCATTTACTTGACCCGTTCAATGTTGGCGCCGACGGCGGACAGCTTGACTTCCATGCGGTCGTAGCCGCGGTCGAGATGATAGATGCGGTCGACCAGCGTCTGGCCCTGCGCCGCCAGCGCGGCAATCACCAGCGAAGCGGATGCGCGCAGGTCGGTCGCCATCACCGGGGCGCCGATCAGCTTGTCGACGCCCTGCACGATCGCCGTGTGGCCGTCGATGTCGATCGAGGCGCCGAGGCGGTTGAGTTCCTGCACATGCATGAACCGGTTTTCGAAAATCGTTTCGGTCACGCGGCTGATGCCGTCGGCGATGCAATCGAGCGCCATGAACTGGGCCTGCATGTCGGTCGGAAAACCGGGATATTCGGTGGTGCGGAAGCTGACCGCTTTCGGACGCGCCGACATCTGCACCCGGATCCAGTCGCTGCCGGTGGTCAGGATGGCGCCGGCCTCGCGCAGCTTGTCGAGGGCGACTTCGAGGATGTCGCCGCGGGTGTTCTTCAGCGTGACATCGCCGCCGGCGGCCGCAACCGCGCACAGGAAGGTGCCGGTCTCGATGCGGTCGGCGATCACGGTATGCGATGCGCCATGCAGCTTGGCCACGCCCTGGATCACCAGGCGGTCGGTGCCGATGCCTTCGATCTTCGCGCCCATGGCGACGAGCAGATTGGCAAGGTCGGTGACTTCCGGCTCGCGCGCCGCATTTTCCAGCACGGTCTCGCCTTCGGCCAGCGTCGCCGCCATCAGCAGGTTTTCGGTGCCGGTGACGGTGATCATGTCGGTCAGGATGCGCGCACCCCGAAGCTTCTTGACCTTGGCATGGATGTAGCCGGCTTCGATGGTGATGTCGGCGCCCATCGCCTGCAAGCCCTTGATGTGCTGATCAACCGGGCGCGAGCCGATGGCGCAGCCGCCGGGCAGCGATACCTTGGCTTCGCCGAAGCGCGCCAGCAGCGGACCGAGCACCAGGATCGATGCGCGCATGGTCTTGACCATTTCATACGGCGCTTCGCACTTGTCGATGGCCGCGCCGTTGAGGGAATAGCGGTCGTCATCCTGCTCGACGCGCAAGCCCATCTGGCGCAGCAGCTTGAGCATGGTGTTGACGTCCTGCAGATGCGGCACGTTGGACAGCTGCACCGTGTCGGCCGTGAGCAGGCCGGCGCACAGGATGGGCAACGCGGCGTTCTTGGCACCGGAGATAGTGATGTCGCCGGACAGGCGGTTGCCGCCGGTAATAAGCAGTTTGTCCATTATTTCTGGAATTCTTCAGGGGTGAGTGTCTTCATCGACAGCGCATGGATTTCCTCGCGCATGCGGTCGCCCAAAGCGGCGTACACCAGCTGGTGGCGCTGGATCAGTCGCTTGCCGGCGAAGGCGCTGGAGACGATCACGGCATTGAAATGCTGGCCGTCGCCTTCCACTTCGAGGTGGGCGCAGTCGAGGCCGGCGGCGATGTAACTTTTGACAAGCTCGGGTGTGGGTAGCATGGTCTTCCCTTTGTGACCTGATTGACCTGACGGTCTTGGTGACTCTTAGTGACGCAGCTTGTATCCGCGTTTGAGCATGCGAATCGCGAATCCCGCGAGCAGCATGAAAAACACGCTGACAATGGAAAAGCTGAGCAATGGATCGACGTCGGATTTGCCGAAGAAGCCGTAGCGGAAGCCGTCAATCATATAAAAAAACGGGTTGAAGTGCGATACCGTCTGCCAGAAAACCGGCAGCGAATGAATGGAATAGAACACGCCCGACAAAAAGGTTGCCGGCATGATCAGAAAATTCTGGAAGGCAGCGAGCTGGTCGAACTTTTCCGCCCAGATACCGGCGATCAGGCCCATGGTGCCGAGGATGGCTGCACCCAGCAAGGCGAAAATGACAATCCACCACGGCGCAAAGAAGGTCAGGTCAGCAAACCAGGTGGTAATCAGGAATACGCCGGTGCCGACCGCCAGGCCGCGCACCACCGCCGCCAGCACGTAGGCGGCAAACAGATCCCAGTGCGACAGCGGCGGCAGCAGGACAAAGACCAGGTTGCCAGTGATCTTGGACTGGATCAGCGAAGAGGAGCTATTGGCGAACGCATTCTGCAGCACGCTCATCATTACCAGTCCGGGCACCAGGAAGGCGGTATAGCGGACATCGGGATAGACCTGCACATGCTCTTCCAGCACATGGCCGAAGATCAGCAGATACAGCATGGCGGTCAGGATGGGCGCGGTGATGGTCTGGGTCGCGACTTTCCAGAAACGCAGGATTTCCTTGTAGAAAAGGGTCTGGAAGCCGGTCATCACTTCTCCCCTTCCATGATCTGGATGAACACATCTTCCAGGTCGGCCTGCTGCAAATGCATGTCGTCGATGACGGCACCGGCTTCACGCAGCGCGGCGAGAATCGGCTCGACTTCGGAGTAATCATTGACGCGCAGCGTGTACTTGCTGCCGCCGATGAGTTCGTCGGGATGGGAGACGAGCGGCTTGAGCGCATCGGGAAGGCCGCCGCGCGCCAGGTGCACGATCAGCTGGGAGCCGGAAATGCGCTTGAGCAATGCGGAGGTCGAATCGAGCGCAACCACCTTGCCCGCCTTGAGCATGGCGATGCGATTGCACAGTGCCTGGGCTTCTTCCAGGTAGTGCGTGGTCAGGACGATGGTATGGCCTTCGTGGTTGAGGCGGGAAATGAATTTCCACAAGGTCTGGCGCAATTCCACGTCCACGCCCGCGGTCGGCTCGTCCAGCACGATCACAGGCGGCCGGTGCACCAGGGCTTGCGCCACCAGCACTCGCCGCTTCATGCCGCCCGACAATGCACGGGTATTCGTATCGGCCTTGTTGGTCAGATCCAGGTTGGCCATCACCTCATCGATCCAGTCATCATTCTTCTTCAGGCCGAAGTAGCCGGACTGCATGCGCAGCGTTTCACGCACCGTGAAGAAAGGATCGAACACCAGTTCCTGCGGCACGACGCCGAGCCGCTTGCGGGCTTCCCGGTAATCGGTCACGACATCGTGGCCGTGGATCGATACGGTTCCGGAATCGGCGCGGTTGAGACCGGCGATGATGGAAATCAGCGTTGTCTTTCCGGCACCGTTGGGTCCCAGCAGGCCGAAGAATTCTCCCGGCTCGATGGACAGGGAAACGCCGCCAAGCGCCTGCAGGGACTTGTAGCGTTTTTCGACATTGACGATTTGGAGGGCAGCCATGGCGGCTAGATCACTTTATCGGGAGGGCCGCTTGCGCGCTAGAAGGCGCAAGCTTTGGCGGAACCCTTGATTATATTGGATTTCCGGTCAGGAAGCCGGAGCGGGACGGGTCGAGAACGACCGTCAATGATGGGCGAGATCGCTTTGATGTTCGCCGCTGCGGGCGATGGAAAGGAGTTCGCTGACGCCGTACAGTTCGATCAGGCTCTGCAGCCCGGCGGAAAGATTGCGGAAAACAATCGACTTGCCGGCACGCTGCGCCGCGCGCTGCCATGCAAGCAATGTCGCGACCGCGGCCGAGTCGACGACAGTCAGGCCTCCGAGATCGATCTGGGTCTGACCTTCGGCGATCGCGCGCAAACCGGCTTCCAGCACGGTCTGCGCGTTATTGACGGTCAGCGTCAAGCTAGGTTGATACATGGATCAGGACTTGACGGTTTTCGCGGCGCTTGCGGCAAGACGCTTGTTCTTGTCGGACAGCGTCTTGATCAGGCCGTCGATGCCGCCCTTGCCGATTTCCGAGGCAAAGTTGCCCTTGTAGGTCTCGACCAGCCAGGCACCGAGCACGTTGACATCATAGATTTTCCAGGCGCCGGACGATTTTTCGAGACGGTAGTTCAGCTGGATCGGATCGCCGCCGCGCGACTGCACGACTTGGGAACGGACTTCGACTTCGGTATCGGCCGCATCCGCGCGCAAGGGCTTGAATTCGAGCTTCTGATCCTTGACTTGGGAAATGGCGCCGGAATAGGTGTAGATCAGCAGCGTACGGAATTCGTTGGTGAGCTGCTTCTGCTGCTCCGGCGTGGCTTCGCGCCAGAAACGCCCGGCGGCGAGCGCGGTCATGCGCTGAAAGTCGACGTGGGGAAGAATCTTGGCCTCCACCAGTTCCAGTACCTTTTTCTGGTTGCCGTTCTGGATATCCTTGTCGCTCTTGGCAGTATCCAGAACCTCCTGGCTGATGCGCTTGACCAAAGCGTCGGGTGCTTCCTGGGCCGAGGCGGCCGGTGCAAAACCGAGCGCGCCGACCGTCAGACTGGCGATGGCAAATAAAGTCTTGAGCAGTTTCATAGGTTCCTGATTGATTTAATCAAATGGCAGCGCGAAAGCCGCGCCGCATATCGGAAACGCGCGACATGCCGCAATGGCATACCGGGCAGCGTATTATTGTTTTGTCTCCGCGCCGGGCATCGCGCCCGCAGTTTCATTTTTTTCCAGTTTGACAACCGCCTCCGTAGCCGGTTCCGAAGCGGCGGCTGATGAAGTCTGGCCGGTGGTGTCATCGGTTGCGCTGGTCGGACCGACATCATGTTCATATTTCGAACTCGGCACTTCCCCGTCGTACACCTTGCTCTGCCTGCGCTGGAGATAAGCGTCCCGCACGAATACATAGCGATCCAATGCCGCTTCTTCAAGCAGATTGGAGGCATCGAGAACGCTGGCCCGCAGATCGATCACGCGAACGACCGATCCGACGTTGCGCCAATGCACCGGATGATGATAACTCCAGAGATCGGCACTCCAATCGACCGGCATGGCAGCGGTATCGCGCAGCGTGGTGGACCCCAGAAGCGGGAGCACGATGTACGGCCCGGACTTGATCCCCCATTTGCCAAGCGTCTGGCCGAAATCCTCCTTGTGCTTCGGCAAGCCTGCTTCGGATCCGATGTCGAGCACGCCGCCCAAGCCGAAAGTGGAGTTGACGGCGACGCGCATGACATCGGACATGCCATGCTCTACCTTGCCTTGGAGAAAATTATTGATTGCTGTCCAGACATCGCCGAGGTTACCAAAGAAGTTGCCCACACCGATCTGCACAAAGTGCGGCACGACATTGCTATAAACCTCGGCCGCCGGCTTCACTGCGGCCTGATCGACCTTGTCGTTGAAGGTGAACATCGCCCGATTGAAATTTTCAAACGGGTCCCCGGGATTGTTGGTGGCGCATCCGGACAATGCGATGGCCACGGCAACCAGGCTTGTTTTTATTAATTTTTTCGCCTTCATTATCATTCCCCGTCCTTTCCTTCCGCTGCCTTGCTATAGAGAAACTGACTGATCAGGTTTTCGAGCACCACGGCGGACTGCGTCATCTTGATTCGGTCGCCGGCAGCGAGATTATTAGTGTCGCCGCCAGGTTCCAGACCAATATATTGTTCACCAAGCAAGCCGGACGTCAGAATCTTCGCCGAACTGTCTTTGGGAAATTTGTAATTGCTTTCGAGACTGAGGGTCACGAGAGCCTGGTAAGTCTTGTCATCGAAACGGATGTCCGCCACGCGTCCGACTACGACGCCGGCGCTCTTGACCGGAGCACGGGGCTTGAGGCCGCCAATGTTGTCGAACCGCGTCGTGACCGTATAGGTCGGTGCGAATGACAAGGAACTCATGTTGCCGGCTTTCAATGCCAGAAACACCAGTGCCGCCGCACCAAACAGGACAAACATGCCGACCCAAAGGTCCAATGATTTACGTTGCATGACTACATACTCACACTATAGGTTGCAAAACCGCTGATATGGTTTCACGTCAAGAAAATTGTTTAGATCGCGTTTTCGAGGGCGATGTTGCTGTTTTTACCAAATCTCAATTGAACATGAGCGCGGTAAGCAGGAAGTCCAGCCACAGTACTGTCAGGGAAGCAATAACGACGGTGCGGGTGGTGGCGCGTGCGACGCCTTCCGGCGTGGGCTGTGCCTCGTAGCCCTGGAACAGTGCGATGAACGTTACCGCAAATCCGAACACCACGCTTTTGATGACGCCATTGGCAATATCCTTCCAGATATCGACACCGCCTTGCATCTGCGACCAGAAGGCACCTTCATCGACCCCGATCAGCTGTACGCCGACGATGTAGCCGCCCAGTATGCCGACGGCGCTGAAGATCGCCGCCAGAATGGGCATGGCGATGACGCCCGCCCAGAAACGGGGAGCCACCACGCGTTCGAGCGGGTTCACCGCCATCATTTCCATCGCCGACAACTGCTCCCCGGCTTTCATCAGGCCGATTTCGGCGGTCAGCGAAGTGCCTGCGCGCCCGGCAAACAGCAGGGCCGTCACGACTGGTCCCAGTTCACGCGTCAGCGACAGGGCAACCAGCAGGCCCAGCGCCTGTTCGGAACCATAGCGGGTCAGGGTGTAATACCCTTGCAGGCCGAGCACGAAGCCGACAAACAGGCCGGATACCGCGATGATCACCAGCGAATAATTGCCGATGAAGTGGATCTGGTCCGTGATGAGCCGCGGGCGGCGCCATAACATGGCGGATGCCAGAATGACGGAGAAAAAGGAGCGCGTGGCGAAGCCCACATTGGCAAGCGTTTCCCGCACCCGGCGACCGATTGCCGATACCGCATTGACAATCATCGCCGCACCCCCAGCTGCAAATCTTCCGCGATCGACCGGCCGGGATAGTGAAACGGCACCGGACCATCCGCCTCGGCATGGACGAACTGCTTTACATAGGGATCATCGGAGGCGCGCATCTGCTCCGGCGTACCGTGGGCCACGATCTTTCCCTGCGAAAGAAAATAGACATGGTCGGCGATGGTGAAGGTTTCATGCACGTCATGGGACACCACGATCGAGGTCGATCCCAAGGCGTCATTAAGCCGGCGGATCAGGTTGGCGGTGACGCCCATGGAAATTGGGTCCAGTCCGGCAAACGGCTCGTCGTACATGATCAGTTGCGGGTCGAGCGCAACCGCGCGCGCCAGAGCCACCCGCCGCGCCATGCCGCCGGAAATTTCGGAAGGCTTGAGCTGGGCTGCGTTGCGCAGGCCGACCGCATGCAGCTTCATCAGTACGAGGTCGCGGATCATGTCTTCCGGCAGGCGAGTATGTTCGCGCAGCGGAAAGGCGACATTTTCGAATACCGACAGATCGGTGAAGAGCGCGCCGTGCTGGAACAGCATTCCCATCTTCCGGCGCTGCACGTAGAGTGCCTTGCTGTTGCGTGAATCGATGGCTTCGCCGGCTACGCTGACAGTGCCGCGCTGCTGGGTAATCTGTCCGCCGATCAGGCGCAGGATCGTCGTTTTGCCCGAACCGGAGCCACCCATGACGGCGACCACCTTCCCCCGGGGAAAATCCATATGGAGTCCGGAAAGAATTGCTCGCGTTCCATAGGCAAAATGAAGATCGCGGATTTCGACAAGATTAGGCACAGCGGACGATTTTTAGACAAAGGTGAGATTGTAGTGCAGAAATTGCAATCGCACTTTTGGCGTAAACCAAGCAAGGCTGAAAAACCAACAAAAAAACCCGCCAAATTCTGACATCTGGCGGGCTTCCGGCAACAAAAAACAACAAAAATTATTTATCTCGGCAACACCGATGAACCCATCAGGTATTCGTCAACGGCACGTGCGCACTGGCGGCCTTCGCGGATTGCCCAGACAACCAGCGACTGGCCGCGACGCATGTCGCCTGCGGCGAAAACCTTGTCGACCGAAGTCTTGTAGCAGTTGTCGCCATCGGTGGTTGCCTTGGCATTGCCGCGGGAATCCTTGTCGACGCCAAAGGCATCCAGCACCTGCTGTACCGGCGAGACGAAGCCCATCGCCAGCAATACGAGATCTGCCTTCAGTTCGAACTCGGAGTTCGGCACTTCCTGCATCTTGCCGTCCTTCCACTCTACGCGGGCGGCGATCAGCTTTTCCACCTTGCCGTTCTTGCCTTCCAGGCGCTTGGTGGCGACTGCCCAGTCACGCTCGCAACCTTCTTCATGCGACGAGGAAGTGCGCAGCTTGGTCGGCCAGTACGGCCAGACCAGCGGCTTGTTTTCCTCCTCGGGAGGCTGGGGCAGCAGTTCAAACTGCACCACCGAAGCGGCGCCGTGGCGGTTGGAGGTGCCGACGCAATCGGAGCCGGTATCGCCGCCGCCGATGACGATGACATGCTTGCCGGTCGCCATGATCTGGTCTTTGACCTTGTCACCGGCATTGACCTTGTTCTGCAGCGGCAGGAATTCCATCGCGAAATGGACACCCTTGAGCTCACGGCCGGGAACCGGCAGATCACGCGGATTTTCCGCGCCGCCGGTGATCACGACCGCGTCGAAATCCTTCTTCAGCTGGTCGGGAGAAATGGTTTCCTTGGCCCAGTTGTAGACATTGGACGGGAAGTCCTTGCCGACGAAAACGCCGGTGCGGAAAGTCACGCCTTCGGCCTTCATCTGCTCGACGCGGCGGTCGATGTGCGACTTTTCCATCTTGAAGTCGGGGATGCCGTAGCGCAGCAGGCCGCCGATGCGGTCGTTCTTTTCGAACAGGGTCACGTCGTGGCCGGCGCGCGCCAGCTGCTGTGCGGCTGCCATGCCTGCGGGGCCGGCGCCGACGATGGCGACTTTCTTGCCGGTCTTCACGGAAGGAATCTGCGGCACGACCCAGCCGTTTTCCCATCCCTTGTCGATGATGAAATGCTCGATCGACTTGATGCCGACCGGATCGTTATTGATGCCGAGCGTGCAGGCGGCTTCGCAAGGCGCGGGGCAGATGCGGCCGGTGAATTCCGGGAAGTTGTTGGTGGAATGCAGGTTGTCCAGCGCTTCCTTGTAATTGCCGTGGTAAACCAGGTCATTCCAGTCGGGAATGATGTTGTTGACCGGGCAGCCGTTGTTGCAGAAGGGGATGCCGCAATCCATGCAGCGCGCACCCTGTACCTTTGCTTCGGCGTCGCTCAGATGGACGACGAATTCCTTGTAATGCTTCTTGCGTGCGACAGGGGCTTCGCTTGCTTCCTGCAAGCGCTGGAATTCCAGAAAACCGGTGACTTTTCCCATGATGTTCCTTGAGTATTCTTTCTTGTCTCCCTACCGCTCCTTCAGAATCCTGAAGAACCGGGTCGGGCCGGGAAGCGTCTGCCATTGATGCAATGGCAGACATTCCTCTACCTAACCCCCTCCGCCACGGAGGAGGGACAAAACAGCCAGTGTGTTGACACTACGTTGATTAGGCTGCGACCTTTTCTTTTGCCTGAGCTGCGGCATGCATCTCGCCCAAAGCGCGCTTGTAGTCGGTCGGGAAGACCTTGACGAACTTGTTGCGCGAATTTGCCCAGTCATCGAGCAGGTTGCGCGCGCGCGTGCTGCCGGTGTACTTGAAGTGACGCTCGATCAAGCCTTTCAGGATCGCCTCGTCGGTCTGGCTTTCGCCGCCGCGGGTGGCGGCATGCCAGACGGACTTGTCGATCTTGGCTTCCTGGTCGGCGGCGGACAGCACCGGGTCCAGGGCCACCATCGACATGTTGCACTTCTTGGCAAACTCGCCGTCAGGATCGTAGACATAAGCCACGCCGCCCGACATGCCGGCTGCGAAGTTGCGGCCGGTTGCGCCCAGCACGACCACGGTGCCGCCGGTCATGTATTCGCAGCCATGATCGCCGGTGCCTTCGACGACGGTGACCGCCCCCGAGTTACGCACGGCGAAACGCTCGCCCGCCACGCCGTTGAAGAAGGCTTCGCCGGAAATCGCGCCGTACAGCACGGTGTTGCCGACGATGATGTTGTCAACCGCCCAGCCGCGGAACTCGGTGTTCGGACGCACGATGATGCGGCCGCCCGACAAGCCCTTGCCGACGTAGTCGTTGCCTTCGCCGACCAGGTCCAGCGTGATGCCATGTGCCAGGAACGCGCCGGCGGACTGGCCTGCGGTTCCCTGCAGCTGGATGTGGATGGTGTCATCCGGCAGGCCTTCATGACCGTAACGCTTCGCGACTTCGCCCGACAGCATGGTGCCGACGGTACGGTTGCGGTTGCGCACCGGCGAAATGAAGGAAACCTTTTCGCCCTTCTCCAGCGCGGCCTTGGCTTGCGCGATCAGCTTGTGATCGAGTGCGCTGTCGAGACCGTGATCCTGCTCTTCCACCTGGTAGCGCGGCTCGGACGCCGGCACTTCCGGCTGATAGAAGATCCGGCTGAAGTCCAGGCCCTTGGCTTTCCAGTGGGCGATGGCCTTCGACTTGTCGAGCAGGTCGGCACGGCCGATCAGTTCGTTGAAGCTGCGCACGCCCAGCTGCGCCATGATCTGGCGCGCCTCTTCGGCGACGAAGAAGAAGTAGTTGACCACGTGTTCCGGCTTGCCCTGGAACTTCGCGCGCAGCACCGGATCCTGGGTGGCAACGCCGACCGGGCAGGTATTCAGATGGCACTTGCGCATCATGATGCAGCCTTCGACGACCAGCGGCGCGGTCGCGAAACCGAATTCGTCGGCGCCGAGCAGCGCGCCGATGACGACGTCGCGGCCGGTCTTGATCTGGCCGTCGGTCTGCACGCGGATGCGGCTGCGCAGGCGGTTGAGCACCAGGGTCTGCTGGGTTTCGGCCAGGCCGAGTTCCCAGGGCGATCCGGCATGCTTGACCGAGGACAGCGGCGACGCGCCGGTGCCGCCGTCATGGCCGGCGATCACGACATGGTCAGCCTTGGCTTTGGCAACACCCGCGGCAATCGTGCCGACGCCGACTTCCGATACCAGCTTGACCGAGATCGATGCCTTCGGATTGGCGTTCTTCAGGTCATGGATCAGCTGCGCCAGATCTTCGATCGAGTAGATGTCGTGGTGCGGCGGCGGCGAAATCAGGCCGACGCCCGGCACCGAGAAACGCAGCTTGGCGATGTACTCGGACACCTTGTGGCCCGGCAGCTGGCCGCCCTCGCCCGGCTTGGCACCCTGCGCCATCTTGATCTGGATCTGGTCGGCCGAAGTCAGGTATTCGGTGGTGACGCCGAAACGGCCGGATGCCACCTGCTTGATCTTGGAACGCAGCGAATCGCCGGCCAGCAGCGGCAGATCGACTTCGACGCGGTCCTTGCCGATCACGGAGGCAAGCGTTTCGCCCTTCTTGATCGGAATGCCCTTGAGTTCCATGCGATAGCGGTTCTCGTCCTCGCCGCCTTCACCGGTGTTGGACTTGCCGCCGATGCGGTTCATCGCGATGGCCAGCGTGGCGTGGGCTTCGGTCGAGATCGAGCCGAGCGACATCGCGCCGGTGGCGAAGCGCTTGACGATTTCCTTGGCCGGTTCGACTTCGTCGATCGGGATGGCTTTCGACGGATCGATCTTGAACTCGAACAGGCCGCGCAAGGTCATGTGGCGCCGGGATTGATCGTTGATGATCTGCGCGTATTCCTTGTAGGTGTTGAAGTTGTTCGAACGGGTCGAATGCTGCAGCTTGGCGATCGCGTCCGGCGTCCACATGTGGTCTTCGCCGCGGACGCGGAATGCGTATTCGCCGCCGGCGTCGAGCGCGTTGGCCAGCACCGGGTCATTGGAGAAGGCCAGCTTGTGCAGGCGCAGCGCTTCCTCGGCGACTTCGAACACGCCGATGCCTTCGACATTGGACGCGGTGCCCTTGAAGTACTTGTCGACCAGCGCCTTGTTGAGACCGATGGCTTCGAAGATCTGCGCGCCGCAGTAGGACATGTAGGTCGAGATGCCCATCTTGGACATGACCTTCATCAGGCCCTTGCCGACGGCCTTCTGGAAGTTGTAGATCGCTTTCTCGGGCGACAGCGCGCCGGGCAGGCCCTGGGCCATTTCGCACAGCGTGTCCATCGCGAGGTACGGGTGGATGGCTTCCGCGCCATAGCCGGCGAGCAGTGCGAAGTGGTGGGTTTCGCGGGCGGAACCGGTCTCCACGACCAGGCCGGTCGAGGTGCGCAGGCCCTTGCTGACCAGGTGCAGGTGAATTGCCGATGTGGCCAGCAGCGCCGGGATGGCGACCTGCTCCGCGTCGAACTTGCGGTCGGAGATGATCAGGATGTTATGGCCCGACTTGACGGCGTCGACGGCTTTCGCGCACAGCGAAGCCAGGCGGGCTTCGATGCCTTCCTTGCCCCAGGCGACCGGATAGCAGATGTTCAGTTCATGCGACTTGAACTTGCCGCCGGTGTGCTTGCTGATGTTGCGCAGCTTGGCGATATCCGCGTAGTCGAGGATCGGCTGCGACACTTCCAGCCGCATCGGCGGGTTGATGTTGTTGGTATCGAGCAGGTTCGGACGCGGGCCGATGAAGGACACCAGCGACATGACCATCGCTTCGCGGATCGGGTCGATCGGCGGGTTGGTCACCTGGGCGAACAGCTGCTTGAAGTAGTTGTAGAGCGTCTTGTTCTTGTTGGACATGACGGCCAGCGGCGAGTCGTTGCCCATCGAACCGACGGCTTCTTCGCCGGCGGATGCCATCGGCGCCATCAGGAACTTCAGGTCTTCCTGGGTGTAGCCGAATACCTGCTGGCGGTCCAGCAGCGGGATTTCCGCCTTCGGCTCGGCCGGCTCGGCATCGAGTTCGTCAAGCTTGATGCGGACGGAATCGATCCACTGCTTGTACGGCTTGGCGTTGGCGTAAGTGTCCTTGAGTTCCTTGTCATCGATGATGCGGCCGGCGTCGAGGTCGATCAGGAACATCTTGCCCGGCTGCAGGCGCCATTTCTTGATGATCTTCGATTCCGGGATCGGCAGCACGCCGGACTCGGATGCCATGACGACGAAATCGTCATCGGTCTGGATGTAGCGTGCGGGACGCAGGCCGTTGCGGTCGAGCGTGCCGCCGATATGGCGGCCGTCTGTGAAGGCCATGGCGGCGGGACCGTCCCACGGCTCCATCATCGCGGCATGGTATTCATAGAAGGCGCGACGGTTGTCGTCCATCAATGTGTGGTTTTCCCAGGCTTCCGGGATCATCATCATCATGGCCTGGGCGAGCGGATAGCCTGCCATCAGCAGCAGTTCGAGCGCATTGTCGAAGCAGGCGGTATCGGACTGGCCTTCATAGATCAGCGGGAACAGCTTCTGCAGGTCGTCGCCGAGCACGGCCGACTTCATCACGCCTTCGCGGGCGCGCATCCAGTTGAAGTTGCCCTTGACGGTGTTGATTTCGCCGTTGTGGGCGATCAGGCGGTACGGGTGAGCCAGCGGCCACTCGGGGAAGGTGTTGGTCGAGAAACGCTGGTGAACCAGGGCCAGCGCGGAGACGCAGCGCGCGTCCTGCAGGTCCTTGTAGTAAACACCTACCTGGTCGGCCAACAGCAGGCCCTTGTAGACGACGGTGCGTGCCGACATCGACGGCACGAAGAATTCCTTGCCGTGGATCAGGTTCAGCGCCTGGATGGCGTGGCCGGACGACTTGCGGATGACATACAGCTTGCGTTCAAGGGCATCGGTCACCATGATGTCGGCGCCGCGGCCGATGAAGATCTGGCGGATTACCGGTTCCTTGGCACGCACGGTCGGCGACATCGGCATGTCGAAGTCGACCGGCACGTCGCGCCAGCCGAGGACGACCTGGCCTTCGGCGGTGACCGCACGCTCGATTTCCTGTTCGCAGGCGATGCGTGATGCATTTTCCTTCGGCAGGAAGACCATGCCAACACCGTATTCGCCTGGCGGCGGCAATGCGACACCCTGCTTCGCCATTTCTTCGCGGTAATACTGATCGGGAATCTGAATCAGAATGCCCGCGCCGTCGCCCATCAGCGGATCGGCGCCGACAGCGCCCCTGTGGTCGAGATTTTTCAGGATGAGCAGACCCTGCTGGACGATGGAATGGCTTTTCTTGCCTTTGATATGGGCGATGAAACCGACGCCGCAGGCGTCGTGTTCATTGGAAGGATCGTAAAGACCTTGCGCGTGCATAAAGATTCTCCGCAACTTTTGGGGTATTGAAGCAGAAGGATAGTGCAGTGCAATAGATAGTTCAATCTAAATAAAATAGGGTCAGAGTAGAATTAACCATTTCCATATCTTTGCACCAAAATAAATAGGGACAGAGTGATTTCGCGCGCTTTTCGAGTGCAAAGGTTCGTGTTGGGTCGGGATGCCGGAAAAGGTCTACTCTTGTGCGGTTTCCGCCTTGGGCCTGGCCGGCCTTCCCCGTCGCGCCGGACTCACTCGCCGGCTTGCCTGTTTGGCCAGTAAATTCAGAAACTTTTCCGAGCCCAGGGGCCAGCCTTTGGCAATCGCCGTCTCCAGGGCAAGCCACTGCTTTTCGCTCAAGCCCTGATCGATCAATTGGCGGTATGCCGCTTCGCGTTCGAAAGGCGTATTGCCCAAGGCCCAGAAAACCGGGTGATCATGAATCAGCGGGTCCGACCTGGTGCCGGCGTGATGGGCATGGCTGGACCAGGCATACTCCGCCGGAGAGCCTGCCAGCCCAAGCCGCACCGGACTCAGCTCGATGTACTGGCTGCAGGTGAGGAAATAGCTTTCCGAATCGATGACCGTTGCCCTGTAACGGCTCTGCCAGAGCGTACCGGCGCGCTGGTACTTGGCATTGAAATAGGGAACATAGTACCTCCCCACCCATTGCATCATGCGGGCCAGGCCGGTGGTGTCCGACGGCGATAGCAGCAGTTGCAGCTGTGCCGGCAAAAGAACATAGGCATGCACCGCGACCTTGAATTGCCGGGCGGCTTCGCGAAGCCAGCCGAGAAATTGCGTGCAATCCTCGACATCCCGGAATATCGGCTGCCGGTCGATGCCGTTCTGCAAGATATGGTGCGGCTGATTGGGAACAACTAGACGCGGAAGTCGTGCCATGATGATCGGTCGTTGGGCCGTGCGGGTGCGGCTGGTGCGCGCATTCTATCGCATGCGACTTCCGGCATCGCCCCTGCACAGGCGCAGGGAAGGTTTCAGGCCACTTCCTTCCAGCCATCCCGGGCGCGCCGGAAGCGGTATGCCGGATTGGCTGAAAATTCCCCGCTGGCTTCGTCGAAGCGGCACAGCGTGATATCGACTTCCATATCCTCGCCGTCCTTCCGCGTTTCAATGAAATTGAAGGAATTGGGCGCGCCCGGACGGGTGCGGTGGGACGTGGCGGTGCCTGCTCCGCTCAGAATGAAATGCCTTGTCAGCCCCGGAAAACTGTCGCGGGTCGTGGCAATGTAAGGTACATGCACATGGCCGCTCAGGACGATGTCGAAGCCATGCATGGAAAATTGTTCGGCGGTGGAGTCTGCATTGATCAGGCGCTCATGGGCATCCTGCATCCAGGCGGTATGCAGGGGCTGGTGCACGCAGGCGATGCGGATGCAGGCCTGCGGCGGCTCAGCCGGTGCTTCTTTCAGCATTGACCTGAAGTGCTCAGGCGACAGCTTGCCCTTGGTATGCCGCAGCGGACTGGTACTGTTGAAGCCGAACACGGCGACATCATCGCCGAACCAGGTACCGCTCTGCCGGCCGAGCGCAGCGCAATAATTCCGGTAAGGGAAGAACCCACGCGCCAGCAGATCGAACAGGGGAATATCGTGATTTCCCGGGATGACCAGCAAGGCCGGCGCAGGCAGCGAGCGAAAGAATTGCTGTGCGGCCTGGAATTCCTCGCGGCGCGCGCGCTGGGTGATATCACCCGACACAATGACAAGATCCGGCTGGCGTGCGGCAACGATATTGCGCAAGGCATCCACGACGGCCGGTACCTCGGTGCCGAAATGGGTATCGGATAAATGGACGATCAGGGTCATGCGTCATCCCTGGCCGGCACCACCACCTGCAGCGCCCTGCGTGCGACGCGAAATGACAGCGGCGTCCGGCACCTGACGATTTCCCCGTCGACGACTACGTCTATGCCGCTGCGACGGCTTTCGACATCGAAGCGGTCCGTGCAAAACGTTTCAAGATGCGAGTCGCTGGCAAGATTGCGCATGACCCCGCGCAGGATGAGCCTGCACATGTCAAGCCGGGTCGTTGGCCGCATCACGAATACCGCCATGCCGTCTTCCGGCGTCTGTTCCGCGACATCCTTGTCGAGATGGGATAGCTGCATCAGGTTGTTGGTGACAAAGACCATGCAGGTTCGCCGCAGCAGGGTTTCCTTTCCGACATGCAAGGCGATGGCGAAAGGCTTTTGCCCGCGGAACAGGGAAACCAGGGCGGCGAAGACGGCAACGATGCGAAACCGGCCAAACCGGGACTTCACTTCCTCCCGGTGCTGGATTAACTTGCTGTAAAGCCCGAAACTGGCATTGTTCAGAAATATCCGGTCGTTGATGTAACCGACCGACACCCGTTCAATTTTGCCTTCCACCAATACGCGCGCCGCATCGGCGGCATTCGTGGGTATGGACAGATCGCGCGCGAAATAGTTGAAGGTGCCGGCGGGAATGATCCCCATTTTGACATCGTGCTCGCAACACAGGGCAGCGACGGTATTGATGGTGCCGTCGCCGCCGGCCGCAACGATGAGGCCGTCATCGGTCTTCGCCTGCAACACGGATTGCCGAGCCGCTTCCAGGAATTTGCTGCCGGGCGTCATTTCCATCACCTTGAACGACGCACCGGCGCTGGTGAGCGCTTCGGTCACTTCCTTGCGGAAGGCCGCGGCATTCGTATCTCCCGCGCGGGCGTTGAGAAGTACGGTGATGGCGGGGTTTTCGGAAATGCGGGGTTGCCGGGAAAAGGAGCCTGTCATACCTGTCGGCTTGCGGGGGCGGAGTGGTTTGAGTTGCCATAGCTTGGCTTGCATGCGTTTCACATGCATTGATACTTCTCAGGAAGAAGATAGGCGGCGGAATGCCCGCCGCCAAAACACCGCGCCGACCGGGTTTACAGAATATTGCGCGTCCAGGCCGGCTCGGCGACCCTGCGCCGCGCCAGTCCCTGCATGACCATGGTACGCAACTCGTTGAGCGGCACCACTTCGGCCTGTTCAATCCTGGCCGGTGGCGTGCTCATGTCCCAATCGCCGTAAATGAACCCGATCGGCTGCCGGTTCAGCGTCAGCGGCAGCACGGTAAAACTGCGTACCGTGGGCAGGGCATCTCGCCACCAGCGCGGGACCTTGCTGGCAAATGCGGAGTTCTGGGCATTTTCGACAAAGATCATCTTGTCGTTGGCCAACGCGGCATGGAACACGTCCGGCTGATAGGCGTCGCCGAACACCAGCTGCGAAAGCAGCTCCTGCAAGCCGTCGCCAAAATACATATGCGCCGCGTAGCGCGACTTTTCCCGGTCGCGCAAAAAGGCAATGGTCCGGCTGAAGGCGAGTCCCTGATGCACCGTTTCAAGCGCCATGGTCAGCAGCTGGCCGGCGCTGGCGGTCGGCAGTGCGCCGCGCAGGTCCGCCACGCCGCGCGTCAGCAGCGCGGCCGCATCGGCGGGCTTGCCGGCCTTTGCCGGCTCGGGCAAGAACTTGGTCTGGGATGCGGCGGATTCCACTCCCGGGTCATTGCGCCGGCGCTGGTGCACGGCCACCGAGTCCTCAGCCGCCGCATTGCGCTGCGCGGCATCGACCGCGGTCAGCATTTGCGACGGTTCGAGACCCAGCATCTCGGCATAATCTCCGGCCAGTGCCGCAAGCCCGGCTTCGACATAGGCATTGTCGTTGTTGGAAGCAAGCAAAGTCGAGCAGCGTGTCGAGACCGTCGACATGGCAACCAGCCAGTCCTTGTGATCGAGCGGTTCTTCCAGATCCTTGGCCTCGATGTCACGCATGGTCTCGACCACCGCAGCCGGCAATCCCCACTGCCGGGCGGCGCGCCGGCCAATTTCATCCAGACCCAGGCCGAGCACCGCCTGTACGCCGGCATCTTCGTCGGCACCGGTGCGAACACAGTAATCCAAAACCTGCTGCCAGCGGTCGGCGAGATAGAAGGTGGTCATCATGCGTCCGAGCGAATGCAGCATGGAGCACACCACCGCCTCTTCCGCATCGCGCGTGCTGGCCGACGAGGCCAGCTGGCGCGCAATATGGCCAGCGAGCACCGACTTCTGCATTTCGGCCCGGGCATTGGCCGATTCCGATGACGCCGACGACAGGCCGTCTACCAGCTTGAGGCCGAGGGCCAGATGTCCGATGGCTTCGGTTCCCAGCACCATCACGGCCTTGGACACGGTGTTGATGCCCTGCCCGAATACGGAATACATGGCGCTGTTGGCAAGCCGCAGGACTTTCTGTGTCAGCGCCGGATCCTGCAGGACGGTGCGCGTCATGTTGAATTCGCGGTCGTCATCGCCGCGCATGGCGCCGAGGATGGCCCCTACGACCTTGGAAAAACCGGGCAGGTCGCCGCGCTGGCGCACGCGCGACCATAGTAGTTCCATGGTCTTGTCTGGATTGACCGGCTCTTTGTGCGATGGTGCATTCATCAAGTCGGTTCCGCTATTGCATGGCGGCAGCCGGCACGGCAGCCTGCTTCGGGCTAGCAGGCCGGGATGCCTGCTGCTGCGCCTTGAGCAAGGCGATGATATCGTCCGGCAGCAGGGGCCGGCCGGTATGGAAGCCCTGGATCAAACCGCAGCCGTGGGTCGCAAGGAACTCGAGCTGCTCTTCGTTTTCCACGCCTTCGGCCACCGTGCTCAGGTTGAGATGGCTGGCAAGGCTCAGCACCACATTGCAGATCGCCACATCCTTGACCGAGGTCGGCACGTCCTTGATGAAGGCACGATCGATCTTCAGCGTGGCGATCGGGAAGCGCTTCAGATAGGCCAGCGAGGAATAGCCGGTGCCGAAGTCGTCGATCGCGATGCGCACATTGCGCGAAGTCATCGCAGTCAGGAGCGCTTCGGCATGCTCGGGATCGGACATCAGGATGCCCTCGGTGATTTCCAGCAGAAGCTGCTGGCCATCGAGCCCGGACAAGGCCATGGCCTCGTCCATGATGTCGAGGAACTGGTCGTTGCGGAACTGGCGTGGACTGACGTTGACCGAGACATACAGCGGGCGGCCGGCGATTTCCTCGAAACGCTTGATCTGCACGCAGGCCGATTTCAGCGCCCAGGCGCCCAGCAGGTTGATCAGGCCATTGCTTTCGGCCATCGGAATGAACTGCGCCGGCGACACCATGCCCTGCCCCGGCCTGGCCCAGCGCATCAGCGCTTCGAAGCCCATGATCTGACGGCTGCGGGCATCGACGATCGGCTGGTAGTGCAGCAGGAATTCGCCGTCGCGCACCGCCTGGAACATTGCCGCTTCCATCGAGACATCATGTTCCGGCTGGGTGAATTTTTCGTGATTGTAGATGACGCAGCGTGCCTTGCCGGTTTCCTTGGCGCGATACATCGCGGTGTCGGCATGCGCGAGCAGCTTGACTTCGCTGTCGCCATGTTCGGGAAACACCGCCACGCCGATCGAGGTGCCGACATACAGCGTATGACCCTGGATTTCGAAGGGCAATTGCATGGTGGAGATCATGCGGCGGGCAATGATCTGGATTTCGGCTTCGGCAATGGCGCCGGGCAGCACCGCCACGAATTCGTCGCCGCCGACGCGCGCGAGGGTATCGATGTCGCGCAGGGTGTCGACCAGGCGCGTCGCCGCCACTCTCAGCAAGGCATCGCCGACCGGATGTCCCAGCGCATCGTTGACCTTCTTGAACCCATCGAGATCCAGCGCCAGGATGGCGAAACCCCGGCCGGTGCGACGCGACTGGGCGATCGCCATGCGGATACGGTCGGACAAGAGGGAGCGATTGGGCAGGCCGGTCAATGCATCATGAGTCGCCATGTGGCGCAGCCGCTCTTCGGTAGCCTGCTGGCTCGAGATGTCGCGCCCGACGGCCAGCAGTTCCTGCGCGCCCTCGGCGCCGGCATAGGCAGTCACCTGCAATTCAACCCATAGCGATGCCGAGAGGGTTTTGAGGCGGACATTGACCTTGCCCGGCTGGCCGGAGCCGACGACCTGGGAAATCACCATGCCAACGACCGGGCGGTCGGCCGGCATCACGAAATCTTCGAGCCGCTCGCCGGCGAGGCTCTCCCCGGGCGACATGAGTTCACCGGCACGACGGCTTGCATAAAGAATCATGCCCTTGGAATCGAGCCGGAACACTGCATCGCCAGCCGCCTCCATGAGGCTTTCAAGCTGTACCTGTGCAGCAAGTTCGGTCCGGTCGCGGCGCATGGAAAACATGATTAAACGCTAATCTTCTTAAGAAGCTTTCACTCGACGTTTTCTTTGTCGATAGGAAATCAGCCCTGTTCAGGCCATATGTTCCACCATCTTAACAAATTGTAGGCGGGAAATTTCACGCACTACAAAAAACTTCCAGTAAACGTTACAGAAACTGTGGCAAGCCTATGATTTTCCATAAAAAAAGCCCCATGACGGGGCTTTTTTCCAGCGGGCAGCAAGTCCTCAGAAAGGAATATCGTCGTCCATGTCGCTGAAATTCGGTGCCGGTCGGCTGGCGCCGCGGGAAGCGCCTCCGCCTCCATTGCCGGCACCGGCGCCGGCGCTCGGGCTGCTCTGGCGCGGTGCCGGAGCGCTGCTGCCGTAATCGTCGTCCATCGACGCGCCTCCGCCCATGCCCTGGCGGCTGCCCAGCATCTGCATGGTATCGGCGATGATTTCAGTGGTATAGCGCTCGACGCCGTCCTTGTCGGTCCACTTGCGCGTCTGCAGGCGGCCCTCGACGTAGATCTGCGAACCCTTCTTCAGGTACTGACCGGCGATTTCGGCCAGCTTGCGATAGAAGGTGATCCGGTGCCACTCGGTCAACTCCTTCTTTTCTCCGCTGTTCTTGTCTTTCCAGCTCTCGGTGGTCGCGACTGCGACGTTGGTGACTGCATCGCCGTTCGGCATGTAACGCGTTTCCGGATCGCGCCCCAGGTTGCCGACGATGATGACCTTGTTGACCGATGCCATATATTTCTCCTCAAGCTGACTCAATAATGATCGTAATTGATCGACATGCAATGCGATAGCGCCGGACGCCCGCTTCAGACAGCCTTCTCGGCTGCGCTGCCGCGGCGCGGCAGGTTCTTCATGCTGGCGGCAATTATAAGCCAGACAACAGTGAGCGCCGCGCCGACTGCGAACACGGATGATGCGCCGACATGCTGCTTCAGCCAGCCGCCGAACGCCCCGCCGCAGAACAATCCGAGCGCCTGCATGGTGTTGTAGACGCCCAGCGCCGACCCCTTGGCGGCAGCGGGCGCGATGCGTGAAACCAGGGACGGCTGGCAAGCCTCAAGAATATTGAAAGAAACGAAAAACGCCAACAGCAATCCGACCAATACCAGCCAGTGCGTGCCCGGCTGGGACATGAAAAGCCACAATCCGACCTGCACCGCCAGCATGAGGGCAATTGCACCGACAAAGACGGCTTTCATCCTGCCCCGGCGCTCGCCGGCAAAAACCGGCGGCAGCATCAGCGCAAAGGATGCCAGCACCACCGGCAGGTACACCTTCCAGTGCGCCGCAAGCGGCAGCCCCGCATATTCCACCAGCGCCGCCGGCACCACGACGAACATCGCCATCTGGGTCATGTGCAGCGCGAATACGCCGTAATTCAGGCGCATCAGTTCCTTGTCGGCGAGGATGGCGGAAAACGGTACCCGCTTGGTGACCGTGATCGGGGCCGGTGCCGGGACGACATAGACAACCACCAGAATGGCCAGGATGGACAGCATGCCGGTCAGCGCAAAGATTCCACCCATGCCGATCAGGCTGTACATCACGGGCGCGGCAATGAGCGACAGCGCGAACGTCAGGCCGATGGAGCCGCCGACCATTGCCATGGCCTTGGTGCGATGCTCTTCGCGGGTGGTGTCGGCAATCAGGGCGGTTACCGCGGCCGAGATGGCGCCGGCGCCCTGGATGGCGCGGCCGATAGTCACCCATAACAGGGTATCGGATGCCGCCGCGATGAACGAGCCGAGCGCGAAAAGAACAAGCCCGATAATAATCACGCGCTTGCGGCCGTATTTGTCGGAAGCGACCCCATATGGAATCTGTCCGAAGGATTGCGTCAATCCGTAGATGCCCATGGCAATGCCGACCAGGGTGGCGTTATCGCCGCCCGGCAATGTTTTTGCATGCACGGCAAATACGGGAAGGATGAGGAACATGCCCAGCATGCGCAACGCGAAAATCGATGCCAATGACAAGCTGGCACGAATTTCCGTCGCGCTCATGCGGGTGCTGATGTCGTCGGCGGGAGAGGTAGCTGACACGGTGCTCACGGCTGGAATCCAGAAGATACGACGGACTTTAAAACCCGCTATAGTAGCAGGTTGACCCGTATAAAGCCCGACAGGCCAAGCGTTGTTGAGGTTTCGTCATCGACGGCCGGCGGCCGCGACCGCCCTGCCGCCCGATGATGTTTGCATGCCCGGAATATGCATGCGCGAGATCCGCAAAACCATCCCTCGCAACGCCTTTCGCTCTGTCTGACTGCAGTGCCCTGTTTGCCTTCTATTGCGCTATTGCGTCATTGCGCTGTTGCATATCGATCAATTGTCTGGACAAGCCCTAACTGGAAAGCAGTTCATGGAAGAAATAAGAATTCGCGGTGCCCGTACCCACAACCTGAAAAACATCAGTCTCGAATTACCCCGCAACAAGCTCATCGTCATCACCGGCCTGTCCGGTTCCGGAAAATCCTCGCTGGCCTTCGACACCCTGTATGCCGAAGGCCAGCGCCGCTACGTCGAGTCGTTGTCGGCCTATGCCCGCCAGTTCCTGCAGCTGATGGAAAAGCCGGACGTGGACATGATCGAGGGACTGTCGCCGGCGATTTCGATCGAGCAGAAGGCGACCTCGCACAATCCGCGCTCGACGGTCGGCACCGTGACCGAGATTCACGATTACCTGCGCCTGCTGTACGCCCGCGTCGGCACGCCCTATTGCCCGACCCATCCGGAAAACCCGCTGGCGGCGCAATCGGTGTCGCAGATGGTGGATGCCGTGCTGGCAATGCCGGAAGACACCAAGCTGATGATCCTCGCACCCGTGGTCGCCAATCGCAAGGGCGAGCATGTCGATCTGTTCGAACAGATGCAGGCACAGGGTTTCGTGCGCTTCCGCATCCAGAGCGGGACCCATGCGGCGAAGATCTATGAAGTCGACGACCTGCCGAAACTGAAGAAGACGGAAAAGCACACCATCGACGTCGTGATCGACCGCGTCAAGGTCAAGGCCGATATCAAGCAGCGCCTGGCGGAGAGCTTCGAAACCGCCCTGCGGCTGGCCGAAGGGCGAGCCATCGCGCTTGAAATGGATGGCGGCAAGGAACACCTGTACTCGAACAAGTTCGCCTGCGCGACCTGCGGCTATTCGCTGCAAGAACTGGAACCCCGCCTGTTCTCGTTCAACAATCCGATGGGCGCCTGCCCGGAGTGCGACGGCCTCGGCCATATCGAGTTCTTCGACCCCAAGCGCATCGTCGCCTTCCCCAACCTGTCGCTGGCCAGCGGCGCGGTCAAGGGATGGGACCGCCGCAACCAGTTCTATTTCCAGATGCTGTCGAGCCTGGCCGAGCATTACAACTTCGATGTCGATACGCCGTTCGAAAAGCTGGCGGCCTCGGCCCAGCAGGTCGTGCTGTACGGCTCCGGCCGCCAGACCGTGCCGTTCACCTACGTGAACGAACGCGGCCGCTCGGTGGTGCGGGAGCATACCTTCGAAGGCGTGGTCAACAACCTGCAGCGCCGCTACCGGGAAACCGATTCGATGGCGGTGAAGGAAGAGCTGGCCAAGTTCATCAACCAGAAAGCCTGCCCGGCATGCGAAGGCGCGCGCCTTCGCATCGAGGCGCGCCATGTCAAGGTAGGCAACGGCAAGCAGGAGCGCGCGATCTATGAGGTGGCGTCGACGCCGCTGCGCGAAACCCTGGAGTTCTTCGAAAAGCTCAAGCTGACCGGTGCGAAAAAAGAGATCGCCGACCGCATCATCAAGGAAATCGTCTCCCGGCTGAAGTTCCTGAACAATGTCGGCCTCGATTATCTGTCGCTGGAGCGCAGCGCCGATACGCTGTCCGGCGGCGAAGCGCAGCGCATCCGGCTGGCTTCGCAGATCGGCTCCGGCCTGACCGGCGTGATGTACGTGCTGGATGAACCGTCGATCGGCCTGCACCAGCGCGACAACGACCGCCTGATCGCGACGCTGCAGCATCTGCGCGACATCGGCAACAGCGTGCTGGTGGTGGAACATGACGAGGATGCCATCCGCTGCGCCGACTATGTGGTCGACATGGGCATCGGCGCCGGCGTGCACGGCGGCGAGGTCATTGCCCGCGGACCGCTGCCCGACATCCTGAAGAACAAGAAGTCGCTGACCGCGAAGTACCTCAACGGCACGCTGGCGATCCATGTGCCGAAAAAGCGCACGCCGGCCAATCCCGAGCGCCAGCTGGTCATTTCCGGCGCCACCGGCAACAACCTCAAGAACGTCACGCTGGAGCTGCCGGTCGGCTTGCTGACCTGCATCACCGGCGTGTCCGGCTCGGGCAAGTCGACGCTGATCAACGACACGCTGTATCACGCGGCGTCGCGCCACCTGTACGGTTCGCAGGCGGAACCGGCGCCCTACGAGTCGATCTCCGGACTGGAGCATTTCGACAAGGTCATCGCTGTCGACCAGGCGCCGATCGGGCGCACCCCGCGCTCCAACCCGGCGACCTACACCGGCCTCTTCACGCCGATCCGCGATTTGTTCTCGACCGTGCCGACCGCCAAGGAGCGCGGTTATTCAGCCGGCCGTTTCTCGTTCAACGTCAAGGGCGGCCGCTGCGAAGCCTGCCAGGGCGACGGCGTGCTCAAGGTGGAGATGCATTTCCTGCCGGACGTGTACGTGCCGTGCGATGTCTGCCACGGCAAGCGCTACAACCGCGAAACCCTGGAGGTGCAGTACAAGGGCAAGAGCATTCACGAAGTGCTCGACATGACGGTCGAGGAAGCGCATGAATTCTTCAAGCCGGTGCCTGTCGTGGCGCGCAAGCTGCAGACCCTGCTCGATGTCGGTCTCGGCTACATCCGCCTCGGCCAGAGCGCGACCACGCTCTCCGGCGGCGAGGCGCAGCGCGTCAAGCTGTCGCTGGAACTGTCCAAGCGCGACACCGGCCGCACGCTGTATATCCTGGACGAGCCGACCACCGGCCTGCACTTCCACGACATCGACCTGCTGCTGAAGGTGATCCATCGCTTGCGCGACCAGGGCAACACCGTGGTGATCATCGAGCACAATCTCGATGTGATCAAGACGGCAGACTGGATCATCGACCTGGGTCCGGAAGGCGGCGCCGGCGGCGGACAGATCATCGGCAACGGCACGCCGGAAGATGTGGCGAAGAATCCTGCCAGCTTCACCGGCAAGTATCTCGCTCCGATGCTGAAGAAGAAATGACGGCCAGGCATCTGCGCATCAGCGGCAAGGTCCAGGGCGTCGGCTACCGCGCCTCGTTCGCGGCGCAGGCGCGCAGCCTGCATCTGTCGGGCTGGGTGCGCAACCGCACCGACGGCTCGGTGGAAGCCGCCGTGCGCGGCGCGCCGGAGGCGGTCGAGCAGATGGTCGCGTGGTCGCGGCGCGGGCCGCCGGGAGCGCGGGTGAGTGATGTTGTTGTTGCCTCCATCGATGACGCCGCGCTGCCTGGCGACGGCTTCGAGGTGCTGGCGACGCAATAGTCTAATGAAGGGTGGGTAGTACCGGCCTCCGTGCCTGCACAAAGGACTTTTGTCCAGAGAAAGCTTGAGCCTTGGCTTCTTCGTCGGAACTTGCTTTGCCGGGACTGGCCCCGGCAAAGCAGGCCTGCACTACCCTTACCAAGCTCAACCCGAAGTAGCCGGCATGCCCATCCACAATCCCGCCGGCACAAACGCCAGCGCGGCCAGATTCCCCAGCAGGACGATCGAAGCCACCTTGTCGGGCTCCTGCTTGTATTGCTCCGCCACCATGAAGCAGAAGACCGCGGGCGGCAATGCGGCGAACAGATACATCTGGCCGCGCTGCATGTCGTTCATCGTCAGCACTTGGTCCAGCAGCCATGCCACGATCAGTCCGCCCACCGGGCAGACGATGGCGCCGACCAGTCCGATATGCCAGCTGTTGAAGTTCACATCCAGCATGCGAACGCCAAGCGCGAACAGCATGATGGGAATGCAGGCATCGCCCAGCATTTTCAAGGCCGCCATCAGGGGCGCCGGCAGAGTGATGTGAAAGATCGCAAACACCATGCCGATGGCCATCGCCAGCATCATCGGGCTGACCAGAAATTTCCAGAACGGCGTGCGCTGGTTGCGCCCGCTTTCAATGATCTTGATGCCGACCGAGAAGTAAATCAGGTTGCAGGCCATGAACAGCGCCACGGCAGCGGCAAGGCCGGCACTGCCGAACGCGAGCGCGGCGAGCGGCAAGCCCATGTTGCCGCAATTGTTGTACATCATGGGCGGCACGAAAGTACGCGCGTCATAGCCAAGCAGCCGTGCCACCGGCCAGGCGATCAGGCCGGATCCAAGGGAGATGATGACGCCGGCAAGAATCAGCATGCCGCTGCTCGCCAGATCGAAATCCTTTGCCGCCAGCGCGCTGAAGATCAGCAGCGGACACAGCACGTCCATGCTCACACGGTTCACCGACAGCATGTCTGTCCTGACGCGTTCGCCGCGCAGACGGGCATAACCGTAACCGACTGCGATGATGAGGAAGACCGGCAGGATGATGCCGAGAATGCGTTCAAGCACTTGCATGAAAAACTTTCGTTGACGCGAAAACCGATGGACTACGGGCATTGTAGCCAGATATGCGTGCCTGCGTTTTTCAGAGAAAATCCGGACGCGCCGGCCGGCGGTGCGCCAGGTTCAAGACGCAAGGATGCTGCGATGCATCCGCTGCCCGGGCTATGTCAGCTATGTCAGCTATTTCAACAATCGGTCTTCCGCCCTGGCGACGCCGTCCGTCGTGCCTCGCAGAACCACGATATCGCCTGCCTGCAGCAAGGTTTCGGGTGTGACATCGATGCGACTCTTCCCGCGCCGCACGATGGTGACTTCGGCGCCGAGCTCGGCGAGCTTGAGTGCGCACAGCTGCTTGCCGACCGCATTGGCGCCTTCGGTCAGATTGACGGAATGCAGGCGCACATGCAGATGCTCGGCATCGTCGGGCGCATCGCTGGCGCCATGGAAGTAGCCGCGCAGCGACGCATAGCGCTCATCACGCGCAGCCTGCACCCGGTGCACCACGCGGCGCAGCGGTACGCCCAGCATCACCAGCGCATGCGATGCCAGCATGAGACTGCCTTCGATGGCTTCCGGCACGACTTCGGCAGCACCCGCCTCGCGCAGCTTCTCAAGATCACTATCGTCATGACTGCGCACGATGACCGGCAGGGCCGGCGCCAGGTCATGCGCAAAATGCAGGACCTTCAGTGCCGATGGCGTGCTGGCAAAGGTGATGACCAGCGTGGCCGCGCGATGGATGCCGGCGGCGACCAGGCTTTCCCTGCGCGCCGCATCGCCATACGACACATTCGCGCCGGCAGCCTGGGCTTCGCGCACGCGGTCGGGATCGAGATCCAGCGCATGATAGGCGATGCCCTCCTCTTCCAGCAGCTTCGCCAGGCTCTGGCCGCTGCGGCCGAAGCCGGCGATCAGCACATGCTTTTGCACCGTCATGGTACGGCTGGCGATCTGGGTCAGCGCCAGCGATTGCATCATCCATTCGTTGGCGGACAGCTTCATGACGATCGCGTCCGATTTGTCGATGATGAACGGCGCTGCCAGCATGGACAACACCATGGAAGCCAGAATGAGCTGGATGATGAGCGGGTCCATGAGCTGCAGGCCGCCGGCCTGGTTGAGCAGCACGAAACCGAATTCGCCGGCCTGCGCCAGTCCCAGGCCGGTGCGCAGCGCGACGCCGGTGGAAACGCCGGTGAGCTTGGCCAGCATGGCGATGAGGGCGAATTTAAGCAGCACCGGCGCCGTCAGCAGCAGCAGCACCAGCCACCAGTTCTCCAGAACCAGCCGTACATTGAGCAGCATGCCGATGGTGATGAAAAACAGGCCCAGCAGGACATCGCGGAAGGGCTTGATATCTTCTTCCACCTGGTGCTTGTATTCGGTCTCCGAAATCAGCATGCCGGCAACGAAGGCGCCCAGCGCCAGCGACAGTCCCGCCTTTTCGGTGATCCATGCGGCGCCCAGCGTGATCAGCAGCAGGTTCAGCATGAACAGTTCCTGCGAGCGCCGCTTGACCACCACGCGGAACCAGCCGCGCATCAGTTGCTGGCCGATCACCAGCAGCAGCACCAGCACGATGCCGGCCTTCAGCGCCGCCAGCAGCAGGGTTGCCATCAGGTCATCCGAATTCCTGGCCAGCGCGGGCACCAGGATGAGCAGCGGCACCACCGCAAGATCCTGAAACAGCAGAATGCCGAAAATCTGGCGGCCATGTTCGCTTTCCAGTTCAAGCCGCTCGGTCAGCATCTTCGACACGATGGCGGTCGACGACATGGCCAGCGCGCCGCCCAGAGCGAAGGCGGCGCGCCAGCTGATATCGATCATCTGCGGCAGCAGGTGCGCCACGAGCCAGCCGAACACCATGGTGGCGCCGATGGTCAGCAACACCTGCGCCATGCCCAGGCCGAACACGGTGCGCCGCATCGCCGACAGCTTGGGCAGCGAGAATTCCAGGCCAATGGAAAACATCAGGAACACCACGCCGAACTCGGCCAGCGTATGCGTCGTGACGTTTTCGCTTGCCAGTCCCAGGCCATGCGGTCCGATGACAATGCCGACCAGCAAATAGCCGAGCATGGGAGGCAGATGAAGCATGCGGAAGACGACCACGCCGAGCACGGCGGTGCTGAGCAGAATCAGGGTAAGTTCAAGAGCCGAATGCATTCTTTGTTATCGTTCTGGACAGGAAGGCGTTTGCCGCATGCCGTACCGCATGACCGCACTTGAGCTTCCATGGTTGATAATCCGGCAGCACTGCAAGACAGCAGAAGTTGCCAAACGTTCAGCCCGTGCGAGCAGAAAAAACTTGCGTTGCGGAGAGGCGGCTTGAGCACGCTCAAGACTAAAATTTTTGTTTGGACTGGCAGATTTTTTGCTTTGGTAATTCGTTTATACTTCGGGCATGAGTGTAACCGATGCAAAAACCTTGCCGAAAGCTTTTGATGCAGAGACTGCCCGGCGGGCTCTTGCGCTCGCCTGCGATACGCTGCAGATCGAGGCCGATGCCCTGCTGGTGCTGAAAGAGCGGCTTTCCCTTCCGAACGAGGACAGTTTCGTCAACGCCGTCGGCCTGCTGCTGAACTGTTCCGGACGCGTCGTGGTATCCGGCATAGGCAAGTCGGGCCATATCGCCCGCAAGATCGCCGCCACCCTGGCATCGACCGGCACGCCGGCGCTGTTTGTCCATGCGGCCGAGGCGCTGCACGGCGATCTCGGCATGATCACCGAAAACGACGCCGTCATCGCCATCTCCTATTCCGGCGAAGCCTCCGAGTTCATCGCCATCATTCCCATCATCAGGCGCATGGGCGCCAAGCTCATTGCCATTACCGGCAATGAGAAATCGCGCCTGGCCCAGCTGGCCGACGTTCATCTCAATGCGCATGTCGACAAGGAAGCCTGTCCCCTCAACCTGGCGCCGACCGCCAGCACGACGGCGACCCTGGCTTTGGGCGATGCGCTTGCGGTGGCGCTGCTCGATGCGCGCGGTTTCCGCGAAGAGGACTTCGCCCGCTCGCATCCCGGCGGCGCGCTCGGACGGCGCCTGCTGACCCATGTGCGTGATGTGATGCGCGGCGGCGATGCGGTGCCCGCAGTGAAGGCCGACGTGTCCCTGCCATCGGCGCTGTTGGAAATTACAAAAAAAGGCATGGCCATGACGGCGATCGTCGATGACAAGCATCGTGCGATCGGCATCTTCACCGACGGCGACTTGCGCCGGCTGATCGAAGCCGGCCAGGATCTGAGCAAGCTGAAGATGGCCGATGTCATGCATGCCAATCCCCGTACCATCGGCCCCGACCAGCTCGCGGTGGAGGCGGTGGAAGTGATGGAGCAGCACCGCATCAACCAGTTGCTCGTCGCCAATGCCGACGGCGCGCTGGTCGGCGCGTTGCACATCCACGACCTGACGCGGGCCAAGGTGATCTGATGGACGAACAAGTTGCATCCAGGGCCGCCAAGGTCCGGCTGATGATATTCGATGTCGACGGCATCCTGACCGACGGCAGCCTGCACTACGGTGCCGATGGCGAAATGATCAAGACCTTCAATGTGCTCGACGGCCACGGCATCAAGCTGCTGCAGGCGTCCGGCGTGGCGACCGCCATCATCAGCGCGCGCAAGTCGGCGCTGGTGGCGCGCCGCGCAGGCGATCTCGGTATCGAGCACCTGTTCCAGGGCGTGCACGACAAGCGCACCGCATTCGAGCAGCTGCTGACGCAGACCGGCGTTGCCGCCGACGCCAGCGGTTTCATCGGTGACGATGTGATCGACCTGCCCATCCTGCTGCGCGTCGGTTTTGCCGCCAGCGTGCCGAACGGCCATCCGGAAGTGCGGTCGCGCGTGCATTACGTGACGCAAGCCCAGGGCGGGCGCGGAGCCGCGCGGGAATTGTGCGACTTGATCCTGCGCGCGCAGGGAAATTATGCGGCGGCCATGGCGCCGTATCTGGCATGAAGAGTGCGGCCGGCGGTTTTCGCTTCCGCATGGTGGCGATCCTTGCGCCCCTCATCGCGCTCGCGCTCGGCAGCTTCTGGCTGTTTGAAGTCATGCGCCGGGCGGGCGACAAGGCCATGCCCGCGGCCGAGCGCAAGGAACCGGATTTTTACGTGGAAAATTTCAGCTACGTGAAGATCGGCAAGACCGGCAAGGCGCAGTTTCAGTTTTCCGGGGCGAAGATGACCCATAACCCGCAGGACGACTCCTACGATATCGCGCTTCCCGTCATCAACAGCGTGGGCAAGGATAACAGCCGCGGGCCGATGGTCATCCGCGCGGAACGCGCCACCGTCAACAGCGACAACAGCCAGATCCATCTGTATGAGAACGTGAGGCTGGACCGGCCTGCCACAACCAATGCTCAGGCGATGCATGTCCGTTCCGAATACATGCTGGTGCTGCCGGACGACGATCTGGTCAAGACCGACAAGCCGGTAAAAATCTCCGTCGGGCAATCCGTGCTCACCGGTACCGGCATGGTTGCCAACAATGCGACGCGGGAGCTGCAGTTGTCGAACAATGTTCATGGCACGTATCAAGCTCCGCAACGCTGATTCGATATAACTTGATGCTACTGTTCCGGGATCTCCGATGAAACGATTTTTGTGGTTGCTGCTGATACTGGGTATGACCGCCGCGGGCGGTGCGCACGCAGAGAAGGCGGATTCCGAGAAACCGACGAATGTCGAGGCCGACCAGATGGCCTACGACGACGTCAAACAGATCAACACCTTCACCGGCAATGTCATCCTGACCCGGGGCACGTTGATCATGAAGGCGTACAAGCTGACCGTCACGCAGGATCCTGCGGGTTATCAATATGCAACGCTGCAGGCTGCGCCGGGCGGTCTGGCGACATTTCGCCAGAAACGCGACGGCGGACCGGATCAGTGGATGGAAGGACAGGCGGAGCGTATTGAATACAACGGCAAGACCGAAATCGTGAAGCTCTTCACTCGGGCGAAGATGCGCCGGCTGGAAGGAACCAAGGTCATGGACGAGGTCGAAGGCGAATTCATTTCCTATGACAGCCGCGCGGAGTTCTTTACCGTCAACAATACGTCGAGCGGCGAAACCAAGCCGGGCGGCGGCCGTATCAAGGCGGTGATACAGCCGCGTACGGAAGCAAAGGGCAAATAGCATGGCAAGCACATTGGTTGTGCGCGGCTTGCAGAAAAGCTATGGCACCAGACAGGTGGTGCATGACGTGTCTCTGCAGGTGGAAAGCGGCGAAGTGGTCGGACTGCTGGGTCCGAATGGCGCCGGCAAGACGACTTCGTTCTACATGATCGTCGGCCTTGTGCCGTCGGATGCGGGCGAGATCGACCTGGACGGCGTGGCGATTTCGCGCATGCCCATCCACCGGCGCGCGACGCTGGGCCTGTCCTATTTGCCGCAGGAAGCATCGGTGTTCCGCAAGCTGACGGTGGAAGACAATATCCGCGCGGTGCTGGAACTGCAGCGGATGGACAACAAGCCACTGTCAAGGGAAGCGATCGACAAGCGGCTCAACACGCTGCTGTCGGAATTGCAGATCGAGAGACTGCGCAAGAACCAGGCTCTGTCGCTGTCGGGCGGCGAGCGGCGGCGCGTGGAGATCGCCCGCGCGCTGGCAACCAATCCGCGCTTCGTGCTGCTGGATGAGCCTTTCGCCGGCGTCGATCCGATTGCCGTCATCGAAATCCAGCGCATCGTGCGCTTCTTGAAGGAACGTGGCATCGGCGTGTTGATCACCGACCACAATGTGCGGGAAACACTTGGCATTTGCGATCGTGCCTATATCATCAATCAAGGCTCGGTACTGGCAAGCGGCCGCCCTGACGACATCATTGCCAATGAGTCGGTGCGGCGCGTGTATTTGGGCGAACACTTCCGGATGTAGGGAAGAATCAGACAGGTATGAAACAGACTCTCCAACTTCGCGTATCGCAACACCTCGCGCTGACACCGCAGTTGCAGCAGTCGATCCGATTGCTGCAGTTGTCGACGCTCGAGCTGCATCAGGAGCTGGAACAGATCCTTTCGGACAATCCCATGCTCGAACGCGTGGATGATCCCCTCGATCATTCGGTGCGGCTGCTCGCCGACGGCGCCATCAGTAGCCCGGGTAGCAGCAGCAATGACGCGCCGGCAGGCGAAGCCTCCCCGCCTTCGCGCGACGAACCCGAAGGCGGCTTCGAAGGCGGCGACAACGGGGACGGCGGGGACAATGCGTCCGCATCGGACAGCGAATGGAGCTTCGACGATGTCGCGCGCACCTCGAAAGCGCCGGAGGACGATGATGCACGGCCCCAGCTGGAAGCACATGAGACCACGCTGCGCGAACATCTCCTGGAACAGATGCGGGTCACGGTCAGGGAGCCGCGCGATCGGGCGCTCGTCGAAATCCTCATCGATGCATTGAACGACAACGGTTATCTGGAAGAACCGCTGGAAGACATTCATGCGCGGCTTCCGGAAGAACTGGAAATCGACATCGACGAACTCAATGTGGCGCTCAAGCTGCTGCAGAGTTTCGATCCGGCCGGCGTCGGTGCGCGCAATGCGTCCGAATGCCTTTCGATCCAGATCCGCCGCATGCCGAAAGTGCCGCTGGTCACGCGGCGACGCTCGATCGAGATTGTCGAGCAGTATCTGCCGCTGTTTGCGCAGCGGGACTTCAACAAGCTCAAGAAGGCGCTGGACTGCGACGAAGAAGACCTGCGCGAGGCGCAGCATGTGATCAAGAGCTGCAATCCTCATCCCGGCGCCTTGTACGCGTCCGATGCGTCGGACTTTGTCGTCCCCGACGTCATTGTCAGGAAAACCAAGAACGGCTGGCAGGTCACGCTCAATCATGAAGTCATGCCGCGCCTGCGCGTCAATGCGCTGTACGCGAACATCCTCAAGCAGAGCAAAGGTGAGGGATCACTTTCTTCGCAACTGCAGGAGGCCAAGTGGCTGATCAAGAACATGCGGCAGCGCTTCGATACCATCTTGCGTGTCGCACAGGCCATCGTCGACCGCCAGCGCAATTTCTTCTCGCATGGCGCGGTCGCCATGCGCCCCCTTGTCTTGCGTGAAATTGCTGATACACTGGGTTTACACGAGAGCACTATCTCTCGGGTAACAACACAAAAATACATGCTCACCCCGCATGGAATGTTTGAGTTGAAGTACTTCTTCGGCAGCCATGTTGCAACGGAAGCGGGGGGCGAAGCCTCCTCCACTGCAATACGTGCCCTCATCAAACAACTGATAGGAGCAGAAGACCCCAAGAATCCTTTTTCGGATAGCAAAATTGCGGAAATGCTGGGGGAACAGGGCATGGTGGTGGCGCGGCGCACGGTCGCGAAATACCGCGAAGCCTTGAAAATTCCGCCGGTAAATCTGCGCAAATCTCTCTAGTTGTCAACGTAGTACCGATGTTGCTGTGTTCCAGCGTAGCTCGCTTGCTACGCAGCCTGGGGCACGTTGCGAACCTCCAGCGACGCCAATCATAGGAGCGCTGTATGAATCTCATAATCAGTGGACATCACCTCGATCTGACACCTGCCATCCGCGAATATGTGGAGACGAAACTGGACAGGATTATTCGGCATTTCGATAATGTCATTGATATTGCAGTCATCCTCGGGGTTGAGAAGCCCTCTGAAAAAGACAAGCGGCAACGCGCCGAAGTCAATCTGCGCCTAAGGGGAAACGTCATTCATGTTGAGAGTTTTGCACAGGACGTCTATGCGGCGATCGATACGCTGATGGACAAGCTGGACCGCCAGGTGCTCAAGTACAAGGGCAAGCTGCAGGACCACCAGTGCGAAGCCATCAAGCGCATGCCTGAAGTACAGGCTGCTGCACAGGCTGCTGAATAGGAACCGAGCGTTCCCTTGCCGCCGAGCCGGCAAGCCACTCACAAATCAAGGGCGCCAAGGCGCCCTTTTTGCCGGGCAGGCGAAAATCCCGTTTGCGGCAACGGCTTTTCCACCGTACATCAACTGTCAAGCCGGCGACTGCGGCTGGTGTTCATCGCCGATACAATATCCCGGTCTTTCCGTCTTCCTGTCTTTCCATAGCCCATTGACCGTCTCCTACTCCAACTCATGACAGACTTCGTTCACACCGCCACATCCAACGGCATCGGCATGATCACGCTGGACCGCCCAAAAGCACTGAACTCGCTCTCGCTCGACATGGTGCGCGCCATCACGCAGGCGCTCCTTGCATGGCGCCTTGACGATACGGTGCGCGCGGTGCTCATTCGCAGCAGCAGTGAAAAGGCATTTTGCGCCGGCGGCGACATCCGTTTCTTCCATGAGGCGGGAAGCAGCACGCCGCTCGCGGGCAGCGCCCTGCTCGAAGACTTCTTCACCGAGGAATATGCACTCAATCACCTGATTCACACCTATCCGAAACCGTATGTCGCCATCATGGACGGAATCGTGATGGGCGGCGGGATGGGCATCGCACAGGCCGGCGAAAGCAACCGGATGCGCATCGTCACCGAGCGGACCAAAATGGCGATGCCTGAAGTGAATATCGGTCTCTTCCCCGATGTCGGCGGCAGTTACTTCCTGTCGCGCTGCCCCGGGCAGATCGGTGCCTACCTCGGCGTCACGGGAGAAGTCATCGGTGCCGCCGACGCCTTGCATGCCGGGCTGGCCGATGTGTTCGTGCCGTCAGCGGAACTGGGCGCCTTGTCCGACATGCTGGCGTCAACCCGTTCGACGGACTTGCGCGGCGCCATCATGGAGTTCGGGACGCCATTCCGGGGCCAGGCCGCCCCTGATGCAAGCATGCTTGCCTCGCAGCGCGCCAGGATCGACCGTCATTTCGCCAAGGATGAGGTCGGCGCGATTGCGGCATCCCTGGCAAATGATGAAGATGCTTTTGCGCAGAAGACCTTGGCCGTCATGCGGAAACGTTCACCGCTGATGATGTGCGTGACGCTGGCGCAGTTGCGGCGCGGTGCGGCGCTGGGCGTCGCCGACTGCCTGCGCATGGAGCGGACGATGGTCCGCCGCAGCTTCGAGAACGGCGAGGTGCTGGAAGGCATACGCTCGGTCGTCATCGACAAGGATAATTCGCCAAAATGGCAGCCGCCATCCCTGGAAGACGTTGATGCAGCGATGGTCGAGCGATTTTTCGAGCCGGCCTGGCCGGCATATGCGCATCCGCTGCGCGAGTTGGGCTAGGCTGCGGTTGATCAGCGTCGCGAGCGGTTCGGAGTCGCGCTGCATTCAGGAGCGGGAGCGCTTTCGTTCTGACCGGGCCGAGATGGCGGGACATTGACCACGGTACTGCGTTGCGATTCCTTGCCATGGTTTGAGGGCGCCGAGCCCGCCATGTCGCGTCCCACGCCTTGTTCCAGTGGCAATCTGCTTCGGCCTCGACGAGGCCGGTCAAGGCTAGATTTCACCGACCGTGAACAGCCGGCGGTGTTCGCGCATCGCATACCGGTCCGTCATGCCGGCGATATAGTCGGACACCTTGCGCGCCTGCGCGTGTTCGGCACTGCCATGGCTAGCTTCGCCCTGCCCCCGCATGACCTGGTAATCCGGCGGCAACAGGCGCGGTTCCTCCACGAAGGCGCCGAACAAATCGCGCACGATGCGGCGCGCCTTGCTCGTCATCCTGTTGACCTGATAATGCTGGTACAGGTTGAGGCGCAGGAAACGCTTGAGCCGGGCGGCCTCGCTTTCCATGGCGTCTGAAAACCGGATCAGCGGAGCGGCATTGCGCACATCCTCAATCGACTTGATTCCCGCTTGCGATATCTGATCCTGGGAAGTATTGATCAGGTCGACGATGAGCGCATTGATCATGCGCCGTATCGTCTCGTGAATGGCGCGCCTTCCCGTGATGCCGGGATAGGCAAGCTCCACCTCGCGGCGGTGGCGGGCATAAAAATCCACCTCATCCAGCTGTGCGGTCGTCAGCAGTCCGGAACGCAGGCCGTCGTCGATATCGTGATTGTTATACGCGATTTCATCGGCAAGGTTGGCCAGTTGCGCTTCCAGCGATGGCTGCTTCTTTTCAATGAACCGCATGCCGACATCGCCCAGCCTGGCGGCATTCGGCAATGAGCAATGCTTGAGTATGCCCTCGCGCGTTTCGAACATCAGGTTCAAGCCGTTGAAAGCGCCGTAGTGCTCTTCCAGATCGTCAACCACGCGCAGGCTCTGCAGATTATGCTCGAAGCCGCCGAACGCCTTCATGCAGTCGTTCAGCGCTTCCTGGCCGGCATGCCCGAATGGGGTGTGTCCCAGGTCATGTGCCAGTGATATCGCTTCCACCAGATCTTCATTCAACTGGAGATTGCGGGCGATCGAGCGGGCGATCTGCGCCACTTCGATGCTATGGGTCAGGCGGGTGCGGAACAGGTCGCCTTCATGGTTGACGAAAACCTGGGTCTTGTATTCGAGCCGGCGGAATGCCGTCGAATGAATGATGCGATCGCGGTCGCGCTGGAATTCGGTACGGGATGCGGGTGCGGCTTCAGGGAAGCGCCGACCTCGCGATGCCTCGGAGCGCGCGGCATAGGGAGCGAGGTGGGCTTCGTAATTCATCGTCTGACGCAAGCTTTCAGGGTGGCCAGCAACGCCTCGCGGGGTACCGGCATGATGACCGACGTGCCCAGCGGCTTGAGCAGGATGAACTTGATCTCGCCGCCCTCGTTTTTCTTGTCGACTTCCATTAGCTCCAGCCAGCGGTCGGTGCCGAGGTCCGGCGCCTCGACAGGCAATCCCGCCGCCTGCACGAGGGAGGTGATGCGTTCGCGTGTGCCGGCATCGATGAAACCCAGGCGGTGCGACAGATCGGCCGCCATCACCATGCCGCAGCCGACCGCCTCGCCATGCAGCCATTCGCCATAGCCCAGACCGGATTCGATCGCATGGCCGAAGGTATGGCCGAAGTTCAGGATGGCGCGCAAGCCGCCTTCGCGTTCATCTTGCCGGACCACGTCGGCCTTGATTTCGCAGGAGCGGCGGATGGCATGCGCCAGCGCCTCGGCATCCTTCGCCACCAGCCTGGAGATATTCGCCTCGATCCAGTCGAAGAACGGCGGGTCGATGATGGCGCCGTGCTTGATGACTTCGGCCAGGCCGGCGGACAATTCCCGCGGCGGCAGCGTATTGAGCGTGCCGGTATCCGCGATCACCGCCTGCGGCTGGTAGAAGGCGCCGATCATGTTCTTGCCGAGCGGGTGATTGATGCCGGTCTTTCCGCCCACGGACGAGTCGACCTGCGACAGCAATGTGGTGGGAATCTGGAGGAAAGGCACGCCGCGCATGTAGGATGCGGCGGCAAAGCCGGTCAGGTCGCCGATCACGCCGCCGCCCAATGCAATCAGGGTGGTCTTGCGGTCGCACTTCTCTGACAGCAGCACGTCGAACACCTTCATCAGGCTGGCCCAGTTCTTTTCTTCCTCGCCGTCGGGCAGGACGATGGTGGTGACCTGCTTGCCCGCGGCGTTGAGCAGCCTGACCAGGCGATCGAGATAGAGCGGGCCGACCACGGTATTGGTCACGACGGCGACGCGCTTGCCACGAACATGGCGGCTGACGAGATCGCCGTCATCAAGGAGAGATTGTCCGATCGAGATCGGATAACTGCGATCGCCCAGATCGACCTGCAGGGTGATCGGCATGCTGTGCTGCATCATGGCAAGAATCTTAATTGGGTTGGCTCGGCTTGTCGTCGCTCTGGCCGGCGGTGTTGCCCGGAGCGGCTGCAAGGCCCAGCTGGGAAATGATCGTTTGTACAAGGGATTGTACGTTAGGTCGGCCGGTTTCCACCACGTGATGTGCCAGTTCGAGGTAATACGGCTCGCGCTCGCGGGCCAGCTGCTCGATACGTCCGCGCGGGTCGGCGGTCTGCAGCAGCGGACGATTCTTGTCGTGGCTGGTGCGCTGGAGGATGCTGTTGACGCTGGCACGCAGGTAGATCACGGTGCCGCGGGTTCTCAGGTATTCGCGGTTTTCCGGTTTCAGGATCGCGCCGCCACCGGTCGCAAGAACGATATCGTCGAGGCCGGTAAGCTCGCGGATGACTTCAGATTCCCGATGGCGAAAGCTCGCCTCGCCTTCGATTTCGAAAATCAAAGGAACAGAGGCGCCCGTGCGCGCCTCTATTTCATGATCGGAATCGATGAACCGCTTGTTCAGTCGCCTTGCAAGGGCGCGGCCGACTGTCGTCTTGCCGGCGCCCATGAGGCCGATTAAAAAAATATTTCCCGACATAATGATGGGCGTTCGTCTCGCTGAAGACGAACGCCATAATGTTTTACACCTCTATGAACCCATATAAGTAAATTTTACACGCAGGTAGGACGGCACTTGCAGCGGGGTCTTCGTGGACAGGTCGAATGCACCGGTTTTCTGGGTGCCGGTACCTGTGCAGCCAGTCGGCGTGACAGACACAGTATGCCGTGTGCCGCCTGATCCGCCTACCAGACTACGGCCATCGTATCTCACTGCATCCGGGGCAACGGTTACTGTAGCATTAGTCGGGTTGGCTGCGGCAACCGTTGTGCCTTCGGGTGCAGGATTGCTCAGATCATCGCTGATCTCAACCACCATGCTGACCGGAGCGCAACTGCTGCCGAAGTCGAAGCTGACCGAGGAACCATCGGCTGCGGGAACGACAGCCGGGGAAATCACCCTGATTGATGCGAACGAACTGCTCATGATGAAGCTGCGGCTTGCGGAGAGGACGCCGGTGGCATTGGTGGCGATTGCCGTTACGGTGACGAGACCGCTGGCCGGGCGCGGGTTCTGGCTGCGCCAGGTCACGCTGCACTCGCCCTTGACGGTCAGGCAGCTTGCGCCGCGGTCGCCGACGATTGCGCCGCCATCGGTCGTGAACACGACTTGCGTGCCGTCGGCCACTGCGCCGCCGTTGCTGTCTGCCAGCAGTGCAGTGATCTTGTTGGTCACATTGTCAAAGTTCATGCCTTCGACGAAGAATTTTTCCGCCGCCAGCGAGAAGGCTGTCTGAACCGGCTGGCCGGTAGTGACGGTCACCGTGTCGGAAATCTTGCTGATGGACGTGCCCTGTACGGTTGCCAGCACGGTAACGGTGGTCGGCTGCGTGCCGGAACTGACTGCAACAGTGACGTTGCCGTTCGAATCCGTGGTACCGAAGCTGGACGCCAGCGTCACCGGGCTGGAAGTCTGGGTCGTGAACCTGACGGGCACGTTCGCGACGCCGCTGCCGGATGCGTCCACCACGCGGAAGGTCAACAGGGCCACTTCGGTACGGCCGTTGCCGCCGGCCCCCTTGATGACGATGGATTTGTCATTCGGAACGGCGGACACGAAATCCATCGCGATGGGCGTTGCGGTGGCTGCCGCACCAATCGAGAAGGCAGTCTTGCCCGTGACTTCCGTTGTTCCGCCGACGATCGCCTTGGCGCTCACATTGGTGGCACCGCTGCCCTTGCCTGCGGATTTCACGCTGACCTGAGCCACGCCACTGTCGTCGGTCAGCGCCGTTCCGGACGCCGGCGACAGCACCGCGAGATCGCCTTCGATGGCGAAGGTGACTACGGTATTCTTGACCGGTACGCCGGTGCCGTTGGTCACGGTTGCCTTGACAATCAATGCATTGGAGCCAGTAACGAGAGTACTCGGTGCGCCAGCCGCGTCGGCAAGCACCAGCGTGATCTTGCCGGCTGTGGGGGTGGAACCCGTGCCGCTGCCGGAACCGTTGCCAGCACCGCCGCCAAAGCTCGTATTGCCAGCCGAGCCGCCTCCGCCTCCGCAGGCGACCAGCAAGGCTGCGCACATGCCATACACGGCAGGCGCCAGATACCGGCCTATTTTGTTCTTGAAAAAGGATCCCATGTTCTTCCCTGTACTGTTTGTGGATTAACGTGCCGAGACGCGTTCTGCGACGATCTTCGGCGTGATGAAGATGAGTAGTTCTGTCTTGTCGTTGGTACGCGCGGTACTCTTGAAGAGGTTGCCGACAACCGGAATGTCCCCGAACAGCGGCACCTTGGTGTCGGTGGTGCGTTCGACCTGCTGGAAAATTCCCCCCAGTACGACCGTGCCGCCGTTCTCGACCAGGACTTGCGTCTTGACGTGCTTGGTATCGATGGCGTAGCCGGCTCGCGTTTCGACGCCGACGCTGTCCTTGTTCACGTCAACGTCGAGGATGACGTTGCCGTCCGGCGTGATCTGCGGCGTGACCTCCAGCTTGAGATTGGCCTTGCGGAACGCGATCGACGTCGCGCCGCTCGATGTGGCCACCTGATACGGCAGTTCGGTACCCTGCTCGATCAATGCCTTGAGCTGATCGGCCGTCACGACGCGGGGACTGGAGATGATCTTGCCCTTGCCATCGGCTTCGAGTGCCGACAATTCGAGGTTGAGGAAGCGGTTGGCCGCCGCGGAAAACAGGCTGATCGCCAGACTGCCGGGGTTGACGCCATTGATGTTGGCCGCAGGCAGATTGACGAACTGGGTATTGGGAATGTAGCTCTGGTCGGTGATGACCGCCTGCCCCGTCTGTTCGCCCACGCCCTGGTAATTGCCGGTGAGGGCCCCGCGCGTGCTGCCGCCAAGGCTGTAGCCGACATCGCCGCCGCGGACGCCGCGCAGGTCGGAGAAGCCGAGCTTGGCGCCGAGGTTGCGGCTGAACTTGTCATCGGCTTCGACGATCCTTGCCTCGATCAGCACCTGCTTCGAGGCGACATCGGTTTTCTGCACCAGCTTGCGCACTTCCTCGAGCTTGGAGCTGATATCGGTCACGAACAGCTGGTTGGTGCGGGGATCGATCACGGCGCTGCCGCGCTTGGACAGGATGCGATTCTTGCTGTCGCCGCCGCTGCCACCGGCGCCTGCATTATCGATGCCGAAGACCTGCTTGAAGGCTTCAGCCTTCTGATAGTTGAGCTGGAAGGTTTCCGTCTTCAGGGGTTCGAGTTCGGCGATCTGCGCCTTCTGCTCGAGCTCGAGCTTCTCCTTGGTCAGCAATTCATCCTTCGGCGCAATCCACAGCACCGTGCCGTTCTTGCGCATGTCGAGGCCCTTGGCCTGCATCACGATATCGAGGGCCTGGTCCCAGGGCACATCCTTGAGGCGCAGGGTCAGGTTGCCGCTGACGGTGTCGCTGGTAATGATGTTGAGTCCGGTGAAATCGGCGATCACCTGCAGCACCGCGCGTACTTCGACATTCTGGAAATTGAGGGACAGCCGCTCGCCGCGATATCCCTGCGTGCCCTGGACCAGCTTGTTCGGATCTTCCTTGATCGGCTTGACCTCGACCACGAGCTGGGTGTCGCTCTGATAGGCGCTATGCTCCCATAGTCCCTTGGGCTCGATGACCATGCGTACGTTTTCGCCCTGCGGCGTAGTAGTGATGGTCTGGACCGGTGTGCCGAAGTCGGCCACGTCGAGACGGCGCCGCAGCGCATCAGGGAGGACGGCCTTCTGGAAATCGATGACGATGGACTGCCCCTGCTGGCGAACGTCGACACCGACCTGGTTGGGCGGCAGATCGATCACGATGCGGCCTTCGCCATTGGCGCCGCGGCGGAAGTCGACATCCTTGATCGCCTGCTTGCCTGCAACCGCGGGACGCGGGACGGGCAAGCCCGATGCTGAAACCGGTGTGGCGAGTCCGCCCGAGCTGTCGATCGTCACGACGACCGTGTTGCCATCGACAGAAGTGGCATAGTTGAGCGGACGCAGCAGGTTGAATACCAGGCGGGAACGCTCACCGGCTTGCACCAGGTTGACGTTGCGAACATCTCCCATGCCGATATCCTGCACCGATTTTCCGGTGCCGTTGGCGGTGCCTGCGAAGTCCAGCGCAATGCGCGCAGGGCTGGTGATGGAAAATCCGATCGGCGGCTTGGCGAGGGGATTCTTCATCTTCACCTTGACGATGATGTTCGATCCCTGCTGGTTGGCATGAATCGATTCAATCGCGTTTTCCTGGGCGAACGCGAAGCCGGCCTGGATAGCGAGAAGCAATATCGCACATTGCCGCATCGTCTTGCGGGCGACGGCTCCAAGCCTGTCGCGTTGGTTTTGCACTGGCTTCATTTTTTATTCTCCTGCAACTCTAGCTTGGCTTTGCGCTCGGTCCACTCACCGGCGGCGTCGCGTACGATTTCCTTCAATTCCACCTCGGTCTCGCCGATCTTCGTGATCATGCCGTAGTTCTGACCGATGTAATTGCCGACCTTGACTTGAAAGACCGACTTGTCCACCTGCAGCAACGCATAGTTCAGGCCGGGCTTCTGCAGCGTTCCGACCATCGTGATCGTGTCGAGCGGGTAGTTCTCCAGCGGATCCTTGCGCCGGTCGAGGTCGGGCTTGATCGCGCCGTTGGCATTGGCCTGGAGCTTGGCAAGCGCCGCCGACAGTTTCGCAGGGCTGTAAGGATCCACTTCATTCTTCGATGCGTAGACGAAGGGCGTGAAAGTCTTCGGCGGAGAAATCTTCTGCACGGAGACCGGCGCCTGCCTGCGCGCCTCATCCATCCATGCCTTGACTTCCTGCACCCCGCCGTCGCCGCAGCCGGCCAGCATGGCCAGCATCGCCAGCGGCAGGAAGGAGCTTCCCTTGGCAAGACAGCGTTTCAATCTCATTTCTTCGCCCCCTTCGCCTTCTTCTCCGCAGCGGCCTTGCGCTGCGCATCGATTTCTTCCCTGTCGAGATAGCGGAAGGTCTTGGCCACCGCCTCCAGCGTCAGCGAACCGTCCTTGCCGGCGACCAGGCTCATCTTGTTGAGCGTGACGATCCGCGGCAGGTTGGCGATGTCGCTGGTGAAGGCTCCAACGTCATGGTAATTGCCGACCACCTTGATATCGATGGGCAGCTCGGCGTAATAGTCCTTGACCAGCACCTGTCCCGGCTTGAAGAGTTCGAACTGCAACCCCCGCCCCAGCCCGGCCTGATTGATATCGGAAAGCAGCGCATCCATCTCGGCCTTGCTCGGCAACTGCTTTTCCAGCGTGGCCACATATTCGCCGACCTGCGCCTTCTGCTTGCGCAGGCTCTCGAGATTGATTGCCTGCCGTATCTTGACGGTGTACTCCTCGCGCAGGCGGACTTCCTCCTCCTCGCCGCGCGTCAGTTCATCAAGCTGCCCGCTGAGGTAGAGGAACCAGCCGAGAATGCCGACCGCAACGATGGCGCCGAAGCCGCACATCAGCCGGGGAATGAGTGGCCATTGCCCCGGATGCCTGCCGTCGAGGCCGCGGAATTGCGCCGCGACCGAGTCTGCCATTTTTTTCAGATCTGTCATTGCTCTATCCCGTCAGGACTTCTTGATCGCCGCGCCGTCCGCAGCGGCCGCGTTGCTGGCTGCGCCATTGGCGGCATCCTTGTCGCGGGGACGCTTGATGCCGACATTGACGGTGAAGTCGTACACCTTTTTCGCATCCTTGCCCTGGCCGAGGCTGGCCAGGCGGATTTCGATCAGGTCGGGACGCTCCAGCCACGGCGAGTTGTTGCCGAGATTGCGCAGCAGTTCGGATACGCGCTCATTGGACTGTGCGTAACCCATCAGGACCACGCGCTGGTTTTCTTCCTTGAAAGAGCGGAGGTAGATGCCTTCAGGCACCTGCTTCGCAAGTTCGTCCATCAGGTAGACCGGCTGGTTGCGATCGCTTTGCAAGTCCTCGACGGCCTGCTGACGGGCCTTGAGGGCTTCGATCTCTTCCTTGAGGGTCTTGATTTCCTTGATCTGGCCATCGAGCTTGGTGTTTTCAGCCTTGATGAAATCGTTGCGCTGGGTCTGGTTGGCGATTTGAGCGGCGATGAAACCGCCCGCGGCAACCACCATGGCGCCGCCCATGACGGCCGAGAGCGCCAGCATGCGCACGAAAGCGGCCTTGCGCTGCTTGCGCTTTTCCTCTCGATGAGGAAGCAGATTGATCTTGATCATCAGTCGAATCTCCGCATCGCGAGTCCGCACGCCACCAGATAGGAGGGTGCTTCGGCTCGCAGCTGTTTTTCGCGTACATTGCCCGCAAGCTGCATCCCCTTGAACGGGCTGACCACGGAGCTCGATATCTTCGTGCGCTCGGCGACGAGTTCGACGAGGCCGGAAATGATTGCGCATCCGCCGGCGAGAAAGAGCTGGTCGATATGCGTGTAAGGCGTGGAGGTGAAGAAAAACTGGATGGCGCGGGTGATTTCGAGTGCGGCGTTCTCCATGAAGGGCTCAAGCAGTTCGCGCTCATAACCTTCAGGCAGATCGCCGGCCCGCTTTTTCGATTCGGCCTCATCGAACGACAGGCCGTAAGCACGTACGATATCCTGCGTAAGCTGGTTGCCGCCGAAAGGCTGCTCCCGCTCATAGATGGTCTGCCCGTCCTGAAGGACCGATACATGGGTTACCTGCGCGCCCAGCTGGAACAGCGCGACGATCTGTCCCTGTCCGCCCTTGGGCAACTGCGCGGTAACGCGATCGAGCGCCGCCCTTGCCGCATAGGATTCGATATCCATGACGAGCGGCTTCAGGCCTGCGGCTTCGGCGACCGCAACGCGGTCCTCCACCTTTTCCTTGCGGGTTGCCGCAATCAGGACATCCACGTCTTCCGGCGCATTCTGTGCCGGACCGATCACATCGAAATCCAGGCTCACTTCCTCAAGCGCGAAGGGAATATACTGATTGGCCTCGCTCTCGACCTGAACCTCGAGTTCATCTTCGGATAACCCGGCTGGCAGGATGATTTTCTTGGTAATGACGGCAGCCGGCGGCATGCCGAGAGCGACGTGGCGGGCGCGAGTGCCGCTCTTCTTCCACACCCGGCGCACAGCTTCGGAGACCTGCTCAATATTTTCAATATTGCCGTCGACAACAGCGCCGCGTGGCAGCGGTTCGCTGGCAAAACGCTCCAGGCGATACTCATTCTTGCCCGCATCCGACAATTCGACGAGTTTTACGCCGGAAGTACTGATATCCAGTCCGACCAGCGGTGGATTTTTGTTACCAAGCAAGAGTCCGAGATCAATGGCCAAGGGTCTTTCTCCCCGAAAATGTGGTTTATTGCGTGAACGCACCACTTACTTGGGTGTCGAAGCAGCGAAATGCGGTGTAATGTTTGAAAAAACCGTTTAAAAACCTATATTTAGGTGATAAACATCCAACGTTACATTAAATCCTAGCAATAAGGCTTGCGAAGTGTAAAGTAATTTCCATGGAGTAACTCACAAAACCGTTGCCATTTGCCCACTCGGTAGTTGTTCAGCGGCCGATCAGGATAACATTTCCTGAAAAAACAATTGAAATTTTACTAATATCCGTTCCGGTTGCCCACAGCTATAATCTGACGGTCCACTTTTGTCTCTTTTCCGCATGTCCCGATCAAATGCCGCAGGCGGCACCTCCAACACACCGCCCAAGGGCAACAACCATTTCCTTCTTCGCCTGACGCTCAAGCTGTTCGCAGGCATGCTCGGCCTGTTGGTGGTCGGTGTACTGATCGTCGGCTTCGCATTGTCGATGGCGTATCCCAACCTGCCGTCGCTGGAAGCCATCACGGATTACCGTCCCAAGATCCCCCTGCGCATCTTCTCCGCCGACAATGTGCTGATCGGCGAATTCGGCGAAGAGCGGCGCACGCTGGTACGCATCAATGATGTGCCGGACATCATGAAGAAGGCGGTTCTTGCGATCGAGGATGATCGCTTCTTCGATCACGGCGGCGTTGACTATCTCGGCATCGCCCGCGCGACGCTGCACAATCTGACCAGCAGCTCCAGGCAAGGCGCCTCCACCATCACGCAGCAGGTGGCCCGCAACTTCTTCCTGTCGAGCGAACAGACCTTCAAGCGCAAGATCTATGAAATCCTGCTGGCATGGAAGATCGAGCAGAACTTGTCCAAGGATCAGATCCTTGAGGTCTACATGAACCAGATTTATCTGGGTCAGCGCGCTTACGGCTTTTCCGCAGCCGCGCAGATCTATTACGGCAAGAAGCTGTCCGACATCACCATTGCCGAAGCTGCGATGCTGGCCGGCTTGCCAAAGGCGCCTTCCGCATACAATCCTGTGGCCAATCCGAAACGTGCGCGCATCCGCCAGCAGTACATCCTGCAACGCATGCTGCAGCTCGGCTATATCTCGCAGGACGATTATGAAACGGCCAAGGATCAGGTACTCAAGGTCAAGACTTCCAGCAGCGAGTTCGGCATCCATGCCGAGTACGTGGCGGAAATGACGCGCCAGCTGGTATATGAGCAGTTCAAGGAAGAGACCTATACACGCGGCCTGAATGTCTACACCACCATCACCAAGGCCGATCAGGATGCAGCCTATCTGGCGCTGCGCCGCGGCGTGATGGACTATGAAAAGCGGCATGGCTACCGCGGACCGGAAGGCTACATGGAGATTCCGGCTGCCAAGGAAGAGGCGGAAGACGCCATCGAGGTCGAACTCGCCGAGCATCCCGACAGCGACGACATCGTGGCTGCGGTCGTGCTGGAAGCCTCGCCGAAGCTGGTGAAGGCCATGCTGTCCTCCGGCGAGGAAATCGAGATCAGCGGACCGGGGCTCAGCTTCGCGACGCATCTCCTGAGCGACAAGGCGCCGCCCAACAAGCGTGTCAAGCGCGGCGCCATCATCCGCGTGACGCAGGAAAACAAGGTCTGGAGCATCACCCAGATGCCGGAAGTCGAATCCGCCTTTGTCGCTGCCAATACCGAAGACGGCGCGATCCGCGCCCTGATCGGCGGCTTCGATTTCAACCGCAACAAGTTCAACCACGTAACCCAGGCATGGCGCCAGCCGGGCTCCTCATTCAAGCCTTTCATCTATTCGGCGTCTCTGGAGAAGGGCCTGTCGCCGGCCACGATGATCAACGACGCGCCCATCGTCTTCGACGCCGGGCAGACCGGCGGCCAGGCATGGGAGCCGAAGAACTACGACGGCAAGTATGAAGGTCCGATGACGATGCGCAAGGGCCTGACGAAATCGAAGAACATGATTTCGATCCGCATTCTCCACAAGATCGGCGCAAAGTATGGCCAGGAATATGCGACCCGTTTCGGCTTCGAAGCCGAAAAGAATCCGCCCTACCTGACATTGGCGCTCGGCGCGGGCGCGGTGACGCCATTGCAGATGGCGGGGGCCTATGCGGTGTTCGCCAACGGCGGCTACCGCGTCAGTCCGTATATCATTGCACGCATCACCGACAACAGCGGCCGCGTGCTTTCGCAAGTCGCTCCCGACCGGGCCGGCAACGATGCGAACCGGGTGATCGACGAACGCAATGCCTTCCTGATGGACAGCATGCTCAAGGATGTCGTCAAGTTCGGCACCGCCACGCGCGCACTTACCCTGAAGCGGCCGGACATCGCCGGCAAGACGGGCACCACCAATGATTCCTTCGATGCCTGGTTTGCCGGCTATCATCCCAAGATCGTCGGGGTTGCATGGATCGGCTTCGATCAGCCCAAGAACCTGGGCAACAAGGAGACCGGGGGCGGACTGGCTCTGCCGATCTGGATCAACTACATGCAAAAGGCGCTCAAGGATGTGCCGGTGGAAGAAAAACCGATGCCGGAAGGTGTGATCCAGGTGGCAAACGACTATTACTATGCGGAGAATCCGCCGGGAATGGGCGTGCGCAGCCTTGGCTTGAGCGACAAGCCGGCGGAGGAAGAGGAAAAGCCCAAGGATGAAGTGAAGAACGAACTGTTCTGATCACGCACTTCCGATAACAGATAAAAAGCCGAAGCATTGCGCTTCGGCTTTTTCATTTTCTAGAGCGCTTTCGGCTTGACTGGACTAGGCGAGGCCGAGAAGATTTGAGCGCAGGACAAGGCGTGGTGACGCGACATGGCGGGCTCGGCGCCCCCGGACCATGGCAAGGAGGACTCGGCGTCCCCACACAACGCAGTACTGTGGGCAAATGTTCCGCCATCGTCAGTACAGTCACACCGAAAGCGCTCTAAAGCGCATTGCGGGTGCGTGAAAGGAAGAATCGGTTTGTTTGCCTTGGGATGTGCAGGGCAAGGCCGGAAGAGCGCCGTGTGGCGGGCCACGCCAGCGACCAACAACGCGCCCTTGCGCCCAAGGCAGGCCGAGACGGCCGTACGCTCATCCGCTATCCGGTCCAGGTGTCAGTAAAGGCCCTTGCAGCTTCAGGCGCTCAATTGCAGCGGAAGGCCGCTCTGTTCGCTGGCAATGCCGGACAAGGCATCGAACAGTTCCGTCTTGTCGCGCGTGTTGATCCACTTGCCGTCTTCATAACGATAGTGAAACCCGCCCGATCGCGCCGCCACCCAGATTTCATGCATGGCCGCCTGGCTGTTGATGATGACTTTCGATCCATTGTCGACAAACTCCACCTCGAGTACATTGCCGCTGCGGCTGCATTCGATATCAAGATCCGTATCATTCACGGCGTTTTCGAACGCGGTTTCAATACGGGCCAGCGTGCGTTCGGCCAATGCCAGGAATTCGGTTTCTGTCATGCTACACTCCAATGAATATTTCCAAACCATGATTCTAATCGTGAAGTCCGCCTTCCATTTTTTCCTGACCGCCGCGCTGGCCTGTCTTCTTGCCGCTTGCGGCCAGAAAGGACCGCTGTTTCTGCCGGGTAAACCTGCGCAGCCGGCGCCCGTCCTGCCCGCGCCGCCCACTGTACCGGTATTGCCCTCCACTTCCCAGTAAGCCGTATCCTTCCATGTCCTACTTTGCCTACCAGAACGGCGTGCTGCACGTCGAAAATACTCCGTTGACCACAATCGCCGAACAGTTCGGCAGTCCGACCTACGTCTATTCAAAGGCCGCACTGGTCGACAATTTCTCGGCGTATGCGCAAGCCTGCAAGGTCAATGGCCGCGACGATTCAACAGCACTGGTGTGCTATTCGGTCAAGTCGAATTCCAACCTGGCGGTGCTGAACCTGCTCACCCGGATGGGCTCAGGCTTCGACATCGTGTCCGGCGGCGAACTGCTGCGGGTGATTGCAGCGGGAGGTGATCCGCGCAAGGTGATTTTTTCCGGCGTGGGCAAAACCCCGGATGAAATGCGGCTTGCGCTGTCGCACGGCATCCTCTGCTTCAACGTAGAGTCCACCGCGGAACTGGAGCGGTTGAATGAGGTTGCCGGCGAAATGGGAAAGCAGGCTCCGGTTTCGCTGCGGGTCAACCCCAACGTCGATGCCAAGACACACCCCTACATCTCCACTGGGTTGAAGGAAAACAAGTTTGGCATCGCCTATGACGAGGCGCTGGCAACCTATCGCAGGGCGGCAAAGATGCCCCACATCCGCGTCGTAGGCATTGATTGCCACATCGGCTCGCAGCTGCTGGATGATGCGCCGCTGCTGGAAGCCTTCGACCGTCTCACCGAGCTGGTCGATCAGCTGACGGAAGAAGGCATCCATGTGCACCACCTCGACATCGGCGGCGGCATTGGCATCAACTACAACAATGACCAGCCGGTTGCCGTCGGCGATTACCTCGGCCGGCTGTTCCGGAAAGTCGATGAGTGGCGCCAGCGCCGTTACCAGGGCGCCCCCATCCAGGTGCTGTTCGAACCCGGACGTTCCATCGTGGGCAATGCCGGCGTGCTGCTGACGCAGGTGGAATACCTGAAGCATGGGGAAGCGAAGAACTTTGCCATCGTCAATGCGGCGATGAACGACCTGATGCGCCCTGCGATGTACGAAGCATGGCATGGCGTGCAAGCCGTGACCCAGCGGTCATCCGAGCCCAGGACCTATGATGTGGTCGGCCCGGTTTGCGAATCCGGCGACTGGCTGGCGCGCGAGCGCGCGCTGGCCATCGAGCAGGGAGACTTGCTGGCGATCATGTCCGCGGGCGCTTATGGCATGACGATGTCATCCAATTACAATACCCGCGGCCGCGCGGCGGAAGTCATGGTTGACGGTGGCAAGCTGCATCTGATCCGCAAGCGCGAGAGGGCAAGCGAGCTGTTCGCGCTGGAGTCGCTGCTGCCGTAAATACGTGAGCGGATGTCCTATACCGGCGCCGGCTTTGTCCGGCGCTTTTGCATTCTGGGCTTGAGCACGTTCCAGTACACCCGCGCCAGCAGCAGCATGGCAATGATGACCCCGAACAGAATGGGTTGTGCAAAATCGTTCTTCCCTGCCTTCATCCACCAGTAGTGAAGAATGCCCAGCGGGCCGATCAGATAGATCAGGCGGTGCAGCCATTGCCACCGCTTGCCTCCCAGCCTGCGGACCATGCCGTTGGTGCTGGTCACGGCAAGCGGAATCAACAGGACGAACGCTATGAAGCCGACCAGGATGAATGGGCGCTTCACGACATCCCTGAGCATGTCATCGATCTCGAAGAAATGATCGAACCAAAGAAACGTCGTGAAATGCAGCACGGCGTAGAAGAAGGCAAACAGGCCAAGCATGCGCCGCAACTTGATCAGCCAGTTCCAGTTGCTGATGCGCCGCAGCGGCGTAACGGCCAGCGTGATGCACAGGAAATAGAGCGTCCAGTCGCCCGTGCTGCGGGTGATGAACTCGATCGGATTGGCGCCGAGGCGGTCGGTGAAGCCGTAGGCCACCAGTCGCGCCAGGGGCAGAAGCGAAGCCAGGAATACGATGCACTTGATGACGGTGATCTGCCTGGAATCGGGATTGAACATGCCGAAGTCTCCTGCGGCAGGGGCAATCCGCTGCCGCGGTCGGATTAAGCTTGCAAGTCGAAAATGCGCGCCATGAATGGCGCATCCTCAGAACAACTTCTTGAGATCCATGCCCGTATAGAGGGAAGCAACGTCGCTGTAACCGTTGAACATCAGGGTCTTGCGCTTGCGCGAAAGGAAGCCGTCTTCACCGATGCGGCGTTCGCTGCCCTGCGACCAGCGGGGATGGTCGACTTCGGGGTTGACGTTGGAATAGAAGCCGTACTCCTGCGGCGCGGAGAGATTCCACGCGGTCTTCGGCTGATCCTTGGTGAAACGGATCTTGACGATCGACTTCGCCGACTTGAACCCGTATTTCCACGGCACCACGATGCGTACCGGCGCTCCATTCTGGTTGGGCAGCACTTCGCCGTACATGCCCAGCGTCAGCAGCGTCAGCGGATGATTCGCCTCGTCCAGGCGCAAACCTTCGACATACGGCCATTCCAGTACCGGGCTGCGCAGGCCGGGCATCTGCTTCTTGTCGGCCAGCGTGATGAATTCCACGTATTTGGCATTTCCGGTCGGCTCGACCTTCCTGATGAGTTCGGACAGGGAATAGCCCACCCAGGGAATGACCATCGACCAGCCTTCGACGCAGCGGAGCCGGTAGATCCTCTCTTCCAGCGGCGCCAGCTTGAGCAGGCCGTCCAGGTCGACCGTCATCGGTTTCTTGATCTCGCCCTCGATGGCGACCGTCCAAGGACGGGTTTTCAGCGTGCCGGCATTTGCCGCCGGGTCCGCCTTGTCAGTACCGAATTCGTAGAAGTTGTTATAGGTGGTCGCATCCTTGTAGGACGTCGGCTTGTCCATGATGACGAAAGCCGGGTTGGGCTTCGCGGCCAGTTTCTGCGCCCCCGGAGACTGGGCAAAGGCCTCGCGCATGGCCATCTCCGCAAGTGCGCCGCCGGCGATCGAACCGACGGCGAGTTGCTTGATGAAGCTGCGCCGCGATTCGAAAATCGCACGTGGCGTGATTTCGGAGCCAAATGGAATGTCGATGCCATTTGGGCTGCGTTTTATCAACATGATTGCTCCGTAAGAATGAGGAATTGTCGTTTGTGCTTGCTTCGTCTGCTGAGACAAGCACTACCTTACAACAATTTCACCGACTTCTTCGGAGCATCATTTACAGAGCGCCGTAGGAATGCAGCCCGGACAGGAACATGTTGACGCCGAGGAAAGCAAAGGTGGTAATCAGCAAGCCGACCAGCGACCACCATGCCGCGACCTGTCCGCGCAGGCCCTTCATCAAACGCATGTGGAGCCATGCCGCATAGTTGAGCCAGACGATCAATGCCCAGGTTTCCTTCGGATCCCAGGACCAGTAGCCGCCCCAGGCTTCAGCCGCCCACAAGGCGCCGAGGATGGTGGCTATCGTGAAGAAGGCGAAGCCGACCGCGATTGCCTTGTACATGACATCATCGAGCACCTCCAGCGCCGGCAGCCGGTCAGCCAGGATGCCTTTCGACTTGAGCAGGTAGGCGATGGCAACCATCGCTGCCAGGGCGAATGTGCCATAGCCGATGAAGTTGGCCGGAACGTGGATTTTCATCCACCAGCTTTGGAGCGCCGGAACCAGCGGCTGAATTTCCGCCGCTTCGCGGCTGATGGTGTACCACAACAGGAAAGCGACGGCGGCTGAAATGACCAGCAGGACAAATGCACCCAATTGCCTGGTTGCATAATGTTCCTCGTAGTACAGATAGAACAAGGCCGTGATCAGGCAGAACAGGACGAAGACTTCATACAGGTTGGAAATCGGGATATGTCCGATGTCGACGCCGACAAGATAGGATTCGTACCAGCGCACCAGCATGCCGGTGAAGCCGAGAATCACGGCTGCCCAGCATAGCTTGCTGCCCACCGACCCGCCGAAATCGGCCCGGGCCAGCAATCCGCCCCAGTAGAACAGGGTGGACAGGAAGAACAGCGTGCTCATCCACAGGATCGCGGACTGGCTGGACAGTACGTATTTCAGAAAGAACTTGCTGTTGGCCGCATCCAGAGATCCGCCGTACAGGGAGATTGCGAATAATGACAGTATCGCCAATACCGCCATCAGCCAGCGGACCGGCTTCCATTGCCAGCCAAGCCAGGCGAATGTGGGAGCCGAGAGCAGCAGGATCGCCTTCTCATAGACGTCCATGTACGCGGAGAACCGGTTGAACGCGAATAGCGCACCGGCCAGCAGCAGGCCCGCATAGGCCCAGTCGATCACGCCAAGGCGCCGGAAATAACCGGGTGGCGGCGTATAGATTTGTGTCTGTGTCAGGTCCATTGCTTTCTCTCCATGGCGCCTGTCATGCCCGTCTGGCTTTCATGACAGCACGCAATCAATATGCATTCCAGGCACTCCGGGAATGCAGCGCAAGGGAAGCAACCGCTTCACCTGCGTTGTCTCGTCCATCCCGATGCTAACTCAATTCGATTGCACAAGCTGCGCTTTGAGCACTTCGAATTCCTTCTCGAAATCCAGAGTCTTGCGCTGCGCACTCAGCGCCATGAGCGCGTGCGTACCGCCTCCCTCCTGCGGCTTCAGCCATACCCAAAGACGCCGCTCGCGGATGTAGAACATCGCGAATACGCCAAGCGTGAGCAGCAGGCATCCGAAATACACCACATACTTTCCCGGTGACCGCGTAACCTGGAGCACGGATGCCTTGACCTCCTCGAACTCGTTGAGCCGCAAGTAGACCGGCGCCGCGTAGAAAGCCGCATCGGAAATGGCGTTGGTCGCCATCTGCAGGAAGCGGCCATGCTTCTCATCTGCGGCAGCTTCCTTGAGGCCATCCTTCACACGCGCAGCTTGCCATAGTTCCCACATGCTGCCGTTCAGAATTTTCATGAAAATTTCTGCGGCTTTTTCCTGTTCTGCGACCGGCACTCTTTCCAGGAAACGCGAAACGGCCAAATAACCGGTTTCCTTGCCGTCACCGGCAAAGATTTCCAGCCCGCGCAGTGCGGAACGCTCGAGTTGATCGCGCAGATTTGCCGCATTTTCCTTCTGTTCCGGCATCGCATGCCGGGCATAGCGCCTGGCGGCTTCCTGGCGCAGCTCGGCATTTGACACCGCGGCGCGCAAGCGCATCCATTCCTCGACACTGTCATTCTCGTCGGCGGGAATGCGCAGATAGCGGAAGGGTTCGCTGGGCGTTTCGCGCATGCCTGCCAGAAACACATACGCGCCATCCACCTCTACCGGTTGCATGTAATTATGGAATTCCTTTGCCTGCCCGTTCTTGTCGCGCAGCTTGTACTGCACGCTCGGACCGACGTTCTTCAAATCCTTGTTATTGGGGTTCTTCGCTGCCGAACCAAGCTGCTTGTCGAGGCCGGCCGAGAATTTTTCGTTGAAGCTCCTGTTCTGGTCGACCGCCCGCACATCCTGTCCCTGTTGCGCCATGTTTTCCACATTGAACGGCCGGAAGCCGCTCCATTCGATGGTGTACTCGGAGCCCTTGTCGCTGGCCAGGGGGGTGGAATTGCCCACTTCGCCAGTCACGACGAAGCTCTGGTGAACCGCTCCCCGCATTGAGTGGCCGGTCAGCTTCAGCCTGCTGCCGCCGTCGTCGAAACTCGACTGGTAAACGGCGATGCCTTTGTAAATCAAAGGCTCGTTGACCTTGATCGTCGCTTCGAAGGTCTTGCCGGTTTCCGCATCGCGCACCACGACTTCGCTGGCAAACAGCTTGGGCATGCCGGTCGAATAATGTTCGATGATGAATTTCTTCAGCTGGATCGAGAACGGCAATTCCTGCACGAGGACGCCGCTCTGCTGCGGAAGAATGGCGGTATTGGCGGTGCCGCCTTCGGGAATGAAGGTATTGCCGCGGAAGGAGGGATTGCCCAATCCGAGGCGATGCTGCGCCGGGATGTCGGCGATGATGCCGCCGCCGGTGAACGGTGTCTTGCCGCCGAACCATTGCTGGAAGCGAACCGGCAGATCGGAATCGAGCAGGCCGCCGACGCAGATGATGACAATCGCGCTGTGCGCAAAGATATAGCCCCATTTGTTGGCTGCGCCCTGCTTGGCGGCAATCAGCACACCGCCCTCCTTGCCCACCACCTTTACCTTGTAGCCGCCGGCCGCAATGCGCTGCGCCAGCTGCTGTGCAAAACCGGTGAGGGGAAACGCGCTGCTCCATTCCGCCCTGTGATGAAAGTTGCGCAGCGACTGTTCGCGCACGTTTTCACGCCAGCTGCGCATGTCCCTGAGCATCTTGGGCGTATTGCGGATGATGCACAGGCTCGTGGACAGCACCAGGAACGCCATGATGAGCAGGAACCACCAGGTCGAATAAACGGCGTACAGCCCCAGCTTGTTGAACACCTCGAACCAGAACGGACCGAACTGGTTGACGTAGTTCGGCATCGGCTCGTTCTGCTTGAGCACTGTGCCGATCACTGACGCAATGGCAATCAGGGTCAGCAGGCTGATCGCGAACCGCATGGAGGAAACCAGCTCGACGGCATCGGCAAGCCAGCGGCGTCTGGTATTGAGGTGTAACCCGGAGGTGCTAGTGCTCATGAATTTTTAGGCATCAAAACAAAACAAAAGAAAAGGGGGCGGCATCCGCCACCCCCTCCGTTTCTTGCTTCTCTTGCTTCGCTGTTTTCTGATTATTTCAAGCCGGCGATATAGTCTGACACTGCCTGAATTTCATCATCGGACATGCGCTTGGCGATCGTCGTCATTTGCGCGCTGTTGTTGCGTGCACCCGTACGGAAGCTGATCAGCTGAGCAGCAGTGTACTCCTGATGCTGGCCGCCAAGACGGGCGAATTGCGCAGGGATCCCCGAGCCGTTCGGGCCATGGCAGGCCGCACATGCAGGCACATTCTTTTCCGCAATGCCGGCACGATAGATCTTCTTGCCGGCTTCGACGGTATCCTTGTTGCGGGCGGCGCCCGGCTTCTGCTGCTGCTTGTCCAGATAGGCCGCGATGTTCTTCATGTCTTCATCGCTCAATGCCTTGGAAATCGGCGTCATGATCGGATTGTTGCGCTGCGGCGTCCTGAAGTCGGCGAGCTGCTTGGCCAGGTACTCCGGATGCTGTCCGGCGAGCTTGGGGTTTTGCGCAATGGTCGAATTTCCGGCAGGGCCATGGCAGGCGAGGCAGGCGGTGACGTTGCGGGACGCATCGCCCTGGGTGTAGATTGCCTCTCCTTTGGCGGGATCAGCCTTGGGCGCCTTCTTCTCTTCCGCTGCATAGGCCACCGAAGAGACTGCCAGCATTGCGACGAACAAGGACTTCACAAACGGTAAAAACGCACGGTTCATTCAAACACCCTGAGACTTGATATTAAAATTCTGGCCAGTGGCGGCGGTTGCCCCCGTCTGCGCCACGCGACATCATGGGACTGGTCGCGAACGGCACGCCGGAGTTGCAGCGCAAAATACCTTCTTGGTGGCGCCTCGGTGGCGCAACACACATAACCTCTTATTGTACAATAGGTTTTTGCCGTTTTTACTTCCCTTGCTGCATTTTCTCTGCGGCTCTTCACGCTTTTCATTCTCCCTATGTCCCTACTTTGGCAAGCCCGTTTCTTCACTACGGTGAACCATCTTCGCGATTTGCCAAAGACGCAAGTTCCGGAAATCGCTTTCGCCGGCCGTTCCAATGCCGGCAAGTCCACCGCCATCAATATCCTCTGCAATCAGAAGAAACTGGCGTTTGCCTCCAAGACGCCGGGCCGCACGCAGCACATCAACTATTTTTCGATTGGCGGCGCCCATGTGGCGCAGCACCGCAAGGATCCGACCAAGGTGGACGAGATACGCGCCCTCCTGGTCGATTTGCCGGGCTATGGCTATGCCGAGGTATCGGGCGACGCCAAGCTGCACTGGCAGGCTCTGCTGGGCGACTACGTTCAGCGGCGCGAGCAGCTTGCCGCCTTGGTGCTGATCATGGATTCGCGCCGGCCGTTCACCGATCTCGACGTCCAGATGCTGGAATGGTTTGCGCCGACGGGAAAACCGGTGCATTGCGTGCTGACCAAGGCCGACAAGCTGAACCGGAATGAATCGGCCAATGCATTGCGGCTTGCACGTACTGTGCTGAACAGTTATGCGGATGAACAAGGCCAGCCTTTTCCCTTCACCGTACAGCTGTTTTCCGCATTGAAACGTATCGGGCTGGAAGAAGCCGATGCGAAAATTCAGGAATTGCTGGGCTTGCAGGAGGACGATCTGCACGACGAGGATGCCGGCGAAAGTCTGGAAGGCGATGAAGGCTGACCCCAACGGGCAAAAAAAACCCTGGAGAAAGGGGAAGATCTCCAGGGCAGTAACGCCTTATCGCTAATGCCACGATAGGCCCCGCTCAGGGAGGAGAAGCGGGAGGTGAATGAACACCTATTGCTATGAGGGGACGACTACCGGAAAAGTTTCATCGAATCGTATAAAGTTTGTTTACTCAATCGAATCCCGGTGTTCCCGGACTTTTTTCAGGCGCCTTCTACCCATGTCCCATTCATTCTCCCACTCCCGCTTTCCAGCCGTTCGCCTGCGTCGCATGCGCAAGGATGCCTTTTCCCGTGCGCTGATGCGCGAGCATCACGTCACGCCTTCCGATCTGATCTATCCGGTTTTCATCCAGGAAGGAAAGAATGTCAGCGAAAAGGTGACGTCGATGCCGGGTGTCGAGCGGCTCTCGGTGGATCGTCTGCTCGCCGTTGCGGAAGACTGTGTCGAACTCGGCATTCCTGTCCTGGCGATTTTTCCGGTCATCAATCCGTCTCTCAAAACGCCGGACGGCATTGAAGCCCTCAATCCAGAAGGACTGGTGCCGCGCGCCGTACGGGAACTCAAGCAGCGCTTTCCGGAACTCGGTCTCCTGACCGACGTAGCATTGGATCCGTACACCAGCCATGGTCAGGACGGCGTATTGAACCCCGATGGCTATGTGCTCAATGATGAAACCACATCGATACTGGTCAGGCAGGCGCTGGTCCAGGCTGATGCCGGCGTTGATATCGTGGCGCCGTCCGACATGATGGATGGCCGCATCGGCGCCATCCGCAATGCACTGGAGGAAACTCAGCATATCCATACGCGCATCATGGCGTATTCGGCGAAATATGCTTCCGCCTTCTATGGCCCGTTCCGTGATGCCGTCGGTTCGGCAGCGAACCTGGGCAAGGGCAGCAAGGCCACTTACCAGATGGACCCGGCAAACAGCAACGAGGCGCTGCGGGAAGTTGCGCACGACCTTGAGGAAGGTGCCGACATGGTGATGGTCAAGCCCGGCATGCCCTATCTGGACATCGTGCGTCGCGTCAAGGATGAGTTCAAGGTCCCCACATTCGCCTATCAGGTCAGCGGCGAATACGCGATGATCAAGGCAGCGGCGCAAAACGGCTGGCTCGACCACGACAAGGCAATGATGGAATCGATGCTGGCCTTCAAGCGGGCAGGCGCCGACGGTGTCCTCACCTACTTCGCGCGCGATATTGCGCGCCATCTGCGGCAAAGCTGAACGGCTGGAAGCAAGTCGACAGGCTGGCGTGCGCCGCAGCGAGGGCTCAGCCAGCCTGCAGATGCCCAGATCCTTTCTACGCAGCCATAGGCCGTCCGGCAAATAGAAGCGGCAATGCCGCAGACCGGCGCGGAGCTTGCCGCATCCGGCAAGAACCGCATCTGCATGCCCGACTTGCCTGGCGAAAACCGCACAACCCTGGGCAAGCCTTTCCAGGCCGGAATCCCGCCTCGCCCGGTCTGCCGCTTTGCTGCTACCCTTCACCCTACTCCCAAACAGTTGCTGCCGTACATGGATATCTTTCACATCTCCGGTTCCTCCATTACTCAGCTTCCCGGTCCTCCCGAGGCAAGGTCTTCAGACGGCTTCTTGTGGATCGATGCAACGCATGAAGAAGTTAGCGCCGACACGCAGGCTTGGCGCGACGCAATCGAGCGCATGACGCAGGTGCATATCTATGACCTGCACCTGACCGATGCGATCAATCTCAGCCATCCCTCCTATTTCGATTCGACCCAGGAGTACGCCATGGTGGTTTTCCGCAAGCTGGCGCTGGATGCCGGCAACGAAGTCCGCCAGGCGGGGGAGGAGTCGGATGCCGACTCGCAGAAACGGAAGATTCCTCCGGCATTGACCAAACTGATGACCCGTCCCGTCACCTTCATGCTGATGGAAGGCGCGTTGGTAACGGTGCATGCATCGCAAAGCCGGACCATTGAGGCATTGCGTGCACGTCTGCTGGAGCAGCGCGTACGTGGCAACGGCAACGCCGGTGGCAACGGGCATGTCTCGCGATTGCCCTCATCTCCGGCGGAACTGATGCTGCGCCTTCTCAATGCCATGGTGGATCAGTATCTTGCGCTGCGCCAGCCGCTCAGTGGGCAGATCGACCGCTGGCAACGCGCCTTGCTCAACCCGCGCAGCCGCTTCAACGATTGGATGGCCCTGCTCGATGCGCGTATTGAATTGCGCAAGCTGGACCAGCTAAGCGAAGGCCAGCGCGACGCCTTGCAGGAGCTGCGGGATTATCTTGTGGATACCCAGGATGCGAACGCTCCGAACCGGAGCATGGATCTTCTGCTGGTGCGGATCAATGATGTGATGGAACATATCACCCGCGTGCTGACGCACGCCCAGCGCATGGAGGCGACGATCGAATCGGCCGTGCAGATACACTTTTCAGCAATGGCCCATCGTACCAGCGAAATCATGCGTACCCTCACGGTCATTACCGCCTTGTTCATGCCGTTGACATTGATCACCGGCATTTTCGGAATGAATTTCGCCGAGATGCCGCTGCTGAAGGATGCATCCGGTTTCTGGATCACGATCGGGTCGATGGCGGTGATGGTTGCGGGACTGCTGTTCTTCTTTCGCCGCAACCGCTATCTCGAGGACAAGGCGGCGGATGAGCATCGTTAGAGCGTTTTCGCCCGGACCGGCCTAGCCGGCGCCGAGGCAGATTGCCGCTGGCACTATCGACTGCTTTCGCCAAAAACGAAAAGCGCTCCGGGAAGCGCTTTTCGTTTTATGGCGGCCCGCGTTTGCGGAATCGTTTAGCCGGGTACTTGATGATTACTTGTTGGGCTGGGGCGTCAGGCGTAGATAGGGACGCGGTGCCGTATATCCTTTCGGATACTTTTGCTTGATCACTGCTTCATCCTGAACGGTCAGCGGAATAATGACGTCATCGCCGTCTTTCCAGTTGCCCGGCGTAGCCACGGTATAGCCATCGGTCAGTTGCAGAGCATCGATAACGCGCAGCACTTCATCGAAATTCCGTCCGGTGCTCATCGGATAAGTAATGATCAGCCTTACCTTTTTCTTGGGATCGATCACGAACAGCGAACGTACCGTTGCGCTTTCGGATTGATTCGGATGAATCATGTCGTACAGTTGAGCGACTGTCTTGTCCGCGTCGGCGATGATCGGGAAACCGACCACTGTCTTCTGCGTTTCTTCGATATCCTTGATCCATTGCACATGCTTGTCAGCCGGGTCAACGGACAAGGCAATCGCCTTGACATTGCGCTGATCGAATTCCGGTTTCAGCTTGGCAGTCAGGCCAAGCTCGGTAGTGCACACCGGAGTGAAATCGGCAGGATGGGAAAAGAGTACTACCCAGGAATCGCCGGCCCATTCATGAAACTTGATCTTGCCGATCGAGGAATCCTGTTCAAAATCGGGCGCGGTATCGCCAAGCCTTAGCGTCATGTCGTTCTCCCAAAAGTTGTTGAACGCTTAAATATAGTGTGTTGTGTTCGCTTGCTCAAGAACAAAGTTGTCAGTTCCTTATAACAAAGCGGATATATGCGTCTTCGCTTGCAGCATGATCAAAGCTTGCCTGCGGAATCGAGTGCATGCAGGAACTTGTCGACGTTCTGATAGCCGATCACGCGTCCGCCGGCAATCTCCCCGCCCTGCTTGTCGAAGAAAATGATGCCAGGAGGACCGAACAGGTTGAAACGCTTCAGCAAGCGCTTGTCGTCCTCATTGTTGGCCGTCACGTCGGCCTGAAGCAGTACCATTTCGGAAAATCTTGCCTGCACGCGTGGATCGGAAAACGTCAGCTTTTCCATTTCCTTGCAGGAGACGCACCAGTCGGCGTAAAAATCGAGCATCACAGTCTTGCCCGCTGCCTTGGCAATTTCCGCGTCCAGGTCTGCCAGGGATTTCACGCGCACGAACTTGGTGTGCTGAACCTCGCCGCTCAGGTGTGCAAGAGGTGCGAGGACATCGCGTCCCCCGGTCACGACGCCCACAAGCTGTATCAGCCCAAGACCGGCGACGAGCACTGCAAAGAGCTTTGCACGCCAGCTGTGGCTGATGGCGCGCAGCAGATAAATGCCATAGCCGATGCCGAGCATGGCCCAGCCCAGCATGGGCACCCAGCCCGGCGTGACGGGGGCCACGATCCAGAGCGCCATTCCCAGCATCAGGATGCCGAAGAACAGCTTGACCGAACGCATCCATGCACCGGCGCGTGGCAGCAATGTCCCCGCCGACAATCCGACGAGGAGCAGCGGCACGCTCATGCCAACCGCCATGGCGAACAGGGCGCTGCCGCCGATGACGACATTGCGTGTCTGGCTGATGTAAAGCAGCGCACCTGCAAGCGGTGCCGCAACGCAAGGACCTATGATGAGCGCCGAGATTGCCCCCATGCTGAAGACGCCGAGGAACTTGCCCGACACCTGCTTTCCGGAAGCGGCCGCCAGACGCTGCTGTATTGCCGCAGGCACTTGCAGCTGGTAGACATCGAACATCGACAGGGAAAGGATGGCGATGAGCAAGGCAAATGCGCCGAGCACCCATGGATTCTGCAGAGTTGCGGCCAGCCCTTCGCCGGCAAGCCCTGCGGCGATACCCATCGCGGTGTAAATCAGCGCCATGCCGAGTGAATAGGCAACCGACAACGCCAGGCCGCGGCTGCGGCTGACCTGCTTGCCGTCGCCGACAATGATGGACGAGAGGATGGGCACCATCGGCAGCACGCAGGGCGTGAAGGACAGGCCGAGTCCAAGCAGCAGAAACAGCGGCAGTATCCCAAGCAGGCTTCCGCTTTGCAGCGCAGCCTCTATGCGGCCGGTCTCGCTGTCCGGCTGGAATGTCGGCGCGACGGCTGCGCTGGATATGGCGGACTGCGGCTGCGCGGCACGAATCGTGGACAGCAGTCCGCCCCCGCCGGGTGACAGCGTGGCGACCGACTCCATCGGGGCGTAGCACAATCCTTGATCGGCGCAGCCTTGCGACATCACCTTGAGGTTGAAATCGGATGCCGCATTGACGGGCAGGGTAATCGCAACGGTCTTCCGATAGGTTTCCACATCCTTCTGGAAGGTTTCATCGAACTTGATCTTTCCTTGCGGGATGACAGGCGTACCGAGCTGAGCGCCGGCGGCGCTGAACGCGAAGCGCTCGCGATACATGTAGTAACCGTCGGCAATCGTGAACGTGACTTCGGCAGTGCCGGCATCAATCATTCGCGCCGCGAACTTGAATGCCTTTTCCGGCGGCAGGAAATCATCTTCGGCATGCCCGATGCCAGGCGATGCAAGAGCAAACCATGCGGCTGCAATGATGAACAGGCGCATCACTGCAGCGAGAGCGGCGCTGGAGCATAAAGAGTTAAACATCCACATTCTTCCTTGTCTCGGTAACGAGCCATTGGAGATAGGCAGGCAATCCGTCCGTGACGGACAATGCGATGATTTCCGGCATGTCATAGGGGTGAAGGCGTTTGATCATGGCTTCAATTTCATCATAGCGGTCTGCCGTCGATTTCACCAACAGCGAAATCTCCGCAGCTTCTTCCGTCTTGCCTTCCCAGCGGTAGACGGAGTGAATGCCCGGCAAGATGTTCACACATGCCGCTGCGTGGCTGTCGACAAGTTCCCGCGCAATACGCGCCGCAGTTTCCTTGTCGGGCACATTGGAAAAAATCAATAGCGGCTGTTGAAGTTTGGTGGAATGCATCATTGCAATCTGCATATCATTTGAAAAGGCGCCGACGAGTCAGAACCGTGGCGACATAGAAACCGATAGCACTATAAATCAGCAGCACACCGATGTCGGCTGCCGGATGTGGCGGCCATTCGCCAAGGATTAAAGGACGTATCAAATTGACGGCCGCGCCCAGCGGCAACAATGTGGCGAACCCCTGCAGCCAGGGCGGCAGCTGCGCTACCGGATAGTACACGCCCGAGAGGAAAACCATGGGGGTCAGCACGAGCGTGAAATAGTACGTAAAGAAATCGTAACCCTTTGCCAAGGCATTGATGATCAGTCCGAGGGAAGCGAAGGTGATACCGATCAAAAACAGCAAGGGGAGCACGAATACCACCGTGCCATGAAGACCGATTCCCAGAAGAAAAATGACGCCGAGGATTGCAACGCCGGAAAACAGTGCCTTGGTGGCTGCCCACAACATCTCCGCCAGCACGACGTCATCGAGCGCCATCGGAGCATTGAGCAGCGCTTCCCAGGTTTTCTGTACATGCATGCGCGAGAAAGCCGAATACAGGGTTTCAAAGGAGGCTGCCATCATGACCGACATGCAGATCGATCCGGACGCGAGAAAATGTAGGTAGGGTATGCCATTGATGGATTGGAGAAGGCTGCCCAGCCCGTAGCCGAAAGCGATCAGCGTGATCAATGGATCTGCGATGTTGCCGAGCACGCTGGCCAGAGCCAGCTTTTTCCATACCAGCAGATTGCGCCGCCAGATAGGAAGGAAGCGCAGCGAACAGGCTGGCAGTGCATAAAGTGCATAACCCATATGGTCAGTCTCTCATTTCGCGCCCGGTCAACTTCAGGAAAAGATCTTCAAGATTTGCTGGCCGATGCAAATAGCGTACACCGGCGGCGCCATGCAGGCTGGCAAGCAAGCCTTGCGCATCGTTGGTATAGCAGAACACCGTTTCGCCGCTGATCTCGAGTCGCGCTGCGTGCTTGACGCCATCCGTCTTCCCCCAGGCAATCGCCTGGTCGCCGTAGACCTCCACCACCTCCGCCTCAATGTGCTTGGCGATCAGTTCCCGCGGTGCGCCTTCTGCGATCAGCCTGCCATGGTCGATGACCGACAAGCGATCGCACAACCGTTCCGCCTCGTCCATGAAATGGGTGGTAAGAACGATGGTCTTTCCTTCGTTCAGCAGCGACTTCAGGCGATCCCAGATCATGTGACGGGCCTGCGGGTCAAGACCGGTGGTCGGCTCATCCATGAAAATGATATCGGGGTCATTCACCAAGGCACGCACCAGCGTCAGGCGACGCTTCATGCCTCCGGAAAGTTCGCCGATATTGGCATTTCTCTTCGCCGTGAGATTTGCAAACTCCAGCAAGCTTGGGATACGGGCTTTGATGACATCATCGGCCAATCCGAAATACCGCCCGAAGACAAGAAGATTTTCCTCGACGGTGAAATCCGGATCGAGATTGTCGGCTTGCGGCACGACGCCGACCCTGATTCTTGCCATGCGGGCCTGCTGTGGCACCGGATACCCTACCAGGCGTATTTCGCCGCTATCGGGCTCTGTCAGACCAAGGCAAAGTCGCAACGTGGTAGTCTTGCCGGCCCCGTTGGGACCGAGCAGCCCATAACACTCTCCGCGCCGCAGCGAAAATGACACGCCGTCTACAACAAGCGCTCGTTCCGTGCCCTTGCCATAGGATTTGCGGAGGTCAGTTACAGAGAGGACATCGGAAGCGAGCATGCAGCGCAGGATTCTGTGAAAGCGTATATCTTGCCACAAACGCTGGTAGCCATCCGGAGCCGCGCGACGATCCGGAGATATGCCTTGTCCGCCGCTGCGCTAATCACTCACTATCTGATGAACTTGCAGTCGGCCTTGTCTGGCCATGGCCAGGTAATCGTAACCTCCCCCTGCGGTGAAAATCTGTTGAAGCTATCGCAGGAATAGAAGCGCTCCGGAAAACAAAAAGCCAGGCAATGATGCCTGGCTTTTTCTCATGACCCGCCCATGAGCGGAGTGATGATTATTCTGCAGTTTGCACTTCAGTTTCGTCGCTGATTTCCGGACGGTCAACCAGTTCAACGAAGGCCATCGGAGCGTTGTCGCCCTGACGGAAACCCATCTTCAGAATACGCAGGTAACCACCGTTGCGGTTCGCGTAACGCGGGCCGAGTTCGGCGAACAGCTTGACAACGATTTCGCGGTCGCGCAGGCGCGAGAATGCCAGACGCTTGTTCGACAAGTTGTCGGTCTTGCCCAGGGTGAGGATAGGCTCGACCACGCGGCGCAGTTCCTTTGCCTTCGGCAGTGTTGTCTTGATTGCTTCATGACGCAGCAGGGAAACGGTCATGTTGCGGAGCATCGCCAGGCGATGGGAAGAAGTACGATTCAGTTTGCGGAGACCGTGACGGTGGCGCATGATATTTCCTTTCAGTTTGAGTATGAATCCAGCTCTTCTATCGATCGACTACAGTCGTTCGCGGGCCGGTAATGTTTATTGTTGCCGATACTAAGTGTCTTCCGAATCAGGAAGGAGCGGGATTATAACCGCTTCCTCCCGATTCCATCGCCGAAATTACTTTTCCAGACCTGCCGGCGGCCAGTTTTCCAGCTTCATGCCGAGCGTCAGACCGCGCGATGCGAGAACTTCCTTGATCTCGTTGAGCGATTTACGACCAAGGTTGGGTGTCTTGAGCAGTTCGTTCTCGCTACGCTGAATCAGATCGCCGATGTAGTAGATATTCTCGGCCTTCAGGCAGTTCGCAGAACGTACTGTCAGTTCCAGATCGTCGACCGGACGCAGGAGGATCGGATCGACCGACGGTGCGCGAGACGGTGCTTCTGCAGCCGCTTCAGTGCCTTCAAGTGCGGCAAACACGTTGAGCTGGTCGACGAGCACACGAGCCGATTGGCGGATCGCTTCTTCGGGAGAAATGACGCCGTTGGTCTCGATATTGATGACCAGCTTGTCGAGGTCGGTACGCTGTTCCACACGAGCGGATTCGACCGCGTAGGAAACGCGACGAACCGGGGAGAAAGACGCATCGAGAATGATGCGGCCGATGGTCTTGTTCGCATCTTCGGATAAGCGACGCACATTGCCAGGCACATATCCGCGGCCTTTTTCAACCTTGATCTGCATGTCCAGCTTGCCGCCGGCTGTCAGATGGGCAATCACATGTTCCGGATTGATCAGCTCAACATCATGCGGCAGATCGATATCGGACGCATAGACAGCCCCTTCGCCATCCTTCTTCAATGTCAGGGTGACTTCATCACGGTTGTGCAGCTTGAATACCACGCCCTTCAAGTTGAGCAGCATGTCGACCACGTCTTCCTGCACGCCGTCAAGCGACGAATACTCATGCACGACGCCGGCGATAGTCACTTCGGTCGGCGCATAGCCAACCATCGACGACAGCAGAACGCGACGGAGCGCGTTACCGAGCGTATGGCCATAACCGCGTTCAAACGGCTCCATGACGACTTTTGCGTGACCGGCACCGAGTGCCTCAACTTCAATAATGCGGGGCTTCAACAGACTGTTTTGCATGAAATGTCCTTTTCAATACCCTCGGCTCGTTACACCGATAAGGCTGATGGCATTACAAAGAAACCCGCCTCGCTTCTCAGCGAGGCGGGCGGGGAAGAACAAGATTAGCGGGAATACAATTCAACGATCAGGGATTCGTTGACGTCGTTGGCGATTTCGCTACGATCCGGCATGGATTTGAACGTGCCTTCCATCTTCTTCGCGTCGACCGTAACCCATGACGGCAGGCCGCCCTGTTCAGCCAGGGAAAGCGCCTCGATGATGCGAGCCTGTTTCTTCGCCTTTTCGCGAACGGCGACAACATCGCCAGCCTTGACTTGATACGACGCGATGTTGACCACAATGCCGTTGACCGTAAAGGCCTTGTGGCTCACCAGCTGACGTGCTTCGGCACGTGTGGAGCCGAAACCCATGCGGTATGCGACGTTGTCGAGACGGGATTCGAGCAGCTTCAGCAGGTTCTCGCCGGTGTTGCCCTTGCGGCGGTCTGCCTCGGCAAAATAGCGGCGGAACTGGCGCTCAAGAATACCGTACATACGCTTGACCTTCTGCTTTTCACGCAGCTGGTTGCCGTAATCCGATGTGCGTGCGCCCGACGTACGGCCATGCTGGCCCGGCTTGGAATCCAGTTTGCATTTGGAGTCCAAAGAGCGGCGCGAGCTCTTCAGAAAAAGGTCAGTGCCTTCACGGCGGGAAAGTTTTGCCTTGGGTCCGATATAACGTGCCACGTTGATGTCCTTGTGTTAATGACGCCCCAGCCGGATAAAACAAGCCGGCAGGCGCTAGTCTGGTCACGCCGCAGCGGATGCCAGACGGTGGTCTTAAGAAGAAAACCCGCCAAAGATTCTGGCGGGCTGATACCGAGTACTGCAACCTGCTATTGTACCGCGTCTATCCGATCTTAGATACGACGACGCTTCGGCGGACGGCAACCGTTATGCGGAACCGGTGTAACGTCCTGAATCTGGGTGATCTTGATGCCCAGGTTATTCAGTGCGCGAACCGCGGACTCACGGCCAGGGCCCGGGCCCTTGATGCGAACTTCAAGGTTCTTGACGCCGCACTCGACCGCGACCTTGCCTGCTGCTTCGGCTGCAACCTGAGCTGCAAACGGTGTGGATTTGCGAGAACCCTTGAAGCCAGCGCCGCCAGATGTCGCCCAGGACAACGCATTGCCTTGGCGATCGGTGATGGTGATGATGGTGTTGTTGAAGGATGCGTGGATGTGCGCAATTCCTTCTGCAACGTTCTTTTTAACTTTCTTCCGCACGCGGGCTGCTGCGGCGTTATTCGGGGCTTTTGCCATGGTGATTTCCTTGAATCCGACTTCCAGTCAAACGGCGCTGAATTATTTCTTCAACGACTGAGCTGCTTTACGCGGGCCTTTGCGTGTACGCGCATTGGTGCGAGTACGCTGACCACGCGCCGGCAAGCCCTTACGATGACGCAGACCACGGTAGCAACCCAAGTCCATCAGGCGCTTGATGCTCATCGAAACTTCACGACGCAGGTCACCCTCAACGACAAACTTGCCGATTTCGTCGCGCAGCTTTTCCAGCTCGTTATCGTCCAGATCCTTGACCTTCTTTGTGGTCAGAACACCCGTTTTAGCGCAGATATCTTCGGCGCGGGAACGGCCAATACCAAAAATCGCTGTCAAGCCGATAACGGTGTGTTGATGGTTGGGGATGTTGACCCCTGCAATACGTGCCATTCGTTATTCCTCGATCAATAACGTTAATTAACCTTGGCGCTGTTTATGACGCGGTTCTGTGCAGATGACACGAACTACGCCTTTGCGCTTGATGATCTTGCAGTTGCGGCAGATCCGCTTTACTGATGCGAGCACTTTCATTTTTGCCCTCTTTCTTACAGTTCTAGTTACTTTACTTGGTACGGAACACGATTCGTGCCCGGCTCAAATCGTAGGGTGTCAATTCGACGGTGACCTTATCGCCAGGAAGAATGCGGATGTAATTCATACGCATCTTTCCGGAGATATGTCCGAGAACCACGTGCCCGTTTTCCAACTTGACTCTAAAAGTTGCATTGGGAAGATTTTCAAGAACTTCCCCCTGCATCTGGATGACGTCGTCTTTTGCCATTCGCTTAGCTCGTTTGCTGAGTCGTCTATCGCGTCACTATCGTGTCGGGATGCCGCCCTTGAAATTCGCCTTGCGAAGAAGCGATTCATATTGCTGCGACATCACATAATTCTGAACCTGTGCCATGAAGTCCATCGTCACGACTACGATGATCAGTAGTGAAGTCCCACCAAAATAAAATGGTACTTTCCACCGTGCGATCAGAAACTCCGGAAGCAAGCAGACCAGTGTGATGTACACCGCGCCAACAAGAGTAAGACGCATCAGAATCTTGTCGATATACCGGGCCGTCTGTTCACCAGGACGAATACCAGGAACGAATGCGCCACTTTTCTTCAGGTTATCCGCTGTCTCCTTGCTATTGAATACCAGTGCGGTATAGAAGAAGCAGAAGAACACAATGGCAACCGCATAGAGCAACGCATGAATCGGTTCGCCCGGTGCCAGTGACGCAGCCAAGTCCTTCAGGAAGCGAACAAACGCGTTGTTCGTTTCGCCAGAGGTGAACCAGCTAGTGATCGTAGCCGGAAACAGAATGATCGAAGAAGCGAAGATCGGAGGGATGACACCCGCCATATTCAGCTTCAGCGGAAGATGACTGCTCTGCCCGCCGTAGATCTTGTTTCCAACTTGCCGCTTCGCATAGTTCACAAGGATCTTGCGCTGGCCGCGTTCAATGAACACAACCAGGTAAGTCACTGCCGCCACAATGATGCAGATCAGAATTGCTGACAATGCGCTCATTGAACCGGTACGTACCAACTCAAACAATCCGCCGACTGCACTAGGCAGTCCAGCTGCGATACCCGCAAAGATGATGATCGAAATACCGTTGCCCAAGCCTCGCTCGGTGATCTGTTCACCAAGCCACATGAGAAACATAGTACCTGTCACCAGAGTCACGGCTGTCGTCAGACGGAAAGCCAGGCCCGGTTCGATCACCAAACCTGCCTGCGACTCCAGTGCGACGGCTATGCCGAATGCCTGGAACGCTGCAAGCACTAGCGTACCGTAACGGGTATATTGGGTAATCTTCCGCCGTCCTGCCTCGCCCTCCTTCTTCAGCGCCTCGAGCTGAGGCGACACGATGGACATCAGCTGCATGATGATCGATGCCGAGATATACGGCATGATTCCCAGTGCAAAGATGGTAAAGCGGGACAGGGCACCGCCGGAAAACATGTTGAACATTCCCAGAATACCGCCCTGGTTCTGCTTGAACAGTTCAGCCAGCTGCGTCGGATCGATTCCCGGTACGGGAATATGTGCTCCGATACGATAGACTACCAGTGCCGCGAGCAGAAACCATAGGCGACCCCATGGAAATCCACTTGCAGCGCTCTTAGCGAGTTGGGGTGTCGTCGCCAATTATTGCTCCGGACAAATCGGTTGCTTACGCAACCGAACCACCTGCGGCTTCGATTGCGGCTTTAGCGCCCTTCGTTGCGATCAAGCCCTTGATCGTAACTTTCTTCGTCAGTTCACCCGCTTTGATAACGCGGACGACACGAGCGAGTTCGGACACCAGGCCAGCCTGCTTCACTGCCAGCAGATCGATTTCTGCTACCGGGAGGTTCTCCAGATCGCCAAGGCGAACTTCAGCCTTGTACGGAGTGGCGAGCGACTTGAAGCCACGTTTCGGCAAACGGCGCTGCAGAGGCATCTGACCACCCTCGAAGCCGACTTTATGGAAGCCGCCGGAACGAGATTTTTGACCCTTGTGGCCACGACCTGCCGTCTTGCCCAGGCCGGAACCAATACCGCGGCCGACACGACGCTTAGCGTGCTTTGCGCCGTCCGCAGGTTGTATGTTATTCAATTCCATGATTTGCTCCGTTCGCAAGCACTGGGCTTACGACACAACTTTCACGAGATACGACACTTTGTTGATCATGCCGCGGATGGCCGGTGTGTCCTGCAGTTCCGATACGGAATTGACGCGACGCAGGCCAAGTCCGCGAACGGTCGCGCGATGGTCCTGGCGTGTGCCGATCAGGCCCTTCACCAGCTTCACTTTGATTGTGTTCGCCATTCGACTCACCTTATCCAAGGATCTCTTCGACCGACTTGCCACGCTTGGCGGCGATCTCGGACGGAGTGTTCATCTTCGACAAGCCATCGATCGTTGCACGAACCATGTTATACGGGTTCGTCGATCCGTTGGACTTTGCCACGACATTGGTCACGCCCATGACTTCGAAGATTGCGCGCATCGGACCACCAGCGATAACGCCGGTACCGTCTTTAGCGGGCGAAATCATCACGGAGGATGCACCGTGCTTGCCTGTGACGGTATGTTGAAGCGTGCCATTCTTCAAGGTGACCTTGATCATCTTGCGACGTGCCTCTTCCATTGCCTTCTGCACGGCTACCGGCACTTCCTTCGACTTGCCTTTACCCATGCCGATGCGACCATCGCCGTCGCCGACCACTGCCAGTGCAGCGAAACCCATGATACGGCCACCCTTGACCACCTTGGTCACACGGTTCACCGCAATCATCTTTTCGCGCATGCCGTCGTCGCGCTCTTCGCCCTGCGGCGTCTTTGCTTGCATTTTTGCCATGACGATTCTTCCTTAGAACTTCAGACCAGCTTCGCGGGCTGCTTCTGCAACCGCTTTAACACGGCCGTGATAGCGAAAACCGGAGCGGTCGAACGCGACTTCTGCGATGCCAGCCTTGAGCGCTTTTTCCGCGACGCGCTTGCCAACGAGCGCAGCAGCTGCGGCGTTGCCGCCCTTGCCGGCTTTGCCTGCCAGTTCCTGACGTACTTCTGCTTCCAGTGTCGAAGCGGAGGCCAGTACCTTGGCGTCCGGTCCAATGATGTTTGCGTAAATATGCAGGTTGGTGCGATGCACGGCCAGGCGATTTACTTTCAACTCCGCGATCTTCGCGCGAGTTTGGCGAGCGCGGCGCAGACGTGATTGTTTCTTGTCCATCGTCAACCCCTTTACTTCTTCTTGGTTTCTTTGAGCGTAACCACTTCGTCCACATAGCGGACGCCCTTGCCTTTATACGGCTCGGGGCTGCGGTACGCACGCACTTCAGCAGCAGTCTGACCAACCTTCTGCTTGTCGACACCCTTGATCACGATCTCGGTCTGCGAGGGCGTTTCGCACTTCACGCCTGCAGGCATCTGGTGCACTACCGGATGCGAGAAGCCAAGGGACAGATTCAGCTTGTCGCCTTGTGCTTGTGCACGATAACCAACGCCAACGAGGGAAAGCTTCTTTTCGAAACCTTTCGTCACGCCGAGAACCATATTGTTCACGAGGGCACGCAGTGTGCCGGACATCGCGTTTGCTTCGCGGCTTTCATCAGCCGGCGTAAACAAAAGCGTGTTGTTTTCGTTGGCTACTTTCACCAGGCCATTCAATGGCATGGAGAGAGTACCCAGGGTGCCTTTGACAGTGATTCTGTCGGCGGCGATTGTCACTTCCACTCCAGCAGGAAGTGCAATGGGCATTTTACCTACACGGGACATCTTGCACTCCTTAGGCCACGTAGCAAATCACTTCGCCACCGACACCGGTTGCGCGTGCTTTGCGGTCTGTCATCACACCCTTCGGCGTGGAGACGATTGCCACACCAAGGCCGTTCATCACGGTCGGGATGTCGTCTTTGCCTTTGTAGATACGCAGGCCAGGACGCGAGACGCGCTCGAGACGTTCGATGACCGGACGTCCGGCGTAGTACTTCAGGCCGATCTTCAGTTCAGACTTGCCTTCCGCTTCGGAGACTGCGTAGTCCTCGATGTAGCCTTCGTCCTTGAGGACATTTGCAATCGCCACTTTAACTTTCGACGACGGCATTGCGACCGTAGTTTTCTGGACGCCTTGCGCGTTCCGGATACGGGTCAGCATATCGGCGATAGGATCGCTCATACTCATTGCTTGTTCTCCTATTACCAGCTAGCTTTAGTAATACCCGGAATTTCGCCGCGCATGGCGATCTCACGGATCTTGGTACGTGCCAAACCGAATTTGCGGAAGGTGCCACGCGGGCGCCCAGTCATTGCGCAACGGTTGCGCTGACGGGTCGGATTCGCATTTCGCGGCAGCGCCTGCAGTTTCAGGCGAGCTTCGTAACGCTCTTCTTCCGATTTCGTTTGGTCGTCGATGATTGCCTTCAACTCGGCGCGCTTGCCTGCATATTTCTTAACCAGGTCTGCACGCTTTTGTTCACGGTTAATCAGTGCCAGTTTTGCCATGGCATCCTCAGTTTCTGAACGGGAATTTAAATGCGGCGAGGAGCGCTTTCGCTTCGTCGTCGGTCTTCGCAGTCGTCGTGATGCTGATGTTCATACCACGCAGCGCGTCGATCTTGTCGTACTCAATCTCGGGGAAAATGATCTGCTCTTTTACACCGATGTTGTAATTGCCACGACCGTCGAATGCACGACCGGACACACCACGGAAGTCACGAACGCGCGGCAGCGCGACAGTGATCAGGCGATCCAGAAATTCGTACATGCGCGCACCGCGCAGAGTGACCATGCAGCCGATCGGATAACCTTCGCGGATTTTAAAACCGGCGATAGCCTTGCGAGCCTTGGTTACGACTGGCTTTTGACCTGCAATCTTTGTCAGATCGCCGACAGCATGCTCAATCACTTTCTTATCTGCGACCGCTTCGGACAAACCCATGTTAAGCGTGATTTTTGTCAGGCGCGGGACTTCCATTACCGACTTGTAGCCAAATTTGCTAGTCAGATCGGCAATGACTTTTTCTTTATAGATTTCTTGGAGACGGGCCATGATGTCTTACACCTTAACGACTTCGCCATTGGACTTGTAGACGCGCACTTTCTTGCCGTCCACAACCTTGTAGCCCACACGATCTGCCTTGCCAGTCGCTGCATTGAACAATGCGACGTTGGAGACATGAATCGGCATCAGCTTGTCGACGATGCCACCAGTTGCACCGGTCATCGGGTTCGGCTTGGTCGCCTTCTTAGCGACGTTCACACCCTCGACGACGACATAGTCAGCATCAACACGCTGCGTTACCACACCGCGCTTGCCCTTGTCCTTACCGGTCAGGACAACTACTTCGTCGTTTTTACGAATCTTGCTCATAACGACTCCTTACAGAACTTCAGGCGCGAGCGACACGATCTTCATGAAGCGCTCTGTACGCAGTTCACGCGTAACCGGCCCGAAGATGCGTGTGCCGATCGGCTCAAGCTTGGCATTCAGCAACACCGCAGCATTGCCATCGAACTTCACCAGAGAACCATCCTGGCGACGCACACCCTTGGCTGTACGAACCACCACGGCGTTATAAATTTCGCCCTTTTTCACACGGCCGCGCGGCGCAGCGGATTTGACCGTGACTTTGATGATGTCGCCGATGCTGGCATAACGGCGCTTGGAACCACCCAGCACCTTAATGCACAGGACTTCACGCGCACCCGTGTTGTCGGCTACTTCGAGCCGGCTTTCAGTTTGAATCATAGTATTTTCTTTCCCAACTTAATCCGCTCTTCCGCCCTACGCGGCTTCGCGGTCAGTCTTGGTCCTGTCAGCCGACTTAGCTAAGCCGCGCCGATTAGGTGGACGGTTACAAAAACTACTGCAGCACAGCTTGGCAGCTGCACGAATTTTTCGAACTGCAGGGCACTGCTACTGGCTTTCGCAGTTGACACTTTGCGATAACCAAGCCCGGCATTATGACACCACAACGCCGGGCTCGCAACTACTATTTAATACTTATTTAGACGATCTGTGCGACCTGCACCACACGGGTGACAGACCAGGCCTTCGTCTTGGAAATCGGGCGACCTTCTTGGATTTCGACTGTATCGCCTTCTTTCGCCTGATTGTTTTCGTCGTGCGCATGATACTTGTTGGAACGCACGACGATTTTGCCGTAGAGCGGATGCTTGACGCGACGCTCAACGAGTACCGTCACCGTCTTTTCCATCTTGTCGGAAACAACTTTGCCAACCAGGGTGCGCTTGAGCGACTGTTTTGCTTGATCGTTCATTATTTGGCGTCCTTCTGATTCATGACGGTCTTGACGCGTGCGATATCGCGACGCACCTTCTTGAGTTGCGCGGTGTTGTTCAGCTGCTGCGTTGCGATCTGCATGCGCAGACCGAATTGCGCCTTGAGCAACTCGTTGAGCTCTTTCTGGAGCGCTGCTTCATCCTTGCCGCGGAGTTCAGATGCTTTCATATTTCACTCCTGTTATTGGCCGACTTGACGGACCACGAAGGTGGTCGACAGCGGCAGCTTGGCTGCAGCAAGGCGGAACGCCTCACGTGCCAGCGCTTCGTCAACACCGTCCATCTCGTACAGCACTTTACCCGGCTGGATCTCAGCCACGTAGTACTCCGGGTTACCCTTACCGTTACCCATACGCACTTCAGCAGGCTTCTGGGAAATCGGCTTGTCCGGGAAAATGCGGATCCAGATCCGGCCGCCACGCTTGATGTGACGCGTCATTGCACGACGCGCCGCTTCAATCTGACGTGCCGTGATACGGCCACGACCAACCGCTTTCAGGCCGAATTCACCAAACGAGACGGCTGTGCCGCGCTCGTGGGAAATGCCTTTGTTGCGGCCTTTCTGCTCTTTACGATATTTTCTGCGTGCTGGTTGCAGCATGATTATTCTCCTGCTTTCTCAGCCGGTGCGGCACCGTCAGCCTTTTTAGGGGCACGAACGCGGTTGCCTGCCGGTTTGGAGCCAGGGGCTCCTTCGGATCCCTCAGGCTTGCGCGGACGCGGACGGCCGCCCGGCTTGCCATCGTCACGGCGCGGGCCACGACGCTTCTTGTCGTCTTCCGCCGGTGTCTCGATAGTCGGGGCTTCGCCACTGGCGAGTCGGTCGCCCTTGTAAACCCAAACCTTGATACCGATGATGCCGTAGGTAGTCTCTGCCTCGCCGAAACCATAATCGATGTCTGCACGCAGTGTATGCAGGGGCACGCGGCCTTCGCGATACCACTCTTTACGGGCAATCTCGATACCGTTCAGACGGCCCGAGGACATGATCTTGATGCCCTGCGCACCGAGACGCATCGCGTTCTGCATCGCACGCTTCATTGCGCGACGGAACATGATCCGCTTTTCGAGCTGCTGAGCGATCGAGTCAGCGATCAGTTGAGCGTCGACTTCCGGCTTGCGGATTTCTTCGATGTTGACGTGTACCGGCACACCCATCAGCTTGGTCAGGTCGGACTTCAGAACTTCGATGTCCTCGCCCTTCTTGCCAATGACAACGCCCGGACGGGAGCTGAAAATGGTGATGCGTGCATTTTTCGCAGGACGCTCGATGACGATGCGGCCGACGGATGCGTTCTTCAGCTTCTTCTTCAGGTAGGCACGAACGTCGAGATCCTCGTTCAGCATGGAGGCAAAGTTGCTGTTGCCTGCATACCAACGGGAACCCCAGTTACGCGTTACCGAAAGACGGAAGCCGGTTGGGTGGATTTTCTGTCCCATCGTGACTCCTTAGTTACCGACAGTCACGTAGATGTGACAGGTTTGCTTAGAGATGCGGTCGCCACGGCCTTTGGCACGCGCGATGAAGCGCTTGAGGACCGCACCTTTTTCGACGTAGATCGTCTTGACCTTCAGCTCGTCGATGTCAGCACCATCGTTGTGTTCGGCGTTCGCGATTGCGGACTCGAGCACCTGCTTGATGAGGACAGCGCCCTTTTTCGGGCTGAACGCCAGAATGTTCAACGCCTGGTCGACTTTTTTGCCACGGATCAGGTCCGCAACGAGGCGGCCCTTCTGTTCCGACAGGCGTGCACCGCGGAGGATAGCTTTAGTTTCCATCATCGCACCTTATTTCTTAGCCTTTTTATCGGCGGCGTGACCCTTGAACGTACGGGTCAGCGCAAATTCGCCGAGCTTGTGACCGACCATGTTTTCAGAAACATAGACCGGCACATGCTGCTTGCCGTTGTGGACAGCGATCGTCAGGCCAATGAAATCCGGCATGATTGTCGAACGACGAGACCAAGTCTTGATTGGCTTCTTGTCCTTCGTCGCTTGCGCGGTTTCGACCTTCTTGATCAGGTGGGCGTCACAGAACGGCCCTTTTTTCAATGAACGTGTCATGTGTTACCCCTTATTTCTTGCCACGGCGCGAGACGATCATCGAAGTCGTGCGCTTGTTGCGACGCGTCTTCTTGCCCTTGGTCTGCTGGCCCCATGGCGATACCGGGTGGCGGCCTGCTGCAGTACGGCCTTCACCACCACCGTGCGGGTGGTCGATCGGGTTCATCACGACACCGCGCACTGTCGGGCGGACACCACGCCAACGCATGGCACCGGCCTTACCGATCTTGCGGAGGTTGTGCTCGCCGTTGCCGACTTCACCGACTGTCGCACGGCACTCGATGTGCACTCGACGAACTTCACCGGAACGCAGGCGAACCTGGGCATACGTACCTTCGCGGGCCATCAGGACTACGCCTGCGCCTGCAGTACGTGCCATCTGAGCGCCTTTGCCAGGCAGCATTTCGACGCAATGCATCGTAGTGCCGACCGGAATGTTGCGGATCGGGAGGCAGTTACCGGATTTGATCGGAGCTTCTGCGCCGTTCATCAGCTGGTCGCCTACTGCAACACCTTTCGGAGCGATGATGTACTGACGCTCGCCGTCTGCATAGCACAGCAATGCGATATGCGCGCTGCGGTTCGGGTCGTATTCGATACGCTCAACCTTTGCCGCGATGCCGTCCTTGTTGCGACGGAAGTCAATTACGCGGTAGTGGTGCTTATGACCACCGCCGATATGACGTGTCGTGATATGGCCGTTATTGTTACGACCTGCGGTCTTGGACTTCTTTTCGACGAGGGCGGCGAACGGACGGCCTTTGTACAGGTCGGGATTGACGACCTTGACCATACCGCGGCGACCGGCCGACGTCGGTTTCATTTTCACGAGTGCCATTATTTAGCCTCCTCGGTGAAGTTGATTTCCTGGCCTGGCTTCAGGCTAACGTATGCCTGGCGCACGTGGTTGCGGCGACCGGTGAAACGGCCTGCGCGCTTTTGCTTGCCCTGGCGGTTCAGCACCTGGACAGATTCCACCTGCACCTTGAACAGCAATTCCACAGCGGCTTTGATTTCCAGCTTGGTTGCATCAGGCATTACGCGGAAAACGACTTGCTCGTTTTTCTCCGCAACGAAAGTGGCCTTCTCCGAAATTACCGGAGCGAGCAGCACTTTCATCAAACGCTCTTCGCTATGCTTCACAGTCGCGTTCATGCCAGCATCTCCTCAATCTTTGCCAATGCCGGCTTGGTGATCAGCACTTTCTTGTAGAACACCAGCGAAACGGGATCGGCATGACGCGGCTCGACGACCAGCACGTTCGGCAGGTTGCGCGAAGCGAGCAGCAGGTTTTCGTCGAGATTGTCAGTAATGACGAGCACGGACTCGAGGCCCATGCCTTTCAGTTTCTGCGCGAGCAGCTTTGTCTTGGGCGCATCGACCGACAAATTCTCGATCACGGACAAGCGGTCTTCACGTGCCAACTGGGAGAGGATCGAGCAGACACCTGCGCGATACATCTTCTTGTTGACCTTGTGGGAGAAGTTTTCGTCCGGTGTATTCGGGAAAATGCGACCACCACCACGCCACAGCGGCGAGGAGGACATACCGGCACGAGCGCGGCCCGTACCTTTTTGGCGCCAAGGCTTCTTGGTTGTGTGGCTGACTTCTTCACGATCTTTTTGCTTGCGGTTGCCGCTGCGTGCGTTGGCCTGGTAAGCAACTACGATCTGGTGAATCAGTGCTTCGTTATAGTCACGACCGAAAATGGTGTCCGGTGCTGCAACATTCGATGCAGCCTGACCCTGGTCATTCAGGAGCTTGAGTTCCATCGATTACGCTCCCTTCTTTGCTTTAACTTTGACTGCGGGAACAACGATCACTTGACCGTTCTTCGCACCCGGAACAGCACCCTTGACGAGAATGAGCTGACGCTCTGCGTCGACGCGGGCGATTTCGAGGTTTTGAACAGTAGTGGTGACGTCACCGAGGTGACCCGTCATGCGCTTGCCGGGGAAGACGCGACCCGGATCCTGCGCCATACCGATCGAGCCCGGCACGTTGTGCGAACGGGAGTTACCGTGCGTTGCGCGACCGGAGCTGAAGTTGTAGCGCTTGATCGTACCGGCGTAGCCCTTACCGATCGACACGCCTTGCACGTCGACCTTCTGGCCAGCTTCGAACATGCTGACAGCGATCACGTCGCCAGCCTTCAGTTCAGCGGCCTTATCGGCATCGATACGAAATTCTTTGAGGACGGTTCCAGCTTCGACACCCGCCTTGGCGAGGTGACCAGCTGCAGCCTTATTGACGCGGGAAGCGCGGCGCTGACCGTATGCAACCTGAACAGCGTAATAGCCGTCGGTCTCAGGTGTTTTGATTTGAGTAACACGATTGTTTGACACATCGAGCACGGTGACGGGGATCGTATCTCCGTCGTCCGTGAAGATGCGCATCATGCCGACCTTACGACCGACAAGACCCAAGCGCTTACCCTCAACCTTGCCTTCAACAAGATTTTGGCTCATTGTTTTCTCCATTCCCGCCTGCGATTGGGCGGGGCTGATGTTTGTACAACTAAAACGTATCGGCACGGGAGCACCCGTGCCGATACCGAAGCCGAGCATTATAACCTGCGTTTTTTCAACTCACAACCCACATTTTCAGATAAATGTGGTATGTGCCAGGTTACAACGCGATTGCAAAACAATTATTGCAGTTTGATTTCGACGTCGACGCCAGCCGGCAGGTCGAGCTTCATCAGTGCATCAACTGTCTTGTCGGTAGGATCAACGATGTCCATCAGGCGTTGATGAGTACGGATTTCGAACTGGTCGCGCGAAGTCTTGTTGACGTGCGGCGAACGCAGGATGTCGAAACGCTGAATGCGTGTCGGCAGCGGTACCGGGCCCTTGACGACTGCGCCGGTGCGCTTGGCGGTGTCAACGATCTCCAGCGCGGACTGGTCGATCAGGCGATAGTCGAATGCCTTCAGGCGGATGCGGATTTTCTGGTTTTGCATGGTAAGTCCTTAAAAAGAGCGAACCGCGGGCGGGGTATGCCCGCGGCAATTTTTGTCAAAGAGCGGAGATAAATCCGGCAACCCGTAATTTACTCGATGATCTTGGCAACGACGCCGGCGCCGACGGTACGACCGCCTTCGCGGATCGCAAAGCGCAGACCTTCTTCCATGGCGATCGGGTTGATCAGCTTGACAGTGATTGACACGTTGTCACCAGGCATGACCATTTCCTTGTCGGCCGGCAGTTCGATCGCGCCGGTCACGTCGGTCGTACGGAAGTAGAACTGCGGACGATAGTTGTTGAAGAACGGTGTATGACGGCCACCCTCGTCCTTCGACAGCACGTAGATCTCACCGGTGAAGTGCTTGTGCGGCTTGATCGAACCCGGCTTGGCCAGCACCTGGCCGCGCTCGACTTCTTCACGCTTGGTACCGCGCAGCAGCACACCAACGTTGTCGCCGGCCTGACCCTGGTCCAGCAGCTTGCGGAACATTTCCACGCCGGTGCAGGTGGTTGTCTGCGTATCACGGATACCAACGATCTCGATCGACTCGCCGACCTTGATGATGCCGCGCTCGACGCGACCAGTCACCACGGTACCGCGGCCGGAGATCGAGAACACGTCTTCCACCGGCATCAGGAAGGCGCCGTCAATGGCACGTTCCGGTGTCGGGATGTAGGTGTCCAGCGCTTCGGCCAGCTTCATGATGGCGCCTTCGCCGAGGTCGCCCTTGTCGCCTTCGAGGGCCAGCTTGGCCGAGCCGCGCACGATCGGCAGATCGTCGCCGGGGAACTCGTACTTCGACAACAGCTCGCGCACTTCCATTTCGACCAGCTCGAGCAGTTCGGCGTCGTCAACCATGTCGCACTTGTTGAGGAACACGATGATGTACGGCACGCCAACCTGACGGGCCAGCAGGATGTGCTCGCGGGTCTGCGGCATCGGGCCGTCAGCGGCCGAGCACACCAGGATCGCGCCGTCCATCTGCGCGGCGCCGGTGATCATGTTTTTCACATAGTCAGCGTGGCCGGGGCAGTCAACGTGCGCATAGTGGCGGTTCTGGGTTTCGTATTCGACGTGTGCGGTGTTGATGGTGATGCCGCGCGCCTTTTCTTCCGGCGCTGCGTCGATCTCGTCGTATTTCTTTGCTTCGCCGCCAAACTTGGCCGACAGCACGGTTGCAATTGCTGCAGTCAGCGTGGTCTTGCCATGGTCAACGTGACCGATCGTGCCCACATTCACGTGCGGCTTGGTCCGCTCAAACTTGCCTTTTGCCATTTTATGCTTCCTTCAAAAAGAACGATTTGTTAAGTGTTTTTCATTTTGCGCATCAAGCCATGAGTCTCATGGCTTGATGCTGCATGGGTCTTACTTGCCCTTGGCAGTGATCACGGCGTCGGCAACATTCTTCGGAGCTTCAGCGTAATGCTTGAACTCCATCGTGTATGTCGCACGACCCTGAGTCAGGGAACGCAGGGTTGTCGAGTAGCCGAACATTTCGGACAGCGGCACCTCGGCGCGGACGATCTTGCCGCCGCCCGGGATGTCATCCATACCCTGGATCATGCCGCGACGTGAGGACAGGTCGCCCATCACGTCACCCATTTTTTCTTCCGGCGTTTCGACTTCAACTGCCATCATCGGTTCGAGCAGGACCGGGCTGGCCTTGCGGCAGCCATCCTTGAATGCCATCGAAGCCGCCATGCGGAAGGCGTTTTCGTTGGAGTCAACGTCGTGGTAGGAACCGAAGAACAGTGTTACCTTGACGTCAACGACCGGATAGCCTGCCATCACGCCGGCCGGCAGCGTTTCGAGAATACCCTTTTCGACTGCAGGGATGTATTCACGCGGAACCACACCACCCTTGATTGCGTCGACGAATTCGAAGCCCTTGCCCGGCTCCTGCGGTTCAATCTTCAGAACCACGTGGCCATACTGACCGCGTCCGCCGGACTGCTTGACGAACTTGCCTTCGATTTCTTCGCAAGTCTTGCGAATGGTTTCGCGATAGGCAACCTGCGGCTTGCCGACGGTTGCTTCGACACCGAATTCACGACGCATACGGTCGACGATAATTTCCAGGTGCAGTTCGCCCATACCGGAAATGATTGTCTGGCCGGATTCTTCATCGGTCTTGACGCGGAACGACGGATCTTCCTGCGACAGACGGTTGAGCGCCAGGCCCATCTTTTCCTGGTCAGCCTTTGTCTTCGGCTCGACAGCCTGGGAAATGACCGGCTCCGGGAACACCATGCGCTCCAGAGTGATGACGGCTTCCGGATCACACAGGGTTTCACCGGTAGTCGCTTCTTTCAGGCCGACCGCGGCAGCGATGTCGCCGGCACGGACTTCCTTGATTTCTTCACGCTGGTTTGCGTGCATCTGCAGCAGACGGCCGATACGCTCTTTCTTGCCCTTGACCGGGTTGTAGACGGTATCGCCGGAGTTGACGACGCCCGAATACACGCGGAAGAAGATCAGCTGGCCGACGAACGGGTCGGTCATGATCTTGAACGCGAGCGCGGAGAACTTCTCGTTGTCGTCGGCCTTGCGCAGCGCGGGCTGTTCGTTCTCGTCGGTGCCTTCAACCGGCGGAATGTCGGTCGGCGCCGGCAGGTATTCGATCACGGCGTCGAGCATTGCCTGAACGCCCTTGTTCTTGAACGCGGTACCGCACATCATCGGGACGATTTCACCGGCGATGGTACGCTGGCGGATTGCCTTCTTGATCTCGGCTTCGGACAGGTCGCCCTCTTCCAGGTACTTGTTCATCAGCTCTTCGGTGGCTTCGGCAGCGGCCTCGACCATCTTTTCGCGCCACTCGGCGCAAGTCGCCTGCAGTTCGGCCGGGATATCGCGGTAATCGAACTTCATGCCCTGGGACGCGTCGTCCCAATAGATGGCCTTCATCTTGACGAGGTCGACAACGCCTTCGAAGTTCTCTTCGGCGCCGATCGGCACTTGCATCGGGATCGGGTTGGCCTTCAGGCGAGCGCGCATCTGCTCATACACCTTGAAGAAGTTTGCGCCGGTACGGTCCATCTTGTTGACGAATGCCAGACGGGGAACGCCGTACTTGTTGGCCTGACGCCATACGGTCTCGGATTGCGGCTGCACGCCACCCACTGCGCAGTACACCATGCATGCGCCATCCAGGACGCGCATGGAACGCTCCACCTCGATGGTGAAGTCGACGTGGCCCGGGGTGTCGATGATGTTGATGCGGTGCTCAGGGAAGTTGTTCGCCATGCCCTTCCAGAAGCAAGTCGTTGCAGCGGAGGTAATGGTGATGCCCCGCTCCTGCTCCTGCTCCATCCAGTCCATGGTCGCTGCGCCATCGTGCACTTCACCGATCTTGTGGTTGACACCGGTGTAATACAGGATACGCTCGGTAGTGGTTGTTTTACCGGCATCGATGTGAGCGGAAATACCGATATTGCGGTAGCGCTCAATAGGGGTCTTGCGAGCCATATTCAATCCTAAGTCTTTTAATGGTAGAAAACCGAGCGCCACTTTTTCAAGGGATACGCCCGGTTTTAACCAAGTTACATTGCAGAGCCTTCAACGATGCGAAGGCAACTATTGTGTTATTGCTATTAGAAACGGAAGTGGGAGAACGCCTTGTTGGCTTCTGCCATGCGGTGCACTTCGTCACGCTTCTTCATCGCACCGCCGCGACCTTCCGCGGCCTCCATCAACTCGCCGCCGAGACGCTGCGGCATGGACTTCTCGCTGCGCTTGTTGGCAGCTTCGCGCAGCCAGCGCATGGAGAGAGCCATGCGGCGGACAGGACGCACTTCAACCGGCACCTGGTAGTTTGCACCACCCACGCGACGGGATTTGACTTCGACCATCGGCTTGCAGTTGTTGAGGGCTGCGGTAAATACTTCGAGCGGATCCTTGCCGGACTTTTGCTTGATGTGGTCAAACGCGCCATAGATGATGTTCTCGGCGACCGATTTTTTACCGGACAGCATCAGGACGTTGACGAATTTCGCAACTTCAACATTGCCGAATTTGGGATCCGGCAGAATTTCCCGCTTGGGGACTTCACGACGACGTGGCATTTCTATTCCTTTCACTCTTCAGTTGAGCGACGGCACTGAGTGATTTACCGCTCGCTCGCGGTGGCCATCATGACCAACCACTTACTCGACCCAGTCGGGGCCGACTCACATTCCGCGCGGTGAAGCACCGGGAGGCAAACCTCCTTGCGGAAAAATTCAATTACTTCTTGGCGGCTTTCGCGCGCTTGGCACCGTACTTCGAACGTGCCTGCTTACGATCCTTGACGCCCTGGGTATCCAGTGCACCGCGAACCATGTGGTAACGCACACCCGGCAAGTCCTTGACACGGCCGCCGCGGATCAGCACGACGCTGTGTTCTTGCAGGTTGTGGCCTTCGCCGCCGATGTACGAGATGACCTCGAAACCATTGGTCAGGCGAACCTTGGCAACCTTACGGAGCGCCGAGTTCGGCTTTTTCGGAGTGGTGGTGTACACACGGGTGCAAACACCGCGCTTCTGCGGGCTGTTCTCCAGCGCCGGCGACTTGCTCTTCACAGCGCCGGAAGTCCGGGGCTTGCGAATAAGTTGATTGATGGTTGGCATCGGTCTTTAATCCAACAAAATACTACGTTGATAAATGCAGCTTCGAAATCGATTGCCCGAAGCTGAGGGGAAAACCATTGCGCTAGGCGCGTCGATTTGAAACTGGAATGGAAATAAGCGTCGCGGAGGCGGGAAACTTGACCAAAGAACGCTTAAGCCCGGAGAGCTTAAAATCGAGAACTCGCGAGTATATGCCTATTGCGTACATGAGTCAACGGTGCTATGTGCTTTGTATTATCAATAGAATCAGTCGCTTGGGGCTTGTTCTTCGCGATGGAACGGCAGGAATTGTGGCCTGCGGATCACACTAGCTTGTCATGTGCTGAAATGCGGAGAACAGCACAAGGAGTGACTGACGGCGGGCCTGCTTGCGCATACACTACTGTATTGCTTACTGGAATGTTGCTTTAATGCGGCACTCTGCCATGCGTCTGCCGGTTGTGCCACGTATATCCAAACTGTTTGTCCTCTCCAGCTATCTGCTTGTGTCGGCAACGCCTTTCGTTCCGCTGCTGCTTGGCCGCGATGTAACCGGGTGGACGCAGCTTCTTGGCATGCAGGTGATTGCGTGGATGATGCTCTGGGCGGTATTCAAACGCCCTGCTTGCTTTCATCCGTTGCTGCTGCCGGCGTTCATTGCCATACCGCTTGATCTGTACTTGCAGGCTTATTACGGACAAACCCTGTCCGCCCACCATTTCGCGATTATTGCTGAAACAAACCCTGGCGAGGCCATGGAGTTCCTTGGACATCGTGCCTGGCTGGCCGGCCTGCTGGTGCTCATTGCACTGGCATGGTGGGGCGGATGCTGGCTGCTCTGCTTGCGAAGCGCGGACCTTGATTGGACGGATCGATCGCGCCAGGTCTTGCTGACAGTGTTCGGGCTGGCAGGCGTATTGGTCCTGTACGGTTCTCTCACTGGCAGTTCCGGGCAAGATGCTCGGCGTGTCGTCAGGTTCGATTCAAGCTTGGTGTCTAGCTGGGAATTGCCCGCACTTCCAAGCTGGGCGACTTTTTCCATCAATGCGGAGCGTTTCGGCCGTACGCGGCCACTTGGTCTAGGCGTTGCGGCGTACGAGTTCTGGAAAGAACGCAAACATCTTGCCGCGCTCTCCGACTCCAGTCGCACATTCCGCTTTGGCGCGGTGCAGGACGAGGACAGCGACACCAGTCGTACCGTTGTGATGGTCATCGGCGAGTCCTCCCGTTATGACCGGTGGAGCCTGAACGGCTATGAGCGCGAGACGAATCCCTTGCTCAAAACCGAACCCAACCTGGTCTCGCTTTCGGATGTTGTTACCGCTGTTTCGGCCACCCGCCTGTCGGTTCCGGTGCTGGTTTCGCGCAAGCCGGCGCGCTCCAGCCTGAAGGCCGGATTCTCGGAGAAGTCCTTTCTCAGCGCATTCCGTGAAGCCGGCTACAAGACCTGGTGGGTTTCCAACCAGATGTCATTCGGTGAATTCGATACGCCGGTCTCGGTGTTTGCAAAGGAAGCACATGTCGTTCAATTCCTTAATTTCGGCAGCTACAAGAAACGATCCAGCTACGACGAGGTGTTGTTGAATCCTTTGCATGCGGCATTGCGGGATCCCGCTCCGAAAAAGCTGATTGTCCTCCATACGCTTGGCAATCACTGGAATTACAGCCATCGCCATCCGCAGGCATTCGACAAATGGCAGCCATCGCTCTTCGATGTGGAGAACCCCGTCCATACCGACCCCGCGATGAAGACAAGGCTGAACAACAGCTATGACAATTCCATTCTCTATACCGACTGGTTCCTGGCGAATGTGATCGGCGAACTCAAGGATACGAGGCAGGTTGCCGGCATGATGTACATCGCCGACCATGGGCAAACCCTGTACGACGGCAGTTGCAAGCTGGCCTTTCACGGACACAATACCCAGCATGAGTTTCATGTTCCTGCGCTGGTGTGGTATTCCGATGCGTACCGCCGGAAGCATCCTGAAAAGGTTGCCGGGCTGCTAAGGAACCGCCATGCGAAGCTGGCAACGGAAAACGTTTTTCACTCCTTGCTCGACATGGCCGATATCCGCTATCCGACGGAACGTCTGGAGTGGAGTTTCTTCAGTCCGCAACTCCAGCGGCACAAGCGGTATGTCGACAGCTATGGCTGGACTGACTACGACAATGCCACATTCAAGGGGGATTGCCGCGAAGTCATCGGCAGGGACAAGCCTCTGACGCAGGAAAAGTAATTCGGCGAGGCGGCCTGTCCGCCTGTCCTTTTCCGCCGGCACGTTTGCATTTCGCGGCATGTCGAGTGCGATGACGAAAAAAAACGGCACCGAAATCGGTGCCGTTTTCATTGAGGCCGAGACAATCAGGCTTGGTCGCTGCCCGGGTTGTCGTCGGTGACGATGGTTGCCGCAGTTTCCGCTTCCACTTCTGATGCGCGGGCCGTTTCTTCGGCCTGCAGCAGGGCGGTGCGCTCTTCCGCTTCCCATGTCTCCTTTTCCTTGCGGGCACGGTGATAAGCCAGACCGGTACCAGCGGGGATCAGACGACCGACGATGACGTTTTCCTTCAGACCACGCAGGCCGTCCTTCTTGCCCATGATTGCGGCTTCGGTAAGCACGCGAGTGGTTTCCTGGAACGATGCCGCGGAAATGAAGGAGTCGGTCGACAGCGATGCCTTGGTAATACCGAGCAGTACGTTTTCGTACGTGGCCGGCAGCTTGCCCTCGGCAATGACGCGATCGTTTTCGTCCAGCAGCTCGGAGCGCTCAACCTGCTCGCCCGGGATATAGGCCGTATCGCCGGCGCTGACCACCTGTACGCGGCGCAGCATCTGACGCACGATCACTTCAATGTGCTTGTCGTTGATCTTCACGCCCTGCAAGCGGTACACGTCCTGGACTTCGTCGACGATGTAGCGCGCCAGCGCTTCGATACCCAGCAAGCGCAGGATGTCCTGCGGATCGGCCGGGCCGTCCACGATCATCTCGCCCTTGTTGACCACCTGGCCGTCGTGCACCAGCACTTGCTTGTCCTTGGTGATCAGGAACTCGTGCTTGTTGCCTTCCATGTCGGTGATTTCCAGGCGCTGCTTGCCCTTGGTCTCCTTGCCGAATGCGACCGTACCGGTGACTTCCGCCAGCATGCCCGCATCCTTCGGCGAACGCGCTTCGAACAGTTCCGCGACACGCGGCAGACCGCCGGTAATGTCACGCGTCTTCTGCGATTCGGTCGGAATACGCGCCAGCACTTCACCGACGGAAACCTGCTGACCGTCCTTCACGGTGATCAGCGCGCCGACCTGGAAGCCGATGGTCACGGCATGCTCGGTGCCGGCGATCTTGACTTCCTCGCCACGTTCGTTGAGCAGCTTGACCTGCGGACGAACGACCTTGGTGCTCGGACCGCGGCGCTTCGCATCGATGACCACGAGGGTCGACAGACCGGTCACTTCGTCGATCTGCTTCGCCACGGTCACGCCTTCCTCGACGTTCTCGAACTTCACCGTACCGGAGTATTCGGTGATGATCGGACGGGTCAGCGGATCCCATGTCGCCAGGGCGGTGCCGGCCTTGATGGTGAGCCCATCCTTGACCAGCAGGGTCGCACCGTACGGCACCTTGTGACGTTCACGCTCACGGCCATGATCGTCCGTGATCAGCACTTCGCCGGAACGGGAAATGACGATCTGCTCGCCTTTGCCATTCGTGACGTAACGCATGGTCACGGTGAAGCGGACGGTTCCGTTCGACTTTGCTTCGACGCTGGATGCAACCGCTGCACGCGAGGCCGCACCACCGATGTGGAACGTACGCATGGTCAGCTGCGTGCCCGGTTCGCCGATCGACTGCGCAGCGACCACACCGACGGCTTCGCCGGAGTTGACCAGCATGCCGCGGCCGAGGTCGCGGCCGTAGCACTTGGCGCACAAACCATAACGGGTGTCGCAGGTCAGCGGCGTACGCACCTTCACTTCGTCAATGCCCAGACGCTCGATGTCTTCGACTGCATCTTCATCCAGCAGCGTGCCGGCTTCGTATGCGGTTTCCTGAGTTTCCGGATTGACCACATCGGTTGCGGCGACACGGCCGAGGATACGGTCGCGCAGCGCTTCAATGACTTCACCGCCTTCGACCAGCGCCTTCATCGACGCGCCGTTGGAAGTGCCGCAATCGTCTTCGGTCACGACCAGATCCTGGGTGACGTCGACGAGACGGCGTGTCAGGTAACCGGAGTTCGCTGTCTTCAGCGCGGTATCTGCCAGACCCTTACGAGCACCGTGTGTCGAGATGAAGTACTGCAACACGTTCAGGCCTTCGCGGAAGTTCGCGGTAATCGGCGTCTCGATGATCGAGCCGTCCGGCTTGGCCATCAGGCCTCGCATACCAGCGAGCTGGCGAATCTGCGCTGCGGAACCGCGGGCGCCGGAGTCGGCCATCATGTAGATGGCGTTGAACGATTCCTGGGTGCCCTTGCTGCCGTCGCGCTTGGTAACTTCCTCGACCTTGAGCTGCTCCATCATGGCCTTGCCGACTTCGTCGCCGGCCTTGCCCCAGATGTCGACCACCTTGTTGTAGCGCTCGCCTGCCGTGACCAGACCGGACGCGTACTGCTGTTCGATCTGCTTCACTTCATGCTCGGCCTGGGCAATGATGGTGTGCTTCTGCGGCGGAACCAGCATGTCGTCCACGCAGATGGAGATACCGGCGCGCGTCGCGAGACGGAAGCCGGACTGCATCAGCTGGTCGGCGAAGACCACGGTCGCGCGCAGACCGCACTTGCGGAACGACGTGTTGATCAGCTTCGAGATTTCCTTCTTCTTCAGCGCGCGGTTGAGCACGGTGAAGGGCAGGCCCTTCGGCAGAATTTCCGACAGGATCGCACGGCCGACGGTGGTCTCGTAGCGCTTGACGGTCTTCACGAATTCGCCGGTTTCGGCATCCTTCGGATACTCGGTGATGCGCACGGTGATCCGCGTGGTCAGCTCGACTTCCTTGTTGTCGTAGGCGCGGATGACTTCGGCCACGTCGGGGAACATCATGCCTTCGTTCTTGCCGTTGATCTTCTCGCGAGTGGCGTAGTACAGCCCCAGCACGATATCCTGCGACGGCACGATCGACGGTTCGCCGTTGGACGGGAACAGGATGTTGTTGGACGCCAGCATCAGGGTGCGGGCTTCCATCTGTGCTTCGATCGACAGCGGAACGTGGACAGCCATCTGGTCGCCGTCGAAGTCGGCGTTGAACGCCGCGCAGACGAGCGGATGCAGCTGGATTGCCTTGCCTTCGATCAGGACCGGCTCGAACGCCTGGATGCCAAGACGGTGCAGCGTCGGCGCACGGTTCAGCATGACAGGATGTTCGCGGATGACTTCCTCAAGGATGTCCCAGACCACCGGTTCCTGGATTTCGACCAGCTTCTTCGCTGCCTTGATGGTGGTTGCGAGACCCATCAGTTCCAGCTTGTTGAAGATGAAAGGCTTGAACAGCTCGAGCGCCATCAGCTTCGGGAGACCGCACTGGTGCAGCTTGAGCTGCGGGCCCACCACGATGACCGAACGGCCGGAGTAGTCGACGCGCTTGCCCAGCAGGTTCTGACGGAAACGGCCGCCCTTGCCCTTGATCATTTCAGCCAGCGACTTCAGCGGACGCTTGTTGGCGCCGGTCATCGCCTTGCCGCGACGGCCGTTGTCCAGCAGGGAGTCAACCGCTTCCTGCAGCATGCGCTTTTCGTTGCGCGTAATGATTTCCGGCGCGCGCAGTTCCATCAGGCGCTTCAGACGGTTGTTGCGGTTGATGACGCGGCGATACAGATCGTTCAGGTCGGAGGTCGCAAAGCGGCCGCCGTCCAGGGGAACCAGCGGACGCAGTTCCGGCGGCAGCACCGGCAGTACTTCCATGATCATCCAGTCCGGCTTGATGCCGGAGCGCTGGAATGCCTCGAGCACTTTCAGGCGCTTCGCATACTTCTTGATCTTGGCTTCGGACTTGGAGTCCTTCAGTTCCTGGCGCAGGGTCTCGACGTCGCGGTCGATGTCGATCGAACGCAGCAGCTCACGAATGCCCTCGGCGCCCATGAAGGCGGTGAAGTCATCGCCGTACTCTTCGTACTTGGCTGCGTAGTCGTCCTCGGACATGATCTGGCACTTCTTCAGCGGCGTCATGCCGGGATCGGTCACGACGTAGGCTTCGAAGTACAGGACGCGTTCGATGTCGCGCAGCGTCATGTCGAGCACCATGCCCAGACGCGACGGCAGCGATTTCAGGAACCAGATGTGAGCGGTCGGGGATGCCAGTTCGATGTGGCCCATGCGCTCGCGGCGCACCTTGGCCAGCGTGACTTCGACGCCGCATTTTTCACAGATGACGCCGCGATGCTTCAGGCGCTTGTACTTGCCGCACAGGCACTCATAGTCCTTGATCGGGCCGAAGATCTTGGCGCAGAACAGACCGTCGCGCTCGGGCTTGAACGTACGGTAGTTGATGGTTTCCGGCTTCTTGACTTCACCGTAGGACCAGGAACGGATTTTTTCAGGCGACGCGAGGCCAATCTTGATCGCGTCGAATTGTTCGCTTTGCTGTACTTGCTTGAATAGATCGAGCAGTGCTTTCATTTGTATCACTCCAGTAAGGCGTGAAAATCATTTCGCGGTATTGCGAGGAAGCGGCATGTGCTTCTACCCTGTTCGCATCGACGGGAGGGCCCTGCCATCCGTATTGGCGAGAGTTCCGTCGATACCGGGAACAAACACCGCTTCCCAAACTGCTTGCTGCATGATCCATCGCGGATCAGTCACGTTCCAGGTCGATGTCGATACCGAGGGAACGGATTTCCTTCACCAGCACGTTGAAGGATTCCGGCATGCCGGCATCGATCACGTGGTCGCCCTTGACCAGGTTCTCGTACACCTTCGTACGGCCGGTCACGTCGTCCGACTTCACGGTCAACATTTCCTGCAACACGTACGACGCGCCGTAGGCTTCCAGTGCCCAGACTTCCATCTCGCCGAAACGCTGGCCGCCGAACTGCGCCTTGCCGCCCAGAGGCTGCTGGGTCACCAGCGAGTACGGGCCGGTAGAACGAGCGTGCATCTTGTCGTCGACCAGGTGGTGCAGCTTGAGCACGTGCATGTAGCCAACGGTAACGGTGCGCTCGAAGGCTTCGCCGGTACGGCCGTCATACATGGTGACCTGGTTTTTCGACGGCGTCATGCCGAGCTGCTTGGCGATCTCGTCCGGATAGGCGAGGTCGAGCATGCGGCGGATCTCATCCTCATGCGCACCGTCGAACACCGGAGTCGCGAACGGCACGCCGTTCTTCAGGTTACTGGCCAGCGACAGGATTTCATCATCGCTGAAGCTGTCCAGATCTTCCGACTTGCCGGACTCGTTGTAGATCGTGGTCAGGAACTTGCGCAGTTCGGCCGCCTTGGCTTGCGCCTTGAGCATTTCGCCGATACGCAGACCGAGGCCCTTCGACGCCCAGCCGAGGTGAACTTCCAGCACCTGGCCGACGTTCATACGCGACGGAACGCCCAGCGGGTTCAGCACGATGTCGGCCGGTGTGCCGTCTGCCATGTAGGGCATGTCTTCCACCGGGACGATGCGCGAGACCACACCCTTGTTTCCGTGGCGGCCCGCCATCTTGTCGCCAGGCTGCAGGCGGCGCTTGACCGCGAGGTAGACCTTGACCATCTTCTGCACGCCCGGCGGCAGTTCATCGCCCTGGGTGAGCTTCTTGCGCTTCTCTTCGAACGCGAGGTCGAACTGGTGGCGCTTCTCGGCGATCGATTCCTTGATAGCTTCGAGCGCGGCGGCGAGGTCGTCCTCGGCCGGACGAATATCGAACCAGTGATACTTGTCCAGATCGTCCAGGTATTCCTTGGTGATCTGCGCGCCCTTGGCCAGCTTCTTCGGACCGCCGTTGACAACTTTGCCGATCAGCATCTTTTCCAGACGCTGGAAGGCATCGCCTTCGACGATGCGCAGCTGGTCGTTCAGGTCGAGGCGATAGCGCTTCAGTTCATCATCGATGATCTGCTGAGCGCGCTTGTCGCGCGGGATGCCTTCACGGGTGAAGACCTGCACGTCGATGACGGTGCCGACCATGCCGGACGGCACGCGCAGCGACGTATCCTTCACGTCGGATGCCTTCTCGCCGAAAATCGCGCGCAGCAGCTTCTCTTCCGGCGTCAGCTGGGTTTCGCCCTTCGGCGTCACCTTGCCGACCAGCGTATCGCCAGCCTCGACTTCCGCGCCGATGTAGACGATGCCCGACTCGTCCAGGCGAGCCAGCTGGTTTTCCGCCAGGTTCGAGATGTCGCGGGTGATTTCTTCCGCGCCGAGCTTGGTATCGCGCGCAACGACGGACAGTTCTTCGATGTGGATCGATGTGTAACGGTCGTCGGCAACCACGCGCTCCGAGATCAGGATCGAATCCTCGAAGTTGTAGCCGTTCCACGGCATGAACGCCACCAGCATGTTCTGGCCGAGCGCGAGTTCGCCGAGGTCGGTCGATGCGCCGTCGGCGATCACGTCATGCTTGGCGACACGGTCGCCCACTTTCACGATCGGACGCTGGTTGATGTTGGTGTTCTGGTTGGAACGGGTGTACTTGATCAGGTTGTAGATATCCACACCGACCTCGCCTGCCGCCGCCTCGTCGTCATTGACGCGAATCACGATACGGCCCGCATCGACGTAATCGACGATACCGCCGCGCAGTGCCTGGACAGTCGTGCCGGAGTCAACCGCGACCGTACGCTCGATGCCGGTGCCGACAAACGCCTTTTCCGGACGCAGGCAGGGGACGGCCTGGCGCTGCATGTTCGCACCCATCAACGCGCGGTTCGCATCATCGTGCTCCAGGAACGGAATCAGCGACGCTGCAACCGAAACAACCTGGCCTGGCGCGACGTCCATGTACTGGACACGCTCGGGCGAGACGAGGATGGTTTCGCCAGCCTGACGGGCGGAAACCAGTTCATCGGAGAGCTTGCCTTCATTGCTGATCGTGGCGTTCGCCTGGGCGATCACATAGCGGCCTTCTTCGATCGCGGACAGGTAGTCGATCTGGTTGGTCACCTGGCTGTTCTCGACCTTGCGGTACGGCGTCTCGAGGAAGCCGTATTCATTCAGGCGGGCGTACAGCGCCAGCGAGTTGATCAGACCGATGTTCGGGCCTTCCGGCGTCTCGATCGGGCATACGCGGCCGTAGTGGGTCGGATGCACGTCGCGGACTTCGAAGCCTGCGCGCTCGCGGGTCAGACCGCCCGGGCCGAGTGCGGAAACGCGACGCTTGTGCGTGATTTCCGACAGCGGGTTGGTCTGGTCCATGAACTGCGACAACTGCGACGAACCGAAGAACTCGCGGATGGCGGCCGAGATCGGCTTGGAATTGATCAGGTCGTGCGGCATCAGGTTGTCAGCTTCGGCCTGGCCGAGACGCTCCTTGACAGCGCGCTCGACGCGGACCAGGCCGGCACGGAACTGGTTTTCCGCCAGTTCGCCGACGCAGCGCACTCGGCGGTTGCCGAGGTGGTCGATATCGTCGACTTCGCCGCGGCCGTTGCGCAGTTCCACCAGGATCTTGATGACGGCCAGGATATCGTCATTCGACAGCGTCATTGCGCCGGTCAGTTCATCGCGGCCAATGCGGCGGTTGAACTTCATGCGGCCGACTGCGGACAGGTCGTAACGCTCTTCGCTGTAGAACAGGCCATTGAACAGCGCCTCGACGGAATCTTCCGTCGGCGGTTCGCCGGGACGCATCATGCGATAGATTGCAACGCGCGCGGCCATCTGGTCGGCGGTATCGTCCATGCGCAGTGTCTGCGAAATATAGGCGCCCTGGTCGAGGTCGTTCGTATACAAGGTCTGGATGTCGGTGACGCCTGCATCGCGCAGACGTGCGAGGACCTCTTCCGTCAGCTCGTCGTTGGCATTGGCGATGACTTCGCCGGTGTCGGCGTCAACGATGTTCTTGGCGAGGACGCGGCCCAGCAGATAGTCTTCCGGAACGGAAATATGCTTGATGCCGGCTGCGTCGATTTCACGCACATGCTTGGCGTTGATGCGCTTGTCTTTGGCAACGATGACCTTGCCGGACTTGTCGGTAATGTCAAAACGCGCAACTTCGCCACGCAGACGCTCGGCGACAAACTCCATTTCGCCGCCTTCCGAACGGACGGTGAAGTTATCGAACACGAAGAAGTTCGCAAGGATCTGTTCCGGCGTCATGCCGATCGCCTTCAGCAGGATCGTCACCGGCATCTTCCGGCGGCGGTCGACGCGGAAGAACAGAATGTCTTTCGGGTCGAATTCGAAGTCGAGCCAGGAACCGCGGTAAGGAATGATACGTGCCGAGAACAGCAGCTTTCCGGACGAGTGCGTCTTGCCGCGGTCGTGTTCGAAGAACACGCCCGGGGAACGATGCAGCTGAGAAACGATCACACGTTCGGTACCGTTGATTACGAAAGAGCCGTTTGCAGTCATGAGCGGCAGTTCACCCATGTACACTTCCTGTTCCTTCATCTCCTTGACGACCGGCTTGGTCGGAGATTCCTTGTCCAGAATCACAAGGCGGACTTTGGCGCGGAGCGGCGACGCGAAGGTCAGGCCACGCTGTTGGCACTCTTTGACGTCGAACGGAGGGTCGCCCAACACATACGAGAGAAACTCTAGCCGTGCAAAACCATTGTGCGATACGATTGGGAAAATTGAGCTGAAGGCGGACTGAAGACCTTCGTTCTTACGTTGCGATGGTACTTTATCGGCCTGCAGGAAGCTCGTATAGGACTCGAGCTGGGTCGCCAGCAGGAACGGAACGTTGTGAACGTTAGCGCGTTTCGCAAACGATTTGCGAATGCGCTTCTTCTCAGTAAATGAGTAGTGCATGGACACTCCGTGAGTGACAGGAAGGATTGAGAATTCAGGATTCGCTACGCGGGGAACTGCTATGTGGCTCCTGCCCGCGAAACCTCAAGTCTCGGTCCTTCTTCTGACTTAACTAGACTGCTTGTTGCCCAATATGCCGCAAAGCGCATACCGCTTTCGACTGACCGGGTTCCTTCCCAGATACGACTTGCAACGCCGGCCATCCTTTGGATTGCCTTTGTTGACTTTATTGCTTTGAGCCCGGGACTGGCTCTTCAAAACTCGAAAACGACAAAGGAGCCAAGGCCGAACTCGCCCTTTCGAGAGAGTTCCGGGCCTTGACTCCGGCGATATTCAGGTTGCCCTGACAAGCCGATATTACTTAAGGTCAGCTTTCGCGCCAGCTTCTTCCAGCTTCTTCTTGGCTGCTTCTGCGTCTGCCTTGGCGATGCCTTCCTTGACGGGCTTCGGTGCACCATCAACCAGGTCTTTTGCTTCTTTCAGACCCAGGCCGGTGATTTCACGAACTGCCTTAATGACGCCAACCTTGTTTGCGCCCACTTCAGCCAGAACAACGGTGAACTCAGTCTGCTCTTCAGCTGCTGCAGCTGCGCCGCCGCCTGCCGCCGGACCAGCAACTGCCATAGCTGCTGCGGAAACGCCAAACTTCTCTTCAAAAGCCTTGACCAGATCGTTCAGGTCCATCACGGACATCTGACCTACTGCTTCCAGGATATCGTCTTTGCTAATTGCCATTTGAAACTCCTAATTTTGATTCGGTAATTACATCTAATCGGTACTGACGCAAGAAGTGCAAAAGGCGATTACGCGCCTTCGGCTTCCTTCTTCGCTGCGAGAGCAGCCAAGGCGCGGGCGAAGCCGGAAACCGGAGCCTGCATGACACCCAACAACTGGGCGATGAGGACTTCACGGCTCGGAATGCTGGCCAACGCAGCAACGCCCGCTTTATCGAGCGACTTGCCTGCGTAATTGCCTGCCTTAACAACCAGCTTGTCGTTGGTTTTCGCAAAGTCGTAAACGACTTTAGCGGCTGCAACGGCGTCCTCGGAGATCGAGTAGATCAACGGGCCGGTCATTTCGGAGGCGAGGCCAGCAAACGGCGTACCCTCAACGGCGCGACGTGCGAGCGTGTTTTTCAACACGCGCATGTACACACCCTGGGCACGCGCTTTGGCGCGCAGTTGCGTCAAGTGACCAACCTGGATGCCACGGTATTCGGCCACGACGATAGTCTGCGCAGTTGCTACTTTTGCGGAGACTTCGGCGACGACGGCCTTTTTGTCATTCAGATTGAGACTCAAGATCAACCTCCAAAAATAATGTTCGGCAAATGCCTCACATCGGTTCGAACACGGCGTCCGAAGTTCAGGAGTTCATTACTGGCTTGCATCCAGCGTTGAGACTACAAAAACTTGTTCGGGTCACCATCTGCGTTGGGTGCCGGAGATTGCGCTGCCGGTTTTTAACTTTGTGCATCGAGTTGCAATGCACGCCGCCCAACGGTCTTTGATAATCTGGTTCCGGATTCTAGTACACCGAAAACGGAACCAGCCCAAAGATTCGCCTCGCACCTGTTGCATGCGAGGGCTTAATTCTTACTTAAGCAGCCAGCGTCGCCTGATCGACACGGACGCCTGCGCCCATGGTCGAGGAAATTGCTACCTTGCGCAGGTATACACCCTTGCTGGTCGCCGGCTTTGCCTTGTTCAGTGCGTCGATCAGTGCCAGCAAATTGGACTTGAGATCTGCGTCGCTGAAGGACTTGCGGCCGATTGTTGCGTGAATGATGCCAGCCTTGTCGGTACGATACTGAACCTGACCTGCCTTGGCGTTTTTCACGGCAGTCGCGACATCCGGTGTAACGGTGCCAACCTTCGGGTTCGGCATCATGCCGCGCGGACCGAGGATCTGGCCGAGAGTACCAACGATACGCATGGTATCCGGCGATGCGATCACGATATCGAAAGGCATGTCGCCGGCCTTGATGCGGTCTGCCAGATCTTCCATGCCGACGATGTCTGCACCAGCGGCCTTTGCGGCTTCGGCCTTGTCACCGGATGCGAACACGGCGACGCGGACAGTCTTGCCTGTACCTGCGGGCAGGACGACGGAACCACGAACCACCTGGTCCGATTTCTTTGCATCGACGCCCAGCTGCACGGAGACATCGATCGACTCATCGAACTTGGCAGTTGCGCATTCCTTGATCAGCGCGATAGCGTTGTCGTATGCATACTGCTTTGTGCGATCAACTTTTGCCTTGATTGCTTGAGCGCGTTTGGACAGCTTAGCCATTACAGACCCTCCACCGTGATACCCATGGAACGAGCGGAACCGGCGATTGTACGCACAGCGGCTTCCATGTCAGCTGCCGTAAGATCCGGCATCTTTGTTGTTGCGATTTCTTCCGCCTGCTTGCGGGTGATCTTGCCGACCTTGTCGGTATGCGGCTTTGCCGAGCCCTTTTGGATGCCAGCGGCTTTTTTGATCAGGATCGTTGCCGGCGGCGTCTTCATCACGAAAGTGAAGGACTTGTCCGCGAATGCAGTGATCACGACAGGAATCGGCAGGCCCGGCTCAACGCCTTGTGTTTGCGCATTGAAGGCTTTGCAGAATTCCATGATGTTCAGGCCGCGCTGACCCAGCGCCGGACCGATCGGGGGAGACGGGTTGGCCTTACCAGCCGGCACTTGCAGCTTGATAAAACCGATAATTTTCTTTGCCATGATGGCTCCTACGTTGATTGAGTGATAGCGCCTGGTCGTTCAGCTTACGGTGAACTACTGGGGCTCCTCCTTACTGCGGTACGACGATTCGGATTTTGCCGGCAATATACCGGCAACGCTCCAAGGGCGCATTTGCAATCTTGTCTTGAAGGGGCTTTTAGACCTTTTCGACCTGGCCGAATTCCAGTTCGACTGGAGTGGCCCGACCAAAAATCGTGACGGAGACGCGAACTCGCGATTTCTCGTAGTTGACCTCTTCCACGTTGCCATTGAAGTCTGTGAAGGGGCCGTCCTTGATGCGGACCATTTCCCCGACTTCGTACAACACTTTCGGCCGCGGCTTTTCAACGCCTTCCTGCATTTGATGCAGAATTTTATCGACTTCGTGTGGTGGAATAGGTGTCGGCTTGTTGGATTTTCCGCCGATGAATCCGGTCACCTTGCTTGTGTTTTTCACAAGATGCCAAGTCTCGTCGGTCATTTCCATCTCGACCAGAACATAGCCAGGAAAAAACCGGCGCTCGGTAACGGATTTTTGTCCGTTTTTAACTTCGATGACTTCCTCGGTCGGAACGAGGATCTGTCCGAATTTATCCTGCATGCCGGCACGCTCGATGCGTTCGACCAATGCACGCTGAACGCTCTTCTCCATGCCGGAATAGGCATGAACGACGTACCAGCGCTTGCTGCCGCCCGTTGGCTGAGCCACTGCGGTCTCTTGTACGTTTTCGCTCATTTAACTTTTCCAGCCCAGGATCAGGTCGTACAACACAAATTCAAGAACTTTATCGGTACCCCAAAGGAAGATTGCCATGACCAGCACGAAGCCAAAGACAACTGCAGTAATCTGCATCGCTTCCTTGCGGGCCGGCCACACCACCTTCTTTGCCTCACGCACTGACTCTTTGGCAAAATTCAAAAAGTCACGGCCAGGCTGGGATGTCCATGCTACACCGATTGCCACAAGCAGACCGGCAACCAGAGCAGCCGCACGGACCACGGTGGGCTTATCCGATAAAAAATAAAAACCGACGATACCCGCAATGACGGCACAAATAGCAAGAGCGACCTTTGCCTTGTCGCTCGATGTACCAACGGTTTCTACGGGTTGGTTAGACATACTAGTGATTTCTTTCGGTGCCCTGCACCTTTGTATCGGTGGCAGGGGCAGAGGGAATCGAACCCCCAACCTTCGGTTTTGGAGACCGACGCTCTGCCAGTTGAGCTATACCCCTACGCTTAAAACTTGCGTGAATTGATTGCGCTGCAATGTTGAGCTCAGCTCGACAATATGCAGCGCATCAGCTCGGATATTACTCGATGATCTTGGCAACGACGCCGGCGCCGACGGTACGGCCGCCTTCGCGGATCGCAAAGCGCAGACCTTCTTCCATCGCGATCGGGTTGATCAGCTTGACCGTGATCGACACGTTGTCGCCAGGCATAACCATTTCCTTGTCGGCCGGCAGTTCGATCGCGCCGGTCACGTCGGTCGTACGGAAGTAGAACTGCGGACGATAGTTGTTGAAGAACGGTGTATGACGGCCACCCTCGTCCTTCGACAGCACGTAGATCTCACCGGTGAAGTGCTTGTGCGGCTTGATCGAACCCGGCTTGGCCAGCACCTGGCCGCGCTCGACTTCTTCACGCTTGGTACCGCGCAGCAGCACACCAACGTTGTCGCCGGCCTGACCCTGGTCCAGCAGCTTGCGGAACATTTCCACGCCGGTGCAGGTGGTTGTCTGCGTATCACGGATACCAACGATCTCGATCGACTCGCCGACCTTGATGATGCCGCGCTCGACGCGACCAGTCACCACGGTACCGCGGCCGGAGATCGAGAACACGTCTTCCACCGGCATCAGGAAGGCGCCGTCAATGGCACGTTCCGGTGTCGGGATGTAGGTGTCCAGCGCTTCGGCCAGCTTCATGATGGCGCCTTCGCCGAGGTCGCCCTTGTCGCCTTCGAGGGCCAGCTTGGCCGAGCCGCGCACGATCGGCAGATCGTCGCCGGGGAACTCGTACTTCGACAACAGCTCGCGCACTTCCATTTCGACCAGCTCGAGCAGTTCGGCGTCGTCAACCATGTCGCACTTGTTGAGGAACACGATGATGTACGGCACGCCAACCTGACGGGCCAGCAGGATGTGCTCGCGGGTCTGCGGCATCGGGCCGTCAGCGGCCGAGCACACCAGGATCGCGCCGTCCATCTGCGCGGCGCCGGTGATCATGTTTTTCACATAGTCAGCGTGGCCGGGGCAGTCAACGTGCGCATAGTGGCGGTTCTGGGTTTCGTATTCGACGTGTGCGGTGTTGATGGTGATGCCGCGCGCCTTTTCTTCCGGCGCTGCGTCGATCTCGTCGTATTTCTTTGCTTCGCCGCCAAACTTGGCCGACAGCACGGTTGCAATTGCTGCAGTCAGCGTGGTCTTGCCATGGTCAACGTGACCGATCGTGCCCACATTCACGTGCGGCTTGGTCCGCTCAAACTTGCCTTTTGCCATTTTAGACTCCTAACGATTTGATGAGAATGTCTAGGCACGTGCCTGACTGTCTTGCATGGATAAAACCAGAAAGCTGGTGCCCTTGACGTGGATTGAACACGTGGCCTCTCCCTTACCAAGGGAGTGCTCTACCACTGAGCTACAAGGGCTTTCAGGATCGTTCGAGAATTCGCAAAGCGATACCTCCCGAAGATCTTTATTGTCCGTATTGGCATACGTCCAATTTAAAAACTGGAGCGGGTGAAGGGAATCGAACCCTCGTCATAAGCTTGGAAGGCTTCAGCTCTACCATTGAGCTACACCCGCAAGGACCTTCAACTTCAGCCGCACTTCTACTGCATTTCCCGCGTTACCGCTGGTGGAGGGGGCTGGATTCGAACCAGCGTACTCGTAAGAGGGCAGATTTACAGTCTGCTGCCATTAACCACTCGGCCACCCCTCCGTCGGGGAACCCCAAACTATAGGCTAATCACCTTGCCTCGTCAACTCCAAAATCTGTTTTGCGAGTAATTTTTTAACTTCCGCGGAAATTCTGTGGCGGAGCCGTCTTATCTGGGGGGGTGCGGCATTTTACCCGGGGAAGCGGCCGGGTTGCCTGTCCCTAGAACCGGGTTTCGCGGGCGGCGCCGAGGAAGTCGTCGAGAATAGGTGTGCAGTCGAGAAGCTCGGAGCTGCCTCCGCGATGGAATTCGGGATGCCACTGCAATCCCATGACGAACCGCGCCTTGCGGTAGCGGACCGCCTCGACGATATTGTCCTTGCCTGATACGGCTTCCACAACCAGATCTTTTCCGAGATCCTTCACTGCCTGGTGGTGAATGGAATTGACCAGTGCTTCCGAACGCGCCGCAAACAGTTTCCCGAGGCTCGACCCCTGCGGAAAATGGATCATGTGGTAGTGACTGTCGTATAAATCGTTAACATGCTCGATAGCTGCCGGCACGTCGGAAGCGATATCCTGATAAAGCGTTCCCCCGAATGCGACATTGATCAATTGACACCCTCGGCAGATGCCGAGCACGGGCTTTCCCGCTTCGACAAATTCATGGAGCAGCTCAAGTTCGTACATGTCCCGGGCGCGGTCCCCGGTCCATTCCGGACGGGTTGCAACTTCCGCATAAGTTTGAGGTGAAACATCGGCGCCGCCTTGCAAAACCAGTCCGTCCAAGTGCTTGGCATAGTCTCGCAAGCGGATATTGCTTGGATGAAGGAGCCCGGCGGCATTGACGGTCGGGATCATGAATACGAGAACGTCACGCGACATGACCCAATGGGCAATGGATTCTTCCAGATACTGCAAATTCTTGCTCTTGAGGCCTTTCGCGCCTGCCTCAGGATGAAAGATGCGGGCTGAAATGCCGATTTTCAGAGTACGGTGGGTAATGCGGCGGAAGAATCGGTCCGACAGTGAGCGCAGGCGTGCGCTCACTAGCCGTCGAGCCTGTGCCCATGGCTGCTCGCCGCTTCGGGTAGTGAAGGAATATGGATCGTCTGCGCCGGATGGTGATGGGGAAGTGGAACCAGGCGCCGGTTTTTCCAAGGTGTCCGGTCCGTACTTGCTTGTGTCTGACATAGAGGTCGTAGGAGATTTATGCTTGTCTCTGGAGCATCGAACAGCGCAATGCCCAAACAAGTCATTCAGAAAATGTTTCTGACATGAATGAGTTTATCCAGTTCAATTCCGTGGTTGAAGAGAAGGCTAAAATGGCATCTTGTCCAGTAAACGCGCAGGTGCCCGATCATGATCAAGATTTACCACAATCCACGATGTTCCAAATCGCGGGAAGCATTGGCGATGGTCGAGCAATATTGCCGACACTACGAGATGTCACTGGAAATAATCGAGTATATGGAGACTCCTCAGACGCAGGCACAGCTTGCCGAGCTTCTTGAACAGCTGGGCGCTCCAGCCGGAACGATGGTGCGCGAGAACGAGGATGAATACAAGGCCATGGGCCTTTCACAGGCCGACGACGAAACGGTTTTGAAGGCGATCGCCGCTTGCCCAAGGCTGTTGCAACGGCCGATTGTGGTTTATCGGGGCAAGGCCGTTATTGCACGGCCGCCCGAAAAACTGCACGACTTCTTGCGCTAGCAAGCATACCGCACGTCCTTAGTCCGTCCCGGGGGAACGAATGCCGTATTTTTTCATGATGGACTGATAAAGCTGCTTGAGCGGCACCAGGCGGGGATTGCCCGGATCGAGGCGCCTGGCCGATTCAATATAGCCGCGCGCCTGATCGCCCAGTTTATTGTCCCAACCCAGGTTTTCCAGATACTTGAGGACGGCGACGGCCGCATTGAAGACTACCTGCGGGTTTTCCGGCAATTTCCGCACTGCTGCGGTCATCAATTCCACAGCTCCCTTGTAATCGCCCTGCTTTGCTTTCTCCGCACCGGAGGAAACCAACTCGACCACCTGGCGCCGGCTTTCCTTGGCAACGGTTTCAGCAAGCTGCGTCTTCCCCGCCTGCTCGAACACTTTCATGGCTTTGGCAAAGGCCGCCTCGTCTGCCGCATTGCTCATGACATCGCGCATGACTTCCGAAGCGCTATTGTCCATATCGCGCTCCAGGCAGTTTCTGGCCAGTTCCATTTTCAAGTCATTGGAAATGCCATCGGTGTTGCGGCATGCCAGGACGGCGGCACTCAGTGCCTCGGACGCCCGTTCCGCATGGCCGAGCTCGATATTGACCAAGGCTGCTGAAAACGCCTTGCAGACCGGCGTCTTGTCAAGATTGCTAAGAGACTTCTCCATATCGCGGATGACAGTGGCGGCGGTCTGCGCATCACCTTTTTTTACCAGGGTCCGCACCAGGCGCACATGGTCTTCCGGATCGCGGAATTCCGAATACTTCGCTTTCGCGATGACTTTCTGGAACGATTTTTCCGCCGTATCGATGTCACCGGTTTCAAGCGCGACTTCCCCGAGCTTTCGCAAGCGCCGGACGGCATGCGGGGAGACGGTAACGGCATCGGCAAGCACATCCTTCGCTTCGTTCAGCCTGTCGGCTGCTTCATGGGTCTTGGCCAGCCAGTCATAGGCATCCATGTATTTGCTGTTTTCCTCGACCAGTGACTTGAGCAGCATTTCAGCCTCGCCAAACTTTTGCTGCATGAACAAGGTTTTGGCGAGGCCGAGGCGCGCCCAGGCGACCGCCTTCGTTTCAAGCAGGTTCTGATAAATTCTTTCGGCCGCCTCAGCCTCTCCCAGAATCACATGCAGTTCGGCCCGCAAGCGCATGAAGTCGGGCGCATAGCGGCGGTATTTTTCCTCTCCGAGGAGGCAGATATCAATCGCCTCGTGCAGGTTGCCGTGCTCCATCAGGTGATACGCGGGCAGGAACGCGGTGCGTTTTTCAATGGCCCGAGCTATGCGTTCAAGCAGCGTATCCGCAGTAAAAGGCTTGAGGATGTAATCCGTGGGAGCCAGTTCCGCCGCGCTCACCACCTTTTCATAGGCACGTTCGGCGGTCACGATAATGAAAATGGTCCACAGCGGAATCAGCTTGTTATGGCGCAGGTCTTCCAGCAATTGCTGGCCATCCTGTCCGTCGCCCAGATCGTATTCGCAGAGAATGAGGTCGTAAGAACGATTCTTCAGCGGGCGGATGGCTGTCCCGGAACTGACCGCATGGTCGATTTTCGTGACGCCGCACAGATTCAGCATGTTGTGAATGCTGGCCCGCATGCCGGACTGCGGCTCGATAATCAATGCGGTCAAACTTCGAAGCGAGGTCATTGTCGGGGACTTCCGTGCATCGCAAGCTGTTCTGGGACAAGAGCCGGAAAGAGGAATTCCGGCGGTAATGCGCGGCCTTTGGCGCTAATCGCCAAAATACCATTGTCATGCGGAAAAGCAACCCCGGAACAGGCCGGAAAACCGCATCCATTGTCGGAAGATCAGCCTTTGCCACGCTTGGCGCTTGTATGCGGACGCATGCGCCAGGCAGCCAGCACTGCCGCTGCGCAAAAAAAGGCGACCAGGAGAAAGGTCTCGTGAAACGCCGGTATCTGCGCATTTTCCTGAGCCGCAGATGCGGACTGATGGACGATGAGCCGCCATTGCAGCACGATTCCTACGAGGCTGACGCCAATCGCGCCCCCCAGTTGCCGCAGGAAATTGATGGTGCTGGCGCCTTGCGCAATCATGGCGGAGTCGATGCCCCGCATGGCGCCCAGGCTCAGGGCGGGCAGGACGAAACCCAGTCCGATACGGCCGATGATTGCCCAAACAATCAGAGCAAAGTAGCTCGACGCCTTGGATCCAATGGCCATCAGTACAAAGGAAAGCGCCAGCAGGACCAGCCCGACGGACACCAGCACATGAGGAGGAAAACGGTCGGCCAGCTTGCCCGCCAGGATGATGGTCACTGCCAGTACCATGCCGGCGGGCAGCAGCACGAGGCCGGCCTGCGATGGCGCATAATGCAACGCCATCTGCATGTACACCGGCAGCAGATAGGTCGAACCGAACAGGCCCGCGCCATAGATGAAAGCCACCAGCGCGCCCATCGCAAACTGGCGATGGCGGAACAGGCTCATGTTGATCAGGCCATGCGACGTGTTGACCTGATAGTACACAAAACCCGCAACGACGCCGATGCCCGCCGACAGCATCACCACGGCCTGGCCCAGGCTGTCATGCAGGTGTACCAGTCCGTTCAGCAGGCTCATGATGCCAACGCTGGCCAGCAGCAGGCCCTTCCAGTCCAGCGGGCGGCGTTCTCCCATCATCGGGGAATTCACCGCGAGCAGGCGCTGCACCAGGAACAGCACCAGCAGGCAGAACGGCACGACAACGAAAAAGATGGAACGCCAGCCGAAATGCTCGACCAGGAAGCCGCCCACGCTCGGTCCAAGCGCCGGGGCCAGCACCACGCCGAAGCCGAAGACCCCCATGGCCTTGCCCTGCTCATGCTGTTCGAAGGCGCGCAGCACCACGATCGAGGGAATGGGCTGCAGCACGCCGGCGGCAAGCCCTTCCACTACGCGCATGGACAAGAGCATCGGATAGTTGAGGCTGAAACCGCCGACAATGCCGCCGGCCAGCAGCAGCAGGATCGCGCCGCTGTAGGTGCGGCGCAGGCCGAAGCGCAGCAGCAGCCAGGGAGTGGTCAGCATCGACAGCGTCATCGCCAGCATGAATCCCGCCGACACCCACTGCGCACGTTCCTGACCCAGCGTGAAATGCCGGCTCAGATCCGGCACGGCCACATTGACGATGGTCGACGACAGGATCGATGCCATGGTGCCGATCATCACGGTCATCAGGACCAGCCATTTGTAGCGCTGTCCATAGCGCTCTCGCAGTTGTTCCAGGGTCGGTTGCATGGAAGCTTGGAAAGGTGGATACAGCCGGACAGTATAGGGGTTTGACAAGCCGGCCGTTTGCGTGGGGGTAAGCGCATGGCCCGAGTCATTGCGCTGCCATCTCCGGCAGCCGGAGAATCAGCAGAAGACGCAGGTATAGCTGACGATTTCAGCGATAAGAAAAGCGATGAACGACCAGACCACGGTCGAGCCGAACGGCAGGCACATCACCACGCCACGCAGGCGGAAGCGGATATCGGCCGGCAGGCGCCCGACCCGCAGCTTGTCGAGAAAAGGCAGCAGGGGATAGAAAACAAAAAGAGCGATGAAGATCGCGGCAACCCAGCGAATCATGAACGGGCTTCCATCAGACCAGGCGCGCCACCGCCATGACGGTCAGCGACAATAGGATGGTCGACGCGAAAGGCAGCAGGATCTTGCGACCGAACAGGGTGAAACGGATATCACCGGGCAGGCGGCCGATGCCCAGCTTTTCCAACCATGGCAGCGCCGCTGAAAACACGATGAGGCCGATAAAAATGGTGAGGATCCATCGAATCATTTGCTGCCTCCGGTACAAGAATACAAGCCGATGCCTGACATGGGGTTTCCTTCAAAGCCGATGGCTGCGGTCATGCAGTGCAAACCTGTCGGGCAGGGCCGCTCCCTTGCCGACCACGAGCACCTTGAACAGTTCACCCATTTCGGCCGGGGACACCAGCCTTTGCAGGGCATTGGCCTGGGGCAGATAGCGCTGCGCATCATCGGGCGGCGTGCGCAGCAGCAGATCGCCGATCCCGGCATCAAGCAGAAAGGCGGCCTGGCCGGTATAGGACATCATTTCCAGTCCGCTGTCGACGGCTGCCTGCGCCATCGTGGTGAAATCGACATGGGCCGTGATGTCCTGCAGGCCCGGCAGGTAGAAAGGATCGGGGTGGGCATGATGCCGGTAATGGCACATCAGCGTACCCTGGCTGCGCTGCGGATGGTAATACTCGTGCGCCGGAAAGCCGTAGTCGATCAGGATTGCGGCACCGCCGGCATGCGCCTCCTGGTTGAACATGGTTCCCAGCGAAAGCATGAAGCCCTCGGCCTGCGCATGCACTTCGGTGACATACCCTTCCGGCAAGGTCTCGGCATCCGGAATCTGCCGGGCCAGAGCGGCAGTGCAAGGCTGATCCCGAAAAACAAATTGCCTGTTCTGGCCGAGGGCAACGCCGCGCTCGAGCCAGCCGCCGGCAGTCTTGACGACCAGATTGACCGGCATGGCATCGAGCACCTCGTTGCCGAGGACAACGCCCGAGAAAGACCCGGGCAAGCGGTCCAGCCAGACGACCTGCGGAAATGCGCGTAGTTTTTCCTGCTGCCTCGCCCGCAATTCCCCTGACAATTCGACAATCGCATATTGCTCGACGGCGAAACCCATGGCCTGCATTTCGGTCAGCATGTCGAAGGCCAGCTGGCCGGTGCCGGCGCCGAACTCGAGAATCCGCGGCTGCGTCTGCGCCATCAGGTCAGCCGCAACATGCGCCAGCGCGGCGCCAAAAAGCGGCGTGATTTCAGGTGCGGTTGTAAAATCACCGTCTTTGCCAAGTTTCGCCGCGCCGCCGCTGTAATAACCGAGCCCGGGAGCATACAGCGCCAGTTCCATGTAGCGGGCGAAGGAAATCCAGCCGGAATTGCGGTTGATGTCATCGGCAATCAGCTGGTGCAGCGAGCGCGATGCGGCCAGGGCATCGGGAGAGGGTTCGGGGAGTTGCAGTTGCATGCCCCGTATTGTATTGAAATCGGCACGGCACGCGGAAATTAATCCATGCCCGCGCTTCCGCACCGAAGGACCAAGGCCATAAACCGCCGTCACGGGCGATTACGACAATCGATAGCTGACATGACGATGACAACAGGAAACGACAAAGTCGCTCTGGTGACCGGCGCCGCCAAACGCATCGGTCGTGAAATCGCGCTCGAGATGGCACGGCGCGGCTGGAACGTCGCCGTGCATTTCGGCACTTCCGCTGCCGAAGCCGAGGCGACCGTGCGCGACATCGAAGCACTGGGCCGGCGTGCCGTTGCCGTGCAGTGCGACCTGTCCGACGAACAGGCGGTAAGGGATCTGCTGCCGCGAGCGGCGGCACGGCTTGGCGGCATATCGTGCGTGGTCAACAATGCCTCTCTGTTTGCCTTCGATGATGCCGCGGCATTTTCCCAGGATGCGCTGAACCGGCACATGCATGTCAATCTTGCAGCCCCGATCCTGCTGGCGCAGTCGCTGCATGCAATGACGCCTGTCGGGGCGCAGGCAGTCGTCATCAATATCCTCGACCAGAAGCTGTTCAACCTGAATCCCGATTTTCTGTCCTACACGCTGTCCAAGGCTTCGCTGCAGACAGCCACCGTGATGCTGGCACAGGCACTGGCGCCGAAGCTGCGCGTCGTCGGCGTGGCGCCGGGTATCACGCTGGTATCGGGCGACCAGTCCGACGACGGCTTCGCGAAGGCCCACCAGGTTACACCGCTCGGCCGCTCCAGCACGCCCCAGGACGTGGCTTCCACTGTTTGCTTTGCCGCCGAGTCGCCGGCGATCACCGGCACCACGCTGCTGGTCGACGGCGGCCAGCATTTGATTCCCCTTCAGCGCGATGTCATGTTCATCGCCAAATAATTGTTGACTACTCTATGCTTTCCACTCTTTCGCATCCCAGCCTTACCGACTGCCGCCGCCTGTTCCTGCGCAACTATGAAGTCATGATCAATATCGGCGTCCATGAATTTGAAAAGAAAGGCGAGCAGCGCGTGCTGGTCAATGTCGATCTGTTCATCCCCCTGGCGGAATCCACGCCCACGGGCGACCATCTGCATGAAGTGGTCGACTACGACTTCATGCGCGACACCATCGCCAAGCGCATGGCGCAGGGCCACATTCATCTTCAGGAAACCCTGTGCGACGATGTCGCCCGTGCCATGCTGGCCCACCCGAAGGTGCGGGCGGTGCGGGTATCGACCGAAAAGCCTGACGTCTACCCGGACTGCGACAGCGTGGGCGTGGAAGTCATCCACATCAAGCAATAAGGATGGAGCGCAACATGAACGAAGTCTTGCATGACGACGCGGCGATCAGCGCGAAGAAGGCGGAAAAGATCGCCTACGAAAACAACAAGCTGCACAAGCGCCTGTGCCGCCAGGTAGGCCAGGCGATCGGCGACTTCAACATGATCGAGGAAGGCGACAAGGTGATGGTCTGCCTGTCGGGCGGCAAGGACAGCTATGGCCTGCTCGACATCCTGCTGACGCTGCGCGAGCGGGCGCCTATCCATTTCGATATCGTCGCCGTCAATCTCGACCAGAAGCAGCCGAATTTCCCGGCGCATGTGCTGCCGGAATACCTGACGAAGATCGGCGTGCCCTTCCACATCGAGAACCAGGACACCTACAGCATCGTCAAGCGCGTGATTCCGGAAGGGAAAACCACCTGCTCGCTCTGCTCCCGCCTGCGGCGCGGCATCCTTTACAGGGTTGCCGATGAACTGGGCGCCACCAAGATCGCGCTCGGACACCATCGCGACGACATCCTCGAAACCTTTTTCCTCAACATGTTCTTCGGCGCCAAGCTCAAAAGCATGCCGCCCAAGCTGCAGTCGGATGACGGCAAGCACATCGTGATCCGTCCGCTGGCTTATGTGAAAGAGGTCGATATGGAACGGTACGCCGAGATCAGGCAATTCCCGATCATTCCCTGCGACCTGTGCGGCAGCCAGGAAAACCTGCAGCGCAAGCAGATCAAGGCGATGCTGCGTGATTGGGAAAAGAAGCATCCCGGCCGCGTGGAAAATACCTTCTCCGCGCTGTCCACCGTAGTACCCTCGCATTTGATGGATCGCGACCTGTTCGGCTTCGCCGGCCTGCGCGCCACTGGAGAAGCGGTGCCGAATGGCGATATCGCCTTTGATGAGGAGCCCTGCTCCACCGGCGTCAACGTGGTGAAGTTTTCCGGACTGGACGACTGATCAGCTGATCGGGGGCGTCGGCAGCGAAGGTTCCGTGCAGGCAGGGACCGCAGCGGCCGCCCCTTATTCCCACCTCGACGCCAACCTCATTTCGCCGCAAGCGAGCGGCAATCATCTATCCATTTCTGCAACCGCTCGCGCGCATGATCGCGCTGCTCTTGCGTAGCGACATTGGCAATCACCGCCACCATGTTTGCCGAACCGGCGCGCGTATCATCAAAAAAGTCCTTGTGCTGCGCATAGGTGAAGTTTTCGAAGTTCCGCTCGATGTACTGGCGCAACATTGCCGACGCGTCTTCCCTTGACGGCTTGTCAGACTGGATCTTGCGCAGGATGCGCAGCAATTCCTGCTGGCGCTGGCGGCGTTCCTCCGCCCATAACTCATTGTCTAGAGGCCGCGCATCGGAAGCCTTGCGTATCTGCGCCTCTTGCTCCGTAGTGAAGTTGCCGAACCAGTACTCGGCCTGCTTGAGCACTTTCTTGAAACGGAAAAGTTGACGGTCCTCAAGATTGCCCCGCAAGTACTCTTTACGATAAGCCTCGTTGTTGGAGGCGAACTTCTTTTCCAAGTGGGTAAGCTGTTCGGGTTGCAGATCCATCGCCAGGCGGGTCAACTCCGGCAGTGCCTTGTCAATGACAACCATGGAGCGTTTCCTGATGCCCGCATAATCCTGCATCACCTCTTCCGGTTTGACCGGACGCTGTAACCGCTGCTGTATCTGTTCCATGTATTGCGCATAATCGTTAAGCTGGGTCTTGCGGTGCCAGGCGAACAAGCGCTCGATATCTTGCCTGACCCAAGGCTTTTGCTCTTCATTGATGTCGATGTAGGAGTTGAGCCACCAGTAAACCACGGTGTCGCCGTTGGCATAGCCCAGCCGCAGCGCGCTGCAGCCGGCCAGAAGGCAGGCGAACAGGAAAATGCCGTATCGGAGCAGAAAGGCGCGGTAAGGCCACATGATAAACTTTTGCATTATTTCCATTGGTATTCTATGAACGTTGTCATCCTCGCTGCCGGCATGGGAAAGCGCATGCAATCCGCGTTGCCGAAGGTTTTGCATCCTCTGGCGGGCAAGCCGCTTCTCTCTCATGTCATCGACACTGCGCGCATGCTTTCGCCGAGCGCGCTCTGTGTCATCTATGGCCATGGCGGCGACGTCGTGCCGCAAACAGTGCAGGCACCGGACATCGGCTTCGCCAAGCAGGAGCCGCAGCTGGGAACCGGGCATGCGGTGATGCAGGCAGTACCGCATCTGCGGGACGATGTGCCGACCCTGGTGCTCTACGGCGACGTTCCGCTGACGACCCGCGAATCGTTGCAGCAATTGTTGGACAATGCCGCCGGCAATAAGTTGGCGATACTCACTGTCGAGCTGCAAGACCCGACCGGCTACGGCCGTATCGTGCGGCAGAACGGCAAGATCGTGGGCATCGTCGAACAAAAGGATGCGACCGAGGAGCAGCGGGCGATCAGGGAAGTCAATACTGGCATCATGGTCGTTCCCACTGCGAAACTGAAATCGTGGCTGGGCATGCTGTCGAACAACAATGCGCAGAAGGAATATTACCTGACCGATATCGTTGCCCGCGCGGTGGCCGACGATGTGGAAGTTGTCTCGGCACAGCCGGGCGCGGTATGGGAAACCCTGGGCGTCAACAGCAAGGTCCAGCTCGCCGAACTGGAGCGCATCCATCAGCGCAATATCGCCAACGCCCTGCTCGAGCAGGGCGTTACGCTGGCCGATCCGGCGCGCATCGATGTGCGCGGAGAGCTGCGCTGCGGACGCGATGTCAGCATCGACGTCAATTGCGTATTCGAAGGCAAGGTCGAGATCGAGGACGGAGCGATCATCGGCGCGCATAGCGTCATTCGCAACGCCCGTATCGGCAGGGGCGCGCAGATCAAGCCGTTCTGCCACATTGAAGATGCGGTCATTGGCGCCGATTCCCAGATCGGGCCCTATGCGCGCCTGCGCCCCGGAACCGAACTGGCAGAAGACGTTCACATCGGCAATTTCGTCGAAGTGAAGAACAGCCAGATCGCAGCGCACAGCAAGGCCAATCATCTGGCCTATGTGGGTGACGCCACGGTAGGCTCGCGCGTCAATATCGGCGCCGGCACCATCACCTGCAACTATGACGGCGCCAACAAATTCCGCACCGTCATCGAGGATGATGCCTTCATCGGCAGCGACACGCAGCTGGTTGCCCCGGTACGCGTCGGCAAGGGTGCCACGCTCGGCGCCGGCACCACGCTGACCAAGGATGCGCCCGAAGGCAAGCTGACCGTATCGCGGCCGAAGCAGATGACAATCGAAGGCTGGCAGCGTCCGGTAAAGGTCAAGAAATAAAGCCTGGCGGCTTGTCCCCGCAAGCCGCTACGCTACGTTCAGTGCTGCCGCCCTTCCAACGGAATGGAGGCAGCATCCCGCCGCCCTCCCCGCGAAGCATTCCAGCCCCCGGCAGCAACGCCATCAAACGGTGATGCGAGTTTCAAACTTGCTTCGGTGAACCGAAAAGAAACTGCGCACATTGCGCACATTCGCATGGCCTGCGAAGACCCTGTGAGCCAGTGCATGATAGGCCGGCATGTCGGACACCTGGACAATCAGCACGAAATCAGGCCCTTGCGAGACCCGGTAACACTGGAGGACTTCATCTTCCTTGGCTACCAGCGCCTCGAATTCCAGCAGATATTCCGTTCCTTGCCGCTCAAGCGTGATTTCCACGATCGCGGCCAGGGTTCGACCCACCGCTTCTGGAGCCAGAATCGCGACTTGCCGCTCGATCACGCCTGCCTCAATCAAACGCTTGACTCGCCGCAAACATGTCGGCGGGGAAGCATGCACACTTGCTGCAAGCTCATTGTTTGTCTGAGCGGCATTATTCTGAAGCGCATTCAGGATGCGCCGGTCCAGATCATCTAGCTGGATTTTCATATTCAAATATTAAAACAAAGAGCATTTTCTGAAATTATATTTCATCTTTATCCCACAACGAAATAAAAATTCATAAGTTATCGAATTTAGACTGCTTATTTCATGCGCAGTCTTCTACGATAACACCGTCACCATCATCACTAAGGGAGCAAGTCATGTGCGGCATCGTCGGCGCAGTAGCCCAGCGCAATATCACTCCGATTCTTCTGCAAGGCCTGAAAAGGCTCGAATACCGCGGCTATGATTCCTGCGGCGTCGCCTTGCATGTGGACGGCAAGTTGCAACGTTCACGCAGCACCTCGCGCGTGGCCGATCTCGAATCGCAAGTCGAAAAGGCAAGCCTGGAAGGCTTTACCGGCATCGCGCATACCCGCTGGGCGACTCATGGCGCACCGGCGTCGCACAACGCGCATCCCCATTTTTCGCGCGAGCGGATTGCCCTGGTTCACAACGGCATCATCGAAAACCACGACGAACTGCGCGCGGAGCTGACCGCCGCCGGTTACGTCTTCGAAAGCCAGACCGACACCGAAGTCATCGCGCACCTGGTCGACCACATGTACACCGGCGACCTGTTCGAGACCGTGCAGCAGGCGGTGCGCCGGCTGCAGGGCGCCTATGCGATCGCGGTCTTCAGCCGTGACGAGCCGCATCGCGTCATCGGCGCGCGCCAGGGTTCGCCGCTGATCGTCGGCGTGGGCAAGGGTGAAAACTTCCTCGCGTCCGATGCCATGGCATTGGCCGGCACCACCGACCAGATCATCTACCTGGAAGAAGGCGATGTGGTTGACCTGCAACTGCAGCGCTACTGGGTCGTGGATGCCGCCGGCAAGCCGGTGGAGCGCGAAGTGCGTACCGTGCATGCGCATACCGGCGCCGCCGAACTCGGCCCTTACCGCCATTACATGCAGAAGGAGATCTTCGAACAGCCGCGCGCCATCGGCGATACGCTCGAAGGCGTCTCATCGATCATGCCCGAGCTGTTCGGCGACAAGGCCTACAGCGTGTTCAAGAAGATCGACTCGGTCCTGATCCTCGCCTGCGGCACCAGCTACTATGCCGGCCTGACCGCGAAATACTGGATCGAATCGATTGCGCATATCCCGGTCAACGTCGAAATCGCCAGCGAATACCGCTATCGCGACAGCGTGCCGAATCCGAATGCACTGGTGGTGACCATTTCCCAGAGCGGCGAAACCGCCGATACGCTGGCCGCGCTCAAGCATGCGCGGTCGAAGGACATGGTCAATACGCTGACCATTTGCAATGTCGCCACCAGCGCAATGGTGCGCGAGTGCATGCTGTCCTACATCACGCGTGCCGGCGTTGAAGTCGGCGTGGCCTCGACCAAGGCATTCACCACGCAGCTGACCGCCTTGTTCCTGCTGACGCTGTCATTGGCACAGGTGCGCGGCCACCTCAGCGAAGAGCAGGAAGCGGCGCATCTGAAAGCCATGCGCCATCTGCCGGTATCGATCAGCGCGGTGCTGGCGCTGGAGCCGCAGATCATCGCCTGGGCAGAAGAATTCGCGCGCAAGGAAAACGCGCTGTTCCTCGGACGCGGCCTGCACTATCCGATCGCGCTCGAAGGCGCGCTGAAACTCAAGGAGATTTCCTACATTCACGCGGAAGCCTATCCGGCCGGCGAGCTCAAGCATGGTCCGCTGGCGCTGGTGACCAAGGAAATGCCGGTGGTGACAGTCGCGCCGAACGACACCCTGATCGAAAAGCTGAAGTCCAACATGCAGGAAGTGCGCGCCCGCGGCGGCGAGCTGTATGTGTTCGCCGACGCCGACTCCCGCATCATGCCCAGCGAAGGCGTACATGTGATCCGCATGCCGGAACACTATGGCGCGCTGTCGCCGATCCTGCATGTGGTGCCGTTGCAGCTGCTGGCCTATCACACCGCGCTGGCGCGCGGTACCGATGTCGACAAGCCGCGGAATCTGGCCAAGTCGGTGACGGTCGAGTAATCTGCCGCGAAAAATAAGAAAGCCGACATGCAGGCAACTGCAGTCGGCTTTTTGTTTTGCAATCCGCTCTGAATGAATCGGATCAGAGAACTTAGCAGCGGCCCTTCTTCGCCTGTCCGGGCGGGCAGTGATAACCGCCACCACCGCCGCCGCCAGTAATGACAACTTGTGCAGACGGCACGTCCGGCACGACTACGCAGCCGGACAGGACAAGAGTGATGGCTGCGATGAGCAGAGATGTGATTTTTGATGCTTGCATGATGATGCCCCGAATGAAAAACGAGTGGAGTCGCAGAGGAAAACCGCGATCATTTCACATCAGGCTAAGCAGGACATTGCACAGCGTCAACTATTGAATCGTCCTGTTACATGGATGATGCGGTGTAAAGCGCTTTCGTTCTCACTGGACAGGACGAGGTTGAGGAAGATTGTCTCCGGGCGGAGGCAGGGTTTCACAAATCCCTAGAGCGGATGGCAGATGAATCTACGGTTGCCTCGGCCTGCCGTGGGCGCATGGCGGCTTGTTCGTCGCTGGCGTGGCCCCGCCATACGGCGCTCCCTGCACCCTGCACTGCATGCCAAGGCAGACCTATTCTTCCCTACACCCACCAGCAATCCGCGCTATGGCAGTGTGCAACACTTGCTGCAGCGCCTGCGCGAACGCTTGACCTTAACCATCCTGGAAAACGAAAGGGGCTGTGAATGCCCCCTTGGCGTCGAATCCTGCTCTGAACGTCATGCCGTTCGTTACCCGAAGAAAAACCTTCAGTGAACGGCATTACCGTTTTGGCGGGCTTTTCTGTTTTGGTTCGACGCGGAAGAAGGCACTTGCTTGGTCCCTCTTCTGCTTGTTGCCTGTTGTCCGTGCGTTTTGTATCAGACCGCGCGCTTCTCGGCAGTGGTGCTCAGCTTGATGAAATTTTCGCTGGTTGTGCCGCTCAGATGGGAACGCAGCCATTTATGCGCCGGGCTGCGGGTATCCCGCTCATGCCACAACATGTCCACATGCACGTTCGGCGTGGCGAACGGCAGCTCCTTGGTGATCAGCGCGCCGGTGATGCCGGTCGACGCAATCAGGTGGCGCGGCAATACGGTAATCAGATCCGAAGTCGCCACCACGCGGCCGGCGGTGAAGAACTGGTTGACGGTCAGCAGGATGCGGCGTTCGCGCCCGAGCTGCGCCAGGGTTTCATCAATCAGGCCGTGCGCCCTGCCCGAGAAACTCACCAGCAAATGATTGGCCGCGCAGTAGCTGTCCAGCGTCAGCTCTTCTTTCGCCAGCGGATGGTTCTTGCGCATTACGCAGACGTAATGCCCGGAATACAGCTGTTCATGGCGGATGGGCGATACCGAGGCGCCCTGCCCTCCGGCCAACTGGGCCACCACGCCAGGGAAGAATCCGACCGCCAGATCGATATCACCGCGCAGCAGCATCGGCCGCGGCTCGCGTGTGGTCAGCGGCACCATGCGGATGGTCAGGCCCGGCGCTTCGCGCTCGATGGAACGCACCAGCGCCGGAAGCCAGAGTGCGGCTGTGGCATCGGCCATTGCCATGCGAAAGGTGTTGCTCGCGGTTGCGATGTCGAAATTCTGTTCCGGAGTAATGGCTTCTTCCAGCTCGGACAGCGCGCGGCGCACCGCGGGCCACAGGGTTTCCGCCCGGAGGGTCGGCTTGACGCCGTGCGCGGTGCGAATCAGCAGTTCATCACCCAGGGCATCCCTCAACCGGCGCAGCGCATTTGATACGGCTGGTTGCGTCATTGCCAGACGGCTGGCGGCGCGCGTCAGGTTTTGTTCGGTCATTACCGCATCAAAAACACGCAACAGGTTCAGGTCAAGGGTAAGGAAACTCATAGTCTGGCTCGTAAGGAAAAGGCCTCAAGAAATAAAACAAATCACCAGATCAGCCATTGATATTCATGTGAAGTATAGCTGATATGCAAAATGTAAATTGGTTTTATAACTTCTTCCTACTTATACTGCAATGCAGCAAAAGAAGATAGTAGCAAGCAAAAATATTGGGAGTAAATCATGTCGTTGTTATCCATCGCTTTTCCGATTGAAGCCGCGTTGCCGACGATACAGGCATTTGCCGGGAATTTCGTTGGAATCATCCGCCCGATGCTGGGACTGAGCCTGCTTGCCGCCGTACTGGTCGCTTTCAAGCCTCTGCTCATCGGCCTGCTTCGCGCCGGCCTTCTGGTGCTCAAGCCGCGTCAAACCCTGGAACAGCGTTCCGCCCGCAGCACGCTGCGCAGCATCCTGATGCTCAACAGCATGGCGCGCGACCTTGATGGGGTGCATCCGAATCTGGCCAGTGAACTGCGTGCCCTGGCATCGCGCAATTAACGGAGACCGGTCGCATGTATACGTTGTCGCGTTCTGCCAGCGCTTCTGCTGTTTCAGATAATCCGGCTGAATCACCGCGCCTGCTGATCGAATGCGCCCAGTTTGTACGCCATTCGCGCAGCCTGGCTTCCATGATGCCGGCGCTATGCTTCAGCGGCGCTGCCAGCCTCCTGGTCAGCGTACTGCTGCACGGCTTGGCGATCGATGCTGTTGGTGTCGAATTGCACGGCTGGCTGGAAAGCTGGCTCACGCTGTGGCCGCTGCTGTTTCCTCTGGTGTATGTGGCAAGTTTGCTGGCACGCAAGATCCGTGGTCTGGCCGTGGCCCGCATGGATTGGCAGCAAGGTTTGGGCTATGGAGATATTGCCGCCGTCACCGAGCAGCTCCATGCCGGCCGTAGCGTCCTGCGTGGATTGCGGCCCCGGCACGACTATCTCGCTTGAATCTTTCAGCGTTGCTCGCCTTCAAACCCTGCCGGTGCAAGCCCGCAGGGTTTTTTCATGCCATTTCATGCGCTCACCCTCAGCGGTCTACTCTTCCGGTCTCCGCGTCACAGCCGGCTTAACAGCATGTGGGTATCAATAACGCGCATGCCGTTCTGCATGTCGCTTTCGTCCGCAGCACGCTGCACGACATAGGGGCCGTACCCGGTCTCCTTGCGGATGGCGAACTGGAAGATGGCATCCCATTCCTTGTCATGCGGCATGACCCAAACCACTTGGCGCCCGTTGTCCTGGCGTATGCCCGCATGACGCAAATTGGCACCGACTATGCGGGCGCGCTCTTCCCGCGTCTGCCCGTACACACCATGGTCGTCGGGCAGCGGCAGTACGGCAGGCACGCGTTTTTGCGTCAGCGCCGAGGCTCCCGTACGAAACCTTGCCCACGGACCAAGCAATATGCCGCCGGCAAAGTCCAGTTCCGCTTCGCACAGGGGCTCATCAAGGTAATAGCAGGAAAGGTCGCGCGACATGAATTGCAATTTCCTTATCGGCTTGTGCAGCAGAGCTGGCGACTTCCATGATAGACCCGGAAGTCAGGTCTTGGGCCGGTTCTTGTCATAGATCGCAAACAGGATCAGGCCATAGCTGACCAAGCGGATCAGGTAATAGAACGGCGTATTGTCTTCCATCTGGCTGGAAGGGCCGAGTATCAGCCGATTGAGCGCATCGATGAAGAAGGACAGCGCAAAGAATAGGAAGAAGCGGTCTCCGGTACTACGCCAGAAGCGCAGGAAAAACAGGCCGACAACGGATGAAGCCATGACGATCGCGCCGAGCAGCATAGTATTCATCATGTTCTCATTCTTCCCAGATCAGGCCGTACAGCAGCGGCAGCAAGGCAATCAGGGCCGAAGCCAGGCGCCAGGGAATCAGGTCGACCGTGGTTGGAAACACGATCCGGTCCAGGATCAGCAGGATGTTGTTGACGGACATGCCGGCGAAGCACAGGCCGCTCCAGAACAGCAGACGGTAACCGTTGCGCCGGTAGGCGCGCAGCAGCATCCAGGTACATAGCATCGACGTGATCGCGCATAGCGAATAAATGATGGCGGGCATGTCAGGAATCCTTTCGCCATTTGAAGGCATCGGCAAATTGCTGCGCCTTCCGTGCGGAAGTGGAATGAATCAGATTGGTGATTTCGACCAGATGTGTCGAATAGGTTGCAGCCACACGGTCGATGATGGTACGCAGACTATCCGAATCGGGCGCATAAAAATAAAGCACCGGATCTTGGCCTTCGGTGCGGAGGATGCCTGCTTCGTGCAATTCGGCGAGCAGTCCGGCGGCAGTCTTTTCGCTCAGGTAGAGGCGTTGCGCAAGAATGCGGTGGTCCCAGCCTTTGCCTTCCTCATTGCGCAGCAGCAGCATCGCTTCGAGATAAGGAATCGAAGGAATACTGGTCAGCACGAAGCGGCGTACGTCATCAGCAATGGCAGAGGCTTTGATCATCCGGCAAATTGCATGCAAGCAAAGATGCAGTAAAGAAACAGCATCTTACTGAGCCCGCTAACATATGTCTTCTTGATGAAGATCGGACTTGATATGGCTCAAGTTGAAGTGACGGAATCCTGGGAAGTCGTTAAGCTTTTTCCAATAAATGGGTAAAACCAAACAAGGTGCCTTTTGTCCAAAATATCGATCTTATCGAAAAGGCACCAAAGGTGGACAACAAGAGTAAGCCCAAGCCAAATCCGCATCAGTTTCCCAAGCCGCATCAACCTGCCCCGCACCGGGGCCGTCGCATAGTGAAGCGCGTCGTTCTCACCATGACAGCGCTCCTTTTTACGATGCTGGTGGCGGTTGCGGTGGCGATCAGCAGTTATATTGCCAAGATTGCGCCGACCACGCCAGGCATCGAGGACCTGAAAGCCGTGCGGGATGCGCAGCCGAGCGTACTGCTGTCGGCCGAGGGGACGCATCTGGCCACATTCGCCCGCGGACATCAGGAGCAGGTGACCCTGGCGCAGATCTCGCCGCATGTCCTCAAGGCGCTCATCGCCACCGAAGACCACCGTTTTTACGATCACCCGGGCATCGACATCAGCCGCAGCCTGTCTGCCATCGTGCATACGCTGCGCGGCGATGCCCAGGGCGGCTCCACGATCACCCAGCAGCTGGTGCGCAACGTCTTTCCCGAGGAAATCGGCCGCTCCCGCACCGTCGAGCGCAAGGTCAGGGAAATCATCACCGCGATCAAGATAGAAAAGGCCTACGGCAAGGACCAGATCCTGGAAACCTACCTCAACAGCGTGCCTTTCCTGTACAACGTGATCGGCATCGAGATGGCAGCCCGCACTTATTACGACAAGCCGGCGACCGACCTCGACGTGCTGGAAAGCGCAACGCTGGTCGGCATGCTCAAGGGCACCAGCTACTACAATCCCATCCTCAATCCCGACCGCGCGCAGAAGAGGCGCAACGTGGTGCTGGCGCAAATGCACAAGCACGGCGTGCTTTCCGCGGATGAATATCAGGCGCTGCGCGAACAGCCGCTGCAGGTGAAGCTGACGCGCCAGCCTGATCCGCTCGGCTCGGCGCCCCATTTCGCCGGCTATGTGCGGCGCCAGATGCTGGAATGGGCCGATGCCAACGACTACAACCTGTACACCGACGGCCTGACCATCTACAGCACGCTGGACGACAAGCTGCAGAAGGCGGCCGAAGCTTCGGTGGAACGTCAGGCCAAGGTGCTGCAGGACATCGCCGACGTGGAATGGGGAAGCAAGACCAGCCGCGTTGCCTCGCATACGCCGACCGCCTATGCCGCGCTGCGCAAGAAGGTCGAGCCGTTCAGCCACTTCTGGAAAGAGCGCGCCGACCTGCTCGATACCTTTATTCGCGAGACCGGCGAATACAAGAAAGCGGTCGCGGCCGGCCGCGCGGACGAAGACGTGCTGGCCAGCCTGAAGGCCAACGAAAAGTTCATGACGCGCCTGCAGGACGGCAAGACCCGGCTCGAGGCCGGCTTTCTGGCGATGGATCCGGTGAGCGGCGAAGTCAAGGCATGGGTAGGCAGCCGCGATTTCGAGCGCGATCAGTTCGACCATGTCGCCCAGGCGGAACGCCAGCCGGGCTCCACCTTCAAGCCCATCGTCTACGGAGCGGCACTGGAGCAGGGGCTGCGTCCGGACCGCATCTATCCGGATGGTCAGGTCGAGATCCGGCTGGTGGACGGCGGCGTGTGGCGGCCGACCGACATGTCCGGCTTCAGCAATCGCATGATGAGCCTGCGCGAAGGGCTGGTGTATTCAAAAAACACCATCACGGCGCAAGTCATGCAGGACGTCGGCCTGCCCAATGTGCTGCGCCTGGCGCGGGCGGTCGGCATCGAGAACAGCCGGCTCGATCCCGTGCCCTCCCTGTCGCTCGGCACCAGTCCGGTCACGCTGTTTGAAATGGTGTCCGCCTATTCGACCATTGCCAGGGTGGGCGAATATCGCAAGCCGGTCGTGGTGCGCAAGATCGCCGATCGCCATGGCAATGTGATCGCCGAATTCGGTTCCGAACCCGAGCGCGTCATGTCGGAGGAGACCGCGGTCGAGCTGATTGACATGATGCGCGGCGTAGTGCGCTACGGCACCGGCACGGAAGTGCGCAACCGCTTCAATATCGTCGCCGACATCGCCGGCAAGACCGGCACCACGCAAAACAATACCGACGGCTGGTTCATCCTGATGCATCCGCGCCTGGTGGCCGGCGCCTGGGTCGGTTTCAACGACTCGCGCGTCGCCATGCGCAGCGACTACTGGGGCCAGGGCGGCCACAATGCCCTCCTGCTGGTGGGCGACTTCTTTCGTGACACGCTCAAGGCCAAGATGATCGATACCAAGGCCAAGTTCCCCCAGCCCAAGCGTCCGCCGCCCATGATCGTCAAGGAGCCGTCGGAAGACTGGATCAACCGCGTCACGGAAAACATGCAGCCGATGCCGCCGCCCGGCTATGGAGTGATCCAGCAGAACGGCACCACCGTCGTGGTCGGACCTGCGGGACAGGAGCAGGAGGCGCCGACCGCCGCACGCGTGCGCGCGCCCGTCGCATCGCAGGGCGAAGACGAACTCGGCCGCTTTCTTGGCGACAGCGGACGCCAGTCGGCATCGTCCGGCATACCTGTCGAGAGCAGCGGCAGCACCCCGGCCGGCACCTGGAACGCGGGCGGCGACCTTTTCCCCGCACCTGGACAGTAATCGATCGTCCCTGCTAATGGATTCCCCCCGTCGGGCGCGGTCACAACGTGACTTCGTCCTCCGGCTCCAGTATCGGCGGCGACTTGAACATCTTCGGAATATGCCGATCCATGCGCACCCACGGCAGTGCGTCGACGGTCCAGATATCGGCCACCGGCTTGAAGGTATCCGGGGAGTCCAGGGCTGCGGCATGCACCAGCATCACGGAGGGATTGTTGTCGGCCAGTGCGAACAGGGATGAGCCGCATTCGGGGCAGAAAGCGCGGGTTGCATGGTTGCCTCTTGACCTCTGCGGCCGGTGCTGTTTCGGATTGCCTTCGATCCGCAATGCATGTCCGGCCACCACGAGCAATGGCGCCCATGCGCTTCCGCTTGCGAGCTGGCAACTGCGGCAATGGCAGTTGTACATCGCAAGCGGGGCTGCGGCACACCTGAAGCGTACTGCCCCGCATGCGCAACCGCCTGAATAGTCCTTCATCATGGCAGGCCTCCTTGATTCCACCTCATGTAGACCACGGCAGCCGCGCAAAAATCTGCCACGGTCCGCCCCGGTGCCGCGGAACCCGGCCGAACCCCGGACAGGGCAAGCGGTCGTAGGGTTGGCAACCCTACAACCCTACAACCCTACAACCCACAACCCGACAGGAGAGTGAAGCATGGAAATGGATATCGGAATTTCCGAACAGGATCGCCGCAGCATCGTCGACGGCTTGTCGCGCCTCCTGGCCGACACCTATACGCTGTATCTGAAGACGCACAATTTTCACTGGAATGTGACGGGCCCCATGTTTCAGACATTGCATCTGATGTTTGAAACCCAGTACACCGAACTGGCCGCCGCGGTGGACGTGATCGCGGAACGGATACGTGCGCTGGGCAGTTTCGCGCCAGGCACCTACGGCGATTTCTCGCGGCTGTCCACGATCAAGGAGCCGGACGGGGTGCCCAATGCACAGGAAATGATCCGCCAGCTGGTACAGGATCAGGAAGCGGTCATCCGTACCGCGCGGTCGATGTTCAAGGCCGTGGATCAGGCGTCGGATGAGCCGACCGCCGACTTGCTGACGCAGCGCATGCAGATCCATGAAAAGACGGCGTGGATGCTGCGCTCGCTATTGGAGAACTAATGCCGGCGAGGTATCCGGTAATGTGGCCGGCTGCCTTGCGGCATCTGGCCCGCTTTTGATGCACTACATCGCGGCGGGCATGGCTGCACTGGAGGAAGCGCCCGGGGCCGGTTTGCGCTCTTCCATTCTCTGGCGGATGCGTTCCCACAACTTTTCGTGGAAAGGCATCACGATGACATTGCAGATCGGTTCAAGCAGGGCGGCAAGTCCGCCGAAGGCAATGGAGCCGGTCACGACATACATGGTGATGAAGGCCACAGCCATGTGAACGGCGATCTGACTGACAGTTTTAGCGGCAATAACCATGTTCTATCCCTTTCCTTGCGAATCCAGACTTCACAGACTTCATGCAGCAGATGATAATGATTCGCGTTTGATAGAACAAATTGATTTATCAAGGAAATTTAATAGTATTTTTCTATATCATGAATGTCAGAACTTATAGCTGACGCCGACACGCAGCACCGGGTAAGCCTTGAACCGCTTTACCTCGTCCTGCAACTGTTCGTTTTCGCGCGCAAGATCGTTGGTGAATTGGGTGCAGACCGCTGATGCCGCGCCACAGCCGGTGTTGCTGAGCGTCGTGCGCGGCGAGCCCTGCAGCAGAACGCCGATATCGGTGGAGAATGACCAGCCCTTGTCTTTGCTGGAGGGACGGCCCCAGCCGATGCCAAGATAAGGGGCGATCTTGTTGAAGCTGACCTTGCCGGTCACCTGCCCGACGCTGCCGGCACTATAGCTGCGGCCATTGATCGTATAGCTGCCCGCCGCGTTGGGCTGGGCATCGACATCGATCTTGTTGCCGTTGTAGGCGAGACCGGTGGTCACCCGAAAGGAACTGTCCGCGTTCGGATACCAGTCGAGCAGCGCATCATAGGTATTGGCCTTGAGCTTGAGCTTGTAGTCCATGTCGCTGGTGCTGCCACTGTAGGAATAACCAAGGTATCCAAGCCCGAGGCGGGCATTCAGATTCGGCTGCACGGGAATGCTGGCATGGAAGCCGATACCCGTTGTTCCTATTTCGCCCGCCACACCGACTTCGGCATGGGAAGTACTTGTCATCATCCATCCTGCGATCAAACCTAAAGCTGCAAACGTTTTCTTCACTATGTGTTTCCTATGGAAAGCAAGAACAACCGGCAAGTTTTCACTGACGCAAAATTGCACGGCATACAGGCGCATGTGACTGCCATGTATTGCACCAGTTCCAGATTTTTTCTTGGAAATGAGCGAAGTTAATGAAACGTTGAAGGAAAATACAGAATGTTGTTGCCAGCTATCAATGAACGCAGGTGAGTGCGGTGTCTGATGAAGACCTGAGTAGATTCTTTGGAAAGAATCCTTGAAGAGAACGGTCATGCCCGGCGGAAAAATTCCGCCAGGCAGATGAAGCCGAGGAGGAAAGTCAGAAGCGCGTTACCGCATCCAGCGCGCGCTCGACATCGCTGCGTCCGACATCCAGATGGGTGACCCAGCGAATGCGTTTCATGGCTTTTTCCCTGGTTTTGTAATAGCCGCTGGTGACGCGGATATCGTTGGCCGCCAGATGGGCGATGAAGGCATCGGCGATGTCGGCGTCGATGTCGAAGAACACGATATTGGTCTGCGCCGGATGCACGTTCGCCTTGCCCGCCAGCCTGGGATGCGCGTCAACCGCCTTGCCAAGTCCCTGCACCAGCAGTTGCGCGTTGGCGTGGTCCTCGGCCATCCGCCGGACGTTGTTTTCCAGCGCATAAATTCCCGCCGCCGCCAGCACGCCGGCCTGGCGCATGCCGCCCCCCAGCATCTTGCGCACCCGCCTTGCCCGTGCGATGAATTCCCTTGAACCGAGGAGCAGCGAACCGACAGGCGCGCCGAGGCCCTTGGACAGGCACAGCGACAGCGAATCGTAGGACTTGCACAGTTGGCGCGCCTGGACGACGGGATCGCCGCCTTCGCCGGCACTGGCGACCGCGGCATTGAACAGCCGTGCGCCATCGATATGGGTGCGCAGTCCGTGCCGTTCCGCCAGCGCCTGCACGTCGCGCATGTAGGCGGGCGGCAGCACCTTGCCGCCGTGGGTGTTTTCAATGACGATCAGCCGGGTGCGGGCGAAATGCGGATCGTCGACCTTGATGGCCGCCTCGATATCGGCCAGGGCGATGGTGCCGTCCGGCTGGTTTTCCAGCGGCTGCGGCTGAATCGAACCAAGCACCGCCATGCCACCCGCCTCCCAGCGGTAGGTATGCCACTGCTGGCCGACGATGGCTTCCTCGCCGCGCTGGCAGTGCGCCATCAGCGCGATCAGGTTGGTCTGCGTGCCGCTGGGCGCGAACAGCGCCGCCTCGAACCCCAGCATGTCGGCCGCCATGTCCTGCAGGCGGTTGATGGTCGGATCGTCGCCGAATACATCATCTCCGAGCGGCGCTTCCAGCATCGCCTGCTTCATTGCCGGAGTCGGCTGCGTCACGGTGTCGCTACGAAAATCGATCATGGTGAGCTTCCTACAAATTTGCGAACCGACATTATCGGTGTTTTGCAAAAATCCTGCGGCACAAGGAATGTGAAACAGAAAGTGGCGAAAGGACGCATCGCCTCTGTTATCATTTAGTTAATTCATGGCGGCAAAATACTTTTTCTTTCTGGCAATTGCAGTCATCTTCCATCAAAATGGCATCTTCATCTCATCACGACTCTTCAGCGGCACAGCGCTTCGTTCTCGAGACCATCGGCTTCAGCGATGCCGAAAAAAGCCTGCTGATTTCTACCTTCCGCCTGACTGGCCGCAGGCCTTTCCACTATGTCGAAGCCGCCGCGCCGCAGGAGCGCACCGACATCTACCTGGTCAATGCCGACAATCCGCTGGCGATGTGGCAGTTGAACGCGCGCGCGCCGAGCGTGCATGTGCCGGCGGTGCTGATCGGCCGGCAGCAGGATGCGCTGGCCTGGCCTCTGGTAACCAAGCCGATTCACTGGATGCGTTTATTCGAGCAGCTTGATCTGCAGATGCGCCTGGCCATCAATGAACGCGCCCGGCGCTGCAATGCAAACGGCGCGGCAGGCGGTACCGAATGGCGTGGCGGCATTTCGCGCCGTGCCTGCGACCGCCACGCGCCGCACCGGCCGCTGTTCGAGGAACGCCGCCTGCAGGAATCGGTGCTGGTGGTCGACGACAGCGCCACGGTGCGCGCCTTCATGCGCTCCAGGCTGACGCCGTTCCAGTTCGATGTCGATTATGCGGAAAACGGCGAGAAGGCCATCGACATGGCGCAGGCAAAGTCCTACACCTGCATCTTTCTCGATATCCTGATGCCCGGCATGGACGGCTACCAGGTATGCAAGCGCATCAAGTCCAGCAGCGCCACACGCGATGCGGCGGTGGTCATGCTCAGCAGCCGGGCATCGGCGTTCGACAAGTTCCGCGGCAGCTGGGCCGGCTGCGACGCCTATCTCGGCAAGCCGGTCGGCGAGGATGAACTGCTGTCCACGATCGCCCGCTTCCTGCCGAGCGCGCGCGACACCGCGCAGGCCCTGCTGGCGAGGACCGGCTAGCAGCGGCTGGCAGTGCCTGCAGCGTCAGCTGATCTCTTCGATGCGCCGTTCGCGCTCCATCTGGATCACATGGGCCGTGCCGCCCTCGGACATGCCGAGGCCCTGCAGCACGAGGGCCGACAGTTGCAGGCCGGCTTCCAGCGTTTCGGGAATGACTTTCGTTGCGCCCGCATGCCGCAAGGCCACCGCGTGCTTTTCGTCGCGCGAGCGCGCATAGATCGGAATGTGCGCATATTCGCGCCGTATCGCCTTGACCGCATGCAGCGCCGATGCCGGATGATCCATTGTCAGCACGATCGCGGCGGCCTCTTCCGCCTTGACGGTGCGCAGCAGCTCCAGGCGGGCGGCATCGCCGAAATATACCGGCAGGCCGAGCGCATGCAGCTTGCTGACCACGCGCGCATCGGTTTCAAAGGCCACATAGGGAATATCCTGCGCCGCCGCCATCTGCCCGACCAGTTGCCCGACGCGTCCGTAGCCGGCAATGATGATGCGGCCGGCCGCCGGCTGTGGCGCATCTTCCGCGCCGCCGGGCACCGGCGGCACATGATGTTCCAGCCAGGCCCTCAGCAGCTGGCCGGCCTTGGCTACCATCGGCGTGGCAAACAGGCTCAAGCTGACCACCAGCATGATGAACTGCCCGGTTGGCTCCGGCATCAGTTGCGTGGCAATCGCCTGGCCCACCACGATGAAGGTGAATTCCCCGCCCTGGCCGAGCAGCGTGCCGCCCTCGAGCGCCCTGCCCCAGCCAAAGCCGCCGATGCGCAGAATCAGTGCGATCACCGCGGTCTTGATGGCAAACAGGCCGAGCACCGACAACGGCAGCAAGAAGGGCGACTTCGCCACTTCCCGGACATCGATCGCCATCCCCACCGACATGAAGAACAGGCCCATCAGCAAGCCCTTGAACGGCTCGATGGTGACTTCCACCTCATGCTTGAATTCGGTTTCCGCCAGCAGCAGGCCGGCAAGGAAGGCGCCGAGCGCCATTGACAGTCCCGCCATCTCGGTCAGCGCCGCGATGCCGAGCGTGCTCAGCAGGGTCAGCGCCATGAACACGTCGGGCTGGCGCTGGCGGGCGAAAGCCAGGAACAGCGGCCGGATCACGCGCCTGCCGAGCAGGTAGATCAGCAGGATGGCGCCGACGGATTTGAGCATCGTCAGCAACGCCAGCGTCGCCACGCCTTCACTGCTGCCCTTGGCCAGCACGCCCATCAGGATCAGAAGCGGCACCACCGCCAGATCCTGCAGCATCAGCATGGAAAAGCCGGCGCGGCCCAGCGGCGTGCCGAGCGTGCGCTGCTCGTTCATCAATTGCATCACCACCGCGGTGGAGGACAGCGACAGCACGAAGCCGAGAATCACGGCCACCTCCACCGGATTGCCGAACAGCCATGCCAGCATCCCGATCAGCGCGGCGCTCACCAGCACCTGGGCCGTGCCGGCGCCGAATACCCAGCGGCGCAGCGCCCAGAGGCGCTCGGCGGACAACTCCAGGCCGATCATGAACATCAGGAACAGCACGCCGAATTCCGCCAGCGCGGCAACGCCGCTGCGGTCGGGAAAGGTGAAATTGGCCAGGGCAGGCATGTCCTGCGTCCACAGGCCGAGGCCGAAAGGCCCGACCAGCGTGCCGGCGGCAAGAAAGCCCAGCACCTGGTTGATGCGAAAACGCTGCAGCAGCGGAATAAGCACCCCGGTCAGGGCAAGGAACAGGATGGTTTCGCGCAGATAAGGCAGGGCCTGATGGACTTCCACTTCAAAGATTCCCGGAAAAGCGACGGAGGGATCGGATTGCACGCCCGGCAGCAAGCCAAGGCAAGATGCGAATCCGACCGAGCAAAAAAGAGCGCCGGGCGGACATGGAATCCGCCCGGCGCTCCAAGTTTGGCATATCTTGCCCGCCTTAACCCCGAGCAAATTGCACGGGTATTGCGCAATGGGCCGCGTCTCGTCTCAGCGCCTGCGCTTTTTCCAGTTGTAATCCGGCGACGGATCGGCCGCGCCGGGATGACCGACCGAATCCGGATTCTCCGACGACATGGTGACGAAGCAGATGCCTTCGCCCGCTCTTTGCCGGGTGCGCAGTTCTTCCATGAACTTCAGGGCGCTGCCCATCTCTTCCGAGGGAAAATCCTTGCCCTGCGCGCAGGATTCGCCATTGGCGACTTCCGTCCAGTACACCATGTACATCGCTGTCTCCGCTGCCGTGTTCAGCCCTGCCAGGCCTGCGCGATGATGTCATAGGAACGCAGGCGGGCCGCATGATCGAAGATCATGGAATTGATGATGAGTTCATCCGCCTGGGTGGCATCGAGGAAGGACTGCAACTGCTCGCGCACCATGGCCTGGTCGCCGATGATGGAGGCGCGCAGCGTGGCCTGCACCGACGCCTGCTCCGGCGGTGACCAGAGGCCGTCCATGCTCCTGACCGGCGGCGGGATCTGCCCCGGAGTGCCGCGCAGCAGGTTGACATGGCTTTGCTGGTGCGAGGTGGACAGGAAGCGCGCTTCTTCCTCGGACTCGGCGGCGAAAATATTGAGGCCGACCATCGCATACGGCTTGTCCAGCACTTCGGAGGGCTGGAAGCGGTCGCGGTACAGCGTCAGCGCGGTCTGCATGTAGGCCGGCGAGAACTGCCCGGCGAAGGCGAAGGGCAGGCCGAGATGGCCTGCCAGCTGGGCGCTGAAATCGCTGGAGCCGAGCAGCCAGATCGGAATGTCCAGCCCCTCTCCCGGCACGGCGCGTACGCGCGGCGCGCTGGTTTCCGGCTGCAGGTAGGCGCGCAGTTCGGCCAGCTGCTGCGGGAATTCATCATCGCCCTGCAGGGTGCGGCGCAGCGCGCGGGCGGTCAGCTGGTTGGAACCCGGCGCCCGTCCGAGTCCGAGATCGATGCGGCCCGGATAGAGCGATTCGAGCGTGCCGAACTGCTCGGCGATGACCAGCGGCGCGTGGTTGGACACCATGATGCCGCCGGAACCGACGCGGATGCGCGAGGTATGCGCGGCGACATGGCTGATCAGGATGGAGGTCGCGGCGCTGGCGATGCCGGGCATGCCGTGATGCTCGGCCAGCCAGTAACGGTTGTAACCCCAGCGTTCGGCATGCTGTGCCAGATCGAGCGTGCGCCGGAAGGCGTCGGCGGCGGTGCTGCCCTGGGTGATGGGCGACAGGTCGAGAATCGAGAGCGGAGTCTGCTTGAGTTGTTTCATGGCATGCAAGCCTTGTCATGGATGACCGCCGGTGACAACCGGCGACCGTTCGCGGCACAAAAGTATGGAGTAGTTACATGGGCACGGCTTCCGCGTATGCAAGCATCCCGCAAGCACTCTTTGCCAGCTTCCCGGGCAGCCGGCCGGCGGCTTGTCAGAATGACAGCATGCCCTTCTGCCACAGATAGCGGCCCAGCATCACCACGCAGACCGTCACGATCATCGGCCGGATCAGCTTGGTTCCGCCGCGCACCATCGCATGGGAGCCGCCCCAGGCGCCCAGCACCTGGCCGGCAATCATGGCCGCGCCGGCGGTCCACAGCACCTTGCCGCCGGCGATGAAGACCACCAGCGATGCGATGTTGCTGGCGAAATTAAGTACCTTGGCCTGGGCCGTGGCGGTCAGCAGGTTGTGGCCGCGCAGCGCCACGCCGGCCAGCGAGAAGAAGGAGCCGGTGCCCGGCCCGAACATGCCGTCATAGAAACCGATGCCCGGCACCACCATGCCGCGGTAAGCGGCTTCGTTGACGCGCGGCTTCTTTTCCACCGAACCGGCATTCGGGGCCAGCAGGAAATACATGGCGATGCTGACCAGCACGATGGGAATCACGATGTCCAGCGTCTGGGCGCTCACGAACTGCACCGCGAAAGCGCCGATGGCCGAGCCGACCAGCGAACAGACGAACAGCAGCCGCATTTCCGACCAGCGCACCAGCCGGCGCCGCAAGACCATCAGCGAGGCCGTCAGCGAGCCGAAGCTGCCCTGCAGCTTGTTGGTGGCCAGCGCATGGAGCGGCGGCACCTGTGCCAGCAGCAGCACCGGGATGGTGATCAGCCCGCCGCCGCCGGCGATGGCATCGACGAAACCCGCGATCGCGGCGGCCGCGAACAAGCCGGCAAGAATCTCCGGCGACAAGACAAAATCCATTCCAGTTCCTATGGGAAGCGCAAGCAGGCCAAGCCTGCCATGGCGGCTTGTTGTTATCAGGACTGCTTGTTGCGCAGGCGGATCAGGCCTTCCTGCGCCATGCTGGCCACCAGCCCCCCCTGGCGGTCGTAGACATGGCCGAAGCACAGGCCGCGGCCGCCGGAGGCATTCGGCGTTTCCATGGAAAACAGCAGCCATTCATCCATGCGGAACGGACGGTGGAACCAGATGGTGTGATCGAGGCTGGCGATCTGCAGGCGCGGATCGCCGACGCGGATGCCGTGCGGCTGCAGCGCGGTCCACAGCAGGCCGTAGTCCGACACATAGCCGAACAGCGCTTCATGCATCAGCCGGTCCTGCGGCAGTTCGATGGGCGCGCGCGTCCAGATCTGGCGGGTGGTCTTGCCTTCGTTGCCGCTCAGGATGTCGCCCTGGAAATCGGCGCGGAAGTCGACCGGCGTCGGCATGAACGGGCGCTTCGGGTTCGGCGGCATCCGTTTCCATTCCTCGATGTTGGAGGCAATGGTTTCCGGGTCCGACGAAGCGGGAGCCGGCCTCTGGTGCGACAGGCCTTCCTCTTCCTGCTGGAAGGAAGCCGACATCACGAAAATGCGCCGCCCCTCCTGCGAGGCCACCACGCGCCGCGTGCTGAAGGAGCCGCCGTCGCGCACCCTTTCCACTTCATAGTCGATCGGCAAACGGAAATTGCCGGGCAGAAGAAACATCGAATGCAGCGAATGCACGCGCCGCTCGGGCACCGTGATGCCCGCCGCATACAGCGACTGGCCGACGACCTGGCCGCCGAACACGTTCGGGCTGCCCATGAAATGGCTCTGGCCGCGGTAGCAGTCGGTGCCGATCTGCTCCAGCTTGAGCAGGTCGAGCACTTCCTGCGTATTGAAAAGAGAGGGATCCTGCATTGTTTCTTTGTTCGAGTTGTTCAAATGAAAATTCCGGCGCGTTGCCGATGTTTCCGGCGTTTCCGGTGTCCGGCGCCGCCGGCCTCCCAGCCTGGCGTCAATCGAGCTTTGCCTTGAAGCCGTCGCGCAGCTCGCGCTTGAGCACCTTGCCGATGGCGCTGCGCGGCAGGACCTCGGCCAGTTCCACGGCGGCCAGCCGCTGCGTCTTGCCCAGCCTCTCATTGGCCCAGGCGCGCAGCGCCGGCGCATCCAGCGCCGACCCTGTTTTTACCACAACAAAGGCGACCGGGGTTTCGCCCCACTTCACCGACGGCATGCCGACCACCGCCGCCTCGACCACGTCGGGATGCTGGTGCAGCACCGCTTCCAGGTCGCTAGGATAGACATTGAAGCCGCCGGAAATGATCATGTCCTTCTTGCGGTCCATCAGCGTCAGGAAGCCGTCGGCGTCGAAGCGGCCGATGTCGCCGGTGCGGATGAAGCGCTTGCCGCTCGGATCGAACCATTCCGCCTCGGCCGTCTTCTGCGGCTGCTTGTGGTAGCCGGCCATCATCGCCGACGAATGGCCGACCACTTCGCCGAGTTCGCCCGGCCCGACTTCGCGGCCGGCATCGTCGATCAGCCGGATGTCGTGGCCCGGCGCCGGCTGGCCGACCGTGTGCAGCTTGTCCGGATGCTCATGAGCGGCCAGCACGCAGGTGCCGCCGCCCTCGGTCATGCCGTAATACTCGATCAGCCCGCCCGGCCAGCGCTTCAGGATATCGGCCTTCAGCGCCGCCGAGAACGGCGCGCTGGTGCAGAACTTCATGCGGAATGACGACAGGTCGAATTGGCCGAAATCCTCGCGCGCCATGATGCGCTGGTACTGCACCGGCACCAGCATGGTATGCGTGACGCGATGCTGCTGCGCCAGCGACAGGTAAGCGCCGGCGTCGAACTTGGCCATCATCACCACCGTGCCGCCGAGCGATACGGTCGGGAAGAAGCAGACCAGCGTGGTGTTGGAATACAGCGGCGTCGAGATCAGCGTCACCGCGTTCTCGTCGTAGCCATTGATGCGACCGCGCTGCACATGGGTCCAGCGCATCGAATGCGGCTGCACGATGCCCTTGGGCGCGCCGGTGGTGCCGGAGGAATAAATGATGTTGAACGCCCAGTCGGGCTGGACATCCACCGCCTGCGGCCGGCTGCCCGCCGGCGCCAGCCAGTCTTCGATCGCCCGGCCGGCGTCGCTGCCGTCGAGCGCGATGACCGGCATGAACAGCTGGCCGCGTACCGGAACCAGCTGCTGCGCGACCGCATGGTCGACGAACAGCAGCTTCGCATCCGCATCCCCGGCCATGCCGACCAGGCTTTCCGGCGACGATGACGGCGCCAGCGGCGCCACCGCGACGCCGGCGCGCAGGCTGCCGAGGAAGACCGCCGCATAGAACAGCGAAGTGCCGGCGCAGATGGCGATGGCGTCCCGCGGCTGGATGCCGTCGCGCTGCAGCGCCGCCGCGACCCGATCCATCAGCTGGTCGAGTTCGGCATAGCTTAGTGTTTTCCCGTCCTGCACCAGCGCCGGATGATCCGGCCGCGCCTTCGCATGCAGGTGGATGAGATACGGCAGGGTATGAAAGCTGTCTTCGAGGATGGTGTCGATATGGAGTGGATCGCTCATGCTGTTCATCTGCGGAAAATGGAGGAAACAAGGCGGCGCGGGAGTGCGCTCGGCCTCCATACTATTCCAGTTTCAATTTTCACGTTAAAAAACCGCAGAGCGAAACAAGACCAAGCCAAAGAATGCCCGGAGAGAACTTGTCGGGTGCCACGGCAAAGCCGGCCTGCACGGCGGCATGGCAAGCTCAGTCCTGGATGATCTTGTTGCGACCGCCATCCTTCGCCAGGTACAGCGCCGCGTCGGCCCGCCGCAGCAATTCCTCGGCATCACTGTCCGGCGCGATTTCAGCCACGCCGCCGGAAAAGCTGGAAGTGAAATCCTGGTGCTCCGCATGATGGCGGATATTGGAGAAGGAGGCGCGGATCTGGTCGAGCACCGGCACCGCCGCGGCCGCCGTGGTATGCGGCATGATGACCACGAATTCCTCGCCGCCGTAGCGTCCGATGATGTCGCTGCGGCGCAGACGCTGCTGCAGCAGGCGCGACAGCGCCCGGATGACCTGGTCCCCGACGGGATGGCCGTAGGTATCGTTGACGCTCTTGAAACGGTCGATGTCGAGCATGGCCAGCGACAGCGGCTTCTGCATGCGGCGCGCCGTGGCCAGCTCCCGCACCAGGTGTTCCTTCACCGCCGAGTGATTGAACAGGCCGGTCAGGCTGTCGCGCATGATCAGGCTGCGCAGTTCGCGATTGCGCTTGACGCGGCTGGTCACGGCGGAGATCAGGTGCAGCGGCCGGATCGGCTTGGTGAGAAATTCGTCGGCGCCGGACGCGATGGCATTGAGCTGATTGTCCAGATTGCTGTCGCTCGACAGGAAGACGATGGGCACGTCGAGATACATTGCATCCTGGCGAATGACGCGTGCGACGTCGATGCCGTCGCAGGCAGGCATGTAGACATCCATCAGGATCAGCTCGGGGCGGTATTCACCCATCACCTGCAGGATGTCTTCCACGTGGTACAGCGTGCGCACGTCCATGCCGGCCTGGCGCAGCAGCGTGGCGTGATAGTCGGCGGTTTCCACTTCGTCATCGACGATCAGGATGCGGCCGGCCTTTTCCTCGTCGCGCGCGACCAGCCGGTCGATCAGGTCGACCAGCGCCACCATGTCCAGCGGCTTGGAGAAATAGCCGTCGGCACCCGCCTTTACCGTTGCCAGGCGTGCCTCGAAAGTGCTGCGGGTGGAAATGAAGATGACGGCAAAGCGTTGCCGGCAGCCCGCCTTGATGCGGGCGATCTGCTCGGCGCCTGCCAGGATCCCGGCAGGAAAAGCCAGATCCATCACCACCGCCGCCGGCGGCCGGACGCGGATTGCCAGCGCCAGTTCGTCCAGTCCGCCGACAGTTACGACTTCATAGCCGAAATACTGGAACTGGGCGGCCATATCGGCGACCGATTCGCCATTGTCATGCACCAGATAGATCAGGCGCCCGACATCGGGCTCGCTGTCGGCGGCAGGAGTGGCCGCGACGCCTTCCTGCGTGTCCTGGGTGTCCTGTTCAATTTCGCCGTCATTGGGATCGATGGCGGCCCAGCGCAGCAATTTCCGGATGCCGGCGGCAACCGGCGAAAAATCCTTGCCGGAGGGCGCGCTGCCCTTGATGCAGGCGGTCAGCCGGATTTCCAGTTCACTGGCCTGCTGGCCCAGCTTGGCGAAGCCGAAGGTGCCGGCCGATCCCGCCAGACCATGCAGCTTGATCAGCAGCGCATTGAGATGGCCGGGCACGTCCGGGTGCTGGATGCACAGATCAAGCGCCTCGCGCAGGCTGTCCAGCCGTGACGGCAGGTTGGCCGCATAAGCGGCTTCGATCGCGCGTAGCGTTTGTTCAAGATCGTCGGCTTGGTCTTGGTTGTTCATGACAATAGTGAGGACGATGCGGGCTGAGCCTCTGGTTTCATTGCACAGCCGGCGCCTTGCGCTCAAGCTGCTGAAAGTAATCGCTTTCGAGCTTCTTCAGGGACATGTCCCGCACGCTCCTGTTGAATGCCTGCTGCATTTCCCTTCCCTCCGGCGTCCGCTGGAAACACACATGAAGGGGCAGTTCCGCCAGAGGCTTTTCATGAAAGGCAATGCGGCCGCGCTCGCGCGCGAGACTTGGCTCGCTCAGCAGCAGATACCGCATTACCAGCTTGTCGATGACTACCGTATCGACTCGTCCGGCCAGCAGCTTGCGCAGGTTGAGCATGTCGTTGGGTGAGGCGTCGACTGTCAGCTTGCCTTCGCTTACCAGATTGTCGAACACCGGCCCGTTGGAAAATCCGGCGACGACGCCAATCTTGAGGTGGGCCAGATCCTGAAGGGCATTCCAGCTCGGCGGCGTGTCCTTCAGATAGGCGAAGCCGACGGTACTGCTGCCGATGGGCAGCGAGAAATGGCACAGGCGCGCCCGTTCAACGGTGTAATACGCGGGAAAGTACCCGGCATACTGCGCATCGCGCATGCCCAGCTGCACCGCACGCGTCCAGGGAAAATAATCGATCTTTACCTGGTATCCTTCCGGCCGGGATGCCAGTGATACGATATGGCCCGACCATCCCTGCCTGTCCAGCGCGGCGCCGACATACGGCAGCCATTCCAGGCTGGCAAGACGCATGACCTTGGGTGCGTCGGCACCCGAGGCACCCAAGGCACCAACGACACCAGCAGCGCCGGCCGGCAGCGCCGAGCACGCCAGGGCCATGAAAAGGCCGTGCGACATGCCGCGCAGTCCGCGCCTCATCCTTGTTCCTTCATGCTTTCACGAAAAAGCATTCGCATCTCCGATCAGCCCGCCTTGTCGTGCAGTGCATCCGCCTATCCCATGTCTATGGGAAGAGTGTAGCCCAGAGCTAATAGTATGTCTTGCGGGAAAAGGCGAAATTCCTGGCAATTCGCCACATTTTCCGGAGCCCGGACCAGGTTTGCTCCAGCTCCCCCGCCCGATCCGGGGACGCACTACGACAGTGCATGACGTTACATCAACTTGCAGGCACCGCCGCAATGGCTGTCGTATTCCGTTGGAATCCACGGCCTGGAGCATGGCATCGATATTGCTTAAGGGAAATCGGCTTTTTGCGAAGGCCGGGCTGAACCGCTTCAACCCGCATACAAGGACACGCCCAATGGCAACGACGCCAGACACGACATCATCCCTGCCCGCCGGCATGGCCGGGGAGGCGCGCCTGCTTGGCAAGCTGCTCGCCAGTTTCGACGGCATGCTGTATTGCTGCCGCATCGACGAGAACCGGACGATGGAATTTCTCAGCACCGGCAGCGAACCGCTGACCGGCCATTCCCCGGAAATTTTCACGACCGGCGGGCTCGCCTATGAGGAAATTACCCACCCGGAAGACCGCATGCGGGTGCGCGACTGCATCTATGCCGCACTGGAGAACAACGAGCGTTTCAGCATCGAGTACCGTATCGTGCGCCGCGATGGCGCCGTGCGCTGGGTACAGGAAATGGGTACCGGCGTGCGCGGCGGCAGCGGCGGCTATATCGCGCTGGAGGGGTTCATCCAGGACATCACCCGGCGCAAGCAATCCGAGCAGGCGCTGCACGAGGCCGAGCGGCGTTTCCGCAGCCTGTTCGAAAACGCGGTCGAAGGCATTTTCCAGTCCACGCCCAACATGGGCTATCTCGCGGTCAATCCCGCGCTGGCGCGCATGTACGGCTACGCGTCGCCCGAGCAGATGATCGACACCCTGCGCGACATCGACCAGCAACTGTATGTCGACGGCAGCCGCCGCCTGGATTTCCTCGATCAGATGAATTGCCATGGTCAAGTCATCAATTTCGAATCCCAGGTGAGGCAGCGCAACGGCAATCTCATTTGGATTTCCGAGAATGCGAGAGCCGTGCGTGACGGGCATGGCCGCATCCTGTTCTTCGAAGGCACGGTGGTCGACATCACCGAACGCAGGATGTACGAAGCCAGGATACGCCACCAGGCCACGCATGACGCGCTGACCGGCCTGCCCAACCGCAACCTGCTGTACGACCGCCTGCAGCAGGCCATTCACGGCAGCCAGCGCACGCACGGCATCACCGCGGTGGCATTCATCGACCTCGATCAGTTCAAGTTCATCAACGACAGCCTTGGGCACCTGGCCGGCGACGAGCTGCTCAAGGTCGTGACCGCGAGGCTGAAGTCCTGCGTGCGCGCCACCGACACCGTGGCGCGCCAGGGCGGCGATGAGTTCGTCCTGGTGCTGACCCAGCAGAAAAGCATCGAGGCCGTTACCGATACGGTGCGGCGCATCATCGCCGTGGTGGCCGAACCCTGGACGCACAACGGCATCGACCTGCATGTAACCTGCAGCGTCGGCATCAGCGTTTGCCCGAATGACGGCCAGGATGCAGAGACCCTGCTGCGCAATGCCGACTCGGCCATGTACAAGGCCAAGGAACTTGGCCGCAACAACTTCGAATACTTCACCGCCGCCATGAACCTCGATGCCACCGCGCGGCTGGAAATGCTCAACAGTTTGCGCCAGGTGCTGAGCAACGAGGAATTGCTGCTGCATTACCAGCCCAAGGTGGATCTCGCCAGCGGTCGCGTGGTGGGCGCCGAAGCCCTGCTGCGCTGGCGGCATCCCGTGCGCGGCCTGGTGCCGCCATCCAGCTTCATCCCGCTCGCCGAGGAAAGCGGAATGATCATGGCCATCGGCGAGTGGGTGCTTCGCGCGGCCTGCGTGCAGAATGTGGCCTGGCAGCGCGCCGGCCGCCCGTGCATCCCGATCTCGGTCAACCTGTCGCCGCGCCAGCTGGCAAGGCACGATATCGTCGACCTGGTTGCCGATGTGTTGCAGTCCACCGGCCTGGCTCCCGGCTGCCTCGAACTGGAAATCACGGAAACCGTGCTGATGCGCGATGTGGACAATTCGCTGGCCATCCTCAGGAAGCTCAAGGAGCTGGGCGTGCGTATTTCGATCGATGATTTCGGCACCGGCTACTCCAGCCTGAATTATCTCAAGCGCTTCCCGGTGGATACGCTCAAGATCGACCGCTCCTTCGTTCACGACATCGCGACCGACCAGGATGACGCGGCCATCGTCAAGGCGGTGATTTCACTGGCGCATATTCTGAATCTGCGGGTGGTGGCGGAGGGGGTCGAGGAGGAAGATCAGCGGAGGTTCTTGATGGAGAACGGGTGTGATGAGGTGCAGGGGTTTTATTTTGGGGGGCCGGTGGAGGCGGAGGTGTTTGGGGAGATGTGCCTCAGACACATACCGGAATCACTGCTTGATAGAGCAGACCAGGCCAGCGCAAAGAGGCTGTTAAGCATCCCCTTCTAACGACGCCAAAAGAGTGCGACGCCAAGCGGAAAAAGAAGCGCGGACTGTCTGAGCCGCAGGCGAGTTTCCGCGCTTCCCGCTTGGCGTCGCACTCTTTTGGGAACCCCGCAGGGGCGGCGGTAGAGGTGTCGCCTTCTTTTGCCTACTTTTCTTGGCGAGACAAGAAAAGTAGGTGGCCGCCGGGCCACCCCCGGCAAGTATCCACGGAGAGGTTGATGAATTGATAAGTCACAGCCGGAAATTAACGATTAGTTTCTTGCCCACACTAAGCACAGTCGTTCATAGCGTGTTTGAGCGTTGGTCTCTCCGTGGATGCTGGCCGGGTCTGGCCCCGGCGGGCCACCCACTTTCTTTGCTTCGCCAAAGAAAGTAGGCAAAGAAAGGCGACCCCGTTGCCAATGCCCCTTCGGGGTCCCCAAAAGAGCGGGCGCCAAAGCGGGAAGCGCGGAAACTCGCCTGCGGCTCAGACATCCGCGCTTCTTTTTCCGCTTTGGCGCCCGCTCTTTTGGCATTGTCAAAAGGGGATTTTCGACAGCCTCTATGCGTTGGCATGGCCTCCCTTTTTGTCGGAAAAGCCTTCCTGTTACGCTAGAGCGCTTTCGGCTTGACTGGACTAGGCGAGGCCGAGAAGATTTGAGCGCAGGACAAGGCGTGGTGACGCGACATGGCGGGGCCATGGCAAGGAGACACAACGCAGTACTGCGAGCAAATGTTCCGGCATCGTCAGTACAGTCAAACCGAAAGCGCTCTAATGCAGGCCTCCGTGCCTGCACCAACCGCTTCCCGCCCGAAGAAATACTAAGCGCTCAGCGCCCGCATCTCCTCATACAAATTCGCCTTCCCTTCAAACCCGATCCCCGGCAACTCCGGCATCGTCACCCGCCCGTCGACCACCCGCACCCCATCCGGAAATCCGCCGAAGGGCTGGAACAGGTCGGGATACGATTCATTGCCGCCCAGCCCCAGTCCCGCAGCGATGTTGAGCGACATCTGATGCCCGCCATGCGGAATGCAGCGGCTGGCCGACCAGCCGTGCTGCTTGAGCATGTCCAGCGTGCGCAGATACTCCACCAGTCCGTAGCTCAGCGCGCAGTCAAACTGCAGCCAGTCGCGGTCGGGCCGCATGCCGCCGTAGCGGACCAGGTTGCGCGCATCCTGCATCGAGAACAGGTTCTCGCCGGTGGCCATCGGCTTGTCGTAATAATTGCGCAGCACCGCCTGCAGTTCGAAGTCCAGCGGATCGCCCGCTTCCTCGTACCAGAACAGGTCGTACTGCGACAGGGCCTTCGCATAGGCGATCGCGGTATCCATGTCAAAGCGGCCGTTCGCATCCACGCACAGTTTCTGCCCGTCCTGCAGCACCGACAGCACGGCGTCGATGCGGCGCAGGTCGTCATCGAGCGAGGCGCCGCCGATCTTCTTCTTCACCACGGTGTAGCCGCGGTCGAGATAGCTGCGCATTTCATCCTTGAGCGCATCGAGGTCCTGGCCGGGATGGTAGTAGCCGCCCGCCGCGTACACGAACACGTCCTTGTTGACCGTGCCGTCGCCATAGCGCTCGGCCAGCAGGCGGAACAGCGGCTTGTTCTCGATCTTCGCCACCGCGTCCCAGATGGCCATATCGATGGTGCCGATGGCAACCGAGCGCTCGCCGTGGCCGCCCGGCTTTTCATTGGTGAACATGCAGTCCCAGATCTTGTGCGGATCGAGATTGCTGCCGTCGTCGTTGATCAGCGAAGCCGGGTCGGCGGCGAGAATGCGCGGAATGAAGCGCTCTCGCATCAGGTTGCCCTGGCCGTAGCGGCCGTTGGAATTGAAGCCGTAGCCCACCACCGGCTTGCCGTCGCGCATCACATCGGTGATCACGGCCACCAGACTCAGCGTCATCTTGCTGAAGTCGATGTAGGCATTGCGGATGCTGGAGCTGATGGGAAGGGTCTTTTCGCGGATTTCAACGATCTTCATGGCGTTCTCGAAGGAAGGATCAGGGAAGCGCCAGTGTAGCTCCGCAGCGGCTGCGTATAATTTCCCTATTATTAAAGTATCTTTCACCCATGGTTAAGAACGACAATCTTTCCGAACTGGCATTTTTCGCCGTGCTGGCGCGCAAGGACAGCCTGTCCGCCGCCGCGCGCGAACTTGACATCACCCCGCCCGCCGTCACCAAGCGCCTGGCGCAGATGGAGCAGCGGATCGGCGTGCGCCTGATCAACCGTACCACCCGCACCCTCAGCCTGACCAGCGAGGGCGAGCTGTACCTCGAACATGCCAGCCGTATCCTGGAAGCGATGCGCGACATGGAGGAGCAGCTGCGCGCCAGCCGCGATGCGCCGCAGGGCTTGCTGAGGGTGAATGCGACGCTGGGTTTCGGGCGCACCACCATCGCGCCGCTGGTCTCGAAATTCGCCGGGCACTATCCCGATGTGGAGGTCCAGCTGCAGCTGACCGACAGGCCGATCAACCTGGTGGAGGAAGCTTTCGATCTCGGCATCCGTTTCGGGGAATTGCCCGACATCCGCCTGAGCGCGCGCCGCATCATGTCGAACAAGCGTTTCCTGTGCGCCGCGCCGTCCTATCTGAAGAAGCACGGCGAGCCGACGACGCCCGATGAACTGGCAAGCCACAACTGCATCGTCCACCGCCAGAATGACGATGCGCATGGCATCTGGCGGCTGCAGAAGGGGCGCCGGACCGATACGGTGAAAGTCGGCGGCACGCTCTCCAGCAATGACGGAGACGTGGTGCTCAACTGGGCGCTGGAAGGCCACGGCATTCTGGTGCGTTCCGAGTGGGATGTTGCCAGGTATCTGCAAAGCGGCCGGCTGCGCATCGTGCTGCCCGATTACGCGCTGGCGCCGGCCGACCTGTTCGTGTTCTATCCCAGCCGCCGCAACCTGCCGGCCAAGGTACGTGCCTTCATCGATTTCCTGGCGGCGGAATTCGAGACCGGATGAATCGCGGAAATCTATCAGCTTCCCCAGGGCACCGACGCCACGCCGAACAGCTGGCGGTGGAAAGTCATCACCAGAAGCGCCAGCAGCACGCCGCCCGTCACCGCCATCAGGTCTTGGCGCGCCACCGGCGTGAACTGCCTGACCGCATGACGGCTGGTCGCGGAAATCAGGTCGATTACCGCATAGGCGAGGAAGGCGCCGAACAGGATCGTGGCGCGCAATTCGCCGTTGGCCAGCAGGTGCACGCCGGACCATAGCAGCAGGCCGAGCAGCATCGGATGCTTCAGGCGGCTACGGATGTAAGTCTTCATGTTGGCCGATGCGAACAGCACGAAGCTCAGCAGCATCACCAGCGGCGCCGCCATGACGGCGGCAGGAAACGGCGCGAACAGCCGCGGCTCGGACGGCGCGCGCGCATACCCGATGATGATCAGCACCAGGCCGAGTGCCGATGCCAGCGAAAACACCGCCTTGTAGCGCTTCTCCCCAAGCTTGCGGAAGAGGCCGTTGCGCAGCCCGGTCAGCACGGGAACGAGATGGATGCCGATGAACAATACGATGCCTGCGATCAGTAATGCCATGAAGCCCTCCTGCGAGTTATTGGAATGATGCTGCCGGACCGTTCGGACGCGGCGAGCACCACCATATCCGTATGCGACGCCAATTCATGAATATATGTCAAGGACGCATTGCTTGTACCTTCGGCATTTTCGATGGTTCGGGACTGCGGAAACCGGCCACGGGCATTCGGCAAGGCACTCTGATGGCCGGGAGATTCAGCCTGTTTGCTCATGACCGCGCAGATAGGGTGGAACGCATCCATGGTGTGATCACACATATATTGCAAAGGCTTTCTAAAATGTGACCTCATGCTCTTACCTGACGAATCGCTGCCCTCGCCGCCCGTACTCGCACTGCGCCGGCGGCTCGGTGAGCACTCGCTTTTCGCCGGACGACCTACAGTCAAGGATGGGCAGCGATGAACTGGTTTCAATGTCCGCGCTTTTCCAAGCCGTCCTCTTCGATCTCCTTGCCTGGCATAGAGGAAAAAAAGCCGTCAGCGCCGGCACCGGAACCGCAGGCTGCTTCCTACGGTTCGACAACGGCACCCACGCAGGCGCGTTTGCGCAACGCGGGCAACGGAATGGCTTCCCGGTTGCATGGCATGTTGAAGCAGAGTCCGAAGGAAGATCCCGTTGCGAATGCGAATGCGCACAAGGATATGAAAGCGCCGCTGCATGAAAAAGTCAGGATAAACAGCCTGCCTTCCGAAAGGCAGATTTATGCCGATGACATCACCCAGCTTAGTTCCGCTGAAATCACGGCGATGACCTCGGCCTTGAACATTCCGTGGACGCAGGATCTCCACCGCCTCGAAAAAAGCATCGCCGGCCGTCTTGACCAGATGTTCGAGCTTGTCAATTGCGTGCTGAACCAGTCCACGAGCCCCCATGGTTTCGTGCCTCAACAGGAGGTCCGCATGGCCGTCATCAAGGACGAGAACCTCGATCATCCGGCATTTCAACGAAATCTCGGCATGAGTCCCGAACAGGCGAGCATGTTGAAAAAAGCCAAGAAGCACGCCAACATGGACATCGTCATGGTAAGCGGACATGAGCGGCCCACGCTGGCGCTGTATTTCGACAGCTCGCGGGCGGCGTCGGGCTGGAAGGAGCGCACGCAGGCCTTGGCTTTCAGGGGCCGGATCGGGCGCGACACTCGGGAGATCATGAACTCAGTGCTAAGGGCGCGTGGCGATACATTTGCCGAGGTGAAGGAGGCCGCGGCCGTGCTGGCCGATTTGTCAGAAAAAGGGACTCTGAACGTTGATATGGTTGCCGGTCATTCATTGGGAGGGGCCTATGCGCAGTACTTCAAGGCAGCTTATGAAAGCCGGGGCGGTTCAGGCCAGCACAAGCCAGCAATGGTGCTGCTCGACCCCGTGCTGCTCAATAACAAGCAAGCAGCAGATGCAATCAGGGGAGCGCCGCATGGATATGATTACCGTGCGCCGCGCGGCATTGCCATTACGCTGGATAACGTAAAGGCGCCGGCCAAGAGCCTGTTAAGCCACTTGAAAGGGATGGGATTCAAGCATCCGGGCCTTGTTCACCTCAAGCTCGATGTCAAGCCCGGGGATGCCGCCACATTCCAATGGGCGAAGGATGCTCAGGGCAACTCCATGTTGCTGGGCGACGAACCGGTGCCCATGCGTCAACGCGACAATCCCAGGCCCGGCATGCTGATGGGATATCACATCGATACCTCTGTATATGAAATGGCGATACATCGTTTCACTTCGAAAACGAAATGATAGAACTTGCCATTGCGTTACCTCTTCGGGTGCCCGCATGCGTTTCTGCGTGTCTTTTGCGGTGCGTCGCCCAGGCAGTCAGGCTGCCGACTTGTCGGCCATGTTGGCGTCGGCATTGCTGGCATTGGCCTGGCCGCGCTCGACGCCTAGCGCCTGTGCCAATCCCTTGCCGATCAGTCCCGCGCCAGGCGCGACATGCGCGCGGCCTTCACGGATGGCTTTCGCCAGTTCCTGCGCGGTCAGCGACAGCGCTTCGCGCCGTTCATGGGTGGCGAACACATACAGGTTGCGCAGCGGACTGACCCAGCCGAGACGCAGCCTGCGCGTGCGGTCCTCGCGCCCGAAGTCGACCCAGTTTCCCTGCTCCAGACCGGCCACCAGCGCATCGAATTCATCCGGCGCCGGCTCGGGCACCGCATTGGCCTGCTTGCGCAGGCGGCGCTCGGTCGCATGTTTTGCCACTGCCAGTGCCATCTGCAGCTGTCGCTCCGGAGACAGCTCCACCGGCGCCCGCACGATGGAGGCATGGCATTTCGCCAAGTCGCTGAAGAACTTGGTGCGCGCGTCGTCATTCCAGCGGATCACGTCCAGCCATTTATTGAGCGAGGCGACGATCGCCGGCAGCTTGGACAGCAGTTCCTTGCGTTCTTCCGGCGTGATCTTGGGTTTCACGCTCCACACCAGGTCGTCCATGGTCTTGAGCGCGTTGTCGACCGCCTGCGGCTTTTCCTCCTTCACGCTGTAGGCCAGGGTCAGGACCGGCACCCATCTCTCCTGCAGGAAGGCTTCGACGAAGGCCACCACTTCGCCGGTGCCGATGCGCAATCCGACTTCATGCCTGGCGGCGCGCTCGGCTTCCAGCATTTTTTCCTGCTGCAATGCGCTGGCGATCGATGCGGTCAGTGTCTGCGTTGCCGCGGTCTGCTCGCGTTGCTGATACGCCTCCAGGTCGGCGACGACTTCGGCGAATACGGCGGGGCGACGATCGGCATCCTGCGCAATGCGGTGGATGCTGCGCTCGATCAGCAGGTAAAGCGGATCGGACTGTCCGAGGCCCGGCTCCCAGCCGCCGCAAAGGCCGACCAGCAATTCAATGGCGCGGCGCGGCGGATGGCTGCGCTTGAAGAAAAATGTCTGGTCCGCCATCGCCGCTTTCAGTGCCGGCAGCTGCAATTCGCGCAAAATCTTCTGCAGTTCGGGCGCGATGCGGGAATCAGCCTGCACGACTTCGAATACCTTTGCCAACAGCCTGAGCACATTGTCGTCGGTTTCGCTCAGCGCATCGCGCGGCGCGTTGCGGCGGATCTCGTCGAGCAGGCCTGCCGGCGGCGGGCCGGCGCGGTGCTTGTCGAAGCCGGTGAGGTAGCCCAGCAGCGCATTGCGGGCGACGCTGGCGACAACGGCATCGTCATCGAACAGCGAGGGAAAGCCGCCGCTCAGCGGCCGGTCGGCCGTTTTCCGTTCCCTGTCGGGAAACAGCCGGCGCAGACGCGGCAGCAGCTCTTCATTCTCCGGGTCCTCGATCTCGCCGGCAGCGGCCACGCCGTCGGCGTCGCGGCTGGCCTGCACGAGCTGCGGCATGATGCCGAGCTTGATCAGGGCCGTGTTGAGCGCATGCAGTATCGGCCCCATGTCGAGGCAGAGCTCGGGGCCGAGCAGCGGGAATACCACGTGATGGGACTTGGTATCGGGCTGGAATTCGCACCAGGCGTCATGCACGACGGCCAGGAAAACATGCGGGCGGAACGGGTTTTCCGCGGTGATGAGCGGATGGCGCCCGAGCAGGCAGCCCAGGCGCATGCCGAGCGCATGCAGGCGATCGGCATGCTCATTCTCGATCGCGCGGCTGACCTTGACGAGCGACAGCCGCTTGTCGATCTCGACTTCCGGGTCCAGCGTGGGCGGTGCGTCGCCGCCGTCGTCCGGCGGCAATTCCGGATTGGCGGCCATGCCGACTTCCTGTGTCAGCACCGCGCCCAGGCGTTCGGAGACGACGTAGTAGAACGGATAGCGGTTTTTCTTCAGCAGGTTGGCGGCGCCGAAATGCAGGCGCGCATCGGCCGGATCGATGCAGGCCGCCGAAGCGCGCAGCAGGGCTTCCGACAAGCGGGTCGTCAGGCCGTCGATCTGCGCATTGGCGGCATTCGACGCCAGCACCGCGAGTTCCCGCAGGATCTCGCCGCGTCGTTCAGCCGGAATTGCACAAGCAGCAGGAGCACCGTCGCCAGTGTGGGAAGCCATGAAAGGACTGCCAGGTTAGTCGGGCCTTTGAAGGCCCGGAAGTTGGAGAGATTACCAAGGATACCGCTGCATTCTTGCTCAAATATTGCCTTACGGCAAGATAAGCCTAAATATGAAATTGTAATGATTCGTTACTGCAAGAATGACATGGCTCGGAATGTGCCGTACTTTAACATGGCAGATCCGAGCCGGCGTGGCTTGGCGGCAAAGTAGGCGCTTACAATACCGCAGCGTAGATGCAAAAGCCAAGTCGGCCGATTTCAGCCCGACCCAGCCCGCGCCTAGCCCATCCCATTTCATTTCATGCAAGCTTGAAGACGCCCACCGTGGCGGCAAGATTGTTTGCCTGCTGCTGCATCGCCGATGCCGCAGCGGCAGCCTCCTCGACGAGAGCGGCGTTCTGCTGCGTCGTGCCGTCCATGTCCGCGACCGCCGCATGCACCTGCTCGATGCCCGCCGTCTGCTCCTGGCTGGCCGTGCTGATTTCGCCGATGATGTCGTTGACCCGGTGCACGCTGGCTACTACCTCCTTCATGGTCTCGCCCGCCTTGTCGACGAGGCCGGTGCCCGCCTCGACGCGTTGCATGGAGTCGCTGATGAGTTCCTTGATTTCCCTTGCCGCCGCCGCCGAGCGCTGCGCAAGTGTGCGCACTTCCGTCGCCACGACGGCAAAACCCCTGCCCTGCTCACCGGCCCGCGCCGCTTCGACCGCCGCATTGAGCGCCAGGATATTGGTCTGGAAGGCGATGCCGTCAATGACCGAAATGATGTCGGCGATGCGCCGCGCCGAGTCGTTGATTGAGGCCATCGTCTGCACTACCTGCGACACCACCGCGCCGGCCTGCGCCGCCACTTCCGATGCGGAACCGGCCAGCTGACTTGCCTGGCGGGCATTGTCGGCATTCTGGCGCACGGTGCCGGTCAATTCTTCCATCGACGAGGCTGTCTCTTCGAGCGAACTGGCCTGACGCTCGGTGCGCGCCGACAGATCATGGTTGCCGGCCGAAATCTGCGACGATGCCGCGGCGATCGTATCGGTGCCGCTGCGCACGTCGGCTACGATGCGGGAAAGGCTGGCATTCATTTCGCTGAGCGAGCGCAGCAGCTGGGCGGTCTCGTCGCTGCCGGCGGCGTTGATGCGGGTACGCAGGTCGCCCGATGCGACCGTCTGCGCGAATTGCACCGCCTGGCTCAGCGGTCGCGTGATGCTGCGGCTGAGCCAGACCGTGACAATCGCACCGATGACGGCGGCCAGCAGCGTGCTCGTCAGCAGCAGCAATGCGGCATTGTCAACGCGTACGCTGGCGGCCTTGGCGGCCGCCTCCGCCTTGCGCCTGGACTGTTCCACTACATAGGCGACGATGTCGTCGATCTTCTTCGTGGGTGCGCGGTCCATGCCCTTGACTTCGGCATCGACCAGGGGGGCGCTGTCCGGATTGGCGCTGTCATACTTGCCGAGCGCCTGGAGATAGCGTTCGCCCAACGTGCGATGCGCGCTCGCGGCATCGTCCACCAGCGCGATGTCCAGGCCAAGGTCCTGCATGGTCTTCCTGAGCTGCTGCAACTGATCCTGGGTCTGCTTGCCGGTCTTGACGAAATCGTCGCGGTATTTGGCGAACAGCGCCGGATCGCCGCCGCGCAGCAGGATGTTCTTCCATTCCTGCACCTGGATCTTGAACTGCACCTGCGCCGTTCTGGCCTGATTGATGGCTTCCTGCATTTGCGTGGCACTGCGCAGGTCGGCGGTTTCGGCGCGATGGCCGGCTTCCAGCGTCAGCCATGCCTGCAGGCCGATGGCGATGAGTGCTGCCAGCAGGCATCCGGCCAGCAAGGCAAGGCGGGTGCCGATTTTCAAATGATTGAGTCGCATGGGATTGCTTGAAAAGGATAAGGGAATTAGAAAATCAGAATAGCACTTGAAAACAAAGCTTGCATGGTGGAAATGCGTTGCGTTGTCCCGTGACTGCTCGGTGCCAATTGAAATTCCGGACGTTGCACCAAACGAGTGCGGCGCAGGCCTTGCATCGACGTCAAAAGCCGATGAAATCCTGTGTCCGGAGCCGCGGCACCGCAAAATCGATGAAGGCGCGCACCCGCGCAGACAGCAGCTTGGAATGCGGATAGAGGAAGTGGATCGGCAGCGGCTCGGACTCATACCTGCGCAGGATGGGCTTGAGTTCGCCGGCGCGTACCGGCGCCTGGACCATGTACGACAGGAAGGCGCCGATGCCGAGACCATCGCGGCAGGCATTGATGGCCGCATCGACGGAATTGGTCATCAGGCGCGGGGTGAAGCGCACTGTCAGGTCGCGGCCGTTCTCCCGAAAATGCCATTCCGACAGCACGCTGCGTCCGGTGAAGCGGATGCCGGCATGGCCGGCGAGCTCGTTCGGATGCTTCGGCATGCCATGCTGCCTGAGGTAGGCCGGACTGGCGCAGAAGACCCTTTGCAGCTGTCCGGCCGGAACCGCATGCAGGGTGGAGTCGGCCAGGTGCCCGATGCGTACCGCGAGATCGACGCCCTCCTCGATCAGGTCGATGCTGCGGTCGAGCAGCAGCATTTCCACCGACAGCGCCGGATGCAGGCGCATGAATTCCGCCACCAGCGGCGCCACATGCAATCGACCGAACAGCACCGGCGCCGTCAGCACCAGCTTGCCCCTCGGCTCGGCCTTGGCATCGAACAGCGCTTCCTCCGCCTCTTCCAGCTGGCCGAGCGCCGTCTTGCAGATCGCCAGGTAGCGCAGGCCTTCATCGGTCAGATGGATGCGCCGGGTGGTGCGGTTGAACAAGCGCACGCCGAGGCTGGCTTCCAGTTCGGCCAGCCTGCGCACCACGGTCGGCAGCGACATGTCGAGCGCATCCGCCGCCGCGGTTAAGCTGCCGCGCTCGGCGATGGCGATGAAGGTCTGGATGCCGCGAAGTTTATCCATGGCGCTAAGGCACGATGCCATCGTTCGATGATTACTCCGGATTATGAAGCAATTTGCTTTGTTCCCTGCCATTTATTCAGCAATCCGCACGAGGCAGAATGGCTGCCGTGATGTTCACTTCAACAAGGAGCCTGTCATGCCCGACACCATCAAGCTGTACCGCAGCATCGTTTCCGGACACGCGCATCGCGCCGAACTGTTCCTGTCGCTGCTCGATCTGCCGTATGAAGCCATCGACATCGACCTGCGCGCCGGCCAGCAGAAAAGCGAGGAATTCCTCAGGCTCAATCCCTTCGGCCAGGTGCCGGTGATTGACGACGCCGGCACCATCGTCAGCGACTCCAACGCCATCCTGGTCTATCTCGCGCGCAAATATGGCGGCGACGCCTGGCTGCCGCCCGATCCGGTCGGCGCGGCCAATGTCCAGCGCTGGCTCTCGGTGGCCTCCGGCGAAATCGCCTTCGGCCCGGGATTGGCGCGCATCGGCAAGCAGTTCGGCCGCCCGGTCAACATGGAAGCGGCGACCGATCTGGCACACCGCCTGTTCAAGCTGATGGAAACGCATTTGCAGGCGCGCAGCTATCTCGCGGCCGACCATCCGACCATTGCCGACATCGCCGCCTACAGCTACATTGCCCGCGCCCCGGAAGGCGATGTCTCGCTGGCGCCTTATCCTGCCCTGCGCGCATGGCTGCAGCGCATCGAGTCGCTGCCGCGATTTCTGCCGATGATCGAACTCGTCAAGCCTGCGGCAAGCGCCGCCTAGGAGGTCCCATGGAAACCAAGCTTCCCGCCGATTCGCGCAATCCGGCGCCGTTTCACCGCGGCGAGATGGATGCCCAGGAACGGGCCGGCGTGCGCGAGCAGATGGCCAGGGTCGGCGCCGTCGTCATGCGCGACTACATGCCGGAGCAGCACCGCGAATTTTTCCCGCTGCTGCCGACGCTGCTCCTGGGCGGCGTCGACCGGCATGATGAAGTCTGGGCTTCCATCCTCTGGGGCGAGCCCGGCTTCGTCAGCTCGCCCGACAAGCGGACCCTGCGCATCGAGGCGCTGCCGGCGGCGCAGGATCCGCTGGCCGACTCGATGCAGCCCGGACGGCGCCTCGGCGCGCTCGGGCTGCAGTTCGAGACGCGCCGCCGCAACCGCGCCAACGGCATCATCAGCGACCTGGACGGGCACGGCTTCACGCTGGCGGTGCAGCAAAGCTTCGGCAACTGCCCGAAGTACATCCAGACGCGCGAGATCGCGAACGCGGCCGCTGAAGCGACCGGCGGCGAGGTGCTGACAGGAGACGGCGCGCTGCCGCGGGAAGCGGCTGCGCTGATCCGGCGCAGCGACACCTTTTTCATTGCAACCGCCGCCGAAGCCGCCACCGGCGCCGCGCACGGGGTGGATGTGTCGCATCGCGGCGGCAGGCCCGGATTCGTCTCGGTGGATGCCGACGGCACCCTTTGCTGGCCGGATTTCGTCGGCAACAATTTTTTCAACACCATCGGCAACCTGACCGCGGACGGCCGCGCCGGCCTCCTGTTCATCGATTTTGCGCAGGGCGACCTCCTGCAGCTGACCGGCAGCGCTTCGGTGGAATGGGAAGGCGAACGGCTGCGACGGTTTGCCGGAGCCAAGCGCCTGCTGCGCTTTTCGGGAACGCGCTGGCTGCTGCGAAAGAAGGCTTTTCCGCTGCGCTGGGCGCTGCAGGAACCATCGCCGCACCTCGACCATACCGGCGTCTGGGATCAGTAAGGCGCAAGCTTTCCTTGCGCGCAGGCGATCGCATCATCGAGCCGGTCGTCGCCCCAGAACATCTCTTCGCCCACGAAGAAAGTCGGCGCACCGAAGATGCCGCGCCGCCGTGCTTGTTCGGTCTGGCGGCGCAGGGCAAGCTTGTTGTCCTCGCCCTGGGCATCATGGATGATGCCGTCCGGATCGCCGACCAGCGGCTGCAGCGCGAGCCTGACGCTCGCGACGGAGTCGATCTCCATGTCATCGACCCAGTTCTGCCGCATCACGGCGCGGCAGAAGGCCGGCAGCCACTCTTGCTGCGTGCCGAGCAGGGCTACGCGCAGCGGCAGCACCGCCGAACGCGGAAAGCGGCTCGGCTTGTTGAACGGCAGTCCATGCTTTGCCGCCTGCCTCGCCATGTCGCGCCACACATAGCGGCCCTTCTCTTCCTGCAGCACGAACGGCGAGCTGCTCCAGCCGAAGTCGCGAAAGATCGGCCCCAGCAGGAAAGGCCGCCATGCGATATCGACGCCGGCATTGCGTGCCAGCGCTTCGATGCGCATCACGCTCAGATAGCTGTAGTTGCTGCCGAACTCGAACCAGAATTCGATCGAGGGCTTTTGCGCGGCGGCATCGGGTACGGTGGTATTCATGGCTAGTCCAGTATCACCAGGCAGCGTGCCTCGATGCTGCGCCGCGGCGGCGCATCCTCCGGCGCCAGCGGATCGTCGAAGGCGCAGTGCGGCGTCATGCGCGCCGTGCTGTCGAGGCGAGAATCGAAGGACACGAAGACCAGCATGTCTTCCGGCGTCATGGCCGGATAGTAGTACCAGCGATGGCCGTCCGCATATCGGCCGAGATAGATTTCTCCCTTGCGGTCCGGATAGATCAGGTCCGCACATGCCCAATCCTGCATCGCGAAACTGCGCGCGTCGCACAGTGCCAGCGGCGTATCGATGGCGGCATGCGCCACCGGCCGCCAGAAATTCAGGATCAGGAAGGGATGGTCCTGCGCCATTTCCGGCATCAGCTGCCGCAGGCGGCGCGGACCCGACGATTCGGTGTAGTCGTTATGCACGCGCCCCAGCGCCGTGGGCGTCGGCAAGGCGGCTTCGCGGCCGAAGCCCAGTGCCGTCCGGCCCGCTTCGCGCTGCCGCAACTGATGATCGAATACCAGCGCATGCAGGCCGCCGGTAAGCTCGAGCGCGAGCTGTTCCAGTTCTCGGTAATAGACTCCCTGCACCTGCGCAGCGTCATTGAAGTCCGCGACCTTGCTCGGGCAGTCGAGCAATTCGAAGCCATTGTCTTCCAGAGACAGCGATGCCGCCACCCGCCGGGCATTGACGATGCGGCAGGCGCGCTGCTCGTAATCGGTGTTGTGCCAGGCAGCGCCGGCCGGCGGCGGCGTCATGTACTGGTAGGGCTTGTCCTGCGACGGCGCGAGATAGCCGAGGTTTCCCGTGACAAAGGCATGCTGCTGCATTTGCGCTGCATGGGCATTCATGTTGCCTCCTGTTTCCGATGGCATGGTGCAGCTCGTCGCATGACAGAATTTCATGCGATAGAATCACTGCAGACATCTCCAGTGTATCTAACGTGTGTGCCGCCTCAAGCGCAATTTATGCATGCCTCGCATGCGCCACAGGCATGCAAAACCATGAAGGCCTTCCATGAGCAAGCTCCTCGCCCTGCCCCCGCTGGACGCCCTGCGCGGTTTCGTCGCGGTGGCGCGCCGCATGAGCATCACGCTCGCGGCGCAGGATCTCTGCCTTACCCAGTCGGCACTGAGCCGGCAGGTACAGGCGCTGGAGGCGCATTTCGGCACGCCGCTCCTGGTGCGCAAGCACCGCGCCATCGCGCTCACGCAAGTCGGCGAGCAATTGTTCGAAATGGCTTCCCCCTGGCTGGACCGCATCGGCGAATTTTCCGAGTCGGTGCGCGGCGGATCACGGCCCCGGCCGGTGACGATCACCGCCAGCATCGGTGTGACCTCGCTGTGGATTCTTCCCTGGCTCGGCGCTTTCCAGAGCACGCATCCCGGGATCGACGTGCGGGTCGCCGCGCATAACAGCGTGCTCGATCTCGTTCAGGAAGGCATCGACCTGGCAATCCGCTATTGCCGGCAGGCGCAGGCGCCGGCCGGTGCGGTGAGACTGTTCCATGAACAGGTGGTGCCGGTTGCGCATCCGGCGCTTGCGCAGAAGGCATTCGCCAGCGACGAGGCGCTGCTGCAGCAGGTGTTGCTGGAATGGGATGAGCGCGGCCGGCCGTGGCTCCGCTGGTCGGACTGGCTGGGCACCAAGGGCCTGTCCGATGCGAGGCCGCGCCGCTTCCTGCATTTCAACCAGTACGACCAGGTGATACAGGCCGCACTGGACGGACATGGCGTGGCGCTCGGCCGGCTTGCGCTGGTCAGGCCGATGCTCAGGGACGGCCGTCTGGTTGCGCATCCCGGCGCCGATGCCGGCGTCAGCGATTACGCCTACTGGCTGGTGCGGGCTCCCGGAGCCGGGCGTGCCGAGGTCGGCATCCTGTATGACTGGATACTGCAGCGGGTCGAGGCGGGAGCGGACTGAGCAGGCCTGCGTTCCGCCCGCGGCGCTCCATGCTCAATGGGCAACCGCCCCTTTCCTGAATGCCTTCTTGTACAGGTGAACAAGCCCGAGAACGATCGAGCCGACCACCAGGCCGATCAGCATGTTGATCAGCAGCGGCGTGCCGAATGCGAGGATGCTGCCGACCGTGGGAAGCGCCTGTGCCTTGTGCTCGGCGTTTTCCACAAAGTGATGCAGGAACGGAAAGCCGTGAGCGATGATGCCGCCGCCGACAAGGAACATGGCGGCGGTGCCGACGATGGACAGGGTTTTCATCAGATAGGGCGTCACCCACAGGATGAAACGTCCCATGCCTTGCCGGGCCTTGCTGACGCCGGAACTGAGGTAGATGCCCAGATCGTCCAGCTTGACCACGCCGGCGACCACAAGATACACCCCGACCGTGAAGAGAATGGAAATGGCCACCAGCACGGTGGCCTGGGTCATGAACGGGGCGCCCTGCATGGTGCCCAGGGAAATCGCGACGATTTCCGCGCTCAGGATGAAATCCGTCCTCACTGCGCCCTTGATTTTTTCCTTTTCCGCGGCAAGCAGTTGCTCCGGCGACAGCTGGACATGATTCACCAGTTCGGTGTGGTGTGCCTTGTCTTCTTCCTTGGAATGCAGCAGCTTGTGAAAGACTTTTTCCACGCCTTCAAAGCACAGAAAAGCGCCGCCTATCATCAGCAGCGGCGTCAATGACCAGGGTGCGAAGGCAACCAGCAAGAGCGCGATCGGAACCAGGATCGCCTTGTTGATTGCCGATCCCTTGGCAACCGACCAGACAACCGGCAGCTCGCGGCTTGGCGCAAAGCCTGTCACCTGGTTCGCGTTCAACGCGATGTCATCCCCCAGCACGCCCGCGGTTTTCTTCGCGGCGACTTTCGACATGACGGCAATATCATCCGCCAACAGGGTGATGTCATCGAGCAGGGTGAGCAAGCTTGCGGCCATGGTGGAATCCTTTTTTGTATGCGTATCGATAATTCATGTTGATGAAAACACCGCCGGACACGACTTTTGCTGAAAATCGGGCAAGTTTTTCAAAGTCTTCGTAATAAGGAAAAACCTGCGGCCTTGCGCTGGCGGGCATAGTCGGGGAGTTCAAGCGTGTCATGCACGGAGAATGCCCCTCTGGCAGTCACTGCTCAATGCATGCGATTCATTCATGCCTGAAAACAAGGCATTGTATTTTTAACCACTCCGCCCGGTACAGCAAGCTTTTTGCCAGCCCGCACATGCCAGCCCTGTCGTCCATGCCGGAAGGCTTGTCCATGACCGTCAACCCAAGCCCGCCATGCATCTTCCGGCAGCCGACGCAGCGCGCTGCCTTCGGCACGGTCCAGTGCGGTATTGCCTCGGATCCGACCATGCAAGAAATGTGACTGCCCGGTGCGGCCGCGCCGTCATGCTTCCCATGGTCAACGCGGCGCAGCAAAAGAAAAAGGCACCTTGCGGTGCCTTTCTTGTAGAGCGGAAAGTGAAGCCGATGATCAGCGATCGGGCATCAGGCCGCCAGGCGCTTCTCCAGCTGCGCCTTGGTCGACTCCAGCTCGCTCGGCAAGTGGTACTTCAGCTTGTCGAACAATTCCTCGTGCAGCTTGAGCTCGGCTTCCCATGCGGCCTTGTCGATCGAGGTGATGCGGTCGAACTGCTCGCGGGTGAAGTCGATGCCTTCCCACTGCAGGTCTTCATAGCGCGGAGTGACGCCGAAGATGTGCTCGCTGCCGCCGGCATTGCCTTCGATGCGGTCCAGCATCCACTTGAGCACGCGCATGTTGTCGCCGAAGCCCGGCCAGACGAACTTGCCGTTCTCATCGGTGCGGAACCAGTTGACGCAGAAGATCTTCGGCATTTCCGCCGGCGATGCAGCCACCTTCTTGCCGATGTTGAGCCAGTGCTGGAAATAGTCGCTCATGTTGTAGCCCATGAACGGCAGCATCGCGAACGGATCGCGGCGCACCACGCCTTGCTGGCCGGCAGCGGCGGCAGTGGTCTCCGAACCCATGGTCGCGGCCATGTACACGCCTTCCACCCAGTTGCGGGCTTCAGTTACCAGCGGCACGGTGGTCGAACGGCGGCCGCCGAAAATGAAGGCCGAGATCGGCACGCCGGCCGGATCGTCCCAGGCCGGATCGATGACCGGATTCTGGGTCGCGGCCACGGTGAAGCGCGCGTTCGGATGCGCAGCCTTGCGGCCGGTTTCCTTGGCGATTTCCGGTGTCCAGTCCTTGCCTTGCCAGTCGATCAGGTGCGCCGGCGCTTCCTTGGTCATGCCTTCCCACCAGACATCGCCGTCGTCGGTCAGCGCGACGTTGGTGAAGATGGTGTTGGCGTTGAGCGATGCCATGCAGTTGGCATTGGAATTGGCATTGGTGCCCGGCGCCACGCCGAAATAGCCGGCTTCCGGATTGATCGCATACAGGCGGCCGTCGGCGCCCGGCTTGATCCAGGCGATGTCGTCGCCGATGGTGGTCACCTTCCAGCCGTTGAAGGCCTTGGGCGGAATCAGCATGGCGAAGTTGGTCTTGCCGCAGGCGGACGGGAAGGCCGCCGCCACGTAATGCTTCTTGCCTTCCGGCGATTCGACGCCGAGGATCAGCATGTGCTCGGCCAGCCAGCCCTGGTCGCGGCCCATGGTGGAAGCGATGCGCAGCGCAAAGCATTTCTTGCCCAGCAGCGCGTTGCCGCCGTAGCCGGAACCGAAGGACCAGATTTCGCGGGTTTCCGGATAATGGACGATGTACTTGGTGTCGTTGCAAGGCCACGGCACATCCTGCTCGCCGCGGGCCAGCGGCTTGCCAACGGTGTGCACGCAGGGCACGAAGTCGCCGTCGGTGCCGAGCACGTCGTACACGGCCTTGCCCATGCGGGTCATGATGCGCATGTTGACCGCGACATACGGCGAATCGGACAGCTCAACGCCGATATGGGCGATCGGCGAACCGAGCGGGCCCATCGAGAACGGCACCACATACATGGTGCGGCCGCGCATGCAGCCGTCGAACAGGCCGTTGAGGGTGACGCGCATTTCCGCGGGAGCAACCCAGTTGTTGGTCGGGCCGGCGTCTTCCTGCTTGGCGGAACAGATGTAGGTACGGTCTTCGACGCGCGCCACGTCCGACGGATCGGAGCAGGCGAGATAGCTGTTCGGGCGCTTGGCCTCGTTGAGCTTTTTCAGGGTGCCGGCGGCAACCATCTCCGCGCACAGGCGATCGTACTCTTCCTGCGAGCCGTCGCACCAGTAGATGCGCTCGGGTTTTGTAAGGGCGGCGATTTCCGTAACCCAGTTGATCAGCTTCTGCTGTTTGACATAGCTAGGTGCATTCACGGTTGCGATGCCTCCCATTACGGGTTGGTTCATAAGTACTTCCTCCAATGCCAATAAAGAATTCTGTCTTGTCCCGGCACGGCAGGATCGTCGTCAGCTTTTGGCTCGGCTGGCGAAGCATGCCAGCGGTACGGCGGTCTTGTCGGAGGCGATCATGTCATGACCGCGCAACGGCCCGAAAAATGGAATAATCAAACGGGCTGGTGGGTTCACAATGTCGTTGACAAAGCGAAAAATAGGAGCCGATTGTACACGCCGGGATACCCGTGCTCAATGATTTACAACAAAAATGTAGGAAAAATTGTTGAGTTTTGTAGTAAGGATTTATCGATTTTCCGCATAGTCGTATTTTTCTTACGAATCTGTTAAAAAATTGTAAAACAAACATGAAAATTGCCATTCTCGACGACTACCAGGACTGCGTCCGCCAGCTCGACTGTTTCCGATTACTCGACGGTCATGAAGTCAAGGTCTTCAACAATAGCGCGCGCGGCATCGGCCAGCTTGCGATACGTCTAGCGGAGTTCGAGGCGCTGGTGCTGATACGCGAAAGAACCGCGATCACGCGAGCCCTGCTCTCCAGGCTGCCCAATCTGAAGCTGATTTCCCAAACCGGCAAGGTCAGCGGCCATGTAGACGTCGCGGCCGCCAGCGAGCGCCGGATCGCCATCGTCGAAGGCGTCGGCGATCCGACCGCGCCGGCCGAGCTGGCATGGGCGCTGATCATGGCGTCCTCGCGCAAGATTCCCCAGTACGCGGCCAACCTGCGCGACGGCTTGTGGCAAACCGCATCGGTGACGCCGGAGCTCAATACCTTGGGCACGGTGCTCAAGGGACGCACGCTGGCGGTCTGGGGTTACGGCCGCATCGGCAAAATGGTGGCGGGCTATGGCAAGGCATTCGGCATGCGGGTCATCGTCTGGGGCCGCGACGCCAGCCGCGACGCCGCCGCGCGCGACGGTTTCGAAGCCGCCGCATCGCGCGAAGCCTTCTTCGAGCAGGCCGATGTGCTGTCGCTGCACCTGCGGCTCAACGATGCGACGCGCGGCATCGTCACCGGCGATGATTTGATGCGGATGAAGCGCTCCGCCCTGTTCGTTAATACCAGCCGCGCCGAACTGGTGGCGGAAGGCGCGCTCGATGCCGCCTTGCGCGCCGGCCATCCCGGCTTCGCCGCGCTCGACGTCTTCGAAACCGAGCCGCTGCCGTCCGACTCGCCGCTGCTGCGCTATGCCAACGTGCTGGCCACGCCGCATCTCGGCTATGTGGAAAAGGACAGTTACGAGCTTTACTTCGGCGCGGCATTCCGCAACATCGTCGACTTCGCCAACGGCACGCCGAAGAACGTGCTCAATCCGGAAGCGCTCGCCTGAACAGCAGGGATGGAAGCCGCTGCATGACCGCGTCGAGCGGATTGCCGGCGCGGTTCCGCATGACGCCGGGTTCAAGCGCAAGCCGGAGCCTCGCCTGTCCGACCGCCTCCATCAGAACCAGGCCGCCGTTCGGCACCACGGTGGCGTGGCCCGCGTGCAGCATCAGATCTTCCTGTTCGCCGTGAAAGGTGATCCATGCAATGCCTTCGACGCATGTCAGCTGCAAGCCGGACGCATGGCGAAGGCGCACCGGCTTGTTTTCTTCGAGTTGGCAGTCGACATGCGCGGATGACAGCATCCGCCGCAGATGCGCCGGGTTCAGTGTTGCACAAGCGGTTGCATTGACCGGGTCTGATGAAAGCGCGGACGAGCGCCCTCCTGTCCACCATGTGGGCATGATCTTTACTCCATAAGCAATAAAAGGGAAACGGGACCCTGCGTCAGACGACGCAGATGAACTGGTTCAGGGACACCGAGCACCGGACGCGCCGCAGCTCAATGGCCCCGAGTAATTCGCTTGGAGGAAATGGAAGGACAGGACAGCAGGGAAATGCATGCGCCGCAATGAAGTGCCGCCGTACCGGTGGACGGTACGGAAACGGGATTCATCGAAAAGAGGCGTGAGGCGGGCATGGAATTGATCATGCCAAGCGATCAACATAAAGGCAAGAAGTTTCTCGCAGCGAAATGCAAGGCGTCGGCGCACACGGCAAGCTCGCATTGTCTATCCGATGTCAACAAATCCGCGCGCGGCATTGCCTAGAATGGATTGACCGACACGTTCAGGAGATCGCCATGCATTGCGTTGCACAGATTCTCAAGACCAAGCAGGACAACAGGGTGTATACGATCGCGCCGGATGCCAAGGTGATCGATGCGATCAAGCTGATGGCGGAAAGAGGCATCGGCGCGCTGCTGGTGATGGAAAGGGACAACATTGTCGGCATCGTCACCGAGCGCGACTATGCGCGCAAGGTGGTGCTCAGGGGCAGGACCGCCACCGAAACGCCGGTGCGCGACATCATGACTACCGAGGTCATGTATGTGCGTCCCGATACCACCAACGAGCAATGCATGGCCCTGATGACCGAGAACCGGCTGCGCCATCTGCCCGTCATCGACAACGGCAAGCTGGCCGGACTGATCTCCATCGGCGATCTGGTCAAGGACATCATTTCGGAACAGCAATTCATCATCGAGCAGCTCGAGCACTACATTCGCGGCGAGCGCTGAAGCAAGACCGAGCCTGCGGAGTTCATGCCGCCGCCGGCGTCGCCGGGTGTTTCAGCACGACCGTGCGCCTTTCGCTACACTGGAGCCTCACTTCGCGGAGCCTCCATGCAACCCAGACTGTGGTCTCTTACCCTCGGCAACTTCGCCATCGGCACCGGTGTGATGGTGGTGCCGGGCATGCTCAACGAGTTGAGCGCAGACCTCGGCGTATCGCCCGCGCGCATCGGCTGGCTGATTTCCGCGTTTGCCATGACGATCTGCATCAGCGGCCCCTTTCTCGCCAGCTGGACCAGCGCCATTGACCGCCGCAAGCTGCTGACGGCATCACTGCTGCTGTATGCCCTCATGCATTTCGCCGCCGCGCTGGCGCCCGGGTACGAGCTCCTGCTGATCGCCCGCATCGTCACCGCCATCGGCGGCGCCATCTTCACCGCGCAGGCGGCCGCCACGGCCGGACTGATGGTGCCGGCCGACATGCGCGGCAAGGCCATCGGCCTGGTATTCCTCGGCTGGTCGATCGCCGCCGTGATCGGCACGCCGATCGGTTCCTATCTCGGCGCGCACATCGGCTGGCGCCCGACGCTCGCCCTGGTCGGTCTCCTGTCATTGCTTTTCGCCGGCGCGGTATGGATGCAGATTCCCGCGCGCCTGTTCGTTGCGCCAATGGACAGTGCCGCATGGAAGGCACTGTTCGCCGATACGCCGCTGCTGCTGGCCATCTCGGTCACCGCCATCCAGGCGCTGGGCATGTTCACCATGTTTTCCTACATGGCGCTGGTGCTCAAGGATGCGATCGATGCCACGCCGGTCGTCATCAGCCTGCTCTTCCTCTGTTTCGGCATCACCGGCGTGATCGGCAACATCATCGGCGCGCGCGTGATGGATCGCGCGGGGCCGAAGCAGGTCGGCATCGCTGCCATGGTCTGCATGCTGGCGGCGGTGCTGCTGTGGCCGCTGTCGCACGGCTCGCTGCCGGTGGCCACTACACTGATGCTGCTGTGGGGGCTGGGCTGCTTCGCCATCAACGGTTCGCAGCAGGCACGGCTGGTCGGCATGGCGCCGCAGCTGGCGTCGGCCTCGGTGTCGCTGAATTCGTCGGCCATCTATCTCGGCCAGGCGGCCGGCGCCTTGCTCGGCGGCCTGATCGTGTCGACACAGGGCACCGGCACCCTGTCCTACTTCGCCGCGGCGCCGCTGGCGATCGCGATCGGCGTATCCCATCTCGCCGGCAATCTGGCGCTGCGGCGCAATGCCATGGAGGCAGCATGAGAGTCTTGAGCGTCAACGTCGGCACGGTCGGCGATCTCTTCGTCCGCCAGTCCGACGCGATGCGGCGCGTCGCCACCGGCATTCACAAGCAGCCGCTCGACGGGCCTGTCGCCGTCGGCAGGATCGGCCTGGCCGGCGACGAACAGGCCGATCTCACCGTGCATGGCGGATTGAACAAGGCGGTGTACGCCTATCCGTCCGAGCACTATGCATTCTGGTTGGCGCAGCGCACCGCGGCCCTCAAGCGCGAGGAAGCGCTGGCGCCGGGTGCGATGGGGGAAAACCTGACCATTCAGGGCCTGCTGGAGAACGATGTCTGGATCGGCGACCGGCTGCGGATCGGCAGCACGCTGCTGCAGGTAACCGAGCCGCGTCATCCCTGCTACAAGTTCAATGCGAAGATGGGCTTCGGCCACGCCGCGAAGATCATGCTGCAGTCGGGCTACAGCGGCTTCTACCTGCGCGTGGTGGAGACGGGCGAGATCGCGGCCGGCGATGCGATTGCGCTCATCGCCGGGCCGCGCGAGACGTCGATCATGCAGATCAACGAACGACGCCGGAAGGGGCGTCAGCAGGATTTGTTTTGAATGATGACGTGACCAGCGCGCGTCCGCCGGTCCAGAGTTTCGTCCAGCCCGGCGGCCACGGCAGCGGCGGCCCGGAGTAGGCCGGCACGCCGCGCCGCACCGGAATCACCGGCAGATGGTCGGGCACCGGGCCGTCGCGGTAATCCCAACCCAGGGTGTAAGCGTAATTCGGCAGCAGCGCTTCGCAAACCGCATCGAACCAGGCGGTGTGATCCTCGTCGCGCTTGAGCGCCTGGGCCACCCCCTGCGGATCGAAGCGCGCGAAGGCGGACACCAGTTCGGAGGCGGTCGCGCCCGGCTGGTCGCCCCATCCCATTACCGGATTGAAGTTGTAATCGGCGCCGGAGCCATACCAGCCTTCGCGCCAGGCGCGGTCGATCCAGTTGCGCTGGCCGGTGAACAGATGCCAGCGCCAGTGCAGGCCGGACGGCTTGGGCCAGCTGTACAGGTAAAGCCGCTGATAGCCGGCGCGGTGCAGTTCGCGCACCATCGCCATCAGCCGCGCATGCGGCATGCGGTCGGGCGCATCGCGCCGGAAACGGATCGGCTCGCCATCCGCATGCTGCAGATCGTCATGCGACAGGTTCAGATCCAGCGTGCGCACTTCGTCGCCGAAGCGGGCCGCCACCCATCCGGTCAGCAGATTGACCGAAGTAATGACGCCATAGCCGCGGTGGCGATGAAAGATGACGGTGCCGGGTGCAACAGGTTTCATATCGGTTTCGCTTGCAATGAAAGTCTAGTGTATCGGGATTCGTAAAACAGGCACAAAAACAGATCGATTGGTCGCTTTGTATCAAGCACCAACATTGAGCATGCGATTCGCGGGAACTTTATCGAAGCACCATTTCAGGGCTGGCCTGCAACTTATCCAGCCACGTCCCCGGACTCAAGGCGGTGCCTCCGCGGTTCTTGGCGGTTGCTGTTGCCTGGGCATCAGGCAAGCCGCGTGAAAACCTGTATTGGAGAGCGCAAAGACAAGGAAATTCCCAAGCTGGCCTATTAATTGCAAGATTGTTGCAGCGCACTAATTTGTGCCGAAAATCGTCGGACGCTCCCTATCCGGGAGCGTCCCCGGCTGTGCAATAACAATATTCAGGACAGCTGCCATGCGTGCATCCACACCCTTACCTGTCGATACCTTTTTGCCTTACATGCGTGACGTGGTGCGCTGCGAGCAATCGCTGCGCGAACTCAACCTGATGTGGCGCATGATCGAAGCGTCGGCCAAGATGAATTGCCCGGTCGAAGCCAAGACCATCCTTCCCACCATGGCCGCGACACGCGCCGGCTTCAATCGCCTGGAACACGAACTCGTTCACAGCCTGGTCAGCGAAAAAGTCGGCAACGTGCTCGATGAAATCGCCACCAAGGCACAATATGTGATCGATATCGTCATTCGCAACCTCTTCGAGCGCACCGCCGATGTCGGCTTCCTCGCCACCGACCGCGAGCTCTGCGCCTTCGTCGCCGGCATGCATGACAACAGCGACGCCATCCGCTACCGGCTGCGCTCCTACCGCAGCAAGTACACCGTCTATGATGAAATTCTGCTGCTCGATACCGCCGGCAACGTGCTGGTCCAGATCGACGAAGCCTCGCCGATCGAAGGCAGCACCGATCCGCTGATCGGAGAGACGCTGGCCGCCGACGGCTATGTCGAAACCTTCCGCGCCACCGACCTGCGTCCTCTCAAGAAGCAGGCGCTGATCTACTCACGCCGCATGCTGCATCCCGACACCGGCGTTCCGGTCGGCGTGCTGTGCCTGTGCTTTCATTTCGAAGAGGAAATGGCAGGCATTTTCCGTTCCCATCGCGATGCCGACGAGCGCGCCAACATGCTGCTGCTCGACGGCGACAACCGGGTGATCGCCAGTGCCGACGAACTCTGGATTCCGGTCGGCGCCACCGTGCCGGTCAATCGTTCCGCCGAGCCCAGGCTGCTGATCCACGGCGGCCGCGAATACCTGGTGCGCACCCTCGCCGCCGCGGGCTACCAGGGTTACATGGGGCCGCCCGGCTGGCAGGGCCAGGTCATGATCCCGGTCGATGTCGCCTTCCATGGCGGCGTTTCCAATGCGCTGTCTTCGCTGGACCCGGCGGTTGCCGAAGGCCTGCTCTCGCATGCGCGCTCCTTCTGCCCGCCGCTGTTCGAAATCATGACCGCCGCCGACACCATACGCCGCGTGGTGTGGAACGGCCAGGTCATGACGGCCAGCCAGCGCGGCGAACTGCAGAAGCTCAAGACCATCCTCGACCAGATCAGCGAAACCGGCATGCGCAGCAATGAACTGTTCTCGCAATCCATCCGCGACCTGTATGAAACCGTGCTGGCATCAAGCCTGCGCGACGCCGAATTCGTTTCGCACCTGCTGGTGGATTTGCTGGACCGCAATCTGTACGAACGTTCGGATGATTGTCGCTGGTGGGCGCTGACGCCGGAACTGCGCACGGCGCTGGCCAGCGAAGAAAGGGATACGGAAACGCTGGACAACCTGAGCACCATTCTCGACTACATCAACCGCCTCTACACCGTCTATACCCGCATCTTCGTCTACGACCGCGACGGCCGCATCATTGCCAGCACGAACGAGATGGAGAACGGCGTATCGGTGGTCGGCAAATCAGTCGACGCCGCCACGCTGTCGCATGTACTGGCGCTGCGCAGCGAGCAGGACTATTACGTTTCGCCGTTCGAGCCCGCGCCGCTGTACGGCAACCGGCCCACCTACATCTACCACGCGGCCATCCGCGATCCGCACAACGACAGCATCGTGGTCGGCGGCATCGGCATCGTGTTCGACGCGCAGCCGGAATTCGAGGCCATGCTGCGCGGCGCGCTGGCCGACAAGGAAGGCATGTCCGCCCTCTTCGTCGACCGCCATGGCCGCGTGATTTCCAGCACCGATCCATTGCGCCCGGCCGGCATGCAGCTCGATGTCGGCCGTGACATCGACCGCAAGCTGCTGTCGCTGGCCAACGGCAGCAGTGCCTCGCGCATCCTGGTGCACGATGGCCATTACGCGATCATGGGCTGCACCGTGTCCAATGGCTACCGGGAATTCAAGGTGTCCGACGGCTACAGGGAAGACGTCATTGCGCTGGTGTACGACAGCTTCGGCGAAGTGCGCGAACGCAGCGGCGCGCTGAACCGCCAGGATGCGGTGATCGAGAACGACGTGACGGCCAGCGGCGGCATCGAGTATGCGACCTTCTACATCGACGGCATGCTGTTTGCGATGCCCGCGGCGCAGGTGATGGAAGCGCTGCCGGCTTCGGAAGTGTCGCCGGTATCGATGGGCGGGCGCGCCGAGCGCGTCGGCGTGCTGGCATTGCAGCGCCATGGCGAGAGCCGGCATTTCGTCTGGGTGTTCGACCTGCGGCATCTCATGCGCGGCGCGCCGGCGCGGATCGAGGCGGGCAGCCAGGTGATCGTGGTCAGGCACAACGATCAGGACATCGGCCTGCTGGTCGACGAACTGCACGGCGTGCCGGAATTCCGGCCGGCGCAAATCATTCGCACGCCCTTTGCCGCCACGGCACAGGGCTTGCTGGTCAAGCAGGTGATCCAGGCCAACGAGGGCCGGCTGCTGGTGCAGGCGCTCGATGTCGCGCAACTGTTCGCCTGCCTCAAGGATCCCGCCCTGCCGACGGTATTGAACCTGTCCGAAGCAATGCTGTTGAATGAAACGCAACTTGAACATGAAACATTGGAGAATGCAGCATGAGCGCCGTTGATGACTACTTGCTGGGCGACAGCGCTTTGTATGGACGTTTATGCCTGATCACGAAACTGCTCGGCCACTTCGTGGCCAGCGCGCCGCGCGCCGTCAGCCTGGAGCAGCTGGAAAAACTGAGCGGGCGGCCCGCCAGGGAACTGGTCAGGCTGTGCAATATCCTCTGCCGCGAACAGGTGCTGCAGCCCGCCGGCCAGGCGCAGAGCTGGACGCTGGCCTGCGAAACCAGCCAGCTGACGCTGGAAGACGCCTTCCGCTGCGCGATGTCGGAGCAGGCATCCCGCGCGCGTCCCGCAAGGCAGAAGTCAGCCGCTGCCGCTGCTGCCGCCGCCGCCGCCGAACAGCAGGAGGCGATGCAGCCGGAAATCGACATGCTGGTGATGCAGGCCACCATGGGCATCAACCAGAGCGTGTTTCAGCACCTGCGGCAGTTTTCGCTGGACCGGTTGAAGGTGACGGCCGCCGGCATGTTTCCGTCGCGGCGATCCTCTGAAGACGGCCTGCGCGCCTGGCCGCCGGCACGGCTGTCGTTTTCGTAGTGTTGGTGATATAGATCCGGCCCGAAAACATGTCGAGCCGGCTCCCCTCACCCCGACCCTCTCCCAGAGGGAGAGGGTGCGATCATCGGCCCGAAAATGAACCATTTTTCGAACCGGATCAATGGATGTGATGTTTCAATAAGGCTTTTCCAGGTAGGCGCGATAAAAGTCGATGAAGGCGCGCACCCGTGCCGGCATGTGCCGCCCCGGCGGCACGACCGCATAGATGCCGCCCTGCGGCAGCGACCACTGGGGCAGCAGCCGCACCAGGTAGCCGTCGCGGATGCCTTCCTCGGCGCTTTGCTGCGCCAGCACCGACACGCCGGCGCCTTCGCGCAGCAATGCACGCAGCGCCGCGGGCGAATTCACCCGCATGCGCGACTTCACCTGCACCGAACGCGTCTCGCCGCTGCGCGAGGTGAATTTCCATGTCAGCGGCGTAGGCAGCAGGCTGAGCGCTATCCATTCGCAGTCGGTCAGGTCTTCCGGCCGGCGCGGGCGGCCATGCCGCTCCAGGTATTGCGGCGAAGCCACCACCATCTGCGAGAACTCACCGAGCTTGACCGCGCGCAGCGACGAATCACGCAGCCAGCCGTAACGGATGGCGAGATCGATGCCTTCATCCACGAGATCGGCCACCGTATCGCCGGCGCGCAAATCGAACTGCAGCGCCGGATGCAGTTGCGCGAACCGCGCCATGGCCGGCGCCACCGACAGCACCGCCTGATCCACCGCCGCGGTGATGCGCAGCATGCCGCTCAACTGCGCCGGCTGGGCCGATTCCTGGCCGGCCTGCGCCACCGCATGTTCCAGGCCGTCGAGCAGCGGCCGGCATTGCGCATGCAGCTCGCGGCCGGCATCGGTGAGGCTGACGCGGCGGGTGGTGCGGTGGAACAGCGTCGCGCCGATCGCCTGCTCCAGCCGGCTGATCAGGATACTGACCTTGGCCTTGGCAATGCCCAGCCTTTCGGCGGCGGCCGTGAAACTGCCGCTCTCCACCACGGCGTCGAATATCAGCAGGCTGTTGAGGTCGATCTGTCCGAGCAGTGACATGATGAACGTAGAGTAAAGGATTGATAAGGATTCAATAACAATGAATTATCAGTGCAGGCATTTATCGAATCAATCTTTTCCGTGATGATGCTCCCACTTCATTCACTTCCCGGGAGAGAAAACATGAACATCGCATTGATCGGCGCCTCCGGCTTCATCGGCTCAGCGCTGCTGAAAGAGGCGCTTGCACGCGGCCACAAGGTAACCGCGCTGGTGCGCCATCCGGAAAAGCTGGCTGCCGCCGCCAACCTGCGCGCGGTTGCCGCGGACGTGGCGGACCAGGCCAGACTGGCGGAGCAGTTGGGCGGGCATGATGCCGTCATCAGCGCCTTCAGCGGCCATGCCCATGACGATGTCTTCGCTTACTACGTCAAGGGCTTCCGCGCCATTCTCGGCGCCGTGAAATCGGTGCGCGTGCCGCGCCTGCTGGTGGTCGGCGGCGCCGGCAGCCTGGAAGTCGCGCCCGGCCTGCAGGTGCTCGATACGCCCGACTTTCCGGCGCAGTACAAGGCGACTGCCGAAGGCGCGCGCGAGGCGCTCAAGCTGCTGCGGCAGGAGGAAGCGCTGGACTGGACCATGCTGAGCCCGTCGGCCATCATCGCCCCCGGCGAGCGCACCGGCCGCTTCCGCCTCGGCACCGATCAACTGCTGATCGATGCCAATGGCCAGAGCCACATTTCCGTCGAGGATTATGCAATTGCAATGATCGATGAGCTGGAGCGGCCGAATCATGCGCGCCGCCGCTTCACCGTCGGCTATTGAATCCAGAGCGGCGAAACGGACATTGCCTGCGTTGGAGCGGCCCTCGCGGGCCGCTCCTTTTTATTTCGGGCCGCGCTGCAGGCGCTGCCCCAGGCGGAACAGCGGACCGATCATGATCACCAGCGACGCCAGCCGCGTCACATGAAAAGCGGTCACGATCGGCACGCCGAGCTGCAGCGTTTTCGCCGTCAGGCTCATTTCCGCGATGCCGCCCGGCGACGTGGCGAGGATGGCGGTTGCCGGATGAATCCCGCTCAATGAGGACAGCCCGAAGGCAAAGGCCGCGGCGACGCCCAGCGCGGCCAGGGTGCACAGCGCCACGCTGGCCAGATAGCGCGGCGCGGTATGCAGGAATTCCGGCGTGAAGCGCGTGCCCAGGGAAATGCCGATGAACAGCTGGCCCAGATGCACCATCCATTCCGGCAGCGCCGACAGATTGACGCCGGAAGCGGTCAGGCCGATGGCCACCGCCATCGGACCCAGCACCCAGGCATTCGGCGATTTCAGGCGCTTGAACAGCAGCGCGCCGGCCGAAGTCAGCCCGATCAGCGCCAGCAGCCCGCCGGCATGAACCGTCCGCGTTCCCGGCACGAACACATCCAGGCCGTGCACATCGGCAAACTTGAACAAAAAGGGAATGATGATCACCACCATCATGATGCGCAGGCTGTGCGAGGCCGCGACCCGGTCGACCTGCGCGCCGTGGCGCTCCCCCTGGCTGGCCATTTCCGATGCACCGCCGACGGCCATGGCAAAGAATGCGGTGGTGCGGTCGACTCCCGAGAGCTTGTGCAGCAGCCAGGCGCAGGCCGCGCCGAGCAGCAGCGCGAATGCCACGCCGGCGGCGATATAGCCGCTGTAGGACACCAGCACCTTGACGACCGCCGGCGTGAAATACAGGCCGAGCGCGGTGCCGATCGCCCACTGGCCGCCTTCGCGCACCTGCACCGGGGCCGACAGCCGCAGGCCGGCCATGCAGCCTGCCGCCGTGCTGCACAGCGGGCCGATCATCCAGGGCAGCGGCGTCTGCAGCCAGGCACATAGCAATGCGGATATCAGGCCGATGCCGAGTGCGAGAAGGAAGGAGCGCTGCCTGTTCAAAAATGCCATGATGCGGTGCCGGATCTGTTGCCTTGATGATATGGATGCCTTCGCGCAGGAAGGATGATGGAGACGAAAGCCTGTGTCTTCGTCTTGTGCCTTATGCGGCAAGGGGATTTGCTATCTCGACAGCCCAAGCTCCTTGGCCTGCCGTCCGTACTCATCGACCGTCTTGCGGACGTAGGCGGTCAGCGCGTCGCCGGTCAGCGCAAACGGATACAGGCCATGCGCCGCCCGCAGCGCATCGAAGCCCGGCTCCGCCATCATTTTGTCGAAGGCGTTCACCCATTTGCGGTATTCCGAGTCCGGCACGCCGGGCCCCATGTAAAAGCCGCGCACGATCGGCCAGGTCACGTCGAAGCCCTGCTCGCGCGCGGTCGGCACGCCGGCCAGCACGCCCGGCAGGCGCTGGTGGCTCATGACGGCCAGCACCCGGATGCCGCCATTGGCCGCATACAGCGCCGCCTCCGAGGCGTCTCCCGACACCGCCTCCACATGTCCGGCCAGCAGCGCGGTGATGGACTCGCCGCCGCCCTCGAAGGCCACGAAGCGGAGCTTTCTCGGATTGATGCGCGCCTGCCGGGCGATGATTGATACCTTCAGCCAGTCCTGGCTGCCGATCGTGCCGCCCGCGCCGATGGAGATCCGGCCGGGGTGGCGCCTGAGCGCATCCAGCAGATCGGCCAGCGTCTTGTAGGGAGAGTCGCTGCGCACCGCGATCATGCCGTAATCGGTTCCCAATCCCGCGACCCAGCGCACATCGGCCGCCGAGGCATTGCCGTATTTGCCTTGCGCAAGATTGAGCAGCGAGCCGCCGGAAAACACGATCAGCGTGTCGGCGTCCGCGCGCCGCTGCGTCAGGATGGAATTCCATGCGACGGCGCCGATGCCTCCCGGCAAATAATTGATATGCAAGGCCGGGTCGACCCTGGTCGCCTCGTAAACCGCGCTCAGGCCCTTGCGCGCCAGCTTGCAGGTCAGGTCCATGCCGCCGCCGGGCTTGGCGGGAACGATGCATTCCGGCCCGCGCGCCGCTGCCGGCATCGCAGGCAGCAGCACCGCCAGGCATGCCGCCAGCAGTATCTTTCCTGCGCTTTGATTGTTCACTTCGCCTCCTCTGCCTGCCGCCGATGTTGCCGACGTTGCCAATGCCGCTGATTATCGCGCCATCCCGCAGCGCATGCTGGCATGCTTTTGCAAGCGGGTTGAAATGCGTATCATGTGCGGCGCAAGGCTGTTCACGCCATATGGCGCCGTTGTCGGGGCAACATAACCGCCGCAGCTTTCAATTGGCTTTCAACAGGCTTTCAGTTTCACCCGGCCACAGAGCCGCCACGATTTTCATTCTTCATCGAGACATCACATGCGAATCCTCCTGGTCGAAGATCATGCCGAACTCTCGCGCTGGATCAGCAAGGCGCTGCAGGATGCGCGCCTGACGGTCGAATGCGCGATGGACGGCGCCGATGCCGATGCCCTGCTGCATACCCAGGAATACGCGCTGATCATCCTCGACCTGACGCTGCCGCGCATGGACGGTCTCGAAGTGCTCAAGCGCCTGCGCGCGCGCGGCAGCAAGACGCCGGTGCTGGTGCTGACCGCGCGCGGCGGCCTCAATGAACGCGTGCAGGGGCTCAACCTTGGCGCCGACGACTACCTGCCCAAGCCGTTCGAGCTGGCCGAACTGGAGGCGCGGGTCAAGGCGCTGCTGCGCCGCTCGCAAGGCAATGAAGCCGTCACCCTGACCTGCGGTGCGCTGTCCTTCGACACCGTCTCCCGCATGTTCACCTATGGCGGCGCGCCGCTGGCGCTGACGCCGCGCGAGCATGCGGTGCTGGAAGTCCTGCTGACCCGCGCCGGCCGCGCCGTGTCGAAAGAGAAACTGTTCGACGAAGTGTTCGCGCTCGACGACGATGCCAGCACCGATGCGATTGAAATCTATGTCCACCGTCTGCGCAAGAAGCTCGAACGCGGCGAACCGGGGCGCGTTGCCATCACCACGCTGCGCGGACTGGGTTACCTGCTGGAAGAAAAGCCGCAATGATGCCGCTGGCTCCGCTCGGCAGCCTGCGCTCGCAACTGCTGCGCTGGCTGCTGATTCCGCTGGCGGCGCTGGTCGTGATCGATGCGGTCTCCGTCTACAACAATGCGCTGGAAGCGGCCGACCAGGCCTATGACCGGTCGCTGCTGGCCTCGACCCGCGCGCTGGCCGAACGGGTCTCGATTGCCAACGGCAGGGTGGTGGCCGACGTTCCTTACGTCGCGCTCGACAGTTTCGAGACCGATACGCTAGGACGGATCTATTACCGGGTCACGGGCGTCAAGGGCGAACATGTTTCCGGCTACGAAGACTTGCCGTCCCTGCCCAAGCATGTGGCGCGCTCCGACGCCTATCCGGCACTGGTGTATTTCTATCACGCCACCTACCGTACCGAGCCGGTCCGCATTGCCGCCCTGTACCAGCCGGTGTACGACGATTCGATGCGCGGCATCGCGCTGATTCAAGTCGGCGAAACGCTGCAGGGACGGCATGAACTGTCTCGCAAGATCCTGCTCGACACCCTGTCGCGCCAGGCGCTGCTGGTGCTCGCCGCGGCGGTGCTGGCCTGGTTCGCGGTGCGCTTCGTACTGCGGCCGCTGATGCAGCTGACCGCGGACGTGGAGGCGCGCTCGCCCACCGATCTGTCCAATTTCGACCCCGACCTGGTGCACCGCGAAGTACGCCCGCTGGTTGCCGCGATGAACGATTACATGGCGCGCCTGCAAACCCTCATTTCCGGCCAGCGCCGCTTCATCGCCGATGCCTCGCACCAGCTGCGCACGCCGCTCACCGTTCTCAAGACCCAGGCCGAACTGGCATTGCGGGCCAATGATCCCCAGGCCATGCGCGACATCGTCGAAAGCATTGCGCGCACCACCGATGCCACCGTGCACCTGGCCAACCGGCTGCTTACGCTGGCCCGCGCCGAGCATGGCGCCGCGGTTGCCGACCTGCAGCCGGTATCGCTGGTGGAAACCGCCCGCCAGGTCGGTCTCGACCTGGCGCTGCAGGCGGTGCGCAAGGAGATCGACCTCGAGCTGGACGCCGGCGGCGAGGTGATGGTGCTGGCCAATCCGCTGCTGCTGCACGAGATGATTTCCAATCTGGTCGACAATGCCATCCGTTATACGCCCGCCGGCGGCAAGGTGAGCCTGCGCGTCAGCGCCGACGGCGGCGGCCTGCTGGAAATCGAAGATAACGGCCCGGGCATCGCGCAGACGGAGCGCGACAAGGTGTTCGCCCCTTTTTACCGCGCGGCATCATCCCAGGCTGCCAATGCCGATGGCAGCGGCCTCGGCCTCACCATCGTGCGGGATATTGCCGCAATGCACAAGGCCGCGATAACACTGTCGGATGGCCGGCAAGGCCCCGGACTGAAAGTCAGCATCCGTTTTCCGCTCCTGCCAGCCTGATGTTTTGACCGAAGCTATGGATACATCAACACGAGCGGCCCTGTTTTGGACTAGGGTGGAAAGCCATGCCTGCTTGCCGACCTCATTATCCGCGCCGCCGGCAACTGTCCGAAGGCGGTCTCATGCCCATAATTTCCGGACCAGCTGCAACTGAATGTAATACCCGCCGTCTAACCGGCGTTTTATCTTTACGGTATGCCGTCTCAGCATACTCAATTTGCCAAAGGAATCCTCATGGGGCGAACAAAGCGCTCGATCATCCCCCTCCTTCTCTCGTCGCTGATTTTGACCGCCTGCGGCGGTGGCGGCGAAAACAACAGCGTCACCACCTCTGCCAATGCCGCAGCATCGGTCGCTCCCCAGGACACGGGAGTTCCGCAGGCAACCGGCAATACCGCGACCGACGGGTTCAACTGGTTCAATTTCCGCCGCCGCCAGCTCGGCATCCAGGCGGTCAACCGCAATACGGTGATCGATAGCGCGGCGCTCGGCCATTCGGTCTATCAGCGTGAAAACGACACGATCACCCATGAGCAAACCGTAGGCAAGCCAGGCTTCACCGGACGTACCGCCGGCGACCGTCTGCGCGCGGCCGGCTATCCGCTCACCTCCAGTGCCGGCTTCGCCTACGGCGAAGTGATTTCCGCCACCACAGACACTTCCGGCGCCAATGCCGCCGAAGACCTGATCGCGGCAATCTACCACCGCTTCGTGATTTTCGAGCCGATGTTCAAGGAAGCCGGCGTCGGCTCCGCCGGCCGTTCTGGCGGACTCACCTACTTCACGACCAATTTCACCGCGCTGGGGCTGAACGGCGGATTGGCGCAAGGAAACATCGTGCATTATCCGGTAGCCGATCAGACCCGGGTACCGCGCAATTTTTTCAGTGACAATGAATCGCCGGACCCGGTCCCGAATGCGAATGAAGTGGGTTACCCGGTCAGCGTGCATGCCAACATCACCGACAGCATCGAAGTGCAAACCTTCACCATCACGCCGCGCGGCGGCAATGCATTGCCTGCCCGGCTGCTGAGAAAGGTGGATGATCCGCAGACGCCCGAGTCGGCCGCCGCGATCGTTCCGCTTACACCGTTGACCGCGGGTACGGTCTACGATGTCCGCTTCGTCGGCAAGGTATCGGGAATCGGCGCCAACAACGTGCCCTGGTCCAGCAATATCAACCGCAGCTGGTCCTTCACGACCCAGTAAGAGTAAGCGTCCCAACTGGGCATTGCCTTGGAAACGGCACCTTCGGGGTGCCGTTTCTCTTTCCGTCCAGCCTGCCCGCATTGTTCACATTTCCTGTGCCCAATCCTGTGGATAAGGCCGGACCAACATGCTTAATGCATTGTTTCCAAAGGGTTTTTTCTTCATGGTCAAAATGGGGGCAGGCGCGAACATCTGGCGCTTCGCATAGTCCTATATCGACTTGAAGATGTGAACAAAGGAGAACGCCATGGCAGCAGTGAAATACACCAAGGCAGACTGGGTCGCGCAGGCTGACATCCAGGAGCTGGACAACGGTCAGTTCCAGGGAGTCGTGCTGGTCAGCCGGGAGCGAGGCAAGTCAAGCGAGGAAGCCCGGCATACCGTCGCCGCACCTTCGGACAGCCCGGAACAGGCGCTTGAGCAGGCCACCGCCCTTGCCCATCGCCTTCTTGCGGATGTGACCGCCTGATTTTTTCGCATCGACTTGTTCACAAATCCGGTGGACAAGCATGTGGATAAGCGACGAGAAATTACCCTAAGTCAATGATATGTCAGGAATATTTTTCCTTGATCAAAACCAGGGCTGCGGGAACGGCTCTTGCATCTAACTCCGGCAAGCGACCATAAGGAGTGCGACATGTTCGATATCGTTATCGCGTTTGGCAGTTATCTGGTGCTGATCGGCACCACATTGGCGATGCGCCGCTCGCTGCGTCTGCGCGAGGTGCGCATCAAGGAGCGGCGACGACCGTAGTCATTTTCCAATGCAGAACCGGCTGAAAATCACCCCAAGCAAGTCGTCGGAGGTGAATTCGCCGGTGATGCTGTTGAGCCGTTCCTGGGCAATCCGCAATTCCTCGGCGAGCAGGTCCAGTGCCTGGTCGCTGGTCTGGCTGCCCTGAACTACATAATCGGCCGCCATGTCGAGATGATCCCGCGCCGCCCTCAGTGCAAGCAGATGCCGTTCGCGCGCCAGGAAGCGGGATTCACCGGTCTGCTGCCAGCCTGCCACCCGCAGCAGTTCGGCGCGCAGCAGGTCGATGCCGCGGCGGTCCGCCGCCGACAGGTAGATATGGGTGGCGTCGCTCATGCGGTCGATTGCCGGCTTGTGGCCGGACAAGTCGATCTTGTTCCAGATGCGCAGCACCGGCACGTTCGGCGGAAAGCGGCTGACAATCTCCTCGTCGGCCCGGGTCGGCCCGCGGCTGGCGTCGAGCAGGTGGACGATAACGTCGGCCTTGTGCACTTCACCCCAGGTCCGCTCAATGCCGATGCGTTCCACTTCATCGCCCGCGTCGCGGATTCCGGCGGTGTCGATGATGTTGAGAGGAATGCCTTCCATCTGTATGGTTTCGGTCACCTTGTCGCGCGTGGTGCCGGCAATCGGGGTCACGATTGCGACGTCGGCGCCGGCAAGCGCATTGAGCAATGACGACTTGCCCACATTCGGCTGTCCGGCCAGCACGACATTCAATCCGTCGCGCAGCAGCGCGCCTTGCGACGCATTCTCGAAGATTTCCGCCAGGTTGGCGCGGATCCGTTCCAGCTGGCCGCGCGCGTCCGATTTTTCCAGAAAGTCGATTTCCTCCTCCGGAAAATCGAGCGTGGCTTCCACCAGCATGCGCAGGTGGATCACCTTGTCGACCAGTTCATGGATGGCTTTCGAGAACACGCCCGACAGCGACTGCGAAGCCGATTTTGCGGCCGCTTCGGTGGAGGCTTCGATCAGGTCCGCTACCGCTTCCGCCTGGGCCAGGTCCAGCTTGTTGTTGAGGAAGGCGCGATGGGTGAATTCGCCGGGCTGCGCCAGTCGCAGGTCGATATCGGCGCCGGCTTCCAGGCAGCGCGCGAGCAGCATCTGCATCACGATCGGGCCGCCGTGGCCCTGCAGTTCCAGCACATCTTCGCCGGTATAGGAGTGCGGCGCCTTGAAATACAGGGCGATCCCCTGATCGATCACGCTGCCGTCGGCATTGCGGAACGGCAGATAGGTGGCGTGGCGCGGCTGCAGCCCGACGGTGCCGCATACGGCGGACATGACGGCGCTCAGGTTTTTGCCGGAGACGCGCACCACGCCGATACCGCCCCGTCCGGGTGCGGTGGCGATAGCTGCGATAGGAGAAGAGTCGTAATTCATGAATCGATTGTAGTTTTCGAAGTTTGCGGCCGGCAACTGCCGGAGTGCGGCAAGGTGCCGATTTACCACAAACACAGCCTAGAAAGACCAATAAAAAAGCCCGTGCAGCGCACGGGCTTTTTATCGGCGGCAGGAGCAATTATGCCGTCTTGCCGCTTTCGATGTTCTTGGTGATCACCCACTGCTGCGCGATCGACAGCACGTTGTTGACGACCCAATACAGCACCAGGCCGGCCGGGAAGAAGAAGAACATCACCGAGAATGCGATCGGCATGAACATCATCACCTTGGCCTGGATCGGGTCCGGCGGTGTCGGATTGAGCTTGGTCTGGATGAACATCGAGACCGCCATCAGCACCGGCAGGATGTACCACGGATCAGGTGCGGCCAGATCCTGAATCCAGCCCAGCCATGGCGCATTGCGCATTTCCACCGACGCCAGCAGCACCCAGTACAGCGCGATGAAGACCGGAATCTGCACCAGAATCGGCAGACAGCCGCCCAGCGGATTGATTTTCTCGGTGCGATACAGTTCCATCATGGCCTGGTTCATCTTGGCCGGATCGGACTTGAACCGCTCGCGGATCGACTGCATCTTCGGTGTCACGGTCTTCATCTTCGCCATGCTGCGGTAGCTTGCGGCCGACAGCGGGAAGAAGGCCAGCTTGATCAGCACGGTCAGCGCGATGATGGTCCAGCCCCAGTTGCCGAGCACCTTGTGGATCTGCACCATCAGCCAGAAGATCGGCTTGGCGATGATGGTGAGGATGCCGTAATCCTTGACCAGGTCCAGGCCAGGCGCCAGCTTTTCCAGCGTGTCCGACTCTTGCGGCCCTGAATACAGGCGCGAATCAATGGCGGAGGCAGCGCCGGGAGCGACCGTGCCGACCGGCAGGATAGTGCCGGTCGAGTACAGGTTGTCGCCGATTTTCTTGGTATAGATTTCACGCGCCACATTTTGCGGCGGCAGGATCGCGGTCACGAAATAATGCTGGACCAGCGCCACCCAGCCGTCGTTGGCCTTGGTCACATGCTTTGCCTTGCCTTCCGCAATTTCCTCGAAGGTCATCTTCTGGAATTTTTCCACATCGGTGTAGACCACCGGACCGGTGAAGGTGCTGTAGAAATAGGACTCGCCTTCCAGCTTGTTGCCATCGCGTACCAGCTGCAGATACAGCGACGGGTTGATCGGTGCGCCGCTGTTGTTGACCACTTCGTGCCGCGTGCCGATGGTGTAATCGCCGCGCTTGAAGCTCAGGGTCTTGATCAGCTTGACGCCGCCCTGCTCCGCCTCAAGCACCAGTTGCACCGTTTCGTTGTTGTCGAGCGTGCGCGGACCCGGACGGGCGCTGAAGACCGATTTGTGATTCGGGAAATCGCCGCCGATCAAGCCGGTCTGGCCGATATAGGTATGCTTGCCGCCCGCTTCGAACAAGACCATGTTCTTGGTCGGATCGGTGGCGTCCTTGTGCTTGAGCAGTTCCAGACGCTTGATCTCGCCGCCCATGGTGTCGACATCCACCTTCACGACGTCGGTGGTGATGGTGATGATCTCGCTTTTTGCCGCAGGTGCACCCGAGGGAACGGCCGCGGCGCTGGCGCCTGGCGTTGCGCCCGCACTGGCCTGGGGCACGTCGCCCTTGACCGGGTTGCCGCCTGCCGCGGCCGGCTTGGCTGCCTGTTGGGTGGTGCCCGGGAAGAACATCGAGGGCTTGCCGTTGTGGCGCATCCAGTTATCCCATAACAGCAGCAGGGACAACGAGAACACAACCCACAGGACGGTACGTTGGATATCCATAAATATAGTCAGTCAGTGGTCAGGAAAATTCAGTGATGATGGCAACTGCAAGTTTTGTCTTCCGGCGCGGCAGGTTTCTTTTCCGGCACCGGATCGAATCCCCCGGGATGCCATGGATGGCACTTGCACAAGCGTTTTGCCGTCAGCAGGCTGCCCGCCGCCGCGCCATGTTCCCGGATGGCTTCGGTCGCGTATTCGGAGCAGCTTGGGTGGAAACGGCATTTGGGCCCGAGGAATGGGCTGATGCCCAACTTGTACGCGCGCAATAGTAGCAGCAAAACCGATTTCATTTTCGCGCCCGGGTCTGGGAAAGCAGCAACTGAGAGAGTTCGGCACGCAGCACGGCTTTCAGGCCGGACGTGGTAGCCGGATCGGCCTTGGCGTTCACGGGTCTGGAAAGACGGACGATGCAGTCGATCGGCGGCAGTTCGGACTGGCGGAACAGCTCGCGCGTGACGCGCTTGATGGTATTGCGGGTAACGGCGCGCGGCGCAAAGCGCTTGGCAGCGACAATGCCGAGCCTGGCATGGCTCAACTGGTTGCTGCGCGCGTAGAGGACGAAATGTGCGGTCCGGTAGACAGGCCGCAAACGAAAAACGGATGAAAAATCATCCGTTTTAACGATTCGCCGATCGCGTGCGTAGCTGTGTGAACGAGATTCGCCCACGGCTGGCAGCGTCGGTTGGACTGACGTGGCTTAGACGGCCAGGCGCTTGCGGCCCTTGGCGCGACGAGCGTTGAGGACAGCGCGGCCACCGCGGGTTGCCATACGTGCGCGGAAGCCATGGGTGCGCTTGCGGCGGACGACGGAAGGTTGGTAAGTACGTTTCATGTTGGTCTCGCTATTCAGCAAAAATGGGTGGAATCATCAGCGGCCCATTCTTGTTTTGTGCGCTATACACAAAACGCAACAGGCAGTGAACCCGCAATTAGACACTGTTTTGCATTTCCCTGTCAATTATTTAGGCAAACGCAAAGTGCAAATTGGTAGTTTGGCATTGCCATTACGGCGTCGTGAATACTTGGTATATATTTCCTTGCATTAAATAAGAACAACCGTGCGGATCGGCTCGCGCATGCCGAAATTCCTGCGGATGGCAAGCAATTTATTGTGTAGGAAAAATGACGCAGCCTGTGGATAACTCAAGTTCCCGAGGTTAGAATAGCTCTCCCGTGTGGACCGCCTTCAAGGTCGGAAAGCCTCTTTTCCCCCTGTTTGGAACCGTCCGGCAGGCAGATGCCGGCGCCAAGGGGCAGGTTTTGGGAGAAGCGGTGCCGGATGCAGGCCAAGTCTGTTCCACATAACAAGACAACAGAAAAGTACATGGAAGATTTTTGGCAGACTTGCTCCGCTATGCTGGAGCAGGAACTCACGCCGCAGCAGTTCAGCGCCTGGATCAAGCCGCTGGCTCCGCTCGACTTCGAAGAAGGCCGCCTGCGCATCGCAGCGCCGAACCGCTTCAAGCTCGACTGGGTGAAAACCCAGTTCGCCAGCCGCATCACCACTCTGGCGCATGAGTACTGGGAAGCTCCCATTGACGTGCAGTTCGTGCTCGATCCGCGAGGAAACAACGCGCGCAAGCCGGTTTCCCCGCCGTCTTCGGCAGCTGCCGGCCAGCCTTCCGCCAACAGTCAGGCTGCCCAGCATGCCCAAGGCAATCCGCTCGACGATATCCCGGACCCGATCGAGCGTGCCGACATCGTTATCGAGGATACGAAAAAGCGCGACCAGAGCAAGATCAACGCCGCGCTGACCTTTGAAAGCTTCGTCACCGGCAAGGCCAATCAGCTGGCCCGCGCCGCGGCAATCCAGGTGGCCAACAACCCCGGGGTATCCTACAACCCGCTGTTTCTGTACGGCGGCGTCGGACTCGGAAAAACCCACCTGATCCATGCCATCGGCAATCAGCTGCTCGGCGAGAATCCCAATGTCCGGATCCGCTACATCCATGCCGAACAGTATGTTCGCGACGTAGTGACCGCTTACCAGCGCAAGGGCTTCGACGACTTCAAGCGTTACTATCATTCGCTCGACATGCTGCTGATCGATGATATTCAATTCTTCGCCGGCAAGAGCCGCACCCAGGAAGAATTCTTCTACGCCTTCGAAGCGCTGATCGCGGCGAAGAAGCAGATCATCATCACCAGCGATACTTATCCCAAGGAAATCAGCGGCATGGATGACCGCCTGATCTCCCGTTTCGACTCCGGCCTGACGGTCGCGGTGGAGCCGCCCGAGCTGGAAATGCGTGTTGCCATCCTGCTCAAGAAAGCTGCACAGGAAGGCGCTGTTCTGTCGGACGACGTTGCCTTCTTCGTTGCCAAGCATCTGCGTTCCAACGTGCGCGAACTGGAAGGCGCATTGAGGAAAATCCTCGCCTATTCCCGTTTCCACGGCAAAGATATTACGATCGACGTTGTCAAGGAAGCATTGAAAGATCTGCTTTCGGTCCAAAATAGGCAGATATCGGTCGAGAATATTCAAAAGACGGTCGCCGACTTTTTCAACATCAAGGTGGCCGACATGTATTCCAAGAAGCGTCCGGCCAACATTGCCCGTCCGCGCCAGATTGCGATGTATCTGGCAAAGGAACTGACGCAGAAGAGCCTGCCCGAGATCGGCGAGCTGTTTGGCGGCCGCGACCACACGACGGTTCTGCATGCGGTGCGCAAGATCGCTGCCGACCGCAGCAAGAACCCGGAAGTCAACCACGAGCTGCATGTGCTCGAACAGACGCTCAAGGGTTGATCCGCGGCTGCCCGGCGGCTTGTGGATAAGTCGCATGCCGGGGGCGTGAAGTTTCCTTGCCACTCCGTTAACAAACCGACCTTCTATTTCATTGAAGGGAACCTTTTTCTGTCAGAATAGAGGGTATTCAGCGCTAATGAAATCAGGCCCGCGTCACTTCCCGCAGAAGCTGCAAAGCGACCGGCCTTTTCTCCGATTCACAGCATCGTCTCAACTCACACAAGGATAAAAAGCATGCAATTGGTGAAAACCCAACGCGACACGCTTCTCCGGCCGCTGCAGATTGTGAGTGGTATTGTCGAGCGTCGGCACACGCTGCCGATTCTGGCCAATATCCTCATTCGTAAGGACGGCGAAAAGGTGTCTTTTCTGTCGACCGACATCGAAGTGCAGATCACCACGCATGCCGACGTAGGCGCCGGCGCCGAAGTGGCGGCCACCACGGTGGCGGCACGCAAGCTGCTCGATATCCTGCGCGCGCTGCCGGATTCCGGCGACGTGACGCTGTCGCTGGCCAACAAGCGCATGACGGTCCAGTCCGGCAAGTCGCGCTTCGCCCTGCAGACGCTGGCCGCGGAAGAGTTTCCGACGGTCGCCCAGGCGGAGCACTTCAATGCCAAGGTCACCCTGCCGCAAAAGACGCTCAAGCATCTGTTCAACATGGTCCATTTCTCGATGGCCCAGCAGGACATCCGCTATTACCTGAACGGCCTGCTGCTGGTCGTCGACGGCAAGAACGTGATCGCGGTCGCCACCGACGGCCACCGTCTTGCGTTCTGCCAGGTCGAGACCGACCAGGATTTCGAGCGCCAGGAAGTCATCATTCCGCGCAAGACCATCCTGGAACTGCAGCGCCTGCTCGAAGACAGCGACCAGACGGTCGACCTCGAGATCGCCAACAACCAGGTCAAGCTGAGCTTTGCCGACATCGAACTGATTTCCAAGCTCGTCGAAGGCAAGTTTCCCGACTATACCCGCGTGATCCCCAAGGGTTACAAGAACAACTTCACGATCGACCGCCAGACGCTGCTGCATTCCCTGCAGCGCGCGGCCATCATGACCAGCGACAAGTTCAAGGGGGTGCGCTGCATCATCAGCCCGGGCAGCCTGAAGATCAGCTCGACCAACGCCGATCAGGAAGAAGCGGTCGAGGAGCTCGAAATCGATTACGGCGGCGACAGCATCGATATCGGTTTCAACGTGACCTATTTGCTCGACGTACTGAACAACCTCAAAAGCGACAACATCAACATTGCGCTCGGAGACGCCAACTCGTCGGCACTGATCACCGTGCCGGAGAACGGCGACTTCAAGTATGTCGTGATGCCGATGCGTATTTGATTCATTGAACAAGGAAGCAAGCAAAGGGGGCCGCTGCAGTCAAGCGAGCCCCTTTGCCGCATTTAAGAAATATTAATTTCCGGCTGCCGAGCGGTCTCCCGCATCGGAAAACGCCGCGAGGAAGCAGGTTTGGCGCAGATTCAGTGATCTGCGCGGACAATTCTTCCCGCGCCCGCCTCCGCAAGAGGCGGAACCGGCAGCCGGATCGTTCTTTTAGCCGTCATTCGTTTCATCAGAAAGCAGCCATGTCCGCGATTCCACAAGAAACCATCCCGCAACCGCAACAAAGCCAGTACGGCGCCTCCTCCATCCAGATCCTGGAAGGCCTGGAAGCGGTACGCAAGCGCCCCGGCATGTATATCGGTGACACGTCTGACGGCACCGGCCTGCATCACCTGGTGTTCGAAGTGCTCGACAACTCGATCGACGAAGCGCTGGCAGGCTACTGCAGCGAGATCCATGTCACCATCCACTCCGATAATTCCATCTCGATCACCGACAACGGCCGCGGCATTCCTACCGGCATCAAGTGGGACGACAAGCACGATCCCAAGCGCAGCGCCGCCGAAATCGTGATGACCGAGCTGCATGCCGGCGGCAAGTTCGACCAGAATTCCTACAAGGTCTCGGGCGGCCTGCATGGCGTGGGCGTCTCCTGCGTGAACGCCCTGTCCAAGCTGCTCAAGCTGACCATCCGCCGCGACGGCAAGGTGCATACCATGGAGTTTTCCAAGGGTGTCGTCCAGAACCGCGAAATGGAAACCGTAGACGGCGTCGTTACCTCGCCGATCAAGGTCATCGGCGAAACCGACAAGCGCGGCACCGAGGTGCATTTCTGGGCCGACGAGGAAATCTTCACCCACGTCGAATTCCACTATGACATCCTCGCCAAGCGCATCCGCGAACTGTCCTTCCTCAACAACGGCGTGCACATCAAGCTGACCGACCAGCGCACCGGCAAGGAAGAGGATTTCGCATTTGAAGGCGGCACCCGCGGTTTCGTCGAATACATCAACAAGGCCAAGACGGTGCTGCATCCGACCGTCTTCCAGGCCACCGGCGAAAAGATGTCCGAGCAGGGCACGCTGATCAGCGTCGATGTCTCCATGCAGTGGAACGACGCCTTCAACGAGCAGGTGCTCTGCTTCACCAACAACATTCCCCAGCGCGACGGCGGCACCCACCTCACCGGCCTGCGCGCGGCGATGACGCGCGTCATCAACAAATACATCGAGGAAAACGACTTCGCCAAGAAAGCCAAGGTGGAAATCGCCGGCGATGACATGCGCGAAGGCCTGACCTGCGTGCTGTCGGTGAAAGTGCCCGAGCCGAAGTTCAGCTCGCAGACCAAGGACAAGCTGGTGTCGTCCGAAGTGCGCGGCCCGGTCGAGGAAATCGTCGCCAAGACGCTCACCGACTACCTGATGGAAAAGCCGAACGATGCCAAGATCATCTGCGGCAAGATCGTCGAAGCCGCGCGCGCCCGCGAAGCCGCCCGCAAGGCGCGCGAGCTGACCCGCCGCAAGGGCGTGATGGACGGCCTCGGCCTGTCCGCCAAGCTGGCCGACTGCCAGGAAAAGGATCCGGCGCTGTGCGAACTCTACATCGTCGAGGGCGACTCCGCGGGCGGTTCCGCCAAGCAGGGCCGCGACCGGAAGTTCCAGGCCATCCTGCCGCTGCGCGGCAAGGTGCTCAACGTCGAGAAGGCCCGCTTTGAGAAGATGCTGTCCTCGGAGCAGATCACGACCCTGATCGCCACGCTCGGCACCAGCATCGGACCGGATGAATTCAATGTCGAGAAGCTGCGCTACCACCGCATTATCATCATGACCGATGCGGACGTCGACGGCGCCCACATCCGCACCCTGCTGCTGACGCTGCTGTATCGCCAGATGCCGCAGCTGGTCGAGCGCGGCCATGTCTACATCGCCCAGCCGCCGCTCTACAAGGTCAAGCATGGCCGCGACGAGCGCTACCTCAAGGATGATGTCGAGGAAGCGCAGTACATGATGCAGATTGCGCTCAACGATGCCGCGCTCATCCCGACGGAAAACGGCCAGCCGATCATCGGCGACTCGCTGTCGGAGCTGGTCCGCCAGTACAACACCGCCAATGCCATCATCATGCGCCTGTCGCGCGCGGTCGACGATGCGGCGCTGTCGGCCATCATGACCGGCGTGACGCTCAATCTCGACACCGTGGCCAATGCGGAAGACTCGGCACAGGCGCTGACCCGGGCCATCAACGATCCGGACGTCGAAGTGCTCGTAAAATCCGACGAATTGTCCGACAAGCACATGCTGCGCATCCAGCGCCGCCACTTCGGCAACCTGAAGATCAGCACCATCGATGCCGATTTCGTCCATGGCCCCGACTACCAGGTATTGTCCAGCGCCGCCGCCACCTTCAAGGGCCTGATCGGCCCGGGCGCGATCGTGCGCCGCGGCCAGGGCGACAAGGCCAAGGAATTCGCGATCCGCGACTTCCACGAAGCGATGTCCTGGCTGCGCGACGAAGCCGAACGCGGCGTGTCCAAGCAGCGCTACAAGGGACTGGGCGAGATGAACCCCGAGCAGCTGTGGGAAACCACGATGGATCCGACCGTACGCCGCCTGCTGAAAGTGCAGATCGAGGATGCGATCGCAGCCGACCAGATCTTCACCACACTGATGGGCGACGACGTCGAGCCGCGCAGGGCTTTCATCGAGCTCAATGCGCTGCAGGCGGGCAATATCGACGTTTGATGCGAGATTGCGGACTGTCGCAAAGCTTGCCTGAGCGGAGCAGCGAGTCCACCTTGCGATGAGCGAAAAAAGGAAGGGCCAGTCGGTTGTCGATTGGCCCTTTGTCATTGATGCGGGTGGATGGGTGGACTGACATCAATCGATATGGCTGATGCAGAGTACTACCTGGCGATTCAGCCTCGGATTCGGCAAATGCCCAACACCAGATAGACAGGTCAAGTTGCAACAGTATCAACTTCATTGTTATCCTCAACCCTCTTTTGTTGAAAGGATGGCAATGTCGATCAGTGAAGCATTGCGCGGCACCTATGCGAACGTCATGCGCGTCGTCTCTACCGAAGCCGCCACCCTGGCGCAATCCAACGAAGCATGTTTCAAGGACTTTCAGCTGGTCGAGATCCCGGACGTCATGTCCCGGATGAATGCCGCTGTCGGGGCTGCATTGATGAAACGCTGGTTCAACAGCCCTCCCTTTGTACTGCCGCCTTCATGGAAGTCAGGTACGGTCGACTTTCGCGCAGTCTCGAGGAAAAATATCGATACCGCCATTCTGAAGATGTCATGGCTGGCCGGGTTTGCCCGCGCAGCGCAGGCCATGTCGCTGCTGGAGTTGCAGCGCACGCAGACGCCAGCCGCAGAACGGGAACTGAAAAGGGTGCTCATGCGTTCAGGATTGCTGACCGGGGCCCGCCGCGCAATTGGCAACACGAACGATGTCGTTGCTCTTCACGAGACCGCTCACCTGAACATGATCAGCGTCGGTTTCAGCAACAGCACCGATGCACTCGACTGCGCGCTCGGCAGTTTCACCCTGCATATGGCTGTGAGCGGCTTTGTGCAACCCTTGCCGAAACGGGGCGATGGCTGTTCCCACCAGGTCGAAGTCCATGCGCTTCACTTTTACGTGCGCGATAACTATGACTTTACGGCGGATGACGAGCCTCTTGGCCACTGGGGGCGCGAAGGCGCATCAACCCTGTACAGCACCGGCAAGGTGTTCGTCGAGAACCGCAGCTTCCGGGAATGGCGAAGGCAACATGCGCGCGGCGGAGACTTTGTCGTCTTCTCCGACATCCTGACCAAGTCGCTCGCAAAACCCTTGATCATGAGGATTTGAGCGCCATGGTCTTCCGTACACTGAGCACTTCCTGCTTATTGCTTGTCTCGCTACTGAGCGCCATTGCCTTCGCCGGATATGTCGAGGTCAAGGATACGATCAGTTTTCATTGGTCCGCCGGCGCGTTCGATCGGCTGCTGCTTGGCGTTGCCTATGGCGGGATTGCCATTCTCTGCGTCAGCGCGTTGTTTCGGGTGTTTGCCGCGCGCCAGATGCTGAGCATTACCCTGGCCGCATGCATCGCATCGATACTCTATTTCCTGGCAACCTATCCGTCCAACCATGATGATGCCCATGCGGCGCCTGCGCTGTCGCCTACGCAAATGGAGCTTTACTGGCTGCTGGCGGCAAACGGCATGCTGCTGCTCGCGGCTTGCCTGGCGCCATGGATCAGCAACCGGCTCCGAAAAAACAAGGCCCGGTGAATCGCAACCACCGGGCCTTTTGGTGTCGGGCTGAATGGTTCTATTCGCCGCCGTAGGCGTACGTGAACTTGTTGCCGACAATCCTTCCCATCACGCGCGAACGCTGATCCAGGCCGACATGATCCTTCGGGCTCATGTTGATCACGCCTTGCGGCACCATCAGGTTCTTCGTATTCTCGATTGCCGTGCGCAGCGCGGCACGGAATTCCTTCGTGCCGGGCTTGGCGCTCTTGAGCGCCTGCGGCATCGCGTTTTCGAGCAGCAGGTAAGCACCCCAGGCATCGGCCGAGAATTGCGTCATCGTATCGGGGCCGTAGGCGGCTTCATAGCGGCGCAGGAAATCCATTCCGGTCTTCTTGATGGAATTGGAATTGGGCAGGGTCTTTGCTACCACGCCGGGGCCGGAAGGGAAGAAAGTGCCTTCGACATCCTTGCCGCCGACACGCAGGAAGTCCAGCGTGCCGATGCCGTGCGTCTGGTAGATGCGTCCCTTGTAGCCGCGTTCGACCAGCGTCTTCTGCGGCAGTACCGCTGGCGTTGCCGAACCTGCGACCAGGATCGCATCCGGCTGCGCAGATATCAGCTTGAGAACCTGCCCGGTGACGCTGGTGTCGGTGCGCGCATAGCGCTCGCTGCCGACGATCTTGAGCTTGCGGATCTCCGCCACCTTGGAAAACTCGCGCCACCATCCTTCGCCGTAGGCGTCGGCGAAGCCGATGAAGCCGACCGTCTTCACGCCGTTGTCGGACATGTGCTGCGTGATGATGGTGGCCATGTGGGAGTCGTTCTGCGGCATCTTGAATGCCCAGAAGCGCTTCGCATCCATCGGCTCGACAATGGCGGAAGATGCCGCCAGTGCGATCATCGGCGTTTCCGTTTCCGCGGCAATGTCCAGCATTGCCAAGGCATTCGGCGTGGTGACCGGCCCTACCACCGCGTCCACCTTCTCTTCGGCGGTGAGGCGGCGCATGTTGCGCGTGGCATTGGTCACGTCGGATGCATCGTCGAGGATGATGTACTCGGCCTTCTGACCGGCAATTTCCTTGGGCCAGAGCAGCATCGCATTCTTGGTCGGAATGCCGATGGCGGCGGCAGGGCCGGTCGAGGAGATGGTGATGCCGATCTTGATCTGCGCGAAGGACGGTGCTGCCGCCATCGCAAGGCTGAGGGACAAGAGAGCGGACAGGCGGCGCATGGGAGAGGGCATGGACTTTCCTTCGCTAAGAAAGTGAAGATTATAAAGCCCATGCCTTTGTTCGTCCGAAGAGAGACTTGACGACTGCGGGCCGCGTTTCACGCACGGCCCGACTTCTCATGCTGTTGCCATACTTGGAAGGAATCCGGGAAGGAGTCCGTGGGTAGAGAGGGCTTGCTATGTTCAATGCGGCTTGTTGTCCATGAGTGAAATCATCGAGCTCATGGCACTGCGGCAGGCGGGAGCGCCCAGCGACTGCAGGCAGGAGTCCCACGGCCCCATGAATCCCCTCGGTGCAGGAATCAGGACGACATGCGCGGGAAGATAGGTGCGCAGCGTCTGCCGCACGCGTGCGCCGTCGCTGTTCAGCATTTGCTGATACGCGCCATCGCCAAGGGCCATCATGTCGCGCAGGGGCTGCGGATTGACATACGGGAGATCCGCCATCGTGAGCAATACCTGCGGCATGTAGAAGGCGGCAGGGATGGCGCCTTTGAGGGCGGGCTGCGGATCATTGAACAGGTACCAGCGACGCGTCGGCATCACCTCGACCGCCATGCCGCCCTGGCCTGCCGGCGCGCTGAAGGCCACGATGCGGGCGAGCAGTTCGCCGTTGGGCAGGGAGGTCGTGTCGAAATCCAGCCATGCCAGTGTCTTGTCGGCGGAGATGGTGAATACGCCGAGCCTGGGCAGGTAGCTGCCGGTCGGAAGAAGTTCGACATTTTCCAGCCCGCTGCCGCGCACCTGCAGGCGAACGGTGCCCTTGGGCGCGCCGCCGTCGGCCGGCGCCTCAAGCAGCATGGCGGCGAACGTAGTCGATGCGGTACGGCTTTCAGCCGCGGATGGCGACGTTGCAGTGTCGTTGCCGCTCACGGCGACAGTAGATGGCAGGCTTGCAGAAGAACCTGATGAAGCGGTGGGCTCGCTGCCTCCGCAGCCAGCCAGAAGAACGCAGATGCATGCACCGATAAAGCCTTGAATCCCTGATTTCATGTAACACCTCGAAGCGAATTGTGATGAATCCCCGTTTGGGGTTAGTCGAGATTAATCGACTATTCGAGGCGTCTTCGGCGAACTGCGCCGGCTTTGATTTTCATTAAGTGCGCTGTTCCTCTAATGCCACATTGACATGCATGTTGCATTCCCGGCTTGCGCGACAGGCCCGAATCGATGAAGATAAATACGTTTGATCAGCCACTTACCCGCCTGATTGCGACGGCTCGCGCGGTGTCTTCCATCGCAGCGGCGCCACGGCAATGAAGGCAACGTGATGGCAATATCGTTCCAATACCGCGCCAGTCAGGACCTGCCTTTCCTGCTTCGCTGCTTGAGCTCGGTGTATTTCGCAGCAGACCCATACGATTGATCCACCGGGTATTTCTCCGCATTCTTTCGTATTTTGTCTTCCGCCGCCTTCAGCAAGTCGATGCCGCCTTCCCCCGCCACCAGCAGGAGATACAGCAGGACATCCGCGCACTCGTCGGCAAGCTGCTCGCGGAAGCTGGCATCCGTCGAGGAAAGGCGCAGCAATTCCTCATCGGATTTCCACTGGGTCAGTTCCAGCAGTTCCGCCGCTTCGAGATTGAGCGAGATGATCAGGTTCTTCAGGTTGTGAAACTGTTTCCAGTTGCGCTCGTCGCGAAAGCGGATGAGCATCGTTCGGATTGCCTCCAGGTCGGCCATATCGTTTCCCTTCGTTGAGTTCGCGTCAGTGTGCACCGCTTTTGCGGCTGCTGCCAGCATCAGCGGCCGCAACGGGTTAGCATTGCCGGATGGAGAAAACAAGGCAAGCATCATCGGCGTCTTCGGTCGTCGTCATCGGCGCCGGCATTGTCGGCTTGTGTGTTGCGCATGAATTGCGCAAGGCCGGTTATCAGGTCAGCATCATCGACCCGGAGGAACCCGGATCCCAATGTTCATTCGGGAATGCCGGCGCCATCTCCGCCGGTTCCGTGGCGCCGCTGGCCATGCCGGGCATCATGAAGAGTGCGGCCGGCATGCTGTTCGATGTCGACAGTCCGCTGCACGTACCCTGGCATTACTGGCTGCGCGCGGCACCCTGGCTGCGGCGCTTTGTCGCATCCGCCACGCCGCAGCGTGTCGAGCAGATAGCGAGCGCGTTGCAGGATCTGTTTGCCGGCGCACTGGAACATCACCAGGCACTCGCGCGCGAGATCGGTTGTCCCAAGCGGGTGGTGCAGACCGGCCAGCTTCACCTGTATCGCGATACGGCGGCACTCGCCAAGGATGCGGGAAGCTGGCGCCTGCGCGAAAGGCATGGCGTGCGCATCGAACAACTGGATGCCAGGGGCGTCCGCGCACTGGAACCCGCCGTCAGCGATGTCTACCGCGCAGGCGTGTTCATGCCGGAGCAGGGCGCCGTAACGGAGCCCTTCCTCTACGCGGGCGCAATTGCGCATGCGGTACGCCGGCAGGGTGTGCAATTCATCCGCGACAGCGTGCGGCGCGTGCGGCGGATGCCTTCGTCCAGCCCGGGCGGCACATGGCAGGTGGAAGGCGCGCAGTCCAGTCTCCAGGCGGAGCAGCTCGTCATTGCCGCCGGCATCTGGTCCGCCGATCTGCTGCGCACGCTCGGCCTGCGCGTGCCGCTGGAGAGCCAGCGCGGCTATCACCTGCATGTGACGGACCCCGGCGTGTCCATCTCGAGGCCGCTCGTACTTGCCGACCGCAAGGTATTCATGGTGCCGATGGAAACCGGCCTGCGGATTTCCGGCACAGTCGAATTCGGCGGTCTGTCGATGCCGCCGAGCGAGCGCCGCTCCGAACTGCTCGGCGCGGCGGGCCGGGAAGGCCTTCCCGGACTGCGGCTTGATGCGGCATCGGCATGGATGGGACATCGTCCCTGCCTGCCGGACTCGCTTCCGGTCCTCGGCCCGGTGCCGGGCCATCCGGGACTGTGGTGCGCATTCGGACACGGCCATCTCGGCGTGACCGGATCGATCAATACCGCGCGCTGGATTGCGCAAGGCATGCGCGGACAATTCGACATGGCCCGCTTTGCGCCTTTCAGCATTGCACGATTCTGAATGCCGGGCCGGCGAAGACCGCCGAGCCCTGGTACACCGGCTAAACCCCGCTGAAAATTCTTGAATCCGCTTGCGCGGTGTTGGCGTATATCCCTTCGCAGTCTCTAACAACACTCGATACCGAAGGAGAACACCTCATGCGCAAAATCGCCCAAGCTTTCGTCGTTACCGCAGCTCTCGCCGCCGCACCTTTCGCCATCGCGGAAAATACCGTGATGGTAGGCGGACAGAGCATGTTCCCGACCAAGGACATCGTCGACAACGCCGTCAATTCCGCCGATCACACCACGCTGGTCACCGCCGTCAAGGCGGCCGGCCTGGTGGACACGCTCAAGGGCAAGGGGCCGTTCACGGTCTTCGCGCCGACCAATGCCGCGTTCGGCAAGCTGCCTGCCGGCACCGTCGATACGCTGGTCAAGCCCGAGAACAAGGAAACCCTGACCAAGGTGCTGACGTATCACGTCGTGCCGGGCAAGTATGACTTCAATGCCTTGCAGGGCGAGATCAAGAAGCAGAACGGCAAGGCCACCCTGGCGACAGCCGGCGGCGGCAAGCTCACGTTCGTGATGAACGGCATGCACAACATTCAGGTGATGGATGAAAAGGGCGGTGCCGCCAATATCAGCACCTATGACGTGTACCAGTCGAACGGCGTGATCAATGTGATCGATACGGTGCTGATGCCGAAGTAAGTAGGTGCCGGACTTCATGTCCTGCTCCTGCCGGGGCGGGCATGATTCCGATATGCATGCCCGCGGCATGCGGCGGCAGACTGGCACGCGGCCGGCTGCCAACAAGGCCGGCCGCGTGCTGCGGCGAACATGCGAGTAATAAGCGATGAGCCGTCACTCGCAGCCATGCCTGCGTCAGCGATTCCATTCCTCGCATTTCGCGCAATGAAGAAACATCGTCTTGCCCTTGAGGCGGCCGTTGGAAAGCGTCAAAGCGCCGACGCCATAACGTGCGATCATCCATGAACCGCTCTGTCCATCAACGAAATTCAGCCGCCCTTCCGCATGACATGCCGACCAGTCGAGTTCGTGCATGCGACGATGTTCGGATACGGTCCGTGCATGACGAAAAAACTCCTGCGCCAGGCTTGGCGTGATCACGAAGGCCGAGCAGTCTTCATGGGGATTGACATCGCTTTTCTCCGAAGGCTTGTCGACCTTTACCTTGGCAACCGCTGGCACCTTGAAAGCAGGCGCTTCATAGTACGTCGAGTCTTGTGCCCGTGTGGAGCTGTGGAAGCCCAGGATGGCCAGCAACGACGAAAGTGCGATCATTCGTGTTGCTACCATGTTGCGGTCGCGGCTCCGGTAGGGTTTTTGCGGGACACTTCGGGATGCCGGAAGACTTCACTTTCGGGCGCATGCATGATGACCAATCATGCCTTTAATGGAGCCGAGAACCCCATGTTCCATGGCAGGGTGCAGCCCGTGGCGGATTCCTGGGCACTCAAACAGCCCTTTTCGTCAATCGAAACAGTCATGCATTCATCCTTTCTTGAAAGCTCAGGTATCGAATGGGATACCAGTCAGAGCTTATCAGGATGATTGCAATATAAACAACATGATTGTTTCAAAAAAGTGCTACATCGCTTGTCTGAAGCGCACTGCAGTCACGCCGGATCCGGCGCCAGCCCGAACAACTCCTTGAACGCCTGACGATACTCGGTGGCGCCCAGCCGCATGCTGTTGTTGTGCGTGCCGCCGTCCACCAGGATCAGTTTCTTCTTGCCGCCGGCCGCTTCATACAGTTTTTCGCTGAAGCGCGACGGCACATAGCGGTCGTCGGAGCCGTGCACGATGAGCACCGGCATGTCGACGCTGGCGATTTTGCCGACCGAGTCGAACTTCTGCGACAGCAGCAGCTGCAACGGCAGCCATGGGTAAGTGAGCGAGCGGGCGATGTCGGCCAGCGAGGTGAACGAGGATTCCACGATCAGGCCCTTGGCGGCAGGCTGATTCGATATGCCAGCGCCGGCACCGGTGTGGCGGGAGGCCTTGCCGTTCAGATGCGCGGCCAGGTCGATGGCCACCGCGCCGCCCAGCGAATGTCCGTAAATGAATCGGCGTTCCGGGTCTGGCTGCAGGCTGGCCAGGTGCCGCCACGCAATCTGCGCATCTTCATATACGGTACGCTCCGACGGCAGATCCCCGTCGCTCTTGCCGAAGCCGCGGTAGTCCACCGCCAGCACCGAGAATCCGAAGTCATGCAGTTGCTGGATGCGGAAGAGTTGCCCGGTGAGGTTCCAGCGCGCGCCGTGCAGGTAAAGCACCGCGGGCGCATCTGGCTTGTCCGCCGGCCACCACCAGGTATGCAGGTTCTGGGTCTTGCCGTCGGCCTGCACCTGGAGATTGGATTCCACCACGCCGTCTGGCAGACCGCTGTACCAGCTCGCGGTACCAGGCTCGACCCGGAAAGTCAGCTCGCGCTCCTTGTGGGCGAGCTGGCCGCAACCGGCGGCGGCCATGACGGCGATCAGGCTGGAAGCCGCGGCGAGCGATACCCCTCGGCGGCGGATGAATCGGATGAGGCGTGAGGAGGCAAACTGGAAAGCCATAGGCGCAAGCGTTCAGCAAAATCGGTCAATGGAACAGGCGGGAAAGCCATGAACATTGTCATGCGCTCCGGAAACACCTGGACAGGATGAGACTTATCTGGGGGCAAATCGTTCTGGCAAAAGGGAAGATTGGCCAGACACTGCAAACCACCCTGCCCGCTTGCCAGTCGCACAGCTGCACAGCCGTCATGCATGCGGATGCTTGTGAATGGGATCGACCCAGTGCACTTCCTGCGGCTTTTCGACGGCGGCAATGTCGAGATTGATGACCACCGCTTCATTGTCGCTGCGCACCAGCACGCATTCCAGCGCCTCGCTTTCGCTGGCGTTGATTTCCTGATGCGGCACGTAAGGCGGCACATAGATAAAATCGCCAGGGCCGGCTTCGGCGGTGAATTCCAGCTCGTTGCCCCAGCGCATGCGCGCCCGGCCGCGCACCACGTAGATCACGCTCTCCAGCGCGCCGTGATGATGAGCTCCGGTTTTCGCATTCGGATGAATGGTGACCGTGCCGGCCCACAATTTCTGCGCGCCGACGCGCGCGTAGTTGATGGCTGCAGCGCGGTTCATGCCCGGCGTCTGCGGTGTATTGGTATCGAGGCTGTTGCCTGGCACCACGCGCACGCCGTTGTCGCGCCAGTCCGGCTGGCTTGCCGATGCATTCACGTTGTCGCTCATGTCCGTCTCCATGACCTGATTGTTCAAACATGATACGACGGGGCTTGCAAGCCTGCTTTCACTGCCCGCTTTTCCCCGTGCCTTTGTGCTATCCCAGCATTGGAGCGGGGTGATTCAATACAATGGATCGCCCATAGCAAGCAGGCAAAAGTCATTTGCATTGCCGCAATGGAAACAGGAGTTCAACGCATGCAATACGAACTGTATTACTGGCCCGGCATTCAGGGGCGCGGCGAATTCATCCGCCTGGCGCTGGAAGAGGCGGGCGCCGATTATGTCGATGTCTGCCGCCGCGCCGAAAGCAGCGGCATGGGCATGGCGGCAATGATGCAGCTGATGGAAAGCCCGGAACTCGCACAGCTGCCGTTCGCGCCGCCCTTCCTGAAAGCCGGTCCGCAGATCATTGCGCAGACGTCCAATATCCTCCTCTTCCTCGGGCCCCGGCTCGGACTGGCGCCGGAGGACGAGGCGGGCCGGCTGTGGGTGCATCAATTGCAACTCACCATCGCCGACATGCTGACCGAAGTGCATGATACGCATCACCCCATCGGCAGCGGCCTGTACTACGAGGACCAGAAGCCGGAAGCGCTGCGCCGCGCGCAGGATTTCACCCGGATGAGATTGCCCAAGTTCCTTGGTTATTTCGAATCGGTAATCGGGCGCAACCCCGCCGGCACCGACTGGCTGGCCGGGGAAGCGATGACGTATGCCGATCTGTCGATGTTCCAGATGATCGAAGGCTTGCGCTATGCATTCCCGCGCAACATGAAACGGCTGGAGCGGGACATTCCCCTGCTGGTGGCGCTGCATGACCGCATTGCTTCCCGCAAGCGCATCAAGGCTTATGTGACCTCCAAGCGGCGCCAGGCCTTCAACAACGACGGCATCTTCCGCGCCTACAAGGAACTGGACCAGTAGCTCCCAATACGCCGCCGGTACGGCCGCTGCAAGCCGCAGGCGGTAAAATGCTCCGGTTGCCATCTCCGGCGCGTATCGCCTTCAGTCACTGTCATGCCGTTTTATTCACTTCCCCGTCTCATCCATGCTGCCTGACCCGGTGATCGATCATGCTGCTCCCGACCAGTTCGCGGACTGTACGCCGTCCGAGCGCACCCTGGTCTCGCTGCTGGCGCTGCATGGCGAACCGCTCGGCAAGGTGCGGCTGCTCGAATGCCTGCGCATGCTCGGCATGCTCGATGACGAGGGACAGCCTTATACCGCCGATACGCTGGCCGCGATGATCGAGGCCATGAAGCGCAAGTCGCTGCTGCAGGATGCGCCCGGCAACGGTTACGTCTGCCGCGATGCGCTGCTGCCCGCCGCGCTCCATGCGGCACTCGGCAGCTCTTCATTCGGCGCCCTGTGCCGCGCGGTCGAGAGCGCGACGCCGGTCGGACGCACCTATGACGGCTATGTTTTCCTGCGCAGTTACCGGCAGGCGCTGGCGCGCCTGCGCATGGCGCTGCTGCAGGGCCTGCCGCCGGAAAAAGTGGCACCCTGGCTGGAAACCTGCGCCCGCTTCCCGGAATACCGGCAACTGCATCCCTATGCCTTGCTGTTCGAGCAGCCGTTCGATGCAACACTGTTCAGGCACCTGCATCCTGCGGTGCAGGACGAGGCGATGGCCTGCCTGCTGGCGCATGCGCAGGATGAACCCGAATCCTTCGCGCCGCTGCGCGACTGGACGCGGCAACGGCTGAGCGAGATCTCTGCGGACTGCAAGGAGTCCGCGCCGGCCGCCAATCTCAAGCTCGCCTTCGCGGAGCAATTGCTGCTCTGCGGCGAGCTCGACGAAGCCGCCGCGCTGCTCGATGGCTGCGGCTCCGCCAGGGCCGACTTCCCGCGCGCAGCGATCCTTTCGCTGCGCGGCGATCAGCCGGAAGCGCTGGCCGCCTTCGAAGGCGCGCTCAAGTCGCTGCGCAAGGAAACCGGCAAGCGCAACGTGATGCTCGACGGCCCCTCGGCCTACCTGTTCGTGCTGGCGATGCTGCGCTCGGGGGATGTGCGGCACCGCAAGCTGGTCGATGCCTTCCTGCCGCTGGCACGGCGCAATGCGCAGTACGGCAGCCTGCACATGTTCAACGTGCTGCAAGCCTTGCATGATGTGCAGGCCGGCGCGCAGAAGACGCCGGCGCTGCCGCCGCTCGATGCGCAGCAGGCGCAGCGCATGCTGCCGCGCCTGTTCCATGCGCTGGTGGCCGATTGGCTCGGCCAGGCGCTGACCGGCGAGGACAAGGCGGCATTGATCGCGCTGCAGCGGCGGGCCCAGGACAACGGCTTCTTCTGGGTGGCCGCCCAGGCGGCGGGCCTGCTCGCCCGTCTCGGCGAGGAAGCCTACGGCGACGAGGCCGCGGCATTGCGCCGCCTGCATCGTCTCGACGACGTATGCGACTGGTTCGAGCAAAAGGAGCCGTGGGAGCGCCAGCTCGACGCGCTGATGGAATTGCGCAAGACCGCCGCTGCGCCCAGGACCGAAGCGCCCGGCAGGCTGGTGTGGCTGATCGCCCATGATGCGCAGCGCCACACGGTGGAAATCGAACCGCGCGAGCAGCATTGCGATGCCGCCGGCCACTGGGGGCGCGGCCGGCCGATCGCGCTCAAGCGCCTGCGCGACGAGGCCGAACAGCCGGATTTCCTGACGCCGCAGGACCGTGCCGTGATCGCCGCCATCGGCGTCAGCCCGTCGTTCTATCGCGGCGCGAGTTATGACCTCGACAACGACCGCGCGGTGCAGGCCCTGATCGGCCATCCGCTGGTGTTCTGGCAGGATCAGCCGGAAACCCGGGTGGAACTGCTGCAGGGCGAAACGGAACTCCTCGTGACCGAGAACGGCGGCAAGCTGCGCCTCTGCCTGCAGCCGCCGGTCGACAGCGCCTCGCGCCGCCAGGTGACGATCGTGAAGGAAACGCCGGCGCGGCTGCGCATTTATCCGGTCAGGGAAGAGCACCGGCAGATCGCCGTCATCATCGACAACGACCTGGTGGTGCCGGCACATGCGCGCCAACAATTGCTGCGTGCGGTCGGCGCCGTGTCCACGCTGGTCACCGTGCATTCCGATCTCGATGCCAGCGTCGCGGAGGCGGCGCAGGTCGCAGCGGAAAACCGGCTGCATGTGCACCTGATTCCCTACGGCGACGGCCTGAAGATGCAGATCCTGGTCAAGCCCTTCGGGGAACAGGGGCCCGCATATCAGCCGGGCAAGGGCGGCGAACAGGTGATTGCCGAAGTGGAAGGCAGGCGCTTGCAGGCGCGGCGCGAGCTCGATGCCGAACGCGCCGCAGCGGCCGCGCTGGTGGAATGCTGCCCGGCCCTGAATGAAGCCGTCGATGCGCATGGCGACTGGTATCTCGCTTCACCCGAAACCTGCCTGGAACTGCTGATGCAGCTGCGCGCCTGCGGCGACATCGCGCTGTCCTGGCCGCAGGGCGAGCGCTTCCGCATCGTGGCCGAAGCCGCGCCGTCGCAGATGCATCTGGCGGTCAAGAGCGAGCGCGACTGGTTCGCCGCCGAAGGCAAGCTGCGCATCGACGACAAGACGGTGCTCGACCTGCGCAGCCTGCTGTTCAGTGCGCGGCAGAGACCGGGCCGTTTCGTTCCGCTCGAAGGCAACCGCTTCATCGCCCTGACCGAAGAACTCCACCGCCGCATTGCCGAACTCGCGGGCGCGGTTGACGCCGACGATAGTGACGAGAGCGTGCGCATCCATCCGCTGGCCGCCGGCGCGCTCGAAGACTTTGCTGCGGAATGCGGCGCGGTCGACGCGGATCTGCAATGGAAGCATCACCTGGAGCGCATGCGCGAGGTGGAAGCCCATGCGCCGCAGCTTCCCGGCACCCTGCGCGCCGATCTGCGCGACTATCAGCTCGAAGGCTTCCAATGGCTGTCGCGGCTGGCATTCTGGGGCGTCGGCGCCTGCTTGGCCGACGACATGGGCCTGGGCAAGACGATACAGACCCTGGCGCTGCTGCTCGCGCGCGCACCGCAGGGACCGGCGCTGGTGGTGGCGCCGACCTCGGTCTGCCTTAACTGGCTGGATGAAGCGGCGCGCTTTGCGCCCACGCTCAGAATCCGGATGTTCGGCGGCGCCGAGCGCTCGCAGATGCTGGACGACTTGCAGGCCTTCGATGTGATCGTTGCCAGCTACGGCCTGCTGCAGCAGGAAGCCGACCGCTTTGCCGGCGTGCGCTGGCACACGGCCGTGCTCGACGAGGCGCAGGCGATCAAGAACGCGCAGACCAAGCGCAGCCAGGCGGCATTCCGGCTGCAGGCCGGTTTCCGGCTCGCGCTCAGCGGCACGCCGGTGGAAAACCACCTCGGAGAGCTTTGGAGCCTGTTCCGCTTCATCAACCCCGGCCTGCTAGGATCGGCGGAGCAGTTCGGCGAGCGCTTCGCCTTGCCGATCGAACGCCACAAGAGCGTGCAGTCGCGCCTGCGGCTGCGCCGCCTGATCCAGCCCTTCATCCTGCGCCGGACCAAGGCCCAGGTGCTGACCGAACTGCCGGCGCGCACGGAGATGGTCCGGCATGTCGACCTGAGCCGGGAAGAAACGGCGCTCTATGAAGCCCTGCGCCGCAGTGCGCTGGAGCGCATCGAAAAGGATGACATGCCCGGCACGCAGAAGGCGATACAAATTGTCATCGAGCTGATGAAGCTGCGCCGCGCCTGCTGCCATCCGGACCTGGTGGCGCCGGAACTGCATCTTTCCGGCAGCAAGCTGGCGGTGTTCGGAGAACTGCTGGAAGAATTGCTGGAGAACCGCCACAAGGCGCTGGTGTTCAGCCAGTTCGTCGATCATCTCGCACTGGTGCGCGCGTGGCTGGATGAGCGCGGCATCCGCTACCAGTATCTCGACGGCGGCACGCCGATGGCCGAGCGCAAGCGCCGGGTCGATGCCTTCCAGCGCGGCGAAGGCGATGTGTTCCTGATCAGCCTGAAGGCGGGCGGCACCGGGCTCAACCTGACCGCCGCCGATTACGTGATCCATCTTGATCCATGGTGGAATCCGGCGGTGGAAGACCAGGCGTCGGACCGGGCCCATCGCATCGGCCAGCAGCGGCCGGTGACGATCTATCGCCTGATTGCGCGGCATACGGTGGAAGAAGGCATCGTCGAACTGCACAAGCGCAAGCGGGAACTGGCGGACAGCCTGCTGGAGGGCAGCGAAGCGGCGGTGAAACTGTCGCCGGACGAGATGCTGGAATTGCTGCGGCTGGAGCGGGGACGTCTTGGCGATGCAGCTCCATAGCCCCTATCCCACGGGCGGAAGAAGGGTTAGGGTAAGGGAACCTGCCAAGGCCTTCCCTCTGCCCTACACCTCCACCACCAGCCGCGCATCGAACATCGGATTTTCCCACTCGACCATCCCGATCTCCGTCGCCGCCCGCCGGTTCAGCGCATACCCGCGCGGATTGGCAATCACCCGGGTGCCCGCCAGTTCATAATCGAAGCTGTCATGCACATGCCCGTGTATCCACAGCTTCGCCTTGCCCATCAGCGGCGAAAGATCGCTGACGAAAGCGGCATTGAGCGGCGAACCGGCAAAGCGGGGATGGACAGAATTGGGATGCGGACTGTGATGAGTCACCACCACGGTCGGGCCGTCGAAGCCTTCGTCGAGCTTTTCCGCAAGCCAGTCGCGCGAGGCTTCATGCATGCGCAATGCGGCCGTGGCACTGAACAGGCCTTCATCGGTGCGGATCAGGCGGTGGTCGTACAGGATCTTTTCGGCTTCGGCCATTGCCGCTTCCTGTCCCATTTCACCGAAGCGGTAATCGGTCCAGAGACAGCAGCCCAGAAAACGCACGCCGCCGATCACGCAGGCATCGCCCTCCAGATAATGGATGCCGCTGGCGGCAGAAGCCGCGCGCAGCCGTGCAATCAGCCCGGGATAATGCTCGTGGTAAGTCTCGTGATTGCCATTGACGTAAATCACCGGCACCGGCCAGTCGGCGAAGGCCGCGATCGCCGCGTCGCCGTGATGAATGTCGCCGGCAATCACGAGCACATCGGCATCGGTGTGTTCCACCGCGCGGTAACCGGGAAACTGTTCCTGCAGCAGGTCGAGATGCAGGTCGGAAGCGATCTGTACTTTCATGAATGAAATCCGTAGCGAAGAAAGGAATGTCTATTTCACCAGCCGCAGCATGTCCTTGAACCGTGGATGCGCGGCGCTGCGCATCCATTCGAACAGGACCATTTCCGTCGTCAGCAATTCGGCGCCGGCAGTCTTCGCCCGGTCCAGCGCGATCTGCCTGTTGAACGGTACGCGCGAGCCCACGGCGTCGGCAACGAGGCGCACATGATGGCCCCGCCCGAGCAGGCCGAGCACCGATTGCAGCACGCAGACATGCGCTTCGCAGCCGGCGACGATCAGCTCGTTGCGATCACCCGCAATGGCATCGAGAAAGCCTTTTTCCGCGCAGGCATCGAAATCCATTTTCGAAAAAACGCTGTCGCACTGCGCATGGACTTCGGCCACGTTCGGCCCCAGCCCGTCCGGATTCTGCGCGGTGCCGATCACGGGAATGCCGAGCAGCTTCGCCGTCTGCGCCAGGCGCAATGCATTCTTCACTACCGCATCGCCCTCGTGGATGGCCGGCATCAGCCGCTGCTGCAGGTCGATGATGATCAGCGTCGAGCGCGACGCATCGCAAAGCCGGTTCATGTCTTCCCCTGCTGGATGAGTTTTTTCACATAGGCGGCGAACAGCGCGCGCCCGTCCTGCCCGAACATGCGGATGCGCCCGGTGTGGGTCAGGAGCAGCAAGCCGACGCAATGTCCGAACAGGGAAGTGGTTTCCTGCAGCGCGGCCTTCCTGGCGTAGCCGATCCCGATCAGGTTTTCCTCGATGCCGTCGAGCGATGCGCGCAGCCGCTTGTTCAATTGTTCATTGAGCCCGGGCGTCAGCCCCAGCGGTTTCATGCCCTGGAACAGGTAGAAGCCGAGATCGAGTTCGCGCGGATTGTCGAGATAGAAATCATAGAAGGCCATTGCCTGCTGCTCGATGCGCTGGGCGGGACTCGCCCTGGCGGATCGCCCGGCATGGACCGCCTCATGAAGCCGGTCGAGCGACTGCGACAGCAGGTCGCCGTAAATGTCTTCCTTGCTGGCGTAGTGGTTGTACAGCGCGCTGGCGGTATAGCCGGCCTCGGCGGCGATCGCGCGCATGTTGGCCCCAAGCAATCCGTCGCGCTCGAATACCCGCCGCGCGGCATCCAGGATCATCTGGCGCTTCATGTCCTTGACGGCGCGCAGCCGCACCAGGCGCGGCTCGTCCGGCTCGGGCGGCAAGCCCTGCGATGTCTGCGATGTCTGCAACTCCTGCGATGTCCGGGATGATGATTTTTTCATCAGGCAAATGTAGCACATCGCCCCAGGGGGATTTAACGGCTTGACTCAAAAATGAACATTGTTCATATTAGTGGCAAAGTGTTTCTCACTTCCCGTTTCTTGTTGCTTATTCGATGAACGGGATGCCGCATGACGACAAGGAGACCAACATGCTGATGTCATCTGCCCAGTACCGCGAATCCCTCCGGCAATACAAGCCGACCATCTATCTGGACGGCCGGCGGGTCGAATCGGTCGCCGACGAACCTGCCTTCGCCCCCGGCATCAATGCGCTCGGCGTCACTTACGACTATGCGCTCAAGGAAGATTATGCGCCGCTGATGCTGGCCACCCAGCACACCAGCGGCAGGCAGATCAACCGCATGCTGCACATCGATACCAGCAGCGCGGACTTGCTCAACAAGCTGGAAGCGGTGCGCCTGCTGTGCCAGGAAACCGGCTGCGCGCAGCGCTATCTGGCGCATGACGCCTTCAACGCCATCTACCAGGTCACGCACCGCATCGATGCCGACAAGGGCACGCAGTACGGCCAGAACTTTCTGAATTACCTGCATGACGCGCAGGAGCGCGACCTCTCGGTCGGCATCGCCATGACCGATGCCAAGGGTGACCGCAGCAGGCGGCCGCACCAGCAGGCCAATCCGGATTCCTATGTGCACATCGTCGAGCGCAATGCCGGCGGCATCGTCATTTCCGGCACCAAGGCGATCGTCACCGGCGCGCCCTACATGCATGAATTCCTGGTCATGCCGTGCCGGAGCATGACGCAGGAAGATGCCGAGTTCGCCGTCTGCTGCGCGGTACCCTGCGATGCGCCCGGCCTTACCATGGTGGCGCGCCCGGCCGGACGGCCGGGAGAGAAATCGGCGCTGTTTTCCAACAAGTTCGGCCAGTCGACCGCGGTGCTGATCTTCGACCGGGTGTTCGTGCCATGGGAAAAGGTGTTCTATGCCGGCGAGTGGGAGCATTCCGGCTACATGACCTACAACTATGCGACCCATCACCGCCACAGCTGCATCGGCGCGCGCGCCGGTTTCGGCGACCTGCTCATCGGCGCCGGCGCCTTGATGTGCGAGGCCAACGGCTTCGATCCCGGCAAGGAAACCCATCTGCGCGAACAGATGGTGGAACTGATCAAGATCACCGAAGGCTTCTATGCCTGCGGCGTTGCCGCATCGGTCTATGCGGCGCAGGATGCCCAGGCCAACACCGTCGTGCCGGATGCGGTGTTTTCCAACATCGGCAAGCTGCTGCTGGCCACGCAGATCTACGACATGCACCGCATCGCGCACTATGTGTCGGGCGGCCTGATCGTCACGCTGCCGGGACCGGACGAGGACCACAATCCCGAAACCGCCGCCAATCTGGCCGACGTGCTGCGCGCCAATCCCGACGTGCCCTACGACAAGCGCATCCAGGCGGCGCGCTTCATCGAGGATCTGACCGCGTCGTATCAGGGCGGCTGGTATTCGGTGATCAGCCTGCACGGCGGCGGCTCGCCGGCGGCGATGAAGCAGGAGATCTACCGCAATTACCCGATCGGCAACAAGGTGGCACTGGTGGAGAGATTGATGGAGCGCGGCATCGTCGACGACCCGCGCCGGCCGATCACTGCGAACAGGCAGCCGGGCAAGTGCTGCTCGACCGGCTGCACCGTGCCGGGCGCGCCGGTGATGGTGGACCTGCCGCAGTCGAAAGGATCGGCGCCGGAATAAGCTGCCGGTTCGACTGGCGACGGGCACAGGCAAAAGTCGGAGGCTCCGGCGCAAGTGCCTCGATGATCCCGGCCCTGCCGGCGGCGGCGTTCTCCGCCGCGCGCATGCCCCGGCACGGCCTCTAACCGCGTTCCGCAAGCTGGCGGCGCAGCTCCTGCTTGCCTTCGCGCCGCACCCGGCGCGACGCCTGATGCGCGCCATGCGCGCCGGCCTGGCGCAGCTTGGCGGCCGGCACCAGCGGATTGCGCGGCTTGAGTGTCTTGATGGTCAATTTCATGATTTATCCTTTCACGCAAATCACCTGACGCAGCGTATGCACCACTTCGACCAGGTCGGTCTGGTGGGCCATCACTTCGTCGATGTTCTTGTAGGCGGCCGGGATTTCGTCGATCACGCCGCCATCCTTGCGGCACTCGATGCCGCTGGTCTGCTGCTCCAGGTCGATCCGGCTGAAGCGCCGCTTGGCTTCGGTCCGGCTCATCCTGCGGCCGGCGCCATGCGAGCAGGAGCAGAACGAATCCGGATTGCCCTTGCCGCGCACGATATAGCTGCGCGCACCCATGCTGCCGGGAATGATGCCGAGTTCGCCTTCCTGCGCCGAGATCGCACCCTTGCGCGTAATGAACAGGCGCTCGTTGCCATGGGTTTCCCGCGACACATAGTTGTGATGGCAATTGATGGCTTCGCCGTCGAGCCGGAACGGCGGCAGGTGCTTTTCCAGCGCGCCGATCACCAGCCGCATCATTTCCCGGCGGTTGATCATTGCATAATCCTGCGCCCAGTCCACCGCTTCCACATAGTCGTCGAACAGGGTCGAGCCTTCGCTGAAGTAAGCCAGGTCCTTGTCCGGCAGATGCATCTTGTGGCGCTCCATGTCCTTGCGCGCCGCCGCGATGAAATAGCGGCCGATCACATTGCCGATGCCGCGCGAACCGGAATGCAGCATCACCCACACGCGCTCCTCTTCATCGATGCACAATTCGATGAAGTGATTGCCGCCGCCCAGCGTGCCGATCTGGCAGATCCAGGTCTGGGCGAATTTCTGCTGCATTTTCATGATGCCGCCGTGCTTGCCGACGATGCGGTCGAGGCGGTCGTTGAGCGGACGGCCGACGCGGGCATGCTGCGAACCGCGCACCTTGTTCCACTCATGCTGCTCGAAACCCACCGGCACCGCGGCCTCGATCGCGCTGCGCACCCGGGCCAGGCTGTCGGGCAGCTGGCTGGCGCTCAGCGTGGTGCGCACCGCATTCATGCCGCAGCCGATGTCGACACCGACGGCGGCCGGAATGATCGCCGAGCGGGTGGGGATGACGCTGCCGACGGTGGCGCCGATGCCGGCGTGCACGTCCGGCATGGCGGCCACGTGCGGATGAACGATGGGCAACTGGGCGATATTGAGCAGCTGCTGCAGCGCTTCATGCTCGATATCGTCGGTATAGATATGCACCGGCACCTGGCCTTTGTGCAGGGTTTGCTTGATGGGCATGATGGTCCTGTCGTCTTTCGGTATTCGTGAATGACAGCCTGTCTCGGCTGGCGGGCCGCAGGCATTTGCAGCGGACCTTTCCTGTCCGCGGGAAAGCAAAAACCCCGGCGAGTTTCCTGGCCGGGGTTTGCGTGGAACGACCGGCTCGGGTCGGCGATATCGCCATGGCCCCGAGCGATGCGCGGGGCTAAGTCTGCAGAGAATGATCAGCCTGTCCGGGCATGGTCGGTCCTTTCTTGAAAGAGGGTTGGCGAAAATCGGCGAGCCGCGATTGTGAAGCAATCAGCCCGGCCATGTCAAAAGATCCGTCCCGAACCCGATGGTTCCGTTGTTTTTGCCGTATCGAGGATGCGCTCTAAACTGAGGCATCGCCGTCGCCCGGAAAAATAAAAAAGCCCGCGGACGCGAACGCCGGCGGGCATAAATCCAACTCTTGGAGAGAGTGGAGGAGACGCTTTACATCAAACAATCCTGGGAGCGCGGCTGCGGTTCAAGCCGGCAGGCGCGCATGCCTGCAGCAAGCCGGAGGCGAATTACTCGCCGGCGGCGGCGGTCCGGCCCTTGGTGGCGGCGAGGGCTTCCTGGCGCACCTGGTCGCGAGTCTTGCTCGAAGCGACATTGGTGAACTCGACGAACTCGGAAGAGCCGTTATTGGCAAGCTGGCCATCGGCATACGCCTTGTCGAGTTCGGCGCGGACTTCGGCGCGGGTCTTGCCGGAAGCGACCGGAGCGCTCTTGAATTCAACGAATTCGCTGTTACCTGCGAGCTGGCGGCTGGCATTGCCCTGGTTCATTTCGGCGATGACTTCGGCGCGGGTCTTGGTCGACTTGAAACCGCTGAAATCCACCCATTCGCTGGCAAAGGCCGAATTGGCGGCAGCAAAAACAGCAACAGCGGCAATCAGTTTTTTCGCATTCATTTTGTTTCTCCACTAAATAAGGTTGATGACTCCGGGCTCAATGTCTTTCGAGTCCTTCGAGAGTCGCACTGCGTTGTGTGCTCATCGATGAAGCACAGTCTATCCGTCGCGCGAGAGAAGAAAAACCGCAAATGCCGCAATGCATCATTTCTGAAAATGGAATAATCCCGGCACCGCATCGTCGTCTTTCCCGCGCCTCTCCTTGAAATCCTGGTCGCCTGCAGGCTTACCAGCCGCCGCCGAGCGAACGGATCAGCGCCACCGTGGTCGCTGCCCGCGCGCCGCGCAGCTGCACCGCGCGGCGTTCGACGGCGGCCAGGTTGCGCTGCGCATCCAGCAACTCCAGGTAGCTGGAGCGGCCGGCGGAATAAAGCTTGTTGGCCAGTTCCACCGAGCGCCGCGCCGAGGCGACGGCATCATCGATCGACTGCGCCTGGCCGGACAGCGTGCGCAATCCCACCAGGTTGTCTTCGACTTCGGCAAAGGCCGTCAGCACGCTTTGCCGGTAGCCGGCCACCGATTCTTCCAGCGCGGCCTCGCTGCGGGCGATGTTGGCGCGGTTGCGGCCGCCGTCGATGACCGGTAATGACAACAGGGCGCCGATCACCCAGGTGCGGCTCGACCATTTGAACAGGTCGGACAGGTCCTGCGACTCGCCGCCGCCTGCACCGGTAATGAACAGGGACGGGAACATCGCCGAGCGTGCCACGCCGATACGGGCATTGGCGGCCATCATCGCGCGCTGGGCGGCGGCGATATCGGGACGGCGCTCCAGCAGTGCTGACGGCAGGCCGGCCGGAATGCCGGGCGGCGCGAATGAAGTCTGCAGGGGATTGCTGTCGGCCGCAAAGCGGGCCGCCGGCTTGCCCAGCAGGACCGCGAGCGCGTGTTCCAGCTGCGCGCGCTGGCGTTCCACCGCGATGGCTTCCGAGCGGGTCGTCGCCAGCTCGGTTTTCGTCAGCGACAGATCGAGTTCGCCGACGTCGCCAAGGTCGTAGCGGCGCTGGGCGATACGCTGGTTTTCCTCCCGCAGCCGCACGGTCTCGTTCAGGAAGGCCAGTTCCGCATCGGCCGCGCGCAGCAGGAAATACGTCTGCGCCACATCGGCCTGCAAGGCCAGCAGCACCGAGCGGTAGCTGGCTTCGCTGGCGGCGGCATCGGCTTGCGCCGCGCTGATGTTGTTGCCGACGCGGCCGAACAGGTCGACTTCATAGCTCGCCGTCAGCCGTCCCTGCCAGACATTGCCCGGGGCGACGTCGGTTCCCGCCGGCAGGCCGCGCGACACGGCAGAGGAGCGTGCGCGCTGTCCGCCGATCCCGGCATTGACCGCCGGGATGCGGTCGGCCTCGGCGATGCCGGCGATTGCGCGGGCCTGCTTGACGCGCGCCGCCGCAACCGCCAGGTTGGCGTTGGCGCTGGTGGCTTCATCGATCAGCTGATTCAGCGCGGCATCGTTAAAGGCTTTCCACCATTCGCCGCGCGGCTGCGCCTCGGCCGGCTGGGCCGGTTTCCAGCGCGCCGCGTCGGCGCTGGTATCCACCTTGTATGCCTCCGCTTCCTTGAAGCCGGAGGGAATATCGATCTCGGGTGACCGCAGCTCGGGCGCGGCGCAACCGGCGAGGATCAGTGCCGCCAGCAGCGGCGTCATCATTTTCGGCAGGAATGTTGTCATCGTCATGATCTTGTTGGTCGTCATTTACACGGCTCCTTCGGTGGCAGGCGGCAGAACCGCCGCCGGCTTCTCGAAACGCTTGGCGAAGGTGCGCAGCAGCACATAGAACACCGGCGTCAGGAACAGGCCGAACAGCGTCACGCCGAGCATGCCGGCGAACACCGCCACGCCCATCGCATGCCGCATTTCCGCACCGGCGCCGGAAGAAAACACCAGCGGCACCACGCCCATGATGAAGGCGATCGACGTCATCAGGATCGGGCGCAGACGCAGGCGGCAGGCTTCCAGCGCCGCCTCCACCACGCTGCGTCCATGCATTTCCAATTCACGGGCGAACTCCACGATCAGGATCGCGTTCTTCGACGCCAGGCCCACCAGCACGAACAGCGCGATCTGGGTGAAGATGTTGTTGTCGCCGCCGGTCAGCTTGACGCCGAGCAGCGCGCACAGGATCGACATCGGCACGATCAGGATCACCGCCAGCGGCAGCGTCCAGCTTTCGTACTGGGCGGCCAGCACCAGGAACACCAGCAGCACGCACAGCGGGAACACGACGATCATGGTGTTGCCGGCCAGGATCTCCTGGTAGGTCAGCTCCGTCCATTCATAGGTGATGCCCTTGGGCAGGACTTCCTTGGCGATCCTTTCCATTGCCGCCTGCGCCTGGCCGCTGGACACGCCGGGAGCCGGGCCGCCGTTGATGTCGGCGGAGACATAGGCGTTGTAGCGCTGTACGCGGTCGGGACCGTAGCTGTCCTTCACCCGCATCAGCGACGACAGCGGGATCATCTCGCCCTTGTTGTTGCGCACCTTCAGCTGCGCGATGTCCTCCGCATGCGAGCGGTAAGGCGCATCCGCCTGCACCTTGACCTGATAGGTGCGGCCGAACTGGTTGAAGTCGTTCACGTACAGCGAGCCGAGGTTGATCTGCAGCGTCTGGTAGATCGTTGCCAGCGGCACGCCGAGCTGCTTGGCCTTGGTGCGGTCGATGTCGGCGAACAGCTGCGGCACATTGATCTGGAAGCTGGAGAATACGCCAGCCAGTTCCGGGGTCTGCCAGGCTTTCATCTGCAATGCCTGCACCGCCTTGTAGAGTTCGTCGTAGCCGAGGTTGGCGCGGTCTTCGATCATCAGCTTGAAGCCGCCGATGGTGCCCAGGCCGTTCACCGGCGGCGGCGGGAACACCATGATGAAGGCATCCTCGATGCCGCCCAGCTTGGCATTGATCTGCTGCGCGATGGCGCCGCCCGACAGCTCCGGCGAAGTGCGCTTGTCAAAGGCGTCGAGGCCGATGAACACGATGCCGGCATTCGGCGCATTGGTGAAGCCGTTGATCGACAGGCCGGGGAAGGCGATCGAATCCTTGACGCCGGGCACGGTCTGGGCGAGGTCCGACATGCGGCGGATCACCGCATCGGTGCGATCGAGCGAGGCAGCATCGGGCAGCTGCGCGAAGCCGACCAGGTATTGCTTGTCCTGGCCGGGCACGAAACCGCTCGGCACCGACTTGAAGACGAACACCGCGGCAATGCCGAGCACGGCATAGACCACCAGTGCGAGCGCCTTGCGGTTGAGCACGGTTTTCACGCCGCCCTCGTAGCGCTCGGAAGCGCGGCCGAAGACGCGGTTGAACCAGGCGAAGAAGCGGCCGAAGACCTTGTCCATGCCGCGTGTCAGCGCATCCTTGGGCGCATCATGCGGCTTGAGCAGCGTGGCGGCCAGTGCCGGCGACAGCGTCAGCGAGTTGAATGCCGAGATCACGGTGGAGATCGCGATTGTCAATGCGAACTGGCGATAGAACTGGCCGGACAGGCCGGACACGAAGGCGATCGGCACGAACACCGCGCACAGCACCAGCGCGATGGCGATGATCGGGCCGCTCACTTCCTTCATCGCCTGTATCGTCGCATCGCGCGGCGACAGGCCGGCGTGGATGTTGCGTTCGACGTTCTCCACCACCACGATCGCATCGTCGACCACGATGCCGATGGCCAGCACCAGGCCGAACAGCGACAGGGTATTGATCGAGAAGCCGAACATCATCAGCACGGCGAAGGTGCCGACGATGGACACCGGCACCGCGACCAGCGGAATGATGGAAGCGCGCCAGGTCTGCAGGAACACGATCACCACCAGCACCACCAGCGCGATGGCCTCAAGCAGGGTGTGGATCACCGCGTTGATCGACTCGCGCACGAACTGCGTCGGGTCGTACACCACGTTGTATTCCACCCCTTCCGGGAAATCCTGCTTCAGCTCTTCCATCTTGGCGCGCACGTCGGCCGACAATTGCAGCGCATTCGATTGCGGCGCTTCGAACACCGCGATCGCCGCCGCCGACTTGTTGTTGAGCAGCGAACGCAGCGCATAGTCGGTGGAGCCGAGTTCGACGCGCGCCACATCCTTGAGCAGGGTGACGGAACCGTCGGCGCCGGTGCGCACGATGATGTTGCCGAACTCTTCTTCCGACTGCAGCCTGCCCTGGGTATTGACGGTCAGCTGGAACTCGGCGTTCTTCGATGGCGAGCCGCCGATCACGCCGGCGGCAACCTGCACATTCTGCTCGCGGATGGCGGCGACCACATCGCTGGCCGTCATGCTGCGCGCCGCGACCTTCTGCGGATCGAGCCAGACGCGCATGGCATAGTCGCCGGCGCCGAACAGCAGGACTTCGCCCATGCCCGGAATGCGCGAGAGCTGGTCCTTGATGTTGAGCACCGCGTAATTGCGCAGGTAGACATCGTCATAGCGGCCGTTGGGCGAGGACAGGTGAACCACCATGGTCAGGTTGGGCGAGCTCTTGACGGTGGTCACGCCGATCTGGCGCACCTCTTCCGGCAAGCGCGGCAGCGCGCGCTGCACCCGGTTCTGCACCTGGGTCTCGGCCTGCTCGACATTGGTGCCGATCTTGAAAGTCACGGTCAGGGCGAGCGCGCCGTCGGAGGTGGCCTGCGACGACATGTAGAGCATGTTTTCCACGCCGTTGATCTGCTCTTCGAGCGGTGCGGCGACGGTTTCGGAAATCACTTTCGGATTGGCGCCCGGATACATGGCGCGCACCACCACCGAAGGCGGCACCACGTCCGGGTATTCGGAAATCGGCAGCTTGAACAGGGCAAGCACGCCGCCCACGAAAATGATGATGGACAGGACGGCCGCGAAGATCGGGCGGTCGATGAAAAATCTGGAGAAGTTCATGAAAGCTCTCGCATTCAATTAAATAAGTCGGCTTGCCGGGGCGTTGACAAGTCCGCGGACAAGCGCCGCTCGCCAGCGTCGTTCACCGGGTTCGGGGTGAAGTTCGACGCCGGTCTCCGGCTTGCGCCGGGGTGTGGCAGTGTGGGGTTGTGTTCCGGCCCCGGGCTCAGGACTTCGTCGGCGAAGAGCCGCTCTTGGCTTCCGCCTTCTGCTCGCCCTTCTGTTCGTCTTTGCCAGGCGCGCTGCTTGCCTGCGGCGGCGCATCCATCGGCACCATCTGCGCGGTGACCGGCGCGCCGGGACGCACGCGCTGCAAGCCGTTGACGACGATCTTCTCGCCCGGCTTCAGGCCCTCGCGCACCACGCGCAGGCCATCGATGACCGGGCCGAGCTTGACCGGTCGGTACTCGGCCTTGCCGTCGGCGGTGATCACATAGACGAACTTGCGGTTCTGGTCGGTGCCAACCGCGCGGTCGTTGATCAGTGAGGCCTTCTTCTGGCCGCCGCCGTCCGCCAGCTGCACGCGGGTAAACAGTCCGGGAGCGAGCGCATTGTCGGCATTGCTGAAGGTGGCGCGCATGCGCACGCTGCCGGTAGCCGGATCGACGCGATTGTCGACGAATTCCAGCTTGCCTTCATGCGGGAAGCCCTCTTCATTCGCCAGCCCGATGCGGACCGGCACCTGCTTGCCGTTGCGCGACTGGGCGCCGACGCGCAGGAAAGTGTCTTCATCGCCGTCAAAGCTGGCATAGATCGGATTGCTCGACACCACCGACGTCAGGATCACGCTGCCGTCCACCAGGTTGCCGGTCGTGACTTCGGCCTTGCTGACGCGGCCACTGATCGGCGAATGCACCTGGGTGAAGCCGAGGTTGAGCTTCGCTGCGTCATAGGCTGCCTGTGCGGCGCGCGCGGTGGCTTCCAGTTCCTTCACGCTGGAAGCCTTCTCATCGGCTTCGCGCTGGGCGATCGCCTTTTCCGCGACCAGCTTTTCGGCGCGAGCCAGTTCCAGCTTGGCCAGATCGGCCTTGGCGCGGGCGGCCAGCGCGGCGGCTTCGGTGCGGCTGGCTTCCGCCTGGTAGGGTCGCGGATCGATGACGAACAGCACGTCGCCCTTCTTGACCTCGGCGCCCGGCTTGAAATTGACCGAAGCAATGAAACCCGATACGCGCGGACGGATCTCCACCCGGTCGACCGCTTCCAGGCGTCCGGAAAATTCCTGGGTTTCGACAACCTGCTTTTCGATCACCTCGGCCGCGGTGATCGGCGGGCCGCCGGCGGCCTTCGGTGCTTCCTGGGCGGAAGGCTGTCCGCAAGCGGACAGGATGATTGCAGCGGCGCTCAGCGCCAGCGCAGCGGGTAGCTGGCGAAATGTGATCGAGTTGGCAATATTCTTCATGTTCTTGTTCCTTGGACTGACAATGCTGTAATTCGGTAGATTCGGTAATGAGTATCCAGCCTCCCGCAGTGGGAGGGTCAAGAGGCGGAATCGCCTGGCCTGAGTCCGGCGATGAAGGTTTCCACTTCATGCAGCGCGCTTTCCTTGCGCGTACAGCTACATCGGGCATTCGGGTCGGCAATCGCGATCGGCGGCAGGCGGCGCACGGTGGTCGGTACGCCGGCGGCGATCAGCTTGGCGCCGTAATGCTCGGCTTCGTCGCGCAGCGGATCGTCGTCGGCCGACAGGATCAGCGCCGGAGGCAGATGCTTCATGCGGCTCGACTGCAGCGGCGAGGCATACGGATGCGCGCGGTCGATCGCATGCGGCAGGTAACCGCGATAAGCCGCCGCGCAGGCATTGGCCGCTTCCACGCCGCCATTGCGGGCGGCTACCGTGCGCATCGAACAGGTGGTCAGGCCCGGATCGAGCATCGGCATCATCAGTATCTGCGCCGCCAGACTCGGTCCGCCGCGGTCGCGCGCCATCAGTGCCGATACGGCGGCCAGGTTGCCGCCGGCTTCCAGTCCCGCCACGATCAGGCGGGCGGACTTCCAGCCCTTACGCTTGCAATAGCGGCCGGCCCAGGACAGTACCGCATGCGCATCCTCGACGGCGGCGGGAAAGGGGTGCTCGGTCGCCAGCGTGTAGCTCGATGCCAGTACGGTGAAGCCGGTACGCGCGGCCAGCAGGCGGCAGAACGGCTCGCACAGTTCCAGCTCGTCTTCGACGAAACCGCCGCCCGGAAAGTAAACGATGAGTCCCTCGGCGGCAATCACCGGCGGCAGGTAAAGCTGGGTGGCGAGTTCGCGCCGCGCGCCCTTGACCGCCTGCGTACGCATTTTCACCTGCGCGGCAAGCGCCTCCAATTCCGGCGGAAGATCAGCTTTTTGCAAACCCATGGTATCGGCTCATGACATTCATTAATCCATCATGGGCCGCACTATAGCGTTGTTCTCCAATCTGGATAAATAGCAATAGAGCGAATTGACTGTTCGGCTTCCTGAACAATGAACGCCAGTACAAATAGTCGGCGAAGATGAGTTACATTGCTGTTTCGGCGGAAGCTTCCCAAAAGGCGGTCTCCCGCATTCACTGGCTTTGAGGGAGATCCCCATGGACAAATTGCAGGCAATGGAAGTCTTTGTGCAGGTCGTCGATGCGGGCGGTTTCACGCGCGCGGCCGAAAACATGCAGTTGCCGAAGGCCACGGTTTCCACGCTCATCCGCAACCTGGAACTGGAGCTTGCGGTAAAGCTGCTCAACCGCACCACGCGGCATGTGAGCGTGACAGCCGACGGCGCCGCCTACTATGAACGCTGCCTCAGCATTCTGGCCGATGTGCGCGACGCCGAAGAATCCTTGTCCCGCAACCGGGCCAGTCCGAGCGGCCGCCTGCGGGTAGACGTGCCCACCGGCATCGGGCGCCATGTGATCATTCCTGCATTGCCGCAATTCTTCGAGCGCTATCCGGAAATCGAACTGGAAATCGGCTGCGGCGATCGCCTCGTCGACCTGATCGAGGAAGGCATCGACTGCGCGGTGCGCGGCGGAGTACTGGCTGATTCCAGCCTGATCGCGCGCCGGGTCGGCATGCTGCATTTCGTGACATGCGCGGCGCCGTCCTACCTGAGCAGGCACGGCCGGCCGCAGCATCCGAATGATCTGATGCATCACCGCTGCATCAATTATTTTTCCGCCAAGACAGGCAAGATCTACGAATGGGATTTCGGGCGCGAGGGCGAACGGATACAGATCCGCGTGCCCGGACGCGTTGCCGTCAACGATTCGGATGCGTACATGGAAGCCAGCCTGTCGGGGCTGGGCATTGCTCAGGCTTCGCTGTTTGCGATTCAGCCAATGCTTGCTTCAGGCGAACTGGAACTGGTGCTCGATGACTGGTGCGTGGACCCGGTGCCGCTGCATGTGGTGTATCCGCAAAACCGGCATCTGTCGGCGAAGGTAAGGGTATTCGTGGAATGGGTAGCCGAGCTGTTTGCAGCCTGTGACGGCTTGCAGGACGGTGTGGTGCGTTGCTCGAAGATGCTGGGAAAAATACAACCGAAGGTTTCGGAGGCTGTTGCGGTGCCCTTGCCCCTGCTTGGGGAAGGGCACCCGCTGGTGCATGGATTGCCGACCGATCAGGTCGGTTAGGCAGCAGCCATCGGCTGCGCGGCAGCGGCAGCGCGTTTCTTGGCGCTGTCGGCCTTGGCGCGGACGCGGGACGGCGGCAGGCGGCGCAGGGTGCGCAGCGACTGCAGGTCATGAATCACGATGGCGCGCTGGTCCACCGAAATCATGCCGATCGCATTGAACGCCGAGAAGGTGCGGCTGACGGTTTCGAGTGTCAGGCCGAGATAGTTGCCGATTTCCTGGCGTGTCATGCGCAGGTTGAACTGCGAGCCGGAGTAGCCCATCTCAGCAAAACGCTCGGACAGGAAGACCAGGAAACGTGCAACGCGGGCTTCGGCGCTCAGCGAACCCAGCGTGCCGATCATGCCCTGTTCGCGTACCAGTTCGCGGCTCATCACGCCGTAGATGGCGGACTCGAGTTCGGAATGGGTGCGGCCCAGGGTCGAGAAGATCTTGAACGGAACCAGGATCACGTCGCAGTTGGTCAGTGCCACGGTTTCGGTCGAATACTGCTTGCGGTGAATGCCGTCGATGCCGAACATGTCACCTTTCATCGGGAAGCCCAGCACCTGCTCGTTGCCGAGTTCGTCGATCATCACGGTCTTCAGGAAGCCGGAGTTGACGATGTAGAGCATGTCAAACGGCTGGCCGATGGTGTGGATGCGCTGGCCGGCCTTGAACTGCATGTGCTGGAACTGGAAATCATCATTGGTGATGCGCGCCGAGATGCGCAGCAAGTCGCACACTTCCTTCAGGCTCGACCACAATTTGGCTTGACGCTGCCATGCTGTACCGGACGGGGAAGGTGTTGCCAGGGAGATGCCATTGGAACGTACGTCGGTCATGTGCGAAGTCAACATTGCTGTACCTTTTTCAAATAATTGGTGGTTATTCTTCGCCGCAATTTGTTTGCGACGTCGCAATCAGTGGTTGAGATTATGTCCATTCCACTGACTCCCGGAAATCAGCGAGAGGATGATTAGCAATGTCGGTACAGTAGGCGTCTGTATCAGATTATTCCTACACCAGACCTAACACTTTGTTACCAGTTGGAATAAAAATTGCTCAAATGCATGCAATTAAAGCAAGGGAAATCGCCTGAAACCTAGCTATGGCGCGGGTTTGCAGGAAATTGGGGAAAACAGACGCTGCAGTTACTTCTTGTTACGTCATGTTTGCGCTGCTGCTTCTTTGTTGAGGTCAGTCAGCAGGCTTATTTGACGTGGCTGCTTGACGATGTTGCTTTGCAATCTTGATGATCGCGTTGCGGATGTTTGTAAGAACGCTGGCACCATTGAACGGCTTGACGATGAATCCATGCACGCCGCTTTCCATTGCCCGCTGAACGGTGGAGGCTTCCATCTTCCCCGATACCAGAAAAACCAGGGCTTTTGGCAAGCTGCCACGGATGTTGTCCAGTTTGGCAAAGCCGTCGTCATCCGGCGTGCCGATATCGATGCATACCAATTGAGGCTGCAGCTTGATCATGGATGCCATTCCCGCCGGGCTGGTATTGGCATCGCCAACGACATCGTGGCCGCCGCTGGTCAGTACGCTGGTGAGAAGATTGCGGGATATCGCATTGGCATCGATGACGACGACTTTCAGCATCGGACAAAATCCTTATTGTGGCCGTGGCGGCTTTACCTATCATGGAAGAAGAGTTTAACCGCCAGTGTATGCCAGAAACTTTCCATATGGCATCACCGTGGCGTTTTTGCATAGAATGTCCTGCCTTGCCGAATTTTCAATATGGAGTCGACCATGTTCAAATCCCTGGTTTTTTGCGGCTTGCTGCTTGGCGCGGCCGCACCGGTTCTGGCCCAGACGGATGCGTCCTGTCCTGCGCTTCTGAACCAGCGTTTCAACCGGCTGCAGGACGATGCGCCGCAACACCTCTGCAAATACGCGGGACAGGTGGTATTGGTCGTCAATACCGCCAGCTATTGCGGCTTCACCAGCCAGTACGAGGGCCTGGAAAAACTCTTCGCCAAATACCAGCCGCGCGGGCTCGTGGTGCTCGGTTTTCCCTCCAATGATTTCGGCGGCCAGGAGCCGGGAGACAGCAAGCAGATCGCGGATTTCTGCTTCAACACCTACGGCGTCAAGTTTCCGATGTTCGCCAAGAGCTCCGTCACCGGCAAGGAGGCCAATCCGCTGCATGCGGAACTGGCAAGGATTACCGGCGCCTCGCCCAAGTGGAATTTTCACAAGTACCTGATCGATCGCAGCGGCAAAGTGGTTGCCAACTACGGCAGCCGCGTGACGCCAGATGACAGGAAGCTGGTATCCGATCTCGAAAAAGCGCTGGCGCAGAAAATGTAGGTTCGGCGTCCATCAAGGGAGAAGAGGCCGCATCGCGGGCAGCCCGGTATTGCGCAAAACCGATTGCCGAAGTCCGCTTGCGCTGTATGATGGAACCAGGGAGTCGAATTTTTAAATTCGCGGATCATCGCGCTTATTCACGCATACCAAGGGGGCAAGCATGTATCAGAAAATACTGGTCGCCTATAACGGCACGCCGGAAAGCCGGCTCGCGCTGCAGGAGTGCATACGGCTTGCGCCGGGGCCGGCAGCCCAGGTGCATCTGCTTGCGGTGGTGTCGCCGACGCCGATCGTGCTGGCCGGCGAATTCGTGGCCGCCGTGCCGACCATGGACGAGGAACTCGCCGAGCGCGATGCGATGGCACAGGTCCTGGAGTCGGGCCGCAGGATGCTGGCCGAAGGCGGCCTGAGCGTGACGCCGCATCTCGAGGTTGGCGAGCCGGTGACCGTCATCGGCGATCTCGTCAACCGGCTCGGCATCGAGCTGGTGATCGTCGGCCATTCTCGCCACAAGCCGTTCGCGATGCGCTGGTGGCGCGGCGCCATGGACGCGGTGCTGGTGGAGAAGATCCGCTGCAGCGTGCTGGTGGCTGCGGAAGCGAAGCAGATCTGACAGCCAGATAAGGCTTCGCCCCGGGAATACCGCTTCCGAGGTTCAGAGGAAGCGGTCGAGGATCTTCTTGCTGGCCTTGTCCAGTGCCTGCGTATCGCGGACCAGGAATTGCACGCCGTGGCTGTCGGCGATCAGCAGCGTCGATTCGGCCACGCGCCGGATATCTTCTTCGCCCTTGAGCACGAAGCTGGCGCTGCCACGGTCGGTCTCCACCTTCCAGGTGCTTGGCACCGCAAACGTCGACACGTCGATGATGCGTTTGATTTCCGGCAGGAATTCGCGGCTCTTCAACTCCTCTTCCAGCAAGCTCCGTGTGGCCGGCGGCAGATCCGCCAGCCGTTCGATCCATGCCAGTTCATGCCCGTCCGCATCCACCAGCGCGATGCCGGTGTCCGGCGCCGCGATCGGAAAGGCGCGCACCGGCACCACGCCTTCATGGATGCCGTCATCCGAGCTGAACACCAGCTTGCCGAAAGCATTGCGGGTCAGTGAGAAGTTGTTCATGCCATGTCCTCGCTCATTACAACCAGGCCTTCGTTTTCCGCCTGGCGCTGCTGCGCCTGGTACAGCTTGAAATAGGCGCCGCCGCGCTCCAGCAATTCCTCATGCTTGCCGACCTCGACGATCTGGCCCTTGTCCAGCACCACGAGACGGTCGGCCTGGCGCAGCGTCGACAGGCGGTGCGCGATCGCGATGGTGGTGCGGCCGCGCACCAGGTTGTCCAGCGCCTTCTGAATTTCCTTTTCGGTGCTGGTATCGACCGATGAGGTCGCCTCGTCGAGGATCAGCAGTTGCGGATCGATCAGCAGGGCGCGGGCGATGGAGATGCGCTGGCGTTCGCCGCCCGACAGCGTCTGGCCGCGTTCGCCCACCATGGAATCGTAGCCATGCGGCAGGCGCAGGATGAATTCATGGGCATTGGCGGCGCGGGCGGCGGCAATGATGTCTTCGCGTGTCGCATTCGGCTTGCCGTAGGCGATGTTGTCGGCGATGGTGCCGAAGAACAGGAAGGGTTCCTGCAGCACCAGGCCGATGTGGCGGCGGTATTCCGCGACAGGCAGCGAGCGGATATCCACGCCGTCGACCAGGATCGCGCCTTCGGACACATCGTAGAAACGGCAGATCAGGTTGACCAGAGTACTCTTGCCGGAGCCGCTGTGGCCGACCAGGCCAATCATTTCGCCCGGCCTGATCTGCAGATCGACACCGCGCAGCACCGCGCGATTGCCGTAGCGGAAGCCGACATCCTTGATGTGGATGCTGCCCTCGATGCGCTGCAGGTGCACCGGGTTCTGCGATTCCGGCACGCTGGAGACATGATCAAGAATGTCGAAGATGCGCTTGGCGCCGGCCGCGGCCTTCTGCGTGACCGATACGATGCGGCTCATCGAATCGAGACGCGTGTAAAAGCGGCCGATATAGGCCAGGAAGGCGGTCAGCACGCCGACGGTGATCAGGCCTTTTGATACCTGCCAGATGCCGACGGCCCAGACGATCAGCAGGCCGATTTCAGTCAGGAAAGTGACGGTCGGCGAAAACAGCGACCATACCTTGTTGACGCGGTCGTTGATCTGCAGGTTGTGCTTGTTGGCCTCGCGGAAACGTGCGGCTTCGCGCTTTTCCTGGGCGAAAGCCTTGACCACGCGGATGCCGGGAATGGTATCGGCCAGCACGTTGGTCACTTCGCCCCAGACCCGGTCGATCTTTTCGAAGCCGTGGCGCAGCTTGTCGCGCACGACGTGAATCATCCAGGCGATGAAAGGCAGCGGCAGCAGCGTCACCAGCGCCAGCCAGGGATTGATCGATACCAGGATCACCGCCGTCATGCCAATCATCAGCACGTCGGTGGCGAAGTCGAGCAGGTGCAGCGACAGGAACACGCAGATGCGGTCGGTTTCCGAGCCGATGCGCGCCATCAGGTCGCCGGTGCGTCGGCCGCCGAAATATTCCAGCGACAGCCGCAGCAGATGTTCATAGGTCGAGGTACGCAGGTCGGCGCCGATGCGCTCGCTCACCAGCGCCAGGATGTAGGTGCGGGCCCAGCCGAGCACCCAGGCCACCAGCGCCGCGCCGAACAGGCCGGACAGATACAGCGCCACCAGATCGACATCGATGGACTGGCCGTTCTGGTACGGGATCAGCACATTGTCCATCAGCGGCATCGACAGGTAAGGCGGCACCAGCGTGGCCGCCGTGGACGCCAGCGTCAGCAAAAAGCCCAGCAGCAGCTGCCCCTTGTATGGCTTGGCGAAACGCCACAGGCGAAACAGTGTCCAAGTCGAAGGCGGAGTATGAATTTCCCGCGTGCATATCGGGCAATCCTCCTGGTCTTCCGGCAAGGGCGCCTTGCAGCTCGGGCAGGCAGCCTGTTCCGGCTCCGTGACGGGACGCCCCTTCAGCGTTGCCTCGCATTGCTGTTCGAAGTGCTTGATCAGCCGCAGCGCTTCCGGATTGTGGCCGAGGGTATAGCGCCAGAGGGCGAGGCGGCGTTGACTGTCATGCAATTCCAGCGTGCCTACGCCTGCATGATCATGATGGGTCAGTGCTAGGTCGGGCCGGTAGGCCCATTCCTGCCAGTCGGCCTCGGGGCCGGAAGCCGCGAGCAGGCGCTGGCTGGTGACGACGACGAAACCTGCGGCAAACCGCAGATTCAGGTCAAGATCGAGTTCGAGACCGGCGACAACGGTTTCGCCGTCGCGCAGGCGCGGGTGCAACTTCTGTTGCCATGCCGTCGGAATCGGGCTCTTGGCAGGCAATGCCATGGGGGATGCTGTGTTCATTCAGGCTCTGAAAGGGCAAACAGGAGGAAATTTGTTTGCAGAATGTAAATTTGGCGGTGCGGTCGATGCACTAATGTGGCGCCAAGTATACCGAGAGGCGATAATGTTGTTCGGCAGGAGCGGATTCTGTCGGATAATTTTTTTGCGCTTTCAGTAAACTATCGACCTTTTGATGCGTTATCCATACACCGGCCAACAAGAGACAATTTAAAAGATCCTCGGAAACCAACGGCCTTTACCCTTAAGCCTCTCGTATTAAATGAACAACAAAACCATTGAGATCATCAATGTGATGTCTCTGCGCGGCCCGAATATATGGACTTATCGTCCGGTGATCGAGGCATGGGTCGACATCGGTGACCTGGAAGATGCGCCTTCCAATACCATACCCGGATTCTACGAGCGCCTGACCGCCTGGCTGCCCGGCCTGATCGAGCATCGCTGCGGCATCGGCGAGCGCGGCGGCTTCCTGCAGCGCCTGCGCGAAGGCACCTGGCCGGCGCACATCATGGAACACGTGATGATCGAGCTGCAGAACCTGGCAGGCGTCCAGACCGGTTTCGGCAAGGCCCGCGAAACGTCGAAGCGCGGTGTCTACAAGCTCACCGTGCGTGCCCGCTACGAGGAAGTCAGCCGTGCGGCGCTGGTCGCATCGCGCGACCTGGTGATGGCGGCCATCGAGGACAAGCCCTATGACGTCGAGGCAACGGTCAAGAGCCTGACCGAACTGGCCGAATCGGTGGCGCTCGGTCCCAGCACCGCCAATATCGTCGATGCCGCCATCGATCGCGGCATTCCCTCGCTGCGGCTCAATGAAGGCAACCTCGTGCAACTCGGCTACGGCAGCCGCTCGCGCCGCATCTGGACCGCGGAAACCGACCAGACCAGCGCGATCGCCGAGAGCATTTCAAGCGACAAGGACCTGACCAAGAGCCTGCTGTCTTCCTGCGGCGTGCCGATTCCCGAAGGCCGCCTCGTGGACGGCATCGAAGAGGCCTGGGACGCGGCGGAAGAAGTCGGCACTCCGGTCGTGGTCAAGCCTTCCGACGGCAACCATGGACGCGGCGTGTCCACCGACCTCAATACCCGCGAGGAAGTCGAGGCGGCCTACAAGCTGGCCGAGCAGGAAGGCAGCGGCGTAATCGTCGAACGTTTCATCCGCGGCAACGAGCATCGGCTGCTGGTGGTTGGCGGCAAGATGGTGGCCGCCGCCAAGGGCGAGCTGGCGACCGTGGTCGGCGATGGGGTGTCGAACGTCACGCAGTTGATCAATTCGCAACTCAATACCGATCCGCGCCGCGGCGAGAGCGAGGAATTTCCGCTCAACCTGATTACCTACGAGGAAGATCCGACCGTCCTGCTGGTGCTGGAGCGCCAGGGCCTCGGACCGGACTCGGTGCCGCCCGCCGGCAAGACGGTGCTGATCCAGCGCCACGGCAATGTCGCCTTCGACATCACCGATGAAGTGCATCCCCGCGTCGCCGCTGCGGCGGCCTTGGCGGCGCGCATCGTCGGCCTCGATATCGCCGGCGTCGACCTGGTTGCCGAAGACATCTCCCGTCCGCTGGAAGAACAGGGCGGCGCGATTGTCGAAGTCAATGCCGGCCCCGGCCTGCTAATGCACCTGAAGCCCGCCAGCGGCAAGCCGCGCCCCGTGGGCAGTGCCATCGTCGATCATCTGTTCCCCGAGAAGGAAAACGGCCGCATTCCCATCGTCGGCGTTACCGGCAGCCGCGGCAAGACCATGGTCGCCCGCCTGATCGGCAGCCTGATCAGGCTGCACGGACTCAATGTGGCGGTTGCCAGCAGCGACGGCCTGTTCCTTTCGCAGCGGCGAATGGACAAGAGCGACAGCGCCAACTGGAAATCCGCGCATCGCGTGCTGATGAACCGCGCGGTCGAAGCCGCCGTGCTGGAAGCCGGCTACCGTTCCATCCTGACCGAGGGCATCGCCTATGACCGCTGCCAGGTCGGCGTGGTCACCAATATCGATCCCCAGGCCAGCCTGCCGGAGCTGTATATCGACGACGCGGACCAGATGTTCAAGGTGGCCCGCACCCAGGTCGACATCGTGCTGCCTGAAGGCGTCGCCGTCCTGAACGGCGCCGATCCCCGTGTCGCCGAGATGGCGGAGCTGTGCGACGGCAGCGTGATCTTCTTCAGCATTTCACCCGACGTTGATGCCGTTGCGCAGCACCGCGCGCAGGGCGGACGCGCGGTATTCGTGCGCGATGGCGAAATCGTTCTGGCCAATGGCGCGCATGAAACCCTGCTGATGAGGATTGCCGGCCTTGGCATCGGGAATCTCGACCAACGCGGCTACGTGGTCGAGAACATCCTGGCCGCGGTCGGTGCCGGCTGGGCACTGGGCATCGCGTCGGACGTGATTCTGGCCGGCGTGGAAACCTTCGACTACAGCGCCTGAGCAACGCTTGCGCGCCACGCCGGATGCCGGCGTGGCGCAAAGCAAAATGAAAAAAGCAGGACAACGCCCGGCCGCCATGCCGCGGGCCGGGCAACCAAGGAACATACTGATGGAAATTTCGCGACTCCGCGCATTGCGCGGGCCCAACTTGTGGAGTCGGCATACGTCGATTGAAGCGGTCGTATCGTGCGATGAGACCGAGCGCAACATCTCGGCGCTGCCAAAGTTCGAACCGCAGCTGCGCGCGCGCTTCCCCGAACTCAAGTTCCAGGAAACCACCGACCCGGGACATCCGCTGTCGATGGCGCATGCGCTGGAAGCCGCGGCCCTGTGCCTGCAGGCGCAGGCCGGCTGTCCGGTGACTTTCAGCCGCGCAGTGCAGACGGTCGAGAGCGGGACTTACCAGGTTATCGTCGAATACACCGAGGAAGAAGTCGGCCGGCTTGCCTTCGAACTGGCCGAAGAACTTTGCCGCAGCGCGGTGGAAGACAAGCCTTTCGACCTCGACGGCGCATTGGCCCGCCTGCGGGAGCTCGATGAAGATATCCGGCTCGGACCCAGCACCGGCTCCATCGTGCAGGCCGCGGTGGCCCGCGGCATTCCCTACCGCCGGCTGACCGAAGGCAGCATGGTGCAGTTCGGCTGGGGCAGCCGCCAGCGCCGCATCCAGGCCGCCGAAACCAGCCGCACCAGCGCGATCGCCGAATCCATCGCGCAGGACAAGGAACTGACCAAGATGCTGCTGCATGCGGCCGGCGTGCCGGTGCCGAACGGCCGCTCTGTCACGGATGCGGAAGATGCCTGGAAGGCCGCCTGCGAGATCGACGGCCCGGTCGTGGTCAAGCCGCGCGACGGCAACCAGGGCAAGGGCGTGGCGGTCAACATCCGCACCCGCGAGGAAGTGCTCGCCGCTTTCAATGTCGCATTCGCGATCAGCACCGACGTCATCGTCGAGCGCTACATCACCGGCCACGACTTCCGTCTGCTGGTGGTCGGCGACCAGCTCGTCGCCGCCGCGCGCCGCGCGCCGCCGCAGGTCACCGGCGACGGCAAGCACACCATTGGCCAGCTTATCGAGCAGGTCAACAAGGACCCGCGCCGCGGCGACGGCCATGCCACTTCGCTGACCAAGATCCGCGTTGACGACATCGCCCGCGCCACGCTCGCCAAGCAGGGCTACACCACCGACAGCGTGCCGCCGAACGGCCAGCTGATCGTCTTGCGCAACAATGCCAACCTGTCCACCGGCGGCACCGCCACCGACGTCACCGAAGACGTGCATCCCGACATGGCGGCGCGCGCGGTCGAGGCGGCGCAGATGGTCGGCCTCGACATCTGCGGCGTCGACGTGGTCTGCGAAACCGTCATCAAGCCGCTGGAGGAGCAGGGCGGCGGCATCGTCGAAGTCAATGCCGCGCCCGGCCTGCGCATGCACCTGCAGCCCTCGTTCGGCAAGGGCCGCCCGGTGGGCGAAGCGATCATTTCAACCATGTTCAAGGACGGCGACGACGGCCGCATCCCGGTGGTGGCGGTAGCCGGCACCAACGGCAAGACCACCACCGTCAAGCTGACCGCGCACATCCTTTCCGAAAACAAATACCGTGTCGGCATGACCGGCACCGACGGCGTCTACATCGGCGACCAGCGCATCGACACCGGCGACTGCAGCGGCCCGCGCAGCGCGCGCAACGTGCTGATGCATCCGGATGTCGATGCCGCCGTGTTCGAGACCGCCCGCGGGGGCGTGCTGCGCGAAGGCCTCGGCTTCGACCGCTGCAATGTCGCGGTCGTCACCAACATCGGCGCCGGCGACCATCTCGGCCTGAACTTCATCACCACGGTCGAAGACCTGGCGGTGGTCAAGCGCGTGATCGTGCAGAACGTGGCGCCCAGCGGCATGGCCGTGCTCAATGCGGCCGATCCCATGGTCGCCGGCATGGCGGCCGTCTGCCCGGGTGCGGTCACCTATTTCGCCAAGGACGTGCATCATCCCGTGATGACCACGCACCGCGCACAGGGCCGTCGCGTCGTCTATGTCGACGGCGATGCGATCGTCGCCGCCGAAGGCAAGCGTCTCCACCGCATCCCGCTGGCCAATATTCCGGTAACCCGCAACGGCTCCATCGGCTTCCAGGTCGACAATGCGATGGCCGCCATCGGCGCCGCCTGGGCCCTGGGACTGGACTGGAAAGTGGTCGAAGCGGGCCTGAAGTCTTTCGTCAGCGATGCGCAGAGCGCTCCCGGACGCTTCAACCTGTTCTCGTACAACGGTGCCACCCTGATCGCCGACTACGGGCACAACCCGGATGCGATCCAGGCGCTGGTCAATGCCATCGACACCATGCCCGCCAAGCGGCGCTCGGTGGTCATCAGCGGCGCGGGCGACCGGCGCGACATCGATATCGTCCGCCAGACCGAAATCCTCGGTGACGCCTTCGACAGCGTGGTCCTGTACGAAGACCAGTGCCAGCGCGGCCGCGAGGACGGTGAAGTGATTGCCCTGCTGCGCCAGGGACTGGTCAATGCGAAGCGTGCGAAGGCGGTCCAGGAAGTGCGCGGCGAGTTCGTTGCCATCGATGCGGCGCTGAAGGATCTGTCGGAAGGCGACTTGTGCCTGATCCTGATCGACCAGGTCGACGAGGCGCTGGCCTATATCGGCGAACGCGCCGCGAAGTAAGGCTGCAACCAGCGGCGTGCCAGGCACGCCGCTCATCACCGCGCGATCAGGCGCCCGGGCGCAGCCGGATCAGCTGGCCGTCGTCATGATCGGTCAGCAGGTAGAGCAGGCCGTCCGGGCCTTCCCTTACATCGCGGATCCGCTGCTTCAGATCCTGCAGCAGCTTCTCTTCCTTCACCACCTTGCCGCCCTGCACCTCCAGCCGCGCCAGGTACTGGAACTTCAGCGCGCCGACGAACAGGCTGCCCTGCCAGTCCTTGCCGTAACGGTCGCTGCGCAGGAAAGTCATGCCGGATGGGGCAATCGATGGTGTCCAGTAATAGACCGGCTGCTCCATGCCTTCCTTCTCGGTCAGGCCTTCGCCGATCTTGCCTCCGCCGTAATCCTGCCCCCAGCTGATGACCGGCCAGCCGTAATTCCCGCCGGCTTGCGGAACATTCACTTCATCGCCGCCCTGCGCGCCGTGTTCATGCGTCCAGACCTTGCCGTCCGGCCCCAGTGTCGCGCCCTGCGAATTGCGATGGCCGTAGCTCCAGATTTCGGGCAGCGCGCCCGACTTGCCGACAAAGGGATTGTCCTTCGGCACGGAGCCGTCCTTGTTGATGCGGATGACCTTGCCGTGATGGTTGTCCAGCTTCTGCGCATCGGCCTTGCGGTGGTAGCGGTCGCCCAAGGTCAGGAACAGCTTGCCATCCTTCGTTTCGACGATGCGGCAACCGAAATGCGCATCGCTGCTGTATTTGGGCTTCTGGCTGAACAGCACCTTGACCTGTTCCAGGCGGGACGCATCGGCCGACAGTCTTGCCGCCGCCAGTGCCGTGGAATTGCCGGAGCCGCGCTGCGCCGGTTCGGAATAGCAGAAATAGACCATGCGGTTGCGTGCGAAATCGCTGTCGGCCTGCACATCCAGCAAGCCGCCCTGCCCGCCCGCATCGATCTTCGGCAGGCCGGCGAGAGGAGCGCCGAGCTTGCCGTCCGCCTGCACGACGCGCATGCGTCCGGAGCGTTCCGTGACCAGCATGCGGCCATTGTCGATAAAGGCCAGTCCCCACGGATGTTCGAGTCCGCGCGCAACGACTTCGGTCTGCAGTTTCGACGCCTGTGCAAGGCTGGCGGCGCTGCAGGTCAGCAGGAGCAGTCCGGCACAAAGCGATGCCGGCATCGCCGGGCTTGTGGTTTTCATGAATTCCCCTTATGAACATGTCCGTCAGGATCAGCCGCCGGGATGCGGGCCACGCTCGTCAAGGCGCTTGCTTCGGCTTCGCATCTTTCCCCTTGGACTTCTCGGCGTTCTTCTTGTCGATGTCCGGAGTCGCGTCATCGATCTTCGGATCGACCCGTCGCGACGGCGTGGTCACCATGGCGTCGGACGCGGTTTTCGGCGGCACGACGACAATACCGGAATTCGACGGCGCCTTCATTGATTTGTCCGGCAAGTTCTGCATGCCGGGATCGGACGGCGTCCGGATCGACGGATCGGCTCTGCCGCTCCCGGTCTGGGCGTGGGAAACGCCGAGGCAGCCAAGCATGGCACACATGGCGGCCAGCGTTGCAATCGGATGTCGGATCATGGTCATCTCCTCGGCTGCGGCGTGAATGGAAGGCGTGACGGCAAGGCCACCATCTCAGGGCAGCGGCGCGGCGGATGCGGTCTCGTTCTTGACTTCGACGCGCGGCTTGCTTTGCATGGCAAGCTCCTCCTGGAGCGCCAGCATCTGGCCGCCGAGCGTCTTGCGCTGCTCTTCATCGATCATTTTCAGCACGGCGGGAAACAGCTTTTCCTCTTCTTCCTCATGATGGTGCTCGGCCTGCTCCTTGAGCACCTTGAATTTCGCCTCGAAGGCCTTGTCCGTCGGATCCATGTCCAGCAGGTCGGCCAGCAGGCGCTTCAGCGACAAATGCTCCTCCAGCGATTCCAGCAGGTCGTCTTCGGTGCGGGCGCGATGGACTGCCGGGTAGAAAATCTCTTCCTCGGACTTGATATGCATGGTGAGTTTGTCGGCGGCCGCCGCAAACAGGGATTTCCTTTGCGAATCTTCCGATTCTTTCACCTGCTTCAGCATGGCTTCCATTTCCCTGTGCTGGGAAATCAGCATTTGTACGGCATCGGTTGCTTGATCACTCATGGTCTTGTGCTCCGGAATGTTTAACTGACAAGCTTAGAGAAACTGTGATGTCACAGGTTCAGGACTGTCCATGCAAACGTGATGATTCGCAAACACACCGATGGCAAAAAGTGGTGGCATACGCGAAAAAATTGCCGCGCTTAAAATAGCGGATCGCTTCGCTACAAGGATAATAATGGCCGCCAGAAAACCTCTCGACGCCTTCGCCGTCGCCGTGATGCTGACGCTCTGCGTGCTGTGGGGATTGCAGCAGGTGGCCGTCAAGCTTGCCGCACCGTACATGGGACCGGTCATGCAGATCGGTCTGCGCTCGGTCGTGGCCGCGGCCCTGGTTTACCTGCTGATGGTTGTTCGCGGCAGCAAGCTTTCCTTCAGCGACGGAACCCTCGCACCCGGACTGGGCGCGGGCGTGCTGTTCGCGCTCGAATTTTTATGCATCGCCGTCGGCCTGCAGTACACGACCGCGTCCCATATCTCCGTGTTTCTCTATACCGCGCCGATCTTCACCGTGCTGGGCCTGCACTGGCTGATCGCGGGGGAGCGGCTTGGCAGAATGCAATGGTGTGGAATTTTCGCTGCCTTTGCCGGCATCGCCGTCGCGTTTTCCAACGGCTTCGCGGTGCAAGGACAGGATTGGACTCATATGCTGATCGGCGATGCGCTCGGTGTGCTGGGAGGCGTCTTCTGGGCAGCCACCACCGTGCTGATCCGGCGCTCGAACCTGTCGGAAGCGCCACCCGCCACCACCCTGTTCTACCAGCTTGGCGCCTGTGGAGTGATTCTTGTCGCCATTGGCCTGGCGGCCGGCCAAGGTCATGGCATCGAGATGACAGGCGTTGCATGGAGCAGCCTGGTCTTCCAGTCGATCATCGTGGCCTTCCTCAGCTATCTTGTCTGGTTCTGGATGCTGCGCAATTATCTTGCGTCGCGACTGTCGGTGTTTTCCTTCCTGACACCCCTGTTCGGCGTGGCTTTCGGCGTGCTGCTGCTGCGCGATCCGCTTGACCCGCGTTTTGTCGCCGGTGCGGCGCTGGTGATGGTGGGTGTGGTGATGGTCAATGTCGCACCGCGCCGGCCGGCGTCCTGATGCGCGATAAACGCAGTGCATCGGTATGCAGGCGAGTTTCTATGGCACTTTTCCCGCAGCAAGCGACCTAAGCTGACTGGTACGATTCACGTGCCTTGCCTAATGGAGTGTTGCCATGTTCTTACGTTTGGGTCGCCTGTTCCGCACCATGGGTCGTGAAATTCTGGTGTTGTGGTATGCCTGCCGCAATCCCGAGACACCCGCGGTCTTCAAGATTGCCGCGCTGATGCTGGGATTCTATGTGATCAGTCCGATTGACTTGTTGCCGGACTGGCTGGCGCTGCTTGGCCTGACCGACGACGTGGCGATACTGGCGCTTGGCATTCCGGCATTGCTGCGCATGATGCCCGCCCCTGTGCTGCAGCAGGCGCATGCCGCGGCCGACAGGCTGATGTCGCGCTCGCGCGCCGGCTCCCGTAGCTGACGCGATTCACAAATGCAACAGGTCCTGACGCGGCGCTTTGCCGCACAGGACCTGTTTTCATGTCAGCCTCCCGCAGGCAATGGCTTTATGCGCCAACCGGCGTGTATTCCTGCGCATTGTCTTCCAGCCATTGCCGCGACAGATTGCTTTCCTGCTGGCTGGGATGGAAATCGCGACGCAAATATTCCTTCCACGGCTTGTAGCTCTGCCGGATCAGCCCGCGCTTGCCGAACAGATATTCCCCGGCGCTCCTCCATGTACTCCATTTCCATAAGGTGCCGTCGCGACGCAGATTGTCGACCGTCTGCCGCAATGTGTCGCCAAGGAAAATCAAGGTAATCCTCCGGAACCAGGTGATCCGCCAAGCATGGGAGCCGCCAAGTGCCTGGTACAGATCGAATGCCGTGCTCTTGTGTTCCGACTCTTCCGCGCTGTGCCACAACCACATGGTCTTCAGACGGGGTTCGCTGCCGTCGAGGCGGTCGTGATTGCTCAGCATCCATTCGGCAAAGATCGCAGTGAAGTGTTCATTGGCTGCGGTGATCGCCAGCCAATGGCGGGGATCGGCGCCGTCCATCAGCTTCAGACGCTTCAAGGCACGCGGCCCCCAGGCGTTGACGAGCCCCTGCTTTTCCAGATGCCCGTTGAACAGCGCGTGAATGCGGCGATGCGTGGCCTCCTGCCCGACGAATCCTTGCACCTCGCGCTTGAAGCGTTCCTTCTGGTCGGCAGGCAGCGCCTTGAAACCATTGCGCACCGAGTCGATGAAGAACTGTTCGCCCACGGGAAAGCTCATCGACAAGGCATTGAACAATGCGGTACGGAATGCATCGCCACCGCACCAGTGGCGGGCGAATGGCGTCTCCAGGTCGATCAGCAGTCGGCGTACGACGAGCTCGGTCATCATCAGGCTCCAGAAAAATAGTTGACTCGGTACTAAAAAGTACCGTTACCATCATGGTGGAACAGGAGCTTGGTACTGTCAAGTACCAATGGCTGTCAATTTCCGGTCAGGAACTTTTCGAGCATAAGAATCAAGATGAGCTTTGCATCAATATCATCGCCAGCAGAACAGCAGCACGCGCCGCACACCCATCGCCACCGCCTCCTCGAGGGCATGGCTCAAGCCGTGGCGGCCAAGGGCTATGCGGCCACCACGATTGCCGACATCGTGCGCGAAGCCGCCGTATCCAGACGTACCTTTTATGAATATTTCAATACCAAGGGCGACTGCCTGATTGCCTTGTACACCGCCGCCAGCCATAACGCGCTCGATGTGCTGCGCAATGCGATCGATCCGTCGCGCGACTGGCATGAACAGGTGGAAAGCGCCATGACGGCTTACTTCGATTGCCTGGCGCAAAACCCTGTCCTGATGCGCACGCTGTTCATCGAGATTCTCGGACTCGGTCCGGGCGGACTGGCGGCCCGCAGGCAGGTAAATGAAGAGATTGCTGCATTCATGCTCAAGGTCATCAACGAGCATGCTTCCGCACCAAGGCGCCGCACGCCGCTTTCTGCCGACATGGCGATGGCGGTTGTCGGCGGCATCAATGAACTGATTTTGCAGGCGATCGAGCAGGACAGGCTGGGCGATCTGCGCATGCTGACCGCGCCGGCGATCGAGCTGGTTTACGCGGTAACCCGGGAATAAGCCGCTCAGGCGCCGATACTGCCTATCTCGCCACTCCGATTCCACGCTATCGTGAAGAAAAAAAGCACCGCCGCAATTCCCCGCCGGCCCGCCGCCATGGGGCGCGGGGAAAGCAAAGCACCTTTGTGGCTCGCCGCGCTGTTTGCGGCTTGCCTTGCCGGCGCGACATGGCATGCCTGCCTGCCGCCGGTCGTGGCTGCGGCATACGGCATATTCAGCATCAGCGCCTTTACGGTGTATGCGATCGACAAGTCGGCGGCACATCATGGCCGCTGGCGCACTCCGGAGAAAACCCTGCATCTGCTCGCGCTGATCGGCGGCTGGCCCGGTGCGCTGCTGGCGCAGAAGCTCCTGCGCCACAAATCCCGGGAGCCTTCCTTCCAGGCGGTTTTCCTGCTGACCGTGCTGGCGAACTGCGCCATGCTGGGCTGGTTTTTCTACACGAGACCCACGCCGCTCACTTCTTCCTGATCTTTCCGATGCCGAGCTTGTCCTTCATCGCCGCGGTCAGGTTCTGGCGCGTCTTGAAGTAGTCCTGCCAGGGGTCATTCTTCATCGTCTCCAGCCTGTCCGGCAAGGTGCGTATCGTCCATGCAGCCGCACCCGCGATGCCATCCAGCTCTTCCCAGCCTATCGGCACGGCGACTCCCATGCCCGGCCGCGCCCGCAGGGAATAGGGCGCAACCGTACTGGCATGGCGCCGGTTGCGCATATAGTCGATGAAGATCCTGCCCACCCGGTTCTGCCCGCCCATCCTGGCGCTGAACAGCTTGGGCAGCGTGCGTGCCAGGTGTTCGGCAACCGCCTGCGAAAACGCGGTCACGTCGTCCCATGAATGCCGGCGTGACAGCGGCACCACGAGATGCAGGCCCTTGCCGCCGCTGGTCTTCAGAAAGCTGGTCAGGCCGAGTTCGTCGAGCATCACGCAGATCAGGCGTGCGCCTTCGACGACTTTCGACCAGGGCAGCGCAGGATCGGGGTCGAGGTCGAAGACCATGCAGTCCGGCCGCTCGATGCGGTCGGCGGTCGCACTGCAGGTATGGAGTTCGATCGAGCCCATCTGCGCCGCGCCGGCGAGTGCGTGCGCGTCATCGATTGCCATCAGGGGAGCATGCCCCGGATCCAGGGACGGATCGAGCTTGCGGATGCCGGCAATGGCAAGTCTGTTGATGTGCTTCTGGAAAAAATGCTCGCCTGCGATGCCTTCCGGACAGCGCAGCAGATACACCGGCCGCTCGTGCAGGAATGGCAGCAGGTAGGGCGCGACGCGCTGGTAGTAAAGCGCGACGTCCAGCTTGGTGGCGCCGCTTTCCGCATCGATGACGCGGTCGGGATGGCTGATGGCGACGCCTTCGATGCGCGCCGTCGCACCGGCGCCTCCGGATCGCTTTCCGGCTTTCGGTTGATGTTGATGCACCTGCACGCTGGCGGCTTCCTCGCGCCGGATCTCGCGCGCCGCCTTGTCTTCGCGCAGGCCATGGAATACCGCCTGGCGCACCAGGCCGATATCGGTCCATTCGGCGAAGGACACTTCCGCGATCAGTGTCGGCCTGATCCAGTGCGTCTCGGCGCGTCGCACGCCGGGCGGCATGTGATCGAAGGGCCGTTCGTCCTGTTCGAGCGAGCGCAGGCGCTTGTAGGTCGCAGCCAGCACTTCACGATCGAAACCGGTGCCCACGCGGCCGGCATAACGCAGCTTGCCGCCGTCGTAGACGCCGAGCAGCAACGCACCGAAGTATTTCCTCGCGCCCTGCGGCTCGGTGTATCCGGCAATCACGAACTCCTGCCGGCGACGGCATTTCAGCTTGATCCAGGTGGGACTGCGCTTGCCGGCATACGTTGAATCGACCAGCTTGCCGATGATGCCTTCCATCGACAGCTGGCAGGCGCTGTCGAGCAATTGCCGCGGCGGCTGCGCCATCGGTTCGCTGAAACGCAGCAGCTCCGCCGGCGCGCGCGTCATCACGTCGGCCAGCAGCGAACGCCGGTCGCGCAGCGGCATGCCGCGCATGTCATGTCCGTTCAGATACAGCAGGTCGAACAGGAAGTAGACGATCGGCGTCTGATTCTTCTTGTCGAAGGCATTCTGCAGCAGCTGGAATGAAGGAACACCCTGCTTGTCGAGCACCACGATCTCGCCATCCAGCCATGCACTTTCCAGTCCGAGCGAACGCAGCGCTTTCGCATGCTGCGGCATGCGCGCGGTCCAGTCCTTGCCGTCGCGCGTGAGCAGCCTGACATCGTCGCCGTCGATGCGGGCCAGCAGGCGGTAGCCGTCATACTTGATTTCATACTGCCATTCGCCATCCTGCGGCACTTCATCGACCAGGGTCGCCAGCTGGGGAGCAATGAAATCCGGCATGGGTGACTTCCCTCTGGCGGTCGCACGCGGCTTGCGTTCTTTCCGCAGCGGTGCGCCATCGGCCTTGGCGGCGGGCTTGCTTTGCAGATGGGCATCATTCGTGGCGCGCCGCTTGCCTTTGCCTGGCCGGGCATCGTGCAACACGCTATCCGGCAGCGCTTCCGTGATGTCATATTCCTGCGCCGGCCGCGCGATCTCATCCCTTTCCTTGATCAGCAGCCATTGTTCCTTGCCGCCGCTGCCCTTGAGCCGGGTGCGCAGCAATGTCCAGCCGCCCCCCAGCTTCTCGCCGTCGAGGCGGAATTTCAGCTTGCCGGCCTGGTAGCCGCGCACCGGATCGCCCACCGGTTCCCAGTGGCCGATATCCCAGACCTCGACATGTCCCGCGCCATACTGATGTGCCGGTATGTCGCCTTCGAAATCGATGTAGCCCAGAGGATGGTCTTCGACATGCACGGCGAGACGCTTGTCGGCCGGATCCAGACTCGGGCCTTTCGGTATCGCCCAGCTTTTCAGCGTACCGTCGATCTCCAGCCGGAAATCGTAGTGCAGATGCCGCGCATCATGCTTCTGCACCACGAAGCGAAGGCGTTCGCCGGACGGAGACACTTCGCCTTCGGGCTCCGGCGTGATCCGGAAGTTGCGCTTGGCATGGTAGGTGGACAGTTTGTCGGGCATGGCATCCTCGCAATAACACGGCTGGCGGTGGCGGGAAGGAGCCGGCGATATCGCTACGGGATCGCGGCCGCTTCAGGCGCTGGTGAGAACCAATCTGCGGTCAGTGCACCTGCTTCGATGTCCTGGCGCGGGCGGCAGGCTTGCGCGCCGCCGGCAGAGGCACCTTGCCAGGCGCGGATGTCCGACGCGTGCGGTGAGCAGTGCCCTGCAGGCTCTGGCGCAGCAGCTCGGTCAGGTCGGTTTCCTGATCGGTTGCCTCCGGCAGGTCGATCTTCACCTCGGTCACCTGTTCCGCCAAGCCTTCGTCGAACTTCTTTTTCACCATTGCAAGAATGTCGTCGCGGAAGGTGTCGCGATACTGCGTCGGATTCCATTCTTCAGTCATGCTGTCAATCAGCTGGGTCGCCATCGTCAATTCCTTGGGCTTGATGTCGACGCCTTTCAAGCCTTCCTCAGGCAAATCCAGCTGTTCCACGCCGCGCACCTCGGTGGCCCAGCGCAGCGTATTCATCACGATGGCCTGCGGCGTCGCGATCAGCGCCGCCAGATGCTGCTTGTTGTGCATCACCACCAGCGCCACGCCGATCTTTTTCTTCTTCAGCAGCGCTTCGCGCAGCAGTGCATAGACCTTTTCGCCGCCCTTGGTCGGGGCAAGGTAGTAAGGCGTTTCAAAGAAAAGGAAATTGACGTCTTCCGCCTCCGTGAAGCCGACAATATCGATGGTGTGGGTGGACTTGACGTTGGCCGCCTTGATTTCCTCGTCCGACAGCACGACGTACTGGCCTTCGTACTTGACGGCCTTGATGATGTCGTCCTTGTCGACTTCCTCGCCGGTTTCCTTGACCACACGCTTGTAGCCGACCGCCTGCAGGGTATCCTTGCGCAGCCAGTCGAAGTCGATCTCGTCCTGCTGGGTTGCGGGATACAGTGATACCGGCGCATGCAGCAGCCCGAAGCTGATGGCGCCTTTCCACATGACACGGGCCATGAAAAATCCTTTCAGAGCAATGTTCGTTTGAAATGTTAATGGTTCGACATGAGCCGCCATGCCGAGTTCTATCCGTTAATTATTTTGCAATATTCAGCTTTAGACGAAGAAAGAATCTCTATTAATTCGCTTTTTATGTTAGGCAGGCTCGCGTAACATGGCTCGCGTTGTGAAGGGTCTGGAATGCTCCCGGCCTTCGCACAATGACTAACTTCCGGAGGAAACATGAAAAAATTCTTGGCCACCGCGCTGATTGCCGTCAGTGCGTTGTCGATCGTGGTATCCGAAGCCCAGGCCAAACGTCTTGGCAGCGGCAATTCCGTTGGCAAGCAGTCGTCGCAGACATACAACCGTCAGTCGACAACGCCCGCGCAGAACCAGGCCGCACCCGCAGCATCGCAGGCTGCGCCTGCCGCTGCCGCACCTGGCGCGGCAGCGGCGGCAGCCAAGCCTTCCAGCCCTTGGAAGGGCATTCTCGGCGGCGCCCTGCTCGGCCTGGGTCTGGGCGCATTGCTGTCTCACTTCGGTCTCGGCGGCGCGCTCGCCAGCGCGATCAGCACCATGCTGATGATTGCCCTGCTGGCCGGCGCGGCGTTCTTCATCTACCGCATGGTGATGCGCAAGCGCAACGGCGCGGCACAGGCAGGCAGCGGCATGCAGCCGGCCTATGCGGGCGCGGCTTCGAACACAGGCATGGCACGTGTTGCCACGCTTGAAATCGGATCGCGCATCGAGCCGGTGCAACCGTCGGCCCTGCAGTCGCCGCTGAATGCGGCGTCGGCAAGCTCGGCAGCGGCAGCCGCAGTGAGCGACGTACCGCAGTCGAGCATTCCCGCCGACTTCGACACGGCCGGTTTCCTGCGCCATGCGAAGACCTATTTCATCCGCCTGCAGGCGGCATGGGACAAGGGCGACATCAATGACCTGCGCGAATTCACATCGCCAGAGATGTATGCGGAGCTGAAGATGCAGTTGCAGGAACGCGGCGCCTCGTCCAACCATACGGATGTGGTTTCGCTCGATGCCGACATGCTGGGTATTGAAACCGTGGGCGGCGATTACCTTGCCAGCGTGAAGTTCAGCGGCATGATCCGTGAAGCGGACAATGCGCCTGCCGAGCCGTTCACCGAAATCTGGAACCTGTCCAAGCCGGCGACCGGCACAGGCGGCTGGGTGCTGGCTGGTATCCAGCAGGTGGCGTAATGCCGCGGTTCTTCGGCCGGAACATCGGCCGGAGAACCTGCATGACCGCATAGCGACGGATATCTTCGCTACCTTCTTGAAAGGGCCGGGAAACCGGCCCTTTTTTCATTTCCAGTCCCCGCGTAGCCGCAACCCGCCCAAGCGCCGTTTTGGTGCGCGAGCGCATCACCTCGCTCGCAGCCGCACCATGAACGGGCGCAGCTCAGCTTCCCAAGCATTTTTGTGTACAAAAAAAGCGTACTAAATACGTGTTCAATGCAGGCACGGGATTTGCTGAACGGAAAGAATGTCGTTGCCTTCATGATCCGTTCCGATGGACGTGCGAGGCCACGCACGTGTTATCGCGCTGTGAAGCTGAAGCCAGCGCAACAGATCATCATCCATCATCGAAGGACAGAAATGAAAAAAGCGCAAGTAGCAATGGGACTGATCGCCTGCATGACAGCCGGAGGCAGCCTTGCCCAGAGCAATGTCACGGTCGGCGGTTTGGTCGACAGCTTCGCCGGATCGCTGAAGTACAGCGGCGATGCCGGCCGCCGCGCCGTGGTCGGCAGCGGAGGCATGACGACTTCCTGGTTCGGTTTCAAGGGCATGGAAGACCTCGGCGGCGGTCTGCGTGCGGAATTTGCGCTGACCGGTTTCTACCGTGCCGATACGGGTGAAAGCGGGCGCTTTGGCGGCGACAACCTGTTTTCGCGCGACGCCAATGTCGGCATTGCGGGCGGCTTCGGCAAGATCCAGCTGGGCCGCGGACTGGCACCCAACTTCCTGCCCACCGTGCTGTTCAATCCCTACGGCGACTCCTTCAATTTCTCGCCCCTCGTGGTGCACATGAATGTGCCTTCGGGCGCTTTTGGCGCGCGTACCTGGACCGCTTCCAATGCCGGCGACACCGGCTGGAGCAACCAGATCATCTATACCACGCCGAAGCTGGGCGGCTTGACCGCCAACGTGCATTACCAGTTCGGCGAAGTGGCGGGCTCGACAGGCCGCAACAACATCGGCGTCAATGCGCTGTATTTCAGCGGCCCGTTCGCCGCGTCGGCGTTCTACCACGACATCCAGATCGCCAACCCCAATCCGGGCGCGATCATCGACACGACGGCGCCGATCGCCGCGATCAATCGCCAGAAGGCTTACTTCCTCGGCGCCAGCTACAACTTCGAAGTGGTCAAGCTGTTCGCGACCTACCAGCGCAACAAGGACGACACCGCGACCGCCGCCGAGCTGACCGACAAGGTCTACAGCGTCGGCGCCTCCGCGCCGGTGGGGCCGGGGTCGGTGCTGTTCAGCTATGCGCATACCAGGCGTGCCGGCTCGCTGATCGGCGGCGCCGAGCGTGAGCGCGACACCTATTCGATCGGCTACGACTATCCGTTCTCTAAGCGTACCGACCTCTACACCGTGGCGATGAACGACAAGATCACCGGCGCGTCACGCGCGACCAGCTACGGCATCGGCCTGCGCCACAAGTTCTAAATTTCCCAGTTCGACACGGCGCGCACGGCTTTTGCATGCGCGTCCATCATGGTGCCGCCACGGGGCGGCACCCGTGCACATGAAAGGAATCACATGCGTTCATCCCGCCCATCCATTGTTTCGCGCTGGGCAGCCGGCCTCTTGGTCGGCGCGCTGGCATTGCCCGCGCTGGCCCAGGAAACCAAAGTCAAATTCCAGCTCGACTGGCGCTTCGAAGGACCGGCCGCGCTGTTCCTGGTCGCCAAGTCCAAAGGCTACTTCGCCCAGGAAAAGCTGGACGTGACCATCGACGCCGGCAACGGCTCCGGCAATGCGGTCAATCGCGTGGCCTCGGGTTCCTACGACATGGGATTCGCCGATCTCGCCGCGCTCATGGAATTCACCGCCAACAACCCGACCGCGCCGAGCAAGCCGGTTGCCGTGATGATGGTGTATAACGACACTCCCGCCGCCGTGCTCGCCTTGAAAAAATCCGGCATCAAGTCACCGGCCGATCTGGCGGGCAGGAAGCTGGGCGCGCCGGTATTCGATGCCGGCCGCCGCGCCTTCCCCATCCTCGCCAAGGCCAACCAGCTCGACGCCGCCAAGGCCAACTGGATCAGCATGGACCCGCCGCTGCGCGAAACCATGCTGGTGCGCGGCGATGTCGATGCGATTACCGGCTTCACCTTCACCTCGCTGCTCAACCTGAATGCGCGCGGCGTCAAGGATGAAGACGTGGTCGTGATGCCCTTGCCGGAATACGGCGTCAAGCTGTATGGCAATGCGATCATCGTGTCGGATGCCTTCGTCAAGCAGAAGCCGGAAGCGATCAAGGGTTTCCTGCGCGCCTTCGCCAAGGCGGCCAGGGATGTGATGGCCAATCCGGAGGAAGCCATCAAGAGCGTCAAGGAACGCGACGGCCTGATCGACGAGAAGCTGGAACTGCGCCGCCTCAAGTTGGCCATCGCCAGCTCCATTGCCACCGCCAACGCCAGGGCCGAGGGCTTCGGCCAGGTGTCGGCGCCGCGCATGTCGCTGATGGCTTCGCAGGTCTCGGATGCCTATAACACCAAGACGCGGGTCGACCCGGCTGCCATCTGGAATGCCTCCTTCCTGCCGTCCAGGGCGGAACTCAACGTCTTTCCGAAATAGTTTGCCGAGACCCTGCCATCGAGCCTATCTGCCCCGCCATGACGGCGGGGCGTCTTTACGAGCAATGCCATGTCTGCCACCTTTGTCGATTTCAATCATGTCTTCCTGGCCTATGACGGCACTTCCGAGTTCGCGGTGGAAGATATCAACCTGCAGACGCGCCAGGGCGAATTCATTGCCATCGTCGGGCCGTCCGGCTGCGGCAAGTCCACATTCATGAAGCTTGCCACCGGCCTAAAGCCGCCGACGCGCGGCAAGGTGTCGATCGACGGCGCGCCGGTCACCGGTCCGCTCAAGATTGTCGGCATGGCCTTCCAGGCGCCGACGCTGCTGCCCTGGCGCACCACGCTGGACAATGTGCTGCTGCCGCTGGAAATCGTCGAGCCTTATCGCAGCAGTTTCAAGCGCGACAAGGCGAAGTATGTGGAGCGCGCGCTCGCCCTGCTCAAAACCGTCGGCCTCGAAGGCTATGCCGACAAGTTTCCGTGGCAGCTGTCGGGAGGCATGCAGCAGCGGGCATCGATCTGTCGCGCGCTGATCCATGAACCGAAGATGCTGCTGCTCGACGAACCCTTCGGTGCGCTCGACGCCTTTACCCGGGAAGAATTGTGGTGCGTCCTTCGCGACTTGTGGAACGAGTGCAAGTTCAACGTCATTCTCGTTACCCACGACCTGCGAGAAGCGGCCTTCCTGGCCGATACCATTTATGTGATGAGCAAGCGTCCCGGGCGCATCGTCGCCCGCAGGGAAAATCCGCTGCCGCAGCCGCGCGACATCGAGGTCACCTACACAGAACCGTTTTCCGAACTGGTGCATGAACTGCGCACGCATATCGGCCGCGTGCGCAGCGCATGAGCCGCAAGCGATTCCCGGCAAAGCCCAACGCATGACTTGTATTAGCAGACATCCATGACTTCCAAATCCGTCAAGACCTTCGCCCCGTGGGCGCTCCTGATCGCCATCCTGCTTCTCTGGCAAATCATCTGCAGCGCCTTTTCGGTGTCCGAATTCATCTTCCCCAGTCCCTACGCGATCGGCCAGTCGATGGTGGAATTCGCCGGGCCCATCGCCGGACATGCACTGAGCACTTTCTGGGTCACCATGGCCGGCTTTGCGATCGCGGTGGTGGTCGGCGTCGTGCTTGGTTTCATCATCGGTTCCTCGCCGGTGATGTATGCGGCCGTCTATCCGCTGATGACCGCCTTCAATGCCCTGCCCAAGGCGGCCTTCGTGCCCATACTCGTGGTCTGGTTCGGCATCGGCGCCGGCCCTGCGATCCTGACCGCCTTCCTGATCTCGTTTTTTCCGATCATGGTCAATATCGCCACCGGCCTGGCGACGCTGGAGCCGGAGCTCGAAGACGTACTGCGGGTGCTCGGCGCCAGGCGCATGGATGTGTTGTTGAAGGTCGGCCTGCCGCGCTCGATGCCGTATTTCTTCGCCTCGCTCAAGGTAGCGATCACCCTGGCCTTCGTCGGCTCCACCGTGTCGGAAATGAATGCTGCCAACGAGGGCATCGGTTATCTGCTGGTATCGGCCGGTTCGTCAATGAAAATGCCGCTGGCCTTCGCCGGACTGGTCGTGATCGGCGCCATGGCGATGGCCATGTATGAACTGTTTGCCATCATCGAGAAGCGGACGACCGCCTGGGCGCATCGCGGCTAGCGAGGTGAGTCAAGAATCTGTTGGTCCAAGGTGGCGAAATCATGCCGATATCGCGTCGACACCGCGTCGACTGGATTTCGCCACCCTGGATTGACAGATTTCCAACCCGCCTTGCGAGAAGCCATTTGCCAACGCAGGTTTCACCGGCCACAGAATATATTTCCCGAAGGAAATTAACGTGTGTTACACGATATTTCCCCACATTTATCCGCAGTAAGTTGCCGATTCCCTATAGCAACTTTCCCTGCGCTAAGCTACCATTTCGGGAATAACTTCTGGTTTGTTCCCGGCCCAGCCCCCGCCATAGCAGCAGACCTCCGATTTCGCGCCCAACGACTGCGTGTAAGTTCAAATAAAAACAACGACTATCGCTCCAGATTCTCAATCGCGATGCTGCTGCTTCTCATACATGCCTGATCCTGCACGGCTTGACGCAGGAGTAGCCGTGTACAGCGTAGCTGCCAGATGGGAGTTTCGAGCATGGTCATTTTTTCGACTGACGAGCACTTCTCTCCATGACCGCCTTTTCCTCACGTTTGCGTGATACGCGCTGTGTAGTTTTCCCCGTTCGCACCGCCATGGCGGCGGCTGCCCTGGTCCTTACCGCCTGCGGCTCGGTACCCGTGCAGCCCCTGACCCAGGACGACCTGGCGCGCCAGACGGCAGCCGACCGCATCGCGGCGCAGCAGGGGGTCGAACCGCTGGCCGGTGAATTGTCGATGGATGAGGCGGTGGCGCGTGCATTGAAATACAACCTGGATCGGCGCACCCGGATGATGGAGGAGGCGCTTGCGCTCAACCAGCTTGACGCGGCAAGCTGGGACATGCTGCCGCGCCTGACCGCAAGCGCGGGTTATTCTTCGCGCAACAAGAATCTGATCACCCGCAGCGAAGACTCGGTGACCGGCCTGCCGTCGCTGGCCAACCCCTATATTTCCTCGGAACGCAGCCATGCCGTGTACGACCTCGGCCTGACCTGGAACCTGCTGGATTTCGGCATGAGTTATGTCTTTGCCAAGCAGCAGGGCGACCGCGTGATGATCGCGGCCGAGCGCCGCCGCAAGGCAATGCATACCCTGATCCAGGATGTGCGCACCGCATTCTGGCGCACCGCCAGCGCGCAGAAGCTGCGCGACGATGTCAGGAAAGCCATCACCCTCGCGGAAGACGCGCTGCAGGATGCCCGTCGCGCCGAAGCCGAGCGGGTACGTTCCCCCATCGATGCGCTGCGCTATCAGCGCCAGCTGCTGGAAAACCTGCGCCTCCTGGAAAGCATCGAACAGGAATTGTCGACCGGCCGCATCGAGCTTGCCAGCCTGATGAACCTGCCGCTGAACCAGGATTTCCGCGTCCAGGAGCCGAGCGACAATGTCGATGCCTCATTGCTTGAGGTGCCGGTGCAGCGCATGGAGGAAGTCGCAGTCACGCAGAACGGCGACATCCGCGAACAGTTCTATACCAGCCGCATCGCCGTCGAGGAGACGAAGCGCACCATGCTGCGCATGTTCCCGAACCTCTCGTTCAATTACAACATCAAGTACGACACCGACCGCTTCCTGATCAACAACCAGTGGAATGACACCGGCCTGCAGCTGTCGTACAACCTGCTCAACCTGCTCTCCGCGCCGACCCAGAAAAAACTGGCCGATGCCGGCGTCAAGCTGGCCGACCAGCGCCGTATCGCCGCCCAGATGACGGTGCTGACCCAGGTGCACCTGTCGCGCCTGGCCTACCAGATCGCCTACCGCCAGTACGTGCGCGCCGACCAGGTATGGCAGGCCGATGCCAAGATCGCCGAACACATCCGCAACCGCGAAACGGCGGAGACCCAGAGCAAGCTGGAACAGGTTGCCAACAGCACCACCGCCATCCTGAGTCTGCTGCGCCGCTATCAATCGCTGTCGCAGGTGCAGGCCGCCGGCAGCAAGCTGCAGGCCACGATGGGCCTGGAGCCCGTCATCGCCAGCGTGACCGACATGTCGCTGCAGGACCTGACCCGGACGGTCGGCGAATCCATGCGCGACTGGAGCAAGCAATTGAATGCGCCGCAACCGGCTGCGCCTGCACCGGCCGCGCCCCGAAAAACCAGCGCAGTCATTGAGTCCCCGGCCGATCCTGCATCGGCTCCTCTCGCATTGCGCATGAGCCGCGACATGGCGTCCGTCGACATCCTTGATTCCGAGGCATTCCCCGGACTGCTCGCGTATCTGGACGGAGAGTATTGACATGAAAGCAAACCCGCATCCACGGCCCTTGTCCGCCGGCGCCCGCCTTCTCGCGGCCGCTGCGAGCCTCATGCTTGCCGCGGCAGCCGCGCAGGCGCAGCAGACCGCTGCCGCTCCTGCCGCTCCTGCGGTTCCCAAAGCCGCGCTCGAGAAACAGGATATCCGCGCGCAATTGACGCCGCGCCGCTTCACCACAATTGCCGCCGAGGTCGGAGCCAAGATCAGCCGCATCGGCGTGGCCGAGGGCGGCCGCTTCAAGGCAGGCCAGACCCTGGTATCCCTTGACTGCTCGCTGCAGCAGGCGCAGCTGCAAAAGGCCAGGGCGTCGCTGACCGCGGCGGAACGCACCTACGTCGGCAACAAGCGCCTGGCCGAGCTCAACTCGGTAGGCAAGGTCGAGCTGGAAGTCTCCGAAGCCGAAACCGCCAAGGCCAGGGCCGAAGTGTCGCTGATGAATGTCTCGCTCGACAAATGCCACATCGCCGCGCCCTTCGCCGGCCGCGTGGTCGAGCAGCGCGTGCGCGAACAGCAGTATGTGCAGGCCGGCCAGCCGATGCTCGACATCCTCGACGACAGCGTGCTGGAACTCGAATTCCTGGTGCCCTCCCGCTGGCTGGCCTGGATGAAGGCCGGCCACGCCTTCCAGGTCCGCATCGACGAGACCGGCAAGACCTATCCGGCAAAGATCCAGCGCATCGGCGCGCGGGTCGATCCGGTGAGCCAGTCGGTGAAGGCGGTGGCCGCGATCGATGGCAGCTTTCCCGAGCTGATGGCGGGGATGAGCGGGAAGATCGCGATGACGCCGCCTGCGGGGCAGTGACAGGAACACCGGGCAGCAAAATTTATTTAAGTAAACGCGTCGCAGGAGCATGAACATGAAAACCAACAACAAGATCCGCCGCAATCTGGTCAGTACCAAACCCAGCATGCTGGCACTCGAGGCAAGGATCATGTTCGACGCGGCGGTAGTCGATACGGCGGTCGCTGCAAAGAATGCAGTGGACACTGCGGCGAGGGAAAGCAGTAACAGCCAGGCGTCCGCAAGCAAGCTCATTGCGAACGCGGTGGTCCCTCCGGCATTGTTGCCGACACAGAATGCCGAGGCGGCATCGCGCGATGCGGCACCCGGCGGCTGGCAGTCAGTTGCGCCCGATGCGATCGCCGCGGCGCCAGAGGCGTCATTGTTCCGCGCCGATCAGGCGACGCCTGCGCTGACCGACGCCATCGCCCGCGCCAACAGCGCCATCAGCGACTATCTGGCGGCACAAGCGAGTGAAGCGGCGTTGTCCGCCTTCGCCGGCACCCAGAACGACGTAGCGCGCCAAGAGTGGCTGCATGCCGCTGACACCTTGCGCACAGACATCCTGGAAGGGCGCTACGCATTGCAGGTCAAGACGATCAGCAATGCCGACATCGGCGGTGTATTCGCCGCTTTCGCTGCGCAAGGCCCTGATGGTCAGCCCACCATATTCATCAACATGGACTGGCTGTCCCGCAACCCGGGCACGGACGCAGTCAGCCGCGTCCTGATCGAGGAATTCGGCCATGGAATTGATCATGCATTGAACGCCGACCGCGATACATCCGGCGACGAGGGAGAGGCCTTCGCCTTGTCAGTGCTGAATGTCGATTTGAGCGCCAGCGACCGAGAACGCATCGCGGCTGAGAATGATCATTCCACAATCTATGTGGACGGACGCGCCTATGAAGTCGAAGAAGCAGCCATTACCTTTTCGAAGGTATATCAGGGCACGCCAAGCTCTCTAAGCGAAGAAGCCAATGAGGTCAGGAACACCGTGGCTGTCGCCGGCAGCAATTTCAAATTTACTTCAGGTGTACCCAGCGACCCCTACTTCTCCGGTAATAACGTAGCCGGCACCCTAAGTTATATCGATACGGCCACGAACACGCTGCAAACGATCAAAGGCGTCGTCAGCCGCTTGGTAAAAACTGGCAGCACGGTAGAAGGTTTGTATTTTTACGCATCCGGCGCCGATGGCGAGATCGGCACCGGAGATGCCGGGGAAACCGCTTACCTGCTGTGCCTTGATCCGGCCAAGTTTGCGCCAAACGGAACTTACAAGACAAGCAGTGATCCGGTCGATACGGCACTGAACAAGCTCATCGTACCCAACAGCGCACCGGTCGCGGTCAATGACCTAGTCACCGCACTGGAAGATACGACCAAAACCGGAAACATTCTCAGCAATGATACCGATGCCAACAACGACGCCTTGACCGTGACGGGATTCTCCGTTGGCGGCTCTGCCGGAACAGTGGGAACAGCCAAGACCATCACCGGTGTCGGCACCATTACCATCAGCAGCAATGGCGATTACAGCTTTACGCCTGTTGCAAATTATGCAGGGCCGGTGCCGGTAATTACCTACACCGTATTCGATGGCAAAGCATCGGCAACCGGCAAGGTCACTATCGCCATCACGCCGGTCAACGACGCACCAGCGGGCACTGACAAGGTCATCACTGTTCTCGAGGACTACTCCTATACCTTTACCGCCGGGGACTTTGGCTTCAGCGATGCCAGCGATAATCCGGCCAATTCCCTGTTCGCTGTAAAGATCACCAGCCTGCCCACGGGTGGTGCGCTGACACTGAACGGTTCTGCAGTGAAGGCAGGCCAGGAAATCTCTGCCGCAGAGATCACCAAGCTCAAATACACACCGGCGTCAAACGCCACCGGCAATGCGAGCTTCACCTTCCAGGTGCGCGACAATGGCGGCACAGACAACGGTGCTTTTGATCTGGACCAGACTGCAAATACGATCACCTTCAATATCACCCCAGTCAACGATGCGCCGGTCGCCAATGCGGATGCGGCGACCGCGTTAGAAGCTGGTGGAGTCAACGACGGCACAAAAGGTACCGATCCCGGCGTCGATTCTCCCCTTAATCTTCTCGCTAACGACACCGATCCGGACACTGGCGACACCAAGACGGTAACGTCCGTCAGCAGTGTCAAGCGCGCTGCGACTGCCATTAGCGGTAGTACGAAAATTGACGGCGCCTATGGCGAGCTCACGGTAACTGCGGACGGTGCGTACGTCTACACGGTCAATAACGACAATGCTACGGTGCAGGCGTTACGGCAGGCAACGGATACGCTTACCGATAAATTCACTTACACAATCAAGGATGCCGGGGGACTGGTTTCCTCATCAACGTTGACTGTAACGATTCAGGGGGCGAATGATGCGCCGACTGCAAAGAGTGATTTCAACTTGGCAGTTGCAAGCACGGTAGCCTCGGCCAAAGTCAATCCGAGCGGTACAGTATTAACTAATGATTCAGATGTCGATTTTGGAGACAGTAAGACGGTCACCCAAGCAAGTAAGGGGCAGACGTTGGCGGCGTCGCCGACAGACATTGGTTTAGGTACGTCCGTTTCGGGGACAGAAGCTAGAACTTATCTCAGTTTCAATACTCAAGGCGCTGGAAATATCAAGCCAGGTGATACAGTTACGGGGACTGGCGTTCCATTGGGCACGAAGGTTTTTTCTGAAACGAATAATTCAGGCACACGAACGATCACTTTTACAAATGCGGTCACTTTAGACTGGGCAGTGCTTGGCACATCTACTTTAACTATCGATGGGGGCACCTATACAATCAATGGATTGGGTACACCTGATCAGAGCACTATTGCGCTCTCAGCGCTGAACGGAGGAAGTATCACCGCCGGCATGGCCGTTACAGGAACAGGTATTCAACCCGGTGCTACCGTATCTTCTGTATCAACAGTAGGCAGCTATTCTTTTGTCACTCTTAGCAAAACGGTATCTGGTGTTTTGGGTACCGATGTCGTTTTCGGATCCAGCGGTACTTCCATTGCCGGAAACTACGGCACAATTCTGATCAAACCGGACGGCACCTACACCTACACAGTCACCGCATCCCCAACCAACACTGTTTACGACTATTTCACATATAAAGTACAAGATGCGGGAGGCGCGTCGTCAACTGCTGTACTAACTATTCAAGTGGACGTATCTAGCGTGACTCCACCGACGGCAGCAGCAGATACCACTTCCATTACCGAGAACGCGAGTGCGGTTTCCGCTGCGGTGCCCGGTGTATTGAGCAACGATAGTGGCAGTGCAAAATTAGTCACTGAAGCGTGGGCTCCGAACGATACTGCTATGAAAGCCATCACTAGCGGCGGTGTTGACCTGACCGGTCTATATGGCACACTCACCATCAAGTCTGATGGTAGCTACACTTACGCTCTAGACAATGGTAATGCGTCCGTAGACAGTCTGAAGACCGGTGAGTCACTTACTGAAAAATTTAGTTATCGAATGACTGCTTCCTCCGCAGGGTATGCAATCTCGACATTGACGATAACTATCAATGGTGCCAATGATGCACCATCAGCCACTGCAGATACGGTAACGGCAACCGAAGCCGGTGGCATCGCAAACGCAACGCTGGGATATGATCCATCGGGGAACGTGCTCGCTAATGACACGGATAAGGATGGGGATTTACTTAGCATTTCAGGGCTCGCTGGAGGCACCGTTGGTTTACCTAAGGTAGGTACCTACGGCTCGCTGACACTCAATGCCAACGGTACCTACACCTATGCAGTCGACAACAGCAACGCCAATGTGCAGGCGCTTGCCAGCGGATCGCAGCCGCTGACCGATACCTTCACCTATACCGCCAGCGACGGCAAGGGCGGAACCGCGACTGCAACGCTGACAGTATCTATCAACGGCGCCAATGACGCGCCCTTGAATACGATGCCTGGTGCTGCACCGACCGTTGCGGAGAACGGGAGCCTCAATCTGACTGGCATTTCCGTGGCCGACCATGATGATGCAAGCCTGACCGTACAACTCACGGTGCAGAATGGGACCTTGAAAATCGGAAACTTGAACAACGCAACGATCGCGGGTGGTGCCGATGGCTCATCGACGATGACCTTGATCGGCACAAAGGAGCAGATCAATGCCGCGCTCGGGACACTGATCTATCAGGGCGCAAGTGATTTCAACGGCCTCGACACGCTGACCGTCAAGACCACCGACAGCGGCAACTTGAACGACATCAGCACACTCGACATCACGGTGTCCCCCGATAACCGGGCGTTGACCGTGACGGGCACCACTGTCAATGAAGCGTCTCCCTTTGCCTTGTTCAGCGTGGCCGGTGCCGCGGGTCAGAAAATCAGCCTTAGCCTCGGCGTCACGGGTACGGGAAACGGCCACGCAAGCAACGGTGCCGACTTTTCGCCGGGGATGGAATATTTCAATGGCGCGACATGGACTACCTACACAGGCGGCCTTGTCGCCATCCCCAACGGGGGTAATACCTTGCTGGTACGCGTTGCGGTGCTGAACGATACCGCCGATGAGGGGAAAGAAACCTTCCGGCTGACTGCGACGAACAAGGCAAACGTTTCCTACGCGGGAGACTCCGCCATCATCGATGACGGCACCGGCAGCGTCCACCTCGAGACCAACACCACCAGCACGCCGAATGCAGCAACTGACGCCGGCTATCCAGCCTACCTCGACGACGACCGGGCGCTGAGCGTCAACAACATCAGCGTCAATGAAGCATCGCCATTTGCGGTGTTTACCGTGTCGGGATACAGCGGTCAGATCGTCAGTCTCGCGCTTTCCGGCGGCACCGCGACTATCGGTACCGACACCGGCGAGAACGCGGGCCTTCAATACTATGAAGGCAATGCGTGGAAAAACTATGACGGCACGTCTGTCAAGCTGACCGGTTCCACCTTGCTTGTGCGTACCGCAGTCGTCAATGACACCGCCTATGAGGGGCAGGAAAGCTTCGGCTTGATTGCCACCAATCTCGGCGGCGGCAATCCAGTCCTTGGACTGGCAACGATTAATGACGATGGTACCGGCCTGAGCTATGACGGTACTGTGACAAACGCCGCACCCGTCACGACGGCCGGCACAGACGACGATCGCATCCTGAGCATCGCACCGATCAGCGTCAACGAGGCGTCGAACTATGCGATCTTTACCGTCAGCGGCAATGCCGGTCAATCGGTGGCCCTTACCCTGTTGAACGATAGCATCAATGGCACGGTGGCCGGCAAGGCGAACGTCAACGCCAGCCAGACACTCCAGTTCTGGAACGGCAACGACTGGAACAATTATGACGGTACAAGCCTGCCGGCGATCCAGTCCGACGGCAAACTGCTGGTACGCGTCGATATCCGGTCGGAGCAGGACACGTCGTTCGAAGGCGCGGAAACGTTCCAGCTGAAGGCGGCTTATACCACCGGGGACACCAGTCGCAACGCAACTGAAACGGCGACCATCTATGACGACGGCACCGGCACCAAGTACCCGGGCGCCCTCAGCAACGGCGTACCTGCGACCGATACTTCGAATCTGGATGACGACCGCGTCTTCTCGGTGACCAGTCCGGTCGTGAATGAAGCGTCGAACTATGCGGTGTTTACCGTCACCGGTACGGCCGGACAGACGATGACCTTGCAGCTCATCGAGACAGCTGGCAACGGCTATGCGGACATCGTCGAGACACAGACCTTGCAAGTCTGGGATGGAACCAATTGGGTTGATTACAGCAACAGTGTCACTGTCCCCGCTGGCGGCAAGCTGCACGTGCGTGTCAATATCGAGCAAGAGCAGGACACGTCGTTTGAGGGAGCAGAAACCTTCCAACTCAAAGCCGCCTATGCTTTTGGCAATACCGGACTGACCGCGACGGGCACGGCGACCATCAAGGATGACGGCACTGGCGTGCGTTATCTGGACACTGTCACCGACGGTACGCCAGGCACATCCGGCACCGCACTGGATGACGACCGTGTGTTGTCGATTGCAGACCTGATGGTCAATGAAGGCTCACTCTATGCCATCGCGACCGTAACGGGGAGTGCGGGTGAGACGGTCAGCCTGAGCCTGATCGAAACCCTCGGCACCGGCTACGCCGATATCGACACTGCGAGAGCGCTCGAGATCTGGAACGGCACCACGTGGGTTGATTACGGCACTAGCGCGACAATTCCCGCGGGGGGCAAGTTGCAGGTGCGTATCCATATCGGACAAGAGGCCGATTCGACGTACGAGGGACCGGAGACCTTCCAGGTCAATGCAACATACACCAGCGGCGCTGCCCGCAGTACAAGCGGAACCATCACCATCAGGGACGATGCCACCGGCAGCAAGTATCCCGGCACGCTGACAAACGGAGATCCGGACACCGACCAGACATCGCTCGATGACGACCGTGCCGCCAATCTCGGCGCTCTCAACGATACCGCCATCGCAAAAGAGGCTGGCGGCGTCGCCAACGCCACCGCGGGGGTGGACCCGACCGGAACGGTATTGGGTAACGATTTCGGCACCGGCATTACGGTCGTCAAGGCCGGCACCGGCGACAGCATCGGGAACGGCGCAGTCAGCATCGCTACGGGCAGCACATCGGACAGTCAGGGCGCCAACATAGCAGGTAAATACGGAACATTGACGATCGGGGCAGACGGCAGTTACCGCTACGCAGTCAGCAATGGACTTGACGCTGTTCAGGCACTCAACAGCGGCGCATCGCTGACCGACACCTTTATTTACCAGATCAGCAACACCTCCAACACTACGGCAACGGCCACGCTGACGGTCACCATCAATGGAGCCAATGACGCGCCGGTCGCATCGAATGTGTCCGGCGCAACGGCAACCATCGGTCAGGCCATGACATCGGTGCAGGTGCCGGTGTTTGCCGATGTCGACAGCAGCTCACTGACATATTCCGCAACGCAGGCCGACGGCAGCGCCTTGCCCGGATGGCTGCAATTCGATGCGAGCAACCGCACCTTCAGCGGAACACCGAGCGGAACGGCCGGCGCATATTCGATCAGGATCGTCGGCACCGATGGCAGCCTGTCCGCCAATACGACATTCACCCTGACCGTACAGGCTCCCGGCGCGCCCGGCCAGACCGTCAATATCGTGTCCATGACGAAGGACACAGGAACCGAGCGGGACTTCATCACGAGCAACGGCGCGGGCGGCCGCGAAGTGACTGGTACCTTGAGTGCCGGGCTCGGCAACAATGAGATCGTTGAAGTGTCATTCAACGGTGGCGAAACATGGAGCGAGGCGACAACGACCGGCACCCAATGGGTCATCACCGACCAGGGCGCGCACAACGCAGACTGGGAAATCCAGGCAAGGGTGAGGAACACAGCGGCCAATCTCACCGGCGCGACCGCATCCCAGGCCGCCAAGCTGGATACCACCGGGCCGGCATCGGTTGCTGCGACCCTGACAATTACCGAAAACGCAAACAACGGCAGCACGGTCGGCGCGGTAACTTCTTCGGATGCTCACGGTCCGGTAACTTATACCTTGGTCAACAGTGCCGAAGGACGGTTCGCAATTAGTTCTAGCGGCGCCGTCACCGTCGCAGCCGGCACACTATTGAATTACGAGAATGCGACAAGCCATAGCATCACCGTGCGTGCCACTGATGCCGCCGGCAATACGACAAATCAGGTATTGACGGTCAATGTCACTAACGTTGATGAAGTCGCACCGGCGTTCACCAGCGGGAACAGCGGAAACGCGGTAGAAAACCAGAACCTGCTCTACACCGCGGTGGCGACCGATACGACCGACTTCACGGACAAGGTGGTGACCTACAGCCTGAAAGCCGGCGTCGGCGATCAGGCAGCGCTTGCCATCAATAGCGCAACCGGTGCCGTCACTCTGGCCACCGGCAATCTCGACTTCGAGACAAAGGCGAGCTACGGCTTTACCGTCGTCGCCCGCGATGCAACGGGAAACAGCAGCGAAAGGGCAGTGACGGTCGCGGTCACGGATGTCAATGAAACCGTGCCGGCTCCCGCACCGGCACCTGCGCCCGCACCTGCACCCACGCCGGCGCCGGTACCTGCGCCCGCACCGACACCGACACCTGCACCCGCACCGGTGCCCGAACCGACTCCGGTGCCGACGCCGGCTCCAGCACCCGTGCCGGTACCGGCTCCGGAACCTGCGCCAGCACCGGTACCAGCACCGGTACCAGCACCGACACCGACACCGGTACCAGCACCAGTTCCAGTACCAGTGCCGGTACCCGTCCCGACGCCCGTCCCCGTCCCGGTGCCAACACCGGCTCCCGTGCCCGTCATCGAAGCCCCCGCACCGGTCAATACGCCGACCCCGTCGCCCGCGCCCGCAGCCACGCCTCCCGCCGCACCGGCCATCGTGGTCGACCCGCGCGGCGCGACCATCACGATGCCGAGCTTCACCGACAGCAGCAGCGTGTCCACCGTCGCCGCCGCGCCGGGCAGCCTGGTCGGCAATGATGCGTCGCGCACCGGTTTCGGCCGCGCGCCATCGGCAATGGATGTCACGCCGGAGCAGCAGATCCAGCGCAATGCCGAACTGAGCGATGTCTACACCCGTTCCGAAGGTTTCCGCACCGTGGTGGCAAAGGCCGATGAGCCGGCGCTGGTGATCTTCCGCGGCGTGCCCGACCAGTACACCGAAAGCGGTACGCGCATTTCGCTTACCGTGCCGGCCGATGCGTTCGCGCATACCCAGCCCAAGGAAGTGGTGCGTCTCGCAGCGACCCTGCAGGACGGCCGTCCGCTGCCGACCTGGGTCCAGTTCAATGCGCAGACCGGCCAGTTCAACGGCGAGGTGCCTGATGGCACCAGGGGGGAGTTGCGCATCAAGGTGATTGCGCGCGACATGCAGGGCCGGGAGGCGAATGCGCTTTTCCGTATCAATATCGGCAACGTCAATCCGAAATCCATTGAAGGCGGCAAGAACCTCGGCAAGACCAGCCTGTCAGATCAGCTTCGGCAGCCGGCGATGTCATCCCGGCAGATGGATCGCGCAGGCGACGCCAGCCGTGGCATGAGTGGCAAGATGGGTCGGACCGGATAGGAATAGCGGATGGAAATGAAGCAGGGCGCTTCGGCGGCGGCGGTAACCAGCCTGATCGACATGGCGCATCGAGCGCGCCATGCGCAGGACAGCGTCGAACTGGAATTCATGGCGGTCAACGGCACGCATGCGCTGGCGCCTTACCGGCAGGCGGCGCTGTGGTTTGCGGGGCGGGGTGTCGCCGCGCTATCGGGCGTGGTGCAGATGGAGGCCAATGCGCCTTACGTGCACTGGCTGCAGCGCTTGTGCGCAAGCTTGCCGGAAAGTGCGCAGCCATTGCAGATCGGCGCGCTCGATGCGGCGGCCGGCATCGCGGAAGACTGGGCGGAATGGTTGCCCGAATACGGCTTGTGGCTGCCGCTTCCCGCGAGCGACAGGTCGCCGGGCGGCGGCCTGCTGCTTGCGCGCGACATTCCCTGGCTGGATGAGGAAATCGGCCTGCTGGGCGAGTGGGTCGACGCCTGGCAGCATGCGTATCGCGCCAGGGAGCCGCGGGTGCGCTGGAGCTTCGGCAGTCTCAGGGCACGCGCAGGCCAGCGCCTGCGGCAGGAGCGCACGGCGGGCTTGCCCTGGTGGCGCAGGCGGGTCGTGCATGTTTCCGCCGCGCTGGGCCTGGCCCTGCTGTTCCCGGTGCGGCTGACCGTGCTCGCACCCGGTGAACTGGTGGCGGCCAATCCGGCGGTGATCCGTTCTCCGCTGGAAGGCGTGATCGAGAGCTTCCATGTGAAGCCGAATCAGCTGGTGAAGAAAGGGCAACCCCTGTTCGACTTCGACCAGGCGCAGCTGGCGACGCGTTCTGCGGTGGCAAGCCAGACGCTGGCCACGGCCGAGGCCGAATACCGGCAATCGGCGCAGCAGGCGCTCACCGACGGCAAGTCGAAGGGCCAGCTGGCGACGCTGCAGGGCAAGATCGAGGAGCGGCGCGCCGAAGCCGACTTCCTGCGCGGGCAGGTGGAGCGCGCCAGCGTGCTGGCGCCGCAGGACGGCATCGTGCTGCTCGACGACCCGGGCGAATGGATAGGCCGGCCGGTGGTGACCGGCGAGCGCATCCTGCGCGTGGCCGCGCCGCAGGAGGTGGAGGTGGAGGCCTGGCTGCCGGTGGCCGATGCGATCCCCTTGTCGCCCGGCGCCGCCACCACGCTGTATCTGAGCGCAACGCCGCTGACTCCGGTAGCGGCCACATTGCGCTACGTGTCCTACGATGCGCTGCAACGCCCCGACGGCAGCTACGCCTACCGCGTCCGGGCCAGCCTCGATGGCGCCACCGAACACCGGGTCGGCCTGAAGGGTACCGCGCGGTTGAGCGGGGATCGTGTGCCGCTGGCCTACTGGATGCTGCGCAGGCCGCTGGCCCTGATCCGCCAGACCCTGGGCTGGTAGGCAATGCACGGGATGACTGCGACAAATGTCGCCGATGCCAGCCATGCCAGCAATGCACTGGTGTTTCCTCCGCTGCGCGAAGAACTCGGCCTCCATGCCGGCCCCCTGCTCACCGACGGACAGCCGAGCTGGACGCTGGAAGACCCGGTGCGCAACCAGTTCTTCCGCATCGACTGGCTGACCTTCGAGGTGCTCAAGCGCTGGTCGTTCGCCAATGCCAGTGACATCCTGCAGGACATTCATACCGATACGACGCTGCAGCCGGGGGAGGAAGATCTCGCCCACGTGCTGCGCTTCCTGGCCGACAATCAATTGCTGCGGCCCGATGCGCGCACCTCCGCGCACCAGTTCGCCGCGCGCCATGCGAAGCTGCGCGGCAGCTGGCATCAGCAACTGCTGCATCACTACCTGTTCTTCCGCATCCCGCTGGTCAGGCCGGACCGCTGGCTCGACCGCATTGCGCCATCGATGAACTGGGTGTTCTCGCCGATGTTCGCGCGCCTGACGCTGCTGGCATTGCTGCTGGGCGGCGTGCAGGTGTATCGCGAATGGGACCGCTTCAGCATGACCCTGCTCGATACCTTCACCCCCACCGGCATTCTTGCCTATGCGCTGGCCCTGGCCGGCGTCAAGTGCGCGCACGAGCTCGGCCATGCATTGACGGCCAAGCGCTACGGCTGCCGGGTGCCGGCGATGGGCCTGGCTTTCCTGGTGCTGTGGCCGGTCCCCTATACCGATACCAACGATGTCTGGCGCCTCAATGACAAGCGCGCCCGCCAGCGCGTGGCCGCCGCCGGCGTCAAGACCGAACTGGTGATTGCGATCTGGGCGACGCTGGCCTGGGTGATGCTGCCCGACGGCTTGCTGCGCTCCATCGCCTTTCCGCTGGCCACCACCACCTGGCTGGCGACGCTGGCCATCAACACCAGCCCCTTCATGCGCTTCGACGGTTATTTCCTGCTGTCGGACTGGCTCGACCTGCCGAACCTGCATGCCCGCGCATTCGCGCTGGCGCGCTGGGACCTGAGGCGACGCCTGTTCGGCCTGGACGAGCCGCCGCCGGAGTATGTTTCGCGCCGCCGCCATGCCGGCCTGATCCTGTTTGCCTGGGCCACCTGGATCTACCGCCTGACGCTGTTCATCGGCATCGCGGCGCTGGTTTATCACTTCTTCATCAAGCTGGTGGGAATCGTCTTGTTTGCCGTGGAAATCATCTGGTTCGTGTTGCGCCCCATTGCCAATGAACTGGCCGCCTGGCGCGCGTTGTGGCCGCAATTGAAAGACAGGCGTCGGGCGTATCGCAGCGCCTTGCTGCTCATTGCGCTGCTGCTGCTGTTCGTCCTGCCCTGGCCGACGCGGCTGCAGGCCACCGGCGTGCTGCGCGCAAGCCAGGTGTTTCCTGTGCATGCGCCGGCGCATGCACAGGTGGCCGCGCTGCCGCCGGCCGAAGGCAGCGAAGTCAAGGCCGGGCAGGTGCTGCTGCAGTTGTCCGGCGCCGAAAACGCCAGCCGGCATGAAGAGCTTGCCGCGCGCATCGAGCGCCTGCGCTGGCAATCGCAGGCGGCGGGTTTCGATGCCGAGCAGCGCGCGCGCATCATGGTGCTGCGCGAGGAGCTGGCCACGGCGGAAGCGGAACTGGCGGCGCTGAAGGAGGATGCGGCCCGTTACCAGCCGGTGGCGCCATTCGACGGCCTGCTGCGCGATATCGAGCCCGACCTGAAGCCGGGTGTCTGGGTCGGCAAGAATGAAAAGCTTGCCGTGCTGGTGGGCAAGAACGGCAGCGAGGTAGATGCCTACCTCGAAGAACATCAGGTGCGCCGGGTGGCGGTCGGCGATGCCGCGCGCTTTTATCCGGACGGGCTGGAAGGGCCGTTCGTGCAATTGCAGGTGATTGCCATCGACAGGGACGCCGCGCAAGTCTTGCCGAGCGGCGTCTGGGCGGCGCAGCAGGGCGGCATGATCGCCGCGCGGGAAAAGCAGGGGCAATGGATTCCCGAGCATGCGGTCTACCATGTGACGCTGGCCGTCAGGGAAGGCACTGGCACGCTGGCCGGACAGAGCTGGCGCGGCAAAGTCGTCATTGCCGGCGATTGGGAAGCGCCGGGCATGCAATTCGTGCAATCCTTTGCCGCGCTGCTGTGGCGTGAAATGGGTTTCTGATAACCTTGCCGGCGGCGGGACGGCTTTTGGCCGTCCGATTGAATCAATCCATCATTGAAGCGCCTTATTCCGGCCCAACATACCACCATGGAAGCAGCGCCGCGGCGGAAGGTGCCCATGGGCATCGTCCCTTTCGGCACCTCCCGGCGTTTCCTGATTCCCGATTCCCGTCTTTGTCATCGCCCGAATAGCTACCCATGCGCATACGCGGTTCCACACTTTTCGTGCTGGCCTTGCTCGGCCTGCTGCATTTTTATATCGGCTCGCGCATCCTGCCCGTGCTGCCGATCGCCGTCGGCTGGAAGGTGCTCGGCGGCGCATGGCTGCTGGCTTCCTGGTTCCTGATTCCCGCCAGCATGCTTGCGCACTCGATCAGCAATCGCCAGACGGCGGACCGGCTGTCCTGGGCCGGCATGCTGGCGCTCGGCCTGTTTTCCTCGCTGTTCGTATCGACCCTGCTGCGCGACATCCTGCTGGCCGCGCTTGGTATGCTTGGCCTGTACAGCGCCGACGCGGTGCTGTGGTCGGCGATCGCGGCCCCACTGCTTGCCGGAACGGCGACGCTGATCGGGTTCTTCAATGCCCGCCGCGTTGCGCGCGTGGTGCAGGTCGATGTGCCGATCGCCGGATTGCCGGCGGCGCTGGACGGCTTCACCATCGCGCAGATCAGCGATATCCATGTCGGCCCTACCATCAAGCGCGGCTATCTCGATGCCATCGTCGACCGGGTCAATGCCCTGCATCCCGACGTGGTGGCCGTCACCGGCGACTTGGTGGATGGCAGCGTGCACCATCTCGCGCCGCATACCGCGCCGCTGGCGCGATTGCAGGGCCGGCATGGCGCCTACTTCGTGACCGGCAACCACGAGTACTACTCCAATGCGCATGCCTGGATCGCGGAAGTGCGCCGGCTGGGCCTGAAGGTGCTGATGAACGAGCATGTCGTGCTGCCGCATGACGGCGCCTCCCTGCTGCTGGCCGGCGTGACCGATTACACCGCGCATCACTTCGATCCTTCGCACCGCAGCGATCCGCATGCCGCCATCGCCGGCGCACCCGGCGATGTCGCGGTCAAGGTACTTCTCGCGCATCAGCCGCGCACTTCGGCGGCGGCCGCCGATGCGGGTTTCGACCTGCAGCTGTCGGGACATACGCATGGCGGGCAGTTCTTTCCCTGGAATTTCTTCGTGCCGATGCAGCAGCCGTATGTCGCCGGCCTGAAACGGCTGCGCAACATGTGGGTGTATGTCAGCCGGGGCACGGGTTACTGGGGACCGCCGAAGCGTTTCGGCGCGCCGTCGGAAATCACGCGGGTACGCCTGACCCGCGCCTGAACGCGAGGGCGGCGGAAATCGGGGAATCAGGGAATCAGCCGGCATCGATCTCCACGTCGCCGAACCACATCTGCTTCCAGCGCTCCATCTTTTCTTCCGGGGACAGGCACTTCGGCGACACCCTGACCGGCTCGCCGAATGATGCCATCTCATCGAGCATCCTGGAGTTGAGCGTGCCGCGCCACCGGCCATCGATGCGGCATACGAGGGCGGCCAGCACCCCGCATTTTCCGCAAAACAGACACTCGGCATTTCCGCTGCCCTGGCGGTAGCGCCCCAGGCTGTCCTGCGCGTTCGCCCGGATCAGCAGCCGGCCTTGCGGATCGGACAGGTAGGCGGCTCCATGCTTGACGCAGAAGGAGCAATCGCAGGCACGCAGGCAATAATGGCTGGCGTCGCCGCGCAAGCCTGCTTCGATGGAAACGGTGCCGCAGTCGCATCCGCCAAGGTAGGTGAACAATGCCATGCGGCGGCCCTTTCAGCCGTGCAGGAAATGCGCGGAAAGGATGAATGCCGCCGACGACAGCAGGATGTTCAGCAGCAGGTTACGGCGAAGGAGCGCCAGGATCACCAGGAACGCCAGCACGGCGGGAACGGTTTCCTTCAATGCTTCGGAAAAGAAGCAGTACACGAACATGTTGATGAAGACCGCGATCGAAATGATGTCGATGGCGCGCGGCGGAATGTCGATGCGCGTTCCCACCAGCGAGGGAAACACGCGCACGATCAGGCTGATCACAAGCAGCAGAGCAATGCCTTCCATCATCGCGCCTCTCCCATCCGTTCATCACGTTTTTCTTCGCCCCAGCGGCACAGGTACAGGATCAGGCAGACGCCCGCGATGCCAGGAATCCAGAACGCCTCCTTGCCGAAAAAATACATTGCCGCAATCGAAAAGGCAATGCAGCCCGCGATCAGCAGCAGCTTGGCGGCCAGCCCGAACTGATGGTTGCCGGCAAGCGCGCTGTCGATACGCTTGACCGCGAGAATCGCAAGAATGGCCGTGGCCGGGAATAGCAGATACTGCGAGACCGAATCTATCCATGCGGAGGGAATGAGCTGTCCCGCAATCACGCCGCAGACCGTCGACAGCACCCAGCTTGCGTAGATGATCGCCCGCACCGTGGCCCGCAAGGCCAGGCGGCCGTACCGCGGTTCGATGGCAAACGACTCGTCGCTGATAAAGTGCGAGAGCACGAGGCGCAGCATCCGGCTGCCGTTGTCGGCCGCGTTCCAGGCGGCCAGCGACATCGGCACATACCGGATGTTGAGCATCAGGATCACGAAGAACATCGACAGCAGGCTGGCCTGTTCATTGGCCAGCTTCAGGTAGAAGAACTGGCCGCTGGCGGAAAATCCGAACATGCTCAGCAGCAGCACATCGCTCCAGCTCCATTGACTCTGCTGGGCGATGACACCGAACAGAACGCCGATGGGAAACAGGCCGAGCGCCACCGCCGCGGCCTGCGTCATGAGGTTGCGGCTGCCGGCCTCAGGCAGCATGGCAGCCGCATCCCAGTTCGCGTTCTCGGCGCATCCTCGTCTGCACTTCACCGAAGATGATCTCATTGCGATGGTTATGGATCACCGTTCCCGGCGTGATGATGTCGAGGTGGTACTGGGTATAGGGCGTCAGTCCCAGGCCCCAGTGCATGGCGCCGTTGCGTCCGCCGTAGACTTCGTTCATCGCATGATTGCCGCGCCGTATCTCCAGTCCGCAGTTGACGGCAAAACCGATTTCCCAGATGACGCTGTAGCGGGAATCGACTTCGAACATCGCCTCCAGCATCCTGCGCGCGGGGATCGCGCCGGGATGCGTTTCATGCAGGCTGGTGATCTGGCCGTTGCTGATGTCGGCAATCAGCGCATGGTCATGAATGCCATCGAGCGCGTCGAAGATGCGACGCTGATCGCTGCGCAGATAGGAAGGCGTGCCGTTATGCAGTACGCATTGGCCTTGCAGCGCCAGTCTGCCGTTGATGTCGAGCCGCAGGTGCTCATTGAACTGTTGAATGTCGAGCGGAAGCACGCTGATCTCGCCGGCCGGCGCAATCTGCTGCTCGCCCCAGTCGATATAGCCAGTCTGTTCATTCCAGAGATAGCTGTCGTCGAGGTGATGGAAGATGGCTTCGGTATCGTGCTGGCCATTCCTGAACAGAAAATATTCGCTGGCCTCGCCTTGTTCAAAAAAGCGATCGGTCCGGCGCTTCTGATCTTCCGGATCGGTGTTTTCCATGGTCCTGATGAAGTAGGCGATGGTCTCCAACGAGGTCGGCGTGGAGTTGCAGGCCATGACCATGAGCTTGCGATGCGGGCCCAGCAGCTCGGGGCGAGGCGACTGGAAGAACACGTCCGGCGCAATCACCAGGATATGGGAGCGCTCGGGAATCGTTGACGATGCCAGCAGGACCTGAAAGTCCTCCATGCTGCCGATGATGTTGACTTCACGCGATGCATAGCCATCTTCTCCGCAAATGTCGATATGCGAGGCGATGGAGGCCGAGGTCACCACCCGGAAATGCAGGTCCTTCGTGTCGCCGAATTGCCGCAGGCGGCCTGGGTTCAACTTGATTTCGCTCATGGTCTTGACGGGAAGAGTTGGTGGGAAATCCTGTCGCCTTCCGGGGAAGGACGGCGTACCGCCTTCCCCGGAAGAGCTCGATCAACCCAGCAGGGTGCCGAGGTACTGTGCGTTTTTCTTGCGCTGTTTCATGATGTTCTCCATGAAGACATTGGAAAGACCACTCGCGTGGGCGATGTCGCCTGCCGCTTCGGCATTCGACGGAGCCCATGCTAATATCGTCCCGCCCCGCTGGTAACCACCATTACGGAATTACAGTCCTTCCTATTTCGAACATCGTGACCAACTCCCTCGACGATCTGATGGTCTTTGTTCGCGTCGTCGAACTGCGATCCTTCACCGCGGTTGGCGAGACTCTCGGCATTCCGGGTTCTGCAATCAGCAAGCAAATCAAACGCCTGGAAAAGAATGTCGGTGCACGGCTGCTGAACAGGACGACCCACGGGGTGAGTCCGACCGAAGTCGGCCGCGCCATCTTTGATCACGCCTACAACATCATGATGGAGTCGAAGGCCATCGACAGTCTGGTGAGCGGCTTCAAGAATGAACCCGTCGGACTGCTGCATGTGGCTGCGCCGGTGGCCTTCGGAAATGATCACATCATCCCGCTCATTCCCGAATTCCAGCGTCGCTATCCTGAGGTGCGAATTTCACTCGACCTGAGTAATCAGTACGTCGATGTGGCGGAGAACGGCATCGATCTTGTCATCCGCATTGCAAACGATCTCAAGCCCAATCTGATGGCAAGACCGCTGGCGTCGGTGCGCTATGTGCCGTGCGCCTCGCCCGCCTATCTGGCCAGGAATGGCGTGCCGCAATCCCCCGCCGATCTGCAGCAGCACCAGTGCCTGATCTACGGTCGGCTGCGAACGCAGGACACCTGGCATTTCATCGATACCGCAGGCGACAGGACCGGCATCCGGGTAAGCGGTCCGGTCGTGGTCAACAGCACGCAGTCCCTCAGACTGCTGGCCCTGCAGGATCAGGGCATCACGCTGCTGCCTTCGTTTTCGGTGGCCGCCGACCTGAACGAAGGCCGGCTGCGGCGGGTGCTGCCCGCGGTGGAATTTCAGGGGCAGTTCGGCGATACGCTGTATGCGGCCTATCTGCCGAATCCTTTTCTCTCACCGAAGGTACGGGTCTTCATTGATTACCTCGTGGAAAAATTCGCTACGGAAAACGACTGACGGCCTGCCGGCCATGTGCGTCATTGCCTGAAATATGTGTTGCCGCAGTTTGCGTGAATGCGCTGCGTTCCTTGCGCTGCAACAAATCGATACATATCCTGAGGCAAAAGGTCCTGGAGAAACGAACCTGAGGTGGCCTGTCGGGTCGAAATCCGGCAAGCCTTTGACATCAACTACTGCGACTACGATTGCGACTGCGGCATGATCCGCGGCGGCGCTTGCGGAAACTGGGAACCTGTAAGGAGATCGACGTGGGCATACTTGGCACCCTCATTGGGAAACGCGAACCGGAAGTCACATATCGCACCATCGATGGCGGCCATCCGGCACCTTATCCCGACATGACCGACGAACAGCTGTACAACTATGAAATGACCTTCAATGTGCCGCGGCGCACCTTCGACAAGCCGCCGATGCCCAGCCGGCCAAAGGAAGAAGAAGTCACCATCCGGCGCGAACCCCGGATGACGGAAAGACCTGCGCCCCATGATGCGCCGACCGCTTCTGCCAGTGCTGCTTCGGCTGCTTCGTTTGCACCTGCGGCTTCCACAGCGAATGCCGCTACGGCAAGCGTTGCCTCATCCACTCCCGCCCCCGGAAAAAATTTCGATGCGCCGCGCTATACCGCACGCGCGCCGCGCGAAGCCGAAACCATGCCGCGTCCCGCCGAAGCGCCGCAGGGGACATCCGCCCAACTGCAGCCGACCCAGATTCCGCCTACGCAGATGCCGGCGCCGCTGGACTTCAGCAAGCCGGTGCGCCTGATCACCACCAAGCAGACGGTGGAGATCATCACGACCCGCGCGCGGCATCCGGTCTACAAGGTGCATGGCTATATCGGCGACGATGACGTGGTGACGGTGTTCACGCTGGACGGGCGCCTGTCCGAGAACGGCCTGCGCTACCTGGAAAACGTGCCGCAGCAGCATCAGCTGTATGTGAACGTGTACGCCAACACCGATCTGCTGAGCCGCGACCGCTACCTGCTCACCCAGCATGAAAGCCGCGAGGATGCGGATGCGGCGGCGCAGCCCGGCAGGCTGGCCTGCGTCGCGGTGGAGCTGGACAAGTAGCGGCAGGCGCCGGAAGCCCGCCGCTCCGGCAAACACCTCTCTGGATTTTTATGGTTGCGACCGCCGGTGCCGCGACGGCGCGCCGACCTGCGCGCCCGGTCCGGTCAGGTCAGGACGAAACCGCTCTAGCAGGCATACCAGGCCGGCTCCCGGCAGCGCAGGATGATACGGGCGCATGATGCGCGATGCGGTGGCTTCGCCGTCGCCGGCGGAGTCCTGCCACATCGGTGCGATTACAATGCGAGTCTTCGACGTCAATGATCCCGGTGCAATGGGAAGAGAACTTGCTCATCGATAGCGTCCTGTTGCCTGTTTCCGGCTGGTGAAGATGGCAGGCAGCCTGATTCCGGAAGGCATGTTCCGGGTCGATGCGCCTCCTCATCCCTCATGCAGCCCGGACAAGCTTATGTCTTTTCAAAACAAAACCCACCCGGCCATCATTGCCTCCTACCTGCTGGCTGCCGCGGCGCTCTTCATCGTCCTGCACAAGGGCTTGCTGGCGGCGCTGTTTTCGGGCCTGCTGGTGTATTCGCTGGTGCATGTGCTGGCGCCGCCGCTGGCGCGCAACATCAGCGATCAGCGCGCCCGCATGATTGCCGTGATCATCCTCGGATCGCTGATCGTGCTGCTGCTGTCGCTCGCCATCTGGGGCGCGGTGAGCTTTTTCCAGAGCGATGCGGGCAGCATCAGCACGCTGATGAAGAGAATGGCCGACATCATCGAGGAGTCGCGCGCGCAAATGCCGCCCTGGCTCAAGGACTATGTGCCGGCCAGCGCGGAGGGCGTGCGCGCCATGATCACCGCCTGGCTGCGCGACCATGCATCGCAGGCGCAGACCATCGGCCAGGAGGCCGGCCGCACCATCGCGCACCTGCTGATCGGCATGGTCATCGGCGCGCTGGCGGCGCTGTATGACGCCACCACCCCGGACAGCGACAAGCCGCTTGCCGCGGCGCTGGAGACCCGCGTGGTCAACCTGCAGGAGGCGTTTCGCCAGATCGTGTTCGCCCAGGTGCGCATTGCCGCCATCAATGCCATCTTCACCGGCATCTACCTCGTGGTGGTGCTGCCGCTGGCAGGAATCCATCTGCCGCTGACCAAGAGCATGATCGCCATCACCTTCATCGCCGGCCTGCTGCCGGTAGTCGGCAACCTGATTTCCAATACCGTCATCGTCGTCGTCAGCCTCTCGCATTCGCTCGGCGTGGCGATCGCATCGCTGGTCTTTCTCGTCATCGTGCACAAGCTGGAATACTTCCTCAACGCAAGAATCATCGGCGCGCACATCAATGCCCGCGCCTGGGAACTCTTGGTGGCGATGCTGGCGATGGAGGCGGTGTTCGGCTTGCCCGGCGTCATCGCCGCGCCGGTGTTCTATGCCTATGTCAAGAAGGAACTGGCCGATCACGATCTGGTTTGACCCAGCCACAAAAAGGAAACTTTCGACCCTCCCGGGTATCGCATGGATACGGGCGCGGCGACGAGCAATGCGGTATCGCGGTATCGCGGCATTGCCGCAATACCGCATTGCCGAATTACCGCGGCGTCCATGGTTTCTATTTAACTGGAGAAATGCAATGTCGAATCCGAAGAGAACTTCCGCCGAAGACGAGGGCAAAAAGCAGCCGGCCTCATCACAAGGCGACAATTCCAAGTCGGTGACGCCGAAGGATGTCTCTGCCCAGGATGCGGCAGCGCGCGATGTCAAGGAGCGCAAGGTCCATTCCGCCGACAAGGAGGAAAAAAAGGAAGAACAGCTCGACGATGCGGTTGAACTGACTTTCCCTGCGAGCGATCCGATTGCGATCCCGACGCCGGAGGATGTTGCCAAGCGCAGTCCAGGCCGCAGCGCCTGACCGCTGACCGCAATGGCGGCCGGCTACGTCGGCCGCCGCTCACCATTCAGCGTTCATCGCCTGTCCGGAGAAGCGCCGTCTGCATGCGCCGGGGCGGATGCCATCGCCAGCCGCAGCCATAGCCTCACACCTAGCCTGAACTACAGCTTCAGCCGGGTACGCACATGCCGTCCCGGAAAAGCTGCCAGTTTCCCTTCCCCTGTCTCTTCGCGTGGTACATGGCGCAGTCCGCCGCGCTCAGCAGCCGTTCCGCGGATTGCGCATCGCGCGGATACAGGCTGACGCCGATGCTGGGCGTGACCAGCATCTGATGGCCGTCGATGTCGTAGGGCTGCGAGAGCGCGGCCAGCACCTTTTGCGCGGTTTCTTGCGCCGCGCTTTCCTCATGCATCTCCGGCAGCACGATCACGAATTCGTCGCCGCCGACCCGCGCCACGGTATCGACTCCGCGCAGCAGGCTGCGCAGCCGGGTCGCCACCGCCTGCAGCAGCAGGTCGCCGACATGATGGCCGAGACGGTCGTTGATCGGCTTGAAACAGTCGAGGTCGATGAATTGCACCGCCACCAGGTGCCTGTGACGGCGCGCCATTTCCAGCGCCTGCTCCATGCGGTCCTGCAGCAGCCGGCGGTTGGGCAGGCCGGTCAGCGCATCATGATGAGCGAGATAGCGGATGCGCTCTTCGGCCATCTGGCGTTCCTGGATCTCGGCCTGCAGCAGCGCATTGGCGCGCGCCAGTTCGGCGGTGCGTTCCTGCACCCGCAGCTCCAGCTCGTCGTGCGCCCGCTTGATCGCTTCCTGCGCGCTGCGGCGTTCGGTGATGTCTTCCGTCAGGTAGATCGTGCCCTTGCCCGGGTCGGACGGATCGATCGACTTGGCCAGCACCCGGCACCAGAACAGCATGCCGTCGCGCCGCTTCATCCGGACTTCCAGGTCCAGGCGCTGGCCGCTGGTCAGGATGGGTCGCGCCAGCAGCGTCAATTCCTCATAGGCCTCGGGCGAAGGATAGAGAATATGGGTGGGCTGGTCGATCAGTTCCTCGCAGGTCCAGCCGAACATTTCCGAGAAGCGCCGGTTGCAGTGCAGGAAGCGGCGCTTGCGGCTGAAGGTCACGCCCAGGGAGGCGTTGTCCAGCATGGCCTGGTATTCCAGCAGCAGCCGCCGCTGCGCTTCCGCGGCTTCCTTGCGTTCGGTGATGTCTTCGGTGATGAAGATCGCTCCCTTGCTCGCATCGGCCGGATCGATCAGCCGGCCCAGCATGCGACACCAGAAGATGGAGCCGTCGCGCCTGGCCATCTGCACCTCGGTATCGAGGCGGCGGCCGGCGCGCAGCACGGGGGCGGCCATGCGCAGCCAGCGGTCATAGGCCGCCGGCGAAGGATAGGTCAGGTTGGCCGGCTGGCCGACCAGTTCATTGCTCTCCCAGCCGAACATCTCGGAAAAGCGCTGGTTGCAATGAAGGAAGGTGCGGCGCCGCGTGAAGGTGATGCCGAGCGAGGCGTTATCGAGGATCGCCTGATACTCCAGGAGCCGGTGCTCAAGCTCCGATGCATCGCATGATGGCAGCGCATCGATGATGGGTGCGGAAAGAATAACGCCTCCTGAAGTCTCCATGCTTTCCCGCCGCGCCGGCAGCCGCTCCATCAGGCGCGGCGGGAAGCTTTTTGTTCTGGAAATCACCAAACCCGGTATCGTACCTTTTCCATATGGAAATAGCATCGGCAATCGGGCATGATTTTCACCAACGGGGGCCATTAAAAGACGCAAAGCGTGAATGTGTTGCCGTTCTCACCACACCTGGTAGACCTTGCCGGTCTGCAGTCCGGCCACGCTGCGGACATAGGCCTGCGTCACGCGGCTGGCCGGCACGGGTTCAAAGCCCTGGAAATAGGGACCGTAGTTGTCCATCGATTCCACCAGCACCGAGGGACTGACCGAATTGATGCGCAGGCCGCGCGGCAATTCGATCGCCGCCGCCTGTACAAAGCCGTCCACCGCCGAATTGACCACCGTGGCATTGACGCCGTAGCGGATCGGTTCGGCGCTGACGATGCCGCTGGTCAGCGTGATCGATCCGCCGTCATTGAGATGGCGCTGCGCCGCCAGTGCCACGTTCACCTGGCCCATCAGCTTGTGCTGGAGACCGACATTCATCTTTTCCGCATCGAACTCGGCCAGCGGGGCGAAATGCAGGTTGCCCGCGGTGACCACCACCGCATCGACCGGCCCGATCTTGCCGAACAGGGCTTCGACGCTGGCGGGATCGGCGATATCCACCTGGTACTGGCCGCCGCTGTGGCCGACCCGGATGACTTCATGGCTGGCGGCGAGTTGTTCCGATACCGCGCGGCCGATGGTGCCGGTGGCACCGATGACGATGATCTTCATGTTCTTCTCCTGATGGTTGGTGGATTGAAAGGCACTGCCGCCGACCGCCATCCGGGTAATCCCGATGATGTCAACGTTCGCCATGCGGCGGTCAGTGCAGGCATTATCAATTTCGTCATCAAAGGAATAAATGGGTTAGCATGAACAACATTACTAACCAACGGTTTGCAATCCATGGACAAGCTGCGCAGCATGGAAGTGTTTGTCGCGGTCATCGATTCCGGCAGCTTTACCGCGGCGGCGGAGCGTTTCGGCCAGTCACCCGTCATGGTCGGCAAGCACATCCGCCAGCTTGAGGAACGGCTTGGCGCCCGGCTGCTGACACGCACCACCCGCCGTCAGAGCCTGACCGAGATCGGGCGCCAGTACGGCGAGCGATGCCGGCAGATCCTGGCCGACATCGCCGCCGCCGAAAGCGGGGCGGAAGCGATGCATGCCGCGCCGCGCGGCCTGCTCAAGGTCAGCGCGCCGGTGACTTTCGGCACGCAGCTGCTGGCGCCCGCCGTCGCCGATTACCTGGCCCTGCATGCGCAGGTCAGCGTCGAACTCGTGCTCAACGACCGCGTGGTGGACATGGTGGAAGAGGGCATTGATGTCTCCATCCGCATCGGCAACCTGGATGACTCGGGCCTAGTGGCGCGGCGGCTGATGTCCTACCGGATGCAGATCTGCGCCTCGCCCGACTACCTGGCCCGCGCCGGCGTGCCGCAAACACCCGCCGACCTGGCGCGGCACCAGTGCCTGGATTACCTGCACTGGAGCCGGCACCTGCGCTGGAAACTGGCGCGCGGCGATGGCAATGATGATGGCGGGAGCGGGCAAACCGATGTGCCGGCCAGCCGTTTCCGCTCCAACAACGGGCAGGCGCTGCGCATGGCGGCCCTGCGCGGCTACGGCATCGTGATGCAGGCGGAAATGCTGCTCGGTGACGATATCGCCGCCGGCCGCCTGCAGCCGGTGCTGCAGGCTTATCTGCCTGAACCGCGCCAGATGCATTTGCTGTATCCGCGCGACCGCCGGCCGACGCCCAAGCTCACCAGTTTCATCGACTTCATGCTGGAACGTTTCGGTCCGCAGCCCGCAGGCTGAATCTGCTCTACACTCGTCGGATTCATGCGGAGGGCTTATGAAAGTTGCGGTTGTTGGTTTCGGCGCCATTGGCGGATTGATCGGTGCGCGCCTGGCGGCGGCGGGATGCGAAGTCACCGCCATCGCGCGCGGGGACACGCTGGAAGCGCTGCGCCGGCATGGCGTGCGGGTACAGACGGCGAAGGGCCTGGAGCAAGTGGCGCTGCGGGCGGAGCAGGACCCGGCCGCCGCCGGCGTGCAGGATCTGGTGGTGATCGCCGTCAAGGCAACCGGCCTGGCCGACGTGGCATCACGCATCAAGCCGCTGATCGGTCCGGACACCCTGATTCTCACCGCGATGAACGGCGTGCCTTGGTGGTTCTTCGCCGCCGGCGATGTGCCCCATGCCGGCACGCGGCTGGCCTCGCTCGATCCGGACGGCACGCTGCTTAAGGCCATGCCGGCGCGGCAGGTGATCGGCTGCGTGGTGCATCTGTCGAGCGCCTGCCCGGAGCCGGGCCTGGTGCGGCTCGGCTTCGGCAACCGGCTCATCATCGGCGAGCCGGCGGGCGGCGTGTCGGCCCGCGTCGAGCGGCTGGCGGCGCTGCTGGCGCAGGCTGGCTTCGAGGCCGAAGCCAGCGCCGATATCCGCACCGACATCTGGTACAAGCTGTGGGGCAACATGACGATGAACCCGGTCTCGGCCATCACCGGCGCCACCGCCGACAAGGTGCTCGATGATCCGCTGGTGCGGGAATTCTGCCTGGCCGCGATGCAGGAAGCCGCCGCCATCGGGGCACGCATCGGCTGCCCGATCACCCAGAGCGGCGCCGACCGTATCGAAGTCACGCGCAAGCTGGGCGCGTTCAAGACCTCGATGCTGCAGGATGCCGAATCCGGCAAGGCGCTGGAAATCGATGCGCTGGTTGGCGCCGTGCATGAAATCGGCAGGCTGGTCGGCGTGCCGACGCCGGCCATCGGCGGATTGCTGGGACTGGTGCGCCTGTTCGGGCGCACGCACGGACTGTATCCGCTCTGAGCCTGAACGCCAGCTTCAGAAGCACTGCATGAAGCCGCCGTTGTTCTGGCAAACCTTGCCGGCGCGGTCGGTGTAAGTGCCGCCGCTGCCCTGGTAGCGGACGCCGCCGCTCCAGCAGCCGCCGGCATCGCAGCCGGTCACCGGCGCGGGCGCCGGCGGACCGACCGGGCGCTGCGCGGGAATCACCGGTGCGGCAGGATTGGCGGCAGGCGCCGGGGGCGCCGGCATTCTTGCGACAGTGGCCGGCACCGCGCGGCGCGGCATCACATTCCTCGGGGCTTCCTGTTCGGCGCCATCGCGCTGTTGATGTTGCTGCTGTTGATGTTGCTGCTGCGGATCCAGCCGGGCGGCCCAGGTAGCGGTCGGCCTGGCAGCATCATCGGCCATCGCCGTTCCGGCCATGACCGTCATCAGCAATGCCAGCAGGCATGGTTTTGCGGTATTCATCGCCTCACTCCGTCTTCAACCGACGTCATCGATCGCATCGATTCCATGTTGAATCGACACCGTCCCGGAGCAGGCGTTCAGATCAGTGCGTGGCCTGAGACTTTAGAAAGGCCGGCACTTTCGCCGCGCTCAGTCCGGCCACGCGCGACAGCAGTGCCGCATCGACCCGGGGCACGCGGTAATGGGTCTTCAGGTGCGTGCCGATCTGCAGCAGCAGCTGGGCGCTGACTTCGGCATCGGCTTCGGCGCGGTGGGCGCTGCCGTTGAAACGGATGCCCAGCGAGGACGACAGCATGCCCAGCTTGTAGCTCGGCAAGCCGGGAAACACGCGGCGCGACAGTTTCAGCGAACACAGCAGATGGCGATGGCGCGGCATGAGGCCGAGATCGCGGCTTTCGGCAATCAGGAATTTTTCGTCGAAGCTGGCGTTGTGCGCCGACAGCGGCTGCTCGCCGATGAAGCGCAGCAGTTCCGGCACCACTGTCGAGACGCAGGGCGCGCGGTCGACCATCTGCTGCGTGATGCCGGTCAGGCTGGTGATGAACGGCGGAATGCGCACATGGCAATTCACCAGGGACACGAAGCGGTCGACGATGCGGTCGCCCTCGATCCTGAGCGCGGCCACTTCGGTAATGCGGGCGCCCGCCGCCGGCGTCAGGCCGGTGGTTTCGAAGTCGAGCATCACGATGGGTTCCTGGTACATGGACATGGCCGGCGCAGAGGGAAAGTGAAGAATGAGGGAAGAAACAAGCCGGCGATTTTACGCGAGGCCGGATGCATAAGCGATGGCGGAATTGCCAGAAATGGCCCCGCATGCGGACGACCTGCAGGCAGCTTGCGCAGACGCCGCGTGCATTCTTGCCAATCCCTTAAAATTCCGGCATTCCTTACTTGACGCATCCCGCGCATTGCGATGTTCCCTCATTCCCCTGTTAATTGTCTGCGCCGTGCAAGCCTGCCGGCGGCAGTCCTTGCACTTTCCCTGCTGGCACCGGCCGCCCATGCCCAGCAGGGCGCCGATGCCATGGCCAAGCGGGTCGCGCCCTGCATGGCCTGCCACGGCAAGGAAGGCCGGGCCGCGGCCGACGGCTACTATCCGCGCATCGCCGGCAAGCCCGAAGGCTACCTCTACAACCAGCTGCGCAATTTCCGCGACGGCCGCCGGCAGCAGTATCCGCTGATGGTCTACATGGTGCAGCACCTGTCGGACGACTACCTCAAGGAGATGGCCGGCTTCTTCGCTTCCCAGCACCTGCCGTATCCGCCGCCGCAAACGGTGGAGGCTTCGCCGGCGGCGCTGGAGCGCGGCCGGCAGCTGGTGCAGAACGGCGATCCGTCGAGAAAGATTCCGGCCTGCGCCGCCTGCCACGGCGAGGCCCTGACCGGCGTGACGCCGGCGATTCCCGGCCTGCTCGGCCTGCCGCGCGATTACATCAACTCCCAGTTCGGCGCCTGGCGCGAAGGCACGCGCCGCGCCGCCGAGCCGGACTGCATGGCGCAGATCACGCGCCAGCTCACGCCCGAGGACGTGGCGGCGGTGTCGTCCTGGCTTTCCAGCCGCAGCGTGCCGGCCGACGCCAGGCCGGTGTCGGCACTGCCGGCAAGGCTGCCGGTCGCCTGCGGCAGCGTTCCCGAAACGAAATAAGGAAGGATGACCATGAAACGATTCTTCCTCGGCGCGCTGCTGCTCCTGGTGGCCGCGCTCGGCGTGACCGCCTGGCTGGGGCTGCGCGAAGACACCGCAGACGCCACCGCCAACACGCCCGCCAGCACGGCCGATCTCGTTGCGCGCGGCGCCTACCTGGCCCGGGCCGGCAACTGCATGGGCTGCCACACCGCGCGCGGCGGCGCGGAATACGCCGGCGGACGGGCGATCCAGACGCCGTTCGGCGCCATTCCTTCGCCCAACATCACGTCGGACCGCGACACCGGGATCGGCAGCTGGACTGCCGACGACTTCTGGCGCGCGCTGCATAACGGCAAGTCCAAGGATGGCAAGCTGCTCTATCCCGCCTTTCCCTATCCGAACTACACCCGCGTGAGCCGCGCCGATTCGGATGCGATGTATGCCTATTTCCGCACGGTCGCGCCGGTGCGCCAGGAAAACCGCGAGCCGGAGCTGCGTTTCCCGTTCAACCATCGTGTGCTGCTGGTCGGATGGCGCGCGCTGTATTTCCGGCCGGGCGTGCATGCAGACGAGCCGAAGCAGAGCGCCGAATGGAACCGCGGCGCCTACCTGGTGCAGGGGCTCGGCCACTGCAGCGCCTGCCATGCGCCGCGCAATTTCCTCGGCGCCACCACCGGTGGCGAGAACCTGAGCGGCGCCATGATCCCGATGCTCAACTGGTATGCGGCATCGCTTTCCGGCGACAGCGGGGCCGGCCTGGGCAACTGGGAGGTGCAGCATATCGTCGACCTGCTCAAGACCGGCGTCTCGGCGCGCGGCGCGGCGTCCGGGCCGATGGCCGAGGTGGTGCAGGGCAGCCTGCAGTATCTGGAGGAAAAGGACGTGCGGGCAATGGCGGTCTACCTGAAATCGCTGCCCCAAAACGGGCAGGCCGAAGCCAGTGCGCCGCCGCGTTCCACGCCGGAAACCGAAAAATTCCTGGGTATCGGCGCCGCCCTCTATGAGAAGCATTGCGTCTCATGCCACAAGGCATCGGGCGAAGGCGAGCCGCCCGCCTATCCGGCGCTCGCCGGCAACCGGGCGCTGACCCTGGCTTCGCCGGTCAACCCGATCCGCGCCGTGCTGCATGGCGGCTATCCGCCCAGCACCCAGGGCAATCCGCAGCCCTACGGCATGCCGCCGTTCAGCGCGCTCCTGAGCGACGAGGAAATCGCCGCGGTGGTGTCCTACATCCGCAACAGCTGGGGCAACCAGGGAGCGCTGGTCTCGAGCGGGCAGGTGAACAACTACCGGGCGGTCACGCTCGATTAGGGCCGCGCATCGGAACGGCCGGCGAAGACCTCGCCGGCCGTTCGCTTTTTTGAATGCGAAGCCGGAAGCGGCGCACGTTACACTATCGCCTTTTTCCGCCAACGCACAGCCGACCGCCCGCCATGACCAGCTTCCATGTAGAAAACGTCAATATCGCCCAGTTCGATTCCATGCCCACGCCGGAGGATCTGCACGCCAGCCTGCCGCTGACCGAGCGTGCCGGGGCGGCGGTACTCAAGGGGCGCGAAGCGCTGCGCAACATTCTCGATCGCAAGGATCCTCGCATGTTCGCCGTGGTCGGTCCCTGCTCCATCCATGATCCGGTCGCCGGACTCGACTATGCGCGCCGCCTCAAGCAATTGCAGGAAGAAGTGCAGGACACGCTGCTGCTGGTGATGCGGGTGTATTTCGAAAAGCCGCGCACCACCACCGGCTGGAAGGGTTACATCAACGACCCCGACATGGATGATTCCTTTCACATCGAGCGCGGCATGGCCAATGCCCGCAAGTTCCTGCTCGACGTCTGCGAACTGGGCCTGCCTACCGCGACCGAGGCGCTCGACCCGATCTCGCCGCAATTCCTCGGCGACCTGATCACCTGGACCGCGATCGGCGCGCGCACCACCGAATCGCAGACGCACCGCGAAATGTCCTCCGGCCTGTCGACCCCGGTCGGTTTCAAGAACGGCACCGACGGCGACATCGGCATCGCCATCAATGCCATCCTGTCGGCATCGCATCCGCATTCCTTCCTGGGAATCAACGGCCAGGGCAAGGTATCGATCGTGCGCACCAGCGGCAACCGTTACGGCCATGTGGTGCTGCGCGGCGGCGACGGTCGCCCGAACTACGACACGGTATCGGTGGCGATGGCCGAACAGGCGCTGGCCAAGGCCAAGCTGCCGGCCAACATCGTGATCGACTGCTCGCATGCGAACAGTTTCAAGAATCCCGACCTGCAGCCGCTGGTCATGGCCGATGTCGTCCATCAGGTGCGGCTGGGCAGCAAGTCCCTGGTCGGCGTCATGATCGAGTCCAACATCGTCGGCGGCAAGCAAGCCATTCCCGCCAACCTGTCGCAATTGCAGTATGGCTGCTCGGTAACCGATGGCTGCGTCGGCTGGGACACCACCGCAAAGATGATTCGCGATGCCGATGCCATGCTCAGGGATGTGCTTCCCGCGCGCCTTGGCTGAAGCACCGGCACGGCAGCCCGGAACGCTGAGGCCCGGGCTGAAACGCGGGAATATTTACGCTTGGAAATAAAGCGTGAAAATTTTTTGCAGGCAAGGCTGGAGGGATGTTTTTTTTAAGTATTTCTAAGGCATTATGTAGTTGCTAAAAACACTTGTACCGCCACTGACGACAGCATGGCAAGAACGAGGGAGGGGACATGGAGACTGCAGTTGCCGAATTATTTCCCATTAGCAATGAGTGCTTGCAGGCCGCGTGCGGACAGGCAAATGCGTACTGGATGAATGCCCATGTGCTGTCCGGGGTGGGCACGGGTTTGGCCTTCTATATCATTTCCTGTACGTTCATCTATCTCATCAAGCGCAAGCCGATGCGCTTCAAGGGCATTTACCTGATGCTCGCGCTGTTTTTCTTCATTTCCGGCAGCGCGCAGTTCGTCTCCCTCTGGACCATGTCGCATCCCGACGCCCGGATCAATGCCGTGCTGGACCTGCTGGTCGCGGCGCTGGCGCTGCTGACCGCCGTCATGCTTGCCATCGTGATCGCCAAGGCGGCCAAGCAGCCGACGCATCCGGAGCTGCAGACGGCGGTCAGGCAGCTTGAACTTGAAATCGTGGAGCGCAAGAAGGTGGAAGAGGCGCTGCAGCATTCGCAGTCGGTGCTGCGCGAACTGGCGGCCTACCAGGAACGTATCCGCGAGGATGAGCGCAAGCGCATTGCCCGCGAAATCCATGACGATCTCGGCCAGAACCTGCTGGCGCTCCGCCTGGATGTGGTCAGCCTGCACCAGCGCATCGGCGCGCGTCACCAAAAGTTCAAGGAGCGGGTCACCATGGCGCTGGACCAGCTCGATACCACCATGAAATCCATCCGCAGCATCATGAACAATCTGCGGCCATCGGTACTGGACCTGGGGCTGCAGGAAGCGATCGAGTGGCAGGTGCGCCAGTTCGAGTCGCGCAATGCGATCCGCTGCGAGCTGGTGATGGAAGGCTGCGGCGAGGGACTGCCCGATGCGCAGGCCACCGCGGTGTTCCGCATCCTGCAGGAATCGCTCAGCAACATCGGCCGGCATGCGCGCGCATCGCAGGTACAGGTGGAACTGCATATCGACCGCAGCCGGCTGGAAATGACGATCCGCGACAACGGCGTCGGCATGTATCCCGGCGACCGCCGCAAGGCGCATCATTTCGGCCTCATCGGCATGCAGGAGCGCGTCGCGATTCTCGGCGGCGAACTCGAGATCCAAAGCCACCCGGGGCAGGGCACCGTGCTGGTCATGTCCTTTCCGGTCAAGACCCCGGCCGTCCGCCCGGAGCCGGCATCGGCTTCTGCGTCGGCTTCTGCGTCGGCGTCGGCATCGCTGGACGCCTGAACAGGGGCTGCCGGCAGCTGCCGCAGACAAGCAAAAAGGAGTGAAATGGAAAATCCGGCCTCCATCATCGAATTCTGGTTTGGCGTCGATGCCGATGACAAGCTGGCGGCGGACCGTCAGGCCAAGCTCTGGTGGTCGAAGAACGAAGCGCTCGACGCCGCCATGCGCGAGCGCTTCGGAAGCTTGCTGGACCGGGCCGCGGCGCGCGAACTCGACGGCTGGGCCGACACCGCGGCCGGTCGCCTGGCGCTGATCCTCCTCACCGATCAGTTTCCGCGCAACATCCATCGCGGCACGCCGCAATCGTTTGCCTATGATGCCTTGGCGCGGGCATGGTGCAAGGAGGGTTTGCGCGAGGGCGCGCAGGCTGTCCTGAGGCCGATCGAGCGGGTATTTTTCTACTTGCCGCTGGAGCACTCCGAATCCATTGCGGATCAGGAACAGGCGGTGGCGCTGTTCGCCGAACTGCTCGACGGCGTGCCTCCCGCCCATCAACAGACCTTTCAAGGTTTTTACGACTTCGCGGTGCGCCATCGTGAAGTGATTCGCCGCTTCGGCCGCTTCCCTCACCGCAACCAGATCCTGGGTCGGCCCTCGACGCCGGAAGAGCGGGAGTTTCTGCAGCAGAAGGGCTCGTCGTTCTAGGCCGTCATGCGGCTCTGCACCAATTGACGTCGCTCACAACCGCATCCGATAGGGCGGTTGCGGCGGCTGCGCGCCGGCAACCCGGGTGCCGGGTCGACTGTCAAACAGGGCGCCATGACTACCGCCACCCCGCCCCTTCAGGATCCGCCCCAGGTCGCACGCCAGATCGGCCTGCGCTATGTCAGCGACAATGTTCCCGGCTTCACGCGCCAGGCTTACCGCGACGGTTTCCGTTACCTGGATACCGAAGGCAAGCTGATACGGGACGAAGCCACGCTCGCCCGCATCCGTTCGCTCGTCATTCCGCCGGCCTGGACCGATGTCTGGATCTGCCCCTGGGAAAACGGCCATCTGCAGGCAACCGGGCGCGATGCCAGGAAGCGCAAGCAATACCGTTATCACCCCCGCTGGCGCAATGTGCGCGACGAAGCCAAGTACGGCCGCATGATCAGCTTCGGTCAGGCGCTGCCGGCGATCCGGGCGCAGGTCGACAAGGATCTGAAACTGCCCGGCCTGCCGCGCGAAAAGATGCTTGCCACCATCGTCTATCTGCTGGAAGCGACCATGATGAGGATAGGCAATGAGCAATATGCCAGGCAAAACAAGTCGTTCGGGCTGACCACGCTGCGCGACCGCCATGTGCGCATCGACGGCAGCGAAGTCGAATTCCGCTTTCGCGGCAAGAGCGGCGTGCAGCATGCGATCAAGGTCGGCGATGCGCGCCTGTCGCGCATCATTCGCCGCACCCGCGATCTGCCCGGACAGGAGCTGTTCCAGTACATCGATGATGACGGCCAGCAGCGCAGCATCGGTTCGGCCGATGTCAACGACTATCTGCGCGCCATTACCGGCGAGGATTACACCGCCAAGGATTTCCGCACCTGGTCCGGCACCGTGCTGGCCGCGCTGGCGCTGCAGGAGTATGAAAAATTCGACTCCGACGCCCAGGCGAAGAAGAACGTGGTGCGCGCCATCGAATCGGTCGCCGAAAAGCTCGGCAATACGCCGAGCATCTGCCGCAAGTGCTATGTGCATCCGGCAGTGATCGAGTCCTATCTCGACGGCACCATGCTGCAGGCGCTGCGGCAGCGGGCGCAGCAGGAACTGCGGGAAGATCTCCATGCGCTCGGCCCGGAAGAAGCGGCGGTGGTGGCGCTGCTGCAGCAGCGGCTGTCCGCCTCGGCGGAGGCGTCCGGCGCACCGCAACCAAGACCGAAAACCCGCGCCGCATCCAAAACCGGACCCAAGGCCAAGCCCCGGCCCAGGACGGCACGCCGCAGCAAAACCAACACAACCAATACACCCGGAACGGCGCCTGCGCGAACCGCGGGGAAGATGCAATAATTCCGCTTTGCATTTTTCCACGACAGGACCTACACGCCATGATTCTCGAACTCGCCGACATCCGCATCCAGCCAGGCAAGCAAGCCGAATTCGACGCCGCCATCCAGCGCGGCCTCGACCAGGTGATTTCCAAAGCCAAGGGCTTCCAGGGTTACAAAGTCAACAAGGGCATGGAATCGCCGGAACGCTATGTGCTGATGATCTTCTGGGAGACGCTTGAAAACCATACCGTGGACTTTCGCCAGTCGCCCGCCTTCCAGGAATGGCGCGGCATCGTCGGCCCCTATTTCGCTTCGATGCCGGTCGTGGAACACTTCACGCTGCTGGCGAAATCCTCCTGATCCTGTCCGTCCGATTTCCTTGCCGCCGTCGGGGTTTGTCCTACGCGGCGGCGGGGGCGATGGCGGGGGCAACACTCCCGCCCCATGATTTGCATCGATTCAATTCCATCCGTGTTTTCCGGTGATATGATCGTGTCCAGATATTTTGTTGCTTCCCGTCGCCATCCCCACTAAGGTCGAACAAGAATGCCATTCCAAGCTGACGCCGTTACCCTGACGCTTATCGTGCTGCTGGCCGCACTCGTCATCGGCATCCTTGCGTTTGCGGCATCGGCCAGGGCGAAGGCGAGGCAGGCGGCGCGCGACATCGCCGCCATCAACGCCACCATCATCGATTACTTCCGCCGCAGCGGCGTCCAGGTTTCCTGCGACTCGACCCGTCTTGCCGGCGCCAAGGCCTTCACCGCGGTGGTCGAATCGGAGCCGATGAAGCGCTTCCGCCTGTCGCACATCATCGAAATGACGCTGCGCGACCACGTGCGCAAGAGCTGCGGCCTGCAGCTGGAAAAGATCTACTGGCGCTTCCCGATCAGGGAAGCCGGCCAGGCCGGGCAGGCGGTGTCGGTCCAGTCCGGCGTCAAGCCGGCGAGCGAAGCCGCCGTGGAAGCAGGCAAGGCCGACGAGACTTCGGATGAATACATCAACGAAGGCCTCGAAAACTACCGCCACATTCCCAAGCCCGAAGTCACCGAACTCGATTGGGAAACCTTCGAGCAGATGTCCACCCAGGAACGCGGCAAGGGCGAGGGCAATTCCTGAACCGGTTCATCTCCTGAGCGCCGCCGGCTGAACCCGCGGTCGCCAGCGGGCGGATCGATGTCCGCGGTGTCTTTGGCATCTTCCGCGTCTTCCGCGTCTTCTGTGTTTTCGCTGTCCTTCCTCAAGCCATTGGGCCAGGCGGCCTTCCTTGCCTGGCACAATGGCAACGCCGCTGCCTTTCTTTCCCGTGCTTCAGCTACCGCTCCCCTTTCCGGCACGGCGGGAACTCCCCAAGTCGATGCTTGACTAAACGATCATTCAGAACTTGTTTCATCGATAACAAGGGGCGCCGATACCCGGCGGCCGATCGATGCTGCGGAGCCCGCGCGCCGTTTTTCCCGTTTCCACCATCTCCACCGCGCGCCGGCTCCTCTCATTCATGTCCTCATGTCCTTCTCGCGCCGCCGACGGTGTCCGAGCCGGACTTGCGCAACGGAGGGAAGAACCATGCAACATCAGGCAGCAGGCCCGGCGACCTCGGGTGCGGCACCCTATCAGGCAGGACGGCATTTGCCATCCGCCAATGACTTTCTCCACAGCGATCCCGACGCTTTCCAGGCCGGATCGTCTTATGACGGGCACTATGCCGCGCCGAACGCGGCACGCGCCGAGACGATGGCCAAGGCGCTCGGCTGGTTCAGCATCGGCCTGGGCCTGGCCCAGCTGCTGGCGCCGGAGAAAGTCTCGCGCGCCATCGGCGTGGCCGACAGTCCGAAGCTCATGCGTGCGCTCGGCGCGCGCGAACTGAGCGCCGGCATCGGCATCCTCAGCCAGCGCAGACCGGCCAACTGGATGTGGAGCCGCCTGGCCGGCGATGCGATGGACCTGATGCTGCTGGCCGCCGCAGCGCGCGACCGCGGCAACGACCGGCGCCGCATTGCGCTGGCGAGTGCGGCCGTGGCCGGCATCGCCGCGCTCGACCTGATTTCCGGCATGGACAACCAGCAGCGCAAGCGCCTCGGCCAGGGGCCGGATGCGAGCGGGTTCGTCAACGTGGAGAAATCCATCACGGTCAACAAGACGGCGGACGAGTGCTACCGCTTCTGGCGCAACTTCGAAGCCTTCCCGCGCTTCATGCGGCATCTGGAATCGGTGCATGCCATCGACGACAGGCGCATCCACTGGAAAGCCACGGGGCCGGCCGGCAGCAGCGTGGAGTGGGATGCCGACATCACCGTGGACGAACCCGGCCGCGAGCTGGCCTGGCAGTCGGTGGAGGGCGCCGATGTCGACAATGCCGGCCGCGTGCTGTTCGAATTCGCGCCGGGCGGACGTGGCACCATCGTCCGCGTGGTCATGCATTACAAGCCGCCGGGCGGCATCGCCGGCGCGCTGGTCGCCGGCATGTTCGGCGAGGAACCGTCGGTGCAGATCGATGAAGACCTGCGCCGCTTCAAGTGGCTGATGGAAACCGGCGAAATTCCGACCACCGTCGGCCAGCCGTCGGGCGAGCGCGGCGCATGGAACCGCATTCTGTTCAGGAAAGGAGCACCGGGATGAGAGCAGCTGTCTGGCATGGAAAACGCGACATCCGCGTCGATAACGTACCCGATCCGGAGATCATCAACCCGCGCGACGCCATCGTGAAAGTCACATCGACCGCGATCTGCGGTTCCGACCTCCACTTGTACAACGGCTTCGTGCCCACCATGGAGAAGGGCGACATCATCGGCCATGAATTCATGGGCGAGATCGTCGAGCTCGGCAGCGAAGTGAAGAACCTGAAAATCGGCGACCGGGTGGTGGTGCCGTTCCCGATCGCCTGCGGCAACTGCTTTTTCTGCGACGAGAAGCTGTATTCGGTGTGCGAGAACTCCAATCCCAACGCGGCGATGGCGGAAAAGATGTGGGGCCATTCGCCGGCCGGCATCTTCGGCTATTCCCACCTCACCGGCGGCTATGCCGGCGGCCAGGCCGAATACGTACGCGTGCCCTTCGCCGATGTCGGCCCGATCAAGGTGCCCGACGGCCTGACCGACGAGCAGGTGCTGTTCCTGTCCGACATCCTGCCGACCGGTTACATGGCGGCCGAGGCCTGCGACATCAAGCCAGGTTCGGTGGTGGCCGTCTGGGGCTGCGGCCCGGTCGGCCAGTTCGCGATCCAGAGCGCCTATCTGCTCGGCGCCGAGCGCGTGATCGGAATCGACCGTTTCCCGGAACGCCTGCGCATGGCGCGCGAGATTTCCAAGGCGATCACGCTCGACTACGAGGAAGTCGACATCGCCTCGGCGCTCAAGGAAATGACCGGCGGACGCGGCCCCGATGCCTGCATCGACGCGGTCGGCATGGAGGCGCACGGCATGGGCATGATGGGTGCCTATGACCGCGTCAAGCAGGCGATGAGTCTCGAGACCGACCGGCCGGTGGCCCTGCGCCAGGCCCTGATGGCTTGCCGCAATGGCGGCGTGGTGTCGATTCCAGGCGTCTATGGCGGCTTTCTCGACAAGATCCCGTTCGGTTCCATCATGAACCGCTCGCTGACGATCCGCACCGGCCAGACGCATGTGCAGCGCTACATGCGTCCGCTGCTGGAACGCATCCAGAAGGGCGAGATCGATCCGGCCGTGATCATCACCCACCGCATGGCGCTCGACGATGCGCCGCACGGCTACGACATCTTCTGCAACAAGCAGGACGAGTGCATCAAGATCGTGATGAAGCCCTGAGTTGCCATCGCACTGCGGGTGAAGGAAGCGCCGCTGCGGGCGCCGCTTCTTATTTTTGTGATCGCGGCCGTTCCGGTGACAGCAGCCGCTCGAATGCCTCGGGCGGCAGCGGCGGGCTTTTCAGATAGCCCTGGTACATGTCGCAGCCGAGCGCATGCAGGAATGCCAGCTGCTCCGGCTTTTCCACGCCCTCGGCCAGCACCTGGAATCCGAGCGAGTGGCCCATGCCGACGATGGAGGTGGCGATGGCGCCGCGGTCGGGGCCGTGCGGGATCGCATCGATGAAGCCCTTGTCGATCTTCAGCACGTCCAGCGGGAAGCGCTGCAGGTAGGCCAGCGACGAATAACCGGTGCCGAAATCGTCGATCGCCAGCCGCACGCCGGTGGCACGCAGGCGCTGTAGCAGTTCCGCGGCATCCGGCTCCATCAGTGCGCTCTCGGTCAGCTCCAGTTCCAGCCGCGTTGCCGGAAAGCCGGTCTGCGCCGTGACTTCCGCGACCGTGGCGCTGATGTCGCGGTGGCGGAACTGGCGCGGCGACATGTTGACCGCCAGCGTCAGCGGCGGCAGTCCCGCATCCATCCACTGCCGGCCCTGGCGGCAGGTTTCCCGCAGTACCCATTCACCAATGGCATCGATCAGCCCGGTGCTTTCGGCGACCGGAATGAAGCGCGCGGGCGGTATCAATCCCTCCTCGGGATGCTGCCAGCGCACCAGCGCCTCGGCGCCGAGGATGCTGCCGGCGGCCACATCGACCACCGGCTGATAATAGACGCGCAGTTCATTCTGTTCGATCGCCCGGTGCAGCCGGGCCTCGAGCCGGATGCGTTCGCGCGCCGCCTGCGTCATGCCTTGCGAGAAATAGCGGAAGCGGCCGCGTCCCTCCTGCTTGGCCTGGTACAGCGCGGCATCGGCATGCTGCAGCAGTTCCTGCGTGCTGGTGCCGTGATCGGGAAAAATGCTGATGCCGATGCTGATGCCGACACGCACCTCGGTGCCGTCGGCAAGTGTCCACGGCTGGTTCAGCGCACCCAAGATGCCGTTGGCCACGATCGCCGCATCCTCGGCATGCGCCAGCTTCGGCAGCACGATGCCGAACTCATCGCCGCCCAGCCTTGCCACGGTATCCATGTCGCGCATTCTTGAAGCAAGGCACTTGGCGACCTGTTGCAGCAGCTCGTCGCCGGCATCGTGGCTGAAGCTGTCGTTGATGTCTTTGAAACGGTCCAGATCCAGCATCAGCAGGGCCATGATGCCGTCTTCGCGCTGCGCCAGCCGCATGCCGTGTTCCAGGTGCGACAGCAGCAGTACGCGGTTGGGCAGGCTGGTCAGCGTGTCATGCTGCGACAGGAATTCGAGACGGGTTTCCGATGCCTTGAGCTGCGACAGGTCGGCGACCACGCCGACATAATTGGTCACCATGCCGGCGCTGTTCGTCACCGCGCTGACGCCAAGCAGTTCCGGAAAGACTTCGCCGGTCTTGCGGCGATGCCAGACCTCACCGCGCCAATGGCCTTCGCGTTGCACCGTCGACCATATCTTCTGGTAAAACTCGTCGCCGTGGCGGTTGGAGCGCAGCATCGACGGCAGCTGGCCGATCACATCGTTTTCACTGTATCCGGTGATTTCGGTGAAGGCCTGATTCACCATCAGGATGCGACGCTCCGCATCCATCAGCACGATGCCCTCGCGGGTGGTCTCGAAGATGACTGCGGATTGCCGAAGACGCTGCTCGTTGCGCTTCTGCTCGCTCACATCCATGTTGGCGCCGTAGACCATCAGCGGCCTGCCTTGGTCGTCGCGCTGGATCATCAGTCGCGACAGGATGGGAATGTAGCGACCATCCTGGTGTTGAAGGCGGACTTCCATGGTGGCGCCGGATTCCTGTCCAGCCAGCAATTCCTCGATGCGGCGTTCGGCAGGTATCAGGTCATCCGGATGCAGGATCCGGCGCCAGGCGGAGATGTCGCCGCAGGCCGTATCGGGATTGTGGCCAAGCAGATCCCAGCAGCGTGGCGAGAAATAGAGTTGGCCGCTCGCAAGCTCCCATTCCCACCAGCCGTCGTTGGTGCCCTTGAGCACGCGCTCGAGCCTGTCGCGATAGAGATCGGAAGCCCGTCGCGCCCGCCCGAGCGACGCATGCCATGCCTTGAGCAACAGATACAGCAGTCCGCTGGTAATGCCGACGAAGAGCATGCCTTTCATCGTGCCGATGCGCGCCAGCTGGTCGGGGTCGCGAAACAGGAAGCGGATGGTGCGGTCGGAGCCGGCAATCCATACGGCGGCAAAGAGGAGATACAGCAACACGATGCCGCCGGGGGAACGGAGCCGTTGCCGGAGATTGCCGCGGGTATCTTTCATGCGTATCGGCTGAGGCATTGAAGAAGCGCTCCACTATAGCAGCAATGACAAGGCTTTCATCCGCTAACCCATCCGCTGACACAACGGTGTAACGTTGTCATTGCACCTCGATGTGGTACAGGCCCCATGGACAGGTGGCGAAGCGTTCGTTGAGCGGCTTGGCCGCCATGTCCTTGAAGCGGTCGGCGTCATAGACCGCCCACAGCGGCCCGAGCCCGCCCAGCGGCATCGGTCTGCCATCCAGGTGCGTGGCGATGATGAAGCGATACCTGCGCAGGTCGGCCACGGGAACGGCGACCGCATAGCCGTCGAGCGCGCGCAGCACCAGCTTGCTCTTGTCACTCAGCATGGCGCCCGCGGTCTTGACCACGTCGAGCAGCAGGGGGCCGCGCAGCGCATGGACCTGCGCATCGTATTCGAGCGTCGGCCGGATCGGGGTGGAAGGCAATGCGCTCAGCGCCCGGAAGTCGAAGGCATAGGCGCGTTCGAACTTGACGCCCTGCTTTTTCATCAGCTGGTCCAGTGCAGGATCGAGGCCGCTGCGATTGCCTTTCTGAATCGCGCCGGTCACCGTGAGCAGCGCCGGGCCGCGCGCGGTGTTGCGCGCCGGACGGTTGGCTGCGGCAGCGGGCAGCGCCATGCCGCCGGCAATCGCGGCCGCCAGAAAATCACGTTTGTTCAAGCATCCTCCCTGCTTCAGGTCATGAAGCGCAAGATTCTACGCTCGCACGCTTCTCTGAGCCAGATCAAACCGGCGTTGGCCGGCTTGAGGAAATGCCGGGATGCATGCGATTATCCTGTGGCGCCCGAAGGCGCAGCGGCAATTAAGCCGTCAATAAAAACGAAGCAGTCAGAATGAAGCAATAAAAGGAGGTTTCACATGCGACTCGTCACCAGTCTGCTGCTTGGCAGCATCGCCCTTGCCGGATGCGCCGGCATGTCCGGCCAGGGTGCCGGCAATCCCAAGCCGATTGCGGTATCCCAGCTCAATCCCACCCAGGGCAACAAGACCAGCGGCTCGGTCAGTTTCGTGCAGAACGGCGACCGCATCATGATCGATGCCCGCATCGACGGCCTGACTCCCGGCGCGCACGGCTTCCATGTGCATGAGAAGGGCGACTGCAGCGCGCCCGACGGCATGAGCGCCGGCGGCCACTTCAATCCCTCCGGCACGGCGCATGGCGGCCCGGACCATGGGGATCGCCATGCCGGCGACCTCGGCAATCTCAATGCCGATGCCGGCGGCAATGCCGTGCTCAAGCTGACGGTGCCCGCCAGCCAGATCAGCCTGTCCAAGGATGCGCCCAACAGCGTCGTCGGCAAGGCCCTGATCGTGCATGCCGATCCTGACGACTACAAGACCCAACCGACCGGGAACTCGGGCAAGCGGGTTGCGTGCGGCATCATCGCGCTGCAGTAATACCAATCCCGAGCCATGCCATGAGATCGCGTCTTTTTCATCCATCGATTTCATGACACGTCCTGGGGATTGGCATGAGCGCGGATGCGGGTACACGCAAGTCCGCAAGCCCGCAAGCCTGGAGAGTGGCATGCGGGCCTGAAGCGTAAGCCTGGATGATCGATTGCGCGGATGCGCGAAGGGATGACGAGCGGTCTTGAAGAGCGCTCGTGCACCGGCACGAGCGCGGCACTGCAGGATCAGATATAGACGATCAGCGCCACTGCGGCAATGATCAGCGCAGCCTTTGCCACATGGTAGGCAGTGCGGTTCCAGGCCTTGAAGCGGCGGCGATACTGTCCCATCAGCCAGGAGATGCGAAACACCTTGTTGACGCCGCCCAGCTGGTCACCGGTTTCGTTCGGCGAGCTTGCCGCAGTCATCATGGTGCGGCCGAGGAAGCGGTTGATCGCCTGCGCCCAGCGGTAGCGCATCGGGCGTTCGATGTCGCAGAACAGGATGACGCGGTCGCTCTCGCTCTCGTTCCTCGCCCAGTGGATATAGGTTTCGTCGAAGATTACGCCCTGGCCGTCGCGCCAGCTGTAGCGCTGGCCGTCGACTTCGATGAAGCAGCGATCGTCGTTCGGCGTCGCCAGGCCGAGGTGATAGCGCATCGAGCCGGCGAACGGGTCGCGGTGGCGGTTCAGCTGGCCGCCCGGCGGCAGCTCGGCGAACATTGCCGCCTTCACCGAGGGAATATTGCGCAGCAGGGCCACGGTCTGGGGGCAGAAACGCTCGGCCGAGGGATGGCTGGCGTCGTACCATTTCAGATAGAAACGCTTCCAGCCGGCCTTGAAGAAGGAATTGAAACCGGCATCGTCATTCTTTTCCGCGGCCTTGATCTTTTGCAGCGCGATCAGGTTGAGCGCTTCGGTCCGGATCACTTCCCAGTTCCTTTGCAGCGGCTCCAGTTCCTTGAAGGTATCGACCGGCAGGTAGGGCGTGGACGGCACGCGCGAGAAGGCATGCATGAACAGGTTGATCGGCGCCATGAACGACGAATGGTCGAAAATCTGGCGGAAGAAAGGCAGCCGCACCCGGCCACGGAAATGAATGTGGAAGATCGACAGCAGGTAAAGGGAAATAATGGTCCATTTCATGGGACAGCCTCGGAAAAAGAATGGCGCGGAATGCGGCGTGCGTGCCGCAGCGGCCTGGATGGAGGGTATTGTGCTATAGCCGGGGAAAGTGTGCTGAAGTACGCTTTGGTGAAGTAGTTGCAAATTCGCCACCGGATTGCGCCACAGCCCGACAAACACCGCCTAAGCCGGCTCCTGGTATTTCTTGAGTATCGCGCCGTAGACGCCATTGCGGCGGATCACCTGCAGCCCCGCGTTGAAGGCATCCCGCATTGCCGCATCCTTGAAAACCGCCATGCGCGGACTCGGCGGGAAAAGCGGGTAGAGCGTAACCGCCTGCCTGACATCGATCGGCGCTTCCAGGTGGCGGCTCAGGTGACGGAATACCAGCCGATCGCCGACCACCACATCGACGCGTCCCGTGTAGAGCAGCTTGTTCTGGGTCAGTTGCTGCGCATACTCGCGGTAATCCGGATGCCCGGTGGCAACCGTCTTGAATTCCTCGCCGAGCAGCAGGCTGGCATTCTGGAATGCCGCAACCGACCATCCGCGCAGGTCGCTGACCCCGCGTATGCGCAGATTGCGGCTGCTGAGCGCAATGGCGACGTTCTGGTAATGCAAGTAGGATTCCGAAAAATAATGGCGGCCTCCGATGCCCTCCGTCACCGACAGCATGCCGTCCAGGTGTCCGGCGCGCAGCAGCGCCAGGGCGCGGGAAGGCGGCAGGTGCTGTGCCGCCATCCGGTATCCGCCGGCCTCGAATGCCTTTTCGGCAATCTCGTATTCCATGCCGCCGGTGCCCGGTGCGAGGAAATAGGGCGGTTTGATCAGCCCCACGCCGATCTGCAGCACGGGCAAGGTCTCCGCCGCGAATGCCCGCGCCTGCAAACCCGGCATGCCAAGCACGCCTGCCAGGCAGAGCGGCAGCAGGGCAATACGTAGGGCAAGCCGGCCGGCCGGCCTGGGCAACGGGGGAGCAGCCATCGAGCCGGACCGGAAAGCCTGTGCGGCCGTGCAGGGAAAGTGCTGGTGCCGCCTTGTCATGTCTTCAATCTCATGATGAACAAGGCATGGCACCTTGCGTTGCAATGGAGAAAAACCGGAATGGCGGATTATAAGCGTTCAAGGGGTCAGGCATTGTCATGGCCGGCATGAAAAGAGGCAGAGGCAGAGGCGGAAGCATTGCCGCTGCAGCGGCCTTTGACGCCATAGGCGAGCACCATGGATTGGGCTGCGGCATTCAAGGCCGTCACGCTCGCGAACAGGCTGCTTTTTTCCACGAACACGGCGTACAGCAGCGTAACCAGCGTTGCCGCGATCCAGCCGCTCCAGGAGACGACCGAAATGGATTTGCGCGCATGCGGGTCGCGGTGGTAGCGCAGCAACTGGGGAAGGTAGCATCCCAAAGCCGCTACACCGGATATGCCGTACAACATGCTCAATACCTGTTCCATCCCGCCGCCATGTTCAATTGCTTGTTGGAAATTTGTCCGGGCAGTAGACCGCTGCCCGGCTGAATTGTTCCCGCAAGGAAAGTAAGCGTGGCGAAAAAGCCGACCGCGCTTCACAGACTTGTGTTTGCACAACGGCCGCGCCTGCGAGGCATTGAATAATGAGCATGCGAAATACCCATGGCACGGCGACGTGTCCCGGCAGCATGACAATCGAACAGGATCCCGCAGGGGAGAAAGCATGAAGCAGGCAATCAACGCGCAATACCAGCCGGCGCCGGGCAGCGCCTTTGTCGACAAGATACTGGCGTCGCAGCGCCGCAAGATGTTCGACGCATTTCTGGAATTCAAAAAGGGCAATGCGAGCGACACCACGCTCAATGTCGGCATGATGCCCGGTCCGCTGTTCGAGAAGCCCGACCTTCTCAACGCATGGTGCGACCAGAAGGAACGTTCCCGCATCCTCTCCTACCAGATCGAACCGCCGTCGGCAGGACAGAATTCCGCCGACAGGGGGGCGACTTCGGCGGCGGAATTGCAGCTGCCGTTCTCCGATGGCGCATTCGACTGGGTGTTCTGCAATGAAGTCATCGAGCATGTCGGCGCCGGCGAGCGCCAGTTCGCGCTGGTCCGGGAGCTCTACCGGGTCGCCCGCAAGGGGGTATTCGTCACCACCTCCAACCGGAAGCATCCGATCGAATTCAATACCGGCCTTCCGCTGCTGCATCTCCTGCCGCAGGGGGCCTGGCAGCGGCTGCTGCGCCTGGGCGGCAAGCGGCACTGGACAACGCCGGGCGTGCTGAATCTGATCGATGCGCCGGCGCTTTACCGTTTCGCCGAAAGGCTGCCCGGTTCGCCGCAACATGATGTGGGCCACAAGCGCGTGTTCGGCGCCAAGGCGCATTTCTTCCTGATGGTGAACAAGACGCCACAGGCCGCTTGAACCCGGCGCAAGAGCGGGTTGCAGGTGAATGTGCGGTCGCCTCGGCCCGACTTGCCCCGCATCCCAGGGCGGATCAATTCCTCCAGCCACCCACCATCTAGGCGGTCAGCCGCGACACGTGCTTTAATGCCGAACTGTCGAACTGTCGAACCACAGGACCGTCGCGCGGCCCCGCTTATGCTGACCGAACCCGCAATGCTGCACCGTCTCCGCCTCATCGCCGCATCAATCGTTGCGACCCTGCTGTTTCCGCAGGCCGCCGCCGCCCACGAATTCTGGATGATGGCGCGGCCGTTCTCCCCTGCGGTGGGCGCGCCGACCTCGCTCAGCCTTTACGTCGGCGAATTCTTCACCGGCGAGCTTTTGCCGATCGCGGCATCCCAGGCGGCCGCCATCCATCTCTATTCGCGGGTGGCGCCGACCGATCTCGGCGCCCAGCTTCCTCCGGATCAGGCGCTGCCGGAACTGAAGCTGTCGCTGCCCGCCGCCGGCACCTACATGCTGGCCTATGACAGCAATCCCACCCAGATCAACCTGTCCGCGGACAAGTTCCATGCCTATCTTCACGAGGAAGGGCTCGACGCCATCATTCGCCAGCGGGAATCCGACGGCAAGGCGGAGGAACCCGGGCGTGAACGTTACCGCCGCCACGTCAAGACGCTGCTGCGTGTCGGCGGCAAGTCCGACGGCACCTACTCGGTCCTGACCGGACAGCGGCTGGAAATCGTGCCGACCTCGGATCCGCTGGCGCGCAGCGCCGGCGACAAGCTCAGCTTCACCCTGTTTTTCGACAGCAAACCGCTGGCCGGCGCGCTGGTGAAGGCCTGGCACAAGCAGGAAGAACAGACTCTGATGATACGAGCCCGCACCGGCACCGACGGCAAGGTCGCTTTCAACCTGCCCCATGCCGGCGTCTGGATGATCAGCGTCGTGCACATGCTGCCGGTCGCCGACACGCCCGACATCGACTGGGACAGTTTCTGGGGCAACCTGACCTTTGAACTGGCGGGAAAACGCCAAGGACGCTGAACAAGAAAAAACGCCTCGTTTCCGAGGCGTTTTTCATTGTCTTCCGCTGCGATTCAACGCGTTACCGGCTTGTAGCGCACGCGCCTGGGCTTGGCGCCTTCCTCGCCGAGCCGCTTCTTCTTGTCGGCCTCGTATTCCTGGTAATTGCCGTCGAAGAACACCACCTGGGAATCACCTTCGAACGCCAGGATGTGCGTGGCGATGCGGTCCAGGAACCAGCGGTCATGGGAAATCACCATCACGCTGCCGGCGAATTCCAGCAAGGCATCTTCCAGGGCGCGCAGGGTTTCCACGTCGAGGTCGTTTGACGGTTCATCCAGCAGCAGCACGTTGCCGCCCATGAGCAGCGTCTTGGCCAGATGCAGGCGGCCGCGTTCGCCGCCCGACAGGTTGCCGACGATCTTCTGCTGGTCGCTGCCCTTGAAGTTGAAGCGGCCGAGATAGGCGCGCGACGGCATTTCGAACCGGCCGACCGTCAGGATGTCGGCGCCGTTGGATACGTCTTCCCACACCGTCTTCTTGTTGGACAGGTCGTCGCGCGACTGGTCCACCAGCGACACCTTGACTGTCGGTCCGATCACCACTTCGCCGCTGTCCGGCTGTTCCTTGCCGGAAATCATCTTGAACAGGGTCGATTTACCGGCGCCGTTGGGGCCGATGATGCCGACGATCGCGCCCGGCGGCACCTTGAAGCTCAGGTTGTCGATCAGCAGGCGGTCGCCGAAGGCCTTGGAGACATTCTTGAACTCGATCACTTCATTGCCGAGGCGCTCGGCCACCGGAATGAAGATTTCCTGGGTTTCGTTGCGCTTCTGGTATTCGTGTTCCGACAGTTCGTTGAAGCGGGCCAGACGCGCCTTGCTCTTGGCCTGGCGGCCCTTCGGATTCTGGCGCACCCATTCCAGTTCCTTCTGGATGGTCTTCTGGCGCGCCGATTCGGTCGCTTCTTCCTGTTTCAGCCGGCTTTCCTTCTGCTCCAGCCAGGAACTGTAGTTGCCTTTCCAGGGAATGCCGTGGCCGCGGTCGAGTTCGAGAATCCATTCGGCGGCATTGTCGAGGAAGTAGCGGTCGTGGGTGATGCCGACCACGGTGCCGGGGAAGCGCTGCAGGAACTGCTCCAGCCAGTCGACCGATTCCGCGTCGAGGTGGTTGGTCGGCTCGTCGAGCAGCAGCATGTCGGGCTTGGACAGCAGCAGCTTGCACAGCGCCACGCGGCGCTTCTCGCCGCCGGACAGCACGCCGATCTTCGCATCCCAGGCCGGCAGGCGCAGCGCATCGGCCGCGATTTCCAACTGCTGGTCGAGATTGCTGCCGCCGGAGGTGGCGATGATGGCTTCCAGCCGCGCCTGCTCGGCGGCGAGCGCATCGAAATCCGCATCCGGCTCGGCATAGGCGGCATACACCGCATCGAGCTTGGATTGGGCTTCGGCCACCTCGCCCAGGCCCGATTCCACCGCCTGGCGCACCGTCTGCTCCGGATCGAGCTGGGGCTCCTGCGGCAGGTAGCCGATATTCAGGCCGGGCATGGGCACGGCTTCGCCTTCGATGTCCTTGTCGATGCCGGCCATGATCTTGAGCAGTGTCGACTTGCCCGAACCGTTCAGGCCGAGCACGCCGATCTTGGCACCCGGGAAGAAGGACAGGGAAATGTCTTTGAGAATCTGGCGCTTGGGCGGGACGATCTTGCCCACCCGGTTCATGGTGTAGACGTATTGAGCCATAGAGGTAATCGGTACTTGGTCTGCAAAAAGGGGAGAGCTGCAAGGATAACCGATGCGCGCGGCGGTTGGAGGCGGAAGCGATATTTACGTATGCAGCGTCCGCGGCGGCGTACCACGGGCCGGCCTTTGCAAAGCCCTGAGCGCTTCAGGGTTATTTGACCTGGGTCAATCAATTTGTTGCAATGCATCACTAGACTGGCCTCGTCGTTCTGACATGCAACTCGAAAAGGCTTTTCCATGAAAAAAATAATTCTTGCCGCCACTGTCGCAGTAACAGCGCTTGGCATATTTTCCACGCAAGCATCCGCACAGCAAAGCCCCTGGCAGCTTCGCGCCCGGGCCGTTCATATCGATCCGGCGGACAAATCTTCCGCTGGCACCGGGGCGCTTGCCGGCCTGCCCGCCGATGCCATCACGGTCAGCAGCAAGACCATACCGGAAGTCGATATCAGCTATTTCTTCACGCCGAATCTCGCTGCGGAACTGATCCTGACTTATCCGCAGAAGCATGATGTCTCGGTGTCGGGCCTCGGCAAGATCGGCACATTCAAGCATCTGCCGCCGACGCTGACGCTGCAATATCACTTCGCACCGGCAGCGCAGATCAGTCCTTATGTGGGCGCGGGCGTCAATTACACCCGTATTTCCAGTGTCAGGCTGCTCAACGGCACGGCCGATCTTGAAAGCCACAGCTTCGGCCTGGCGCTGCAGGCGGGTATCGACTTCAAACTGGACAAGAACTGGTCGCTCAACTTCGACGTGAAGAAAGTGCAGATTCGCAGCGACGTGCTGGTGGGCGGCGTGGCGGTCAGCAAGGTGAAGGTTGACCCGGTGCTGGTCGGCGTGGGCCTCGGCTACCGCTTCTGATCCTGTTTTTCGTATCAAGCCCGTTCAGGGCGTTTGCGGCCGGTCCATGACCGGCCTCGTTACCCGAGCATGAGCATCAATCCCAAGCCTGTCGCAAAAAGTCGCTTGCAAATGCCATTCTGATAACCTATTGTGCAATGCATCAAAACAAACAGCAGCGCACACCGTGTCACAACAAAACAAGAGCAGTCTCGCCGCCCTGACTCTGGCGGCCGTTGGCATCGTCTACGGCGACATCGGCACCAGCCCCCTGTACACGATGAAGGAAGTCTTCTCGAAGGATCATGGCCTGCCGCTCAATCCCGCCAATCTGGTCGGCGTGGTTTCCCTGATCGTCTGGGGCCTCATTCTCATCGTTTCCCTCAAGTACGTCACGCTCATCCTGCGCGCCAACAACCGCGGCGAGGGCGGCATCATGGCGCTGATGGCACTGGCGCTGTCCTCGGTGAGCAAGACATCGCGCTTCTACTTTCCGCTGATGCTGATGGGCGTGTTCGGCGCCACGCTCTTCTACGGCGACAGCGTGATCACCCCGGCGATCTCGGTGCTGTCGGCGATCGAGGGGCTGGAAGTCGCCGCGCCCGGGCTCGAACCCTATGTGGTGCCGCTGACGGTGATGGTGCTGATTGCGCTGTATGCACTGCAGTCGCGCGGCACCGCTGGCATCGGCAAGTGGTTCGGGCCGATCATGGCGGTCTGGTTCGCCGCGCTGGCCATCATGGGCGTCATCAATATCATCGCCGCGCCGGCCATTCTCGCCGCGCTCAATCCCTGGCATGCGCTGGCCTTCATTGCCGACAACCGATTCACCGCCTTCATCGCACTGGGCGCCGTCGTGCTGGCGTTCACCGGCGCCGAAGCCCTGTACGCGGACATGGGCCACTTCGGTGCCCGGCCCATCCGCATGGCATGGTTCCTGGTCGCCTTCCCGGCGCTGGCGCTCAACTACCTCGGGCAGGGCGCCTTGCTGCTGATGCATCCGGAAGCGGTCGACAATCCCTTCTTCCAGCAGCTCGGCGCGTGGAGCATCTATCCGCTGGTGGCGCTGTCGACGATGGCCACCGTGATCGCCTCGCAAGCCACCATCTCCGGCACCTTCTCGATGACCAAGCAAGCCATCGCGCTCGGCTTTCTGCCGCGCATGCGCGTCGAACATACCTCGGCCAGCGAGATGGGCCAGATCTACATGCCGATGGTGAACTGGCTGCAGCTCGCCGTCGTGCTGCTGGCGGTGATCGGTTTCGGTTCCTCGTCCAACCTCGCCGCCGCCTACGGCATCGCGGTCACCGCCACCATGCTGGTCACCACGGTGCTGACCTTCTTCGTGATCCGTTACCGCTGGCATTACCATCTGCTGCTGTGCTTCCTTGCGACGGGATTCTTCCTGATCATCGACGTCTCGCTGTTCTCGGCCAATGTGCTCAAGATCCTGCACGGCGGCTGGTTCCCGCTGCTGCTCGGCGTAGTGCTGTTTACCGTGATGCTGACCTGGAAGCGCGGGCGGGAGCTGGTGGTCGGCAGCCTGAAGAAGCATTCCATCCCGCTGGAAGCCTTTCTCGAATCGCTGTTCGCCGATCCGCCGCTGCGGGTGCCCGGCACCGCCGTCTACCTGCGCGGCGAGAACGACGGCGTGCCGCACGCGATGCTGCACAACCTTTCGCACAACAAGGTGCTGCACGAGCGGGTGGTATTCCTGACCGTGATCATCCATGAAGTGCCATGGGTGGAGGCGAAGGAGAGGGTGCGGGTCCATGCGCTTGGGAACGAGTGCCACCAGCTGAACGTGCACTACGGTTTCAAGGATGTTCCCAACATCCCGCTGGCGCTGGAGGCGGCAAGGGACCACGGGCTGGAATTCGAGAGCCTCGCGACATCCTATTTCATCGCCCGCCAGACCGTCATTCACGGCCCCGGCAGCGGCATGGCGGCGTGGCGCGAACATCTGTTCGTCGGCATGTCGCGCAATGCGCGCGGCGCCGCCGACTATTACCAGGTGCCGAGCAATCGCGTGATCGAACTCGGCACGCAGATCACCATCTAGTGGTGCCTAGCGCGGATTCAGGTGCCGGCCGCGCCGGCCGGCTTCCTGTTCCACGCCTGCCACAGGCCTTCCAGCGAATACACGGCCAGCGCGCCCCAGATCAGCGCGAAGCCCGCAAGGCGGGCGCCGCCGAAGGGTTCGTGATACAGCCAGACGCCGAGCAGCAGCTGTATGGTGGGGCCGATGTATTGCAGCAGCCCGAGCAGCGACAGCGGAATGCGGCGCGCGCCCGAGGCAAACAGCAGCAGCGGCACCGCGGTGATCGGGCCGGCGGCGGCCAGCAGCAGCTGCGTCGTGGTCGAGGCGCTGGCAAAGCTGTTATGGCCCTGCATCGACAGGAACACCAGGTAGCCGAAGGCCGCCGGAAACAGCACCAGCGTTTCCAGCGCCAGTCCTTCCAGCGCGCCGAGCGACGCGGTCTTGCGCAGCAGGCCGTACAGGCCGAAGGTGGCCGCCAGCATCAGCGCGATCCATGGCAGATGGCCGGCCTGCCAGGTCAGCCAGGCCACGCCGCAGGCCGCCAGCGCGACCGCGCACCATTGCACCCGGCGCAACCGCTCATGCAGCAGCAGGGAGCCGAGCAGCACGTTGAACAGCGGGTTGATGAAATAGCCGAGGCTGGCCTCGACCACATTGCCGTTGTTGACGGCCCAGATATAGATGAACCAGTTCCCGGCGAGCAGCACCGCGCTGGCGGTAAAGCCCAGCACCACCTTCGGCTTGCGCAGCACTTCGCCCAGCCAGGCCCACTGCCTTTTCCAGCCGAGAACCAGGGCCACGAAGACCAGCGACCACACCATCCGGTGCAGCAGGATTTCCAGCGGCGGCACTTCCTGCAGCGACTTGAAGTAAAGCGGGAACACGCCCCACAGCGCATAGGCCGAGGCCGCGTATAACATTCCAGTATTCATGCGGATCGATCAGGGATGAGGCTGGCGAACAATACGCCAGCATGGCGGCATTATCCCAGCAATGGAAGGAGGCCGCCGGGGCGGGGTAAACAACACCGCAAGAATGGACAACCGCCGCCAGGGCCCTGCGCGCAATGGCATGTCGCCCGGCGCAGCTGCACAAGCTGCTTCAAGTAACAGCCTGTATCCGCATCGCGACAGGGGTAAAAGCCTGTAACGGTTTGCCGGGAAACCGGCGGCAGCCCATAGACTGGTTTCCGATCCGGACGCGTGGTTCCCTCCTCTTCGTCCGGGTTGGCCCGCCAACCGATTCCTCCCTGGGCGGCGGGCCGCTTCGCTCACTTTCATGCAGCGTGCGGAAGTCCCTCCCGCATCGCTGCATATTTTTTGAGCAGCGCTTCACGCTCCTCGCGGTACTTCGCCACGGCCGCTTCCTTCACATGGCCGAAGCCGCGCACCTTTTCCGGCAGCGATGCAATATCCACGGCCAAGGGCAGGCGCGCCGCATCGAGCCCATCCAGCAGCGACAGGATGGTGTCGCGGTACTCGACAATCAGCTGGCGCTCCATTCTGCGCTCGGCGGTGTTGCCGAAGACATCCAGCTTCGTGCCGCGCAGTTTCTTGAGTTTGGCCAGCAGCCTGAATCCCTGCCATACCCAGGAACCGTACTCGGCCTTCACCAGATGGCCCTTCGCATCCTTCTTCGCGAGCAGCGGCGGCGCCAGGTTGAACCTGAGCGTGAACTCGCCTTCGAACTGCTGCCTGAGCTTGTCGAGGAAGCGGCCGTCGGTGTACAGCCGGGCCACCTCGTACTCGTCCTTGTAGGCCATCAGCTTGAAGTAAGACTTCGCCACCGCGCGCGCCAGCTTGTCGCCCTGGCCGAGCTGCGCCTCGGCTTGCCGCACCCGTTCGACCAGTTCGGCATAGCGCGCCGCATAGGCCGCATCCTGATAGTCGGTGAGGAAGGCGACATGGCGCTTCATCAGGGTGTTCAGGCTTTGCGGCATCTGCAGCGTCACGGTCTGCGCAGGCACGGCGATGCGTTCCACGCGCGCCAGGTCGACGGCGGCCCGGCGGCCCCAGAGGAAGGCCTTCTTGTTGGCCTCGATGGCCACGCCGTTGAGTTCGATCGCGCGCAGCAGCGCCGCTTCCGAAACCGGCAGCGCGCCCGTCTGGTAAGCGAAGCCGAGCATGAACAGGTTGGTCGCGATCGAGTCGCCCATCAGGGCGGTCGCCAGCTTGGTGGCATCGATGTAATCGGCGCGGTCGGCCACCGATTCATTGATCAGCGCCTGCACTTCCTCGAACGGGAACTGCCAGTCCGGCTGCTTGGCGAAATGGCCGGTCGGCTGCTGGTGGGTATTGACCACCGCGCGGGTACGGCCGGCGCGCATCTTGGCGATGGCATCCTGCGCTCCCGCGGTCAGCATGTCGCAGCCCAGCACCAGGTCGGCCTCGCCGGTGGCGATGCGCTGCGCGCGGATGCTGCCCGGCACGCGGGCGATGCGGATATGCGAAGTGACCGAGCCGTTCTTCTGCGACATGCCGGTCATGTCCAGCACCGACACGCCCTTGCCTTCGAGATGCGCCGCCATGCCGATCAAGGCGCCGATGGTGATCACGCCGGTGCCGCCGATGCCGTTGAGCAGGATGTTGTAGGCCGAGTCGCAGGACGGCAGCACCGGCTCGGGCAGCGGGCCGAAGTCATCCTGCCTGGTGTTGGCCTGGGTGCCGGTCTTCGACTTCTGCAGCGTGCCGCCTTCGACCGTGACGAAGCTCGGGCAGAAGCCCTTGACGCAGGAATAGTCCTTGTTGCAGGACGACTGGTCGATCACGCGCTTGCGTCCAAGCTCGGTTTCCAGCGGCAGGATCGAGGTGCAGTTCGACTGCACGCCGCAGTCGCCGCAGCCTTCGCACACCGCGTCGTTGATGAAGAGCCGCTTGTTCGGGTCGGGGAATTCGCCTTTCTTGCGGCGGCGGCGCTTCTCGGCGGCGCAGGTCTGGTCATAGATCAGCACCGACACGCCTTCGACTTCCCGCAATTCGCGCTGCACCGCATCCATGTCCTTGCGGTCATGCAGCGTCACCTGCGCCGGCAACGAAGTCCGGTCGGCATAGCGCGACAGGTCTTCTGTCACCAGCGCGATGCGCTTGACGCCTTCAGCCGCCATCTGCTGGGCGATCAGCGGCACCGATACGGTTCCATCCACCGGCTGGCCGCCGGTCATCGCCACCGCATCGTTGTACAGAATCTTGTAGGTCATGTTGACCTTGGCCGCCACGGCGGCGCGGATCGCCAGGTAACCCGAATGGAAATAGGTGCCGTCGCCCAGGTTCTGGAACACGTGCGGCACCTTGGAGAATGCCGCCTGGCCGATCCAGGGGGCGCCTTCGCCGCCCATGTGGGTGGTCAGCTTGTTGAATTCCGGATAGATGGCGGTGGCCATCACATGGCAGCCGATGCCGGCCAGCGCGAAGCTGCCTTCCGGCACCTTGGTCGAGGTGTTGTGCGGACAGCCCGAGCAATAGTAGGCGGGGCGCGGCGGCGTGTTCACCGCCTTGGTCAGCACCTTGTCCTTGGCTTCCAGGAAGGCCAGCCGCGCCTTGATCAGGTCGTTCGTCTGCGACGGCAGCTGCAGCCGCGCGATGCGCTGCGAGATCACGCGGGCGATCTGCGCGACCGAAAAATCGGCTTTCGATGTGAGCAGCCACTCTCCCCGCGGATGCACCCATTCGCCCTTTTCGTCGAACTTGCCGATCACCCGCGGACGCACATCGTCGCGCCAGTTATAGAGCTGTTCCTTCAGCTGGTATTCGACGATCTGGCGTTTCTCTTCCACCACCAGGATCTCGTCGAGCCCCTGCGCGAACTCGCGCACGCCATCCGGCTCCAGCGGCCAAGGCATGGATACCTTGAACAGGCGGATACCGATCTCGGCTGCCAGCTGTTCATTGATGCCGAGTTCTTCCAGCGCTTCCAGCACGTCCAGGTAAGACTTGCCGGAAGCAATGATGCCCAGGCGCGCCTTCGGACTGTCGATGGTGGTGTGGTTGAGCTTGTTGGCCCGCGCATAGGCCAGCGCCGCATAGATCTTGTAATCCTGCATCAGCGCTTCCTGCTTGCGCGCCTGCACGCCGAGCGTGTCGGTCGACAGCCGCGCGTTCAGGCCGCCTTCCGGCATCACGAAGTCGTCGGGATAGGCGATATGCAGCCGGAACGGATCGGCATCCACCGAGGCGCTCGATTCCACGGTATCGGCCAGCGCCTTGAAGCCGACCGCGCAGCCGGAATAGCGCGACATCGCCCAGGCGTGCAGCCCGAGGTCGAGGTATTCCTGCACATTGCAGGGATACAGCATCGGGATCATGCAGGCGGAAAAGATATGGTCGGACTGGTGCGGCAGGGTGGAGGAATAGGCGCCATGGTCGTCGCCGGCCACCAGCAGCACGCCGCCGTGTTTCGCCGTGCCCGCATGGTTCATGTGCTTGAACACGTCGCCGCAGCGGTCCACGCCGGGGCCCTTGCCGTACCACATGGCGAACACGCCGTCGTACCTGGCCGGACCGATCAGGTCGACCGTCTGCGTGCCCCAGACGGCGGTGGCCGCCAGGTCTTCATTGACGCCGGGAACAAACCTGATGTGGTTCTCTTCGAGCAGCTTCTGGGTTTTCCAGAGCGTCTCGTCCAGCCCGCCGAGCGGCGAGCCGCGATAGCCGGAAATGAAGCCGGCGGTATTCAGTCCGGCGGCCAGGTCGCGCTGGCGCTGCATCATCGGCAGGCGCACCAGCGCCTGTATGCCGGACAGAAAGATCTTGCCTGTCGTGGAAGTGTATTTGTCGTCGAGCTTGACGGGGGCGAGGGCGGGAGCACCGTGATCGGCGGCGCCGGCCTGCCCAGCAGTGGCCACTGCTGTATCGGCTTGCATTGGTATGTCTCCAAAATGGTTATTTCAGATAGCGCCTGGCAAGGGCATTCGACGGGTAAGACGAAGTCGCTGCCAGACTGCTGCACCGCGGTAGCGGATGGCATTCACCGGTGAGTAAGTACCATGGAAAGAAGTGTAGGCGGATTGCCGGCGGGCGGCAAATAGGGAATCGGGATGGGGGTATAAGGAAAAGTGATATCCCGGATGACGTACTGCGCCACCCGGTTAACGACGGAAATGATGCAAATGAAAGTCATCCCGGCGTTGACTTGCCAGTCTGCCCCATGCATGGTCGTCCGACGGGATGCGTTGAATCGGCGACCATGTCTGCCTCCGGATTCCAGAAGGATCATCAGCCCGCGGTTACGGGGGGCACGGCCTTGGTGCTGGAGTTCTGGCGTGCTCGCCGTGCTTGTGTTTCGGCTTCGCGAGTTGCTGCCAGTTCCACGGTTCGGGTAGATGAGGAAGAGCTTGCAGCAGGTCGGACACCAGCTGCCGCTCCCGCCACTTCCGCTGCGCCCCTGGCCGGAACCGGCTTGCTGCGAAGTTGAAGCTTTTCGGACAGAGCTCCCATCTTCTCGGAAACAGCCGCCTTGATCCGTGTCTTGCGCTTGCCGCCGCTGACGGCTGCCCGCGGACTTTCCTGCGCCTTCTGTTGCTCGGCAAGATACAGTTTCAGCCGCTCGGTATGCATGTCCAGAACGATATTGCGTTCATCAGCGCAGCGATCCGGCAGGGATACGCACATGGCGGTTGCAAACAGCCTGTTGATGTCGCCCACCCGAGGCGTCGTGCCGCCTTCACGGGGGGACTTGAGCCATGCCAGGCACGCCTCACTGGGTTCGATGTCGATGCGCTCCAGTTTGCCTTTTATCGGGACGGGCCCGACATCGTTCTTTCCGTCAAAGAGTCTTCCATCGATATAGGCTTTCATGAATGACTGTGCTTCGTTCCCGGCATCGAGCCTATCCAGATGATGCGCTTGCGCAAGCAGCTTGGCCTCCTTGCGCCCCATTGCGCTCACCAGCAGATGATTCGTCAGCATGAAGCGCAGGCGCAGATCATCGAATTGCTCCCTGGTCGACGCGCGGAAATCCCGGTCGAGTTCCGAACCGAAGAGGTCGAGCCTGTTCTGCAGATCGCTGACCGCCCGATAGCGGCTTTCCGTTCTTTCAAGCCTCGGCGTCACCATCCGTTTCGCACTCTGAAGCTGGGCGACCTGGACTTGCAATCGCTTTTGCAGAGCATCGGCATGCCTGATTTGCGTTTGCAATTCCGTGCCCGATTCCCGAACTTCATCAGTTGCGGTATCCGGCGACGGGGCTGGAGCGTTCCGGGCTTTCAGGCTTTCGAGATGTTGATGGTTTTTCAGGAGCAGTGCGCGCGTGATGGCTATTGCGCTGTCTATTTCAGCCACTTCATTCCTGACCGAAGCGAGTTCCTGCTTGAGGTAATCCAGCTCCTGGATATTGGTGTACGTCATCAGTATCAACTGCTGGTCCTTGGTGGCATCGAGACGGCTTTCGATGCGTTTGCTCAGTATCCTGCGCTGGGCATCGATATCGAACCAGGATCTGACATTCGCAGTTTTCTTGAACTGATGACGAAACTCCTTGCCGGAGCTTGATAAGGCTCTGGTCGTATCATCCAGTGCGTTGTCGACGATCTCGTTGATCGCTTCGGCCGCACGATTCGCCTGGTTGGCGTTTTTATGCAGGAACAGGTTGAGCAGGCGATCGTTATTGATCACGGCATCGCGGGTATCCGCCGTGTTGTCGGCTGCGCGCGCCGCCCGATTCCTGAGATCGCGCGGTTCGTGAAACAGGCTGTAGACGCTGCCGGCGACCGCTACGGCTCCGGCGCCGCTAAGCGCGGCACCGCCGGCGGCCGCGACACCGGTTGCCATCAGCGCTCCGCCTGCCGTCATGGCGGTGCTGCCGGCGGTGAACGCAGTCCAAAGGCGAATCTTGCGCTTGTGCGCTTCGACAAGTTCATTGGTGCGTATCATATGCGCGCGCCGCAGGCCGCTGTCTTCTCCGCGGCCGCGTTGTGCATGCGCGGCCGCGAAGTCGTGGCGCAGGCGCCGCAGCTCGTTGATGCTCATTCCCAGCTGGAATGCGCCGAGAACCGTCAGCAAACCGCCGGCAGCCATGCCCATGGCCGATGCCGCCGTCGCTCCCGCCGCCGTTGTTGCTGCGGTTTTGACAATTGCGCTGGCGAGACCGGTCGCGCCGGCGCCGGCGAGCGCCGCTCCCGACATGGCATCAATGGTGGCACGGCGCAATTCATTGTCAATGGCCAGCAGCCGTGACTGCAGCGTGTTGACGCGCGGACCGATCACCTGACTGATGTGGTCCATCACAGCTTGCTGCGATGACGCGCCATCCCTGCCGGCACCGCCAATCCTGGTTTTCATCTCCTCATGCAGAGAAGAGATTTCCTGCTGGATGGTGCGATATTCACCCAGAGCGCGCTCATAGCTCGGCCGGATGGACTGGAGGCGATTATGTTTGAAAACACCATCCTTTATCATGCCGGCGCCAGCCAGCATCGTGACTCCTCCGGGAAAGATATCGGCGCCGATCGCCACGCCGTTTGCCGCCAGTTCCAATGAGGCGGAAATCTGCAGTTCAAGGGCCTTCATGGCTTCGCTGACGATGCCGAACGATGCATTGACAGGCGCATTCATTGCCATGCCTGCAAGCAGACCGGCGGGCACTGCCTTGCCCCTGGCCGGGTAAGCGTACTGCGCCCGGTTGCGGCCGTATCCATCGTCCGCCAGTGCCCCCTCTTTCGGCTTGGCGGCATCAAGGATTTGCTGCAGGTCGGCCAGTACATTGTGCAGTGCCGCGCTTGCCATTGGCGCCTTATCGTTCATTCTAAGGATGTCGGCATTGCCCGGCTGCGTCAGCACACCGAACAGCATTTCGGATTGTGCTTCGGAGGAGACGGGCTTCTCCGGATCATTCAACTCCGGGAACAGGCCCAGGCTTACCAACTGCCCGCATACGGATTTCAGTTCACTGTTTCTGGCTTCGCTGCTGTCCTGCGCAAGCAATGCCATCAACCTATGCGGCAACAGGGCTTCGTTGAATTCGGAAGTTTCCGAAGGAGCCGCGGGCCACCATTTGACTTTCGACTACGCGCATTTCGTCCAGCAGGCCAACTTTGCCGATGCGGGCAAGCGAAGCCGGGACCGGCTCCGGGGTCTCAAAGGCGCGAACCTGTTTGTCGAATGTCTTCCATGCGGCGAGCCGGCGCTTGGTCTGCGCGATGTCAAGTCGAAGTGATTCCTGATTCCGTGGAGTGGATTGAATGTCTTGCATGATGGCGGCACTTGCCTCCGGCGACATGCCGGTATGGGTTTCGCTTATCTGCTTCAATGCCTCAAGCCGGGCATTCAAATCCGACTCGAGCTCCGCGATCCGGGTGGCACGGGTATTTGCATCGAAACTTGCCATATCCCTGGCGTCTTGATAAGCGATCTGCGCCGTGGTGATTCTGTCGATTTCCTGTTGCACGTCCTTGAAGCCGGCAGCGTTGAATTCAGACGTTCCCTTCAGCGCATTCATCTCCAGCGCTTTGGTATGAAGTTCGGCGAGGCGCCGGGTGAGGCGGGCGTTGATCGCTTCCTTGTCCGCTCCAAAACGCGTGGTATCCATGTCGTCGATATCCCGCAGCGAAAGCAGCGCATGCAGGTCGTTGCCAATGCCGGTTCGATACCGGCCGGCCAGTTTGTCGTTGCCTGGCGTGGTTGCGCCCTGGCGACCGTCCACCAGGTGGCTGATCAACGGATGCGGTGCGTCTGTTGTCCAGTCCTTTTCCAGCTCCGCCTTCAAAGCGCCCGTCATAGCGACCAGCTCCCTGCGGATGACGTCGGGTTGCCGCTCCCACACTTGCAGTCCCTTGATCGCGTTCTTGCATTGCACTAACTCGATATCCAGTTGTGCATACGGATTAGCGCTCTCATCCCGATCGACGCTCCCGGAACCGGATTTTTTTTCAAAATGATTCTTCAATTGCTCCTCAATAACGCCGAAGTTGTCGACGATCGTCTTCACCGAGCTCTTGACCTCGGCAAAGGTGCTGCCGTCTGAATAGCGTTCGACAAGCTCCTTGAGATGGCCTCGCATCGTTGCCATTTGTTGCACACGCGTGTCCAGAAACGATTGGTCCGTCATGCTCCGGGCGCCAGTCGCAGAAATCGCATTCCGAACATCCTGCAGCCGGGTATTCAGGGCCTCGAGCGCTGACGACACTTCATCGAGATAGGCTTTTTGATATTCCAGCCGTCTTGCACAGTCGTCTGTGAACGCATGCCCCACACCCTTCAGTAATTGAAGCAGATTGTCGAGATCGTCTTTGTTGCGCGTGTTTTCATAGAGAGTCCAAGGCTTGGCTCCATCCAGATCAAGGCGCCCGAGCTTCGCGATCAGTGGTGCAATAATTTCGCTGTTGGCAAATTTCCTGCGATTCTCCCTCGCCTCCTGGGCCTTCTCCATCACCTTCTCAAGGTGCTCCTGCCGTGCTTTCAGGATTCGTCCCTGACCGATGGCTTCTCTGTTTCCGTAACGCTGACCTCGTGTTACCTCAGGAACCTCTTGCTTGTGCTCGTAAAGCGTATAGGGGCTGAAACCGCTGTTGTCCATGTCGCGATGCGGCTGGCTGGCCGACGCGCCCACGCCGCCCCCGAGAGCGAAGGCGACATCTTCCGTCACCAGTTGTTCGCGCGGCACGCCGCGCTCGACCGCCACCGGATGCGGATACGGGCGGTCTTTGCTGACCGCCATGATCTGATCCTGCGCATAGGGCGTATCGCCCGGCCTGTATGAATGTCCGACGGTGTCGAGCGGCCCCATGTTTTCATTGGCAGCGGGAGTATTGAGCCCATTCTGCGAATGAACGCAATTGATCGTCGTATACACCGGGTCGCATAGTATCAAGGGATTCAGGTTGCCCTTGTCGGCGCTTTGCACCTTCTTGACGTAAGTGCAGAGAACATGGTCGCCCTTGGTCTTGGCGGTGCCGGGCCGGGCCGGATCTTCAATCGGTTCACGTACCCAGCGCTCGATTCCGACAATTTCAAAGCCCCGGACCTCGTTCGTTACGTTTCTAGTCATGGGCGTGACCTTCCCCACAGCAGGCTCGCCCGCTTCGTTCACAAAGACGGGAGACAGCAGGCCCCCCGCATTGAATTGCTGTACGGGTTCGCCATATTCGTTTCGTTTTTCCAAGACGGTCGCGCCCGTTTCATCCTGGAAGAGCGGGACATTGATTGTCTTGTTCTCCCCCGGGTTGTCTTTGTCAGTGATCTCCTTTTCCACCGTGTCAGCCACCTTATCGATGGTTGTGCCGGTCACCACCGGGCGGACAATGACTTTTTCAAGCAATCGGACCGGTTCCCGTGTTTCGGGGTCGAGAACGGCCTTGCCCTCGTCGTCACGCAAGCCCCAACCCTCCGGCAGCATGTGCGTCAGCTGCAGCGACTCGCAGGCGACCAGGTCTTCCTGGCTGATCGTGCCGTCTTGCCGCAGGAACGCACCTTCGGCATGGGTGAGCGACAGATGCGCCGAGGCCATCAGCACTTCCTTGCCTTTGATCTTGAATTGAAAATTCCTGGTATCCACACGGGTCTCTCCATTGACATTGCGCTCGATGGAAACCGGGATGGACAGCGGTACATTTTCGCGTGGCGCCCATTCGTTCCTTCGGCTGGCAGTGACGACATTCATGCTGGCGTCAACGGCTTTCAATGCCGCCCTGTTATCCAGGTGTGAAATGGGTGTTCCCGCCATCGCCTGGCGCGTTTCTTCAGGATCGTAATCCACCTTCGCCAGCGGAGCTTCGTATTCGGCCGCCCTGGCCGAATTGGGCACGATCGCATGGATGGTCTGCTTTTCATTGACTTCCTGAGGATCGTTGCCGTGAAACGAATTCAGGTAGTTCTCTCTGGTGACGTTCGGAATCGCAATGATCTTTCCTCGCTGCGCATGAATCAGATCCTGCTGGAAGCCGCAGGAACCGGTGGCTGCCAGCTTTCCCGCAACAAGCAGTTTGGCGACCCGGCTGTTGTAGGGGCCGCGCATGTCCGTCAGATAGTCCTTGCCGTACAGGCCTTTGTTGTAGAAGTAGCCGGTGCCTTGAATGCTGTCGATTCCTTCCTTCGCGAAGTGATCGGCAATGGCCGAGTCGAGATGCTGAAAGACGATGTCCTCGATCTTGTCGTCTTTCAGTGCCTGCGCTTTCAGATGACCATACAGTTCCGAAAAGCTCTTGTGCCCGATGCCCGGCTGGAGCCCGAACAAAAGCTTCAGATCGCTTTTGGAAAAATAGCTCTCCAGCAGCCGACGCTGCTGCGCCGCGTCTCCCTCGAGAGGAATGCTTTCCGGGCTGGGCGGTTGATTGTCTTCGCCGGGCAGCAGCCGCTGCAACCGAAGACCGTACTGCTGCGTGTCCTCGTTCTTGATAAAGGCAAGCTCATAGAAGCAGCGCTGATTGTTCTCCTGGCCATAGGGCTGGCAAAGCTTGAAGTCAAAATCATCCCCTTTTGAGCCTTTCACCACTAGGGAAGAGCCACCTGATACCGAGAAAGCCGTGCATTTGTCAGTATCCGCGACTCTGGCCTGGAATATGGCTTCGCCGGCTACCGTTTCCGCCAGACGGAAAATGCCTTGTTTGGAAATGGCTGCGGCTTCAGTTGCATTCGTCTGCGAACTGGTTGCGAGCGGTAGTTTGGACAGCAGACGTGTCAGATACCGGTCAAGTATTTCTTGTTGCGCAGCATTCGGCCCGTCGGGCTTGGTATCCGCTTGTTGTGCGGGATCGGGCACGCTTTGCTTCGACAGGAATGCTTGCCGTGCATTCCTGGTTTCACTCGCGGTTAACTTGATGTTGAATTTTTCTTGGAAAAAGGATGCCAGGTCATCAATCGTTTCAGCCTTGACCTTGACTCCTGTCTTGATGCCTTCTTTGTTCGTGACGGGAATGAACAATTCCGTCAGCGTCTCCACGTCTTCCGCCAACTTTGCCTTGGTGAAGTTGAACAAGTTCTTGTACTTGGCGAGTTGACGCTCACCCCGGAGGCGTTGTTTGATATCGCCCTTTTTCAGCGCAAGTACATCCGGGTCGGCGTCGGCCCGGCCAAGGTCTTTGAACGCGATTTCCCGCGCCCGAATGGCTGCGTCCTCGGCATAGGTCAATTTGCCTTTCAGGATGGTATCGGGTATGGGGAAGCGATTGGCCTTCAGAAATTCCTCAAGGTTTTTCCCCGCCTCAAGGTACATCTTTTCCATCGCGTATTTCTTGATACCCACGGGCTCGGTTTCTGCCGGCGCCGCTTCGCTGGCTACCGCCTTCATTAATCCGGCGTGGTAGCTGCCGATGAGCTTTTGGGAGGTCGCATCATCTTGAGTCGCCGACCTCAGCACTCCCTGCATATGCGAAGCATAAAGATTTCGGTTGGGATCGCCAGTGTGGTCATTGAAAGCAAAGCCCACGTTATGGCCGGAGGACGATGCAGGGGCTGCGGGGGCTTGCGGGCTGGTCGGGTGCTTCCGGAACGAACTGATCGCGTCGCTTATGCAGGAACGAAGTTTCATGTCTTTCAGACTCTTCAGTAGATTAAGGGAGTAAGCCAAGTATTTTTACGGTCCATGGGTGAACAAAAAACTTGGTTCGTTCCATAACATTTCTAGATAAGCGCCATAAGAGATCAGTGATCGAAATCAGTGCGCATCCGCCCTGGTGTTCCAAAAGAGGGCATGCGGTCGGCCATGTAGCGGCGACATGAATCGGGCATGCGAGTTTGAGAGAGCCAGCGCCGCGAATGCGGTCCGGCAGTGGGCGGAATCAGGGGAGGAGTGAGGTTGCACCCAGCCAGCGCCCGCTCGCGCACAGGCGAGAGGCAACGCTGATCACCAGCCGCTGCACCGCATGGCCGGCAGTGGTCAGCGGGATATTCCTTGAAGAGCACAGCGTGACCGTGCGCGAGATGACTGTGCCGGTCAGCGGGTGTGCCGCCATCTGGCCATGCTCGATTTCCGACAGCAGCGGCGCCACCGGGAGGATGGTCGCGCCGAGGTCGGCCAGCAGCGCCGACTTCAGGATGGCCACGGAATTGATGTCGATGACATTGTTGATGGACAGGCCCTCGGCGCGCACGATGTTCTCGATGCGCGGGCGCACGCCATGCTGCAGCCCCGGCAGGATCAGCGGCAGTTCCACCGCCTTCGCCAGCGGGATGGATTTCTTCTTCGGCGCAAACTGCGAGCCCGCGCGGGTGATGAACATCATCTCTTCTTCCACCAGCGGCGTGCAGGCGAAAGCGCCGAGCTGACCGTCATCGAAGAGCACGGCGAGGTTGATGCGGCCGGATTTCAGCTGTTCGATCAGCGTGCCGGACAATTCCTCCGTCAGCTGCAGGGTGATGTCCGGATAGGTTTCGCGGACCGCGGTCAGCAGGGGCAGGGCGAGCGCGCTGGAGACGCTTTGCGGAATGCCGAGCGCAACCGTGCCGGTGGGCTTGTCGGAAGACTGGGTCACGGCGGAGCGGGCATCTTCCACCTGCTTGAGGATGGCCTGCGCATGCTCGTAAAACGTCTTGCCGGCATCGGTGGACATCACGCCCTGCGCGGACCGGTGCAGCAGCTGCGCGCCAAGCTCTTCTTCCAGCTGCTGCACCTGCTGGGTCAGCGCCGGCTGCGCGATATGCAGCACGCGCGCCGCGCGCGACAGCGAGCCGTGGTCGACGATGGCGACGAAATAGCGGAGTTGGCGCAGTTCCATGGGGCAATGATAGCCTGACTCGACCCTTAGCCGGCTGCCGGCTTGATGGCCTTGCGTTCGACCGAGGACGACAGGATCAGCGAGGTGGAGGTCACGCCGCAGCGGGTCAGCTGGACGATGACCTTTTCCAGTTCGCCGACCGAGGCAGCCACGACCTTCACGATGCTGCAGTCGTCGCCGGTGATCGAGTGGCATTCGATGATCTGCGGCACCTGCGCCGCGACCACTTCCACCGGCGTTTCATGGCTGCGCTTGGACACGCGGATGAAGGCGGTGATGCCATAGCCCAGCGCGGCCGGATTGACTCGCGCGTGGTAACCCGAGATTACGCCAGACGCTTCCATGCGGCGCACCCGTTCGGCCACCGCCGGCTGGCTCATGTGGATGCGCCGTCCGATTTCGGACAGCGTGGTGCGTGCGTCCGCCTGCAGGATTTCCAGGATCCTGGCATCCATCGTGTCGAATTCAGTATTCACGGAAAAGCCGCCTCATTTCGATGAAATTAAAAGTAGAGTGCCCGAATTGCCTTGCATTATCCATTCATTCCGCACTTTTTGTTAACTACACTGAACTCCTGCAAAAGCTTTCCGGCAAGGCGCCGAAGCTTGCGGGGAAAAGCCGGCCGGCGGCAAGCCAATTCAACAAGGAGAACAACATGAGCTGGGATACTTATCTGATTTTCGTCGTCACGACGGCGGTGGTGTGCCTCACGCCAGGGCCGGCCGCATTGCTGGTGGTGGCGCAGGGAATGTCGAAAGGCTTTCGCCCGTCCTATTGGGCGATTGCCGGCATTGCGCTGGGCAACGCCGTGTATTTCGCCTTGTCGGCAACCGGAGTGGCGGCGCTGATCGTCGCCAGCGGCAGCCTGTTCTCGGCGATCAAGTGGATAGGCGTCGCTTATCTGTTTTATCTCGGACTGTCCGCGCTGCGCAGCAAGGCCAGCGCCCTGACGGTCAGCCGCGACGCACAGCATGCGGCCAGCGGCCCGCGCGCCTTCTGGCAGGCGGTGGTGGTGGAGCTGTCCAATCCCAAGGCGCTGCTGTATTTCGTCGCGCTGCTGCCGCAGTTCATCGACCCCGCGCGTCCGGTCGGCATGCAGATGCTCATCTTCGGCGCAACCTGCATCGGCCTCGATACCGCGGCCTACAGCCTGTATGCCTGGCTCGGCAGCAAGACCCAGCGCTTTACTGCCAACGAAAGCTTTGTCCGCACCAGCAATCGCGCGGCCGGCGGCTTGCTGATGCTGGCCGGCGCGATGATGGCGACGCTCAAGCGGGCGGTGTGAATTTTCTGCGAAAGGTGCTCCGTACCAGCAGGCTATAACGGCTGGGCGCATGGGCGCCTGTTCGCCAGATAAGCGATCCGGGCAGGCCGGCGTTAAAAGAACTCGACCGTATCGTTCGACACTTCCGAGTGCAGCTCGCCCATGCTGACAAGTTCATCATAGAAACAGACGCGGTTGCGGCCGTTGGCCTTCGCATAGTAGAGCGCCTGGTCCGCATGGCCGAGAATCATCACCGGCGACTCGGTCGAAATGCTGGCGAAGCCGACGCTGACGGTGACCCTGCCCACCTGGGGAAAGTCATGCTGTTCGACGTTCGCCCGGAAGCGGTCGAAAATCTTGCGGGCGTCGTCCAGCGTGGTGGAACGCAGCAGCACGACGAATTCCTCGCCGCCGAAGCGGAACACCCGGTCCTGGGAGCGAAAGGACTGGCGCAGCAGATTGGCCACCAGGATCAGGACTTCGTCGCCGTAAAGATGGCCGAACTGATCATTGACGCGCTTGAAGTGATCAATATCGACGACCGCCAGCCACTGGCCGATTTCGGGCGAGGGCTGCAGGCGGCGTTCTTCCTGATCCTGCGGCACGGCTTCCGGCACGTTGGCGGCCAGCAGCCGGGAAAATTTTTCATCGAAAGTCTTGCGGTTCAAGAGGCCGGTCAATGAGTCGCGCTCGCTGTAATCGAGGATATTCTGGTAATTCCGATAGACGCACAGGATGCCTTCTATCATGCGCAGCGTATCGCCGCTGTAGGGAACAGGAGTGCTGACTTCGAGGCAGGTATTGACCTTGTCATTGAGCCAGACGGGGAGCCAGAGCACGTGCCCGCCGTCCGGACCGGATTCTTCGGTGTGGTTCTTGCGCTGCTTGATGCACTCGACCAGCGCCGGATAATGAATGATCGGTTCGCCGTGATTGTCCGGGCCCTCTTCCTGGGAAACGATCTTGTCGTCCTTGATCCAGACACGCGGGCGAACGAACAACTCGTCGCGGAAACGGAACAGTTCATGAACGCGCACCTGGGAAGCGCCAACCAGTTCGCGCAATGCGGAAACAATCGAGGTATCGAGCAGGGTGTGGTCGCGTTGGCAGGTGATATCCACCAGGTGTTTGAGCAGGGCTTGCATCTTCAAGCTCCGAAATCACCAATGGTGGAAGCAGGACTCAGGTTCGGCCGGACATGTGCGCAAAAATGGTTCAGCATGAAGCGGATGGTCCTGATTCCTGTGAGCGGTGGCAAAAATGCGGGAAGCGTTTTTCACTTAGCAAACAAGGGTTTGAAAGCGGTAAATCGACGCATTCCTTGATAATTGTTTATACGACCTTGGGGGTATTCTATATCGAATCGGGGAAGTGTAGACGCCTGTCGTATTTATGTCATGTCGATGACTAACACCCCGGTTGGCCGACATACGATTGTCGAAATAACACGGACAGCATTCTGGCAAGTCGAACGGCAAGTTGAGCGGCAATTGGACGGACAAGCGCGGGAACTGGTTAAAATACGACTGGACTTGCCTATCCGGAGCGCCCGCAATGAATACCAAAACCGCCCCCAGCCGACGCCTGCTTGTTGTCGATGATGACCCGCTGATCCTGTCCTTCGTCTCCTCGGTACTGAAGCATGCCGGCTATGACGTGGTTCAGGCGAACTCGGGGGAAGAGGCGCTGCCTCTGGCGCTGGAGAATCCGCCGGACCTGGCGCTGCTCGATGTCACGATGCCCGGCATGTCCGGCATTGAACTGGCCCAGCGGCTGCAGGAGGAAGGCGCCGTTCCCTCCATGATCCTGTCGGCGCATGGCCAGATGGATATTGTCAAGGAAGCCACGACCTATGGCGCGGTCGGCTATCTGGTCAAGCCGGTCGAAGCCGCGCAGATCGTGCCCGCGGTGGAGGCGGCGCTGGCGCGTGCCGACGACATCCGGCGCCTGCGGCGCAGCGAAATCAATCTTACCGCTGCGCTGGCGGCGGGCCGGGAAACCAGCATGGCGGTCGGACTCCTGATGGCACGCTACCAGACCGACCGCGATACCGCGTTTGAAGTGCTGCGCGACCATGCGCGCTCCCATCGGCGCAAGATCAATGAAGTGGCGAACGAACTGCTCAAGGCCGAAGAGACCTTGAATGCCTTCCGCCCGAGCTTTCTGGAGCAAGGCCGCAACAAGTAAGCTTGGTGCAATGCGCCGCATCGGCATCGGAGTCTGTTCGAAATCCGCAGCGAGCTCCTGATGCAGGGAAGGTGCTTCCGTGCCGTGTTCGGGCAGGCACGGAACGCTGAAGTGCCGAATCAAGCCGTACGGCAAGGTTCCGAACAGCCAGAAGAAACCGTTGCCAAAAGGCAAGGTATTGCGGTATTGTTGCCCGTACTGCCAGTCGTCTTTCCCATCACTGAAGCAAGAAGAGCCTTATCCCGCTCCTTTGCACGGCGGCACTCCGGTTTTCCCGCCGGCGACTTCCAGGGCGCCTTTTCCCGCGTCCGACCATCGTTTCTCGGCCTCGCTTTGCCGATCTGCCATTCCGGCATATTGAATACCACGAGGCCAGCATGTTCCCTTTTCCGGATTTTCATTCCAATCATCAGCTGACTGTACGGCATCGCATGGCCGAGCTTGAAGCCATCTTCGGCAATGCCGAGCTCGGCGGCATCTCCTCTGTCCGCCATCCCGACGCACTCATTCACCGTATCGGCAAGAGCGAGTTCTGGCAGGACGACAGCAGTTTCGGCCCGCGCATCACCTACAGTCCGGCCGCCACCGCTTATCTTGAGGCACGCTTCGGGATCAACGGCGTGCTCAGCTTCGAGGAATACATGCGGGTCTGGGCGCAGGGCTTCTTCAGCGCCCGGCATGATCCGGATACCGCTGCTGTCGTGCTGGTGCTGTTTCTTCATGAAAATCTGGCTGCGCTGCGCGATCTTTATATCCTCAGCGAAATCGGTTGCCAGCATGCGGGCAGCGAAGACATCCAGCACTGTCTGGGCGACGACGGCAATATCGCATTGATGAGCGGCCCGGAGTTCGCCAACTGGGTTCTTTGGGCATGGCTGCCTTTCCACTTGCGCGAGGCCTGCGCCAACAAGGCAGCCCAGCCGGCCTGATTCGGCAGGGCGGGGCACGCACTGCGCTTCGGTTCACCGCATGGGCAGCGGAGGAAGCGCAAACGAGGGCAAATGAGCACAAACGGCGGTCAATCCGCCGGTGCTCCTCCCAAAGCCGTTGCGTTATCTCACCTTTCGCCGCATTACAAGAAACCCGGGGTCGGTCGCACTGTCTCAACGACGTATGTACTGCGTCGCTGAAAACCCTTAATGAAACTATTGTTCCAGGAGCCGATTCAAGCCGAGCAGCTCTATCGACTCGTCATCGACAATGCGCTTGATGCATTCATTGCGGTCGATGCGGACAGCCGCATCCTCGACTGGAGCAGCAAGGCCGAGGAAGCCTTCGGCTGGACCAGGGCCGAAGTGCTTGGCAAAAGCCTGACGGATACCATCGTGCCGGAGCGGTATGGCGAGGCGCACCGCGCCGGCATGTGCCGCTATCTGCAAACCGGCCAGGCGAATGTGTTCAACAAGCGGATGGAAATGCCGGCCAGGCGCAAGGACGGCAGCGAGATCACGGTCGAGCTGACCGTGACAGCCATCGCCTCGGCGGACCGTACGGTATTTCTCGCCTCGCTCCGGGACATGACCCGGCACGAGGAACTCGAAAAGGAGATCCACCGCCAGGCCAATATCACCCATTCCATTCTGCACAGCATGGCCGGCGCCGTTGTGGTGGCTGATCTGACCGAGCGTCTCATCCTGATCAACCCCGCGGCGCAAGGCTTGTTTGGCCTGGATCCGGCCGCGGTCATCGGGCAAGACTATTTCGCGGCAATCAACCTGTGCCGGCCCGACCGCGCAACCCCGTATCTTCCCGAGGAACGGCCGATGTGGCGTGCGCTGCGGGGCGAACATATCGACGGCCTGACCGCTTTCGTGCCGGGTGGAAAAAACAATGAGGGCATCTGGGTCAGCGCCAATGCCCGCCCGCTGCTCGATAGCGATGGCGCACCGGTGGGCGGCGTGGTGGTATTCCATGACATCTCGGAACTGCGCCGCCGCGATGAGGAATCCGCCCGGCAGGCGCAGAAACTGCAGGAACAGGCCAGCCTGCTCGACCTGGCCCGCGATGCCATCCTCGCGCGCAGCACCGATGATGTCATCACTTACTGGAACCGGAGCGCCGAAAAGCTGTACGGGTACAGCCGCGAGGAAGCGCTCGGCCAGGCCAGCCATGTTCTGCTGCGCGCCCGCTTCCCTGTACCCCTGGAACAGATCCGCGACACCGTGCACCGCGAGCGCTACTGGGAAGGCGAAATCGTCCATACCACCAAGGATGGCCGGGAACTGATCATCTTCAGCCAGTGGGCGCTCGAATTCCACGACGGCCAGCCTTACCGCTATCTCGAAACCAACGCCGACATCACCCAGCAGGTGGAGACAGAGCGGGCGCTGAAGCAGTCGCAACGGGATTTCCGGATGCTGGTCGAGGCGTCCACCGACCATGCGATCATGATGCTCGACACCGGCGGCCTGATCGTCAGCTGGAACAGCGGCGCCGAACACATCTTCGGCTACAGCGAGGGGGAAGCCATCGGGCAGCATGTGGAGCGCCTGTTCACCAGCGAGGACCGCAGTGCCGGCGAGCCATGGAAGGAGCTGGAGGAAGCCAAGAGCCGCGGCCGTTCCGACGACGACCGCTGGCACCTGCGCAAGGACGGCACGCGCTTCTGGTCCACCGGCGCCGTCACGCCGCTGCTGGAAACCCATGGCGGCCTGCGCGGCTTCGTCAAGATCATGCGCGACCATACCTCGCACCGCCTGGCCGAGGAACAGACGCATTTCCTGGCCAACCATGATGTGCTGACCGGCCTGCCCAACCGCGTCTATTTCAGCAACCAGCTGCACCAGTCGATCGCATTGTCGCAGCGCAACGATGTGCCGATGGCGCTGCTGCTGCTCGATCTGGACCGTTTCAAGCATGTCAACGACACCTTCGGACACCACACCGGCGACCTGCTGCTCAAGGAAGTGGCGCTGCGCATCCGCTCCTCGCTGCGCGAGACCGATTTCGTCGCGCGCCTCGGCGGCGACGAATTCATCATCATCCAGACCGACGTTTCGCAGCCGCATGCCTCCGAGACGCTCGCCCGCAAGCTGATCCTGGAACTGGGGCGCCCCTATGAACTGGAAGGGCAGGAAGTGCTGAGCGGCACCAGTGTCGGACTATGCGTCTATCCGAAAGACGGCAAGAATTCGGTGGAGCTGCTCAAGCGCGCCGACCTCGCCCTGTACCGCGCCAAGAACAGCGGCCGCCATAATTTCCAGTTCTACACCTCCGACCTGTTTTCCGAGCAGACCTGGAAGCGCGACCGCGAAGCCGCGCTGCGCGCGGCGTTGAAGAACCACCAGTTCGAACTGTATTACCAGCCGCTGATCGATCTGAGCAGCTGGAAAATCTCGACCGTGGAAGCGCTGCTGCGCTGGAATGCGACCGAGCTGGAAACCGTCTTGCCGAACGACTTCCTGGAAATCGCCGAGCAGAGCGGCCTGATCGTCGAGATCGGCGAATGGGCGTTGCGCGAAGCCAGCCACCAGGTGCGCCGCTGGCAGGCGAACGGCCTCACCGAGCTGCGGCTGTCGGTCAATTGCTCGGCGCGCCAGTTCAGCGATCCGAAATTCGTGGCGATGATTCCCTTCATCCTGTCCGATGCCGGCATCGCGCCGTCCAGCCTGGAACTCGAAGTGCCGGAATCGATGCTGGCGCAGCATCCGGAGATCAAGGAACAGCTGTCGCATCTGCGTTCTCTGGGAATCCGCCTGACCATCGACAATTTCGGCACCGGGGCGACGGCGCTGAGTGATTTCGTCGACTTCGAGATCGACTCGCTCAAGATCGACAAGGCCTTCGTGCGGCATCTGCCGCACCGGCGCGAGGATTCGGCGATCACCTCGGCCATCATCAGCCTGGCGCACAACCTCGGCATTTCCGTGGTCGCCGGCGGCGTGGAGACGGCCGAGCAGCTGGCTTACCTGAAGGCGCGCGACTGCACCAGCGCGCAAGGCTTCATCTTCAGCCCGCCGGTGCCGGCGCTGGAATTCGAGGAATTGATGCAGAGCGGCAGCTGGTCGCGGATGAACCGGTTTCCCGGAACCGGCGAAGGCGCCGCCGGCAATCTGCATTAAGGCCGTGCTTGCCCCGACGTTACGCTGTCGCGCCGCGATGCACTCGCTATACTGTCGGCTCCCATCACCACACGACCTGATCGCAAACGCTTCATGAACCGCAAGCCGACTTTCCTCGCACGCCGCCGCAAGCTGGCGCTGGCTGGCCTATCGACGCTGGCCGCGCTGGCAGCAGGGACGCATGTCCCGTCCGCACTGGCGCAAGCCCCCGAATTCAACCCGGGCGGCAAGCCCATCACCCTGGTGGTTCCCTTCCCGCCGGGCGGGCCGCTCGACGCGGTGGCGCGCATTGTCGGCGAGGCGGTGCGTCCTTCCCTCGGCAATGTCCTGATCGAAAACCGCTCCGGCGCGGGCGGCAATATCGGCATGGATGTCGTGGCCAAGGCGGCGCCAGACGGCCATACCCTGGGCATCGGCGCCTTGTCGACGCATGCCATCAACCCCTGGCTGTATCCGCGCATGCCCTTCGATCCGCTCAAGGATTTCGCGCCCGTGACGCTCCTGGCCGACCTGCCCAACGTGCTGGTGCTCAATGCCGAATTCGCCAGCCAGAACAGCATTGCCAACGTGTCCGACCTGATCGGCTATCTCAAGCGCAATCCCGGCAAGATCAATTTCGCCTCCGGCGGCAACGGCAGCGGCGGGCATCTGGCAGCCGAACTGTTCAAGCAGCTGGCCGGCGTCTTCATGGTGCATATCCCTTATCGCGGCGCGGCGCCCGCGCAGACGGCCCTGCTGAGCGGCGACGTGCAACTGATGTTCGACAATCTCGGCTCGGCCGCGCCGCGCATTCGCGAGGGCCGCATCAAGGCCATCGGAGTGACGACGCTGAAGCGGGCGGCAGCCTATCCCGACCTGCCGACGATCGCGGAAAGCGGCGTGGCCGGTTTCCGGGATTTTGAGATCACCACATGGTTCGGCATCTTCGCGCCGGCCGGCACGCCGGCCGCGGTGATCGACCGCCTCAACCGGGACTTCACCGCCGCGCTGCGCTCGCCGGCGGTGCGTGAACGGATGCTGAAGATCGCCGCCGAGCCGGCGCCGACCACGCCGGCGCAGTTCGCCGAACTGGTGCGGCGGGAGAACAAGCGCTACCAGAACGTGGTCAAGCGCTCCGGCGCCAAGCTCGACTGACGCGCAGCGCCATCATCCATATCCTCCATGAGCGAACCGGCAAACGACTTCGATATCAGCAGCATTCCCTTCCGCGGACTGGTGGAGCAGGCGCTGGCCGGCGTCTACATCATCCAGGATGAGGTCTTTCAATATGCCAACGCCACCTGGGCTGCAATGACCGGGCATACGCCGCAACAGCTGATCGGCCAGCCGGTCAGCCGGTTCGTGCCGCCGGAGGATGTGGAGGAAGTCAGCGCCCGCTATCATCGGCGCGTCTCCGGAGTCGAGCCGAGCATGCGCTTCGTGGTGCGCGGCTTGCATCGCGACGGCAGCATCGTCTTCATCGACGTGCACGGCATGGCGCTTGAATTCCGCGGCAGGCCGGCGGTGGTCGGCGTGGGCATCGAAGTGACCGAGCAGCTGGAACGCAACCGGCAGCTGGAGCGCTCGCAGCAGCAGTACAGGGAGCTGGCCGCCTATCTGATCGCGGTGCGCGAACGCCAGCGCTCCGCCTATGCGCGCGAGGTGCATGATGTGCTGGGCGGCCTGCTGACTTCCATGAAGCTCAATGTCGGCCGCATCCTGCGCCGCACCGCGCCCGGCGAAATCCGCGACATCGCCGACGACCTGAACGGCCTGCTGCAGGAAGCCATCAACAGCGTGCGCGAGATTTCCGAATCGCTGCATCCGCAGGCGCTCGAGTATCTCGGCCTGGCGACGGCGATGGCATCCTACCTGGAACGTTTTGAAACCCGTTCCGGCATCCAAGCCCTCATGTGCCCGAAGGAGCTCGCCCTGCCGCTGGAGAATTCGCGCGCGACCATGGTCTACCGCATCTTCCAGGAAGCGCTGACGAATGTCGCCCGCCATGCGCAGGCGACAGAGGTGGAAGTGAGGCTGGCGGCGGAGCAGGGCATGCTGCACCTGCACATCGAAGACAACGGGCGCGGCATGCCGCCCGACATGGCCGCCGCTCCGGAATCGGCGGCGCATTGCTTCGGCCTGCTGTCGATGAAGGAGCGTGCCCGCGAACTCGGCGGCGCGCTGACGATTCAATCCACCGAAGGGCTGGGCACGAGCATCGCGCTTGCGGTGCCGCTGGATGGGGCGGCTCCGGCAGACCCGGCGCATCCGTCGGTGCCGGCCAGCCAGGGCAGCCATCAGGAGACGCCGGATGATTAAGCTGATGATCATTGACGACCATCCCATGTTTCGTTCCGGCCTCAAGAAGATGCTGCACGACGAACCGGATTTCTCCGTGGTCGATGAGGCGGGGGACTGGGCTGATGGCCTGGCGCGGCTGCGCGGCCACGCCGACCTGGACATCGTTCTGCTGGATATCAACCTGCCGGCGCGCAGCGGCTTCGACCTGCTCGAAGCGATACAGTCCGAGCTTCCGGAACTGAAGGTCATCATGCTCAGCATGTATTCGCAGCAGCAGTACGCGTTGCGCGCATTGCGCGCCGGCGCCCACGGCTACGTGGCCAAGGACATGGAAGCGGCCGACCTGATCGGCGCTGTGCGCATGGTGGCCAAGGGACAGAAATACATGACGCCGGCGGTCACCGAAATGCTGATCTCGTCGCTGCACGGCCCCGACGACAATCCGGGCGAACAAAAGAAACTGTCGATCCGCGAATCCCAGATCTTCGACATGCTGGTGCGCGGCGAATCCCTCACCATGATCGCCGCCAAGCTGTCCATCAGCATCAAGACGGTCAGCACCTACCGCAGCCGCATCCTCGAAAAGCGCGGCGTCAGCACCAATGCCGAACTGATCCAGTATGCGGTGCGCAACAAGCTGATCGACTGAAGGCGTCGATCACCGCATTCCCCATTTGATCTTTCGCAATTGACTGTCGTGCAGGGCTGCGGCCTGCCGCTTCCGCGTCATTGACTTGGCGCGTGTAGCCGGATCTTGGCCGAAGATCGCAGTGCATCATGCCGGCGCCGCGCGTCCTGTCAGAACATTCTGACATCCGCACCTTCGCTTTCCGACTTGTCCGCCATTCCAAGCCTTCCTATTATTTTTTTTCGTCGTCCGCACGGAATACCGGAGCACAGGAGCAGGGACGCGGCGCGTCGTTGACGCACACAACAACAGACAGGAGACAACAGATGGTTGACATCAAGCCGTGGTCGCGGGCCGTTCCCGTGACTGCACTCAGCATGATTCTGGCGGCATGCGGCGGCGGCAACAGCACCGCGCCGGCGCCTGAAATCAAGGTCTTGTCCACCCGGGCCGACTTCGTCAGCGGCGGCGACGCCCTGGTGGAAATCAACGTTCCCACCGGCGTCAATGCCTCCGACATCAAGGTCGATGTCGGCGGACGCGACGTCAGCAGCGCCTTCGCCCTGCGCAATGGCCGCTACACCGGCCTGGTCACCGGTCTGGCCAACGGCGACAACACCATCACCGCCCAGGGCAGCGGCATTGCGCCGGCCACGCTGAAGGTGACCAACTATCCGGCCGGCGGACCGATCATCTCGGGTCCCCAGATCCAGCCCTGGGTGTGCGCGACGCCGACCGCCCAGCCCGAAGCCGGCACCACGCCGTCCAGCAACGCCAGCGGCCTGTCGACCACTGCCACCGACGCCCAGTGCAACATCCGGACCGAAGTCGCCTATTTCTACAAGACCACGACGGCCGGCTGCGCCAACGTGCTGCCTGATCCGTCCACGCCGGCGACCGCGCCGGCGAACGCCTGCTTCAAGCGCTACGACCCCGCCGCGGCCCGGCCCGCCGACCTGGCGACCACCACGACCGATACCGGCGTGACCGTGCCGTACATCGTGCGCCGCGAACGCGGCACCCTGAACCGCGGCATCTATGACATCGCGGTGCTGGCCGATCCGGCTCAACCCTGGAGCGCAGCGGCGCCGCAGTCCACCTGGAACGGCAAGGTGCTGTACCAGTTCGGCTCCAGCACCGGCCAGCCGCGCAAGCAGTTCCGTCCGCAAGGCTCCTGGGCCGACGACAAATCGCTTTCCCGCGGCTTCATGGTGGTGCAGAACAGCCTGACCGACTCGCAGTACAACTCGAACCGGGTGCTGATGACCGAAACCCTGATGATGATGAAGGAGCGCATCACCGAGAACTACGGCCCCATCAAGTTCACCATGGGCACGGGCTGCTCGGGCGGCTCGATCAATCAGTACACCGGGTCGTCCATCATGCCGGGCCTGCTTGACGGCATCCAGCCGAGCTGCACCTATCCGGACTCGGAAACCACGACCATGGAAGTCCAGGACTGCGTGATGCTGGTCGAGACCTATCAGCAGCCGGCCTGGCTGAACCTGATGACCGGCTCGGGCTACACCCAGGCGCAGATCAATGCGAAGAAGGCGGCGATCAACGGCCATGTCGACCAGACCGCCTGCCATGCCTGGAACAACCTGTTCGGCAACAACGGCAAGCCTGGCAACTTCTTCGCCCGCACCGTCGCGCCCGCCAACAACGACACCGGCATCATCACCCAGTCGACGACGTCGGCGAACAACTGCGGCCTGCCGGCCAGCGTGGTCTACGATCCGGTGACCAATCCGAGCGGTCCGCGCTGCGGCGCGCTCGACAGCGCGGTATCGATCTTCGGCAAGGTGCCCGGCACCAACTTCCCGCGCGACACCCGCGACAACGTCGGCGTGCAGTACGGCCTGCGCGCCTTCGTCAGCGGCGCGATCACCGCGGAAGAGTTCGTCACGCTCAACGAGCAGATCGGCGGTATCAGCCGCGATTCGGTACGTACGGCAACCCGTACCGCGGCCGATCCGGAAGGACTGGAAGTTGCCTACCGCAGCGGCATCGTCGCCAGCGGCAAGCAACTGGCCAAGACGGCGATCATCGACATGCGCGGCTGGGATGATTCCCTGATTGTTCCGCTGCCTACCGGCGCCGCCGGTTCGGCCGCCGGACTGACAGGCATCCACCATGTATGGCGCAGCTTCGAGTTGCGCGACCGCCTCGACAAGGCCAACGGCAACCATGACAACCATGTGATGTGGCGTTTCGGACGGACCGGCTTTGCGCCGTTCCCGGCCATCACGCTGGACTCGTTCCTGACCATGGACAAGTGGCTGACCAACCTGAAGGCCGATACCAGCACGCTGCCGATCGAGCAGAAAATCGCGCGCTCCAAGCCGGCCGAAGCGGTGGATTTCTGCTACCTCAGCAGCGATGCCACGCAGTCGACCAAGGTCACCAACCGGGCAGCCTGCGATGCCGATCCCTTCCTGCGTCCGGCCAGCTCGCCGCGCCAGATCGCCGGGGGACCGTTGTCGGAAGACATCCTGAAGTGCCAGCTCAAGCCGCTCACCGTGGCCGACTATGCGCCGCAGACAGTGAGCGCCGCGCAGCTGCAGCGCCTGCAGGCTGTCTTCCCGACCGGCGTCTGCGACTGGAGCAAGCCGGGCGTCGGCCAGCAGGCCGCTGTCTCTCCGCTGAGCTTCGCAGCAGGTCCGGGCGGCCAGGCCATCCCGGCGGCACCGGTATCGTCGGCTCGCTGATCCGTCTGTTGCAAAGAGCATGAGGCATGGTCCGCATCCTGTCCGGGTGCGGACCATTTTGCTATCCTGAGCAATGTGCATCTGCCCATAACAAGGAAACCAGGAGACAAATCATGACCCACACCAAGTTGAACCGCAGACATTTTCTGAAGGCATCTGTTGCCGCAGGCGCCACGATTGCCTTTCCCGCCATCGCCCAGGACAAATACCCGTCCCGTCCGATCCGCCTGCTTTGCCCCTGGCCGGCCGGCGGCTCCACCGATGTGGTGATGCGCGCAATCGGCGACAGCCTCGGCAAGGCCCTGGGCGGCACCGTCATCATTGAAAACAAGCCGGGCGCCGGCGGCATCCTGGGCGCGGTCGAACTGTCCAATGCCCAGCCCGACGGCTATACGCTGTCGCAGCTGCCGCTGGGCATCTTCCGCCTGCCGCACATGCAGAAAGTGTCCTTCGATCCGATGAAGGACCTGACCTACATCGCCTGCCTGACCGGCTATACCTTCGGCATGGTGGTGCGCTCCGACTCCCCGTTCAAGAGCATCAAGGACGTGGTGGAGTACGCCAAAGCCAATCCCGAAATGCTCAGCTACGGCTCCACCGGCACCGGCACCACGCCGCACCTGGTGGTCGAGCAGTTCGCCAAGCGCGCCGGCATCAAGCTGATGCACGTGCCGTTCAAGGGCAATGCCGACGGCATGCAGGCCCTGCTCGGCGGCCATGTCATGGCGCACAGCGATGCAACCGGCTGGGCCTCCGCAGTCGAAGCCGGCCGGGCGCGCCTGCTCGTAACCTACGGCAGCAAGCGCACCAAGCGCTGGCCGAACGTGCCAACCCTGCTTGAACTGGGCTACCAGACCGTCTCGGATTCCCCGTTCGGCATCGGCGGACCGAAAGGCATGGACCCGGCGCTGGTCAAGCGGATCCAGGATGCGCTGAAGAAAACCCTGGAAGACCCGACAGTGATTGCCGTACTGGAGAAATTCGACCAGCCGATCATCTACATGGATAGCGCCGCCTATACCAAGTTCGCCCAGACCACTTTCAAGGAAGAAAAGGAAATGATCGAAGGCATGGGCTTGGCGAAGAAAACCTGATACATCAGCGGCAATCCCGCCCATACAAAGCGGATGGCGGAATCTTGTTCGGGCTGCATTGCCGTTGTGGCATTGCAGCCCGAACTTTTACCAGGCTTGGAGCGCTTTCGTCCTGACCAGACTGGCGATCCCGGAAGATTTGTCAGCGGCACCGCGCCGCATCGGCGAATACCCGGGCAACGGCGTGCGTCAGGCCGTACCCGACTCGATGGTGTCGAAGACACAATGCGGCATCCGCGATTCCGGTTGGTGGTTGGCTTGAGAGCCACTAACAATGCGCTTTGGCACGGATGCGCCGGCCACCTCTTGACCTGTGCGGGCCCGCTGTCAGGCGAGTGTGCCGCCCACCGTGCCGCCGTCGTTCCTGGTGATGACGATGGTGGCGGAACGCGGACGGGCATCGCCGCCGTCGGGCCAGTGGCTGCCGAAGCTGGCAGGGTTGCCCAAGGTCGGCCTGGTGTCTTCGCCCGGATGCTGGATGTTGACGAACAGGGCCTTGCCGTCGGGCGTTTCCGCCACGCCGGTGATTTCGCATTCCTTCGGCCCGACCAGGAAGCGGCGCAGCCTGGTGTCGCCCGGCGCGGCGCCGACATAGGTATCGACCGCTCCGGTCGTCGCGCCATCGACATTGTTGATGGTCCTCTTGCCGCCATCGCCGAGCTTGCCGGGCACCGCGGCCAGCATCATGCAATTGGTCACGTCGGTGCAGGCGCTATCGTCGGTCTGGATCCAGAGCAGGCCGGTATGGTTGGAGAACCGCAAGCCGTCGGGACTGGAAAAGTCGTTATCGGCCGTCAGCTTGGAAAGATTGACGCGGGCCGCATCGGCAGTCGAGCGCGCGCCGAACAAAAAGACATCCCAGCGGAAGGCAGTGGCTTCCGCCGAAGCGTCTTTCCAGCGAATGATGTGGCCGTTCGGATTGCCCTTCTGCGCGGTCGCGGCCGCGCCTTTCGGATCGTTGTAGAAGCGCGGGCTGGCGGAATCGACCGCCGGCCGGCCGGGGCTCGGGTTGGCCAGCACGCGATGGCTGTTGTTGGTCAGCGTCAGGTAGGCCTCGCCATTGGCGGGATTGACGGCCACCCACTCCGGGCGATCCAGTTTGGTGGCGCCAACCGCATCGGCCGCGAGGCGGGTGTTGATCAGCACGTCGGCCTGGTCGGCGAATGCATAAGTGGTGTTGGAAGAGGTCAGGCCGTTGCGGCCGAACCCGAGCTCGACCCAGCTGCCGGTGCCGTCGGCATGGAACCTGGCGACGTAAAGCCTGCCGTCGTCCAGGTACTTGTCGCCGCCGGCCAGGCCCTTGTTCGCATCGGCTGGATCCCAGGCTGCGCTGGAAACGTACTTGTAGAGGTATTCCCCGCGCGAGTCGTCGCCCATGTAACAGACCAGCGGCCGGCCTGCGACCGGCGGCAGGAAGGCTGCGTTCTCATGGGCGAAACGGCCCATCGCGGTGCGCTTCCTCGGCGTCGATGCGGCATGGAAGGGATCGATTTCGACGATCCAGCCATAGGTGTTGGCGGCATTGCGGAAATCGTCGCTGCCGTCGGTACTGCTGCCCAGCTTCATCGCATTCCAGCGGCTGAAGGAGGTGTCGTCCGCGCTCGCGGCGGTTGCCGTGGCCCACAGATGGTTGCCGTTTCCGGCCACGCCGTAACGGGCGAACGCCGTCCTTTCCCTGGCGCTGCGGTTCGCATCATCGCGCGCGGCAATGCGGCGGAAGTAGCCGGCCCAGTTCTCTTCGCAGGCAAGGTAAGTGCCCCAGGGGGTATGGCCATTGGCGCAATTGTTGACGGTGCCGCGGGTCTTCGAGCCGTCGCGCGAATAGGCGGTGATCATCATCGGCGTCTTCGCGGCGGGACCGGACAACGCCATCTCGGTGAACGCGGTGATGCGGCGATTGAACGGCGAATCCGTCTTGTAGCTGAAGCTGCCGCCGTTGCGGACCACTTCAATCACGCTGATACCGTGCGCGTTCATTTCCTTGACGACTTCGTCGGCGACGGTGCGCGCATGGCCGGCGATGGTCTGGCCGCCCGCATGCAGGTAGCTTGGCGTAATGGATTCATGATTCATCACGAGCAGGCCGCGGTCGCTGGCAGACGTGCTGTGCTTGCCGTCGCTGCCGAGTCCGAAGAAATGCATGCCGTCGTGATGATCGCCGGCGCGCTGCGCGAACGATGCGCCGCTTTCGGTGCCGTCGTTCCTGTATTGCGCAACGCCGGTGGCGATCGGGTCGCCGAGGCGATACAGTACCGCGGCGGTATGACCGGCGGGTACGCTGACTGCATCGGCCAGACTCTTGGCAACCGCATCAAAATTCAGCTTGAGGCTCCTGGCGGCGCCCGGTGCGGTATTGGTTTGCAGGGCGTCGCCGCGGCTGGCGCAGGCAGTCAGGCCGGGACCGAAAAACGCGGTGGAGGCGAAGCCGAAGCTGCCTTTCAGGATCGAGCGCCGGCTCAGGCGCGCATTGAGCACGCTTTCCAGGGAAGGATTGGAAGAGGTATTCGTTCCGCTATCTTCCGGTGCCGGCGACTCGCCGCGCGTCGATTCATGCATGGCTGGTGATCCTTGCGTTGGTCATGCCGCGTAATGTGACACGCGCGGCTGACTTTGTCGCTACTGTCGATAGAGCGGCAGTCGCCGCCCGTCATGGCGCACTTCCAGATCATCGCGCACCCGGACGATCCTGACCTTGCCTTCGCCCCGCACATCGACATCCACTTCTCCGGTCCGCCCCAGTTCGGTCGCCAGCCGCAGATGGCCGTGCAGCAGTCGGTAACCGTCGCCCTCCCTGACGATGACGATATCGGGATTCATGATGTTTCCTCCGGCATTGGCAGCAGCAAGCGTCTGCCCGCGTCTTCACGAGCCGTGATGCTACGGCGGATTTGTTACGGCGACATGAAGACCGGATGACAGGGCGATGACGGCATGGCGGTGCGCATCGATGGCTCATTGCTCCGACATTTGCCTGACCGAGTTGCTGACCGCATGCGCCAGTTCATGAATGTAGTAAGGCTTGTTGAGCAGAACGAAGTCGAAGTCGAGCCGGTCCGACACGAGATAGCCGAAACCGGAGGAAAAGATGATCCTGATGGCGGAGTTCATCTCGATGGCCATCGTCGCCAGGTCGATGCCCGAGATACCCGGCAGGTTGATGTCGGCCAGCAGCACGCTGAAGCTGCCGCTGCGCAGGTGTTCCAGTGCCTCTTCGCCGCTGGTCGCGGCCACCGTCTGATAGCCGAGCGAGCCCAGCATCTCGCACAGGATTTCGAGCAGGGAGTCGTTGTCTTCAACAACCAGGATGCGAAGTGACGCTGCTTCCATCAGAGGCATCCCGCGATCGTGCGTGCCGGGCAGATGAAGCCGGTATCGGCGATAACGGAATGGCTGAACGAAAGAAGTCGAACACGTGCTGAATCCTGCATCTGATAACCGCCTGTCTGGTACGTGATAAGAACGCCGCTATAAATGGCGCGGGCTGTATTTTCTCAGACGTCCGGTAGATGACAATCCGCAATGACCGCAAACTGCGCCCGGTTTGAGGTCGCTCAAACCGGTAATTCATTGGAGAAATGCGCGCAAGCCCTGGTGTAAGTGGTGTAAGTGATATCACCTACGCCAGTTGCTCTTTCGTCGTACGGTTTTTATGACTTGCTGCTCAAGGGTGGGCTGGAGTTGCCGGCAGGCGTATCGCTCTGCGGAACGAAGGGATCGGTCTCCTGCATCTGTTCATCCAGCTGACTGCGCAGGTAATTAATGGGTGCCAGGGCCAGTACGATCACCAGCATCCAGAAGAGCGCCATGGCGAGGGACTCGAACCAATGCCAGGGAAGGGCATGAAACCAGGTCATAGCAATATCTCCTGTCATTTATCGTTGATCGTCTTTTAACTTTTCTTCCGTTTTACCGATTCGACGATGAGACGCTATTGACAAGGCTCAAAGGAAAATGCGCCAAGGTTTCATTTCCCTTATGCCACGCACCGATGCCGGTCTTAACGCTTCTCAGGGGCAATTTTATCGAGTCTCTCCAGCAATAAGGCATGGCTTGCGAGGTCGGCAGGCCGGTGCTTGACCACGGTCGAGGCCGGGTACTTGCCGAGAAAGTTATCGCCCTTCCAATTATTGGCCGGCCGTACCGGGCGCGGCGCGAAACCGCCGCCGCAGTTCGGGCAGGCATTGCCGAACACGCCGGCGGCACAGTCATGGCAGAAGGTGCATTCGAAGCTGCAGATCATGGCTTCGGTCGAGGAAGGCGGCAGTGGCTTGTTGCAGTGTTCGCAGGTGGGTCGCAGTTCGAGCATGGGGAAACCTTTCCGGATGCGGTTGAGCGGTTGATAGAGGAGGTAAGCCAGGCAAAGAGCATTGTAGGCCGGTGTGTCATCGTGAAATGACAGAACCGCATCAAATTCTGCCAATGCTCATGCGCATCGCCATTCTTGTTTGCGACGGCGTGCAGGTGCTTGATGTCACCGGACCGGCCGCCGTGTTCGCCGCCGCATAATCGGGAAACGCACCGCAAACCCGGAGAACGGGAAAGGGAAAGGGAAGGGGAAGGGGAGCAGAAAACTTAGCGGATCGGCAGCTTGGTGGTGTTCTTGACTTCTTCCATCACCGCATAGGTATGCGTCTCGCGCACGCCTTTCAGTTGCAGCAGGGATTTGCCGAGGAATTCGCGGTAGGCATTCATGTCCTTGACGCGCGCCTTGACCAGGTAGTCGAAACCGCCGGCCACCATGTGGCATTCCTGCACTTCCGGGATCACCTGCACGCTGCGCTTGAAGGCTTCGAAGACTTCCGGCGTGGTGCGGTCGAGTACGACTTCAATGAAGACCAGCAGCGAGACATCGAGCAGCTGCGGATTGAGCTGGGCGGTGTAATTGACGATGTAGCCAGCCTCCTGCAGCTTGCGCACCCGCTCCAGGCAGGCCGCCGGCGACAGATTGACGCGCGACGCCAGCTCGACATTGCTGATGCGACCGTCATTCTGCAGTTCGGAGAGGATTTTTTTGCTGATCTTGTCGAGCATGGCGGTAAAACTACGAAAATTTTCTTCGGCTGGATTGTCCCACAAAATACAAAATTCAGATAGCGAACGAGATTTCCAGAATTAATCCTTAGCGATCCTGCCTACAATCGAATCATTATTTTTCATTCTTCTGATTCGATTCCTCCATGCTCACCGCTACCGAAACAGCACCACGCGTCAACGCCACCGTCCCGTTTTCGGCCTTCCACGCCGATGTTAACCATGCGCAATCACCGTTGCGCGCCGCCATCACCGCCGTCTACCGCCGCGACGAAGGCGAAGCGGTGCAGTGGCTGCTCGGCCAGGCGAAAACCAGCGAAGCATCGCAGGTCCGCATCCAGCAGATGGCGCGCAAGCTGGTGGAAGCGGTGCGCCAGAAGCGTACCCGCGCCTCCGGCGTCGATGCGCTGATGCATGAATTCTCGCTGTCGTCGGAAGAGGGCGTGGCGCTGATGTGCCTGGCCGAGGCGCTGCTGCGCATCCCCGACCACCAGACCGCCGACCGCCTGATCGCCGACAAGATCAGCAAGGGCGACTGGCGCAAGCACCTGGGCGAATCGCCGTCGCTGTTCGTCAATGCCGCCACCTGGGGCCTGCTGATCACCGGCAAGCTGGTCGGCACCAACAGCGAGCAGGGCCTGGGTTCGGCGCTGACCAAGCTCATCGCCAAGGGCGGCGAGCCGCTGATCCGCAAGGGCGTGGACCTGGCCATGCGCATGCTGGGCAACCAGTTCGTCACCGGACAGACCATCGACGAAGCCATCGACAACAGCCGCGACAATGAAAAGCGCGGCTACCGTTATTCCTATGACATGCTGGGCGAGGCGGCGCTGACCGAGGAAGACGCCGCCAGATACTATGCTTCCTATGAACAGGCGATCCATGCGATCGGCCGCGCTTCCAACGGCCGCGGCATCAAGGACGGCCCCGGCATTTCGGTCAAGCTGTCGGCGCTGCATCCGCGCTATTCCCGCGCCCAGCGCGAGCGCACGATGGCGGAACTGCTGCCGCGCCTCAAGCAGCTGATCCTCCTGGCCAAGCGCTACAACATCGGCCTCAACATCGATGCCGAAGAAGCCGACCGCCTGGAACTCTCGCTCGACCTGATGGAAGCGCTCGCGCACGATCCGGAACTGGCCGGCTTCGACGGCATCGGCTTCGTGGTGCAGGGCTACCAGAAGCGCTGCCCGTTCGTCATCGATTACCTGGTCGACCTGGCGCGCCGCAGCGGCCGCAAGTTCATGGTGCGCCTAGTGAAGGGCGCCTACTGGGATGCGGAAATCAAGCGCGCCCAGGTGGACGGCATGCCGGGCTATCCGGTCTACACCCGCAAGGTCTACACCGACGTGTCCTACCTGGTCTGCGCGCAGAAGCTGCTGGCCTCGACCGACGTGATCTATCCGCAGTTCGCCACGCACAATGCGCACACGCTGTCGTCGATCCATACCTGGGCGCAGGAACAGGGCGTGACCGACTATGAATTCCAGTGCCTGCACGGCATGGGCGAAACCCTGTACGACCAGGTGGTCGGCGCCGACAAGTTCAACAAGCCCTGCCGCATCTATGCGCCGGTCGGCTCGCATGAAACCCTGCTGGCCTACCTGGTGCGCCGCCTGCTGGAGAACGGCGCCAACTCGTCCTTCGTCAACCAGATCGTCGACGAGAACGTGGCCATCGATTCCCTGATCGCCGATCCGCTGGCGGTCGCCGCCAAGCTGGGCGGCGCCATGCATCCGAACATTGCCCTGCCGGCCGACATGTTCGGCAGCGAGCGCCGCAACTCCGCCGGCATCGACCTGAGCAATGAAAACACGCTGGCCGGCGTCGATGCGGCATTCACCCGCTTCGCCGCGCGGCAATGGCAGGCCGTGCCGCTGCTGGGCACCGGCGCGGTCGCCGGCGGCCCCGCCCAGGAGGTACGCAACCCGGCCAATCATGCCGATGTGGTCGGCCAGGTCATCGAGGCCGGCGTCGAGGAAGTGGAAACCGCGCTGCAGCAGGCGCAGGCCTATGCGACCGACTGGCAGACCACGCCGCCGGCCATGCGCGCCGAAGCGCTGGTGCGCGCCGCCAACCTGCTGGAGGAAAACGGCCTGGAACTGATGGCGCTGGCGATCCGCGAAGCCGGCAAGTCGCTGCCGAATGCGATCGCCGAAGTGCGCGAGGCGGTCGACTTCCTGCGCTACTACGCCGCCGAAGTGCGGCAGGCACCGAATGCGGCAGCGCTCGGCCCGGTGGTCTGCATCAGCCCCTGGAATTTCCCGCTGGCCATTTTCATCGGCGAGGTGAGCGCCGCGCTGGCCGCCGGCAACGTGGTGCTGGCCAAGCCGGCCGAGCAGACGCCGCTGATCGCGCACCGGGCGGTGCAATTGCTGCATGAAGCGGGCATCCCGCGCGGCGCGCTGCAGTTCCTGCCCGGCCGCGGCGAAGTGGTGGGCGCCCGCCTGACGGCCGACCGCCGCGTGCGCGGCGTGATCTTCACCGGTTCGACCGAAGTCGCGCAGCTGATCAACCGCGTGCTGGCCAAGCGCGCGGCCGAGGAAGGCCATGACATTCCGCTGATCGCCGAGACCGGCGGCCAGAATGCAATGATCGTCGATTCCAGCGCGCTGCCGGAACAGGTGGTGACCGACGTGCTCACCTCCGCCTTCGACAGCGCCGGCCAGCGCTGCTCGGCCCTGCGCGTGCTCTGCCTGCAGGCCGACATTGCCGACAAGACCGTCAAGATGCTCAAGGGCGCGATGCAGGAACTGCGCATCGGCAACCCCGACCGCCTCGCCACCGACATCGGCCCGGTGATCGACGCCGAAGCGCAGCAGGGCCTGCTGCGCCACATCGACCGCATGCGGGCGCAGGGCAGCAAGGTCTATCAGCTGCCCTTGCCGGCTGCCTGCGACAACGGCACCTTCGTGCCGCCGACGGTGATCGAGATCAATTCGCTGTCCGAGCTGCAGCGCGAAGTGTTCGGCCCGGTGCTGCATGTGCTGCGTTACCGCCGCGATGAATTGCCGGCGCTGATCGAAGCGATCAACGGCAGCGGTTACGGCCTGACGCTGGGCGTGCATTCGCGCATCGATGAAACCATCGATTTCATCACCTCGCGCGCGCATGTCGGCAACATCTACGTCAACCGCAACATCGTCGGCGCAGTGGTCGGCGTGCAGCCCTTCGGCGGCGAAGGCAAGTCCGGCACCGGCCCGAAAGCCGGCGGCCCGCTCTATCTCAAGCGGCTGCAGCGCAACGCCAGCGTGACGCAGGCGGCGCACACCATCCACCAGAAGGATGCGGCATCCGCGCAGCCGGCCTTCAACAGCCTGCTGGCCTGGGCCGGCACGCACGGCCATGAGCGCATCGCCGCGCTGGCCGACGGCTATGCGCATGCGACGCTGCTCAATACCGCGCTGGTGCTGCCCGGCCCGACCGGCGAACGCAATACGCTCAGCTTCTCGCCGCGCGGCGCGGTGCTGTGCGCGGCATCCTCGACGCTGGCGCTGCTGAACCAGCTGGCCGCCGTGTTTGCCACCGGCAATACCGCGGTGATGACGGCGGAAACGGCCCGCCTGCTGCCGGCCGGTCTTCCGCAGGAAGTCAGGCGTGCAATCGCCACCGTGGAAATCCGGCAGCTGCCGCAGACATCGCTGCAGATCGCCCTGGTCGATGGCCAGCAGATGGGCGAGACGCTGACAGCCCTGGCGGCGCGCGAAGGCGCCCTGGTGCCGCTGGTCGAAACCGCCGAAGCCGAGCCGATCGCCCTGTGGCGCCTGGTGGCAGAGCGTGCGGTCTGCGTCAATACGACTGCCGCTGGCGGCAATGCCAGCCTGATGACGCTCGGCGCCTGACGAGCGGTGTTTGACTGCATCGCTTGATGCAGGACCGGCGGTAAACCACAGGAAGAGACAGGGCGGGAAAACATTCCCTTCCTGTCTCTTTGCTTATCTCCCTGCTTATCGGGCTTATCGGGCTTGCCGCGCGGAAGAAGCAATGAGGCGCGTCAGCTTCGCTGCCTGCCTGCGGCCTTTTCCCTGAACCATTGACACTCCGCCAACGTCTCAATGGTATGTCACGCGCGACCCACATAGCCATTGGCGGCAGCCTCGGCCTTGCTGCGGTCATCGCTATTGTCATCGCCTGTCTTGTCACTTTCGACTGGAACCGCGCCCGCCCCTGGATCGGCGAACGCATTGCCGAAGCCACCGGCCGCTCCTTCGCCATACGCGGCGACCTGTCGCTCGGCTGGCGTCCGGCCGAAGGCGAAACCGGATGGCGCGCCTGGATTCCATGGCCGCATCTCAAGGCCGACGACATCATGCTCGGCAACGCCGACTGGTCGTCGCAAGCCGTCATGGCGCACGTCGCGCATGTCCGTTTTTCCGTCAATCCCCTTGGCCTGCTGCAGCGGCAGCTGCTCATTCCCAGCCTGTCGCTCGATGCGCCCGACGTGCTGCTTGAGCGTCGCAAGGATGGCAGCAGCAACTGGACCTTCAAACCGAAGGAGGATTCCGGCTGGCAGACCCGGATCGGCCGGATCGCGGTCAACAAGGGCAGCGTGCGCCTTGCCGACGAACAGCGCAGGCTGGAACTGAAGGGCGATGTCGACACCATCGACAGCCGCGACGGCGATCCTTACCTGCTGGGGTGGCGCCTCAGCGGCAGCTATCAGGGCGAACCGATCCGCGGCGACGGCCGCTCCGGCATGCTGACCATCCAGGATAGCAATGCCCGTTACCCGATCGAAGCCCGCCTGAAGATAGGCCAGCCGGCGGCGCAGACCCTGGTGGAAGCGCAAGGCTTCCTCGACAGGCCGCGCGACGGTCCGATGCTGGACCTGCAAGTGAATGTGACCGGCGCCAGCCTTGCGCAGCTCTATCCGCTGCTGGGCATCGCCCTGCCGGAAACCCGCCCGTACACCACCCGAGGCAGGCTGACGGGGACGCCCGGCATCTCCTGGACCTACCGGGAGTTCGATGGCCGCATCGGCATGACCGACATCGCCGGCGAACTGCATTTCCTTCTCAAGACGGACGGTCATGGCGGGGATGCCCTGCCCAGGCCGCGGCTGGAGGGCCGGATCGTCACGAACCGGCTTCAGTTCGGCGATCTGGCGCCGCTGGTCGGCATCAGCACCGCCGGCAAGCCGGAAGCGAAGCCGACCGACAGGCTGTTGCCGGACCGGCCCTGGCGGCCGGAGCGCTGGGCAAAGTTTGATACCGATATCGAATTCACCGCCCGCAGCGTGGCGCGCAAGAATCCGCTGCCGATCGACAACCTGGCGACCCGCATCCGGCTGCAGGAGGGCGTGCTCACGCTGGCGCCCCTGGAGGCCGGCATCGCCGGCGGCAGGCTCAGCGCACGGCTGCGGCTCGACGGCGGCAGCCGGCCGCTGCGGGGGGAACTGACGATGTCGGCGCGGCACCTGAAGCTGGCCCGGCTGTTCGACGATCCGCTGATGAAAGGCAGCGCCGGGGAAATCAATGCCGATGCCTCGCTGCGCGCCAGCGGCAAGTCGATCGCCGGATTGCTGGCGGGTGCCGACGGCGAGCTGCGCGCGGTGGTCAATGCGGGCACGGTGAGCCGGCTGTTTCTCGACAAGATCGGCCTGAACGTGAGCAGCATGGTGGCGGCGCAGATGTTCGGCGACAAGCAGGTGAGCATCAATTGCGCGATGACGGATGTCGCCATCAGCAAAGGCGTGATGCGGCCGCGCGCCTTTGTCATCGATACCGACGAAGCGCGCATCCAGGTGGATGGCTCGATCGACCTTGGCAGGGAGAAGGTGGCGCTGACGGTTTATCCGGAAAGCAAGGGATGGAAGCTGGTTTCACTGCGCTCGCCGATTCATGTGGACGGGAATTTCAGGAAGAGGGAAATGACGGTGGATCGCGGCGCGCTTGCGTTGAAGGCGGGGACGGCGGTTGCGCTTGGCTTGCTTGGGCCGGTGGCGGCGGCGTTGATTCCGCTGGTGCATGTCGGGCCGGAGGAGGGAAGTGATTGCGCGGGGTTGCTGGCACCGCCAGCGCCGGCGCAGAAGGTGGCTGCTCCGGCGGGAAAATGAGTCATTTCATGATGCAGGCTTTTGGGGGTGGGTAATGGGCTTTGTCCGTTGATAGTTAAACCTTGCTTTCTCCGTGGAGGCTTGCCGGGGGTGGCCCGGCGGCCACTTACTTTTCTTGTCTCGCCAAGAAAAGTAAGCAAAAAAGGGGCCGCCGAGGTGCGACGCCCCTATCGCCGCCCCTGCGGGGTTCCCAAAAGAGCGGGCGGCAAAGCGGGAAGCGCAGAAACTCGCCTGCGGCTCAGACAGTCTGCGCTTCTTTATCCGCTTTGCCGCCCGCTCTTTTGGCGTCGGTAGATGGGAAAATTCAACAGCCTCTTTGCACTTCCTTCGCCAATCTTTTTGGCCAAACAATTTTTTCTAGTAGTGCAGGTTCCGATACTTGCTCAACGCTCCCGTCTGGAGACCTTCACTACCAAGCTAAAGTATGTAAAGTATGTTTCAGCTATAAGACCGACCAAGCCAATACATAGAGGCTGTTAAATGCCCCTTCTGACGACGCCAAAAGAGCCTGGCACCGAGCGGATAAAGAAGCGCGGTTGTCTGAGCCGAAGGCGAGTTTCCGCGCTTCCCGCTTGGTGCCAGACTCTTTTGGGAACCCCGAAGGGGCGTCGGCAGCGGGGTCGCCTTTCTTTGCTTACTTTCTTTGGCGAAGCAAAGAAAGTAAGTGGCCCGCCGGGGCCAGACCCGGCAAAACAAGCCCCCACGGAGAAAGCAAGATTCAAATTATCACCGGACAAAAGCCCGTAGCGCAGGCACAGCGCCCCGCACCACCCGTCATCCCAACCCGCAAAGCCGCCTCACAATCCCAAACGAATACCGCGAAGCCACCCGCTCAACAAACTGCATGAAATCACGCGGCGCCGCTTCATCCGCGCCATCGGAAATCGTACGGATCACCGCAAACGGCACCCCAAACTCGAAACAGACCTGCGCCACCGCCGCCCCCTCCATCTCCACCGCCAGCAATTGCGGAAACGCCTCCCTGAGTTCGACACGCCGCTGCGGACCATGGATGAATTCATCGCCGCTGCCGATCAACCCGCGATGCACCCGCGGCCGGTGCAGCCGGAACAGTTCCCTGTCCGTTTCCGCCACCATCTTGTCCACATCCTCGGCGACAAAGCGGCCGGCGGCTTCGAACAGCCAGTCGCTCAGATGACGGTCCGAGGAAAACAAGGCTTGTCCCAGGAGCGGCACCTCGAAGCGCGGAAACAGCGGCGCGGCATTCATGTCGTGCTGCACCAGCGCATCCGCAATCACGATATCCCCGACCGCGACACCGGCATCGACGCTGCCGGCCACGCCGGTGAACACGATGTGCGTCACGCCGAACCGCTCGATCAGGGTGGCGGCGGTGGCTGCCGCCGCAGTCTTGCCGATCCGGGACAGCACGCAGACGCTGTCGATTCCCCATAACTGCCCGCTGACATAGTCGCGCATTGCCCGCGTGACGGACTGCGGCTGCGCCATGTTGTCGATCAGGCCAGCCTGTTCCTGGTGCAGTGCGCTGATGATGCCGAGGCGAGGAATGGGAAGAGGCATGGAAATCCTGACAGTGAATGCGTTCAACAAGGCTAGAGCGCCAAGTGTACTTGCGTTTGCGCATTCTTCCGCATTCAACGCATGCGGCCGACAATAGGGAAGTCGCGGGTTTTTAAATCAGATTTGGTATTTAAAAATAGTAGTAGTTGTTAACCTGCCCACCTTTCTGTGGATAAGCCGGTAAACCCCTTTGAGATCAAGTTTTTAGCGCATGCATAAGCGCTTGAATAAAGCCTGTATGGGAAAAGGACAGTATCTGGACAAAAAAATGCATTCGGGAGAAATCCCGGGTTCTCCCCAAGCCCTCAAGCGCCTATCCATAGGCTTATCCACAGCCCTGGCAGCCAAATAACAACAAAAAACAATAAAAACTTGTCAGCGTGACCAGATTCCCTGCAGCAGCCCGAAGACCGCCGCGATGGTCGGCTCCTGTTTGCGCTTGGCCAGCGTGATGAAGGACAGGTCGGTCGACAGGCTGACCTTGTCGGCGATCACCAGCCCGTGCGCATGCGCTTCCCGCAGCGCGATCGATTCCCGGATCAGCGACAGGCCGACGCCGGACTTGACCAGGTCCAGCATCGACATTTCCTGATCGACCAGCGCCACCTTGTTCGGCGTCGCCTTGACCTGCGCAAACGCCTTGGTCAGCAACCGGTTGTGCGCCGATTCCGGCGGCGTCCAGATCCAGGGCAGGGCCGCCAGCGCCGCCCAGTCCTTGCCGGCGACCCGCGCTTTCCATCCTTGCGGCGCGACCACGTTGTAAGTGAAGGAAGTCAGCACCTGTGCATGACATTCCTTGCCCGGCGTGCCGAGGTAATAGCCGACGTCGAGCGCGCCGGCCCTGACCTGCTGCAGTACCCAGCCGGACATGCCCTGCTGCAATTGCGTGGATAACTGCGGATAAGTCTCGACCAGGCGCTTGAGGAAAGGGCCGAGACGAATGAATTCCGGGTCGAGGATGGTGCCGATGGACAGGGCGCCGGACAGGGTGGAATGCAGGGCGGCGGCGCGCTGCCGGAATTCGGCCACGCTTTCCATGACCCGCTCGGCAATCGGCAGCAGCTTGGCGCCGTCATCGGTCAGCACCATGCCGGCAGGGGTGCGGTGGAAGAGTTGCAGGTTGAGACTGGCCTGCAGCGACTTGATCTGCAGGCTCACCGCCGGCTGCGTCAGGTGCAGGCGTTCGGCGGCGCGGGTCAGGTTGCCTTCGCGGGCAACGGTGACGAAGGCGCGCAACTGGGTCAGGTCCATGGCTTCACCATAAGGGTTGCTTATATCGATTTGATAATAACTGATTGGATTCCACAACAGTACGGCGATATCCTGCTAAAAAATCTTTACATTGCCAAAGGAATCCTTATGACGCAGCTCATTCAACATCACATCGGCGGTCGCGTGACGGAATCGGCCGGTGGACGCAGGCAGGATGTGTTCAATCCGGCCACCGGCGAGGTCAGCGCCCAGGTCGTGCTGGCCAGCCCGGAGGAAGTCAATGCCGCCGTCGCGGCAGCGCAGGCGGCGGCGCCGGGATGGGCCGATACCGCGCCGCTCAAGCGCGCCCGCATCATGTCCAAGTTCAAGGAATTGATCGAACAGCATCATGACGACCTGGCCGCCGCCATCACCCGCGAGCACGGCAAGGTGTTTTCCGATGCCAAGGGCGAAGTGACCCGCGGCCTGGAAGTCGTGGAATTCGCCTGCGGCATTCCGCAATTGATGAAGACCCAGTTCACCGACAACATCGGCGGCGGCATCGACAACTGGCAGCTGCGCCAGCCGCTGGGCGTGACCGCCGGCATCACGCCCTTCAATTTCCCGTTCATGGTGCCGATGTGGATGGCGCCCATGGCAATTGCCACCGGCAACAGCTTCATTCTCAAGCCTTCCGAGCGCGACCCGTCGCCGTCGCTGATGATCGCCGACCTGTTCAAGCGCGCCGGCCTGCCGGACGGCGTGTTCAACGTGGTGCAGGGCGACAAGGTGGCGGTCGACGCCTTGCTGCAGCATCCGCAGGTCAATGCGGTGTCCTTCGTCGGCTCGACGCCGATCGCGGAATACATCTATACCGAAGGCGCCAAGCGCAAGGGTCCGTATCCGCTGCGGGTGCAGGCGCTGGGCGGCGCGAAGAACCATCTCGTCGTCATGCCCGATGCCAACCTGGAGCAGGCGGTCGATGCGCTGATCGGCGCGGCCTACGGTTCGGCCGGCGAGCGCTGCATGGCGATCTCGGTCGCGGTGGCGGTCGGCAGCGTGGCCGACAAGCTGGTCGAGGCGCTGGTTCCGCGCGTCAAGGCCTTGAAAGTCATGAACGGCATGGAATCCGAGGCCGAGATGGGTCCGGTGGTCACCGCCCAGCACAAGGCCAAGATCGAAGGCTATATCGAGGATGGCGTGCAGTCCGGCGCGCGCCTTCTGGTCGACGGCCGCGGCCTGAAGGTGCCCGGCCATGAAAACGGCTTCTTCCTCGGCGGTTCGCTGTTCGATCATGTGACGCCGGAAATGAAGATCTACCAGGAAGAAATCTTCGGCCCGGTGCTGTGCGTGGTCCGGGTGCCGGATTTCGCTTCCGCGGTGCGGCTGATCAATGCCCATGAATTCGGCAACGGCGTGTCGCTGTTCACCTCCGACGGCAATACCGCCCGTGAATTCTCGCGCCGCATCGAAGTCGGCATGGTCGGCATCAACGTGCCGATCCCGGTGCCGATGGCCTGGCATTCCTTCGGCGGCTGGAAGCGTTCGCTGTTCGGCGATACCCATGCCTACGGCGAGGAAGGCATCCGCTTCTATACCCGCTACAAGTCGGTGATGCAGCGCTGGCCGGATTCCATCGTCAAGGGTGCGGAATTCACGATGCCGGTCGCCAAGTAAGAAAAGCGGCGAAGTCGTGGTTTCGCCTGCCGGCAACTGTGGATAAGCCCTTGGATAGCGGGTGGATGTAAACGGGACAAGCCGGGAAAAAAGCAGAACCGGTTTTTTATCCCGAATCCATCCTCCTGCCATACACCAGTTGTTCAAAGGCTTATGAATTCTTCAAGCGATTGAATTGCAACGGGTTTACCGGCTTATCCACAGGCAGGGCAGGCAGTTAACCATTACTACTATTCGTATATATCAACTTCAATATAAAAAACCGCGAAGCCTCATCGGCCGGCCTCCGGCACACCGGGACACCCCGAAAAGCAGCAGAAACAGAGAAGCAAACGGGAAAGCACGCAGGAATACACAGGAGCATTCATGGAATCCGCTGGAAAATACGACTACATCATCATCGGTGCCGGCAGTGCCGGCTGCGTGCTGGCCAACCGGCTGGCCCAGGATGCGGGCGTTTCGGTATTGCTGCTGGAAGCAGGACGCAAGGACGACTATGTCTGGATTCACATTCCGGTGGGTTATCTGTATTGCATCGACAATCCCCGTACCGACTGGCTGTTCCGCACCGAAGCCGATGCCGGCCTGAACGGCCGCGCGCTGATCTACCCGCGCGGCAAGGTCATCGGCGGATCCTCGTCGATCAACGGCATGATCTACATGCGCGGGCAGGCAAGGGATTACAACCTGTGGGCGGATATCACCGGCGATGACAGCTGGCGCTGGGACAAGGTGCTGCAGGTGTTCAAGAAAACCGAGGATTACCACAAGGGTCCGAGCGAATTCCATGGGTCCGGCGGCGAATGGCGGGTGGAGCGGCAGCGCCTGTCCTGGGAAATTCTCGATGCCTTCCGCGAAGCGGCGGCACAGAGCGGCATTCCCAACGTGGAAGACTTCAACCGCGGCGACAATGAAGGCTGCGGCTATTTCGAGGTCAATCAAAAGAACGGCCTGCGCTGGAGCACCGCCCGCGCATTCCTGCGGCCGACCCCCAACCGCAAGGGCCAGCTCGATATCATGACCGGCTGCCATGTGAAGCGCCTGCGCATCCAGCACACCGAGCAGGGCGAAGTCTGCACCGGCGTCGAATTCACCGGCGGCGGCAAGGAATGGTTTGCCGAATGCGTGCATGAAACCATTTCCACCGCGGGCGCGGTCGGATCGCCGCAGATCCTGCAGCTGTCCGGCATCGGTCCGGGCGAATTCCTGCAGCGGCACGGCATTCCGGTGGTCAAGGACTTGCCCGGCGTTGGTGAAAACCTGCAGGACCACTTGCAACTGCGCATGATTTTCCGTATTCGGGGTGCGAAGACGCTCAACATGATGGCCAACAACTGGTTCGGCAAGATGCGCATCGGCATGCAGTATGTGATGTCGCGCAGCGGGCCGATGTCGATGGCGCCGTCGCAGCTTGGCGCCTTCACCCGTTCCGATCCCTCGCAGCCGAGCCCCAATCTGCAATACCATGTGCAGCCGCTGTCGCTGGAACGTTTCGGCGAGCCGCTGCATCCTTTCCCGGCCTTCACCGCCAGCGTCTGCAATTTGCGTCCGACCGCGCGCGGCCATATCCGCATCGCTTCCGCCGACCCGTTCGCGGCGCCGAAGATCACGCCGAATTACCTGAGCACGCCGGAAGACCGCAAGGTGGCGGCCAATGCGCTGACCCTCACGCGCAACATCGTCGCCGCGCCGGCATTGCAGAAATACATGCCCGAAGAGTTCAAGCCGGGCGTGCAATACCGCACCGAGGAAGAACTGGCCAAAGCCGCCGGCGATATCGGCACCACCATCTTCCACCCGGTGGGCACCTGCCGCATGGGCCGTGCCGATGATCCGATGGCGGTGCTCGACAGTCAGTTGCGGGTGAAGGGCATACGCGGATTGCGTGTCGTCGATGCCTCGGTGATGCCGACCATCACCTCGGGCAATACCAATTCGCCAACCATCATGATTGCGGAGAAGGCGGCGGAATGGATCAAGGCGGCGCGGCGGGAGCAGGGGAGCATCATCGTCAATACCGCTGAGGAACGCGCACCGGTATCGGTGGGGTGAGGCCAGTCCCGCATCATGCGATGGGACGACTTCGGTCAGGCTGAATAATGCGTTAAGGAAGATCCGGCAGGACACGGCAAGCGCTTCTTGGGGAGCGCTTTTTCATTTGGGGCAGGGATGGAAAGGATTAGCTGACACTGGTGTTTTCTTCATGCTAACATTGGCCCGACTTGCCTGTAGTCAATAAACTCATACAATTCAGAAGGATTGATGCAGGCCAAACAATCGGTGGATGAATTCTCTACTGTATTGCCACCCCCCCAGTCGTACTGTGTACTGTGCATTTTTGCTATGCACGCCTTCTGCTAATAACAGTCAACAGGGAGAACCCATGGCGGATGTGGTTTTGGAGACGAGGCAGTTGACCAAGGAGTTCAAGGGTTTTACTGCCGTCAATAACGTTAGCCTGCAGGTGCAGCGTGGGCATATCCATGCATTGATCGGCCCCAACGGCGCCGGCAAGACAACCTGCTTCAACTTGCTTACCAAGTTCCTGGTGCCGACATCGGGACAGATTCTTTTCAACGGCCGCGACATTACGTCGGCCAAGCCCGCGCAGATTGCGCGCCAGGGCATCATTCGTTCCTTTCAGATTTCCGCCGTTTTCCCGCACCTGACCGTGCTGGAAAACGTGCGCATCGGACTGCAGCGCCCGCTCGGCAATTCCTTTGCCTTCTGGCAGAGCGAGAAGCGTCTGGATGCGCTCAACGACCAGGCAATGGGCCTGCTGCAGCAGGTGGACCTGGAAAAGTTCGCCGATACCATGACGGTCGATCTGCCGTACGGCCGCAAGCGCGCGCTGGAGATCGCCACCACGCTGGGCATGGAGCCGGAACTCATGCTGCTCGACGAGCCGACCCAGGGCATGGGCCATGAAGACGTGCATCGCGTCACCGAACTGATCAAGAAGGTGTCGGCCGGCCGCACCATCCTCATGGTCGAGCACAACATGAGCGTGATCGCCGGCATCAGCGACCGCATCTCGGTGCTGCAGCGCGGCGCCGTGCTGGCCGAAGGTACCTATGAGGAAGTCTCGAGCAATCCGCAGGTGATGGAAGCCTACATGGGCACCACTGCCGGCGCACTGGAAGGAGCGCATTGAATATGGCTGTACCGGCACTGGAAATCAGGAATCTTCACGCCTGGTATGGCGAATCGCATATCCTTCATGACGTCAATCTCTCGGTGAACCAGGGCGAGGTGGTGACCCTGCTCGGTCGCAACGGCGCCGGACGCACCACCACGCTGCGCGCGATCATGGGACTGACCGGCGCGCGCAAGGGCTCGATCAAGATCAACGGCACCGAGGCCATCGGCTTTGCGACTCACAAGATTGCCCATCTCGGCGTAGGTTACTGCCCCGAAGAGCGGGGCATTTTTTCATCGCTGTCGGCCGAGGAAAACCTGCTGCTGCCGCCGCAGGTGTCGAAGAACGACAAGGGCATGTCGATCGAAGAGATCTACGACATGTTTCCCAACCTGAAGGAACGGCGCGGCAGCCAGGGCACGCGTCTGTCGGGCGGCGAGCAGCAGATGCTGGCGGTGGCGCGCATCCTGCGCACCGGCGCGCGCCTGCTGCTGCTGGACGAGATTTCCGAAGGCCTGGCGCCGGTGATCGTGCAGGCGCTGGCCCGCATGATCACCATGCTCAAGGCAAAGGGCTACACGATCGTGATGGTGGAGCAGAACTTCCGCTTCGCCGCGCCGCTGGCCGACCGCTTCTATGTGATGGAACATGGCCAGATTGTCGAAACCTTTGCGGCATCCGAACTGAATAACAAGATGCCCGTGCTGAATTCGCTGCTCGGGGTATAAAGAAGCAAGCCACACAATGGCTATGTATAACCAAGGAGATAGAAATGAAGTTGAAAGCAATTGCAGTTGCCGTCGCATCAACCCTCTCGATGGCCGTGGCCGGCTCGGCGTCGGCCCAGATTTCCGGCGATGTGGTCAAGATCGGTTTCATCACCGATATTTCCGGTCTGTATTCGGATATCGACGGACAGGGCGGTGTGGAAGCCATCAAGATGGCGATCGCCGACTTCGGCGGCACGGTCAACGGCAAGAAGATCGAAGTGATCACCGCCGACCACCAGAACAAGGCCGACGTCGCCGCTTCCAAGGCCCGCGAATGGTTTGACCGCGAAGGCGTCGACATGCTGCTGGGCGGCACCAATTCCGGCACCAACCTGTCGATGGCGAAAGTCGCGGCGGAAAAGAAGAAGCCCTTCATTTCCATCGGCGCGGGCACCGCTCGCCTGACCAATGAGGAATGCACGCCGTACACCATCCATTACTCCTATGACACCGTCGCCCTGGCCAAGGGCACCGGTTCCGCGGTGGTGAAGCAGGGCGGCAAGAGCTGGTATTTCCTGACCGCCGACTATGCGTTCGGCGCCTCGCTGGAAAACGACACCACCAATGTGGTCAAGGCTTCCGGCGGCACGGTGGTCGGCGCGGTTCGCCATCCGCTGTCGGCATCGGACTTCTCGTCCTTCCTGCTGCAGGCGCAGTCGTCCAAGGCGCAGATCCTCGGCCTGGCCAATGCCGGCGGCGACACCATCAATGCGATCAAGGCAGCCAACGAGTTCGGTGTCACCAAGTCGATGAAGCTGGCAGGCCTCCTGATGTTCATCAACGACGTGCATTCGCTGACCCCGGCACTGACCCAGGGCATGTACCTGACCGACGCCTGGTACTGGGACCAGAACGACGAGACTCGCAAGTGGGCGCGCCGCTACTTCGAGAAAATGAAGAAGATGCCGTCCAGCCTGCAGGCGGCCGACTATTCGGCGACCATGCAGTACCTGAACGCGGTCAAGGCCATCGGCACAGACGATGCCGACAAGGTGATGGCGCACCTGAAGAGCGCCAAGATCAACGACATGTTCGCCAAGAACGGCGTGATCCGTCCGGACGGCCGCATGGTGCACGACATGTTCCTGATGCAGGTGAAGTCGCCTTCGGAATCGAAGTACCCGTGGGATTACTACAAGGTCGTTCAGACCATCCCGGGCGACCAGGCATTCACCACGAAGGCCGAGTCGAAGTGCGCATTGTGGAAGTAAGCCTGGCTTAGGCCGCAGGTCATAGGCCACTAGTGGCAGCCGGCCGGCAATGATGCCGGTCGGCTGCCGCGCCGGTCACTGGTTTGAGGAGTGACCGGGTTTCACGCCGCCCCGGCGGTGCTTGTTTTACTGGCAACACGTCTTGGCATCATGTTTCCCTTCCTATCGCAGGGAAGGGAGTAGGGAAGGGACATTCGACCGGCTCTGGGGCAGTTTCAGCCGGCGCGTCCATCTGCATCCCTGTTCCGGCCTTTCCGGCAGCACGGAAAAGCGTTCGCATTCAAGCAATTTCTCTTATCGTCTATGGAAATATTCGGCATCCCTCTACAGGCCATGCTCAGCCAGCTCCTGCTCGGCCTGGTCAACGGCTCCTTCTACGCAATGCTGTCGCTCGGCCTTGCGGTGATCTTCGGCCTGCTCAACGTCATCAACTTCGCCCACGGCGCGCTGTACATGGTGGGCGCCTTTCTCGCCTGGATGGGCCTGAACTACTTCCAGGTCAATTACTGGGTGATGCTGGTCGCCGCGCCGATCCTGGTCGGCCTGTTCGGCATCATCATCGAGAAGACGATGCTGCGCTGGCTCTACAAGCTGGACCACCTCTACGGGCTGCTGCTGACCTTCGGCATCACCCTCATGCTCGAAGGCCTGTTCCGCTCCTTCTATGGCGTCTCCGGGCAGCCGTATTCGGTCCCTGAGGCGCTGACGGGCGCGTTCAACCTCGGATTCATGATCCTCCCGAAATACCGCGCCTGGGTCGTTGTAGCGTCTCTGGTGGTGTGCTTCGCCACCTGGTTCGTGATCGAGAAGACCAAGCTCGGCGCCTACCTGCGCGCCGGCACCGAGAACCCGAAGCTGGTGGAAGCCTTCGGCATCAACGTGCCGCTGATGGTGACCCTGACCTACGGCTTCGGCGTGGCGCTGGCGGCATTCGCCGGCGTGCTGGCCGCGCCGGTGATCCAGGTGTCGCCGCTGATGGGTTCGAACCTGATCATCGTGGTGTTCGCCGTGGTGGTGATCGGCGGCATGGGTTCGATTCTCGGCTCCATCATCACCGGTCTGGGGCTGGGCATCATCGAAGGCCTGACGCGGGTGTTCTACCCCGAACTGTCGGCGACCGTGGTGTTCATCATCATGGCGATCGTGCTGATGATCCGTCCCGCCGGGCTGTTCGGCAAGGAGAAGTGAGCGCTCAATCGCTTGCATCGCTAGGTGCGCTGATGGCCGGGTGGTTGCCGTCGGCGTCTGAATCAAGGTTTGAATAGGTTCGATTATGAATAAGAAGCTTGGATACGCGGTCGCCATCGCGATCGCACTGGCAGCACCGTTCGTGGTGTACCCGGTATTTTTGATGAAGGTGCTGTGCTTTGCCCTGTTTGCCTGCGCGTTCAATCTGCTGATCGGCTTCACCGGCCTGCTGTCCTTCGGCCATGCGGCCTTCTTCGGCATGGCGGGCTACATCACCGGCCACGCGCTCAAGGTGATGGGCCTGCCGTTCGAACTGGGCATCCTGGCAGGCATCGCCGTGGCGGCGCTGATCGGCCTGATCATGGGCAGCCTGGCGATCCGGCGGCAGGGCATCTATTTCACGATGATCACGCTGGCGCTGGCGCAGATGCTGTATTTCGTCTGCCTGCAGGCCAAGTTCACCGGCGGCGAGGATGGCCTGCAGGGCGTGCCGCGCGGCCGCCTGCTGGGCACCGTCGATCTGGGCAGCGACATGACGATGTACTACGTGGTGCTGGCGATTTTCATCGTCGGTTTTGCGCTGATCGTCCGCACGGTGCATTCGCCGTTCGGCCAGGTGCTCAAGGCCATCAAGGAAAACGAGCCGCGTGCCATCTCGCTGGGTTACGACACCGACAGGTACAAGCTGCTGGCCTTTGTGCTGTCGGCTTCCCTGGCCGGTCTGGCGGGCGCTACTAAAACCGTAGTGCTCGGTTTCGAGACGCTGACCGACGTGCACTGGTCGATGTCTGGCCTGGTGGTGCTGATGACGCTGGTCGGCGGCCTTGGCACGCTGGTCGGTCCTATCGTCGGCGCGATCCTGATCATTGCGCTGGAAAACAAGCTGGGCGACTTCGGCAACTGGCTCGCCGCCCTGACCAGCATCGAATGGTTCCGCTCGATCGGCGAGTCGGTCACCATCGTCACCGGCTTCATCTTTATCGTCTGCGTGCTGGCCTTCCGCCGTGGCATCGTCGGCGAGATCGGCGCGTTGTTCAAGCGTGGTTCCTCTGCGCCGTCGTCTTCCCACTAAGTCCTGACTACGCCGGCAGCGTCCTGCTGCCGGCTTTCTTCCCCGCCTTACTACAGAATTACAGCGCTGCCGCGTAGATGGCGCGTGCATCCGTGCGCGTGACTTCACGTGGATTGTTGGTCAGCAGACGAGTCTGCAGCATGGCATCGTCCGCCATGCGGTCGAGATCGGCCTCGGCTACGCCCACTTGGCGCAGCTGGGTCTCGATGCCAGTGCGACGGGCGATCTCGTCCATCTGCCGGATCAGCGCTTCGGTCTTCGCCTCGGCGCTGCCGCTCGCTCCCGGCGAGACGATGTCAGCCAGTTCAGCGTACAGATCGGCTGCGGCAGGCGCATTGAAGCGCAGCACATGCGGCAACACCAGCGAATTCGACAGCCCGTGTGGCACGTGAAAAATGCCGCCAATCGGATAGGCGAGGGCATGGACCGCTGCGCAGGGCGCATTGGCGAACGACTGACCGGCGAGCATGGCGCCGAGCAGCATTGCCTGCCTTGCTGCCAGATTTCTTCCGTCCTCGCATGCGACGAGGATATTTCGCGAAAGCAATTCGAGCGCCTTCTGTGCCAGCATGTCGGACAAGGGGTTCTTCTTATGCTTCGTGGTATAGGCCTCGATCGCATGCACCATGGCGTCGATTCCCGTAGCGGCCGTTACCTTGGCCGGCAGCCCGAGCGTCAGTTCCGCGTCCAGGATGGCGAGGTCAGCGTACAGTTTCGGCGATACGACGCCCATTTTCGTCGTGGCACCGGTAGTGACAATGGAAATCGGCGTGACTTCGGACCCGGTGCCGGCTGTCGTGGGAATCTGGATCAGGGGCAGGCGGGATCCCTTTACATTGCCGATGCCATACATGGTTTTCAGCTCCTGGTCGCTTCCTGCCAGTACCGCGATCAGTTTGGCGACATCCATCGAGCTTCCACCGCCCAGGCCGATTACTAGGTCCGTCTCGTTTTGACGTGCCTCATGAACAGCGCTCAGCACAACGGCTTCCGGCGGATCGGCAACAACATCCGAGTAAATGCCAACGGCAAGTCCCGCGTTCTTCAAACTCGCGATAGGTGCGTCAACCAATCCGGTTTTCAGAAATCCATTATCAGTGACCAGCAATGCGCGTCGGGCATGAGGAAAGTGTTGCGTGACAAGATTACCCAGGCGTTGTGCGATTCCGGGTTCGGAGATGAGATTGGGGACGGTGCTGAAGGAGAAGGGCGAAAAACTGGCATTGGTATTCATGAAGTCTCCGGCTATGTTATTTAGGACAATTGAATCCTGTCTACTCACTCCACCTTTGCAGGCGGATGACAGACTCCATCATAGCGCCGTATGAAACTTGCCGCACTCCGAACAGAGGTGTTTCACGTGAAACATTCTGACTGCTTCGCACTTGGGAGCAATAGCTGTACTCCATTCCTGCAAACGCACCGAAGTCATGTTACGCAGCTTAAAAGGTTCACATGTACAACTCTGAGGTGCGGGTCCGCTTGGCGGCATAAACAGGAATTCACCCGGTTCATACGCTGTCAAGCACAACAGCTTTCCGCATGTTTCACGTGAAACAAAAACGACAGGCAATGCGGAGGGCGATGAAAAACGCTTATAATCTCGCCTCTACCTGCTTCACCTTTCCATTCTTTTTTCTGTTTCATACAGGCATACCATGTTCTTTCCTTCCGAATTTGATGTCATCGTCGTTGGCGGTGGTCACGCTGGAACTGAAGCGGCGCTTGCTTCCGCACGCATGGGCCAAAAGACCTTGCTTCTGACTCATAACATCGAAACGCTGGGGCAGATGTCATGCAATCCATCCATCGGCGGCATTGGAAAGGGGCACTTGGTAAAGGAAGTGGACGCAATGGGCGGCGCGATGGCGATCGCCACCGACGAGGCAGGCATACAGTTCCGTATTCTCAATTCATCGAAAGGCCCGGCGGTGCGCGCCACGCGCGCTCAGGCGGATCGTATCCTCTACAAGCAGGCTATCCGCAGCCGTCTGGAAAACCAGCCGAATCTTTGGCTGTTCCAGCAAGCCGTGGATGATTTGATGGTCGAAGGCGATCGCGTTGTTGGTGCCGTCACCCAGGTCGGCATCAAGTTCCGCAGCCGTGCTATCGTGCTGACAGCGGGAACCTTCCTTGACGGAAAGATCCACGTCGGACTGAATAACTATGCTGCAGGACGGGCAGGGGATCCGCCCGCAGTATCCCTTTCCGCACGTCTCAAAGAACTCAAGCTGCCGCAAGGCAGATTGAAAACCGGCACGCCGCCACGCATTGACGGCCGCAGCATCGACTTCTCGGTCATGGAAGAGCAGCCTGGCGATCTGGACCCGATCCCGGTGTTCTCGGTGATGGGCTCGGTTGCCATGCATCCCAAGCAGCTGCCGTGCTGGATCACGCATACCAATGAGCGCACGCACGACATCATCCGCAGCGGATTGGATCGCAGCCCGATGTACACGGGTGTCATTGAAGGCGTGGGACCGCGCTACTGTCCGTCGATCGAGGACAAGATCCATCGTTTCGCGGACAAATCGGCGCACCAGATTTTCCTGGAGCCGGAAGGGCTGACCACCAATGAGTTTTATCCCAACGGTATCTCGACCAGTCTGCCGTTCGATGTGCAACTCAATCTCGTACATTCCATGCGCGGACTTGAGAACGCCCATATTCTTCGTCCAGGCTATGCAATCGAGTACGACTACTTCGATCCACGCGGCTTGAAGGCATCGCTGGAAACCAAGGCGATCCAGGGCTTGTTCTTTGCCGGCCAGATCAATGGCACGACGGGCTATGAAGAGGCCGCCGCGCAAGGCATGCTGGCCGGACTCAATGCGGCGCTGCAGACGCAAGGCCGTGAAGCCTGGACGCCGCGCCGCGATGAGGCTTATCTTGGCGTGTTGGTCGACGACCTGATTACCAAGGGTGTGCAGGAACCGTACCGCATGTTCACCAGCCGCGCCGAATATCGCCTCAGCCTGCGGGAAGACAATGCCGACATGCGGCTGACGGAAATTGGCCGCGAACTGGGTTGCGTGAGCGATGCGCAGTGGGAAATGTTCGAGAAGAAACGTGAAGCCGTTGCACGTGAAATGGAAAGGCTCAAATCGACCTGGGTCAATCCCCGTATCATTCCTGCTGCAGAAGCAGAACGCGTTCTGGGAAAAGCCATTGAACGCGAGTATGCACTCACTGATCTGCTGCGTCGGCCGAATGTCACCTATGAAACGCTGATGACGCTGAAGGGGGCGGAAGGCCAGGAACTGGCTGGCCCGGGCGTGGCCGACGAGGCAGTGCGGGAACAGGTCGAAATCCAGGTCAAGTACGCAGGTTACATCGACCGCCAGGCACGCGAAGTCGAACGTCATGATCATTATGAAAACCTTCGCCTGCCCGCCGAGCTCGATTACATGGAAGTCCGCGGCCTGTCGATGGAAGTGCGGCAAAAGCTGAACAAGCATCGTCCCGAAACACTTGGTCAGGCGTCCCGCATTTCCGGCGTAACGCCGGCGGCGATTTCCCTGCTGCTGGTGCATTTGAAAAAAGGCGGCTTCAAGGAATTCGCCACCACTCCCGCAGCGGCTTGAGGAAACAGTCCAATGACCGGTTTCCCTCGGGCTGAAATGACAGCCGTGCTTGCCGACGGCGTGCGCGCATTGCAACTCGATCTGGGCGAACCCCAGATCGGCCAGCTCATGGATTACCTGGGCTTGTTGTCAAAGTGGAATGCGGTGTACAACCTGACTGCCGTACGCAATCCGGCGCAGATGGTGGTCCAGCATCTGCTGGATTCGCTTGCCGTGGTACCCGCATTTGCCGGTGCCGCCAACATCCTCGATGTCGGAGCAGGAGGCGGCCTGCCGGGCATGGTGCTCGCCATCGCCAGGCCCGACATGAAGGTATCGATGATCGACACGGTCCACAAGAAGACCGCCTTCCTGACCCAGGCCAAGGCGGAGCTCGGCCTGGCCAACGTTACCGTCCATACCGCGCGCGTGGAACAGCTGCAGGTGCAGCAGCCATTCGATGTCATTACGTCGCGCGCATTCGCGGAACTCAAGGATTTCATCACCTGGTCGCAACACCTGCTGCAGAAGGGCGGGCGCTTCATTGCGCTCAAGGGCGTCATGCCGCAGGAGGAAATCGCCCGATTGCCCGCCGGCTGGAAAGTGACGCAGGTGCAGCCGCTCAAGGTGCCGAGCCTGGATGCGGAACGCCATCTCGTATTCATCGAAAGGGAAGGGGAGTCATGACCGAAGCATTTCATGCGCTGGGCATCACCGATGTCTGGCAGATGATCATCGCCACCATGGTGTTCCTCATGCTGCCCGGACCTGGCACGTTCTGCGTACTGACCAGCACCGGCAGGCATGGCATTCGCGGCGGTTATGCCTCCCTGGTCGGACTGATGGCGGGCGATGCGCTGCTGATGCTCATGGCGGCGCTGGGCGTCGCGGCACTGCTTCAGGCAAATCCCCTGCTGTTCAAGGGCCTGCAATATGTTGGCGCCGCCTATCTCGCATGGCTGGGCTACAAATTACTGACGGCGGGCAAGGACAGCAACGGGGCTCCCGTGCCATTCTCGAATGCCGCCGACTTCCGTCGCGGCTTCCTGGTGACCATCATCAATCCCAAGGCAATCGTGTTCTACATGGCATTCTTTCCGCTGTTCATCGACCCAGCGACACATCAGGGAAGCGCCACCTTTCTCGCGATGGGTGCGGTCATTTCCTGCTGCACGCTGTTCTATGGCAGCCTGCTTGTCCTTGTCGGCAACGCTGCGGCAACACGCCTGGGCCGGAACCAGCGCGTCGCACGCTTCGCATCGAAGGCAGCAGGCATGTTCCTGATCGGCTTCGGCATCAAACTCACCACCAACTAAGAACACATGGCCAAAATATTCTGCGTCGCCAACCAGAAAGGCGGCGTCGGCAAAACAACAACCGCCGTCAATCTCGCAGCCGGACTGGCCCAGCACAACCAGCGCGTGCTGCTGATCGATCTCGACCCCCAGGGTAATGCCACCATGGGAGCGGGCGTCAACAAGTCCGATCTCGAGTCTTCGGTCTACCAGGTGCTGCTGGGGATGAGCGATGTGAAAACGGCGCGCAAGACATCCGAAACCGGCAAGTTCGATATCCTGCCCGCCAACCGGGAGCTGGCGGGCGCCGAGGTTGAAATGGTGGAACTCGACAACCGGGAGAAGCGCCTCAAGCTTGCACTCGCCGAAGTCGAGAGTGAATACGACTTCATGCTGATCGATTGCCCACCCGCATTGTCGATGCTGACGCTCAACGGCTTGTGCGCGGCGCACGGCGTCATCATCCCGATGCAGTGCGAATACTATGCGCTCGAAGGATTGTCGGACCTCGTCAACACCATCAAGAAGGTGCATGCGAAGCTCAACACCGACCTCAAGATCATCGGCCTGCTGCGCGTCATGTTCGATCCGCGCATGACCTTGTCGCAGCAGGTATCGGCCCAGCTCGAGCAGCATTTCGGCGACAAAGTATTCAAGAGCATCATTCCGCGCAATGTCCGGCTGGCCGAAGCGCCATCCTATGGCATGCCGGGCGTCGTGTTCGATCCATCTTCCAAGGGTGCGCAGGCCTATCTCGCCTTCGGCGCCGAAATGGTCGAGCGCATTCACACACTGTAGGCACTGTAAGGCTGATCATGGCTATCAAGAAATCCAAGGGACTCGGACGCGGACTCGATGCATTGCTGGGCGGCTCTTCCGACGTCGCCGAGGCGGTGCCGAACGTGCCCGGCGCGCCATCGGCCCTGAACGTTGCGCAGATGCAGGCCGGCAAGTACCAGCCGCGCACGCGCATGGACGAGGGCGCCCTGAACGAACTGGCCGCCTCCATCAAGGCCCAGGGACTGATGCAGCCGATTCTGGTGCGGCCGGTCAGCAGCGGCTCCGACCGGTATGAAATCATTGCCGGCGAACGCCGCTACCGTGCCGCCCAGATCGCCGGCCTGACCGAAGTGCCAGTGCTGGTCAAGGATATCGACGACCAGGCGGCCGCCGCGATGGCGCTGATCGAAAACATCCAGCGCGAAGACCTCAATCCGCTGGAAGAGGCGCAGGGCATTCATCGCCTGATTTCGGATTTCGACTTCACCCATGAGCAGGCCGCCAACGCGGTCGGACGCTCGCGCAGCGCCGTCTCCAACCTGCTGCGGCTGATGAACCTGGCCAAGCCGGTGCAAACCATGCTGATGGCCGGCGACATCGACATGGGCCATGCGCGGGCCTTGCTTGCAGTCGATTCGGCGACGCAGATCACGCTGGCCAACCAGATCGTCGCCAAGCGCATGTCGGTGCGCGAAGCCGAGAAACTGGTGGTTCGCGCCAGCACCGAGCAGGCCGCCACCAAGCAGAAAACCGGCAAGGAAAAGTCGCGCGATATCGCCAGGCTGGAGGAAGAACTGTCCGACACGCTCGCCACCCAGGTGTCGATCAAGCTTGGGGCCAGGAACAAGGGTCAGCTGATCATCGATTTTGCCAACCTCGACGCGCTGGACGACCTGATCGCCAAGATCCGCGTTGAAAAGCAGCCGGCCTGATGCCAGTACCAGTGGATCGCTTTTCCGCATGATGACCATGACGACTACTGTATTCATCCTGCCCGGCCTTTTCAATTCCGGCGAAGGGCACTGGCAAACCCTGTGGGAGAACAGCCTGCCGAACGCCCGGCGCATCGTGCAGGCGGACTGGAACGCACCCGACCGGGCGGATTGGGTCGCGACGCTCGACGCTGCCATTGCTGCGTCAGAGGGACCCGTGGTGCTGGCGGCTCACAGCCTTGGCTGCGCGTTGACCGCATGGTGGGCAAGCGAACCGGGTCATGCCCAGCATGCGCTCAAGGTACGCGGCGCCTTGCTGGTGGCGCCTCCCGATGTGGAGCGGGAGGATTTTCCTGCATTCGTCACCGGCTTTTCGCCCATGCCGCGTGCAAGATTGCCTTTCCCCACCCTGGTGGTTGCCTCGTCCGACGATCCATGGTGCGCACTGCCGCGTGCGCGGGCCTGGGCAGACGCTTGGGACGCACGGTTTCACGAAATCGGCGCCCGCGGCCATATCAATGGCGACAGCGGCCTGGGTAACTGGGAGCAGGGAAGGCAATGGCTTGCCGACATGATGCGGTGAAAGCCGAAACCACGTTTCCTGTTCGCAAACCTGGCGCTCCCTGCGCTTCCGGCTCGCGAGCCGTTGCGATCAGCTTATTACCTCCGCAGTCATCGGCATCACCAGCATCGACGCTTAAGATGGTGGCGATGAAAGAAGATTGAACGGCGGACCGGCCTTACCGGCGAGCTACGATCACAGGTTGCACATCTGGCAGGGACCGCGAATTTCAGCCGCCATACCGTAGTTTTACTGTAGCGAGAACCATGATTGAGAGCGGGCAATTGTTTGACGCTGGCTGCGGAAAACACTTATAATCCCGTGGTTTTACGAAACGCACCACCTTGAAACACCGCGGCCCGTAGCCGGTATCGGAAGCGTATTTTCCGGACCGACGGATTGCACGACTTGGACTCTCATGCTGCATCTCGTCGTCTTGCAATTAACAACTACGGTCATTGCCGGACTGATTGCCGGCTTGCTTGGCGGAGTGCATGCGCTGGTGTCGGCGCTTCTGGGTGGACTGTGCTGTGTGGTGCCAAACGGCTTGTTCGCTTTGCGGCTGTTCATCAGTGCACGCAAGCCTGGCGCTGTCAATCCGATGACGTTTTTCATCGGCGAATTTATCAAGATTGCATTGACTCTCGCATCATTGGGTGCGGTGGTCTGGCTGTACCGCGATTTGAACTGGCTGGCGCTGATCGCCGCCTTCATCGTGGCGCTGAAAAGTTACATCATCTTATTATTTAGGCACTGACATGGCATCTACTACTGAAGCGGCATCACACGCGCCAACGGCGTCAGAATACATCGTTCACCACCTCGGTCATCTCCAAAGCCACCATCAGGAAAAGATGGTCGATTTCTCGATCATCAATCTGGACACCGTTTTCTGGTCCATCTTTGCCGGTGTCGTCGGCTGCTTCCTGATGTGGCGTGCCGCCCGCAAGGCGACTTCCGGCGTGCCGGGCCGTTTCCAGGCCGCGGTCGAGATGCTGGTGGAACTGGTTGAAGACCAGTCCAAGTCCATCGTCCACGGCAACCGTTCCTTCATCGCTCCGCTGGCCCTGACGGTTTTCGTCTGGGTTGCGCTGATGAACTCCCTCGACTTCCTGCCGGTCGACCTGTTCGCAGGCATCTTCCGCCTGATGGGCATCGATATCCACCACCGCGTCGTTCCCACAGCCGACCTCAACGGTTCGCTCGGCATGGCGCTCGGCGTGCTGGCCCTGGTTCTGTACTACAACGTCAAGATCAAGGGCATCGGCGGTTGGATCCACGAACTGTTCGCCGCACCTTTCGGCATCTGGCTCGCACCGTTCAACCTGCTGCTCAATTTCATCGAGTACATCGCCCGTACCGTTTCCCTCGGCATGCGACTCTGGGGCAACATGTATGCAGGCGAACTCGTGTTCCTGCTGATCGCGCTGCTGGGCTCCACCGCCACCATCTTCGGCTTCTTCGGCCATATCGTGGCCGGTTCGATCTGGGCGATTTTCCACATCCTGATCGTGTTCCTGCAGGCATTCATTTTCATGATGCTGACCCTGATCTACATCGGTCAGGCACATGAAGGCCACTGATCCGGCCACGTAAAGAATCGAAAGATAGGCAGTACGTAAAGAAGTACGTTTTTGGGTATTTTGGTTTTAACTTTTCAACTTTAACTTTTTGAAGGAATTCAAATGACTGATATCTCTTTTGTTGCTCTGGCTTGCGGTCTGATCATCGGCCTCGGTGCTATCGGTGCTTGTATCGGTATCGCGATCATGGGCGGCAAATATCTGGAAGCATCCGCACGTCAGCCTGAACTGATGAACACCCTGCAAGCCAAGATGTTCGTTCTCGCTGGTCTGATCGACGCTGCGTTCCTGATCGGTGTTGGTATCGCGATGCTGTTTGCTTTCGCGAACCCGTTCGTCGCGGGCTAATCCGGCGCACAGGGTGTCATCCCCGACACCCGCCGATTTCCAGTCGCCGGACCTGAACCAGGTTCGGCTCTCGTTATTCTGAGAAGGAAAACACCGTGAACTTAAATGCAACCCTGATTGCACAGTTCGTGGTCTTCTTCATCCTCGCGATCTTCACGATGAAATTCGTGTGGCCGCCGCTGATGAAAGCGCTCGACGAGCGCGCCGAGAAGATTGCGAACGGTCTGGCTGCCGCAGACCGGGGCAAGGCAGAAATGGCCGCCGCCGAGAAGCGCGCGCAAGCCGAACTGGCTACCGCACGCGACGAAGGCCAGAAGCGCATCAACGACGCTGAAAAGCGTGCGCAGGCAATTATCGAAGACGCCAAGAAGACCGCATCCGACGAAGCAGCGCGCATTCTCGCCGCCGCCAAGGCAGATGCAGAACAGCAAGTCACACGCGCACGCGAAGAACTGCGCGCTCAGGTTGCTGCGCTCGCAGTTGCCGGCGCCGAGCAGATCCTCAAGCGTGAGGTAAATGCAACGGCTCATGCCGACCTGCTGAACCAACTCAAGACTGAACTGTAATCATGGCCGAACTCGCAACCATTGCTCGCCCATACGCAGAAGCACTGTTTCGTGTTGCCAAATCCGGCAACCTCGCCGCCTGGTCCGATGTCGTGTCGGAAATGGCAGCGGTTGCCGCTCTTCCCGACGTCAAGACTTTTGCCGCGAATCCGAAACTTACGGATACGCAGATCGTCGATACTTTCCTGTCCCTGCTGAAAACGAATGTCAGCCCCGAAGCCAAGAACTTCGTGGCGATGCTCGTCGAAAACGGGCGCCTGACACTGTTGCCCGAAATCGGGACGCAGTTTCATGCACTGAGGAATGCATCCGAAGGCGCGGCAGACGCAGAAATTACAAGCGCATTCGAACTGACCGATGCGCAAGTCAATGATCTCGTCGCGACGCTGGAGAAGAAATTTGGCCGCAAGCTCAATCCGTCCGTCAAAGTGGACAATTCGCTGATCGGCGGCGTACGCGTGGCAGTTGGCGACGAAGTGCTCGACACTTCGGTACGTGCCAAGCTGCAAAAGATGTACGTAGCCCTCGCGTCGTGATTGGCTGCTTCTGATCCCTGGCACAAGGCCAGGCAGAGTGAAAAATATTAGGAGTTAACATGCAACTCAACCCGTCTGAAATCAGCGAACTGATCAAGAGCCGGATCCAAGGCCTTGGCGATTCCGCTGAGATTCGCAACCAGGGCACGGTCATTTCCGTGACCGACGGTATCTGCCGCATCCACGGTCTTTCCGATGCGATGCAAGGCGAGATGCTGGAATTCCCGGGTAACACATTCGGCCTCGCGCTGAACCTCGAGCGCGACTCCGTCGGCGCCGTTATTCTGGGTGAATACGAGCACATTTCCGAAGGCGACACCGTCAAGTGCACGGGCCGCATCCTGGAAGTGCCGATCGGCCCCGAACTGCGCGGCCGCGTCGTCAACGCACTGGGTCAGCCGATCGACGGCAAGGGCCCGATCAACACCAAGCTGACCGCCCCGATCGAAAAGATCGCTCCGGGCGTTATCGCACGTCAGTCCGTCTCCCAGCCGATGCAAACCGGCCTCAAGGCGATCGACGCGATGGTGCCGATCGGCCGCGGCCAGCGCGAACTGATCATCGGCGACCGTCAAACCGGTAAGTCCGCCGTTGCGGTTGATACCATCATCAACCAAAAAGGCCAGGACATGACATGTATCTATGTCGCGATCGGCCAGAAGGCATCGACCATCAAGAACATCGTGCGCGCGCTGGAACAGAATGGCGCCCTCGAGTACACCATCGTGGTTGCCGCTTCCGCTTCCGAATCCGCCGCGATGCAGTACGTGTCTGCCTACTCCGGCTGCGCGATGGGCGAATACTTCCGCGATCGCGGCGAAGACGCGCTGATCATTTATGACGATCTGTCCAAGCAGGCCGTCGCTTACCGTCAGGTGTCGCTGCTGCTGCGCCGCCCGCCGGGCCGCGAAGCTTATCCTGGCGACGTGTTCTATCTCCACTCCCGTCTGCTCGAGCGTGCCGCTCGCGTGAACCCCGACTATGTCGAAGCCTTCACCAACGGTGAAGTCAAGGGCAAGACCGGTTCGCTGACCGCGCTGCCGATCATTGAAACACAGGCCGGCGACGTTTCCGCGTTCGTTCCGACCAACGTGATTTCGATTACCGACGGCCAGATCTTCCTGGAGACTTCGCTCTTCAACGCAGGTATCCGTCCCGCGATCAACGCGGGTATCTCGGTGTCTCGCGTCGGTGGCGCAGCCCAGACCAAGGTCATCAAGGGCCTGTCCGGCGGTATCCGTACCGACTTGGCGCAGTACCGTGAACTGGCGGCGTTTGCGCAGTTTGCTTCCGACCTCGACGAAGCCACCCGCAAGCAGCTCGACCGCGGCGCACGCGTGACTGAACTGCTGAAGCAGCCGCAGTATTCGCCGCTGCCGATCTCGTTGATGGCCGTGTCGCTGTTCGCAGTGAACAAGGGCTACTTCGATGACATCGAAGTGAAGCGCGTGCTGGCATTCGAATCCGGCCTGCACAACTTCATGAAGACCAGCCACGGCGCCCTGCTGCAGAAGATTGAAGATTCCAAGGCACTCGACAAGGACGGCGAAGCAACGCTGGCCGCCGCGATCGCCGACTTCAAGAAAACATTCTGAGCCACTGGAGCTTAAGGCTAAAGGAGTAAGACCTCATGGCTGCAGGTAAAGAGATACGCGGCAAGATCAAGAGCGTAGAGAATACGAAGAAAATCACCAAGGCGATGGAAATGGTCGCCGCATCCAAAATGCGCAAGGCGCAGGACCGGATGCGTTCGGCACGTCCCTACAGTGACAAGATTCGTAATATCGCCGCTCACTTGTCGCAGGCCAATCCCGAGTACACGCATCCGTTCCTGGTCAAGCAGGACGCAGCAAAAACGGTAGGCATCATCGTCGTCACGACCGACAAGGGTCTGTGCGGCGGCATGAACACCAACGTGCTGCGTCAGGTGACCAACAAGGTGCGTGAGCTCGAAGGCCAAGGCAAAAAAGTTGAAGCAGTCGCCATCGGCAACAAGGGTTTCGGCTTCCTCGGACGTATCGGCGCCAAGGTCGTGTCGCATGCCATCCAGCTCGGCGACACGCCGCATCTGGAAAAGCTGATCGGCCCGGTCAAGGTTCTGCTGGACGCCTATCAGGAAGGCAAGCTCGACGCGGTCTACCTTTGCTACACCAAGTTCATCAACACGATGCGCCAGGAACCGATGATGGATCAGTTGCTGCCATTGTCGGCCGAGCGGATGGAAGCGGACAAGTCGTCCCATGCATGGGACTACATCTACGAACCGGACGCACAGACCGTCATCGATGAACTGCTGGTGCGCTATGTCGAAGCGCTGATCTACCAGGCTGTCGCGGAAAACATGGCGTCCGAGCAATCGGCGCGCATGGTCGCGATGAAGGCCGCTTCGGACAACGCAGGTAACGTGATCGGCGAACTGAAACTGGTCTACAACAAGACCCGCCAGGCCGCGATTACCAAGGAATTGTCCGAGATCGTTGCCGGCGCGGCAGCGGTGTAACCAGCGTCAGGCGACTGCTCGTAAAGAATCTTAAAACTTAAAATATTGAAGGAACGAAAATGGCTGAAGGCAAAATCGTTCAGTGTATCGGCGCCGTGGTTGACGTGGAATTTCCGCGCAACGCCATGCCCAGGGTGTACGACGCCCTGAAAATGGCTGGCTCCGAGCTGACACTCGAAGTGCAGCAGCAGCTTGGCGACGGCATCGTCCGTACCATTGCTCTGGGCTCTTCCGACGGTCTGCGTCGCGGCATGACCATCCAGAACACCGGCGCACCGATCATGGTACCGGTCGGTCCCGCAACACTGGGCCGCATCATGGACGTGCTGGGCAACCCGATCGACGAGCGCGGTCCGGTCAACGCAGCAACGACCGCATCGATCCACCGCAAGGCACCTGCCTACGACGAACTGTCGCCGTCGCAGGAACTGCTCGAAACCGGCATCAAGGTGATCGACCTGGTCTGCCCGTTCGCAAAGGGCGGTAAGGTTGGTCTGTTCGGCGGTGCGGGTGTGGGCAAGACCGTGAACATGATGGAACTCATCAACAACATCGCGAAGGCGCACTCGGGTCTGTCCGTGTTCGCCGGTGTGGGTGAGCGTACTCGTGAAGGTAACGACTTCTATCACGAAATGGCCGATTCCAAGGTCGTGGACCTGGACAACCTCGCCAACTCCAAGGTGGCGATGGTGTACGGCCAGATGAACGAGCCGCCGGGCAACCGTCTGCGCGTGGCGCTGACAGGTCTGACCATTGCGGAATCCTTCCGTGACGAAGGCCGTGACGTTCTGTTCTTCGTCGACAACATCTACCGCTACACGCTGGCCGGTACCGAAGTGTCCGCGCTGCTGGGCCGTATGCCTTCCGCGGTGGGTTACCAGCCGACGCTGGCCGAAGAAATGGGCCGTCTGCAGGAGCGCATCACCTCCACCAAGACCGGTTCGATTACTTCCATCCAGGCCGTGTACGTCCCTGCGGATGACTTGACCGACCCGTCCCCGGCAACCACCTTTGCTCACCTCGACTCCACCGTCGTTCTGAGCCGTGACATTGCTGCGCTGGGTATCTACCCCGCGGTTGACCCGCTCGATTCCACGTCGCGCCAGCTGGACCCGAACGTCGTCGGTCAGGAACACTACGAGACCGCACGCGCCGTTCAGGGCACCCTGCAGCGCTACAAGGAACTGCGCGACATCATCGCGATTCTCGGCATGGACGAACTGGCACCGGAAGACAAGCTGGTCGTGGCACGCGCACGTAAGATGCAGCGTTTCCTGTCCCAGCCGTTCCACGTCGCTGAAGTGTTTACCGGCTCCCCGGGCAAGTACGTTTCGCTGAAAGACACGATCAAGGGCTTCAAGATGATCGCTTCCGGCGAACTCGATCACCTGCCGGAACAGGCGTTCTACATGGTCGGCACGATCGAAGAAGCTATCGAGAAAGCCAAGAAGATCCAGTAATGCGGTTTGGCTTCCTCCCTCCGCAGGGAAGGGTGGCGGGATGGCAACGAATTTCCCACAGGATTCGAAGCCTCCCATCCGGACTCCCTCGAAGGGAGAAGCAAATCAGTTACCCGATGGGCAGCATGCCCATCGTGGATCTTAGAACGCACACTTAAGGCTCCGACATGGCAAACACTATTCACGTAGACGTCGTCTCCGCCGAAGAGGAAATCTTCTCTGGCGAAGCCGAATTCGTCGCGTTGCCGGGTGAGGCGGGCGAGTTGGGCATTTATCCCCAGCATACGCCGCTGATCACGCGCATTCGTCCGGGTGCGGTACGCATCAAGGTGCCGGGCCAGAGCGAAGATGAATTTGTCTTCGTCGCTGGCGGCATTCTTGAAGTGCAGCCCACTGGCGTTACCGTGCTGGCTGATACAGCCATCCGCGGTCACGATCTTGACGAAGCCAAGGCGGCAGAAGCGAAGAAATTGGCGGAAGAAGCATTGTCGAACAAGGACTCCTCGATCGACTATGCAAAGGCCCAGGCTGAACTGGCTGCGGCCGTCGCGCAGCTGGCTGCGATCCAGAAACTGCGCCAGAAGCGGTAATGCAGGCAGGCGGCAAGCGACGCACAGGCAACAAAAACACGCAACAATCAAAAAGGCAGCTTTGGCTGCCTTTTTGTTTTTCCAGGAGTTTTTCCACGCAGATCATGCATGCCGGAGTTGCGCCGGTCGGAAAGCGGCATGATGACGTGCCACGCGATGGAGCGGTCGTACGCCACGCGAAGCCGCTATCCGGCATTCAAGGTATGCCTGCGCTCAATTCCGGGAACCCTGAGCGCATGCTAGGCTCGACCTGATGATGCCGCCATGGCACAGCAGGATGCATGCAAATACCTGCAAGCATCTGCCGGGCATACATCAGAACAGGAGAAACAATGGCAAAACCGGATGATCTGCGCGTAGGAAAGAATTTTGCGGTCGTCGACAAGACTGCCGGCGAAAAGCCGTTCAGTACCGGCGACAAGGCCAAGGACAAGGAACGGGTCGAGCAGATGGCGCAGCGCATCGCCGAACTGCAGAATGTCCTGTATGCGGAACGGCGACGCAAGCTCCTGGTGATCCTGCAAGGCATGGACACTTCGGGAAAGGACGGCACGGTCAGGGGAGTGTTCGGCCGCATCGATCCGCTGGGGATACGCACTGTCGCCTTCAAGGCGCCCACCGCTGTCGAGAAGGAGCACGATTATCTTTGGCGCGTCCATCAGCAGGTGCCGGGGCAGGGCGAACTCGTGATCTTCAACCGCAGCCACTATGAGGATGTGCTGGTGACGCGCGTGCATGGATGGATAGACGAAAAGGAATGCCGGCGCCGCTATGCCCACATCCGCGACTTCGAGAGAATGCTGGCGGAGACCGGCACCACGATCCTGAAATTTTTCCTGCATATCTCCAGGGATGAGCAGAAGGACAGGCTGCAGGCAAGAATAGACAATCCCGAAAAGCACTGGAAATTCGATACCCAGGATATCGAAGAGCGCAAATTCTGGAGCGATTACCAGCAGGCGTATGAGCAGGCGATACGTGAAACCGACGCCGGACATGCGCCCTGGTACAGTATTCCTGCGGATTCCAAGACGCATCGCAACCTTGCCATCGCCAGCATCGTGCAACAGGCGATGGAAGCCATGCAGCTGGGTTATCCGCCGCCGAAGCCGGAACTCGCCAAGATCAGGATCGAATAGCATGCGTCGCTTTCTGCCGGAGCTTGTCGCGCTGGCGATGCTGCCTTGCCTGATCGTTCAGGGCCGCCGCACCCGGCGCATCGCATTGCGCCTGCCGGAGGCCGGAGGGCCGGCGGAGGGACTTGCCGGTGCCGACTTCGGCGGTGCTGCCGTGTCGATACTGTCGCTCGGTGAATCGACCGTGGCCGGCGTTGGCGTAAGCCGTCATGAGGAAGCCATCGGCGGCCGGCTTGCCGCCTCGCTTGCCAGGGAGTTGCGGCGGCCGGTGAGCTGGCGCGCTTGCGGCAGGAACGGTGCGACGGTCTCGGATGCGCTGGATCAGCTGGTACCCTGCATTCCGGAACGGCATGTCGATCTCGTGCTGCTGGCCTTCGGCGTCAATGACACCACCGCATTCCGCTCGGTGAGCCGCTGGAAAAGGGACATGTCCGCCCTGCTGGCCGAAGTGGCCCGGCGCTGCTCCCCGCACTGCATTCTGCTTTCCGGCGTGCCGCCGATGTCGGCATTGCCGGTGCTGCCGCAGCCCCTGCGCTATGTCATGGGCCTGAAAGCCCGCAGCCTGGACGCCGCGTTGCGCCGCCTCGCCGCAGCCAGCGACACCATCCTCCACGTGCCGCTCGCGCTGGACATGCATGATCCCGCCTTGCTGGCATGCGACGGCTACCATCCTTCCGCCGCCGGCTACCGCGCCTGGGCCGACCTGCTAGCGGCAGCGGGCATTGCACGCCTGTTGCCGCCGAAAGTCCCGCTTCACATGCCGCCGAACCCGAAAATGCCGGTACGATAAGCATTATTGCGTTCGAGAATGTCATGAACTTCCTGATCAACCCAGATTTCTGGGAGACGGCCAGCTTCGTCGTCACGGTATTCGGTCTGCCCTTCGCCATTTTTCTGTTCCTCTACGAGCAGCGCAAGGAACGCGATGCCGAAGACGAGGAGGCCTACCAGCTGCTGCAGAATGCCTATAGCGATTTCCTGAAAATCGTGCTCGACAATCCCGACCTGCAACTGCGCACAACGGCAAAGAGCAGCAATCTGAGCGACGAACAGCGCGAGCGCATGCTCATCATTTTCGAAATGCTGATCGCCTTGTTCGAACGCGCCTACATCGTTTCCTATGAAGAGGACCTGAGCGGTGTCGCCTTGCGGCGCTGGAATTCATGGGACGACTACATGCGGGAATGGTGCCGGCGCGAGGATTTTTACTATCTCCTGCCCCAGCTCCTGCGTGGAGAAGACCCCGACTTCGCCACCTACATTCGCCGTATCGCCGACGAGGAACAGCAGGGGATTTTGATTCCAAGATGACAATACCGGCTGCCCGAATCCGGGCCGAACGCCGGCTGACATCCGATTGAACCGCCGCCGAAGGCAAGACGTCCGGACTCAAGACCGCCGGCTTCATGGCCGGAAATATGCGTTCCGAAGCCAAGGGCATGCAGTCGAATCGTCCCGCATCGGCGATAATGGCGGATCACTGAGAGTCTTCCTATGCCATCCAATTTCGCCCCCCTCAAGAACGATACCTTCCTCCGCGCACTGCTTCGCCAGCCTACCGAATACACGCCGCTGTGGCTGATGCGCCAGGCAGGCCGCTACCTGCCCGAATACTGCGCCACCCGCAAACGCGCCGGTTCCTTCCTCGGGCTGGCAAAAAATCCGGACTATGCGACGGAAGTGACGCTGCAGCCGCTGGACCGCTATCCGCTCGACGCCGCCATCCTGTTTTCCGACATCCTCACCGTGCCCGATGCCATGGGTCTCGGACTGTATTTCGCCGAAGGCGAAGGTCCGAAATTCGAGCGTCCGCTGCGCGATGAAAAAGCCGTCATGGCCCTGCAGGCGCCGCAGGAAGGGTCGCTGCAATACGTATTCGATGCCGTGACCCAGATCCGCGGCGCGCTGAACGGCCGGGTGCCGCTGATCGGCTTCTCCGGCAGTCCCTGGACGCTGGCCTGCTACATGGTGGAAGGCGGCGGATCGGATGACTTCCGCAAGGTCAAGACCATGCTGTACAACCGGCCCGACCTGATGCATCACATCCTCAAGACCAATGCGGCCGCCGTGGCAACCTATCTGAATGCCCAGATCGAGGCTGGAGCGCAGGCAGTCATGATTTTCGATACCTGGGGCGGCGTGCTGGCGGACGGCATCTATCAGCAGTTTTCGCTTGCCTACATGCGCGAAGTGCTCGGCCAGCTCAAGCGCGAACATGATGGCCAGAAGATTCCCGCCATCGTGTTTACCAAGGGTGGCGGTTTGTGGCTGGAACAGATCGCCGACAGCGGCGCCGATGCGGTCGGCCTCGACTGGACGGTCAACCTCGGGCAGGCGCGCGCGCGCGTGGGAGATAAGGTCGCGCTCCAGGGCAACCTCGATCCGAATGTGCTGTTCGCCGGACCCGACCAGATCCGTTCCGAAGTGGAAAAGCTGCTCAGCTCCTACGGAACGCCTTCCGCAGGAAATGGCCATGTCTTCAATCTCGGCCATGGCATTTCCCAGTTCACACCGCCGGAATCCGTGACCGTGCTGGTGGAAGCTGTCCACAGTTTTAGCCGCAGGCAACGCGGCTGAAAAAGCCATGGAAAACGCCTGTGAATAACTATCACAGGCGAAACACTTCCGGACGGAAACCTCCGTTTATTCACAATTCCACGCTACCGAGAAGAGGTGGTCTTCTATTGCTTGAAGTCTATCTTTCCTTACGGTAGTGCCGGTGCAAGTCATTGATTTTAAAGGGATGTATTTTTGCTTTTCAATACGGCATTCTGTTGGAAACCGCATGAAATCAAGCCTTCCCAGCGCTTATAAGGCGCTTTTCCACAAAGTTATCCACAGATTTTGTGGATAGTTGAAAAAGCACTTATGAAACCGGTATTTACAGCATTTCCTTAAGAAAAAAGTTAAATTTCCGTACGGTCATGCGAATTTGATGCAGCGCAGATGAGCGATCTTCCAGGAAAGTGATCTGCAGTTACTGTTGTGCGAATGAATCTTTCAAACGGGAAAAAACATTGACAAACGTCGTGGTTCATCAGCACTTATTCACAAAATCGAAGCAGTGTCGTCTTTGTGCATAGCAACAACTTTCTTTCGTCAAAATAATTTCCTTCTACAAATCTACATTTGCAAGTGACTGATTTTAAAAGGATAAATTTTTGCATTTCGCTTGAGCAATTTGGGGAAACCCGCATGGCAACTGGCCCGTTTCCTTGTCAAGCGCGGGTTCTCCACAAAGTTATCCACAGAGTTTGTGGACAGCGTAAAAAAGCCTTATGAATCGCAGTGTTAGCGCAATCTTTGAATAATTACTTTAACTTGTGACCGACGTTTTCCTTACTGTAGCGCTGGATACCCCACTTGACACTTGCTTCGACTACAGGTGGGCGGGCGAGGGCAGCACACCGCAGGTCGGACAGCTGGCGCAGGTGCCATTCGGTCGGCGCGAAGCGGTAGGCATCATCGTCCAGGTCGGAAGCGATACCAATGTGCCGGCCGACAAGATGAAGAGCGCGATCGCCGTTCGCCCGCTTCCGCCCTTGTCCGGGCAATGGCTGAACCTGTGCCGCTTTGCCGCGGATTATTACCAGCGGCCGCTTGGCGAAGTCGCCCTTCCGGCACTACCGAAAAACCTACGCAGCGAAAAAACCGTATCGCTGGAGCGTGCGCTGAAAAAGCTCGGCAAGCAGGAGCAGGTTCATGATCCCGCGCCCGCGGATGCTCCGCGCCTGAACGCCGGCCAGCAGCAGGCAGTCGACGCCATCGCCGCCGCCGAAGGCTTCGCGCCCACCCTGCTTTACGGCGTGACCGGCAGCGGCAAGACGGAAGTCTATCTGCAGGCGGCCGCACGAGTCCTGGCCGCTGCAGCGGAACAGGACAGCCAGGCGCAGATCCTCATACTTATCCCGGAAATCAATCTCACGCCTCAGCTAGAAGGCAATGTGCGGGCCCGTTTTCCCGGCGTCTCCATCGCCACGCTGCACAGCGGTCTCGCCGAGGGCGAACGCCTGACCAACTGGCTGGCCGCGCACCTGGGCCATGCCCGCATCGTGCTCGGCACGCGGCTGGCGATCATGGCTTCGCTGCCGCACCTGAAGCTGATCATCATCGACGAGGAGCATGACGCCTCCTACAAGCAGCAGGAAGGCTTGCGCTACTCGGCGCGCGATCTCGCGGTCTGGCGCGCCCGCCAGCTTTCGATTCCCATCGTGCTCGGCTCGGCCACGCCATCGCTCGAGACCTGGCATCACGCGCAGTCGGGGCGCTACCGGCAGCTGGAACTGCGCGAGCGCGCATCGCAGGCGGCGGTACTGCCCAGGGTGCGGCTGATCGACATGGAGCGCGACAAGCCCGGGGAAGGACTGACATCGACGCTGGTCAGCGCCCTCAAGCTGCGCCTGGAACGCGGCGAGCAATCGCTGCTGTTTCTCAACCGGCGCGGCTATGCGCCGGTACTGGCATGCGATGCCTGCGGCTGGATCGGCAACTGCCCGCGCTGCACGGCCTTCATGGTGCTGCACAAGCCGGAACACCGCATGCGCTGCCACCACTGCAGCCTCGAGCTGCGCATTCCCCGCTCCTGTCCCACCTGCGGCAACATCGATCTGCAGCCGCTGGGACGCGGTACGCAGCGGGTGGAAGAGGGCCTGCAGCACGTATTCCCGGAGGCGCGCATCATGCGCATCGATGCCGACTCCACGCGGCTCAAGGGCAGCGCGCAGGCGGCATTCGACAGCGTGCACCGCGGCGATGTCGACATCCTCATCGGCACCCAGATGGTGGCCAAGGGCCATGACTTCCGCAACCTCACCCTGGTCGGCGTGCTCAATCCCGATACCGCGCTGTTCTCGCATGATTACCGCGCCAGCGAACGGCTGTTTGCGCAACTGATGCAGGTGGCCGGACGCGCCGGACGCGCGGGACAGAAGGAGGGCGGCAATGCCAGCGAAGTGCTGATCCAGACGCGCTATCCGCAGCACCCGCTGTACGGCGCGGTGATGGCGCACGACTATGACCGCTTCGCCAGCGAACTGCTCGACGAGCGCCGCCAGGCCGGCGTGCCGCCCTTCATGTACCAGGCGCTCCTGCGCGCCGAGGCGAGGGAATTGCAGACGGCGCTGGATTTCCTGCAGCATGCCGCGCAATGCATGGAACATGAAGGCATCACCATCAACGATCCGATTCCGATGACGGTGACCCGCGTCTCCAATGTCGATCGCGCCCAGCTGCTGGTCGAGTCGCCTTCGCGTCCTGCGCTGCAGGCCTTTCTCAAGAGCTGGATGGCGGAGCTGAGGGCGACGAAGACGCGCGCCAGGTGGTCGCTGGAAGTCGATCCGGTGGATATCTGAATCCGAGGGCGAATGCGGGCCATGTCGCGCAACAGGGAAATCAAGGAGCGCGTCGGGCGGCCCGATGAACCGCGGGCGGCGGAGCAGGGCAGATTGCGCATGCCCTGGCGGCGCAGTCCGGCATCGGCAACGGGCATCCGGTTGAAGGCGCATATCCTGATCTGCTGAAGGCGACCTGAAGGCAGGCCGAAACCGCCGAGCCGGCGCGGACGTGGCACAATCGGCACCTTTGGCAAGCCGCATCGCTTCGCCACCGATGTCACCGATACCAGGAGGAATGCCGCCCCATGATCATCGTTCATCACCTTAACAATTCCCGTTCGCAGCGCGTGCTCTGGCTGCTCGAAGAGCTCGGGCTGGAGTACGACATCAAGCGCTACCAGCGCGACCCCAAGACCATGCTGGCGCCGGAGGAACTGCGCCAGGTGCATCCGCTGGGCAAGTCGCCGGTGATTACCGATGGCGACCTGACGATCGCCGAGTCGGGCGCCATTGTCGAATACCTGGTCGACCGCTACGGCCATGGCCGCCTGGCTCCGGCGCGCGGCGGCGAAGACCGCCTGCGCTATACCTATTTCCTGCACTACGCCGAAGGCTCGGCCATGCCGCCGCTGCTGCTCAAGCTGGTCTTCGACCGCATCGAGCATGGCCCGATGCCGTTCTTCGTGAAGCCTGTCGCCCGCGCCATCGCCGGGCGCGCCAAGAGCAGCTTCATCCAGCCGCAGATCAAGCGCCATCTCGATTTTCTCGAAGCCGAACTGGCGCAGCGTACCTGGTTTGCCGGCGAGGAATTCAGCGCCGCCGATATCCAGATGAGCTTCCCGCTGGAGGCTGCCGCCGCCCGTGCCGGACTCGACGCCTCCCGTCCCAGGCTGATGGCCTATCTGCAGCGTATCCATGAGCGACCCGCCTATCAACGTGCGCTCGAGCGCGGCGGGGAATACGCCTTGCTGAGCTGACCCAAAGGGTTCCTGCCGCCAAGCTCGCCTGCAGGCAATCCCGCCGGCAGGCACGCGTCCTGCATCAAGCCGAGAAACTTCAACCCGGGCGTCGCGTCGAACGCTCACAGTTTCCTTCTTGACAGCATACGCATGGCATTACAACAGCGCTCCGCATCCGTCGCCTCGCCGTCCGGCATCCTGCAGCAGGGACGCAATTGCTGGCGCATCGAGCGCGCGCACCGGTTCAGCATGCTGGTTGATGCGGAGCCTTATTTCCGCGCGGTACGCGAAGCCATACGCAATGCGCGCCACAGCATCTTCATTCTCAGCTGGGACATCGACAGCCGCATGCGCCTGGTTCCGGAAGGCGCCAATGACGGCTTTCCCGAGCCGCTGGGCGAATTCCTGCACCAGGTCGTCGCCTCCCGGCCCAGTCTGCGCGCCTATGTGCTCAACTGGGACTTCGCCATGCTGTACGCGCTGGAACGGGAGTGGCTGCCGGTCTACAAGCTCGACTGGCGCACCCATCGCCGCCTGGCTTTCCGCATGGATGCCAAACATCCCATCGGCGGTTCCCATCATCAGAAGATCGTCGTGGTCGACGACCGCGTCGCCTTTGTCGGCGGGCTCGACCTCACGCGCAGCCGCTGGGATACCTCGGAACATGCCTGCGATGCGCCACTGCGCTGCGACAGCGACGGCAAGCCGCATGCGCCGTTTCATGACGTGCAGGCCATGGTGGACGGCGATGCCGCGCGCGCGCTCGGCGAACTGGCGCGCACGCGCTGGGAGCGCGCCTGCGGCGAAACGCCGGTGGTGGTCTGCCAGTCGGACCATGATCCCTGGCCGGCGCAGGTCAAGCCCGACCTGACCGATATCGACATCGCCATTTCCCGCACCGAACCGGAATTCGACGGCAGGGCGGGCGTGCATGAAATCAGGCAACTGCACCTGGATGCGATTGCCTCCGCACGGCAGCACCTGTTTTTCGAAAACCAGTATTTCACCTCCGGCACCATCGCCAATGCGCTGGCGCAGCGGCTGGAAGAGCCGCAGGGGCCGGAGGTGCTCATCATTTCCCCGCAGACGCAAAGCGGCTGGCTGGAGCAGGCCACCATGGGCGTGCTGCGCGCTCGCGCCCACAAGCGGCTGAAGGCGGCCGACAGCTTCGGCCGCTACCGGATGGTCTGTCCGCATATACCCGGGCTGGCGCCGCAGTGCCTGAACGTGCACAGCAAGGTCTTCGCGGCGGATGACGACTTGTTTTCCATCGGCTCGGCCAATCTCAGCAGCCGTTCCATGGCCACCGATACCGAATGCAACATCACGATCGAGGCGCATGGCAATCCGCAGATACGGCGCGCCATCGCCCGGCTGCGCAGCCGCCTGCTCGGCGAGCATCTGGATACCGCGCCGGAACGCGTGCAAGCGGAAATGGCGAAAAGCAACAGCCTGCATGCGACCGTTTCGGCGCTGCGGACGTCCGGCCGCAGCCTGCAGGAAATGCATCCGGACACCACGCCGGAACTCGATGCGCTGATTCCGGAGCAAGCCATTTTCGATCCGGAAAAGCCGATCGATCCGGACGAACTGGTGGCCGAGTTCCTGCCCAACGAATCCCGCAAGCCGGTGCCGCGCCGCATGGCCGGCATCGGCCTGTTCGCCATCGCGCTTGTCCTGCTCGCCGTGGCCTGGCGCTGGACGCCGCTGCGCGACTGGGTCAACCTGGACTCGCTGGTGGGCTTTGCGCGCGGCCTGGATGAATTGCCGTTCACCCCGGTCGCGGTGGTGGTGAGTTATGTACTGGCGGGGCTGGTCATGGTGCCGGTGATGCTGCTGATCGCCGTGACCGGCATCGTGTTCGGGCCGGTCGCCGGCACGCTGTATGCGATTTCTGGAGCTCTCTTGAGCGCTGCGGTGAGTTACGGCGTCGGCGCATGGCTGGGACGGCAAACCGTGCAGAAGGTACTCGGTCCGCGCATCAATCGCCTGAGCAAGCGGCTGGCCCGGCGCGGCATTGTCGCCGTGGTGGTCATCCGCATGCTGCCGGTCGCGCCCTTTACGGTAGTCAACCTGGTCGCCGGCGCCTCGCACATCCGCCTGCGCGATTATCTGATCGGAACCCTCCTCGGCATGCTGCCCGGCATTGCGATGACGGTGACCTTCGTGCATCACCTCGCAGAAGCCGTGCGCAACCCAAGCCCGAGCACCGTCGCTGTCCTCATCGGCGTGGCGCTGTCGCTGATTGCCGTCGCGCTCGGCCTGCAGAAGCTGCTAACCCGAAGAGAGGAACATACCGCCTGATGAATGACATGAGCGCAACCGCTCCGCGCGTAATGACCGCGGCGCACGATAACGATCCATGGCCATTGACCATCTGTACCTATAACATCCACGGCGCGGTCGGCTGCGACGGGCGGTTCGCCCCCGGGCGCGTCGCCGATGTGCTGCGCGAGATCGACGCCGACATCATCGCCCTGCAGGAAGTGCCGCTCGGCGGCGGCAAGTCGCCTAATGTACTGAAGGAATTGCAGCAGGCGACCGGCTTCAGCGCGGTCGAAGGGCCTGCCTGCGACACGCCGCAGCGACGCTTCGGCAATGCGGTGCTGAGCCGCTATCCCATCCTGTCGGTGCGCAGCATCGACCTGTCGTTCGGCAGCAGGGAGCCGCGCGGCGCGCTCGATGCCGATATCAATTGCCACGGCCACATGCTGCGCGTGGTGGCCACGCATCTCGGCCTGCGCATTCCCGAGCGCCGGGAACAGATACGGCGTCTGCTGCAGGTGTTCGATACCGAGGAAATGCCGGTGATCCTGCTGGGCGACCTGAACGAGTGGTTTATCTGGGGACAGTCGCTGCGCTGGCTGGTGTCGCACTTCGAAGCGGTGCCGGCGCCGCGCACCTTTCCGTCGCGGCGTCCGCTGTTCGCGCTCGACCGCATCTGGATCCGCCCGCGGCACAGGCTGGTGCATGTCGAAGTGCATGCGACGCCACTGGCCCGCATCGCCTCCGACCATCTGCCGCTGATCGCGCACATCGACGGTTAGCGGATGTTCCGCCAACCGCCGCCATGACGAACCCGGTGGGCCTGTTGCTTATGCCCGCTGGTTGGGGCCGCTGGGGCGCGCCTGTTCCGGCGCATAGTCGACGAGTTGCGGCAGCGATACCGGATCGAAATCGACCCAGTCGCCGTTCTCGATGCTGCCGTCTGCGCGTTCAATGTCCATCGCACCGAGCGAACGCAGCACATTGACGGCGCGGTCGTGGTATTCGTCATCCTGCGGCACGGCTACCGCGACCATCATGCCCGACTGGCGCACCGGCACCGGATTTCTTGGCGCATGGCCTTCCTCGGCCATTTCTCCCTGGTCTTTCATCGACGACATGCTGCCGACCAGGCCGCCGATATGCGCGCCGACCAGGCTGCCGGTGACTGCACCCACGGGGCCGAGCACCGGCGTCGCAGCCGCGCCCACCACCGCACCTGCCGCAGCTCCCGCCGCGACCCCCTTGCCCGATGCCTTGGCGCCCGGCGACATGTTTTCATCGCCGCCGATGGGATAAGCGCCATGCTGTCCGGCAGGGTTGCAAAAGAAGTAGCAGAGATGCTCGCGATCGAATCCTGCACGCAAGAGTTCCTCCACTGCATAGGTGGCCTCCGATTGCTCCTGAAATCGGCCTGCAATAATAGTCGTCATGGCTGGCTCCTGATTGGTTTTCATGAATATGAGTAAGAGAGCAAGCCCTGGCAATAGTTTCGGCAATACTTTTGATGGACACGGGGTGCCGGGCGCACTGTAAATTTTGCCGCGCGCCTGGTAAAAAAAGGTATCAGGCCATGGGCTGCATCGCCTATTTACCGGAATCCATCGGCAAGCCTGCCGCAACGCATCTGCGGCCGTCCTCCATCTCCAGCGATATCCATGCCCGTGAGGCATCCGGCCCACTCCTTGCATTCAACGTCTTTTCCCCGACTGAGAATGGATGAGACTTTCATGGCACATTTTCCTGACAATGCCGGCACACCTGTCTCGAGCAGGCAGCTGGCCAATGCACGGGTCGTCGACATTGCAGGCACACCGGCGGCCATTACTTCCCTGCAGCAGGGCGATGAAGGGATGCAGGCCTGGATCAGGCTGTCGGACGGCATGCAGGTGCTGGTGCCGGTCAGCCTGCTGGCCGTACAGCCGGATGGCAGCTATCGGCTGCCTTTCCAGTTCCGCAGCGCATCGGCCGAAGCTGCCGCCAGCGAGGCTTCCGCTTCGTCCGCCCATCAAGGCGGGCAGATGCGCTTTCCGGTCATGGAGGAAGAACTGCAGGTGGACAAGCAGCTGGTCGACACGGGCCGCGGCGTTCGTCTCCACAAGACCGTCTCCGAGCACACCGAAAAAATCGAACAGCGCCTGATGCACGACGAGCTTGTGGTTGAGCATGTGCCGCTGGGGCGCGTGGTCAGCGGCGAGGCGCCGCAAAGCCGCTATGAGGGCAACACGCTGGTGGTGCCCGTGCTGGAGGAAGTGCTGGTCGTGCAGAAGCAGCTGGTGCTCAAGGAAGAAGTGCGCATCACGCGCAAACAGAGGCCCGTGGATGCGGCGCAGGAGGTAAGCCTGCGCTCCGAGCAGGTCAGGGTCGAGCGTTTCGATGAAGGCACATCGAAGCCCCTGACCCCTCCGGCCGGCCGTCCGCATTGAAGTCCGCGCAGGCACGGCTTATGCCTGCAGTAGTCTACTCAAGTCAAGCTTCCCGGCGCTGTTGCCGGGCAATCCTGTTTTTTTGGAGAGACTGATCATGGAAAATACCGTAGTAGGCGTGTATGACAGTTATGCCCAGGCCCAGAATGCAATGAATGAATTGCTTTCCGCCGGCTTTTCCCGTTCCGATGTGCAGCTCAGCCCGGATGCCGACGGCATGACCACGAGCGATAGCACAGCTTCAACTGACTCAAGCAGCGGCGGCATCGGCGGCTTCTTCCGTTCCCTGTTCGGCATGGACGAGCATCATGAGCATCGCGACATCTATTCCGAAGCGGTACGCCGCGGCAGCTGCGTCCTGAGCGTCAATGCCGCCAGCGAGGAACAGCGTGACCGCGCTACCGAAATCATGAATCGCTTTGACCCGGTCGACATCGACGAGCGCTCTTCGCACTGGAGGAGCCAGGGCTGGAGCCGCTACGATGAAAGCGCGCCGATGTACACCGACAGCGAGATCGAGAAGGACCGTGCAATGTATGGCCAGTCGCGCGCGCCGTCGATCGGCCAGGCAATGAGCGACATGAGCGCATCGGATTCGGTCTCGGCGTCGCGCACCGACTGGAGCGCGGACACGACGCGGACCGGCGCAGCGGGTGCGGCGGGTGCAGCCGGTTCGGCGATGTCCGGGTCGTCGATGCCGCATCATGACAGCGGCATGGGCGATCGTACGCTGACCGGCACACAGGCCGACGGCACCCGCATCCCGGTGATCGAGGAAGAGCTTCAGGTCGGCAAGCGGGAAGTGCAGCGCGGCGGCGTGCGGGTCTATCAGCGCGTGCGCGAGACGCCGGTCAGCGAATCGGTGCAACTGCGCGAAGAGCATGTCAAGGTGGAACGCCATCCGGTCGACCAGCCGGCAAGCATGGCGGACCTGGATGCCATCAAGGCGGGTGCGGTCGAGATGCGTGAAACCGCCGAGGAAGCCGTGGTATCGAAGACTGCGCGCGTGGTCGAGGAAGTCGTGGTGGGCAAGGAAACCACCCAGCGCACCGAGGATATCAACGACACCGTGCGCCGCACCGATGTCGAAGTCGAGCAGCTCGGCACCCATGCCGGTGCGCGCACCGACATGATGTCCGATTACCGCGACACCGGCATGACCGCCGACGATTCGGACTATCGTACTCACTGGCAAACCGCCTATGGCCAGTCCGGTAGCCGTTATGAAGACTACGACGCCGCCTACCGCTATGGCTCGACCATGGCCGGCAACGAACGCTACAAGGATTACCGGTGGGAAGATGCCGAGCCCGGCATGCGCAGGGAATGGGAAACCAATCATCCCGAAAGCGCATGGGAGAAGGTGAAGGACGCGGTGCGCTACGGCGCTGAACGCGTTTCCGGCCGCGGACAGCGCTGAGCTGCAGCTTCGGCCACGCGGGCATGCGGACCGGCTGCGGCGGCCGCATGCCGATAGCGTCTTCCCCTGTTGAAGCCCGATCCATCTCCCTGCGGAAGGGAGATGGATTTATTATGCCGGGCTACCGCGGCTGCGGGTGCGTATGTCGTATCTCTTTGCGTACCGGCCTTGCCTATCGAAGCTGCGTATCGGGTTAGCCGAGCTCGCCTTTCTCGGCCAGCTCCCTGATCATGCGGATGGTGTCGATGTCCGATTCGGTATAGGCCGACTTGCGGAAGTCGTTGTACATCGCTTCCGCATTGTCCCGCGCCTCGTCGGCGCCGTCGTCGTATTCAAAGCGCACGAAGAAGATGTTCGGCTCGGGTTCCTCGATGGTCATTGTCAGCGTCGACTCCGGAATCTCGTTCTGCGCCGGCACGTGATAGACCACCTGTTCCTGCGGCAGGAAGGTCACTCGGTCATGCACGACCAGCGTGCCGTAATGCAGCTCGCGCGACATCGACAGCGGTGATTTTTCAAGGATGTTGCACTTGTCCAGATAAGGCACGAAAGCCTTTGGCGTTTCCGCCCGCAATACCAGGCCGCGCCAGAGTTGCTCGCGCGACAAGGTATCCAGCAGGGGATTGAGCGGATCGTTGATTTCGATGAGATGGGAAAATTTCATGGTGCGCAACAGGCAGGGACAATCGGCTAGTGTAAACCCTGAGAGCGGATTGCAGGTGAATGTACGGTCGCCTTGATCCGTTTAACGCCTTCGCGCTTTGCCAGCGTTCCTGCCGCCCCGCTTCAGAAGAACTGCGACCATTCCTCGATCCAGCCCGGCACGGCATCGCGCTCCATGGGTTTGGCAATGTAATAACCCTGTGCATAGGTGCAGCCGAGGTCGCGCAGCAAGTCCCAGTCTTCCCGTGTTTCCACGCCCACCGCCACCGAATTGCGCCGCAGCTTGCGCGCCAGGTCGAGGCATGAACTCAGAGCGATATGCATCTGCCCGTTCTTCGACGCGCCCGCCACGAAGGAACGGTCGATCTTGAGGTCGAGAAAGGGAATGCGCAGCAATTGCTGCAGGTTCGAGTGCGCGGTGCCGTAGTCGTCGATCGACAGGCCGAAGCCCTTCATGCGCAGGCGCGCAATGTTTTCCAGGCAGATCGGCACATCCGTCATCGCCATCAGTTCGGTGATTTCGAAGGTGATGTGCTGCGCCCCGATGCCGTGCTGCCCGATATGGGAAAGAATCTTCTCGGCCAGCCCGGGCTCGGCCAGCGAGGTGACCGACAAATTGATGGAGACTCCCAGCATGTAGCCGCGGTCATGCCAGCTGCGGCAGGCCGCGACCGAACGCTCGATCACCAGCCAGGTCAGCGATTCCATGTGGCCGCTTGCCTCGAGCGTCGGAATGAAGGCCGGCGGCGTCAGCAATCCGTACTGCGGATGGCGCCAGCGCACGAACGCCTCGACCGCCTTTACCTTGCCGCTGGACAGTTCCACCTTGGGCTGGAAGAACGGCTCGAATTCGCCGGCCGCCACGCCTCGCTGTATCTCCGCCAGGGTGAACGTGGGCAGCGTGCTGCGCACCTTGCCTTTCGGCGGGCGCGGGCGGTACTGGTCGATGAGTTGCTGCAGCACCTCCGGCGTTGCCGGCTTCTCGAAGGTGCCGAGCAGATGAACGCCATACGCCTTGGACATGGTTTCCACGGAAAACAGCAGCGCCGAGCCGAGGGCGCTGGTCAGCACGATGGCCGTGCGGTGTTCCAGATTGGCCAGATGCCGGACCAGTTCGATGCCGTCCATCTCCGGCATGTTGAGGTCGATGAAACTGATGTCGACCGGCTCGTCCGAGCGCAGCATGTCGAGCGCGACCCGCCCGTTCTCCGCCTCGGCAACGTGGCAGGCGCCCAGCTTGGTCAGCATCACCTTGAGCCAGTGGCGCTGGAAATTGTCATCTTCCGCGATCAGGAAGCGCAGGTCGGCGATGGAAACGGGGCGTTCAGGGTTCATGGCATTCGTTCCTGCGGGTATGGGCGGAAGCATCGGGGCGAAAGCATTGCAGCAGGGAAATTATGCCGCAGCTTTCCACCCTCGGGCGAAGTTTTGGTGCCGGCTACACTGCAAAATTTGCATTCATGAGTGTATTGCTTGCCGGAACGTCCCATAAATGCGGGATTGTTGCGGCAGCGGCCTTTCGCTATAACGTCAAGCGTTGTCGGAAAGGCACTTCTCTCATGAAAACACTCTACGACTTGCTTGGCGTACGGCGCCAGGCCAGCCATATCGAAATCGAACTCGGCTACCGCCGCCACCTGAACCGGCACCTGCTCGGCCTGGGCGTGCGCCCGCTGAGCAAGCGGGCGCAGCAGAAGCTGCAGACGATACGCCAGGCCTACCTGGTGCTGTCCTCGCCCGGACGTCGCCAGGCTTACGACATCGACCTGAGGCAGCGCGAGGCGCGCCGCAACCGCCTGCTCGACATCGGCGGCGCCATCCTGGCCGTGTCCTCGCTGGTGATCGGCATGGGCCTGATCGTGGCCAGCCCTTATTTTCCGGCCTGGCCCGGCTTCTCCGGGGACATCGCGCGGCCGCTCAGGCAGATCACCGGAAGCGACACGGCTTCCGGGTTGGTCCAGCCGGTGCTGGCCACCGCAAGGTAGATGGTTCTGGTGCCGTTGGCCGCGGTGCAGCGTGCATCGGCGAAGCCGATACGTCACAATGACCGCTCCTTCCTGGAGACCTTCATGCACGCATCCGCTTCCGCCTTGCCCGATTCCCGGTCCCGCGCCATGCCGGCGATGCGGCGAAACCTGCGCCACCGGCTGGGCCGCATCGCCTCGGTACTGTGCCTGGCCTGGATGGGTGCCCCGGCACTGGCCGAAGAGCGCTTGCCGCTGTTCGATGCGCACATGCATTACAACGTCGAAGCCCGCTCCCTGCTCTCGCCGCAGCAGGTGGTCGACCTGTGGCGCAAGACCGGCATACGCGCGGTGCTGGCGACCAGCCGGCCGAACGACGGCACGCTCGACCTGATGGCGCAGAAGGCGCCGGACATCCAGATCGTTCCCTTCCTGCGTCCCTACCGGGTGCAGCCCGACCGCCACGACTGGTTCAGCAGCCAGGGCGTGGCCGAGTATGTGGAAAAGGAACTGCAGCGCGGCATTTACCGCGGCATCGGCGAATTCCACATCTTCGGCAAGGATGCCGACGCGCCCTACATGGCAAAGATCGCGCGCCTGGCGAAGGAACGCGGCCTGTGGCTGCATGCCCATTCGGATGAAGACGCGGTCGAGCGCATCCTGCGCCATGCGCCCGGCGTCAAGCTGATCTGGGCGCACACCGGCATGAGCACGCCGCTCGACAAGGTCGAGCAGATGTTCGCGCAGTATCCGAACATCGTCGGCGAGCTGTCGTATCGCGGCGATCTCGAGCAGGACGGCACGCTCCATCCGCGCTGGAAGCAGCTGCTGATGAAATATCCGAACCGTTTCGTGGTAGGGACCGATACCTGGGTCACGCCGCGCTGGGGCGAGGTGGAAAACCTCGCCGCGTTCTACCGGCGCATGCTCGGCGCCCTGCCGCGCGACGTGGCGGAGCGGATCGCCTATCGCAACGGGATGGAGATGTTCGGGCTGCAGTAAACGCCAGCTCAGGATGCCGCCTGCGCATCTTTGGCTGTATTCTGCGCAGTGGTGTTCCGCTATTCCGAAACGCTCGCAAAATCCTCGTCATTCGATTTCCCCGGGAAGTCTCTGGAGATGCCGGCGTCGGCGTTGGCATCGGCACGGCGAGGTTATTGCGCTCAATTTCGACTCGCTCCAAATAGGCATTGCGTATGATTTCGAAAGCCTGGTTTGTGGCGATAGGGTTGAAGCCTGGGAAGTCGATCGGAGCAATGGGCGCAACCGGAACAACCGGAACAACCGGAACAACCGGAGCAACTGAAGTAGCTGCAGCAACAGCAGTAACTGAAACGGGACGCCCCCTGGCAACGGTCTGCGAGCGGATCAAATCACGAAGACACGTCATCAAATTGCGCTGGGCCTCGTTTTCGAAAGAATAGGACTCCTTCTCAAACAGTTTCGCGTAAGTGCTGCGGAAGTATCGATTGGCCGCCTTTTGCAAATTCTTATTGCCATCGCTGTATGTCGTCAGGACGGCATGAATATCCTCGGCGAGCAACTTGAGATGGTCATCGCTCATATTGAAAATCTGTCTGGTTGCCGCCAGCAAGGTCCCTGCGGTCATACCTGAATGAAGCTTTACCCGCTGTTGCCCGGCATGCTGTTTCATCCACGTGGCACCGGCCAAGGGGACGGGAGGCGGAGCCTTTTTCGATCCCAAGTTTTCCATCACTTCCCTGGTCCAAGCCGGACGCAGCCGACTGAACGCGGCAGATGCAGTGGATGCCGCCGGCTTCGGTTCCGAAGTTGCTGGAGGAACGGCGCGTGTGACGAAACCAGTAAAAGTTTGGGATATACCCATGGTTAAGCTTTCTGTAAAGGGCGGCAGCGTTTATTCAGGCAGGAAAAAAAGCCGTTGTTTTAAAAGTGGCAAGCCGTCTGTGACGTCGGGATTGAAAAAGTTCCATATCCGCTCGGACCACGGCAACCACCGCCTCGCTGCAGCAGGAGGGCAACCGGCAAAATCGTCGCAACGCCGCAACGCGCATCAGCGGGGCGGCTCGCACTGCTACAATGGCCCGCTTTGGTTCCCCGGTCTTGCGCATGTCACATCCTTCCTCCCCCGGTATGCATGGAATGAATCCCCCGCAGCGCGAAGCGGTGAAGTACATGGACGGCCCCTGCCTGGTGCTGGCCGGCGCCGGTTCCGGCAAGACGCGCGTGATCACGCAGAAGATCGCCCATCTCATCGAGGATTGCGGCTACGAGGCGCGCAATATCGCCGCCGTCACCTTCACCAACAAGGCGGCGCTGGAAATGCAGGAGCGCATCGCCAAGCTGCTCAAGGAACCGAAGGAAGCCAAGCAGCTCACCGTCTGTACCTTCCACTCGCTCGGCGTGCAGATCCTGCGGCGCGAAGCCAAGGAACTGGGACTGAAGGACCGCTTCTCCATCATGGACAGCGACGACTGCTTTTCGCTGGTGCAGGACTTGGCCATCACCACCGACAAGCAGATGGTGCGCCGTATCCAGAACATGATGTCGCTGTGGAAGAACGGCCTGGTCGATCCCGACACCGCGCTGAGCCAGGCCACCACCGAAGACGAAGCGCAGGCCGCGCGCATCTACCGCAATTACGTCGCCACCCTGTCTTCCTACCAGGCGGTGGATTTCGACGACCTGATCCGCCTGCCGGTCGAACTGTTCCGCAGCAATGAAGCGGTGCGTGACCGCTGGCAGCGCAAGCTGCGCTACCTGCTGGTGGACGAGTACCAGGACACCAACACCTGCCAGTATGAACTGGTCAAGCTGCTGGTCACCGGCATCGGCAAGAAGCCGATGTTCACCGCCGTCGGCGACGACGACCAGGCGATCTACGCATGGCGCGGCGCGACCATCGAAAACCTCAAGCAGCTGCAGGTCGACTTCCCTGATCTGAAAGTCATCAAGCTCGAGCAGAACTACCGTTCCAGCACCCGCATCCTGCAGGCGGCCAATGCGGTCATTTCCAACAATCCCAAGCTGTTCGAAAAGCAGCTGTGGTCCGAACATGGCCTCGGCGATCCGGTCAAGGTGCTGGCGATGCAGGATGACGAACAGGAAGCCGAGCAGATTGCCATCATGATCTCGGCGCACAAGTTCGAGCGCCGCGCGAAATTCTCCGACTATGCGGTTCTCTACCGCGGCAACCACCAGGCGCGCGTGATCGAGCAGGCGCTGCGCAAGGAGCGCATTCCCTACACCATCTCCGGCGGCCAGAGCTTCTTCGATCGCGCCGAGATCAAGGACATCGTCAGCTATCTGCGCCTGGTCGCCAATGGCGACGACGATCCGGCCTTCATCCGCGCCGTGACCACGCCCAAGCGCGGCGTCGGACAATCGACGCTGGAAGCGCTCGGCGCCTTCGCCGGCCAGTGGCAATGCTCGCTGTTCGAGGCCGTGTTCAAGGGCGGCATCGAATCCAAGCTCGCCGACCGCCAGCTCAACCCGCTGCGCGAGTTCTGCAACTTCATCAACGGCCTCGAAGCGCGCGCCTCCAAGCGCGGCGAAAACGCCGCCGAGCTGCTTGACGAGATGATGAAGGAGATCAATTACGAAGCCTATCTCTACGATACCTTCGACGACCGCCAGGCACAGTCGAAGTGGCAGAACGTGATCGACTTCACCACCTGGCTCAAGGAAAAGGGCACCGGCGGACGCGACGGCACCGATGAGGAAAAGAGCCTGCTCGAACTCACGCAGATGGTGGCGCTGATGACCATGCTCGAAGGCCGCGACGAAGAACCGGATGCGGTGCGCATGTCGACGCTGCATGCCTCCAAGGGCCTGGAATTTCCGCACGTGTTCCTGGTCGGCGTGGAGGAGGGCATCCTGCCGCACAAGGGCGACCCGGATGCGCCGGCCGAACTGCTCGCCGCGCGCATCGAGGAAGAGCGGCGCCTGATGTACGTCGGCATCACCCGTGCGCAGCGCAGCCTGCACATCACCTGGTGCAAGAAGCGCAAGCGCGCGAGAGAGAGTGTCAATTGCGACGTGTCCCGCTTCATCAAGGAGATGAAGCTCGACGAGGGCGATGCCGTGCCCAAGGAAGAGGAGAAGCTGTCCCCGCAGGACAGGCTCGCCAATCTCAAGGCCTTGCTGAACCGGCCGAAGGCGGCGTGACCGGCGCTGCCGCCTAGGCTGTGTTTGATAAGCGTTGCGAGCGGTTCGGATCGGCGCCAATCCGGATCGCGCAGCAGCTTATCAAACACAGCCTAGAGCGTTTTCACCCTGACCGGCCTAGTCGAGGCCGAGTCAGATTGCCGCTGGAACAAGGCGTGACGACGCGACATGGCCAGGCCATGGCAAGGAGTCACAACGCCGTGCCAGGGGCAATCTGTCCGGGACCGGCAGGCAGGTCAGGGTGAAACCGCTCTAGTAGTTTCCCGCATGCCGGTATGTCATCACCCGGTCATCTAAGACCGGCAGAATCCCGCCTGGTTGCATCGCGCCTCCACCGCGCGTGCCGCAGCATCGATCGCCAAATGCCTGTCGCCATGCATCCGCGGCGCATGTGCTTATGACGAAAAATACGTAGAGCCGTTGCGTCGGCCGATGCTACAGTGCCGCACAAAACGACAGCCTCCGATGCCTCCCGAAGCTACGCAAGGGCAGCGCGAAGAGGTACGTCATTGCACGCGGAAGCATGCGGAGGAGGCGCGCAGCCCATTCGACACATCAACCAGGGAAAACGAACAATGAAAACATCGCTCATCGCACTGGCCGTGCTCGGCACCGTTGCCGGCAGCAGCTTCGCGCAAACCAATGTCACCATCTACGGCGTCGCCGATGCCGGCCTGAGCCGCATCGACAACGGTCGCGTCAACAACACCGCGCTGCAGAGCGGCCAGCAGTCCGGCAGCCGCATCGGCTTCCGCGGCACCGAAGACCTCGGCGGCGGCCTCTCGGCCATCTTCACGCTGGAAAACGGCTTCAGCATCGATGACGGCACCCTCGGCCAAGGCGGACGCCTGTTCGGCCGCCAGGCCTTCGTCGGCCTGCAAGGCGGTTTCGGCGCCGTCAAGCTCGGCCGCCAGTACAACCCCATCCGCACCGCCGTCGAAAACATTGATCCGTTCGGCCTGGGCCTGGCCGGCAATGCCGCCAACGTCTTCAGCGTCTACGGCGAGCGCGCCGACAACACCCTGAACTACTCCTCGCCCAATTTCGGCGGCTTCAGCGGCCAGGCCCAGTACAGCTTCGGCGAAGTCGCCGGCAGCACTTCCACCGGCCGCCAGGTCGGCCTGTCGGCCAGCTATTCCGCCGGCCCGCTCAACATCATCCTGGCCCACCATGACCAGAACGCCACCGCCGTCGTGGCCGGCGCTACCGTCGATGCCGGCGATGCCAAGACCACCTTCCTGGGCGGCACCTTCGACTTCGGCGTGGCCAAGCTGCATGCCGCCTATGCGCGCAGCAAGGGCGAGACCGCCGTCGGCGTGACCAACCTCGACCGCGACGATGCCATGGTCGGCGTGAGCGCGCCGATCGGCGCCGGCACCATCCTGGCTTCCTACATCCGCCGCAACGACGACATCGGCGGCGGCACGCGCGATGCGGACCAGTGGGCGATCGGCTACACCCATGCGCTGTCCAAGCGCACCAACCTGTACACCTCGTATGCCCGCATCAAGAACGATGCGGCGGCGACGGTGGGCAGCCCGGCCGCTGCCGGCCTGGACCCGTCGGTCTTCAACGTCGGCGTGCGCCACCGCTTCTGATCGCGGCGGGTGACGGTCCTTGCGCCTTGCCGCGAGCATCGTCCATGGCATCAATGACGCAGGAACAAGCGCTGTCCCGCCCATCGGCGGACAGCGCTTTTTTCATGTTCCTGATTACCGGATTACTCGCCGCGGCCGCGGCTGGCGAGCTGCTTTTCGAAAGCGACATCGAACTTGCTGACCTTGACCTTCTTCTGCGGCCCGGTCTGATTCACGAACTGTACGAATTCATCGAGCGGCAGATCGTCGCTGACCTTTTCCGGCTTCGCGCCCGGTGCGGCGCGCAACAGATAGAACAGTCCTGCCGCATTGATTCCGAGCGAATACCGATAGTCCGTATCGCGCGCATTGAGCCGGGCGATGGCGGCACTGGCTTTGGTTGATCTCATGGCTTAATCCTGATGTGAACGCGCCATAGCATGCAGGCGCCTGGATTCATTCTTGACGGATGATACTGCAGCCGATGCTTGAGCCGCAGCAATGCGCTCCGCATGCGGATGGCATCTCCGCGCGGCGTGCAACTTCAAACATGAACGATGCCGGTTCGGAAAATCTTGATGCAGACCGCAGCTTGCATTCAATCAGTACAGACAGCATGCAGGCGCCGCAGGTTTCGCGCGCTGCGGCGGTTGCTCCTGCCCCTGCTGAGCTTGCTGTTCATGGCATTCCATGCTGCAACAAGCACCGTGACGAGTGCTCAGTAAGGAAGTGCATCGAAGCCGGCGACTTCAGGCGTGCATGACGCGCGGTGGTGCGAGCTCGGAAACACCAGCCGCCGATACCATGCGGCGATACCATCTGGCGGCCGCCGCCAATCCAGTTCGGCCCGGGTTCGGCAACTCCTTGCGCCAGACCGTAAAATGGCTGCACGGGCAATACCAATCGACAAAATACGGAGACAGTCATGACGGCATTCAATCTGAACGGCAAACGCATTCTCGTTACCCAGGCCGACACGTTCATGGGACCAGCCTTGAGTGAAGTGCTGGCCGGGCTGGGCGCTGACATCATTGCCGACACCAGCCTCCTGCAGGACGACGCGGCGGTGGCGACGATGATGCAGGCCGCCGGACATGTCGATGCACTGATCATCAATCTCGCCATTCCCGCCCCGGCGACGCCGGCCGCGCAGGTCGGCGACGAGGAGTGGCGGCATGCTTTCGCGCAGATGGTCGATCCGCTGCCGCGCCTGGTGCGCGCGGTGCTGCCGCAGATGACCGAGCGCAGATCCGGAAAGATCTTGCTGATCGGCAGTGCTTCCGCCTTGCGCGGCATGAAGCGCACCTCAACCTACAGCGCAGCGCGCGGCGCCCAGCTTGCCTACATCCAGGCGGTGGGGGTGGAAGCCGCGCCGCACAATGTGCAGGTCAATGCCATCGCCCAGAACTTTGTTGAAAATCCCACCTACTTTCCGCCCGAAGTGCAGGCCAATCCCGCATTCCAGGAAAGGCTGAAGCGGGAAGTGCCGCTCGGCCGGCTGGTCAGCCAGCACGAGGATGCGATGTTTGCGGCTTACCTTTGCAGCGATGCCGCGAACTGTTTCGTCGGCCAGGTGTTTCCGGTCTGCGGCGGCTGGGTGGCGCGCTAGGGCCTGTTCACACTTCATTCGGAAGTGTGACGCCTACGGTACCTTCCCGGAGGGTTCGCATCTCCCGAACGAAGTGTGAAACCGCCCTCATCTACAATTGAGGCTTTTTGAAAGGCCGGAATGACAACCGAAGAGCGCCTGGTGGATATCGAGATCAAGATTGCGCGGCAGGAAGACCTGGTCGATACCCTGAACCGCACGATCTACGAGCAACAAAAGAAGATCGATGAACTCGAAGTCCTGTGCACGGCACTGGCCCGCCACATCAGGGAAATGCGCGATGCCGCCAAGGATGGCGCGCATGCCGCTCCGATCAACGAGAAACCTCCCCATTACTGACATGAGCGACAAACATACCGAACTGCTCCGCGCCAAGATCAATGGCGAAACCTCGCGCCTGCCATGGACCGAACTGCAGCGCTTCTATGCCGGCGGCGTCGTCGTCGTGGTCAGCGACACGCTCGACCTGGTCGATGTCGCCGTGCGCATCGCGCAGGACGACAAGAACACGGTGGCGCAATGGATGAACGACGGCCTGATCGCCAAGGCCAACGACGCCCAGGCCCAGGCCTGGCTGCAAGCCGACCTCAGCCTGTGGGCAGTGGTGGTGAAGCCGTGGATTCTCGTGCAATGCGAAAAAATGCAAAACATGCATTGAACCGGCACCATCATTGCGCCAAGGCGAGTGTTGTTGCCGGCGCACAGCGCAATGCACGGCATGCTTGCGGTTGCGGGACTTGCACCGGCGGAAGGTAGAATGAGGACGCTTCTGCAGCCCGCAAGCCATCCTGGCCGTACATAGCCGTTCCTAGGATTTCCTAGCAGTCCGTTCTTCCAGCCCCATGCCCAAACCTGTTCCCAAATCCGGCGCGCGCGATCGCCTTCTGCCCGTGACCATTGCCGCCACCTTCATCGTGCTCGCCGCAGGCTTTGCGGCAGTCTGGTTCTATTGGCAGTATGCGCAGAAACGCAATGCCGAGACGCGCTATCTGACGCTGCCGTCGGTTGCCATCAGCAGGGACGGGCATTCGATCCGTGCCGGCCTGGCGATCCGGACCACCGGCAACGACGCCGACTGGGCTGCCGGCAACCAGCGGGCGCTGGAGCAGATCATGGCGAGTACCCTCATGCAGGCCGATCCGGCGCGGGTGCGCACGCCGGCCGGCATCGCCGAACTGCAGCAGGCCTTTCGCGAGGCCGGCAATGCATCTCTGCGCACCGACAAGCTGAGGGAAGTCCTCGTTACCGATCTGCTGGTGTCCGAAGGCGATCTGTAATCGTCTCTTCATTGTTCACCGCGTGTTTTACGCGCCGTGAACCTTCCCGGCATTCCAACATCCGGATGCCCGGCAGGCGCTCAGTCATGCCATGCATTGAGGCGGTTGTGAATGGCTGTCGCCGCAATCGCCGCCTGGCCCTGCGCCACCGTGATCTGGTTAAGGCCGGCAACGATGTCTCCGGCGGCATACAAGCCATCGACCGAGGTCTGCTGATGCTCGTCGACCAGCAATTCGCCCTTGGCGGTCTGGCGGGCGCCGAGCAATTGCGCCAATCCCGAGTTGACCGTAGTGCCCAGCGCGGCATACACGATATCGACGCAGTGCCGCGTGCCGTCGCGCAGTTCGATGCGCATGCCGCCGGCCTCCGCCAGGGACAGGCCGGCCACCGGTTCATGCACGACCTGCACCCGCGCACGCTCCAGCCGCGCCTGCTCGTCCGGATCAGGATCGATGGCTTCTTCCAGCGTGAACAAGCTTACGCTCGAAGCAAAATGACTGACGAATGCGGCCTCGCCCAGTCCGCCCTTGCCATGGCCGATGACGCCGACACTCCTGCCGCTTGCCTCGAAGCCGTCGCAGACCGGACAGTAGCGCAGGCATCCCTTCGCGACGGCCTGCTTGACCTCGGCAAAGGCCGGTTCGACATCCACCACGCCAGTGGCGAGAATCACGCTGCGTGCCTGCCAGCGCAGGTCGCCGGCGGTCGCGGTAAAGCTGCCGTCCTCTTCGCGCCGCAGCGTGTCGATGACGGTCCGCACTACCGGCACATCGTACTCCTCCACCTGCGCATGCAGGCGCGACAGAATGTCGTTGCCATGAATGCCGCTGCGGTAGCCGGGATAATTGTGAGACGTCGGAATCTGGAGCAGGCGGCTGGTGCCGCCGTCCACCACTTCGACGCGGCGGCGGAAGCGGGCCAGATAGACTGCCGCGGTCAGTCCGGCCGCGCCGCCGCCGATGATCAGGCAATCGACTGACTTCATCGTGATCAGCGCCGGCCGGGTTGCGGACGGTCGGGCGAACCCGGCGGAGGAGCAAACAGGTCATCCTGATCGAGATCCGCGTCATCGCCCGGATTGACATAGTCGATCCTGTCGACATCGATATCCGCTCCCGCTTCGATATCGGAATCGCGGCCTGCCGCGGCGCGCTCGCCGGTGCCGGAGGAATCGGTATCGCTGTCGAGGCCGGTATCGCCGAGATCCGGGCCGGCTGTCATGTCGTTGCGGCCGGTGTCGGGATCTTCGTTGGTGCCCTTGTCCAGGCCGATGTCCATTTCACCTGCCCAGCGCAGGCCACCCTGGACATCGCTGCCCGTGTCGGAAAGATCGCTGGGGCCAAGCGAATCGGTGTCATGCCCTTTGGCAAGCTGACGGTCCGGTTCGGGGATGTTGTCGGGGTCCAGTGTACTGGTTGCCATGATGTACTCTCCTTCCATCGTTGATCGGTGTGACCGTATTTGCATTCACGCGTCTTTATCGATTCGCACGGACGCGCGATGACATTTCCTACGCAGGTCGCGGGACGCATGCCTCGGTCCCGAAGGTTTCGGGTTCTTCGAGCGGCAAGGGGTTGCAATATCCATGCCGCAGTGCGGACGGCGCTGATCAGTACGGTGTCTCGTGGCTTTGGCGCCGAACGGCGCGGCATGACGGCGCGCGTTTCGCTGCGCAGCGTCGACATGATTGAATGCCGGCGCGTGCAGTTCTGGCAGCGCCTCTGTAAATTTGACCGGCGGCGGCTATGCGTCGCCTGTTCATGCATGCAGGAATGCCGCCGCATCGGATGCGTTGTGCAAACAACAGTTACAAGATCAATGTCGCATTCCCGCCCCATGGCCGGAACTTTCGTTTTGCCCTTTTTGTCACTTGGATAACGTGCGCAATCGTCAGCATGGCGACAACGGCTTCGTCACCGTTCGCGACGAGCGCGTCCATCTCTTTATCAATTTCCAGGAGTTCATCATGGCTAAACTGCACAAGATCCTGTTCGGGTCCGCAATCGTTGCACTGACAAATCTTGCCTATGCGCAGACCACCACAAGCACCGATACCAGCGCCGCCGCAGCCGCCGGCTCCGTGCCGGCACAGAATGCAACCGGCGCAAGCGGTGCCGGCACCGGCAGCGATGCGGGCATGGCTGGCAATACCGGCACATCGACCGCAATCCCGCCAAAAAGCGGCGCGTCTTCCAGCGGTTCAAGCACCCTTGGCGGCGCATCCGGCACCTCGGCCTCGGGCAGCACAGGCTCCTCGGCAACCACCACATCGGGTACTGCATCGAGCGCCGCTCCGACCGGAGCGGTGAGCAGCAATCCCGCCGCGAGCGCTTCGAACGATCCTTATGTGCAGCGCCGCGAGGCCCGCAAGGAAGCCAAGCAGGAATACAAGCAAAGCAAGAAGGACGCGAAGCAGCAGTACAAGCAAGACAAGAAAGAAGCCAACGCTTTGATCAAGAACCCGCAAGCCAGCGGTCCGATGCAGCGTAACGTTGATGGCCTGAATACCACATCGGGTCGCTAACGCTGCAGTGGTCCTCCCACGGGCAACTGCGCAACTCACCGATGCCCTGCGCCGCCGCTTGCCGGCGGCGCTCTTCATCATGGCTCGTTCGACCGTCGTTCAACACCTCAACACCTCACACACTGCTGAAGGCGCCGGCAGTGCACTTCATCTCATGCGCCTGGCGCGGCCGACGTCTGGCTCAACGACGATAATGCATAAAAAATCCGGCTTGTCCGGCATGGAAACAACGCTGTTGCAAAGCGATCCGCTTGTTGCAAATCGCAACTGACTCCACCTGACCCCGCGTGTAGAATGGCGCCTTTTTGGGTACCAGCATGTGGTTCAAGAATCTGCAAATTTATCGTCTCACTGCTCCGTGGACCATGACATCCGAGCAACTGGAAGCCGCGCTGGTCAAGCAGGAATTCGCGCCTTGCTCAAGCAGTGAATTGCAAAGTCAGGGCTGGCAGTCCCCGCGCGGCAATGGCGTGCTGGTTCATACCGTCAACCGCCAGCTGCTGCTGCAGCTCGACACCGAAAAGAAATTACTGCCCTCGACCGTGGTCAACCAGGTCACCAAGGCGCGTGCCGCCGAGCTGGAAGAGCAGCAGGGCTTCAAGCCCGGACGCAAGCAGATGAAGGAATTGAAGGAGCAGGTTACCGATGAACTGCTGCCGCGCGCCTTCAGCATCCAGCGCAGCACCCGTGTCTGGATCGATCCGGTCAACGGCTGGCTGGTTGTCGATGCCGCCAGCCCGGCCAAGGCCGATGAAGTATTCAAGCTGCTGCTCAAGTCGCTAGAAACGTTGCCGTTCGCTTCGCTGCGCACCGAACAGTCGCCCTTGTCGGCGATGACCGACTGGCTGGCCGCGGATGAAGCGCCGAGCGGGTTCACCGTCGACCAGGATACCGAACTGCGTGCCACCAACGAAGGCAAGGCTACCGTGCGCTATGTGCGGCATACGCTGGAAGCCGACGACGTGCGCCGCCATATCGCGGCGGGCAAGCAGTGCACCCGGCTGGCGATGACATGGAGCGACCGCGTCTCTTTCGTGCTGACGGAAACCCTCGCCATCAAGCGCGTCGCGCCGCTCGACGTCCTCAAGGAAAACGAGACCTCGACCCAGAATGATGATGAGCGTTTCGACACCGATTTCGCATTGATGACCGGCGAACTGGCGAAGCTGATCGCCGATCTGGTCGCCGCACTCGGCGGCGAAGAACAGCAGAAGAAAGCAGCCTGATCAAGATATGCGCGCAGGGTGGAAGACCGCCTTGCGCGTTTCTTGTCGCGCGATGGAACAAAGCCAGCCGGCTGGCGAGTGCAGAAATGAAGAGTGCAGGCGTAAAAAAAGACGAACCGAAGTTCGTCTTTTTTGTATCTTGGCGGAGTGGACGGGGCTCGAACCCGCGACCCCCGGCGTGACAGGCCGGTATTCTAACCAACTGAACTACCACTCCTAAAAACTCCATGCCCGGCGTTGCCGTTCATGCGATGTGTGCGTCACCACATCTGAAGGACCGCAAGTCTACAGCAATTTATATTTCCTGGCTACTCCCGAACGATAAATTGCAAGAATGCGCAGCAGGCGCCCGATGAAGATGCCGTTGAACAGGCCATACAGCACGCAGACGGCGATGACAAACCCGCCATCCTGCCTTGCCTGCGGCGCAACATGCAGAATCACGTTCACCGCATACTTGACGAAGAAGATGGCGAGCATCAGCATCAGCGGCATCCAGCTGCCTTGCTGAAAGACGGTGCCCCGTTCCGGATAAACGCTGACGCTGTCGAGACTGAACAGTGCCCATGCCAGTGCCGTGCCGGCAACGGTTGCCGCCAGCCATGCCGGGGCCGCGAATGGATCGGCTCCAAAGCTTGCCGCCATGCCGTGGATCGACAAGGCCAGCATGGCCAGCGGCATGATGAACAGCTTTCTGATGCCGGTCTCGCGGCCGATGCCGGACATCACTCCGCGAACGATCAGGAAGGCAAGCAATGCCCAGACCCAGACAGGCGTGTTGATCAACATTTGCTGCAGCATGGATGTCTCCCCGGCCGATGATTGATATGGCGATTCTGGGCATGGCCATGCCGCGTTGGAAGCGGCTTGCGACGAACTGCGGAAAACAGGGCGTGAAACGACGAATCGAAGGCGTTCTCCGGGTTAGGGCTTTTCCGGGGAAGCGCGGACGTTTCCTTCGCCGCGCCTTACAATGGTCTCCTTCGCATTCCGGAGGATCAGATGAGCGACACCGCACCTTTTTTCCCACCGATCGAACCTTACCGGCACGGCATGCTGCAGGTGGACGACATCCATACGCTGTATTGGGAAGAATCCGGCAATCCGGATGGCTTGCCGGTCCTGTTCCTGCATGGCGGTCCCGGCGGCGGCACATCGCCGCGGCATCGTGGCTTCTTCGATCCCGCGCATTACCGGATCGTGCTGTTCGACCAGCGCGGCGCCGGCAAGTCCACGCCGCTGGGCGAATACCGCAACAACACCACGCAGCTGCTGATCGAAGACATCGAGCGCCTGCGCGCCATGCTCGGCATTGAACAGTGGCTGGTCTTCGGCGGCTCATGGGGGTCAACGCTGGCGCTGGCCTACGGAGAAGCGCATCCGCAGCATTGTCTTGGCTTCATCCTGCGCGGCATCTTTCTATGCACGCCGGCCGAGATTGACTGGTTCATGAACGGGATCGCCTGGTTCTTCCCGGAAGTGCATGCCGAATTCGCATCCCATGTGCCCGAACAGGAACGCGGCGAACTGCTGCAGGCATACCGCAAGAGACTGTTCTCCGACGATGCCGCGATATACATGCCGGCCGCTCGCAGCTGGAGCCGCTATGAAGGGCGATGCCTGTTCCTGAAACCGGACCTGCAGGCGATCGACGACTTCAGCACCGACCAGGTGAGTCTTGGAATAGGGCGCCTGGAAGCGCATTACTTCCTGCATGAAGGGTTCTTCACCGATGACCAGCTGATACGAGACATCGGCCGCATCGCGCATCTGCCCGCGGTAATCGTTCAAGGACGCTATGACGTCGTCTGCCCGCCCGCCAGCGCCTATCGGCTGCATCAGTCCTGGCCCGGGGCGAAGCTGCACATGATTGATGATGCCGGCCACTCCGGCTACGAGCCCGGGATCGCACGCGCGCTGATTGCCGCCACCGAGCAATTCCGGCGTATGCGCCGGTTCGCCTGAAGAACCGGCTTCGCGGAAATCCGCAGATGTCTCAATGTGCGGTGCGTTTTTCGATGGCCGAGACCACTGCTTCCATCAGCTGCCTGACATTGGCCTGCACCACCGGCTGGCCAACCATGGGGGGAATGAAGAATTGCGGCTCCAGTTCGCCGGACAAGCGCAGCAGCGTGCCGTCAATTCCGCCCTGGCGGGCAGGTTCCAGCGTCCAGTGAACTTCATAATGGCGCATGTCGCCGGAAATGAGCGACACGTCGAGCGCCGACATCGGATGTTCCTCGATGCGGATCTGCATGCGGACCACATAGGTCATCAGCATGATGCCGATGCGGCTGACCTGGTCGACGATGGCTGCCGCCCCGGTCCGCGATACCACCCGCGACGACACCAGATCAGGCACGAACTCGGCAAGACGATCGTAATCGCTCAACACGGCCCAGGCCCGGGGCAGGCCTGCCCGCGCAAAGCCGCTAGCCTCAACCGCAAAAAAACCATTGCCGTCACGGTGGCCGCGCTGCGCATGGGCGCGCACGCCCGAAGACTGAAAGCCGAACTGACCAAACATTACTTTCTCCTCACGGTGAGGCAGGTGGAAACAGGCACGGTGCAGGAATGCTGGCTGCGAACATGCTGGCGGCAAACATGTAACCGCCGGTAAGATTGCTGTTGGCCGAATTCCGCGCTGGATTACTTTCAACGTACGCGCATTCGCATCTTCGCCATGGATCAATACGATGCGGATGCCGCAAGCGACGATGCCTGAATGATCCTGAATGACCGGCTCTTGTTCCCTGACTTTCCTTACTTTCGATTTTCGCCAGCCGCCATGAATACCAGTTTCCTACCCATGCTTGCCATTCTTGTTCTTGCAGGATGCAGCACCCGCCCGGCGGATGCTCCGCGGGAACGTTCTGCAGGCGGCATGCCGCGCATCGAGAGAGTGGAAACCTATCCGGATGCAACATCGACGGAGAACACGGTCGAGGGCTACAAGCGCGATCTGGCGCAGCGCATCACGGAGGTCAATTCCATCAAGGTCTACACCACGCGTCCGCAAGCGTTGCTGCGTTCGGTCGTCGTCGTGAGGTATTCGGTTGATGCCGGCGGCCGGCTGTTACGCAGCGAAATCATGCGTTCCAACCGGGACCGGGATGCGGAGGCCACTGCAATGGCTTCGCTGCGCAATGCAGCGCCTTTTCCCAAGCCGGCCTCGCATCTGCTGCGGCAGGGTAAGGTGGAACTTTCGGAAACCTGGTTATTCAATAATGACGGGCGCTTTCAGTTGCGCACACTCGCCTTGCCTCAGATGGATCAATGATGGATTTCTGGTTGTTCCCGCAGGAGCCTTTCCGCTGACGCTGGGAGAAGGTTGCCGTTACAGATTATTACATTGCTAAAACTCCTTTAGATTCAATCGTTTAAAAAAATAATCAGCCCTTTTGCGGCATTGCACAGCCGATTTTCCTGAACAAGGGAATAAGGGCTGCATCCAAGCTGCTGCATCGGTGATGCTTTTCTTTTAACTGAAGGAGGTAGCTATGACCCTAACAACCCAACTTCGGACACTGTCGTTTGTCGTGATCGCATCAGTGTCATCCCTGGCTTTGGCGCAGTCGACCGGTGCCGGCGGCAGCTCCACGTCGCCGTCATCCACGGTCCGTTCGCAGAATGCCACGGGCGCGTCCGGCGCTGGCACCGGCAGCGACGCCGGCATGGCAGGCGGCAGCGGCACATCGACCTCGATTCCGCCGAGCCCATCCAGCCCATCGAGCGCCTCGGGCACCAGCGGCGCCGGCAGCACTTCGTCGTCCGGCACGAGCGGCACCGGCGCAAGCTCCGCCACATCGAGCCCGAGTGCAGCGACCGGCACAACCGGCACCGGCAGTTCCGGCACCGCCTCCAGCACCAGCAGCGACCGCGGCGCGGCAGCAAGCTCGGGTGCTTCCGGCAGCGAAACCAAGGCCAAGAAAAAAGACAGCAAAAAGGCGAAGGCCAAGAAATCCGAATCCTCCGGTGCCACAGCCGGTTCCGGATCGGAGTCTTCGTCCGGTCAAGGCACATCGCCTACCAGCAGCAAGTAAGAAAAAGATTCTGCATGCGCTTTACAATGCAAAAGCGGCCATAAGGCCGCTTTTTATTGCGAGCTTCGTGAAGCGCCGCTTTGATTTCGCCATGCGGCAATGCGCTCCGTGCGTAGCCACAGGTCAGAAACAGGTGCGATGCGGATGGGCGCCGCCTCGGTCCTTTTTGTCCTGCATCCCGAATCCCATCCTTCTGCGTATTGGCTAGAATCCCGCTAGTCGTGCTTGTGCTTTTTTTCCTTCTTGTCATGCCCTTGACGATGGTCGTCGTGTCCATGACGGCCATCATTGCCGTGGCCATGGCCCTTTCCATTGCCGTGCCCCTTGCCTTTGCCCTCATACTCGCCCGACCTGACGAAATAGACAGGCTGCGCGCAGGCATTGTACTTCTGGCAGTGCTTCCCCCAGTTCTTGGCATGGCCGGGAGGCACATGCATGTACACCGGCGTCACCGGGCGTGCCTGACGCGTAATGATGACGGGTTGCTGGTACACCACCGGCGGTGGCGTATTGCCGATATCGACCCGGCCGTAGACGCCCGGACTAATCTGCCCGCCGACGCTGACACCGACATTGATGTCCGACGCCTGGACAGATACGCAAACCATCGTCAATGCGATGGCTGCGGTTGCAGTAATGATTGAGCGCATCAAAAACTCCTAAATCGTTAAAGGCTGGCCTGCAAAACACGGGGCAACCGGCTTGTTTTGCATGATAAACGATGTTCTGCGGAAATATTTATGGCCGTTGTTCTTTGCCGACGTGATGGCTTTGTTTGTCAGCAACGCATGAATCTGTTTAAATGACTGCACGACTTACCCGATCGCATTCATGAATCCATTGCAGTCTCTTTCCCTTGCCGGCTCCTATGCCCGCCCCTCCAAGCTATACCGCTATTCGCAACGACAGTGGCTTGAACGTTCCCTCGCACACGGCGAATTCCGCCTGTGTCCGCCGGTATCGACTGCGTATGCCACGCCCGGTACCGACCAGATCACACCGTTCGGACCCAAGCCCGCAGTCGTGCCCGCAGGCTTTCTGACGCTCAGCATGGCCAGTGCGTGGGACGATTTCCTGTTCGACGCATTCGGGCAGGCGGACTGCTGCCTCGTCATTCACGACGTCGAAACTTTTGGCGAACGAGTGCACCGCGCGGCGCAGCGCGTGCTGCCGAGCTGGGCCGGCATTGATGCGGCCATTTCCTACGGCAAGCCGAGCCCCCTGGGGGCCGTATTCTCGAAGGCGCGCCAACTCGCCGCGGAGCAGGAATGGCTGTTTGCCTGGCGACCGGTGCAACGCACGCTTCCGGGCAATCCGGTCGTCATCCGCCTGGGAAGCATTGAAGGCATCGCCGAATTGCGCCAACGGGGCACCGGTTCAGTTTCCTGATGCCGGGATGTTCCGCACGCTTTCCGGCTTGTCGGCTGCCTGTACGGCAGCCGACAGCATGACCGGCAAAACCGTCCGCTCTTTGCGCCGCCAGTATGGCCTGGTATAAAGTGCCGCTTCTGTTTTTTGTTGCCGAACGCGTAAAATTCCACGAAGCCGGTCATGGCAGCAACCATGGATTGCCCTGCCGGCCACGAAACCGTATGAATGCCAAAGGAGAATCGCCATGCAGACTTCCAACATCAAGACTGTCCGAAACGACATGAGGACCTTGATCAAAGAGGCGCAGGACCTGTTCCGCGAAGCGACTCAGAATACCGGCGACAAAGCCGATGAATTGCGCGCCAGGGGATTGGCATTGCTTGATACCGCGATGGAGCGGGCGCAGGAAGCGCAGGTCATCGCTCTTGAAAAAGGCAAGGTCGCCGCGCAGACCACCGATGAGTTTGTACACGAGCGCCCATGGCAGGCGGTCGGTGTCGCCGCAGGTGCGGGCCTGCTGATCGGCTTGCTGCTATCGCGCCGGTAGAGAGACCTATGGATCAACAATCCGGCAAGGCGCAAATCCCTGATTCCGAATTCGGTCTGCTGGCAGGCATTGCAGGCGTTGCGAAAACGGGTTTCTCGCTATTGCATAACCGGCTCGAACTCGCCGCGCTGGAAGTGGGGGAAGTGCGCGACAAGCTGCTGCGCATGATGCTCATCGGCGCGGCAGGCCTCATCGTGATGCTGTTCGCGCTGGGCTGCTGGACTGCGCTGATCGTGGCACTGGCCTGGGATGCGATGGGATGGACAATCCTGCTGTTGATGGCTGCGCTGTATAGCCTGCTCGCGCTTGCCTTGTTCTTCTACATGCGCTCCTTGCTGAGTCGTGACAAACTGTCGCTGTCGGCCACCATGGCTGAACTGCGCAAGGACCGCGATGCCTTGCTATAAGCTCCAGGGGGAAACCACCGCATGACTTGTTCCGAACGCAAGAAGCAACTGATCGCCGAGGGAGCGCTGCATCGTGCCGGCATGGTTCTGGCGAAGAATGCCGTGTCCGCCAACGCCCATCCCGAAGCCATCGTCGGCAGCGCGCTGCAGCATCTCAAGGCAAGTGCGGGTGCATTCGCCGCCCGCCATCTCGACAATCTGTCCGCATCGGATATGCAGGCGTTGGCTCCCATCGCATTGCCCTTGCTGACGAGGTTGCTGCAGAATCGAAATGTTCCCAAGGCGCTGCTGGGAGCCGCCGCAGCCGCCGGCGCTGCCGGTTACCTTTTCACGCGCTTTAAAAAAACAGCAACAGCACGGCGGGGTGATGCCGGGCCCGCGACGCGGCGCAACACCATCGAGCGGTAGAACCCATTCCAAGTCATTCCATCACCAAGGAGAACGATGGATTGTTTGGCTGGCAAGGCGGCGGTTGCAGTTCGGGAGCCCATAGCGAGCCAGGAAAATGGATGGCGACGCCATCCAGGCCACTGGAGAAAGACGCGACCTCGCGCGGCAGACTTCGGATTGGCATAAGAGCAGGCACGCACGTTGTTTCCACCTGTATCCCCAGGTAATTATCACCATTTGTAACTTGACGAACTCGCATTGCATCGCGGATGTCCAAAAGGTGTTTTTACCCAAGAGGATATGCAAATGCGCAAGCAAATTATCGTCACCACGCTCGCCGCCGCAATCGGACTTGGCGGCTGTGCCAGCATGAATGACGTTCAGCGCGGTACCGCCACCGGTGCGGGCGTGGGTGCGGGCATCGGCGCGGTGCTGGGCGGTACAACCGGATCGGGCAGCGGCCGCAGGACGGCGACCGGTGCGGTGGTCGGCGGCGCAGCCGGCGCAATTATCGGAAACATCTGGTCCAGTCGGATGGAGCAGCAAAAGCGGCAGATGGAACAGGCCACGCAAGGCACTGGCATTCAGGTTACGCAGACCGCCGATAACCGTCTCAAGCTGGATATCCCGACCGATATCTCGTTCGATACCAATCGCGCGGACATCAAGCCCAACTTCCGCCCCATACTCGACAAGTTCGCCTCCGGCCTGGTGGAAAACCCCTATAGCCGAGTCACCATCATCGGACATACCGACAGCACCGGCGGCGATGCCATCAACAATCCGCTTTCCGTCAACCGCGCCGTGCATACGCGCGATTATCTGACAGGGCGCGGCGTTGCTTCCAATCGCATCAGCGTGGACGGCCGCGGGTCGCGTGAACCGATTGCGTCCAATGACTCGGAAGCCAATCGTGCGCGCAACCGCCGTGTCGAAATTTATGTCGCCGAGCCGCAGGCAGCCGCTCAACAAGTGCCTCAGCCGGTACAGGCACGCTGAATCGGGAAAGCTTTTCCGTCAAAACTGCCAAAGTCGTCAAAACCGTCAAAACCGTCAAAACCATTTGCCGATACGATGCGGCAGCAAATAAAAAAGCCGCCCCGAAGGTCGGCTTTTTTATTGCGCTGTGCGCGCTATGTACGCTGTCGTTGAGGCGGTTTTATTTGGAGGCATCCGCCATGTAATCCACGGCAGCCTTGACTTCCTCATCCGACGCGGATGAACCACCTTTCGGAGGCATCACGCCAGCCTTGCCCTGAAAGCCCTTGATGGCATGCTCATACAAGGTTGCGGAGCCCTGCTTGATGCGAGGCGCCCAGGCTTCCTTGTCGCCGACCTTCGGTGCGCCGGCAACGCCCGCGCCATGGCAGGCTACGCAGGCAGTGTCATACACCTTCTTGCCATCGACCTTGGCGCTGCTGCCAGCCGCCGGCTGTGCCGCGCTGGCGACTGCCTGAGTCTGCTGGGATGGGGAGGATGTCACCGGCTGGGTTGCGGAAGCGGTTTGTGCGCCAGCTTCATTGGCAGCAGGTGCTGCGGCGGCTGCCGGAGCTGCCTTTACTTCAGGCTCCTTCAGCTTGCCGCCCGATTGGTTGGCCAGATATACCACTGCGCGTTCGACTTCGACGTCGTCGAGATCGGGATTGCCGCCCTTGGCGGGCATCGCGCGAATGCCCTTGATGGCATTCGACACCAGCGTTGCCTGTCCCTGGCTGATGCGTGATGCCCAGCCTGCTGCATCACCAAGCTTCGGAGCGCCGGCTGCACCGGAAGTGTGGCAGGCTGCGCACACTGCCTTGTAAACCGCTTCGCCTGTCTGCAGCACCTTGGGAGCATTCGCATCCTTGAGCGTGAAGCCGACATCGGCCACCGGTTTCAGGCGAGCCGCGATCGATTCCGGAGTTTGGCTGTCCGATCCTGCACTCGATTTGCTTTCATTGGCCACATACTGAACCAGCAGCACGATGCAGATGATTGGAATCAAAAAACCGGCGGCCACCGCGGCGATGAGCTGCTTGGGCGTCTTGATCAAAGATTCGTGTTCGTTGTGTGCGTCGCTCATTATTCCCTCAGTGCATTTTTAAAACCGGTGGGCGGGTGCGCAAATCGGGCCAGTGGCTCTCACATAAAGCAGCGCAATACCTCGCAAAACTCTTGATTATAGTCGGAAAGTTCAGGGTTTGGAACGAAAGAACAGAGGGAATGATGCAGGTGAAATCGTGTGATTTGCCTTGATCCAGGCAGGTATTCAGCCGACCCTGCCCTGATTCTGCGCGCTGAACCCAGAAATGATCGTTCAACCTAATGTTGCAGCAAACAGTTTCGTAGACAACAGGGCCACTGTCGGGAGTGGGTTCCGTTCGATTTTGCTGGGCGGGGATAAAGTGTCAATTTGACAGCGCGATCAAATTCCTTGGCGCATTCACATGGACGTGCAACGCGAAAAAAGGTATTCTTCAGCCTCTTTGCAGTTCCTTCTACGCGGCTGTAGCTCAGTGGATAGAGTATTGGCCTCCGAAGCCAAGGGTCGTGGGTTCGATCCCCGCCAGCCGCGCCACTTCTTTTCGTTACTTCATTCCCGCTTCATTTCCCTCAAACATCGCAGTGCCGTATGGTCATTGCACGTCGGCCGTGGAACGCAAAGACGGCGTAATAAGCCAGTCAGCATCTTTTTCCATGCTGCTTTTGGGCAGTTGCTCGCCGAAGGTAAATGCCTTTGGCCTCTCCGCGGTCGTCAGATGTTCGGTTACCCAGGAATGCAGACGTTGCTGCAGCTCTGCATGGTCGATGCCGGGCATCCGGGCAACGATGAATGCCTTGAGACGGGCACCTTCTTCAGGGCGCATCAGGCGGACCGCTGCATCGGCGACCTCCGGGTGCTGCAGCAGTACATCACGTACACGAGCCGGAAAGACATTGATTCCTCCAACCTGTACCGCATTGTCCATCCTGCCAGCGGGAAGAAATTCTCGCGGCCCCGTCCATTGAAGGCGGTCTTGACAGGTATAGGACGTTTCCTGCCCGTCCGGTTGCATGCGTAGCAGGCCGTGATGCGCTTCCGCGGATTTTTTCCAATGGCTGAACAAGCGGTAGGGTGACGTACTGCTGTCGCGCCAGCCGATCCCCGCCGTTTCGGAGCTGCCATAGACTTGTATCAGCTTGTGCATGCCGGCTTCTTCAATGGCTTGGCTCACTTCCGCTGGACAGGGCGCGGTGGACGTCACACCGATCACGCCGGCCGGGACCGATGGCAAGAGTCTCGCCGCGGCGCGCCAGAATTCCGGATGGCCCACCACGAGATCGCCTTCCTTCAATTCGTTTGCCAGACGCGCTGGAGAACTTCCACGCAAATCGATGATCCCGCTTGCGTCGATGCCCAAGGCGCGCGGGAGCAATATGGTGAAGAGAAAACCGTAGATATGGTGGCCAGGAACGGCGCAAAGGATGCGCCGGCGGCCAGAGAACAAGGCTGAAAGTTCAACGACTTCCTGCATCAGCAGCGGCAATGGGTGGCAGCATGGCTTCGGCTGACCGGTGCTGCCTGATGTCCTGAACGTCAGCTTTCCTGAAAAATGCTGCAAGCTTGCTTGTGCGATTTGTACCCATTCCCCAATCGTCGGGCGGGCAAGCAGATAATCTTCGAACCCTGATTCATGCATGTGCAGCGACTCGGCCAATGCGGTGGCAATGCCGAGCAATTCAAGCGAGTCGGCACCGAGGTCGTCGACCAGATGCAAGCCCGCTTCCCAGGGGAAGCCGGGCAAGGCGAGACCTCCCGGACGCAAGGATGCGAGTTCCGATGCAACCAGGCTGCAGATGAAGCGCTGCAGCGCCTGTTCGTCATTCCACCAGCTGGCCGCATTCCTCATTGTTTCGTCCGGATCGGGATGCATGGTTCAGATCCGCTTCACGAAGATCCAGAAATTGCCGCCGCTGAGCGCCTTTTTCATATGCACTTTCACTTTGGTCGGTTTCATCTGGTAGTCGAACACGTATTCGAACAGGGTGTTGAGATTGTCTTCCCTGACGCCTTTTTCGAACACGCCCTTGAAGGCTGGCGTCGCGGTGCAAGGGGCGATGTCGCGGAAGAAGTTCTTGCCGATGACAGCTGCCGGATTGCGTCCGGTGATCGTGCCTTCTGCCGCATTGTATTTGAGTACCGTGCCGGTTTTGTCCAACTCAATGGCGCCGAAGGCGAGTTTGTCTATGTCGCCGCTCGCCATCTTCTTAAGTGTGTTTTCGATGTCAGCTTTGCCGAAAGAGATCATGGCCAAGTCGCTCATAAGTATTTATCCTTTTTTAGTGAATTTTATGAGTTTCAGCAAGGTTCTCTGGAACTCGGGAAATGTTTCCTTAAGAAAACATAGGAAGGATATTCACATCTTACTTTCCGCTTGTCAACAATTTGTCTTAGACAAATTTGATTCTTTGATTTTTTTCAAACGCTGGCTTTTGCTCCTGTTTGCTCCAATGGCGAAGAACGGCGCGATCCGCGCAAGCAGGATTAAGCGGATTTAACAGTGCCTCAAAAGCAAGTGGGTCGTATCTTTTCTCCAGCAAGACCAAAAACTGGTCACCCTTCATGCCATGTCGTTGCTGGGACCGCGAATGCAGACTCGTATCTGAAGCGTTGGATGCGCCGGATTACAAAGATTAAAAACAGATTAAGCGCCCGAAAATCTCCTGCAAGTCATTGTTTCTTCAGCACTTTTCCATAACCCCGCTCGCTCCGAAGACGCCCTTGACACGCTCCACCTACGTGTTCGCCTCGCTCCGCAGACGTCCTTCGCTCGCCCCACCTACGCGCTTCCTCGCTCCGCCTACGCTACCTCTCCACGCTCGAACTACGTGCTTTTTCGCTCTACTCGCCGCCTTTTCGCCCCGCCAACCCGCCTCTGGCCCGCTTTCCACGCTCGACCAACGACATTTCTCTTGGCCCAAGCCCCTTGCCGCCACGCTCCAGCCACGATGACGCCGCATTTGCCCACGCTCGAACGACGTGCCAAGCGCTGCCGCGCCGGCGCACCACGCTCGAAAGACGTGTCCAGCCGCTCCTAGCCTGCTGTCATCCGCCGCCACGCTCCACAAACGTCACCCCGCAGGCCGAAGCAGGGACTTACTGTGCCTGCACACGTTGTTCAAGCGTGGCCGGCGCCATCGAACACGGCCCGCCATCGCCCGCATGGCCTCGCTCGGACAACGACAGCACTACTGTGTGCCTGTCCAGCCCCCGCCGCCACGCTCGAACAACGATAGATTGCCCACTTATCCACAGAAAACGTTCCCGCCGCCACGCTCGAGATACGTGTTTCAACGCTGCAACGACGTGCCGCCACGCTCAATAAACGATACCGCCCATGGTAACTTGCTCGCTTACAACAACAACGGACCAACCAGCATGCCGGCCACCGGGATCAAGCACAAGCCGCTCAGCGACGCGCTGCAGCGTATCGAGGAAACGCTCGCCGCCAAGCGCAAGAACCCGGCGCGCGCCATGGCCATGACCCAGATGAGCCTCGATGCCGATGAGGAAGCGGTGCGGCGCGATGTCGAGCAGGCCCTCATTGCCCAGCTGCCCCTGTGGGAAAACCAGGTGCGCGGCCTGCCCAATCCGCTGGCGCGCTCGGCGCTGTTCAGCGTGGCGCGGCAGAACGAGCCGCGCCAGCACCTCAAGGAACGGCCGATTACTTCGGTCAAGGGCGTGGAAATCTTCTACACCGGCGAAGAGCTGCGCCAGGACGACGAGGACGTGTTCCTGAACCTGGTGCACCTGGCGCGCAGCCAGCCGCTGGGCCATGAAGTGTCGTTCACGGCCTATTCGATGCTCAAGTCGATGGGCTGGCCGACTTCGGCGCCGTCGTACGAGCGGCTGCGGCTGTGCATCTTGCGGTTGACGGCCAATGCGGTGGAGATTCGCTTCGACGCCGGTTCGGGCAAGCGCGGCTACGGCGGCACGCTGGTGCAGGAGTTCACCTTCAAGGACGAGAGCGACCGGCAGTGGAAGGTGCGGCTGAACCCGAAGCTCATTACCCTGTTCGGCACGGATGCCTATACGCAGCTGGACTGGCGGCAGAGGCTGAAGCTGCGCTCGCCGCTGGCGAAGTGGCTGCATGGTTTTTACTACACGCACCGGGAGCCGTTTGGTTACAAGGTGGAGACGCTCAAGGGCTTGTGCGGATCGTCGGCGCAGCAGCTGTACCACTTTCGCAATGGCTTGAAGAAGGCCTTGGAGCTGCTGGTGGAGCAGGGCTTTCTGAAGTCGTGGAAGATTGATCCGATGACCGATGTGGTGACGGTGGTGCGCAATGCCCGCCCTCAAATCCTGCTCGGTGCCTGATCGGATAATCGCATCAGACAATTTGGTCGCATGGCGACAAAAAACATGGGGCGCCGTGCTGGTGAGTACGGCGCCCGGCTTGCATTGTCCCGGCCTTATACCTGATGACATTCCGAATTCCTCCATTGGGGAAAGGGAGCCTTTCCCAACGGCTGCATTGCACCTGTCATCCATCGCCGCTATGGATTCCTGCTCGGCCAGCTCGCCCTCGCCAGCCGGTGAACATCGTCGGCCGCCACTGTCGGTAATTGGCCTGACATCGACGTAAGCCGGCTACCGTCATCCGCCCGGAGGGAGCCGTGGCGTGGACGGCTTCATGCCGCCTGCAACGTCTTCCAGTCCATCCGATCCTGCCCAGCCTTTGCTGTTGGCCCTCCCTCTCGGCAGCAATGAGTTGCAAAGGCGAGACGATCTGCTTCGGCCAGCGGGCGCCTCCCGGAAACACGCATTCCCACGGAAATAATAGCGGCTACAATGCGATAAAAAAGTTTCCGTAACTCCACTTTTTATTGCTTATCGTCTCTTGGTGAATTGATATGGACAGGCTTGACGCATTGATGGCGCGCTGGGGGTTTTCAACCGAAACGTTCTATAACGGCGAATTCTGCGGTTTCAACACGCTGGGCGAGCAGGAGCAGGTCGGTTTTCTCCATCTCGTTCGGGCCGGCAAGGTCATGCTGCACAATGAAGACGGCCCCCCGGTGCTGATCGACCAGCCTAGCCTTGTGCTGTATGCGCATCCCGGCATCCACAGGCTGGCGGTGCCGCACGGCGCTTCGGTGCAGCTGCTATGCGCACGGGTGCGCTTTCATGGCAATGAGAAGAATGCGCTGGCGCGGGCCTTGCCTGGCTATCTTCAAGTGCCTCTTGCAGAACTGCCGCCGCTCGGCAAGACACTGGAATTGTTGTTCGATGAAGCCGTCTGCAGTGAATTCGGCCAGCAGCTTATTCTTGACCGGCTATGCGACGTGCTGGTCGTGCAGCTGATCCGTCATGCCTTCCGCACGCAACAGATTTCGGAGGCGCGTTTATCCGGCTTATCCGATCCCGCCCTGTCGAAGGCGCTGATGGCCATTCACCGCGATCCCGCCTACCCCTGGACGGTCGACGAGCTTGCGACCGAGTCCGGGATGTCGCGCAGCCGTTTCGCACGCCAGTTCCATCTGGTGGTAGGCAGCACCCCGGCGGATTATCTGACCGAACAGCGGATGGTTCTCGCCCAGCGCCTGCTGCTGAAGCATAAGCCGGTGCAGAACGTCGCCTTCGAAGTCGGATATGGAAGCCAGCCGGCTTTTACCAAGGCATTCACTGCCAAGTTCGGCATGTCGCCTCGGGCATGGCTTGGCGGGCAGCGCGTCGCCTGATATCCATAGCGAGCCATCCCATGCCGCCATGGGAAGAAAAGGATCCGGGTGCGTTGATCCTGAAACCGCCGGACTCGTATCTGAAGCGTTGGGCGCGCCGGATTACAAAGATTAAAAACAGATTAAGCGCCCGAAAATCTCCTGCAAGCCCTTGTTTCTTCAGCGCTTTTCCATAACCCCGCTCGCTCCGAAGACGCCCTTGACACGCTCCACCTACGTGTTCGCCTCGCTCCGCAGACGTCCTTCGCTCGCCCCACCTACGCGCTTCCTCGCTCCGCCTACGCTACCTCTCCACGCTCGAACTACGTGCTTTTTCGCTCTACTCGCCGCCTTTTCGCCCCGCCAACCCGCCTCTGGCCCGCTTTCCACGCTCGACCAACGACATTTCTCTCGGCCCAAGCCCCTTGCCGCCACGCTCCAGCCACGATGACGCCGCATTTGCCCACGCTCGAACGACGTGCCAAGCGCTGCCGCGCCGGCGCACCACGCTCGAAAGACGTGTCCAGCCGCTCCCGGCCTGCTGCCACCCGCCGCCACGCTCCACAAACGTCACCCCGCAGGCCGAAGCAGGGACTTACTGTGCCTGCACACGTTGTTCAAGCGTGGCCGGCGCGATCGAACACGGCCCGCCATCGCCCGCATGGCCTCGCTCGGGCAACGACAGCACTACTGTGTGCCTGTCCAGCCCCCGCCGCCACGCTCGAACGACGATAGATTGCCCACTTATCCACAGAAAACGTTCCCGCCCCCACGCTCGAGATACGTGTTTCAACGCTGCAACGACGTGCCGCCACGCTCAATAAACGATACTGCCCATGGTAACTTGCTCGCTTACAACAACAACGGACCAACCAGCATGCCGGCCACCGGGATCAAGCACAAGCCGCTCAGCGACGCGCTGCAGCGTATCGAGGAAACGCTCGCCGCCAAGCGCAACAGCCCGGCGCGCGCCATGGCCATGACCCAGATGAGCCTCGATGCCGATGAGGAAGCGGTGCGGCGCGATGTCGAGCAGGCCCTCATTGCCCAGCTGCCCCTGTGGGAAAACCAGGTGCGCGGCCTGCCCAATCCGCTGGCGCGCTCGGCGCTGTTCAGCGTGGCGCGCCAGAACGAGCCGCGCCAGCACCTCAAGGAACGGCCGATTACTTCGGTCAAGGGCGTGGAAATCTTCTATACCGGCGAAGAGCTGCGCCAGGACGACGAGGACGTGTTCCTGAACCTGGTGCACCTGGCGCGCAGCCAGCCGCTGGGCCATGAAGTGTCGTTCACGGCCTATTCGATGCTCAAGTCGATGGGCTGGCCGACCTCGGCGCCGTCGTACGAGCGGCTGCGGCTGTGCATCTTGCGGTTGACGGCCAACGCAGTGGAGATCCGCTTCGATGCCGGTTCGGGCAAGCGCGGCTACGGCGGCACGCTGGTGCAGGAGTTCACCTTCAAGGACGAGAGCGACCGGCAGTGGAAGGTGCGGCTGAACCCGAAGCTCATTACCCTGTTCGGCACGGATGCCTATACGCAGCTGGACTGGCGGCAGAGACTGAAGCTGCGCTCGCCGCTGGCGAAGTGGCTGCATGGTTTTTACTACACGCACCGGGAGCCGTTTGGTTACAAGGTGGAGACGCTCAAGGGCTTGTGCGGATCGTCGGCGCAGCAGCTGTACCACTTTCGCAATGGTTTGAAGAAGGCCTTGGAGCTGCTGGTGGAGCAGGGCTTTCTGAAGTCGTGGAAGATTGATCCGATGACCGATGTGGTGACGGTGGTGCGCAATGCCCGCCCTCAGATCCTGCTCGGTGCCTAACCTTCCTCAGTTAGCAGGATCGTCGGATTCCTCTGAAATGTTGGCAGCGTCCTGAGTCGACAGCGCTATTCCGGCGATCGGCCTATCGTATTTCGAGCGCGGTGAAAATCACGCTCTGCATGCCGCGCCCTGTATGCCTTCTTCATGGTCGCAGCGCCGGTTTTTGCATCATCAACTCAATCCAGGTCAAATCTCTGCAAGCCATGATGTAGGAATGGCCAGGGAAATGTGCTGTAATAAATTTGACTCATGTAGTCACCTATTCAAATACAGCCCCTGGAGAACAAGATGAAGACAATCGCTGGTGCACTGGTGCTTGCGTTACCCATGCTTTTCCATTCCGCCTTCGCTGCGACCGAGCAGCAAAACAAGATGGCGACCTGTAACAAGGAAGCTGCGGACAAGAAAGGCGATGAGCGCAAGGCCTTCATGAAGGAATGCCTGAGCAACAAGCCGAAGGTCAGCGAAGCGCAGAAGGCGCAGCAGGACAAGATGAAGAGCTGCAATGCGGATGCCAAGGGCAAGACCGGCGACGACCGCAAGAAATTCATGAGCGAGTGCCTGAAGAAAGGCTGAGCACAAACTCCGGCCTGAACAGGCCGGCGCCTTGCTGTTCGTACTCACCCGGGATTGATGGCCTGGGTGAACATGCCTGGTGCCGGCGTATTCGCGCTTATTCCGCCGAGAATTCCGCTGCGGCCTTTGCCGTCCACAATGCCTTGTCGTAGCTGTCGAACGGCGCATCGTAGCTATCCGTCTCGCCGTCGGCACCAACGAAGTAAGTCCACCAGCCGGCGTTTTCCCGGACAATGGCTATATCGCCTTTCCTGCAATGGTCGACGATGCGCTCATCGTGTGCCAGCGTCACGATCTTGATACCTCGGTGATGAATCACGGTCGACATGATTTCTCCATTCGAACAGCAAGGCCGGAGCCTGGCTCCAGGCACGCCCGGGTTGCCGGATGGGCGGGCCGGGCAGTCTTCCAGTCTTGCTGTTGTAACTGAATTGAAGACCTTGTAGTTAACTCAATCAATGACCGTTGATTTCGCGCAGCGTTCACCGAAACAGCGGCTGAAACGGCTGCTGTTGCGGGATTTCCGGAAGTTGTCGCCATGACATGCGCCCCGAGGCTTGGATAAATGGCAATGTCGATGTAATATCGCGTTACAAAAATCCACCTCAGGAAGGTTGGGAGACACAAAAGCCCGCACGGATGCTCGTGCGGGCTTTTCTTTTGGCGGCGGCGTTTCAGGCCGATATGCCATGCAGATATAAATTTTGGCTATACCGGATATCACGACAATAAAGCGGACAGCAGGCATCCCGGACGATATAGTGGCACCTGTCTCCTCCAACTCTCCTAGAATTGGATTGGCCCGCTGCCGAAAGGTCTGCGGGCTTTTTTTTGGCCGATTGTCCTTGTTGTTCCCCATTTCGTACCGCCACCGTGGTGAACCCGCCGTGCCAAAGACATCTAACTCCATGTTGGAGACATGGAGACCGATCATGCGTATGAGCGACGAAGAATATTTCCGCAGTTGCGTGGCCAAGGAGCGTCATCTGGCGCAACTGCTGGGACACGAGGTCGAAGAGTTCTATGAAAGCGCCGGCGTCCTGTGGGAAGGCACCACCGCCATGCCGCAATGGACCCGCGACTGGGCTGCCTGCGGCCCGCTGATTGCGTGCTACAACATTCCCATCAGCTACGGCAGCCAGGGCGACGACGCCATGCCGGACACGGTCATCGCCGGCCCCATCATCGCTCACTACAGCGACCATCCCTCTGTCGACAGGGCGCTGATGTATGCAATCGTCAAGGCCGTGATTTCCCTGCTTGAACACGACAAGGCGCATCGCTATCCGCATCGCTTTCCCTTGCCCGGACGTTCGCAGCCCGCGCCTTCACACCGATAACGGCAATCCGGAAAACCGGCAGGCGCAATACGGAGACGCCCGCGGCCAGGCGTAGAATGGCGGCTTTCGCCTTCCTTTTCCGAACGGACCGCCGCATGCCTCGCCGTAAGCCACGCTTCACATGCCGACTTAAGTCCCGTCTTGAGTTCAGCTTTGATTCCTTTACCCGTGTCCTCTTCTTTCCCAGCATGAAAGCCCGTTCATGAGCGAGCATCCGGTTCTTCAATGGCAAGAGGCTGGCAGCGAACAAATGGCCCGCTGGCGTTCCGAGGCCGGAGTGCCGCCGCCCAGGCGCATCATGGTGGCAGATGACCGTATGAATGCCGATACGGCTTACCGGCTTGCCTGCGAAGGCACGGCCCTGCTGTGGCGCGGCGACTTCCAGAATGCCCGCCAGCTGCTGCAGGCGCTGGCACGGCGCGTCGACCGCAAGCCGAAAAAGCCGAAGCCGCCTGCAGCCTCGCCGAAGGAAGCCTTTCACCAGCATCGCCAGGCGCAGGCCCAGCGCGCCCGCATCCTCGGCATGCTGCTGCTGCCTTTCGAGGCGGGACATGCCGTGCCGCTGCGGCGCGCACCCGATGTCAGGCAGGCCTGCGAAGAAGCCTATGGGTCGGCAGCGGAAGCCTATGTGGCATCGCTGCGGGAATTGCTCGGACTGATCGGCGCCCATGAATGGCACAAGAAGGGCGTGGAGATTCCCGCGCTCGGCGCGCGCATCCATCCCTGCTACGGCGTGTTTTCTCCGGTGCGCGGCGAATATGTCGATCTTGTCGCGAAGGCGCCACTGCCTGCCGGAGCGGACAGGCTGGCCTTCGATATCGGCACCGGCACCGGCATTCTGGCCGCCGTGCTCGCCAGGCGGGGCGTGGCCAATGTCGTGGCGACCGACCAGGACCCGCGCGCCCTGGCCTGCGCCCGCGACAACATCGAGCGTCTCGGCTATGCCGGCCAGGTCGAACTGCTGCAGGCCGATCTCTTTCCGCCGGGCCGCGCGCCGCTGGTGATTTGCAATCCGCCATGGGTGCCGGCGCGCCCAAGCTCCCCGGTCGAGCATGCGGTGTATGACCCCGAAAGCCGCATGCTGCGGGGATTCCTTGACGGCCTTGCCGCTCATCTTGCGCCAGGCGGCGAGGGCTGGCTGATCCTGTCCGATTTCGCGGAGCATCTGGAACTGCGGACCCGCGCCCAACTGCTTGAGTGGGTGGAGACGGCCGGACTCAAGGTGCTTGCGAAGATGGATATCCGTCCAAGACACCCCAAGGTCATGGATGCCGATGATCCCCTGCATCAGGCGCGTGCAGCGGAAGTGACCTCGTTATGGCGGCTCGCCGCACTCTGACCGTGAGGTTTTGACGATCCGCCTGCTTGAGAGCGTAAAAGCAATTTTCCATTTCCATGCAGCAATCCGCCTGCAGCAGGTAAAATGGCGGCCGTGGAACGCTTGACCGTTCTCAAAGTCAATGGCCCTGCGATGGAGGCGCGGTGAAATTATCGACGTTCATCAATGACAATATGGATTGCATAGTTGCCGAGTGGGAGGCGTTTGCCGCCACTCTGGCACCGGATGCGGATGCGCACGGCGTAGGCTTGCGCGAGCATTCGCGCGACATTTTGCAAGCCATCATTGCCGACATCGAAACGCCGCGGCCCCGTCTTCGTCCGCAGGCGCCGTCGGCCGATGGCCCCGCCAGCCTGCTCGACGGTCACGAGACGGCCGCCGCCACCTACGGTGCGATGCGCCACCATGCCGGATTCGACCTGGACCACCTGAGTGCGGAATTCCTGGCCCTGCGCGCCAGCGTGATCCGCCTGTGGATGGAGTCCGGCCCCGAACTCGATGCGCTCGCCTTCGACCAGACGCTGCATTTCAACGATGCCATCGACCGGTCGCTTTCGGAAGCCCTTGCCCGCTATGCCCGGGAAGTGGAGCGCTCGCGCGACATGTTCCTGGCGATTCTGGGCCATGACCTGCGCACCCCCCTGGGCGCCATCATGATGACCAGCCAGTATCTGACCACGCCAGGTGTGCCGAAACAGAAGCAGGATGACGCCGTCATGCGGCTGTGGCGCAGCGCCGCGGCGATGAGCGCCATGATCAAGGATCTGCTCGAATTCACTCGCAGCCGCCTTGGCAGGGGCGTGCCGGTAGCGCCGGCGGATGCCGATGTGGGGACGGTATGCCAGGCGGCGCTCGAAGAGACGCGCATTGCCTATCCCCGCCATGAGATCCTGGTCGAAACCGCGGGCGACCTGCGCGCGGTGATCGACGGCGAGCGCGTGCGCCAGGTGGTGATGAACCTGCTGAGCAACGCTGCCCGCTACGGCGGCAGGGAAGCGCCAATCATCGTCGCCGCGCAGGGCGAACCCGATTGCGTCGTCATCGAAGTGCGCAACCGCGGCCCGGTGATTCCGGAGGATGTCCTGCGGGTCATCTTCAACCCGCTGGTGCATGTGGGATCCGACGACGGCAACCATTCCATGCCGCCGGCCAATCTGGGTCTGGGCCTGTTCATCGCACGCGAAATCGTGACGGCGCACGGCGGCGAAATCACGGCGGTCTCCAACGATGCCGACGGCACGGTGTTCCGCATCGTCCTGCCGAGAACATCCGCTGCCTGAATCCGGCTCTGCGTTTCCTGCTGCGCTCTGGAGCGGATTGCAGGAGAATGTGCGGAAGCTTCAGCCTGCCCTGGGTGCATCGCGGCGTTGTTCGTCGCCGGCGTGGCCCGCCGCACGGCGCTTATCAACTGATCAAACACTGCCTACAGCGAGCGCACGCAGAGGCGGAAATCCATGTCCTCCTCATAGCGCCGCACCTCGAAACCGAGGCTGCGCATCAGCTTGAGCATCGGCACGTTGTTCGACAGCACCAGCCCTTCGATCCGTTCCAGCCCCTTGCTGCGCGCCACATCCATGATGGCCATCATCATGCGCGAGCCGATGCCCTGGCCGCTGAATTCGTCGGACACCGCCAGCGAGAATTCGCAGCTGGACAGATCGGGATTGGTCACATAGCGCGATACCGCGATGATGCGGTCGGTGTCGCGGAATCCGCCTTGCTCGTCCGGCGTGCGTTCGCGGTGAACCGCCACCAGCGCCATTTCGCGGTCGTAATCGATCAGGGTGAAACGCGCCAGCATGCGCAGCGACAGTTCGCGCATGGTGGAGACGAAGCGCATGTAGCGGCTTTCCGGCGAGAGCCGGCGCACGAAGTCCTGCAGCATTTCGGCATCGTTCGGATGCACCGGCCGCATGGTGTAATGGCCGCCGCCGCGCAGCGGCCATTCCTCCTCGCGATCGGACGGATAGGGCAGGATGGCCAGGTGCGGATAATCGCCGCCGCCGCGCGGCGCATGGTCGACCACCACGCGCGCATCGACTGCCAGCGCGCCGGCGGCGTCGACGATCACCGGATTGATATCCATCGCCTTGAGCTGCGGCAGCGCGCAGACCATTTCCGATACCCGCAGCAGCATCTGTTCCAGCGCCTGGCGGTCGGCTGGCGGCGCGCCGCGCCAATTGCCCAGCGTCTCGGCGGAACGGGCCCGGTCGATCAGCCGCTGCGCAAGGAATTCATTGAGCGGCGGCAGCTCGATGGCGCGGTCGGCGATGAGTTCGATCATGGTGCCGCCGGCGCCGAACGAGATCACGGGGCCGAACGGCTCATCCGTGTTGACGCCGATATAGAGCTCCCGGCCGCGCGGCTTGCCGGACATGTTCTGGATCGTCACGCCGTTGATGCGGGCATCCGGCCGCAGGCGCTTGACGGTGGCCATCATGTCGTTCCAGGTGTCGCGCACGGCCGCCGCATTCTGCAAGTTGAGCGCGACGCCTTGCACATCGGATTTGTGCGACACATCGGGCGAGTCGATCTTCAGCGCCACCGGGTAGCCGAGCTGGTTGGCGATCAGGATGGCTTCGCTCGCCGAGCGGGCGAGGATGGTCTTGGTGACCGGAATATGAAAGGCGGCCAGCAGGGCCTTCGATTCCATCTCGGTCAGCACCTTGCGCCGTTCGGCCAGCACGCTTTCGACCAGGATGCGCGCGCCTTCCAGGTCGGGCTTGGCCAGCGGCGACAGCGGCGGCGGCGTCTGCTGCAGCAGCTGCTGGTTCTGGTGGAAGGAAGCGATGTTGCTGAAGGCGTCGACCGCCGCTTCCGGGGTGCGGTAGGTCGGGATGGCGGCGCGGCTGAGGATGGTGCGGGCTTCGGCGGCGCGCTCGTCGCCCATCCAGCAGGTCACCAGCGGCTTGACCAGCGAAGGATAGAGATCGGCCAGCGCCTGCGCTACCGCGGTGGTGTCGAGATCCGGCTTCGGCGAGAGGATGACCAGGATGCCGTCGATGCCCTTGCCGTTCGCGCAGGCGCTGACGGCGGCGTGATAATGCTGCGCGGCGGCTTCCTCGCCGAGGTCGATCACGCTTTGCAGGTTGGCCAGCGGCGACAGCTGCGGCGCCAGTGCCGACGCTTCCGCGTCGGACAGCATGCCCAGCTCCAGGCCGAGTTCGTTGGTCCAGTCGGCGGCCAGCACGCCGGGACCGCCGCCGTTGCTGATCACCGCCAGCCGCTTGCCGACCGGCAGATTGCGCGCCAGCAGGCCCTTGGCGGCGGTGAACAGCTGCACGAAGCTGCGCACGCGCACGGCGCCCGCGCGCTGCAGGGCGGCGTCGAAGACATCGTCGCTGCCGACGATGGCGCCGGAATGGGTGAGGGCGGCGCTGGAGCCGGCCGGCTTGCGGCCGGCCTTGAGCACGAACACCGGCTTGACGTTGGCCGCCGCGCGCAGCGCGCTCATGAAGCGGCGCGCGTTGCAGATGCCTTCGAGATACACCACCACGCTTTGGGTGCGTCGGTCCTGCGCCAGGAAATCCAGCACTTCAGCGACATCGAGGGAAGTATGCGCACCGAGTGAAACCACCGTCGAAAAGCCCACGCCATTCTTCACCGCCCAATCCAGAATCGACGAGCCGAGCGCGCCGGACTGCGACACCAGCGCCAGCGAGCCGGTGCGCGCAAGCGGCCCGAGCGCGCTGGCATTCAGATTGAGCTGGGGGCGCTGGAATCCCATGGAATTCGGGCCGAGCAGATGAATGCCATGCTGCTTCGCAATGGACTGCAGCCGCTGTGCGAGCGACGAATCGACGCCGCTGGAAACGATCAGTGCCGTCTTGCTGCGGATGCGGGCGGCGACTTCCAGCGCGGCCGCAAGTTGATCGTTCGGCAACGCGATGATGGCCAGATCCGATTGCGACTGGGCAAGGTCGCTCAGCGTCCCGCTCATGCCGACATCAAGGTAGATGACCCGTCCGGTGAACTCGGCGGCCTGTAGCTGCGCCCTGATCAGCCTGCCGTACGAGGTCTGGCTGCCGGGCACGTTGTCGTCGCCAGCGAAGACGACGATGGCATTCGGCGTGAAAAGCGGTGACAGATAATGTTTTTCCATACGCGAAAGCCCGGGTGGGGTTGATCAGGACAGCAATCGGAACTGCAGTTGGAACAGCAAGCGGGACAGCAGACAAGACAACATTGACCAGGCTGGCGTTCGCACAATGCCTTGCGCCGGCGAGATGCGTCAAAGCGATGCCAATGTGTCTACTGCATTTGACATCCTGTTGCTGGCAGGCGACTTCTCTTCATTTCCTTCAATGCAATACGTAGGCAGCACGGGGCTTCCGATGCAGAATGGAAACATGCTGTCTGTATCTTAACGGAAATGTCCCATTCGCCTGCCTTCTTGTCGAGCCTGATCTCGATCGCTGTCTGCTCCGCTTGTGCCATGTGGACGGCGCCCGCCCGCTCGGATGCCTTTTCCGAAATGTCACTGCCGCTGTCGCCCGCGGCGAGCGCCATGGAGATCGAGCGCGGAACCTCCTTCTATCTCGGCCGCATCCGCGCCGATACCGCCTATGTCCGCGGGCTGAGCGGCGCCGGCGTGACGATAGGCACGCTGGATACCGGGATCAGCAGCGCACACCGGGAGTTCCTGCAGCCGGGCAAGCTGCTTCCCGGCCTGAATGCGGTGACTGCCGGTACCGACGTCACCGACCGCAACGGGCATGGTTCGCATGTGGCGGGCATCATCGCCGGCGCCCGCGACGGCCGCGGCAATGCAGGCGTTGCCTTTGGCGCGACGCTGCTGCCCATCAAGATCTTCCTGGACAGCGGCAGCGGCAACACGCTGGCGCTCGATGCCGGCCTGCGCCACGCGATCGGCAAGGCGGCCATCGTCAACCTCAGCATCGGCGCAGCGGGCCCCTTCGATCCGCGCGCCATGCAGCAGGCGGTGAAGAGCGGACTGCTGATCGTCGCGGCGGCCGGCAACGACGGCGCCCCGGCCGCCAACTGGCCGGCGCGTTTTGCCAGGGAAGCCTGGGCCAACAACCAGATCATCGCCGTGGGCGCGGTGGATGGCACCAACCGCATCGCCTCCTTTTCCAACCGCGCCGGCGACACCGCCGCCTGGTTCCTGGTCGCGCCCGGCGTCGGCGTGGTGTCCGCCTACCGCAACGACCAGTATGCGACCATGAGCGGCACCTCGATGGCCGCGCCCATGGTCAGCGGCGCGGCGGCGCTGCTGATGCAGATGTGGCCCAGGCTGCGCGCCGACCAGGTGGCGACCATCCTGCTGGTTACCGCCACCGATCTCGGGGCGCCGGGAATCGACCCGATCTACGGCCGCGGCCTGCTTAATATCGCCAAGGCATTGCAGCCGGTCGGCGCGCTGACGACCACCACCTATAACGGCAAGACCATTCACGTGCTCAACGGGACGATGCAGCCGTCGGCAGCCACCAGCGCCATCTGGAGCCTCGCCGCATCCGGCCAGTTGCGCGCGGTCGGCAGGGATGATTTCCAGCGTGACTTCGGCATCGACCTCGGCAGGAGCGTCGCACGCAGCACCGCCTTGTCGCTTACCCAGGTGATCCGCGGCATGGAAAGGCGCATGGAAGTGGCCGAGCGGGTCTTCGCCGATGATGTCGAAATGGCGTTCGCCCGTGAATCATGGATCGTTGCTGGCAACCATGGCAACCATGGCAACCAGAGCGGCATCGCGCAGTACGACGCACTGCGTTCCCGCCTTGCCGCGTTTTCGCTGCAGGCGCGCAGCGGCAGCGGCATGCAGACTTCCTTCGCGCTCGGCAGTTTCGCCGGCCAGGAATTCGGCGCCCAGGGCTTCAAGCTGGCGCCGGACCTGTCGCTGTCGCAGGTCGCCGGCCTGTCCAATCCTTATCTGTCCCTGCTGCCCGGCACCAGTCATCTGGCCGTCGCGCGCGAACTCGGCGGCTACCGGATCCGGGCTGGACTGGTGGCTTCGGGAGCCCGGGATCCGCTGGCCTCATCCGACATCTACCTGCCGGCTTCCTCATCGCTGCCGAAGGCGAAATCGGGCATCTTTGAAGTGTCGCGATCCTTTGACGGGGCTTCCTTGTCGCTGTCGCTGCTGCAGACGCGGGAAAGCAATGCCTACCTCGGCTCTTATTCGAGCGGCGCGCTGTCGATCGCCAACCGCGCGGCCACCCATTCGCTGCAGCTCGCCGGCGCCGTGCTGCTCATGCCGCAGCTCGCGCTGGCCGGGCAGGCCGCCTACGGCATCACTCCCGGGCTCAGCAGCGACAGCCTGGTTGCCGGCGTGACCACCTTGCGCACCAATGCCTTTTCGCTGGCGCTGGTAGCCGCCGACCGCCTCCGGACGGGAGACCGGCTGAGCCTGGCCGTATCGCAGCCGATGCGCACCTATGCCGGCCAGCTCACGATGGATGTGCTGTCGAATGAACAGGCGCGCGACAGGCTGGTCTTTTCGATGGCGCCGGCCGGCAGGGAGGTGCGCGGGGAGCTGAATTATCAGGCGCCGCTGGGGCCGCTGTCATCGATGGGCGTGAGCATGATGCTGCGCCGCGAACCCAACAATATCGCCGATGCCGCGCTCGACAAGCTGCTGGCGCTGCGCTACGCGACGCGCTTCTGATGCCGCCGTTCTGGACCAGATGACAAGGATGGCGAGGACATGGGCTCGCGCCGCCCGGCGCGACGCGCTCGCATTCCCGTTGCCGCGCGCACCGAATGTTCCGGTTTACTGGACGCAGGCGCATGGCGGCGCTAAGCTCGACATGTCGCATTTCCGAGGCGCATGAGCCCATGTCACGCGAGACCTCACCGCAAGACCTGACAGCACCCCAATCCACCACGACCACTTCGTTCTGGGGGCGCAGCGGCACATTTCCCGTTGAAATCGAGGCGTCGTACCAGGCCGAGATGGACAGGCTGCGCGAAAACCGCATGACACGGACCGGACTGGCCGGAGCCTTCCTGTATGCCGCGTTTGCCATCAGCGACCGCAGCATGGTGCCCGATGTCTACCAGCAAGCCTGGAAAATCCGCTTCCTGATCGTGATCCCGCTGATGCTGCTGTGCAGCTTCGCCCTCTACCGGCTGAAGACGCCGCTGATGCGCGAATCGCTGCTGTCGGTGACCCTGATGATTACCGGCGCCAGCCTGTCCTGGATCGCCGCGCTCAGCCACCATCCCAATGCCGTGCATTACCACACCGGCGTGACGCTCATTGTCCTGTTCGGCAATATCGTGCTCAACCAGCGCTTCCGCAGCGCGGTCGTCACCTCCGTCGGACTGGTCGGCCTGTACGGCGTCAGCCTGATGCAGGTGGCCGGCATGTCCGGCGAAGTCCGGTTCAACAACTGGATGTTCTGCTTCGCGGCGGTGGTTATCAGCCTGATCGCCAACTTCCGCATGGACCAGGACCAGCGCCGCGCCTATCTCGCCCGCCTGCGCGAGCAGCAGCGCAACGAGGAACTGAGCGATGCGGTGGAATTGCTCGGCAAGCTGTCGGCCGAGGATGCCCTGACCCGGCTCGCCAACCGCCGCGAATTCGACCGCCGGCTCGGCATAGAATGGAACCGTGCGCGGCGCGACGGCCATGCATTGAGCCTGGTGCTGATCGACGTCGATTGCTTCAAGAATTACAACGACCACTACGGCCATCCGGCCGGCGACGCCTGCCTGCAAAAGGTGGCGGAGGCATTGCAGTCGGTGGTGCGGCGCTCCGCCGACCTGGCCGCCCGCTTCGGCGGCGAGGAATTTGTCGTCCTGCTGCCGGCCACCGAGGCCGATGCCGCCGCGGCGCTGGCCGAGCACATGCGCCAGGCGGTGGCCGACCTGCAGATTCCGCATGCCGCATCGCGGGCGGCGGCGGGCGTTACCGTTAGCCTGGGCGTTGCCTCGCTGCGCCCGGATGACGCATGCCAGCCGTCCGACCTGGTGGCCGCCGCCGACGCCGCGCTCTACCGCGCCAAGGAACTGGGGCGCAACCGGGTGGCCGCCGCGCAGCAGCAACACTCGGCACCGACTGTGGCGACGCAATGAATCGCGCAATGCGGCTATCATTGCCGGTTTCCAATCGAAGCTGATTCCGGGGTTGTCCGATGTCCGCACATGTATTCACTTATGGTTCCCTGATGTTTCCCCAAGTCTGGCAGCGCGTGGTGCGCGGCGACTACCGGAGTGCGCCGGCCGTGCTGGACGGGCATGCGCGTTTCGCCTTGGCCGGCGAAACCTATCCCGGCACCATCGTCCGCTCCGGCGCCAGCGTGGCCGGCATCGTCTACTTTGACGTGTCCGATGCCGATGTCGCCGCGCTCGACGCCTTCGAAGGCAGCGAATACCGGCGGGACCGGGTGCGGGTCAGGCTGGACTCCGGCGAACTAGCCGATGCACAAACCTACCTCTACCTGCTGCCGCAAAAGTTGTCTGAATCGCCATGGCTGCCGGAGGAATTCCAGATGCAGCGCTTTCTCGGCACTTATTGCCGCGACCGGCTGGGCGAGTAGGCTGGCCCGGCGGATCCCGCCGCCGCAGCCCTCCATCCGGCGCGAACCCGCATTAACGAGCCGGTATAATGCCGGCTGTCCCCAATTCAAAGCACGGCCCTTGCGCCGAATGCCATTTTTCCCATGCTCGCTTCGCAAAAACAACAGATCATTGACTTGTTCCAGGCCGCCCTCGCGCCCATCGTCGCCGGAACCGAACTGAAACCGACCGTCGTGCTCGAGCGTCCGCGCGATCCGGCGCACGGCGACATCGCCTGCAATATCGCGATGCAGCTGGCCAAGCCGCTGAAGAAGAATCCGCGCGAACTGGCGCGGGCCATCGTCGCCGCGGTGCTGGCCGACAAGGGCGCGCTGATCGAAAGCGCCGACATCGCCGGACCGGGTTTCATCAACCTGCGCGTGGCGGCCGCCGCCAAGCAGGCGGTGGTGCAGGCCGTGATCGACCAGGCCGGCAATTTCGGCAGGTCCGAAGCCGGCGCCGGCAAGAAGGTGATGGTGGAATTCGTGTCCGCCAACCCGACCGGTCCGCTGCATGTCGGCCACGGCCGCCAGGGCGCGCTCGGCGATGCCATGGCTTCGCTGCTGGCGACCCAGGGCTACGACGTCAGCCGCGAGTTCTACTACAACGATGCCGGCGTCCAGATCGGCAATCTCGCGCTGTCGGTGCAGGCGCGCGCCAGAGGTTTCAAGCCGGGCGAAGAGGGCTGGCCCGAGGCCGCTTACAACGGTGATTACATCGCCGACATCGCCGCCGACTTCCTGCAGAAGAAAACGGTTTCCGCCAGCGACGGCGCGCCCGTGACCGCCAGCGGCGACGTCGAGGATATCGAGTCGATCCGCAAATTCGCCGTCACCTACCTGCGCCATGAACAGGATCTCGACCTGCAGGCTTTCGGCGTGAAGTTCGACAACTATTACCTCGAATCCTCGCTGTACACCGAAGGCAAGGTGGCCGCGGCCGTCGACGCGCTGGTGAAGGCGGGCAAGACCTACGAGCAGGATGGCGCGCTCTGGCTGCGCACCACCGAATACGGCGACGACAAGGACCGCGTGATGAAGAAGTCCGACGGCACCTACACCTACTTCGTGCCGGATGTCGCCTACCACATCACCAAGTGGCAGCGCGGCTTTGCCAAGGTCATCAATGTGCAGGGCAGCGATCACCACGGCACCATCGCCCGCGTGCGCGCCGGCCTGCAGGCCGTCAATCTCGGCATTCCGGAAGGCTATCCGGATTACGTGCTGCACAAGATGGTCACCGTGATGAAAAACGGCGAGGAAGTGAAGATTTCCAAGCGCGCCGGTTCCTACGTGACCGTGCGCGACCTGATCGAATGGTCGGCCGGCGATGCCGTCGACGAGAACGGCGAGCGCGACCTCACCCGCGGTCGCGACGCGGTGCGCTTCTTCCTCATCTCGCGCAAGGCCGATACCGAATTCACCTTCGATGTCGATCTGGCGCTGTCGCAATCGGACGAGAACCCGGTGTACTACGTGCAGTACGCGCATGCGCGCATCTGCTCGGTGCTCGCGCAATGGGGCGGCGACGAATCCACGCTGACCAATGTGGATCTTTCGCCACTGACTTCGCCGCGCGAAGCCGCGCTTCTCGCCAAGCTGGCCGAATATCCGGAGATGCTGCAAAAAGCCCTCGACGAACTCGGTCCGCATCAGGTAGCGTTCTATTTGCGCGACCTGGCCGGCGAGCTGCACAGCTACTACAACGCCGAACGCGTGCTGGTCGACGATGCCGCCACCCGGACGGCCCGCCTGACCTTGCTGCGCGCCACCCGCCAGGTCCTGCGCAATGGCTTGGCGCTGATCGGCGTATCGGCGCCCTCTAGGATGTAAGAATCTGTTCAAGTGCTTGCGCGTCCATTTCCGCGGACGTAGGGTGGCGCGCAGGAACATCGGACGGACCGGATTGGAAGTGGATTGAGGAAGTATGCATAACTACAACAGGCAGCAGGGCGGCACGGTACTGGGCATCATCGTCGGCCTGATCATCGGCCTTGGCATTGCGCTGGGGGTGGCCATGATGATCACCAAGACCCCGATGCCTTTCACCGACAAGATGGGCCGGCCCAAGCAGGCCGATCAGAATGCCCAGGTGAGCGACCCGAACAAGCCGCTGTACGGCAAGCAGGCGAAGAAGCCGGTGGAAGAGGCGGCGAAGGAGCCGGCTCCGCCCAATACCGCCGTGCCGCAGCCTACCGAGAAGAAGCAGGAAGTCAGGGTGGATCCGAAGCTTGATGCCAAGCCGGCGGCGAAGGTTGCGCAGGAAAGCAAGGCGCCCATTGTCGAGCAGTCGGCCAAGCTTGGCACGGCGGAAAAGCCGAAGAAGTCCGAGAACGATACCCGCGCCGACGTGAAGGCGGAAGCCAAGGCCGAAGCTCAGGATGAAAAGTGGAGTTATTATCTGCAGGCGGGCGCTTTCCGCGAGCAGAACGATGCGGAAAACATCCGCGCCAAGCTGGCCCTGCTGGGCGTCGAGGCCAGGATTTCGGAACGCCAGGCCGATACCGGCGTGCTGTACCGGGTGCGCGTGGGCCCGTTCAACCAGATGGATTCGATGAACAAGGTGCGCGGCAAGCTGTCCGACAACGGCGTCGATGCGGCGGTCGTGCGCATCGCGAAATAGACCAACATCAAAAGCTGATCGAACCAGATCAAAGCTATTAAAAGTAAAAGGAAGCATATGCGTTTTCTGAAACATGTCCTGGCTGCATTGAGCATCTCTCTGATGGCTGTCGCCGGCGCCCAGGCTGCGCCCGATAATCCCCAGAACGGCGTCGATTACCGCACGCTGGAGAAGGCACAGCAGACCGACTCCGGCAAGAAGGTCGAAGTGACCGAATTCTTCTGGTATTCCTGCCCGCATTGCCATGCTCTGGAAAATGACCTGGTGGCCTGGGTGAAGAAGCAGGGCGACAACATCAACTTCAAGCGCGTTCCGGTGGCCTTCCGCGAATCCATGGTGCCGCAACAGAAGCTGTATTACACGCTGGAAGCGATGGGCAAGCTGGAGGAACTGCATGGCAAGGTGTTCAACACCATCCACGTGCAGAAGAAGCGCACCGATACCGATGCGGAAATCACCGACTTTGCCGTGAAGAACGGCCTCGACAAGGCGAAATTCCTCGAGGTCTACAACTCCTTCGGCATCCAGAGCAAGGTCAAGCGCGCCGCGCAACTGGCGCAGGCGTACCAGATCGACGGCGTGCCGCTGCTTGCCATCGACGGCCGCTACCTGACTTCGCCCTCCATCGTCGCCGCCGGCATTGGCAACAAGCCGGAACCGGTGCTGCATGCCGCCACGCTGCAGGTTGCGGACTGGCTGGTGAACAAGAGCAAGCAGGGCAAGTAATACCTGCCATCCTGATTTGCCAAAGTCCGTCACTCGCAAGAGGGCGGACTTTTTTCATGGCAATCCGCTTTTTTACGGCTCTCATTCTCCACTACACCTGACATGCATGCCGACATGAAACGCGTTTTCATCACCGGGGCCTCCAGCGGACTGGGCGCCGCACTGGCAAGGCGCTACGCGGAACAGGGGGCAACGCTGGGCCTGGTGGCCCGGCGCGGCGACCTGCTGCAGCAGCTGGCGGCCGACCTGCCGCATCCGGAGCGCCATCGCCTCTACGCGCTGGATGTCAACGACCATGCCGCGCTGCACGCCGCCGCGCAGGACTTCATCGGCAGCCGCGGCGGCGTCGACATCGTCATTGCCAATGCCGGCATCTCGCAGGGCACGCTGACCGAGCATGCGGAAGACCTGGAAGTTTTCGAACGCATCTTCGCCACCAATGTGACGGCCACCGTCGCCACCTTCGCGCCTTTCGTGGCGACAATGAAGCGGCAGGCCGCCGCCGGCAGCCGTGTCTGCCGGCTGGTCGGCATCGCCAGTGTTGCGGGTATCCGCGGCCTGCCCGGGGCCGGCGCCTACAGCGCATCGAAGTCGGCGGTGATCAGCTATTGCGAATCGCTGCGCGTGGAACTGCGCGGCAGCGGCGTCAAGGTGGTGACCATCGCCCCCGGTTACATCGATACGCCAATGACCCGCGTCAACCGCTATCCGATGCCTTTTCTGATGCCGGCATCCGCCTTTGCGGAACGGGCGGTGCGCGCCATCGAGGCCGGCGCCAGCTATTGCGTCATCCCCTGGCAGATGGGCGTGGTGGCGAAGCTGCTGCGGCTGTTGCCGAACTGGCTGTACGATGCGGTTTTCGCCAAGGCGCCGCACAAGGAGCGCAAGCCATGACTTACATCGATTCCATCGGGCAGGAGCATCCGGCGCTCGCCGCCGGCGAGGCTGCGCGTATCGTTTCGCTGGTGCCGTCCGTCACCGAACTGCTATGCGATCTCGGCCTCGCGAGCATGCTGGCGGGCCGTACCGGTTTCTGCATTCATCCCGCGGACATCGTGCGCGCCATTCCCAAGGTGGGCGGCACCAAGGATGTGAATCTGGACAAGATACGCCGCCTCGCGCCCACTCACCTGGTGGTCAATATCGACGAGAATGAAAAGCCCACCGTCGATGCGCTGGCGCAGTTCATTCCGCATGTAATCGTCACGCATCCGCTTGCGCCGCGCGACAATCCTGCGCTGTACCGCCTGCTCGGCGGCATCTTCGGCGTCCCGGCGCAGGCCGAACGGCTATGTACCGAATTCGAGCGGGAATACGCGGCGCTGCGGGCCGCCCCGAAGGCACCGGCGCAGACCGTGCTGTACTGCATCTGGAAGGATCCGTGGATGACGGTGTCGCGCGACACCTATATCGCCCGCATGCTGGAGGAAATCGGCTGGCGGCACTGGGTATCGGATGCGCCGGCCGGAGCGGCGGGCGGCGCGGCGCGCTACCCGCGCTTCGACTGGTCGGACCGGCTGGTCGGGAACATCGATGCGGTACTGCTGTCGAGCGAGCCCTACCGCTTCACCGAAGAGCATGTCGACGCCTTGGAAAGGCAGATCGGCAAGCCGGTGCAACTGGTCGATGGCGAAATGATGTCCTGGTACGGCAGTCGCGCCATCGCCGGGCTGCGTTATCTGCGCGGGCTCGCGGGCGGTTGAGCCAGGCGGGCGTCGCAACGCCGGAGATGGTCTTGCCGGGTATCGGTGATACGGCTTGCCGGCTTATTTTTCCCGGTTCATCCTGACCAGCATGCGGATAAATTCGCGGGCGAGCGCCTGATGATGCTTGTCGAGCCGCTGCAGATCGGTCAGCAGTTTGACATCGGTGGATTCGAAGCGTGAAGTGGAAGCGCCGGATTCCGAAGCGGCCTGATCTTCACCGCCGAAACGCAGCCATTCCGTTGATACGCCCAGCCACTGGGCGAGGGTGCGCAGCTTTTCCTGGGTGGGAATCGCTTCGCCGACCAGCCATTTGCGAGCGGCATGCACCGTAATCGGCCGGCCTTCGAAACGGACATTGAATTCCCGCGCCAGCTGCGTCGGGCTGTCGGCAGAGTATTCCGCGTTGCGCAGCGCCTTCTGGAGGCGCTCGCTAAAGCCTTCTCGTTCTATAGTTGGATTCATGACCGCGCACTATTCCATGTCGGAGCTTAACAGTCAGTCTATCGGCGACAGGAACTTCTTGTGACGAAATATGTAAAGAGAAGGTAACACAGTCTTTACCAAGTAAACTGGCGCGATGAATAATATAAATTCGACTTCTGCGGAAAAGGTCGAATCTAGCTCAACAATTGCGCGGAAAAATTCGATTTCACAGAAAATAAAGGCCGGCGCATCGGCCGGGCCTGGTATGTAGACTTGGGGCCTTTCAAGCAGTCCGGAATCGGATCACGCCGCCCTGATCCGTCTCCCTCACCAGTACGCCGTCATGCCAGAGCTTGTTCAGGTGGGCCAGCGCTTCGCCGAGCGCAAAGCTCATCTGGTGGGTGTCGAGCGGGCGCCGGAACATGATCGGGACGATGTCGGCCGCCGTCTGCGGGCTGGCGCAGGCTTCCACGACTTCCGCCAGCCGGTCGCGATGATGGTCGTTGAGCTGGCCGATGCGGATATGCAGGCCGCGGAAGGGCTTGCCGTGGGACGGGAGCACCAGCGTATCGGCCGGCAGGTGGGCGAATTTCTTCAGCGAATCAAGGTACATCTGCACCGCGTTGGATTCGGGCTCGACCGCGAACACGGACACATTGGTGGAGATGCGCGGCAGCACCATGTCGCCGGAAATCAGCAGGTTCAGTCCGGCGCAGTAAAGCGACGCATGTTCCGGCGAATGGCCGAAGCCGGTGATTACCTGCCAGTCATGGGCGCCGATGCGGAAGACCTGGTTGTCGTAGATGCGGTGATAGGCTTCCGGCATCGACGGCACCATGGTCGAGTAATAGCTCTTGCGGCCCTCGACCTTTTCCCTCATCGACGCTTCGCTCAGCCCGTGGCGCACGAAGTGGGGCAGCGCGGCCACGCCGTCGACGCCGGGCAGCGATGCCGACATCATGCGGGCGAATCCGTACTCGCCGGTCGTCATCCACAGCCGTACGTTCCAGCGCTTGCAGAGCCAGTCGGCCAGGCCGACATGGTCGGGATGGCAATGGGTGACGATGACCCGCAGCACCGGCAGTCCGCCCAGCGCGCTGGCGAACACCGACTCCCAGGCATCGCGGGTAGCGTCGCTGCTGATGCCGCAGTCGACGATGGTCCAGCCGCCTTCGCCTTCCTTGTCCGGGCCGGGACCATCCCGCAGCAGCCAGAGATTGATGTGGTCGAGCGCGAAGGGCAGGCCGGCGCGCAGCCAGAACACGCCGGGCGCGACTTCCATGACCGATCCGGACGGCGGCAGCTGATCGCCGAACGCATACTCGAGTTGGGATTCCAGGGGATTCATGACGGAGCTCCAGGGAAAACAGGTTGAATGCGGGGCGGCGCAATCGTCGCGGTTATCGCAGCGATGGCGGTAACCGCGACAGTTACGGCAATTACGGCGATTACGGCGATTACGGCGATTGCAACACTCGCCGCGGCACGTGGTCCTTGCCGGTTCACTTTTACCGCGGCCGCGCTACAATAGGACTTTACGTTAACGTAAACTGCAGTTGCCTTTCAGTGATTCTAAACACATTCGTTTTTCGCTGCTGACAATCCCGGAATTCCCTCATGCCAACCTATACCATCACCGAGCTTGCCCGCGAATTCGACATCACGCCCCGCGCCATCCGCTTCTATGAAGACCAGGGCCTGCTCAGTCCCAAGCGCGAGGGTGCGGGCGGGCGCACCCGGGTCTACAGCGCCGGCGAACGCACCCGGCTCAAGCTCACCCTGCGCGGCAAGCGCCTGGGCCTGAGCCTCTCGGAAATCAAGGCGCTGGTCGACATGTACGAATCGCCGAAAGACACCGCGCCGCAGCTCAAGCGCTTCCTGGCGGTGCTGTCCCAGCACCGGGAAACCCTGGAGCGGCAGCGCGAGGATATCGAGGTCACCCTGGCCGAGATCGCCGCGCATGAAGAGGAGTGCAGGCGGCTGCTGTCCGGCGAAAAGCCGCTGAAGGCGACCGAGAAGAAAGCGGCGGCGCGCAAGCTAAAGGACGCCGCCTGATACCCGTCAAAATCGTAGTTCTACGGTATCTGCTTTACGTTTACGTAAACGTCATTTTGGCGGTATGATGCGCAGCATCGCGCCAGAAGTTTGGACCAGTATTTTCAGTATTTTTGGTAAGTATTCCGATTGCATAACTCCTATAAACCGAGGACGACATGATCCACTTGCCCGGCTTGACCTTTGACCATGGCGAAGACATCGCCGCGCTGCGCGAAACCGTGCAGCAATTCGCGCAGGCGGAAATCGCGCCGCGCGCCGCCGAAATCGACCGCACCGACCAGTTCCCGATGGACCTGTGGAAGAAAATGGGCGAGCTCGGCCTGCTCGGCATCACCGTCAGCGAAGAATACGGCGGCACCGACATGGGCTATCTCGCCCACATCGTGGCGATGGAGGAAATTTCCCGCGCCTCGGCGTCGGTCGGCCTGTCCTACGGCGCCCATTCCAACCTGTGCGTCAACCAGATCAAGCGCAACGGCACCGAAGAGCAGAAACAGAAATACCTGCCCAAGCTGATTTCCGGCGAGCATGTCGGCGCGCTGGCGATGTCCGAGCCGAACGCCGGCTCCGACGTGGTCAGCATGAAGCTGCGCGCCGACTGGAAGGGCGACCGCTGGGTATTGAACGGCACCAAGATGTGGATCACCAACGGCCCGGATGCCGACACCCTGGTGGTCTATGCGAAGAACGACATCGAAGCCGGCCCGCGCGGCATGACCGCCTTCCTGATCGAGAAGGGCTTCAAGGGCTTCTCGATTGCGCAGAAGCTCGACAAGCTCGGCATGCGCGGCTCGCACACCGGCGAACTGGTGTTCCAGGATTGCGAAGTGCCGGCGGAAAACGTGCTCGGCGGCCTCGGCAAGGGCGTCAACGTGCTGATGTCGGGCCTCGACTTCGAGCGCACCGTGCTGTCCGGCGGGCCGCTGGGCATCATGCAGGCTTGCATGGACGCGGTGGTGCCCTACATCCACGAGCGCAAGCAGTTCGGCCAGCCGATCGGCGAATTCCAGCTGATGCAGGGCAAGGTCGCCGACATGTATTCCACCATGATGGCCTGCAAGGCCTATGTCTATGCGGTCGGCCAGGCCTGCGACCGGGCGAAGAATCCGGAAGCGGTGCGGGCGCTGCGCAAGGATGCGGCCGGCGCCATCCTGTACTCCGCCGAAAAGGCGACCTGGATGGCGGGCGAGGCGATCCAGACGCTGGGCGGCAACGGCTACATCAATGAATACCCGGTCGGCCGCCTGTGGCGCGACGCCAAGCTGTACGAGATCGGCGCGGGAACGAGCGAAATCCGCCGCATGCTGATCGGCCGCGAGCTGTTCGCCGAGACCAGGTAATGCAAACATGCACCCTGCCGGGAGCAGGGTGCCGTGCAAGCGCAGCAGAGACGGAGCGCATACAATGCATTCCCCCGATCCGAATTACCGTCGCGTCGTCGAACAGGGTTTCGGCGAGGCGGCTTTCCTGAACGAAATCGGCATCATCCTTGTCGATTGCGGTCCCGGCTGGTGCGAATCCACCCTTCGCATCGCGCCGCGTCATCTGCAGCACACCGGCGTCATCCACGCCGGTGTGCAGACGACGATCGCCGACCATACCGCCGGCGGTGCCGCGATGACCGTGACGCCGGCCGAAGGCTTCATCCTGACCGTGGAATTCAAGATGCACCTGCTGCGTCCCGGACTGGGAGACACCCTCTGGTGCCGCGTCCAGGTACTCAAGCCGGGCAAGGCTTTCCACGTGGTGGAGTCCGAAGTCCATGCCCTCAGCGGCGACAGGAAAGTGCTTGTCAGCAAATTCAGCGGAACCATGGCGGTCGTTGCCCGGAACGGTGTCCTCAACGGTGGAGCGTCGCCTCCCTGAAAAATCGAAAAAACGAAAACCGAACGCCCGTATTTTTACGAGTGTGGAAGATCGAAAGAACGGATTACCATCGCACCATGGCTTCATTGCATCTCACCACCCCGCTCCTGCGCCACGACAGCCTGGCTTCCGCCATCGGCAAGCAGGTCCTGCTCAAGATGGAAAACCTGCAGCCCTCGGGTTCCTTCAAGATGCGCGGCATCGGCCTGTTCTGCCAGCGTGCCGCCGAGCGCGGCGCCCGCCATTTCGTCTGCCCGTCCGGCGGCAATGCCGGCTTTGCCGCCGCCGTCGCCGGCGTGGCGCTCGGCCTGCACACCACCATCGTGGTGCCGCAGACCACGCATGAGTCGGTGCGCCACCGCATCCGCAGCATCGGCGCCGAAGTCATCGTTCACGGCAGCGTCTGGGACGAAAGCAACCAGCATGCATTGCAATTGTGCGAACAGCCGGGTGCGGTCTACGTGCCGCCCTTCGATCACCAGGATATCTGGGACGGCAACGCCACCCTGATCGACGAAGCCGTGGCCCAGGGCGCCGATTTCGATGCGGTGGTCTGCGCGGTGGGCGGCGGCGGGCTGATGTGCGGCGTGATCGCCGGCCTGCATCGGAACGGCCGGGCGCACATTCCGGTGATCGCCGCCGAAACCGAGGGCGCCGCCTCCCTGCATGCGGCAATCAAGGCGAATGAACTGGTGACCTTGCCGGAAGTGAAGACCATCGCGACATCCCTCGCCGCCCGGCGCGTCGCCAGCCGCGCCTTCGAATGGACGCGTGAGCACGACGTGCGCAGCGTCGTGGTCTCCGATGCGCAGACCGTCAGCGCCTGCCGCCGCTTTGCCGACGACATGCGCACCCTGGTCGAACCGGCCTGCGGCGCGGCCCTGTCGGTGGTGTATCACAGCGTCCCGGCACTGGCTCCGTTCGAAAGGCCGCTGGTCGTGGTGTGCGGCGGCATCGGCGTGGATTTGGCTAAACTGGAAGCCTGGAAAATCCAATTCGAGCGCTAGCCATGTCCCAGACCGCCTTTCCCAAGCTGCTTCGTTCCCAGATTGCCTTCGACATCGCGCGCAGCATCCTCGACGGCTTCGAAAAGCATTACCGGCTGTTCCGGATCGCCAGCCAGGATGCCAAGCGGTATTTCGAGAGCAGCGACTGGAAAACGGCGCAGGGCAAGGCAAGGGACAGAATCGCGTTCTACGACAAGCGGGTGCAGGAATGCGTGCATGCGCTGGAAGACGAATACGCCCAGGAAGAACTGACCGATGAAGTCTGGCGCGAGGTGAAGCTGCATTACATCGGCCTGCTGATCAATCACAAGCAGCCGGAACTGGCGGAAACCTTCTTCAATTCCGTCTGCTGCAACATCCTGCACCGCACCTATTTCCACAACGATTTCATCTTCGTGCGGCCGGCGGTCTCCACCGAATACATCGAACCGGACGGCCCGCTGCCGATCTACCGGGTCTACTATCCGGCCAAGGACGGCTTGCACTACACCTTGAAGCGCATCGTCACCAATTTCCAGCTGAACACGCCGTTCGCCGATCTCGACCGCGATGTCAGCCTGGTCGAAGCCCGCATGCGCGCCATGTTCGGCTCCGACCTGCTGGAGCCCAACCACCAGATCCAGGTGCTGTCGTCCCTGTTCTACCGCAACAAGGGCGCCTACATCGTCGGCAAGGGCATCAACGGCAACCGCGTCTATCCCTTCGTCGTGCCCATCCTGTACAACCGCAAGCGCGAACTGGTGCTCGACACGGTGCTGTTCGATCCGACGCTGATCACCGTGCTGTTCTCGTTCACCCGCGCCTACTTCATGGTCGACATGGAAGTGCCGTCGGCCTATGTGCAGTTCCTGCGCTCGCTGATGCCGTACAAGCCGCGCAGCGAGATCTACACCATCCTCGGCCTGCAGAAGCTGGGCAAGGCGGCGTTCTACCGCGACTTCCTGCATCATCTCAAGTATTCATCGGACTGCTTCGAATCCGCGCCCGGCATCCGCGGCCTGGTGATGGTGGTGTTCGCGCTGCCGTCGTTTCCGTACGTGTTCAAGGTGATCAAGGATTACTTCCCGCCGCCGAAGGACACCACGCGCGAACTGGTGAAGGAAAAATACCTGCTGGTGAAGAACCACGACCGCGTCGGCCGCATGGCCGACACCCTCGAATATTCCAGCGTCGCCTTCCCGCGCGCCCGCTTTTCCGATGAACTGCTGGCCGACCTCAAGCAGGTGGCGCCATCCATCATCGAGGAAGAGGGCGATGAAATCATCATCAGGCATCTTTACATCGAACGCCGCATGATTCCGCTGAACATGTGGCTGAGCGAGGCCGACCGGCGCGGCGACCATGCGGCCATCGAACATGCGATCGTCGAATACGGCAATGCGATCAAGGATCTCGTCGGCGTCAACATCTTCCCCGGCGACATGCTGTACAAGAACTTCGGGGTCACCAAGCATGGCCGCGTGGTGTTCTACGACTATGACGAGATCGAGTACATCACCGACTGCAACTTCCGCGCGATTCCGGCACCGCGGAACGAGGAAGATGAAATGGCGAGCGAGCCCTGGTATCCGGTGGCGAAGAACGACGTGTTCCCCGAGCAGTTCGGCACCTTCCTGCTCGGCAATCCGGAAGTCAGAAAATATTTCCTGAAGCACCATGCCGACCTGCTCACCCCGCAGTACTGGCAACAGGCCAAACAGCGCATCCTGGATGGCCATATCGAAGACGTGTTCCCGTATCCGCAGGAATTGCGCTTCAGCTACAAACCCCTTACCCCCGCGGCGCAAGCCGCTTGACCTCGGAGACTTCACATGAACAACGATCCTATTGTTATCGTCGGCGCAGCCCGCACCCCGATGGGCGCCTTCCAGGGCGACTTTTCCGGCCTGTCCGCATCCGACCTCGGCGCGGTCGCGATCCGCGCCGCCATCGAGCGCGCCAACCTCGAACCCAGCCATGTCAATGAAGTCCTGTTCGGCAACTGCCTGATGGCGGGCCAGGGCCAGGCGCCCGCGCGCCAGGCGGCGATCAAGGCCGGCATTCCGACCTCCGCCGGCGCGGTCACGCTGTCGAAGATGTGCGGCTCGGCGATGAAGGCGGCGATGATCGGCTACGACTCGCTGCTGGCAGGCAGCAACGATGTCGTCATCGCCGGCGGCATGGAATCCATGACCAATGCGCCCTACCTGATCCCGAAGGCGCGCGGCGGCTACCGCATCGGCCACGGCATGATGTACGACCACATGATGCTCGACGGCCTGGAAGACGCCTATGAAAAGGGCCGTTCCATGGGCACCTTCGCCGAGGAATGCGTCGACAAGTACAAGTTCACCCGCGAAGAGCAGGACGCCTATGCGATCGCATCCGTCAAGCGCGCCCAGGCCGCCAACAACGACGGTTCCTTCAAGTGGGAAATCGCGCCCGTCACCGTGGCCGCCAAGTCCGGCGACGTGGTGATCGACAAGGATGAAGGCCCGCTGAAAGCCAAGGTCGACAAGATCCCGTCGCTCAAGCCGGCCTTCAAGAAGGACGGCACCATCACCGCCGCTTCCTCTTCCTCGATCAACGACGGCGCCGCGGCACTGGTGCTGATGCGCGAATCGACCGCCAAGAAGCTCGGCTGCAAGCCGATCGCCCGCGTGCTCGGCCATTCCACCCATGCGCAGGAACCGAACTGGTTCACCACCGCACCGGTCGGCGCGATCGAGAAGCTGTACAAGAAGCTCAACCTGACCACCAAGGACGTCGACCTGTTCGAGATCAATGAAGCCTTCGCCGCGGTGCCGATGGCCGCGATGAAGGAGCATGGCATCCCGCACGACAAGATCAACATCCACGGCGGCGCCTGCGCGCTCGGCCATCCGATCGGCGCTTCCGGCGCGCGCATCATCGTCACCCTGATCGGCGCGCTGCAGAAGACCGGCGGCAAGCTCGGCGTCGCGGCGCTGTGCATCGGCGGCGGCGAAGGCACCGCGATGGCAATCGAACTGGTGTAAGCGGTTCGCCTCATCGGTATCAGTAGCAGTATCAATAGCAGCACCAAGCGTTCCTGACGGCGACGTCAGGAACGCGCAAACCAGTCCGTACAAGGAAATTCACCATGCCCACCGCACTCATCATCGGCGCCTCGCGCGGCATCGGCCACGAATTCGTGCGCCAGCTGCGCGCGGCCGGCTGGAAGGTCATCGCCACCGCGCGCAATGACGACGCGCTGCAGGAATTGCGCGGCGAAGGCGCCGAAGCGCTCAAGCTCGACGTGCTCAAGCCGGAATCGCTGGCCGGGATCGGCTGGCAGCTCGACGATGAAAAGCTCGACCTTGCCGTGTATGTGACCGGCTACTACGGCAGCGGCGGCCAGGCAAGCGCGATGCCGACGGCGGAGGATTTCGACAAGGTCATGCGCACCAACGTGCTCGGCGCGATGCAGACGATTCCCATGATCGCGCCGCTGGTCGAAGCGCGCCAGGGCAAGTTCGTCTTCATCAGCAGCGGCATGGGCAGCATCGGCGAGACCGAATCCAGCCACGGCTGGGTGTACCGCGCTTCCAAGGCGGCGCTCAACATGGCGGTGAAAAGCGCCTCCTTCGATTATCCGAAAGCCACGCTGGTGGCGATGAACCCCGGCTGGGTAAAGACCGACATGGGCGGACCCGACGCGCCGACCTCGGTCGAGGACAGCGTGGCCGGCATGCTCAAGGTGATCGCCGGCCTCGGGCCGGAGCACAGCGGCTCCTTCCAGAGCTACGACGGCCGCAGCATCGCCTGGTAACAATCAACAACGACATGACAAGGCATGGCCGGCACGACTGGCCTGGCAAGGGGACAGCAGATGGTTTTATCCGAACAGCATGAAATGATCCGCGACGCGCTGCGCAGCTTTTCGCAGGAGCGCCTCGCGCCCAACGCCGCGCGCTGGGACAAGGAGCACCACTTTCCGGCCGACGAGCTCAAGGGCCTGGCCGCGCTCGGCGCCTTCGGCGTCGCGGTGCCGGAAGAACTCGGCGGCGCCGGCCTCGACTATGTGTCGCTGGCGCTGGTGCTGGAAGAAATCGCCGCCGGCGACGGCGGCACCTCGACCGTCATCTCGGTCAACAACTGCCCGGTGTGCAGTATCGGCATGATGTACGCGAACGCGGAGCAGAAGGAGCGCTTCCTCAAGCCGCTGGCGCGCGGCGACATGCTCGGCGCCTTCTGCCTGACCGAGCCGCACGTGGGCAGCGATGCATCGGCCCTGCGTACCACCGCCACCCGCGACGGCGAGCATTACGTGCTCAACGGCGTCAAGCAGTTCATCACCAGCGGCAAAACTGCGGACGTGGCCATCGTCATGGCCGTGACCGACAAGGCCGCCGGCAAGAAGGGCATCAGCGCCTTCTGGGTGCCGACCAACACGCCCGGCTACATCGTGGCGCGCCTTGAAGAGAAGCTCGGCCAGCATTCCTCCGACACCGCGCAGATCCTGTTCGAGAACTGCCGCATCCCGGCGCAGAACCTGATCGGCGAGGAAGGCCAGGGCTACAAGATCGCGCTGTCCGGCCTGGAAGGCGGCCGCATCGGCATCGCCTCGCAATCGGTAGGCATGGCGCGCGCGGCCTTCGAAGCGGCGCTGGCCTACGCGAAGGAACGCACCAGCTTCGGCAAGACCCTGTTCGAGCACCAGGCGGTGCAGTTCAAGCTGTCGGAGATGGCGACGCAGATCGAAGCGGCGCGGCAATTGATCATGCATGCGGCCAGCATGAAAGATGCCGGCAAGCCCTGCCTGAAGGAAGCTGCGATGGCCAAGCTGTTCGCCAGCGAGATGGCCGAGCGCGTCTGCTCGGATGCGATACAGATCCACGGCGGCTACGGCTATGTCAGCGATTTTCCGGTGGAGCGGATTTACCGGGATGTCAGGGTGTGCCAGATTTACGAGGGTACGAGCGATATCCAGAAGATACTGATTGCCCGAGCGCTCCAGTAGTGCAGGCCTCCGTGCCTGCACAAGCCAAGGCAGCAAGAGCGACAAACCCAAGGAGAAGACGCGATGAAAAAAGGCTACAAGGCCCTCGTCGATGAAGCGATGGCCGAGATCACCACCTACACGGTCGAACAGGCCCGCGCCAAGTACGACGACCCCAACGTGCAGTTCGTCGACATCCGCGATCCGCGCGAACTCGAGCGCGAGGGCGTGATCCCCGGCGCCTTCTCCGCGCCGCGCGGCATGCTGGAATTCTGGGTCGATCCGGAGTCGCCGTATTACAAGCCGGTGTTCGGCGAAAACAAGGAATACATCTTCTTCTGCGCCGGCGGCCTGCGCAGCGCGCTGGCCACCAAGACCCTGCAGGACATGGGCATGGACAAGGTCGCGCATATCGAAGGCGGCTTCGGCGCCTGGAAGAAGGCGGGCGCGCCCACTGCAAGCAAACCGGACAAGACAGAGAAAGCGAAGACAGCCTGATGCCCAAGTTCGACATGGTCGCATTCGATTGCGACGGCGTGCTGGTCGACAGCGAACCGATCACCTGCGGCGTGCTGGCCGACATGCTCAACGAGCTCGGCTGGAAAGTCTCGCTGGAAGACACCATGCGCATCTTCGTCGGCCGCCTGGTGCGCGACGAAGCGGCCACGATCGCCGCCAACATCAGCAAGCCGATGCCGTCCGACTTCTACCTGCAGTTCGTCGAGCGCCGCAACCGGGCGCTGGAAGCCGGCATCGATCCGGTGCGCGGCATCCGCGAGGCGGTGGCGCGGCTGGCGGAACGCGAGATGCCGTTCTGCGTCGCTTCCGGCGCCGACCGCGCGAAGATGCACCTGACCCTGGGCCAGACCGGCTTGCTGCCGTGGTTCGAGAAGAACATGTTTTCCGGCATGGAGGTGCCGCGCACCAAGCCGGCGCCGGACGTCTACCTGCTCGCCGCGAAGACCATGGGCATCGATCCTTCGCGCTGCGTGGTGATCGAGGATACGCCGACCGGCATCGCCGCCGGGCTGGCGGCCGGCATGACGGTGTACGGCTATGCCGAGCGGACCGACCCGCAGCGCCTGCTCGATGCCGGCGCCAGCAAGGTGTTCAGCGACATGGCGCTGCTGCCGCAGCTGGTGCTGGAATGAGCAAGCCGCAGGCGAACAGCTGCCCCTGCGGCGGCAAGGACTATGCAGGCTGCTGCGGCCGCTTCATCGAAGGCGGCCAGGCCGCGCCCGCTGCCGACCTCCTGATGCGCTCGCGATATACCGCCTATGTGTTGGGCAATGAAGATTATCTGAAGGCTACATGGCATGCTACGACCCGCCCGGTCGAGCCGGTGGCGCAGGACAAGGATACGAAGTGGCTTGGCCTGGAGGTGCGCAGGCATGTGCCCGACGGGGAGCGCGCCACGGTGGAATTCGTCGCCCGCTACAAGACCGGCGGGCGGGCGCACCGCCTGCACGAGATCAGCCGCTTCGTGCGCGAAGACGGCAGGTGGTATTACGTGGACGGCAGTTTTCCGGAAAAGACCTGAAAAAACCTGAAAAGACATGAGCGCCTGCATCGTCCCACAAGGGCGAAAGGCGAATGACGACAACATCGCTTGATCACGAATCAGCAATATAAAAAGGATGACAACAAGATGCCGCAAATAGAAAGCAAACTGTCGCCCCGCAGCGAAGACTTCAAGGCCAATTCCGCAGCGATGCAGGCGCTCGTCGACGACCTCAAGGCCAAGGTGGAAAAGCTGGCGCAAGGCGGCGGCGAGGAAGCCCGCAAGAAGCACACCGCGCGCGGCAAGCTGCTGCCGCGCGACCGCGTGCAGATGCTGCTCGATCCCGGCACGCCCTTCCTCGAACTGTCGCAGATGGCGGCCTACGAAATGTACGACAATGCCGCGCCGGCCGCCGGCGTGATCGCCGGCATCGGCCGCGTCGCCGGCCAAGAATGCATGATCGTCTGCAACGACGCCACCGTGAAGGGCGGCACCTATTACCCGATGACGGTCAAAAAGCACCTGCGCGCCCAGGAGATCGCCGACCAGAACAACCTGCCCTGCATCTACCTAGTCGACTCCGGCGGCGCCAACCTGCCCAGCCAGGACGACGTCTTTCCCGACCGCGACCACTTCGGCCGCATCTTCTTCAACCAGGCCAACCTCTCGGCCAAGGGCATTCCGCAGATCGCCGTGGTGATGGGGTCCTGCACCGCCGGCGGCGCCTACGTGCCGGCCATGAGCGATGAATCCATCATCGTCAAGGAACAGGGCACCATCTTCCTCGGCGGTCCGCCGCTGGTGAAGGCCGCCACCGGCGAGGTGGTCAGTGCCGAAGACCTCGGCGGCGGCGATGTGCATACCCGGCTGTCGGGCGTCGTCGACCACCTGGCGCAGAACGACCTGCATGCGCTGGCGCTGGCGCGCAAGATCGTCGGCAATCTCAACCGGCAAAAGCCGCAGCAGCTGGTGCTGCGCGAACCGGTGGCGCCGAAGTACGATCCGCGCGACGTTTATGGCGTCATTCCCACCGATACCCGCAAGCCCTTCGATGTGCGTGAAATCATCGCCCGCATCGTCGACGGCAGCGAGTTCGATGAATTCAAGGCGCGCTACGGCACCACGCTGGTGACCGGCTTCGCCCACATCTTCGGCATGCCGGTCGGCATCATCGCCAACAACGGCATCCTGTTCTCCGAGTCGGCGCTGAAGGGCGCGCACTTCATTGAACTGTGCTGCCAGCGCAAGATCCCGCTGGTGTTCCTGCAGAACATCACCGGCTTTATGGTGGGCCGCAAGTACGAGAACGAAGGCATCGCCCGCAATGGCGCGAAGATGGTGACGGCGGTATCGACCGCCTCGGTGCCGAAGTTCACCGTGATCATCGGCGGCAGCTTCGGCGCCGGCAACTACGGCATGTGCGGCCGGGCGTACTCGCCGCGCTTCCTGTGGATGTGGCCGAATGCGCGCATCTCGGTGATGGGCGGCGAACAGGCGGCCAGCGTGCTGGCCACCGTCAAGCGCGACGGCATCGAAGGCCGCGGCGGCAGCTGGAGCAAGGAAGAAGAGGAAGCCTTCAAGCAGCCGATCCGCGAACAGTACGAGCACCAGGGCCATCCGTATTACGCGACGGCGCGGCTGTGGGACGACGGCGTGATCGATCCGGCCGATACCCGCATGGTGCTTGGCCTCGGCCTCTCCGCATCGCTCAATGCACCGATTCCCGACACGAAGTTCGGCGTGTTCCGCATGTAATACCAGGAATAAAGGACGACCATGAACTGGCAGACACTGGATGTGAAGATCGAAGAGCAGGGCAGGGTGGCCACTGTCACGCTCAACCGCCCGGAGGTGCGCAATGCCTTCAATGAAACGACGATCGCGGAAATCACGCAGGTCTTCGGCGAACTTGGAGAAAATGACAAGCTGCGCGCCATCGTGCTGGCCGCCAGCGGCCCGGCCTTCTGCGCCGGCGCCGACCTCAACTGGATGAAGAAGATGGCCGGCTACACCCACGAGGAGAACCGCGCCGACGCGGCGCAGCTGGCGGAAATGCTGCGCGCCATCTACGCCTGCCCGAAGCCGGTGGTGGCGAAGATACAAGGCGACTGCTATGCGGGCGGCATGGGACTGGCGGCGGCCTGCGACATCAGTGTTGCCGTAGAGACAAGCAATTTTTGCCTGTCCGAGGTCAAACTGGGGCTGATTCCTGCGACAATCTCACCCTACGTCATCAAGGCCATGGGCGAAAACGCCGCCCGCCGGTATTTTTTGACGGCAGAACGTTTTTCCGCGCAGGAGGCGCACCGCATCGGCTTCGTGCATGCGGTGACCACCGCCGAGGCACTCGATGCGACGGTTGCCGACATCGTCAAGGCGCTGGCATCGAACAGTCCCCACGCAGTCCGGCAGGCCAAGCGCCTGGTCCAGGATGTGGCCGGCGCGCCGCTGAGCGCCGAGCTGATCGCCGACACGGCGCTGCGCATCGCCGACATCCGCAGTTCCGACGAGGGACGCGAGGGCGTGCGCTCCTTCCTGGAGAAACGCAAGCCGGGGTGGCTGGAGTAAGCGAAATGCACTTCCTGCACCCTGTCACGAAATGAGCCCGCAAGGGTGCAACGAAGTTGTGGAGCCGCTTTTGAACATACCTCAACCTAGCGATCAACCTGCCGCACGACCTGCCGCACAACCCAGCGACTGGGTTGCCCGCAGCCTGGCCAGCGTCTGGCATCCGTGCACGCAGATGCAGCATCATGAAACCATGATGCCGCTGGTGCCGGTCAGCCATGGACGCGGCGCCTGGCTGTTCGACGCTGACGGCAAGCGCTATCTCGATGCCATCAGTTCCTGGTGGGTCAACCTGTTCGGCCATGCCAATCCCCGCATCAATACCGCGCTGAAGGACCAGCTCGACCTGCTGGAGCATGCGATGCTCGCCGGCTTCACCCATGAGCCGGTCATCAGGCTGTCGGAAAGGCTGTCCGAACTCACCGGCCGCGAACTCGGCCATTGCTTCTATGCGTCCGACGGCGCATCGGCGGTCGAGATCGCGCTCAAGATGAGCTTTCATTTCTGGCGCAACAGCGGCAAGACCGACAAGCGGGAATTCGTCTGCCTGGAGGGCAGCTACCACGGCGAAACCATCGGCGCGCTGGCGGTGACCGACGTCGCCCTGTTCCGCGATGCCTACGGCCCGCTGCTGCAGCAGGCCCACGTGGTCGCCGCGCCCGATGCGCGCAATGCCGAAGCCGGCGAAAGCGCCGCCGACGTGGCGCGCCGCGCGGCGAAGCAGCTGGAACAATTGCTGGCCGAGCGCGGCGAGCACATCGCCGCCGTCATCGTCGAGCCGCTGGTGCAGTGCGCCGCCGGCATGGCGATGTACGACCCGGCCTATCTCGCCGAGGCGCGCGCGCTGTGCGACCGCTACGGCGTGCACCTGATCGCCGACGAAATCGCGGTCGGCTGCGGACGCACCGGCAGTTTCTTCGCCTGCGAACAGGCCGACATCTGGCCCGACTTCATCTGCCTGTCCAAGGGCATCAGCGGCGGCTACCTGCCGCTGTCGCTGGTGATGACGCGCGACGACATCTACCAGGGCTTCTATGATGCGGATGTGAAGCGCGGCTTCCTGCATTCCCATTCCTACACCGGCAATCCGCTGGCCTGCCGCGCGGCGCTGGCCACGCTCGACATCTTCGAGCAGGACGATGTGCTCAACCGCAACCGCGAGCGTGCCGCCCGGCTGACCACCGCGTTGATGCCGCTGGCCGAAGACGAGCGGGTCGTGCATTTCCGCCAGCGCGGCATGATCTGGGCATTCGACGTGCTCACCGACGATCCCGCGTTTTCGCGCAAGTTCTTCAGCGCCGGCCTGCAGCATGAGCTGCTGCTGCGCCCGATCGGACGCACCGTCTACCTGATGCCGCCGTACATCCTCGACGACGAGGAAACCGACAGCCTCGCCGCGCGCACGCAGGCGGTGTTCGATGAAGTGATGAGGGGCTGACATGCAACTGCTCTCCCAACTCGAACAGCAGCTGCACCAGCTCGACCAGCAGAAACTGCTGCGCCGCCGCCGCGTCGCCGACACGCCGTGCGCGCCGCATGTCACCGTCGACGGCCGCCCGATGCTGGCCTTCTGCAGCAACGACTATCTCGGCCTGGCCGCGCATCCGCGCCTGATCGAGGCGCTCAAGGAAGGCGCAGGCAGATACGGCGCCGGCAGCGGCGCCTCGCACCTGATCAGCGGCCATTCCCGCGCGCATGACCTGCTGGAAGAACGCTTCGCCGGGCTGATGTCGCCGTATATCGAACAGGCGCGGGCGCTGAGCTTCTGCACCGGCTACATGGCCAATATCGCGGTGCTGACCGCGCTGGCCGCCGCGTCTGCTGTATCTGGTGTGTCCGGGCGCGACACTGACCTGTTTTCCGAATCGCTCAACCATGCCTCGCTGATCGACGGCGCCCGCCTGTCGCGCGCCAATGTGAAGGTCTACGCGCATGGCGATGTCGAGGCACTGGAAAGCCTGCTCCAGGCCAGCACCGCGAAGACCAAAATCGTGGTCACCGACAGCGTGTTCAGCATGGATGGCGACCTCGCGCCGCTGCCCGCATTGCTTGCCTTGTGCGAGCGGCATGATGCCTGGCTGGTGGTCGATGATGCGCACGGCTTCGGCGTGCTCGGCGACAACGGCCACGGCGCGCTCGAGCACTTCCGGCTGCGCTCGCCGAACCTGGTCTACATGGGCACGCTCGGCAAGGCCGCCGGCGTCGGCGGCGCCTTCGTCGCCGCGCATGCGACCGTGATCGAATGGCTGGTGCAGCGGGCGCGCGCCTACATCTACACCACCGCCGCGCCGCCGGCGCTGTCGCATGCGCTGCTGGCCAGCCTCGACATCATTACCGGCGAGGAAGGCGCGCAACGGCGCGCGCACCTGCGGCAGCTGGTTTCGCAACTGCAGGATGGCCTGCGCCCGCGGCGCTGGCAACTGCTGCCGTCGCAGACCGCGATCCAGCCCATCGTCATCGGCGGCAATGACGAAGCGCTGCGCGCCGCCGCGCTGCTGCATGAGCAGGGATACTGGGTGCCGGCCATCCGTCCGCCGACCGTGCCGGCTGATACCGCGCGGCTGCGCATCACCTTGTCGGCCGCGCATACCGCCGCCGATGTCGCGCAGCTGGCGCAGGCCATCCATGCCATCGAAAGCGAGGTGCGGCCATGAGCGCGCAAACCGCCTACTTCATCACCGGCACCGATACCGAGATCGGCAAGACGCTCACCACCAGCGCCCTGCTGCATGCGCTGGCGCGGACCGGCGTGCGCGCCGCCGGCATGAAACCGCTCGCCGCCGGCGCGGAGATGCGCGACGGCGTGCTGCGCAACGACGATGTCGATGCGATCGCCTGCGCCGCCAATGTGGCTTTGCCGCTTTCCCTGACCACGCCCTATCTGCTGCGCGAGCCCGCCGCGCCGCATATCGCCGCCGCGCTGGAAGGCGTGCGCTTCGATATCGATCACATCCTGGCCTGCTACCGGCAGGTGGCCGCCGCCGCCGATGCGGTGGTGGTCGAAGGCGTCGGCGGCTTTTGCGTGCCGCTCACCGAGCAGCTCGATACCGCCGACCTGGCGCAGCAGCTTGCGCTGCCGGTCATCATGGTGGTCGGCCTGCGGCTCGGCTGCATCAGCCATGCGCTGCTGACCGCCGAAGCGATTGCCGCGCGCGGCCTGCGGCTGGCCGGCTGGGTCGCCAACGCGGTCGATCCGCAGATGCGCTTTCAGGCGGAGAACGTCGATACGCTGCGCACGCGCCTTGCCGCGCCGCTGCTCGGCGTCATCCCGCGTTTGCCCGTGGTTTCGGCATCGGCCGCCGCAAGTTATCTCGATTGTTCCAGCCTGCCGAACTGGCCCGTTGCCGGCCCGGCCGCATCTTCTACTCCGTTTTCACCAGAAGCAAAGGAAGTCTGATGTCATCGCAAGCCATTACCTTTCACGAACTCCGCACTCCCGCCGCCACCCGCGCCGCTGCCGCGCAAGCCTGGCCGGTGGAAAAGGTGCTGGAACTGTTCGACCTGCCGTTCAACGAACTGATGTTCCGCGCCCAGCAGGTGCACCGTGAAAACTTCGATCCGCAGGAAGTCGAACTCGCGACCCTGCTGTCGATCAAGACCGGCGGCTGCCCGGAAGACTGCGGCTACTGCCCGCAGGCGGCGCGCTACGATACCGGCGTCACCGCGCAGAAACTGCTGGAGCTGGAAACCGTGCTCGAAGCCGCGCGCGCCGCCAAGGCGCACGGCGCCACCCGCTTCTGCATGGGCGCCGCCTGGCGCGGCCCGAAGGACCGCGATCTCGACCATGTGGAAGCGATGGTGCGCGGCGTGAAGGCGCTCGGCCTCGAAGCTTGCGCCACGCTGGGCATGCTGGAAGACGGCCAGGCCGAGCGCCTCGCCGCCGCCGGCCTCGATTACTACAACCACAACCTCGACACCGCGCCCGAGTTCTACAACGACATCATCTCCACGCGCCAGTACGAAGACCGCCTGAATACTTTGGACAAGGTGCGCAATGCCGGCATCAAGGTCTGCTGCGGCGGCATCGTCGGCATGGGCGAATCGCGCAAGCAGCGCGCCGGCCTGGTGGCGCAGGTGGCCAACCTCGATCCGTATCCGGAGTCGGTGCCGATCAACCACCTGGTGCAGGTGCCCGGCACGCCGCTGTATGGCCAGGATGCGCTCGACCCGCTGGAATTCGTGCGCACCATCGCGGTGGCCCGCATCACCATGCCGAAGGCGCGGGTGCGCTTGTCGGCCGGCCGGCGCGAACTGGGCGAAGCGGTGCAGGCGATGTGCTTTGCGGCCGGCGCCAATTCCATCTTCTACGGCGACAAGCTGCTGACCACCGGCAACCCGGATGCGGATGCCGACATGGCGCTGCTGCAGAAGCTGGGCATGCGCATCAAGCACACGCAGGTCGATGCCAAGATGGTCGCGAACGGGTAACGAAACGCAGGAAACGCATTATCGGCGGTCTTTCCGCAAGAAAGACCGCCGCGCAGGACATGCATCACAGATCACAACAAGAGACAACCACCGCACCCCATAAGGAGATAGCGTGTTCACCAAGATCCTGATTGCCAACCGCGGCGAAATCGCCTGCCGCGTTGCTTCCACGGCCCACCGCCTCGGCGTCAAAAGCGTCGCGGTGTATTCCGAGGCCGATGCCAATGCCAAGCATGTCGCCGTCTGCGACGAATCCGTCCTGATCGGCCCCGCGCCGGCCAAGGAAAGCTACCTGCGCGCCGACAAGATCATCGAAGTCGCGAAGGCCGCCGGCGCCCAGGCCATCCATCCCGGCTACGGCTTCCTGTCCGAGAACGAGGATTTCGCCGACGCCTGCGCGAAAGCGGGCATTGCCTTCATCGGCCCGCCGGCTTCCGCCATCCGCGCGATGGGCTCGAAGTCCGCCGCCAAGGCATTGATGGAAAAAGCCAACGTTCCGCTGGTACCGGGTTATCACGGCGACAACCAGGATGCCGACTTCCTGCGCGAGCAGGCCGACAAGATCGGCTATCCGGTACTGCTGAAAGCCTCCGCCGGCGGCGGCGGCAAGGGCATGCGCATCGTCGAGAAAAGCGAGGACTTCAAGGCCGCGCTCGAATCCTGCAAGCGCGAAGCGATCAACAGCTTCGGCGACGACAAGGTGCTGGTCGAGAAATACCTGACCCGCCCGCGCCACATCGAGATCCAGGTGTTCGCCGACACGCAAGGCAACTGCGTCTACCTGTTCGAGCGCGACTGCTCGGTGCAGCGCCGCCACCAGAAGGTGCTGGAGGAAGCGCCCGCGCCCGGCATGACCGAAGAGCGCCGCCGCGCGATGGGCGAAGCCGCGGTTGCCGCGGCCAAGGCGGTCGGCTATGTCGGCGCCGGCACGGTGGAATTCATTGCCAACCAGGACGGCAGCTTCTACTTCATGGAAATGAATACCCGCCTGCAGGTCGAGCATCCGGTCACCGAAATGATCACCGGGCTCGACCTGGTCGAATGGCAATTGCGGGTGGCCTTCGGCGAGCCGCTGCCGAAGACGCAGGAGGAACTCACCATCCACGGCCATGCGCTCGAAGCGCGCATCTATGCGGAAAACCCGGAAAAGGGCTTCCTGCCGTCGATCGGCACGCTGCGCCATCTGCATACACCGGCCTCGGTAGCGTTCCAGCTGGGCAATGGCAGCGTCGCCGGCAACCCGGCGGCGGTACGCATCGACTCCGGCGTGCGCGAAGGCGATGCGATTTCGCCGTTCTACGATCCGATGATCGCCAAGCTCATCGTCTGGGGCAACGACCGCGAGGAAGCGCTGGCGCACATGTCGCAGGCGCTGGCGGAATACCAGGTCGTGGGCCTGGCCACCAACGTTGCCTTCCTGAAGCGCCTGGTGGAAAGCCAGCCGTTCTCGCAGGCCGATCTGGATACCGGCCTGATCGAGCGCCATCACGCTGCCTTGTTCCCGGCGCAGCAGCCGGTCTCGCTGCAGATCCTCGGCCTGGCGGCGGCGTCGCTGCTGTCGTCGGAGCAGAATGCCGGCGCGGCCGCCAACGATCCCTGGGCCAACACCAGCGGCTGGCGCATGAACGGCGCCTTGCTGCGCACCCTGGAATTCGCCGAGGAAGGCACCACCTATCCGGTATCGGTGTCTTATCGCGAGACCGGCTGGTCGCTGGGCTTGAACGGCGCATCGGCGGCGATGACGCTGGTCGAGCGGTCCGGCCAGCAACTGGTGATCAAGGTCGACGGCACGGCGGTGCGCGGCACGGTGGTGCGCTCGGGCGACGTGTTCCATGTGTTTTCCGGCGGCGCGCATTACCAGCTGAACTACAACGATCCGCTGGCCCATGCCGGTGAAAGCGAGGCCGAGGGCGGCCGCCTGACGGCGCCGATGCCGGGCAAGATCGTGGCGCTGCTGGTGGAGAAGGGCAAGACGGTGGAGAAGGGCGCGCCGCTCTTGATCATGGAAGCGATGAAGATGGAGCACACGATCGCCGCCCCGGCCAACGGCACGGTCGAGGACCTGCTGTATGCGGTCGGCGACCAGGTGGCGGAAGGCGCGCAGTTGCTCGCGTTCAAGGCGGCGTAGCCAGCCACGGAGTACTCATCGGCTCCCTTCCCTTGAAGGGGAGCCGTCCAGCGAAAACTGATGAAAGGCATGTCATGAGCCTCCCCAGCAAAGTCAAAATCGTCGAAGTCGGTCCGCGCGACGGCTTGCAGAACGAAAAGGAAACCATTCCCGCCGAGGTCAAGATCGAGCTGGTCGACCGCCTGACCGACGCCGGCTTCATTAACATCGAGGCGGCCTCCTTCGTCTCGCCGAAGTGGGTGCCGCAGATGGCCACTTCCGCCGAAGTCATGGACAAGATCCGCCGCAAGCCCGGCGTCGTCTATTCCGCGCTGACGCCCAACATGAAGGGCTTCGAAGCGGCGCTGGCCGCCGGCGCCGATGAAGTGGTGATCTTCGGCGCCGCTTCCGAAGCCTTTTCCCAGCGCAACATCAACTGCTCGATCGCCGAATCGATCGAGCGCTTCCGCGATGTGGCGCAGGCGGCCAAGCAGCACAACATCCGCCTGCGCGGCAGCATCAGCTGCTCGTTCGGCTGCCCCTACCAGGGCGAGGTGCCGGCCGACAGCGTGGCCGACGTGGTGCGCCGCCTGAAGGAACTCGGCTGCGACGAGATCGACATTGCCGATACCATCGGCGTCGGCACGCCGAAGCAGGTGCAGGCGGTGATGGAGCGGGTGGCGAAGGAATTCCCGATCGAGCGCCTGTCCGGTCATTTCCACGACACCTATGGCCAGGCGACCGCGAACATCTACGCCAGCATGGAAGTCGGCATCTCGATCTTCCATTCCTCGGTGGCGGGCCTGGGCGGCTGTCCGTATGCCAAGGGCGCGACCGGCAATGTCTCGACCGAGGATGTGCTGTTCCTGATGAACGGCCTCGGCGTCGACACCGGCATCGATCTCGACAAGGTGGTTGACGCCGGCCAGTTCATTTCGCAGCACCTCGGCCGCAAGGCAGCCAGCCGTACCGGCAATGCCATCGCGGCCAAGCGCGCGGGATAAATTGTCTTGAAGGAAGCGCCGCTGCGACCGCTGCCGGAATTGCTGGCGGCCATCCGCGCCTGCGAACAATGCAGCGCGCATCTGCCGCATGGTCCGCGTCCGGTGGTGCAGGCGAGTCCCGCCGCGCGGCTCCTGATCGTCGGCCAGGCGCCGGGACGCCGGGTGCACGACACCGGCATTCCCTGGAACGACCCTTCCGGCGACCGCCTGCGCTTCTGGTTGCAGATGCCGCGCGAGGTCTTCTACGACGAGCGCGTCGTCGCCATCGTGCCGACCGGCTTTTGCTATCCCGGCAAGGGCAAGAGCGGCGACCTGCCGCCGCGCCCGGAATGCGCGCCGGCCTGGCATGCGCCGCTGCTGGAGCTGATGCCGAAGGTAGAGCTGACGCTGCTGATCGGCCGCCATGCGCAGGAATATTATTTGCGCGACAATGGCAGGCGCACGCTGACCGAGACGGTCGCCGCCTGGCGCGACTACCTGCCGAAATACCTGCCGCTGCCGCATCCGAGTCCGCGCAACATCGCCTGGTTCAAGGCCAATCCCTGGTTCGAGCGGGAAGTCGTGCCGGAGCTGCGGCGGCGTGTTGCGCCTTTCCTGAATGCCTGAATCACTGAATGATCGAGATGAGTACGACCGAATCCAGATTGCCCGGCAGCGCGCAGCGCGTTGCCGACCTCCTCGCCGAGCTTGGCCATGACAAGCCGGTGGTGATGTTGCCCGACACCGGCAAGACCTCGGCCGAAGCCGCCGCCGGTCTTGGTTGCAGCGTCGCCGAGATCGCCAAGTCCATCGTCTTCCGCCGCCTGGCCGATGATGCGGCGGTGATGGTGGTGGCCAGCGGTGTCAACCGTGTCGATGAAAGCAAGGTGGCGGCGCAGGTCGGTCCCCTGGGCCGCGCCGACGCCAAGTTCGTCAAGACCCGGATCGGCTATGCGATCGGCGGCGTCTGCCCGATCGGGCATGTGGAAAAGACGGTGATGCTGATCGATGAAGACTTGATGAAGCTGCCCAGCGTCTGGGCCGCGGCCGGGCATCCGCATGCGGTGTTCAACCTGACGCCGCAGCAGTTGCAGGCGATGACCGGCGCGCCGGTGGCGGATGTGGCGCTGCGCGAAGCGGCCTCGGCCTGAGGCGGCGCGATGATTCAATATGATCCGGCGACTGATCAGGGCAGGGTGCCTTCGCCTTGCATCAATATCTGCAAGATGAATGCGCAGACGGGGTTGTGCGAGGGGTGCTTGCGGACGATTGAGGAGATTGTGCAGTGGGGGGCGGGGAGCGAGGAGTATAAGAGGGCGGTTTGGGTGGAGATTCGGCGTCGGGAAGAGGGGTTGTTTTAGGGCGTGCTTCTCTTCGGTGATTCGATGCGTTGGACTCTTCGTGGAAACTTGCCGGGTGCGGCCCGGCAGCCGCTCACTTTCTTTGCTCCGCCAAAGAAAGTAAGCAAAGAAAGGCGGCCGCAGGCATGCAGCCCCTTCGGGGTTCCCGGAAAAGCATCGGTCGAAGCGGGAAGTGAAACAAACTCGCCCTGCGGGCTCAGACAAGTTTCACTTCTGATCCGCTTCAACCAATGCTTTTCCGGCTGCCTGCAAGCGGGGAACGGCCACAGCCTTGATGTGCTGGCTGTGGTCGTTAACATGTGGTCGTTGGAAGGTGGCGATTTTGAGTTGGGCTTTTGTTGTTGGTGGCCGCAGTCTCACTTGCGGCCGCCCTCACCCCCAGCCCCTCTCCCGCTTGCGGGAGAGGGGAGTCGAACGCCGGCGATTCATCCAGACCAAGCTAGCGCATAGAGGCTGTGGCAGTACCCCGCTTGCAGGCAGCCGAAAAAGGGTGGGCCGAAGCGGATCAGAAGTGAAACTTGTCTGAGCCCGCAGGGCGAGTTTGTTTCACTTCCCGCTTCGGCCCACTCTTTTTCGGGGACCCCGAAGGGGCTGCATGCCCGCGGTCGCCTTTCTTTGCTTACTTTCTTTGGCGAAGCAAAGAAAGTGAGCGGCTGCCGGGCCGCACCCGGCAAGCTTCCACGAAGAGGCCAACGCATCGAATCACCGAAGAGAAATCGCAAGCAAGGCAAGCAAGGCAAGCAAGGCAAGCAAGGCAAGCAAGGCAAGCAAGGCAAGCAAGGCAAGCAAGGCAAGCAACACAGACAAGCCCAAAAAGGAGCCTCCCATGAACACCGCAAAACCCATCGCCTGGTACTTCGACTTCATCTCCCCCTTCGCCTACCTCCAGCACGAACACCTCTCCCGCCTGCCATCCGGCACCCGCATCGAATACAAACCGGTGCTGCTCGCCGCCCTGCTCAACCACTGGGACGGCAAGGGCCCCGCCGAAATCGTGCCCAAGCGTCAATGGACCTACGAACACTGCCTCTGGCTCGCGCACAGGCACGGCATCCCGATGACGATGCCGCCCGAGCATCCCTTCAATCCGCTGCCGCTGCTGCGCCTGTCGATTGCGCTCGGCAATACGCCGGAAGTGGTGCGGCGGCTGTTCCACTGGGTCTGGCGCGAAGGCAATACCCCGGCCGATGCCGCCGGCTTCCAGGCGTTGTTGCAGGAATTGCATGCCACGCCGGACATGCTCGATGCCGCCGAGGTCAAGCAGCAGTTGCGCGGCATTGGCGAACAGGCAATCGCAGCCAATGTGTTTGGCGTGCCGACCGCGGTGGTGGATAATCGCGTGTTCTGGGGATTCGATTCGACCGACATGCTGCTCGCCTGTCTCGCCGGCGATCCCTTCTTCCAATCGCCATCGTATCTGCAGGCCGCCGACCGTCCGGTGGGCGTGCAGCGGCGAACTTGAATACATCACCGAGCACACATAGCATGCAATTCAATTTTTACAAGCCCGAGCAAGCCATCACCGGGCCTGCATACAGCCTCTGGTTCAAGATCCTCGCGACCTGCGTGACCATCGTGCTCGCCGTCTATGCCACCAGCATCACCCTGCGCTATCCGCTGCTCGACTACGGTTTCGGCATCAAGGCGCTGCTGCTGGGCGCGGCGATGATGCTGGCCATCAGCTACTACTGGTTCCTGCGCTCGACCGTCACGATTGACGACACCGGCATCACCCAGCGCTGGATGTACAACCGCCATGTCGAATGGCGCGACATCCGCAGCGCCAAGATGATCGGCATCCCGTATCTGAGCGCGATCTTCCCGCCGCGCCTGGTGGTCCGCAGCGGCAACAGCTTCACCACCTTCAACGGCGGTTCGCAGGCGGTGCTGGTGGAGTTCGCGAAGATTTCGCTCGCGTATCAAATGAAAAAATGAAACTGCCCGCAACGATGCAGGTGTTCGAACGCGGCTGGCTGTCGTCGAACAATATTCTTTTCACCGGCAGCGGCGAGACCGCGCTCGTCGACAGCGGTTACGCCTCGCATGCCGAACAGACGGTGGCACTGGTGCGCCACGCGCTGCAAGGGCGCAGGCTCGACCTGCTGGTCAACACCCATCTGCATTCCGATCACTGCGGCGGCAACGCGGCGCTGCAGCGCGCCTTCTCCTGCCGCACCGCGATACCCGCCGCCGAGGCCGACAAGGTGCGTCAATGGAGTGACGAGTCGCTCACTTACAAGGCCACCGGCCAGCAGTGCGAACGCTTCGGCTTCACCGATACCATCCGTCCCGGCGAATCGCTGACGCTGGGCGACATGACCTGGCAGGCGCTGGCCGCGCCCGGCCACGATCCGCATTCGCTGATCTTCTTTTCGCCTGACGAAGGCATCCTGATCTCCGCCGACGCGCTATGGGAAAACGGCTTCGGCGTGGTGTTCCCCGAACTGGAAGGCGAGTCGGGATTCGCCGAAGTGCGGGCCACGCTGGAACTGATCGCCTCGCTGGACGTGAGGCTGGTCATTCCCGGCCACGGCGCGCCATTCACCGATGCCGGCCGGGCGCTCGCGACCGCCTTTTCCCGCCTCGACTACTTTGTCGCCGATCCGGCGCGCAATGCGCAGAACGCCATCAAGGTCCTGCTCAAATTCCTGCTGCTGGACAAGCAGGGCATCGCCATGGCCGATGTCGAAACCCTGATGGCCGACATGCTGCTGGTGCGCGAGGCGAATGCGCGCTACCTGCAGAAGCCGGCGGCGGAACTGGCGCAGTGGGCGGTGGCGCAGCTGATCCGCGCGCAGGCGGCACGCATCGAGGATGGCCGCCTGGTCAACCAGGACTGACCCACACTGCGTGCCGGCCGCGCTGCCACGCTATGCGCTGCGCTGCTCGCGGTCCTTCTTGTTCTGCGCCTCGATGCGGTCGCGCGCTTCCTTCCACTGCTGCTCGCTCCAGCTGCGCAGGCCGTAGAAATTGCCGCCGGTGGCGAGGTGGTTGCCGCCATCCATCATGATCGCCTGGCCGGTCAGCCAGTCGCAGCCGTCGCTCATCAGGAAGGTCGCCAGATTCTGCAGTTCCTCCATCTTGCCGGCGCGTCCCATCGGATTGACCGCCGCCGAACGCGCGCCCGGTTCCTCTCCCGGATTCAGGCGCTTGCTCATGCCTTCCGTCGGAATCTCGCCCGGGCCGATCGCATTGAGGCGGATGCCGTACTGCGCCCATTCGGTCGCCAGCGACATCGTCATTGCATGAATGGCCGCCTTGCTCATCGATGAAGGCACCACGAAGGGGCCGCCGTTCAGCACCCAGGTGACGATGATCGACACCACGCTGCGATAGCCGTCTTCCGGCTTCCACTGGCCCTTGGCCGCCATCTCCACCCAGCGCCGGCCGACCGCATGGGTGACATAGAAGGTGCCGTGCATGACGATGTTGGCAATCGCATCGAAGCCGCGCGGCGACAGTGCGGAAGTCGGCGAGATGAAATTGCCTGCCGCATTGTTGACCAGGCCGGTCAGCGGCCCGTCGGCGAAGATCTGCTCGATCATGTCATCGACCGCCGCCGCGTCGCGGATATCGATGCCGAAGGTTTTCACCGAGCCGCCGTGGGCCGCCATCAATTCCTTCGCGGTGTCGTCGCAGACCTGCTTGCGGCGTCCGCAGATGTAGATGTCGGCGCCGAGCGACAGATATTTTTCCGCCATGGCGCGGCCGAGGCCGGTGCCGCCGCCGGTGACGAGAATGCGTTTGCCCTGCATCAGCTTGGGTTGAAACATGATGGTCTCCTGTGCATGTGTGTCGTGGTTCAGGGATGCGAAGCCAGGCTTCGCGCGGTGAGGCCTACTTCAATTCATACTTGCCTTCCGCGAAGGAATGCAGCGGCGCAAGATCGTCGAACTGCGCAGCGCGGCCCTGCTGCTTCGCGGTGAAGGCTTCCACCAGGTTGCCGGTCTGCCAGATGCCCGACTGCAGCCAGCCCATCTGCTGCAGGGCATCGTGGGTGGAATGGTCGCGCGCGTAATGGATCGCCTGCTTGCTGCCCCAGATGGCGACCGGCGGTTTTTCCGCGATCTCCCTGGCCATCTGCATGGCTGCCTCGATCATGCTGTCCTGCGACTCGAACAGTTCATTGACCAGGCCGACGGCGAGCGCCCGCTGCGCCGGCAGGCGGCGGCCGGTGTAGGCGAGTTCATGCACGATGCCTTCAGGGATCAGCTTCGGCAGGCGCTGCAGCGTGCCGAGGTCGGCGGTCATGCCGATGTTGATTTCCTGGATGCAGAAGAAGGCGTCGCTGGTGGCGAGGCGGATGTCGCACGCCGACACCATGTCGACGCCGCCGCCGATGCAGCCGCCCTGGATGGCGGCAATCACCGGCATGCGCAATTGCTCGATCTGGTTGAAGGCTTGCTGCATGTCGGCCAGCTGCGGCACGATGTTGGCGCGGCCGGCGGCGCTGGTGTCGTTGAGCGAGATGCCGCTGTCGGCGCCGAAGACGTCGAGCGCCATGCCGGCGGTGAAGTGCTTGCCTGTTGACGAGATGATCAGGGCGCGGGCGGGGGCTTCTCTTTGCAGTGTGGCGAGGGCGTGGGTGAGTTCGCGCCACAGCACGGGGTGCATGGTGTTGAGGGTGGCGGGGCGGTTGAGGGTGAGGTGGGCGATCTTGTTGGTGATGGTTAGGGTGAGGGTGGTGTAATTCATCGTATGTCTCCTGGTTTTTTCGGTATCTCTCTTTATTTCTCTTCGGTGATGCAATGCGTTTGGCTCTCCGTGGAGCCTTGCCGGGACTGGCCCCGGCGGGCCACCTACTTTCTTTGCTTCGCCAAAGAAAGTAGGCAAAGAAAGGCGACCGCGGGCATGCAGCCCCTTCGGGGTGCCCGAAAAAATGCGGGCCGAAGCGGGAAGTGAAACAAACTCGCCCTGCGGGCTCAGACAAGTTTCACTTCTGATCCGCTTCAATCCATGCTTTTTCGGCTGCTCGCAAGCGGAGAAATCCAACAGCCTCTATGCGCAAGCCAAGTCCGAATTATTCGCTGGCAGTTGGCTCCCCTCTCCCGCAAGCGGGGCGGAGGCAGGGTTTTGCAAACCACTGGTTTGCGCTGCCCTAGCCGAACTGGCTTGCAAGCCAGTTCGTGGGAATGGACTGGGGGTGAGGGCGCCCGCGAGACCGCCCAGCCTCAATCACCCGCAACCCGCAACGACCTCAACACCGCATTCACCGCCGCATTGAACAACTCATCCGCCCGCTCCGTCTTCAGGTAATACCCCTTCAGCTCCAGGCTCACCGCCCCGTGCATCGCCGCCCACAGCAGTCTTGCCGCAGCAATCGGATCGGACTTCGGCAACGCGCCGCTGTCCATCACCCGCTCGAAGGTCTCGATCAGCGCCGCCAATGATTCCCAGGCCTGGTTGCGCGATTCGACCGGCGGCACGAAGCCGGCGATGGCGTCGCCGAACATCACCATGTAATAGCTGGGATTGCGCTTCGCATATTCGTGATACACCTTCGCATGCAGCAGCAGCGGCTCCAGGCCTTGCTGCGAGGCTTTCTTCTTCGTGGCCTGCGCAGCCGCGTCGGCGAATGCCGCCTTGAGCCGCGCGAAGCCTTCGAGATACAGCTCATTGGCCAGGCCATCCTTGCCGCCGAACAGCGAATACAGCAGCGTGGTCGAGCAGTTCACCGCGTCGGCCACGCGGCGCACCGTCAATGCCGCCGGCCCTTCCTCGGTAAGCAGGCGCGTGGCCGCATCCAGCATGCCCTGGCGCAAGGTGCCGCGCAGGTCTTCCTGCGCCTGGCGAAAATCGACGACCGGTGTTTTTTTAGATTTCATGCTCGAACGAAGCTTGTAAATAACATTGTTTTTTCTGATAACATCATAAACAGAATTCCAGAAAACGCAATCAAACGCAATCGCGGGAACAATCGATTCCGTTGACAAGCGCCTTTCATCATTCCATCTGCCTGTCCTGCAGGCAGGATTCGCCAAGGAGAATCCATGAGCAACAGTCATTTGCCGGCCGTATTGCAAAACCTCAGCCTGCCGGTCATCGCCTCACCCATGTTCATCGCCAGCGGACCGGCGCTGGTCACGGCGCAGTGCAAGGCCGGCATCGTCGGTTCCTTTCCCGCGCTCAACGCGCGTCCCGCCGAACTGCTCGATACCTGGCTGACCGAAATCCAGGCCGAACTCGAGGAATTCCGCCAGGCCAATCCCGGCGCCAAGATCGGTCCGATCGCCGTCAACCAGATCGTGCACCAGTCCAACGACCGCCTCGCGCATGATGTCGAGGTGTGCGTCAAGCACCGGATTCCGATCATCATTTCCAGCCTGCGCGCGCCGCCGAAGGAAATGCTGGATGCGATCCACAGCTACGGCGGCATCGTGCTGCACGACGTGATCTCGATCCGTCATGCGCAGAAGGCGCTGGAAGCCGGCGTCGACGGCCTGATCCTGGTCGCGGCCGGCGCCGGCGGCCATGCGGGCGCGCTGTCGCCGTTCGCGCTGGTGGGCGAGGTGCGCAAGTTCTTCAAGGGACCGATTGCCTTGTCGGGTTCGATCGCCACCGGCGACGCCGTCCTCGCCGCACAGGCCATGGGCGCGGACTTCGCCTACATCGGCTCGCGCTGGCTGGCGACGAAGGAATCGAATGTGGATGAGGCCTACCGCCAGGCCATCGTGGAATCGACCGCCGCCGACGTGGTGTACACCAACCTGTTCACCGGCGTGCACGGCAACTACCTCAAGAAGTCGATCGTGGCCGCCGGCCTCGACCCGGACAATCTGCCGCAGGCCGACAAGACGGTGATGAATTTCGGCTCCGGCGGCGGCAGCAAGGCCAAGGCCTGGCGCGATATCTGGGGCGCGGGGCAGGGCGTGGGCCTGATGGACGCGGTGATGACGGTGCCGGAGGTGATGGAGAAGCTGAAGGCGGAGTATGCGGCGGCGAAGCTGCGGGTTAGGGTTTGAGCGTTAGGAATCGGTGCTTCGGACCGCCGGTGTGGGTGCAGGCACGGAGGCCTGCACTACCTGAATAACAGGGATTGTTCCGACAAATAGTCCTGACCAGGCCAGCGTATAGAGGCTGTGAATTCCCCTCTAACGACGCCAAACGTGTTCAGTGTAAAGCGGATTGAGAAGCGCAGACTGTCTGAGCCGAAGGCGAGTTTCTGCGCTTCCCGCTTTACGCTGAACACGTTTGGGAACCCCGCAGGGGCGGCGATAGGGGTGTCGCCTTTTTTGCCTACTTTTTTGGCGAAGCAAAAAAGTAGGTGGCCCGCCGGGGCCAGACCCGGCAAGCATCAACGGAGAACCTAAGCTATCAGTCGCATTCAACGGTTCTTTTTACGCCGGGCGCCCTGAAAAGAAGGGAAAAGAATGCAGGCGCGAAGGCTTGTACCATCGTTTGATCACGCAGGATTCGAACTCTCGGTCCTGATCGCCCAGATCCCCGGCAAATTCCGCCAGTACCCGTAAGCATCCATCCCATACCCCACCACGAACTTGTTCGGCAGCGTCAACCCGATATAGTCCGCCGTCACAGGCTTGGCCTTGCCGATATTCTTGTCCGCGAACACCGCAAGAATCACCTCCGCCGCGCCCATCTCGAACAGGCGTTCCTTCACATGCGCCAGCGTCTCGCCTTCGTCGAGAATGTCATCGAGCACGATCACGGTGCGGCCTTCGACATTCGAGCGCGGAATGACTTTCCACTCGATCTTGCCGCCCTGGTCCTTGCTGCCGTAGCGGGTCACGTGCATATAGTCGAATTCGAGCGGAAAGGTCAGGCGCGTCAGCAGCTGGCCGCAGAATACGACCGCGCCGCCCATCACGCCGAGCACCAGCGGAAACGGCGCGCCTTCATCGGAGTCGAAACGCTGGTTCAGCTTGCCCGCAATATCATCGACCGCGCGCTGCACGGCGGCTTCGTCGAAAATCAGTTCGGCATCCTTGAGCAGCGAACGGGCTTTGTCACGGTGGAATTCGGAATCGATATAAGGCATGGCGCCGGACCTCGGTACAAGATGAAAATATGTCGGCGCTGCAGAACCGCCATGCGCCGCGGGCGGCCATCATATGCCGCAGCAGGCAATGTGGCAAGATGATGACCTTGTTGAAACAAAGGAGCTTGTCAATGAAGAAAGCCTATGTCGTAGCAGAAATACAAGTGACCAATCCGCAGGACTATGAAGCTTACCGCACCCAGTCGACCGCCGCAGCGGCGCAGTACGGCGGCAAGTTCCTGGTGCGCGGCGGCCAGCGCATCCAGCTCGAAGGCGAGGATGAGATCCACAACGCCGGCTGGCGCACCGTGATCCAGGAATTCCCGTCGCTGGAAGCGGCCCAACGCTGGTACAACTCGCCGGAATACCAGAAGGCATTGCCAATCCGGCAAGCCAACTCCGTCGGCAGGCTGTACATCGTCGAGGGTCCTGAAGAGTCCTGATTGATCCTTGTTGCCTGATTTCCATCTGGAGGGAATCTTTCCCCGTCGCTGCCCTCGAACAGTTTTCCCGATAGTTATTTCTCAATCAAGCGAGGGAGCGATGGACAGGACACTCAAGCAACACCAGATTTCCACACAGCGGCCGTACAAGGAAGGCTCGACGCCGCGCATGCCGCACGAGCGCGACGAATCCAACGACAACTACGACGACAACGTGCGTGATGACATGAAGCAAGCCTACCAGGACTTGCAGAATGGACAGGTCGATACCGACCTGCGCGAAACCGGCGGCGTCGATGAAGTGGTTAACGACCGTCCGGGCAAGTCGCCCGACAAAGTCGTGAAGAAGGATTTCTGATCCCTGCGGATGCGGTAAGGCAAGGCAAGGACAAAGACAAAGCGCCGCTGCGGCCAGCAATGCCGCAGCGGCGCTTTTATTGAACGACCGTCAAGCCTGGCCGGGCCTATTCATACTTGCGCGCATCTTCGATCACCTTGCCGTCATTCGGCAGCTCGCCGCGCGCAACGAAACGCACCTCGCCGCGCAGCTTCGTCACCTCCCGGATCGAATCCACGACCGCATCCGCCGCAACCCCATCGGCCTGATCCACTTCGCAATGCAGGGTCATCACATCGTTGGCCATCTCGCCGCTGACCACCAGGCGCGCCTTCACGATTTGCGGATGGCGCTTCATGACTTCCGCCACCTGCGAGGGATGCACGAACATCGCGCGCACCTTGGTGGTCTGGTCGGCGCGCCCCATCCAGCCCTTGATGCGGGTATTGGTCCGTCCGCAGGGCGAGACGCCCGGCAGCACCGCCGACATGTCGCCGGTGCCGAAGCGGATCAGCGGGTAATCGGGATTGAAGGAAGTGATCACCACTTCGCCGACTTCGCCCTCCGCCACCGGATCGCCGGTGCCGGGGCGCACGATTTCCAGCAGCAGGTCTTCATCGAGCACCATGCCGGGATTGACCTGGCCGCCGGTCTCGGTTTCATAGGCGATATTGCCGATGTCGGCCGAGCCGTACATCTGCAGCACATGCGGCACGCCATTGTCCTGCAGCCACTTGCGCAATGAGGGCGGCAAGGCTTCCGCGCCGACCAGCGCGCGCTGCACGCTGCTGATGTCGGCGCCCATCTCGCGCGCCTTCTCGATGATGATCTTCAGGAAGGACGGCGTGCCGACATAGGCATCGGGCTTTAATGCCGACATCGCCTGCACCTGCATTTCGGTCTGGCCGATGCCGGTCGGAATGATCGGGCATCCCAGCTTCGCCGCGCCGCCCTCGGCCATGAAGGCCGCCGGCGTGAAGTGATAGGAAAAGCAATTCTGCAGCACATGTCCCGCGCGCAGGCCGAGCGCGGTGAACGGCCGCGCGAAGCGCCACCAGTCCTGTCCCTGTCCTTCCGGATCGAAGATGGGGCCGGGCGACATGAACAGCCTGCGCAATTGCGGCGTGGGCGTCGTGGTCAGGCCGCCGAAGGGGGCATCGGCCTGCTGCAGATCCTTCAGATCGGACTTGCGGGTGACCGGCAATTGCGCCAGCGCCGCGCGCGAGCTGATGTCGCTGGCATTCACGCCGGAGAGGATGCGCGCCCAGCCCGGCGCGCGCTGCGCACGGCTGATCAATTGCGGCAGCGCCTGCATCAGGCTGCGTTCGCGCTCCTGCGGATCGCGCGTTTCCAGGGAATCGAAATAGTCGGACATGGGGTGCCTGCTGTTGCAATAAATGGTTTCGACGGACAAAGCGATGCCATGGCGCGGCTCTTCCGCGCGCCTGCGACCGCGGTCGCGCTCAGGCCAGCCAGCGCTTGCGCCGCTTGTAGCTCTTCACATCCCTGAAGCTCTTGCGCTCCTCGCCGCCGACGCCGAGATAGAACTCCTTGACGTCTTCATTGCTGGCGAGATCCTTGGCGCTGCCGTCCATCACGATGCGGCCGCTTTCCATGATGTAGCCGTAGTCGGCATATTTCAGCGCCATGTTGGTGTTCTGTTCGGCCAGCAGGAAGGTGACCTTTTCCTTCTGGTTCAGGTCCTGCACGATGTCGAACACTTCCTCGACGATGCGCGGCGCCAGTCCCATCGACGGCTCGTCGAGCAGCACCATGCGCGGATTGGTCATCAATGCGCGGCCGATCGCGCACATCTGCTGTTCGCCGCCGGAGGTGTAGGCGGCCTGCGAGGTGCGGCGCGTCTTCAGGCGCGGGAAGTAGCTGTACACCTTGTCCAGGTTGGCGGAGATATCGCCCTTGTTCTTCAGCGTGTAGGCGCCGGTGAGCAGATTCTCTTCAATGGTCAGGTGGGCGAAGCAGTGCCGGCCTTCCATCACCTGCACCACGCCGCGCTGCACCAGGTCGGCGGGAGAGAGATTTTCGATGCGCTCGCCGCGCAGCTGGATCATGCCCTTGGTGACTTCGCCGCGTTCGCCGCGCAGCAGGTTCGACACCGCGCGCAGCGTCGTGGTTTTGCCGGCGCCGTTGCCGCCGAGCAGGGCGACGATGCGGCCCTCGGGCACGTTCAGCGACACGCCCTTGAGCACCAGGATCACATGGTTGTAGATGACTTCGATGCCATTGACTTCCAGCAGGTTGGCGACCTGCGCAGCCTGGGCGGGAGCGACGGAAGGCGCGGCGGACAGCACGGCGGACGGCATAGGATTTCCTTGTTGCTTGATCGTTGAACCGGTGGGGATTCCGCGGGGGCGGCTTCATCGGCCGCCCCCGCGGCAAACATCAACTGCGCGTCAACTGCGCATCAGCAATGCATCAGCAGCTGCGCGGCTTGACGTTCTTTTCCTTCGCATACTTCTCTGCATACTCCTTGACCAGCGGATCGATGAGCGACTTGTCGGCCTGGTACCAGTCGGAAGTGATCTTCCACTTGGCGCCGTCCCACTGCACGATGCGCGCCCAGTCGGCGCCCATGTGGTTGCTGCAGGACGTCTGTACCGGGCGCATGATTTCGCTGAAACCCAGCGTCTTCAGGCGGTCGGCGGTCAGGTTCAGGTTCTCGAAGCCCCAGCGCACCTGCTCCGGCGTCAGCGGCTTGCCCTTGCCGTATTTTTCCTGCGCGGTGCGGATCGCCTCGACCTGCATCATCGAAATCATCATGCCGCGGGTATGCGCCAGCGTGCCGATCTCGCCGGCATCGGACGCGGTGCCCTGGCCCTTGTCGTAGACCAGCTTCTTCAGGTCCTCATGCACCTTGTCGCGGGCGGCGCTGTTGTGGATGGTGATGGCGTTGTAGCCCTTGGCGCCGTCGCCGATGTCTTTCACGTCATGATCGGAGCCTGCCCACCAGATCGCATACATCTTGTCGCGCGCGAAGCCTGTCGCCTGCGCCTCGCGGATCGCCGCCGGCGTCATCACGCCCGCGCTCCACAGCAGCACATAGTCGGGACGCTGCTGGCGGATCTGCAGCCAGGTCGATTTCTGCTCCACGCCCGGCGGCGTGACCGGCAGCAGGCTCAGCGTGAAGCCGTCCTTGGCGGCGCGCTTCTGCAGCAGGGGAATCGGTTCCTTGCCGTAAGGCGAGTCGTGATAGACCAGCGCGATCTTCTTGCCCTTCAGGTTGCCCTTTTCCTTTTTCAGGATGTCCTGGATCATCACGTCGGCCGCGGTCCAGTAGGTGCCCAGCAGCGGGAAGTTCCATTCGAACACGGTGCCGTCCACCGACTGCGACAGGCCGTAGCCCAGCGTCTCGATCGGCATCTTGTCGGCATAGGCCTTGTCGGTCACCGCGAAGGTGATGCCGGTCGACTGCGGATCGAAGCCGGCCGCGCCGGTGCCGCGCCCCTTCAGGCGCTCGTAGCATTCGACGCCTTTCGCCGCGTCATAGGCGGTTTCGCATTCCTCGTACACCAGCTTGACGCCGTTGACGCCGCCGTCGCGCGCATTGATCAGCTTCAGGTAGTCCTGCTTGCCGTTGGCCCAGGGAATGCCCAGCGGCGCGAACTGACCGGTGCGGTACACCAGGAGCGGGATGAACTGTTCCGCATTCTGCGCATAGGACAGCGACGTGGTGGTCAGTGCCGACAAGCCTGCGACGGCAATGGCGGCGGTGGCAGCGATGTGCTTCAACTTCATGTTGGTCTCCTTGTTGTTGGCGTACTTTTCGGGTACGTGATGAAACTTGTCTTCCATTCCCTCCCCTTCAGGGCGGAGGGATTACAAGCTTGCTCAATGCGGGAACGGCCACACCCGCAGCTTCTGCCGGGCGGTCTGCCACAAACGTGCCAGGCCGTGCGGTTCGACGATCAGGAAAAACACGATCAGCGCACCGAAGATCATATGCTCGAGATGCGAAGCGGTGGCGGTCGACAGCGGCAGCCCGAGCCAGTGCGGCACGTAATTGAGCAGCAGCGGCAGCAGCACCATGAAGGCCGCGCCGAAGAAGCTGCCGACGATCGATCCCAGCCCGCCGATGATCACCATGAACAGCAGCTGGAACGACTTGTCGATCGAAAACGCCGCCGGCTCCCAGGCGCCGAGGTGGATGAAGCCCCACAGCGCGCCGGCCACGCCGATGATGAAGGAGCTCACCGCGAACGCCGACAGCTTGGCGAATACCGGGCGGATGCCGATCACCGCCGCCGCCACGTCCATGTCGCGGATCGCCATCCATTCACGGCCGATGGCGCTGCGCACCAGGTTCTTGGCCAGCAGGGCGAACACCAGCACCACGCTCAGGCAGAAGACATATTTCTCCATCGGCGTATCCAGCGTGATGCCGAGGAAGTTCAATGTGCCGACGCTGACCGAGCCGGACGAGGAATTGTTGGTGACCCAGGCGACGCGGTTGGTGAACCAGTCGGTGAAGAATTGCGCGGCCAGCGTCGCCACCGCCAGATACAGGCCGCGGATGCGCAGGCTGGGAATGCCGAAGAACACGCCGAACACCGTCGCGAACAGGCCGCCGCCGATCAGGGACGCCAGCAGCGGCATGCCGGGAAAGCGCGCATGCAGGTTGAAGGCCGCGTAGGCGCCGATGGCCATGAAGGCGCCGGTGCCGAGCGAGATCTGGCCGCAGTAGCCGACCAGGATGTTGAGCCCGATGGCCGCCAGCGACAGCACCAGGAAGGGAATCATCACCGCGCGGAAGAAATAATCGCTGGCGAAGGCCGGCAGCACGACGAAGCCGATGATGAGCAGCAGCCACATCGCAAGGCGATCCTGCGAGACCGGGAAGATCTGCTGGTCGGTGAGATAGCTGGTTTTGAACTGACCGTTTTCGCGGTAAAACATGATGCTGTCTCCAGTGTGCCGGGTGGTCCCGGTGATATTTGTTGCTGCCTGGTTGGCTAAGCAATGAATGAGAATCTCATGAGGTCTCGCTGTCACCGCTTGGCCCCCTTCTCCCGCAGGCGGGAGAAGGGTCGGGGATGAGGGGAGTAGCAAAACCTGCTGCTGTCTTGGCCATCCCCTTCACCCCCAGCCCACTCCCGCTTGCGGGAGAGGGGGAAAACTCAAACCCGATCAATGATCTTGTCGCCGAACAAGCCCTGCGGACGCACCAGCAGGAAACCCAGCGCCAGCACATAGGCAAACCAGTTTTCGATGCCGCCGCCGAAGAACGGCCCCAGATACACTTCCGACAATTTTTCGCCCGCCCCGATGATCAGCCCGCCGATGATCGCGCCCGGCACCGAGGTCAGGCCGCCGAGGATCACCACCGGCAGCGCCTTCAATGCCACCTGCGAGATCGAGAACTGCACGCCCAGCTTGGAGCCCCAGATGATGCCGGCCACCAGCGCGACGATGCCGCCCACCGACCAGACGATGACCCAGATGCGCGACAGCGGAATGCCGATCGACTGCGCCGCCTGGTGGTCGTCGGCCACCGCGCGCAGCGCGCGGCCGGTCGCGGTCTTCTGGAAGAAGATCGACAGCGCGGCGACCAGGGCGGCGGCGATCACCGCCGCATACAAGTCTTCCTTGCTGATCAGGAGGCCGCCTTCGAAGGTGTTCTCGAACAGCATCATCGGATCCTTCGGCATGCCGACATCGATCTTGTAGGTGGCGCTGCCGAACAGCAGCTGGCCGGCGCCGTCCATGAAGTAGCCGATGCCGAGCGTAGCCATCAGCAGGGCGATCGGCTCCTGGTTCACCAGCTTGCGCAGCGCGAAGCGCTCGATCAGCCAGGCCACCACGATCATGATCGCGATCGAGACGATCAGCGCCAGCGCATTGGCGACGAAGGCATTGCTGAAACCCAGCCACTGCGGCAGCCATTCCGAAAAGCGCGCCATCGCCAGCGCCGCGAACAGCACCATCGCGCCCTGCGCGAAGTTGAACACGCCGGATGCCTTGAAGATCAGCACGAAGCCCAGCGCCACCAGCGCGTAGAGCATGCCGGCCATCAGCCCGCCGAATAATGTTTCAATGAAAAAACCCATGATGCCGTCCCTCGTCTCTCTTCTCTTGTCTCTTGTGTAAGTGCCAGCCGCCGTATGCGATCAATGATCAGCCATCAACCATCAGCCATCAATGCGCGGTGCCCAGGTAGGCCGCGATCACATCTTCGTTCTTGCGCACTTCCTCCGGCGTGCCGTCGCCGATCTTCTTGCCGTAGTCGAGCACCACCACGCGGTCGGAAATATCCATCACCACGCCCATGTCGTGTTCGATCAGCACGATGGTGGTGCCGAACTGGTCGTTGACGTCGAGGATGAAGCGGCACATGTCCTGCTTCTCTTCCACGTTCATGCCGGCCATCGGCTCGTCGAGCAGCAGGATCGAGGGTTCCGCCGCCAGCGCGCGGCCGAGTTCGACGCGCTTCTGCAAGCCGTAGGGCAGGCGGCTGACCGGCGTCTTGCGGATGTGCTGGATTTCCAGGAAGTCGATGATTTCCTCGACCTTCCTGCGGTGCTCGATCTCTTCCTTCTGCGCCGGTCCCCAGTACAGCGCCTGCAGCAGGAAGTTGGTCTGCATCTTCAGGTTGCGGCCGGTCATGATGTTGTCGAGCACCGACATGCCCTTGAACAGCGCGATGTTCTGGAAGGTGCGGGCGATGCCGCTCTTGGCCGCCGCATAAGTGTTCATGTCGCGGCGCTGCTGGCCGCGATAAGTGATCACGCCCTGCTGCGGACGGTAGACGCCGTTGATCACGTTGAGCATCGAGCTCTTGCCGGCGCCGTTGGGGCCGATGATGGAGCGGATCTCGTGCTCGCGCACATCGAAGGAAATGTCGGTCAGCGCCTTGACGCCGCCGAAGGACAGCGAGATGTTCTTCAGGTCAAGAATGACGTCGCCGATCTTGCGTGTGCTGTTCATCTCAGGCCGCCTTCTTCAGAGTGGAAAACGTCTTCACGTCGACGATGCGCAGGTCGGCCGCCACCATGCCTTCGCGGCCATCCTCGAACTTCACCTGCGTCTCGATGTACTGCGTGGTCCTGCCGCCGTACAGCGCATCGATCAGCACCTTGTATTTCTCGGCGACGAAGCGGCGGCGCACCTTGCGCGTGCGGGTCAGTTCGTCGTCGTCGGCATCGAGTTCCTTGTGCAGCACCAGGAAACGATGGATCTGGGTATCCGCCATCATCGGTTCGGAAGCGAGGTCGGCGTTGACCTTTTCCACGCACTCGGCAATCAGGTCGTAGGTCTCATGCTTGCCGGCCAGGTCGGTATAGCCCGAGTAGGCGATGCCGCGCCGCTCGGCCCAGTTGCCGACCGCATCGAGATCGATGTTGATGAACGCGCACACCATGTCGCGCTGGTTGCCGAAGGCCACCGCTTCCTTGATGAAGGGGAAGAACTTCAGCTTGTTCTCGATGTAGTTGGGCGCGAACATCGCGCCGCTGTTCATGCGGCCGACATCGGCGGCGCGGTCGATGATCTTCAGGTGGCCTTCCTCGTCGAACAGGCCGGCGTCGCCGGTATGGAAATAGCCGTCGCTGTCGATCACTTCCGCGGTCGCGTCCGGCCGCTTGTAGTATTCCTTGAGCAGCGCGGCCGACTTCACCAGCACTTCGCCGTTGGGCGCGAGCTTGACCTCGACGCCCGGCGCCGGCAGGCCGACGCTGTCGAACTTGATGTTGCCGTTCGGCTGCAGGCAGACATAGGCGCAGGTTTCGGTCGAGCCGTACAGCTGCTTGAGGTTGATGCCGATCGAGCGGTAGAAGCGGAACAGGTCGGGGCCGATCGCCGCGCCCGCGGTGTAGGCCACCCGCACCCGTGACAGGCCGAGCACATTCTTCAGCGGACCGTAGACCAGCATCTCGCCCATTGCATACTGGAAGCGATCCATCGCGCCGACCGGCTTGCCGTCGAGGATGTCGGCGCCGACGCGGCGCGCGACTTCCATGTAATGATGAAAGATCTTGCGCTTGACGGCGCCGGCGTCTTCCATGCGGATCATGACCGTGGTCAGCATGTTTTCGAAGATGCGCGGCGGCGCGAAGTAATAGGTGGGCCCGATCTCGCGCAGGTCGTTGAGCACCGTCTCGCCGGACTCCGGGCAGTTCACCGTATAGCCGGCCACGATGGCCTGCGCGAAGGAAAACAGATGGTCGCCGACCCAGGCCATCGGCAGGTAGGAAAGAATGTCCTCGTCCGGCGTCAGGGCGTCGAACTCGATGCTGCCTTTGGCCGCCGTGATGAAGGAAGCATGCGTCTGGCACACGCCTTTCGGCTTGCCGGTGGTGCCGGAGGTATAGAGCATCACCGCAACGTCGTCTTCGTCGCCGGCATTGATTTCATTCATGAAAAAGTCGGGATGGGCGCGGTCGAATTCGCGTCCGATCTGCTGCACCTTTTCGAAGAAGGAGAGTTCCGGCTGCTGGTAGTGGCGCATGCCGCGGTCATCGTCATAGATGATGTGCTGCAGCAGCATGCTGCCGGCGGGCAGGTCGTCCTTGATCTCGAACAGCTTGTCGACCTGCTCCTGGTCTTCGGCCACCGCGAAGGCGACTTCCGCATCCTGCAGCACGAAGGCCATGTCGACCGCGCGCGCATCCTGGTACAGCGGCACCGCGACGCCGCCCAGGCATTGCGCGGCGATCATCGACCAGTAGAGGCGGGGCCGGTTGTCGCCGACGATGGCCAGGTTCATTCCCCGCTTGAAACCCATTGCGGCCAGGCCGCAGGCAAAGGCGCGCACTTCATCGACCACCTGCGACCAGTTCCAGCTTTGCCAGATGCCGAGGTCCTTTTCACGGAAGGCCGGCCGGTCCGCGCGGGTCTGGCCGTGTTGCAGCAGCATGCGGGGGAAAGTGCTTCCGCCCGTCTTGATCATCTCTACCATTGTCCCACTCGCTCTCTGATAACAGGTATCACCGTCATGAAGCATTGGAGGTCGGAGCGCCGGCCGAGGCCGGGTGGCAGTCGATACTGCCCAGGCGATGCAGGCTGGCTTGCCGCACTGTACATGCGCGGGGCAAGTCGGCTTACAATGTCTCCGTTGTTTGTATTCTTTTGTTGTCAGCATACTAGACAGATGAATGTCTGTGCGCTGTCATCCGACCGACAATCTTCATTCGATCACAAGACTATCGTTGATGCAACGCACCATGAATCCGCCCAAGCCCCAGTCGCAGCCCCAGCTCAGGGATGTGCTGCGCCAGTCGATCTGGGCGAAGGGATTGACGCCCGAGCAGATGGCGCGGGTGGAAGCGGAGACGGTGGAAACCTTCGTGCCCAAGGGCGGCTATGTCTGCCGCAAGGGCGAGCCGGTCGATGCCTGGCTGGGCATCATCGAAGGCCTGGCCAAGATGACCAACCTGTCGGCCGAGGGAAAATCGATCACCTTCACCGGCATGCAGGCCGGCGCCTGGTTCGGCGAGGGATCGCTGCTGAAGAAGGAGCCGCGCAAATATGACGTGACGGCCCTGCGCGACAGCCGCATCGCCCGCATGCCTGCCGCCACCTTCCAGTGGCTGCTCGACACCAGTCTGCCGTTCACCCACTTCCTGTTGATGCAGCTCAACGAGCGCCTCGGCCAGTTCATCGGCATGGTCGAATTCGACCGCCTGCTCGATGTCGATTCGCGCGTGGCCCGCTGCCTGGCGGCGATGTTCAATACCCATCTGTATCCCGGCGCCAATCCGCTGCTGCAGATCTCGCAGGAAGAGATCGGCTATCTTTCCGGCGCATCGCGCCAGCGCGTCAACCAGGCGCTGCAGGTGCTGGAAAAGGAAGGCTTGCTGCGGGTGGATTACGGCGGCATTCACATCCTCGATCTCGACGGCTTGCGGCGCTTCCAGGCATGACGACGATGAAGCATCCTGCCTTCCCGCCCTTGGCTTGCCGTCTCCTGCATTTCTCCTTGCATGCTTGAACTGTCCGCCGATCTGCCTTCCGCCGAGATGCTGGCCGCCTTCTGGTCGGGCCCGGTGGTGGCAACCAATCTGATTGTCTTCTTCAGCCTGTTCGGCGCGCTGCTGCTGGGGCTGCTGGTCGGTTACGAACGCTCGTATCGGGGGCGGGCGGCCGGCATGCGCACCTATGGCCTGGTGTGCATGGGCTCGGCGGCGCTGACGGTGATCGCGGGTTACCCCGGCGCCTGGTATGGCGGGCAGGAAGTGTTCGGGCTGGGCGCCGATCCGACGCGGGTCATTCAGGGCATCGTCACCGGCATCGGTTTTCTCGGCGCCGGCGTGATCATGAAGGAAGGCTTCAACATCAGCGGCCTTACCACCGCCGCTTCCATCTGGGCAACGTCGGTCATCGGCGTGCTGGTCGGCGTCGGATTCTACCTGTCGGCGATGCTGCTGGCCTTGATGTCGGCGTTCTGCATGGCCGGCGTGCCGAAGCTGGCCAGCCGGCTGCCGTCGCGCCATGCGATCGCCATCGTGATGCGCTTTCGCGAAGGCGCCGCGCCAAGTGAATTGAAATTGCAGGAAGCGGCGTTAAGGCGAGGATATGAAATTGCCCGCGGCTCGATTTCAATCGCCGTGCAGAACGGCAAGACCGAGTGGCATTTCGTGGCGGTGGCCTTCAACCGCTCCAGCGGCGCGCCGATCAGCGAACTGGCGAACGACATGTCGCAGATCGAAGGGCTGGAGGGATTTCATCTCTCGTATGCACGCAACTGATACGGAATGGACATCGGGTGCGGACGCGCTGCGCTTGCATTCGTCCGGGCCATGATGCGAGCCGGAAAAGATTGTCGCGGCGGCAGCTGCATGAACCGGCGCCGCGGTTTGTTTCAACATTGACGCGCAACGCGCTCAGCTGCTGCCGAGGCCCACCGCATGTTCGTCGGGGGTGCCGCGCAGCTTGGCCCGCATGCGTTCGGCGATGACTTCCACCATCTTCTCGTTGAATGCCGGAATGTCCTCCGGGGTACGGCTGCTGATCAGATTGCCGTCGACCACGGCTTCCTGATCCACCCAGTTGCCGCCCGCGCTGCGGATATCCTGCTCCAGCGCGGGAAAGCTGGTCATCGTGCGGCCCTCGACCAGGCCGGCCGACACCAGCAGCCATCCGCCATGGCAGATCACCGCGATCGGCTTGTTGTCTTCATCGATGTTCTGCACGAAGCGCTGCGCTTCGCCCATCTCGCGCAATGCCGCCGCATTGACCTTGCCGCCGGGCAGCAGCACGGCGTCGAAGGCCTTGGCATCGGCTTCCCGCAGCAGCAGGTCCACGGTGAACTGGTCGCCCGGCTGGTCATGATGCATGCCCTGCACCTTGTCGAACCTGTCCGACACGATCCTGATCAGTGCACCTTCCGCTTCCAGCGCTTTCTTCGGTTCCGTCAGCTCGGATTGCTCGAAGCCATCGGTGACGAGGATGGCGATATTCATGCCATTCAATGCTGGATTCATGATTCACTCCTGAAGCTTAAAATCAGGTGGAGTGACGGCGCAGGCAAAAGTTCGGACCGCTTCAGCATGGCTTGCTTCACAGCAGGAAATCATGGGATCGATGCAACTTGAGCAAGGGGCGCAGCAGGGCTGGAGGATGGCTGCGGTGCAGTGGCTTGCGTCAGCGCACTTGACATGCAAAGGACTTCTTCAATCACTACGCGCGTATGTGTCCGTTGAATACCGGGGCAGGCAGACATCATGTCGCAGAGCAATGCAGTGCATTCCCTCAGGTCCCTGACACGCAGCTTGATCAGAAAGTCGAATCTTCCGGTTACCCGGTGGCATTCCAGCACTTCAGGAAGCGCGCGGAGCGCCATCGGCAAGCGGCGAAATGCCTGAGGGTGCGTACGGTCCAGCGTAATTTCAATGAACATCAACTGCGGCATGCCGAGCTTCACCGGATCTAGCTGCGTGGTGTAGTCAAGGATGTATCCTGCTTGTTCAAGATGCTGCAGACGCTGGCGGCAGCGGGTCGGCGTCGAGCTGCATTGCGCGGCAAGCTCCGTATAGCTCAAGCGGGCATTCGCCTCGATGGCGGTGAGGATGTACTTGTCGGTAGGGTCAAGCATGCAGGTTGTATGGATCTGAATTCATGGCAGGCATGCGGGCGCGCCGCATGCGTAGACGGCATTGTCCGGGTGCTTGCGCGACAGTAGCCTTATCGCGGATTCCCGGTGCCTTGTTCGGTGTTTTTCAGTCGTGGCAGTCCGAGCGAAGGTTTCCATGTCAGCACGACTCCAAACAGCACCCCGGCCAGCAATCCCCATAGCGCTGAGCCCAGCCCGAAGAAAGACATTCCCGATACCGTGACAATGAACGTGATCAGTGATGCTTCACGCTGGCTTTCGACCGCAAGAGAGGTGGTCAGGCTTGAGACCAGCGTGCCGAGCAATGCAAGACCCGCCAGCGTGGTCGTCAGCCCCGGAGGCAGCAAGGCGAACAGCGCGACGACTGAAGCTCCAAAGATGCCGACACCCAGATATCCGACGCCGCATACCACGCCGGAGATGTAGCGCCGTCTCGGGTCTTCGTGGCACTCGGAACTGGCACAGATGGCGCCGACGATGGCGGCGGGATTGATGCCGCAGGACCCGAACAGGGAAAGCGGAATCGAGATCAATCCGCAGGCGCCGACCACGGAGCGGGGAGAAATGTCATAGCCGGCCTGGCGCAGGATATGGATCGAGGTTGCATACTGCGTCAGCCCCAGGAGTAGCAAAGGCAGGCCCAGTCCGAGCAGGGCATCCAGGGCAAAGGTCGGGCGGGTCGCCAGGGGGACTGCGATACGAAGGTCGATCGACTGCGGATCAACTTGCATTCCGGGCAGTGCGCACGCGAGGCCCGTTAGCAGGGCGAATGCGACGGCGTAGCGCGGAATGAAGCGGCGACAGACCACATAAGCGGCAATCACCGGAAGTACGACGCCGGGAAAGGACTGCAGCGACTGGAAGATCTTCGCGCAAAACTGAAATAGAACGCCGGCGATCATCGCCGATAGCAGTTGGGCCGGAAGCACTGCCATGAGACGCGTGAACAGGCCGGACAAGCCTAGTGCGGCAACGACGATGGTTAATATCAGAAAGCAGCCGATCACATCGCTGAACGGATATTGCGCAAGCCCCGTGATCAGCAGCGCCACCCCCGGCGTTGACCAGGCGCCGATCACGGGCATCCTGTGCCTCAGCGTCAGCAGCAAGCCGGCGACTCCTGCACCGATCGACAATGCCCAGATCCAGGTGGAGAGCAGTTCATGCGGCAGGTGACCGGCCTGCGCCGCTTGCACCACGATGAGTACCGGGCCGCTATAAGTGGCGAATAGGGCGATCAGCCCCGCAATGGCTGCGGAGGTGGAGAAGTCGTTCTTCAGTCTTGACAGCATGCATGTTCCCGACAGGTTGGCCGCGTGTGCGACGTGACAAAGTAGTTTAAGTACGAATTAAATCACAAGAGTGATTTACATTTGATAAATATATTGCCTATTATTCAACGAGGTTTGGAAGCTGGCTGAATAACCCGCTTGATGGCCGGCCTGATTGAACAAGCGCATTGACTCGAGCCAGCGAGGCTGAGCCTTCCTCATTGCCACCTGTGCACCTGTGCACCTGTGCCGCGGGAAGCGGGCAGGAGAAGCTTGCAGATGTTCGAGGCGAAGCGGACGTTACTTCAAACCATGGAGTCACGAGGAGCTGGTATAAGCTACGCACGCCCGGGTCGAAGCAATCCGGGCGATCGAATGCTCTCCGCCTTTTACTCATCCAGAATCCACCCGTTATGACTTACGCCGTGCTGCAGCTTCACATCGCCACCTTTCTGTTCGGGCTGTCCGGCGTCGTCGGACAGCTGATGACGCTGGATGTGCTGATGGTGGTGGCCGGCCGCGCCGGCCTCGCCGCGCTCGGGCTCTTGCTGTGGGCGCGCATCCGGGGCATCGGGCTGCGCGCGAGCCGGGCTCAGCTATGGCGCTTCCTGCTGATCGGTATTTTGCTGGCGTTCCACTGGACCAGCTTTTTCCTGTCGATTCGTTTGTCGAGCGTGGCAGTCGGCTTGCTGACCTTTTCCTGCTTTCCGATTTTCGTCATCCTGCTCGGCCCGCTGTTTGGCAACGGGCGCATACGGTACGGCGACTTTGTCCTGGTGGCGGTGCTGATGCTGGGCCTCCGACTGGTGGTGCCCGGCTCCCTCGATGAGGCCGCCAACCTCGCCGGTCCGCTATGGGGCATCGCATCCGGCTTGTCGTTCGCGGTGATCCAGCTCCTCAACCATGCGCTGGTGCAGAACGAAGACCCGGTCAAGATTTCCATCTACCAGAATGGCATTGCTTCGCTGGCGCTGCTGCCCCTGCTCGATGCATCCATGCTGCCTGCGACCGTCTCCAGCCTGGCGCAGCTGGTCTTCCTCGGCTTGGCCTGCACGGCGCTGGCCCATACCTTGTTCATTGCCGGCATGCGCCGCGTCAGCGCGCAGACCGCCAGCATGTTCACCTATCTCGAACCGGTATACGGCATCGCACTGGCGGCGCTGATGCTGGGAGAGATCCCCACGGCGGGCATGGTCGCGGGAGGAGTCATCATTCTCGGCGCGGTATTCGTTGCGACCAGGCGGCCGGAAAACAATGTTCCCGCGTGACTGCGGCATATCTGCTGTAATTTTTCCCCGGCGAAACCTGAACCGGCCAGGCGAGCATTCAAGAAAACGACATAAGCCCGATCAAACGATGACGACGGACGGCAAAATATTGATACCGGTCGTACTGCCTGCAAACCGCGAGAACGCAACGCCAACGCCCGTGTCGTATAAATGTCGTTTTTTTATCCGGCGCTGCGCTCGCGGCGGCCGGACGCCCCTATCGTTCCCAGCGAGGTCATCATGAACAAACCCAGCAGTGTCCTGCTCGCATGCGCGGCGTTTGCGCTGCTCGCGGGCTGTCAGAAAACTCCGGAACCCAAGACTTCCGACACCAGCGGCGCACCGTCCATCACGCCATCCTCTTCCAGCAGCGCCAGCCAGTCGGTCGCACTGCCGCCCAACCAGATGCCGGCTTCGGATGCGACGATCGCGCCGCAGGCTGCTGCATCAGGCGCGAGCGCGGGCACTGGCACCAGCGGCAGCGCCAATACGCCGACCCAGGCCAATCCGGCCCAGCTCACCAAGGAACAGGAAAAGTCCACGCTGCCGCATTCCGGGCAGGTGAACAATCATTCGGTGCCCGAGACCACAGGCGAGAAGAAGCAGTAAGAATGGTTTGATGACCGGAGACACTCGGCATCAAAGGGTGTGCAGGCCTCCGTGCCGGCACCGGCAGCTTTTTTCCGGAGCAGCCGCAGGCAAGCAGGCCTGCACCACCGAGTAATTTTCCAAAGCGCAAATCACGCCGCGCGCACGCGTTGCTGCCGGGCCTGCAGCCGGCCTTCGCGCAGCTTCAGCCGTTGCACGCCGGGCAGCGCGATCAGGTCGCGGTCATGGCAGGCCATGATGACGCTGCTGCCGCCGCGCACCAGCGACGGAATCAGTGCGATCACCTGTTCCCGCGCGGCGCCGTCGAGGTTGGACGTCGGCTCATCCAGCAGCAGCAGTTTCGGCGACAGCACCTTGGCGCGCGCCAGTGCGATACGCTGCTTTTCGCCGCCGGACAGGGTCAGCGGCTTGCTGTTTCGCAGATGTTCGACCCCGGCCCATCGCATCGCTTCCTCGACCAGCCGTGCAATGTCTTGCCTCGGCAGGCCGCGCGCCTCCAGCCCGAAGGCGATGTTGTGCGCGACGCTGGTGGAAAACATGACCGGATGCTGGTGCACATAAACCACCGCTTCGCGCATTGCGCGGGAATAGGGCGACAGGCGCACCTCTTCCCCGAGGAAGCTCACGCGCTGCGCTTCGGCGGCTTCCAGCCCGGCCAGCACCCGCAGCAGCGTGCTCTTTCCGGCGCCGTTGAGCCCGGTCAGCACATAGGCGGCGGCCTGGTGGATGAGCAGCCGGTCGATGTTGAACAGCTCGCGTTCGCCGAAGCGCTTGCACAAGCGCTCGATGTCCAGCAGGGCCGTCATGCCGCGCCCCGGGCCGAGCGCGGATCGCCCTGCAGCGCCACCATGACGGCATTGATCGCCAGCGCGATCGCCACCAGCACGATGCCGAGCGCGATGCCCTGCGCGAACTCGCCCTTGCTGGTCTGCAGCGCGATGGCGGTGGTGATGGTGCGGGTTTCGCCGGCGATGTTGCCGCCGACCATGATCGCGCAGCCGACTTCCGAAATCACGCGGCCGAAGCCGCTGATCACCGCCGCCATCACGCCGTAGCGCACCTCGTGCAGCACCGTGCGCATCACCCGCCATGGCGAGGCGCCGAGCGTGACGGCGGTCTCCGCCACCCGCAGGTCGGCGGCCTGCACGGCGGCCAAGGTGAAGGCGGTCAGTACCGGCAGGGAAATCAGCACCTGGCCGGCCACGATCGCGGATTGCGAAAACAGCCAGCGGAAATCGCCCAGCGGTCCCTGGCGCGACAGCGACAGATACAGCAGCAGGCCGATCAGCACGGTGGGCAGCGACATCGACGCCTGCACCAGCCAGATCAGGATGCGGCGTCCGGTGAAGGAGCGGGCGGCGATCAGGTAGCCGGCCAGCACCGCAAGCGGCGCGGCGATCAGCAGCGCAAGCAGGGTGGTCTTGATGGATAGCCAAATGATTCCCCACAGCTCGGCATCGCCGGAGAGCAGCAGGAGGAAGGCATCGCGGATGGCGTCGAGCAAATGCATGGGGTGCGGCAGGGATGGACCGGGACGGAATAGGGCAAGTTTGCCAGAGCGGCGGCGCTTAAGCTATCAGGCGATGCGCAATACGTCCGCCAGGTGCGGCTCCATGATCAGCCGTTCGCGCCCGGTCAGCGCGAGGAAATGCTTGCCGGTGCAGCGCGCCAGCAGCGACATGCCGAGCTTGGCGGCCACCATGTGGCCCATCTGCGTGGTGCCGGAGCGCGACAGCAGGAAGGGCATGCCCATCTGCGCGCCCTTGATCACCATTTCCGACGTCAGCCGGCCGGTGGTGTAGAACACCTTGTCGTTGCCGCCGACATCATCGAGCCACATGCGGCCGGCGATGGAATCGACCGCATTGTGGCGGCCCACGTCCTCGACGAAATACAGCAGTTCGCCTTCGCCGGAAAACAGCGCGCAGCCGTGCACCGAACCGGCCTGCTTGTAGATGGACTGCTGGGTGCGGATGGTGTCGACGATCTTGTACAGCGTCGACTGCCGCAGCCTTGCGTCCGGCGGCAGGCTGATCTGGTCGACTTCATCCATCAGGCCGCCGAACACCGAACCCTGGCCGCAGCCGGTGGTGACGACTTTCTTGGACGTGCGTTCCTCGATGTCGGCGATGCCGGTATAGGTTTTCACGGCAACCGCGCCCACTTCCCAGTCGACGGTGACCGATTCGATGTCTTCCACCGAACGCACCAGCCTCTGGTTGCGCAGGTAGCCGAGCGTCAGCGCTTCCGGCGCGCCGCCCAGCGTCATCAGCGTGACCAGCTCGCGCTTGTCGACATAGACCGTCAGCGGCCGTTCGGCGGGAATGGAGATGGTGGAAATCCTGCCGCGCTCGTCCATCACCTCGACTTCCTGCGTCAGATTGGCGGCGGCATTGGTGAGGTAAGGGCGGCGTGGCATGCGGGAGGCTTTTCTGCTTGGGACAGCAAACAGTGTATCAGTGAAGCGCGGATTACTTCTTGGCAGTTGCGCCCGGTGTTGCCGATGCTGCTGCTGGTGCCGTCGTTGCTGCCGGCGCCGCAGGGGTTGCTGCCGGTGTTGCTGCCGGTGCTGCCCCCGATGCCGATGCAGGCGTTGCCGCCGCGCCTGCCGCGGGTGCAGGTGCCGCAGCGGCGACCGGCGGAACATAAGGGCCGGGGTCGGCGCAGGCCGGGGTTTCCACGGTCGGCTTCTTCGCGCCTTCCTTGTTCTTCTGGTAATACGCGGCGGTCTTGTCCTGCGACAGGCACAGTTTATAGGCTGCAACCTTGTCGCCCCAAGCCGCCTTGTCCTTGGCGGCGTCGGCGGCGGCCTTGGCTTCCGGCGAAGGTGCGGGAAGCTTGGCGTAGGCCGAACCCGTCATCAAGGCAAGCATTGCCATCAACGATAGAACTTTCTTCATTGCATTCCTCCTTTAAACTGCCTTGACCGGTGCGCCATCGCCCGCAGGCGGAGTCGAGCGCACGCGCGGCACTTCGCCGTTCTGTACCTGCTCGTACCACAGCTCATGATGCTCCTTGGCCCAGGTGTCGTCGACATAGCCGTGGCGCATCGCTTCATAGGCGCCCTCGGTGCCGATCGAACCCATGTAGATATGGCCGAGCGACATCGCGAAGACCAGCACCGCCGCCACCAGGTGGATCACGTTGGCGATTTGCATGGTGCCGCGGGTGTAGAGCAGGCCCGGCACCAGCATGTCGAGCACGAAGCCGGAAGCGCTGACGATGAGACCGAGCAGCGTCACGCCGCCCCAGAACCACAGCTTTTCGCCGGCATTGAAGCGGCCGGACTTCACATGGCCGTCGCCGATGGCGCCGCCGAGGCGCCTGATCCATATGCCATCCGAACTGTTGGGCAGGTTGTCCTTGACGAAGATGACGAACATCACGATCAGCGACAGCGAGAACAGCGGGCCGACGAAGTTGTGGATGTTCTTGCAGGCATAGGCCAGCCAGCCGAACAGCGTGTGGCCGAACACCGGCATCAGCACGTATTTGCCGAACAGCATGATGACGCCGGAAATGGCCAGCGTCAGGAAAGTGATCGCCACCGTCCAGTGGGTAATGCGCTCCAGCGAGGTGAAGCGCTCGATCAGGCGGCCGGTGCGGGCGCCCTTCAGTTTGATCGGGCCCTTGATGAAATACACCGCGGCCAGCGCGAGCACCGCCAGGATCAGCAGCCAGCCGCCGATCTGGGTCAGCGGCCCGTTGCGGTACTGGCGCCAGGCTTCGCCGGCGGTGGTGGCGCGGTCCTGTCCGGGGAACTGCGCCTTGGGCTGGATCAGCACGCCCATTTCCGGGCCGGGCAGGCTGGAATAGTTGTTCGTGCCTTCCTTGACGATGCGCCAGGTCGGCGCATTGTTGCCGGGCTGCGTCAGGCTGCGTTCGGCCTGGTTCTGCTTGAGAATGTCGATTGATTCAACATTGAGCGGCGCCTGGGCCTGCCCAGCGGGTGTCGATGCGGGGGTGGCGGCCGGAGCCGCGGCAGGCGTCTTCGCATCCTGCGCGTTCGCCATGCCGGCCCCGAGCATCAGCGACAGGGCCAGACCGCTTATCCATTTGTTCATGATGTTTTCCCTTCTGCGCGAGGCTCACGCCGGCAGGTGTTACGCAGCGGCGAAACACCGGATCGCGGCAATGACTGGCATCGCCGCCCGGCGCCGCACGCTAGTTGGACTTCAGGTATTCGTTCTGGGCCTGGCCGCGCGTCTGCAGCTGCTTTTCCCAGCTGGCCTTGTCGCCGGCCTTCCAGCCCTGCGCCACATAGCTGTTCTTGGCTCCCTGCCAGGGCGCGACGTCGCTGCGGTTGGTATTGTCGGCCGTCATGCTCTGGTCGAGTTCGCCGCAGCCGGCGAGTCCGCCGAGCAGTGCCGCGCAGGCGGCCGGTATCAGGACGAAATTGCGCATCATGACTTCTTCCCTTCCGCAACAGGTTTGACTTCGCCGTTGGGCGCCTTGCCGTAGGCGGTGCCCCAGCCCCAGACTTCGCTGCCCTTGCCGCGCCGCAGGACGCGGTTGCGGAAGATGTCGGCCACCATGTCGCCGTCGCCGCCGAGCAGTGCCTTGGTCGAACACATTTCCGCGCAGGCCGGCAGCTTGCCTTCGGACAGGCGGTTGCGGCCGTACTTGTCGAACTCGGCCTTGGAGCCGTTTTCCTCGGGACCGCCGGCGCAGAAGGTGCACTTGTCCATCTTGCCGCGCAGGCCGAAGGTGCCGGAGGAGGGGAACTGCGGCGCGCCGAACGGGCAGGCATACGAGCAGTAGCCGCAGCCGATGCAGGTGTCCTTGTTGTGCAGCACCACGCCTTCGTCGGTGCGGTAGAAGCAGTCGACCGGGCAGACCGCCATGCAGGGCGCATCCGAGCAATGCATGCAGGCCACCGAGACCGATTTTTCCTGGCCGATGATGCCGTCGTTGACGGTCACCACGCGGCGGCGGTTCACGCCCCAGGGAACTTCATGTTCGTTCTTGCAGGCGGTGACGCAGCTGTTGCACTCGATGCAGCGCTCCGAGTCGCAGATGAATTTCATTCGTGCCATGTCGTCTCTCCGTCAGGCAGTAAAGCGTTCGATATTGCAGATGGTGGTCTTGGTTTCCTGCATCATGGTCACCGAGTCGTAGCCGTAAGTGGTCGCGGTATTGACCGCTTCGCCGCGCACCACCGGGGCGGCGCCCTGCGGGTAGTACTCGAGCATGTCCTTGCCCTGCCACCAGCCGGAGAAGTGGAACGGGATGAAGGCCGTATCCGCTCCGACGCGCTGCGTCACCAGCGCCTTGACCTTGATGCGCGCGCCGGTCGGCGTCGATACGATCACGTATTCGCCGTCGCGGATGCCGCGGTCGGCCGCCGCCTTCGGATTGATCTCGACGAAGTTGTCCTGCTGCAGTTCGGCCAGCCACGGATTGGAACGGGTTTCCTCGCCGCCGCCCTCGTATTCCACCAGGCGTCCCGACGTCAGGATGATCGGGAATTTCTCGTACAGCTTGGCTTCCACGTTCTTCTGCTGCACCGACTTGTACAGCGTCGGCAGGCGCCAGAAGGCCATCTTGTCGTCGTGCGTCGGATACTTGGCCACCAGGTCGGGGCGGGTGCCGTACAGCGGCTCGCGGTGCTTGGGCACCGGATCCGGGAAGTTCCACACCACGGCGCGCGCCTTCGCATTGCCGAACGGGTGCACGCCGTGCACCTTCATGCAGACGCGCTGGATGCCGCCGGACAGGTCGGTCTTCCAGTTCTTGCCTTCGGCCGCCTTTTTCTCCGCGTCGGTCAGGTCATCCCACCAGCCCAGCTTCTTCAGCAGCACATGGTCGAATTCCGGATAGCCGGTGGTGATGTCGGCGCCCACCGAATGCGAGCCGTCCTCGGCCAGCAGGTTGACGCCTTCGCGCTCGACGCCGAAATTGGCGCGGAAGTTGCCGCCGCCGTCCATCACATGCTGGTTGGTGTTGTACAGGATGTGGGTGCCCGGATGCTTCATTTCCGGCGTGCCGTAGCAGGGCCATGGCAGACCGAAGTAATCGCCGGTCATGTCGTAGCCGGTGGCCGCATCCTTGCCGCCCTTGCAGCGCAGCGTCTTCACGTCGAACAGGTGCATGTTCTTCATGTGCGCCTTGAGCCGCTCCGGCGACTGGCCGGTGTAGCCGATGGTCCAGGTGCCGCGGTTGATCTCGCGCAGCATGTCTTCCGGTTCCGGTTCCATCATGCCGCCCTTGCCGGGCACCAGCTTGATCTTCGCCACCAGCTCCTTGCCGAAGCCGAGCTTTTCCGCCAGCTGATACATGATCATGTGGTCGGTGCGGGATTCGAACAGCGGCTCGATCACTTTCTCGCGCCACTGGATCGAGCGGTTCGAGGCCGTCACCGAGCCCGAGGTCTCGAACTGCGTCGCCGCCGGCAGCAGGTACACCGCGCGGTTCGGATTGAGTTCCTGGCCGTCGACCTTCATTGCCGCCATCGCCGCGGTGGCCGACGGATAGGGGTCGATCACCACCAGCATGTCGAGCTTGTCGAGCGCCTTCTTCATGTCCAGGCCGCGCGTCTGCGAGTTCGGCGCATGGCCCCAGAACACCATCGCCTTGACGTTGTTGTCCTGGTCGATCAGTTCGTTCTTCTCCAGCACCGCATCGACCCAGCGCGAGACGGTGGTGCCGGACTTTTCCATCATCGCCTGCGAGACGAACTGCTTCTTGATCCATTCATAATCCACGCCCCACACCGCCGCCCAGTGCTTCCAGGAGCCGGTGGCCAGGCCGTAGTAGCCGGGCAGGGAATCGGGATTGGGGCCGACGTCGGTCGCGCCCTGCACGTTGTCGTGGCCGCGGAAAATGTTGGCGCCGCCGCCGGAGACGCCGATGTTGCCCAGCGCCAGCTGCACCAGGCAGGAAGCGCGCACCATCGCATTGCCGATCGAATGCTGGGTCTGACCCATGCACCAGACCAGCGAGGACGGACGGTTCTTGGCCATGGTTTCGGCCGCCTTGTAGAGCTCGGCTTCGGTCACGCCGCAGGCTTCCTCGACGCGTTCCGGCGTCCAGGTCATCACCTCTTCGCGGATCTTGTCCATGCCGTAGACACGGTCGTTGATGTACTTCTTGTCTTCCCAGCCGTTCTTGAAGATGTGGTACAGCATGCCGTACAGGTAGGGAATGTCGGTGCCGGAACGGATGCGGATGTACTGGTCGGCCTTGGCCGCGGTGCGGGTGAAGCGCGGATCGACCACGATCATCTTGGTGCCGTTTTCCTTCGCATGCAGCATGTGCAGCATCGACACCGGATGCGCCTCGGCGGCGTTGGAGCCGATATACATGACCGCCTTGGCGTTCTGCATATCGTTGTAGCTGTTGGTCATCGCGCCGTAGCCCCAGGTGTTGGCAACGCCGGCGACCGTGGTCGAATGGCAGATGCGGGCCTGGTGGTCAGTGTTGTTAGTGCCGAAGAAGGACACGAACTTGCGCAGCAGCGCCGACTGCTCGTTGTTGTGCTTGGAGGAGCCGACGAAGAACACCGAATCGGGGCCGCTGGCCTTCCTGATGTCGAGCATCCTGGCAGAGATTTCATTGAGCGCCTGGTCCCAGCTGATGCGCTGGTACTTGCCGTTGACCAGCTTCATCGGGTATTTCAGGCGGTATTCGCCATGGCCGTGCTCGCGCAGCGCCGCGCCTTTCGCGCAGTGCGCGCCGAGGTTGATGGGCGAATCGAACACCGGTTCCTGGCGTACCCAGACGCCGTTCTCCACCACCGCGTCGACCGCGCAGCCGACCGAGCAATGGGTGCAGACGGTGCGCCGCACCTCGACCTTGCCGTTGCCGGCGGGCTTGGCGCCGTCGGCGGCCCTGGCCTTCTGGATCAGGTTGAGCTGGGAAGCGGCAATGCCGGCACCGATGCCGATGCCGGAACGCTTGAGGAAGGTGCGCCGGTCCATCGTCGGGAGCGCGCGCGACAGGCTCTCGGACAGGCTGGACGTGAATCGATTGGGCGAGCGCTGGCCTGACTGGCCTTTGCGAGTCAACAGCATGGTCGTCTCCCGTAAGGGTTAGAGGGTGGTCGTCCGGTAATACTTCTTGACGTGTTCGGTCAGACGGTAACCGTCGCCTTGCGGCTGCGCCGGCGCTTCTGCGGCGGCGGGTACGGCGGTCTTGGGGGAAAATTTTGCGGCGATGCCGGCCGCTGCGGCCAGGCCAAGCCCCGCGAAGAAGGTTCTGCGGGCAACCTTGTTTTGCTCTGCCATGATGTCGTCTCCTGGAGCCTTGTCTGCTCTGCCTGCTATTTTTTGGTGCAGCATGTTATGTATTTCAAAGTAGCACAGTTTTTTACGAATTGCACTGATTAGAACATTTGTCCATGCAAATTGATTACAGGTGAAAAACTTTCATCTATGCAAGGTCAGGCCATGTCGAAAGCCTGCATCTCCACTTCAAAGAAGCTCTTCGCCAGTTGTGCGACCGCAGCATAAAAACCGGCTTGCGGATAGGCGAGGATGGCGTCGCACATCTGGATGACCCAAGGTTGCAGATGGTCGGCGAAAAACTGCTTCTGCGTTGCAAGGTTGGCATGCAGCGCATCATCGGAAGCGATCAGGTAGCGCATCACTTCGCACAGTGCGGCGATATGGTCCTCGCTTTCCGGCACCTGCTCGTCGCGCTGCAGGCCCAGCCGGTCGAGGTCCGCGCGCAGCGCGGCCAGCGGCTTTTCCATCAGGAAGCCGGACAGGTAGAACGAGCCGTAAAGCATCAGCTCCGGCTTGCCGACGCCGATGAAGAGCGACTCGTAAAGCTCGCGCAGGCTTTCCGCGTCGGCTTGCCTGCAGGCGGCGGCGAGGTCGCGCCAGGCTTGCTGCAGGATGCCGTCGCCTTCCTCGGGTGAAGCGGCGATGGCGGCCAGCAGTTCCGCCGGCGGCGGCGCATAGAACAAGGCGGCCAGCAAGCCGTAGAGATCGGCGCGGGCGGTTTCCTCGCCCTGGTCGGGAGCTTCGAATTTGAGCGCTTGGGCAGTGGTCATGGACTTATCGGAGGTCGGTGTCGGGTGCGTCAGGCTTGGCCAGGGGCCGGGTCATCGCTTCGTTCATCGCTTTGTTCATCGCTTCAATTCCAGGATCGAAGTTTCCTTCTTGTTGTCCATCATGTCGATCACGCGGCAGTCGGAACACATCTTGAGTCGCTCGATGTTGCCGGCGAAGGCGCCGTGCAGCGACAGCTTGGACAGCATGTTCTCGATCATCTGCAGCGTGCCGAACGGCTTGCTGCAGCGGATGCAGTGGTAGGGCTGCGCTTCGTTGAGCACCGCCGGCTGCTTCGCCGCTTCGCCCAGCAGCAGGCGCGGCGTCAGGCTGATCGCGTTTTCGGGGCAGGTCTTTTCGCACAGGCCGCACTGCACGCAGTTCTTTTCGACGAAGCGCAGCTGCGGCAGGTTGGGATTGTCGATCAGTGCCGATTCCGGACAGGCGCCGACGCAGGACATGCACAGCGTGCAGGCCGAGGCATTGACGCTGACGCTGCCGAAGGGCGCGCCCGCCGGCAGCGCGATGTCGGTGCGGGGCGCCGGCGCATGCTTAAGCAGATGATCGAATGCGAATTCCAGCGTGGTGCGCTTTTCCGAGGCGATGTTGAAGGTCGCGCGCTGCGCCGGCACCATGGCCAGCGGCTGCAGCTGAAACTCGCGCAGTTGCGCATCAAGCTCGCGCGCATTCGCGGCGCGCAGCAGCGCGATATGCCGCCCTTCGTAGCCGAGGCCGCCGAGGATGGCCTGCGCCACCGCGATCTGGGTTTCCAGCGCTTCCAGGTACTGCGGCGCTTCCTCGCCGGTGGCGAGCACCAGCACGTTCGACGCGCCATGGCAGATGGCGCCCAGCCAGCCATCGATGCCGACCGAGGCCACATGATGCAGGTCCACCGGCATCACCTGCGCCGGCAGGCCGCCGAGTTTGCCTGCGCCCGCACCGGCAAGGCGGCCGATTTCGAGCAGCATCTCCGCGCCCTTCGCCTGGCTGTGCAGCAGCAGCGCCGGCTGCCGGCCGCCGGCATGGGCATACGTCGTCAGCAGCGTCTTGATGCGGCGGCCGAGGTCGGTCGCGCGCGGATAGGCATAGCTGAGCGCGCCCGACGGGCAGACCGTGGTGCAGGCGCCGCAGCCGACGCACAGGTTGGGATTGACCTGGATATGGTTGCCGGCGTGGCCGATCGCCTGCGCCGAGCAGACCTCGACGCAGGCGTTGCAGCCGACGGTCTGGTTGCGGCTGTGCGCGCAGATCTTTTCCTTGTAGGTGAAGAACTTCGGCTTGCTGAACTGGCCGACCATCTGCGCCATCTGCAGCGCCTGTTCGGCCTGTGCGAACGGATCGGCGCCGGGGGCGAAATAGCCCTGCGGCGGCTGGTGCAGCGTGATCAGCGGCTGGTCGGACAGATCGAAGATCAGATCGAAATCGCCGCCGCGCGCCGTATCCTCGCGCATGAAGTCGATGGCGCCGACGGCGCCGCAGGCTTTCATGCAGTCGCGGTGCGAAGTGCAGGCGTCCAGATTGATCTGGTAGTTCAGGTCGATCGCGTTCTCGGGGCAGGCCGCCACGCAGGCATTGCAGCGGGTGCAGAGTTCGAGGTCGATCGGGTTGGCCTGCTGCCAGCGCACCTTGAATGCGCCCAGCCAGCCGTCGATGCTGATCTTCGTGCCCGAGAATACCGGCAGGTCGCGCTCCGGCAGCGGCTGCGCCGCATCGCCGGAGGTCAGCAGCATGCTTACCTGCAGCTGCGAAGACAGGCGCCTTGCCCAGGGCAGTACCCGCGCCGCCGGACCGATCAGCAGCGCCTGGCCGCCGGAATCATAGTCGACGGTGGGAACCGGTTCCACGTCGGGCAGCGCGGCAGCGGCCAGCAGCGCGGCCATCTTCGGCAGCGACTGCCTGGCTTCCTTGCCCCAGCCGCCGGACTCGCGCAGGTTGACGAAGCGGATAGGCGCGACCGTCTGCTTCTGCTCGGCCAGTTCGGCGAACAGCGCCTGTTCCTGGGTGCAGCCGACCACGACACGGTCCACTCCCTGCAGCGCGTCGAGATAGCCGCCGACTTCGCGCCGGCACAGCTGGCTGGCCGGCTTCAGCGGCGCAGTGCCGAGCGCCTCGCCGAGCGCAGCGCCGGCAGCCGCGTCGAGCGGCATCGTATGGTTGCAGCTGCAGACTTTATATTGGGTGGTCATGGGATGCCTGGTTCGAATTCGTGTTGAGGTCGTGCTGCCGTACTTCCGCGCTTGCATCGGCGTGGGCATCGGCATGCGTGCCGGAAGCGGCAGCGTCGATGGACTCGGCCGGGCGGGCGGGATCGGACGGCTCGGCCGCCGGAGCGGCAGCGGGCTCTTCCACCGCCTGCTGCAGCAGGCGCATCAGCGGATTTTCGATCTGCGACAGCGGATCGAGCAGCGCCTGCGCATGATTGAGCGCCGCCAGGATCTGCGGCGTCATCGGCTGGAACTTGCTGTAATCGTCGATGTAGACATCAAGGCCGTCCATCACGTTGAACTGCGGATCGGCGAACAGCTTCTTCATCGCCGAGCGGCGCACGTTCTCGTCGACGCCGCGTGCGACGAAGGGCTTGAAGTCGGAATCGGCGGTCAGTGCGGCCACATCCTCCAGCGTCGGCGGCGGCTTCGGCAGGCCCTGTTCCTCTGCCGGCAGGGACTGCGCCCGGGATGGCGATTGCGCGTGCGTGCCGCCTGCCGCGGCGTCCTGCTGTCTTTCCCCGGCCGCTTCGGCGTTGCGCTTTGACCAGCGCGCAAAAAAGCTTTCAGCTTCCATGTTGCTTTCCTTCTTCCGCAGCCATCTGCGCGACGCCGGCGCCGCCCTCGAAGGAAGGCTTGCGCCGCTTCTTCTTCACTTCGGGACGGTAGTGCTGCGCGACGAAGCGCTGCAGGTGTTCGATGATCTCCGCCGGCGCGGGCAGGGTGTCGACACGTTCGCCGCCGTCCATCAATCGCGCCGCCTCGTTGTAGGACAGCGTGACCTGCTTGGGCACGGCGACTTCGGTGCCGTCGATGTCTTCGATGCGCCACATGACGAACCAGCAGGGGAGCGGTGAATCGATGTTAAGAAAATAACCTTCCGCCTCGTCGGTGTAGAGGCGGACTTCGAAGCCGCCGAACAGCCAGCGGGTGTCGGATTCCTCGCTGCGCAGGCAGCGGGCCGAGTTGCCGGGCACGGGCATGCCGATGGAAAGCTCGATCGGCTTCCATGCGTAAGGTTGCCAGCGGTTGGCGAGCGCGGTGCGCTGCATCACCACGGCGACCGAGAGTGCTTCTGTCTCCATCTTTTCCTCAGGGCGTGCGGACTACCCTGTTATAGGGCGCTACAAATTTTTCTGACGTAATAGTGCGCCAAAAAAAGGAAAATTGCAGTGGCTTTTTGCACCCATGTGCCGGCCCTGATGAAATTTTTTCGTGTTGCAGGACTGTAAGCTTGTTGAAAGCAAACGATGGCAGGGATGCGCGCTGGCATCCCGCCGGGAAGGGATGCGGAACCGGCAAGCCGGCTCCTGGCGGAAAGAGGAAGGCCAGGCTGCCGGGGCGCTGCCTTGCCTCCTTTGAGTGGCTTCAGTCGTTCTTGATGACGATGCTCGGGAATTTGCTGCTCATGTCCTTTGCCTTTTCGGCAACCTTGACCGCCACCTTGCGGGCGATGGCCTTGTAGATGTCGGCAACCTGTCCATCCGGATCGGCCACCACGGTAGGACGGCCGGAATCGGCCTGCTCGCGGATCGACATGGTCAGAGGCAGCGCGCCGAGGAAATCGACGCCGTATTCGGCGCACATCTTTTCGCCGCCGCCCTGGCCGAAGATCGGTTCCGCATGGCCGCAGCTGGAGCAGATGTGCACGCTCATGTTTTCCACGATGCCAAGAATCGGAATGCCGACCTTCTCGAACATCTTCAGGCCCTTGCGCGCGTCGAGCAGGGCGATGTCCTGCGGCGTGGTGACGATCACCGCGCCGGTGACCGGCACTTTCTGCGACAGCGTCAGCTGCACGTCGCCGGTGCCCGGCGGCATGTCGACGATGAGGTAATCGAGGTCGCGCCAGTTGGTCTGTTCCAGCAGCTGCTGCAGCGCCTGCGTGACGATCGGGCCGCGCCAGACCATCGGCTCGTCGGGATCGATCATGAAGCCGATCGAGGAGACCTGCAGGCCGTGGTTTTCCAGCGGCTCCATGGTCTTGCCGTCGACCGTTTCGGGACGGGCGTTGATGCCCATCATCATCGGCTGCGACGGACCGTAGATGTCGGCGTCGAGGATGCCGACCTGTGCACCTTCGGCCGCCAGCGCCAGCGCCAGGTTGACCGCGGTGGTGGACTTGCCGACGCCGCCCTTGCCGGAGGCCACGGCGATGATGTTCTTGACGTTGGGCATGAGCTTGACGCCGCGCTGCACGGTGTGGGCGATGATCTTCGAAGTGACGTTGACGCTGACATTGCCGGCGCCCTCGACCGCGCGCACCGCGGTGATGACCGACTTGCGGATGGCGTCCATCTGGCTCTTCGCCGGATAGCCCAGCTCCACGTCGAGCATGACGTCGGCGCCGTCGAGGCGGATGTTCTTTGCCGACTTGCCCGACACCAGATCCTTGCCGGTGTTGGGATCGATAACCTGCGACAAGGCGGACTTGACTGCTTCAATCGAAATGCTCATTGCTTCTCCTGAATAGATGCCTGAAGTCTAAACCAGATTGCCGCTCCCGCGCTCGGACTTTGCATGCGCATCATGTTCCGGCCCGCGCCGGCTTGTGCCGGTGCGCGCGGCCCGCGCCGGGCCGCCATGCATCGCATCACCAATCGACAGAGGAACAATGCAGGAATTACAATGTCCGCCACCTGGGCTCTTCTTTCCGATATTGAACATGACGATCGCACCTGAACAGATTACCGGACTCATCCTCGCCGGCGGACGCGGCTCCCGCATGGGCCATGTCGACAAGGGCCTGCAGACCTTCCGCGGGGCGCCGATGGTGTTGCATGCCATCATGCGGCTGTCCCCGCAGGTCGGCGCGCTGATGATCAATGCCAACCAGAACATCGGCCCCTATGAAGGCTTCGGCTTTCCCGTCTGGCCCGACCAGCTGGGCGGCTTCGAAGGCCCGCTGGCGGGCCTGCAGACCGGTCTGCTGCATTGCGAGACCGATTACCTGGTGACGGCGCCCTGCGATTCGCCCTTCCTGCCGCAGGACCTGGTGGAACGCCTGGCCGCCGAACTCGCCGCGCAGGATGCGGAACTGGCGGTGGCGGTCACGGAAGAAGACGGGCGCCGCCAGCCGCACCCGGTGTTCTGCCTGATGAAGACATCGGTACTGTCGAGCCTGACCATCTTCCTGCAGGCCGGCGAACGCAAGATCGACAAATGGTACCGCTCGCTCAAGTTTGTCGAAGTGCATTTTCCCGACGACGCCGGCTTCCGCAACATCAATACCATCGAAGAGCTGCGCCGCTTCGAATCCGCCTGAGTTGCCAGCCACCAGCAACCATCTGCCAGCCACCGGCTCCCATCAACCGCCTTCCGAACTTACCGACCGCCGCCATGCCAAGCCTGTCCGAAGTCATCAGCTGCCTGTCCGATTACGATCCCAACGCCCTGCCGGTCGCGCAGGCGCAGCAAATCATCCGCGATGTCGTCACGCCGGTCGAGGCGGTGGAAAAGGTGGCGCTGCGCAGCGCGCTCGACCGCGTGCTGGCGCACGACATCATTTCGCCGATCAATGTTCCCCAGCATGACAATTCGGCCATGGACGGCTTTGCGGTTCGCGGCGCCGACGTGGGGCCGGACAAGGCGGCCACCCTGCGCATCATCGCCACCATCCATGCCGGCGGCGGCTTCGACGGTGAAGTGCAGGCCGGCGAGTGCGTGCGCATCATGACCGGCGCGCCGATGCCGCAAGGCTGCGATACCGTGGTGCCGCAGGAATTCACGCAGGCGGCGGGCGAAGGAGAGGTCACCATTCCGGCCGGCGCGGTGAAGACCGGCGACAACCGCCGCCTGCAGGGCGAGGACTTGAAGGCCGGCAAGCCGGCGCTGGCGGCGGGAAAAATCCTGCGTCCCGCCGACCTCGGCCTGCTGGCTTCGCTCGGCATCGCCGAGGTGCCGGTGCGGCGGCGCCTGCGCGTGGCGTTCTTCTCCACCGGCGACGAGTTGCGCTCCATCGGTGAACCGCTCGACCCCGGCTGCGTCTATGACAGTAACCGCTATACCCTGTACGGCATGCTCAGCCGCCTCGGCTGCGAGATCATCGACATGGGGGTGGTCAAGGATGATCCTGCAACGCTTTCGCAGGCATTCCGCATTGCCTGCGAAAGCGCCGATGCGGTGATCACTTCCGGCGGCGTGTCGGTGGGCGAGGCCGATTACACCAAGCAGATGATGGCAGAGCTGGGCGATGTCACGTTCTGGAAAATCGGCATGCGGCCCGGCCGCCCCATGGCCTTCGGCAAGATTTCCTCGAACGGCAGGAATGCCTGCCTGTTCGGCCTGCCCGGCAATCCGGTCGCGGTCATGGTCACCTTCTATTTCTTCGCCCGCGATGCGCTCTTGCGCATGATGGGCGCAGAGGAAAACCGGCTGCCGCTCATGCGCGTCGCCTCCGAATCGCCGATCCGCAAGAAGCCCGGCCGCACCGAATACCAGCGCGGCATCGTCGCCACCGGCGCGGACGGCGTGCAGCGGGTGCGCATCACCGGTTCGCAGGGTTCCGGCATTCTGCGCTCCATGTCCGAAGCCAACTGCATCGTGGTGCTGCATCATGACCAGGACACCGTCCATGCCGGCGACATGGTCGACGTGATCCTGTTCGAAGGTCTGGTGTAAGCGGAACTTTCCATTATTGCCCGCGGCTTATCCGGCATCAGCGTTTTCGCCGGAACAGCCCGGCCATGCCCGTGTCAAACCCCTCATATTTCAAGCAAGAGGGGCGACATGATCAAACTCGAGCAGGTGCATCTCCTTGAGGCAAGCCTCGGCGGACAAGGCAGCACCGCGATGGCCCAGATCAAGGCGGAGCCGAGCAAGCTGCCTGCTTTGCCGCCGGATGCGATGATCATCATTCCGGTGCGCTATCTCGTGCTGTTCCCCGGCATGATCGTGCCCATCAGCGTCGGCCGCGAAAGCTCCATCGCCGCCGCGCAGGAAGCCGTGCGCGGCGAGCATGACATCGGCCTGCTGCTGCAGCACGATTCCGAACACGAGTCCCCCCGCACCGACCAGCTCTACCAGGTCGGCACCGCCGCCAGCATCCTGCGCTATCTCACTTCCGACGAGGGCGGCCACTACATCGTGTGCCAGGGGCAACAGCGGTTCCGCATCGTCGAGTTCCTCGACGGCTATCCCTTCTACGTCGCCCGCGTCGAACGCCTCGCCGGCCCGGCGGAGGAAGGACCGGATATCGAAGCTCGCCTGCACCAGCTCAAGCAGCTGTCCACCGAAATCATCGACCTGCTGCCGCAGGCGCCGCCGGAGCTGGCCGCGGCCGCGCAGAACATGAACTCGGCGGCGGAACTCGCCGATTTCGTCTGCGGCCTGATGGACCTGCCCCTGCCGCAGAAGCAGCAGATCCTCGAAACGCGGGAACTGCTGCCGCGCCTCGATCATGTGATCGGCCATCTCGCCGAGCGCATCGAAGTGCTGCGCCTGTCCGAGGAAATCAGCGCGCAGACCAAGGAGCGCATGGAAGACAGGCAACGCGAATTCCTGCTGCGCGAACAGCTCAAGACCATACAGCATGAACTCGGGGAAACCGAAGCCGGCGATGCCGAAGTCGAAAAGCTGGCCGAGGCCATCGACAAGGCTGGCATGCCGCACGACGTCGAGGCGCATGTACGCAAGGAATTGCAGCGGCTGCGCCGCATGCCCGAGGCCGCCGCCGAGTATTCGATGCTGTGCACCTACCTGGAATGGATGACCGAGCTGCCGTGGGCCAGGCGCAGCGAGGACCGCATCGATATCGCCGAGGCGCGCCGCATTCTCGACGAGGATCATTTCGGGCTCGACAAGATCAAGCGCCGCATTCTCGAACATCTCGCCGTGCGCAAGCTCAATCCGGAAGGCAAGAGTCCGATCCTGTGCTTCGTCGGGCCGCCCGGCGTGGGCAAGACCTCGCTCGGCCAGAGCATCGCCCGCGCCACCGGCCGCAAGTTCGTGCGCGTGAGCCTGGGCGGAGTGCATGATGAAGCCGAAGTGCGCGGACACCGGCGCACCTATGTCGGCGCCTTGCCGGGCAATATCATCCAGGCGCTGCGCAAGGCCGGCACCCACAACTGCGTGATGATGCTCGACGAGATGGACAAGCTCGGCAGCGGCGGCATGCACGGCGATCCGTCCGCCGCCTTGCTGGAAGTGCTCGATCCGGAGCAGAACATCAGCTTCCGCGACAACTATCTGGCCCAGCCTTTCGATCTGTCGAAGGTGATGTTCATCGGCACCGCCAACATGCTCGACACCATCCCCGGTCCGCTGCTGGACCGCATGGAAGTGCTGCAGCTGCCCGGCTATACCGCCGAGGAAAAGGCGCAGATCGCGCGCCGCTACGTCATTCCGCGCCAGCTGGAAGCCGACGGCATCATGCCGCAGCAGTGCGAGCTCAGCGATGCCGCGCTCGATTCGCTGATCCGCGATTACACCCGCGAAGCCGGCGTGCGCAGCCTGGAGCGCGAGATCGGCAACGTGTTCCGCCATGTGGCCATGCGCATCGCCGAAGGCAACGCGTCGGCCTTGCGCATCGAGGAAAGCGATCTTGCCGAGATCCTCGGCCCGAGGAAATACGAAAGCGAACTGGCGATGCGCACCAGCCTGCCGGGCGTGGCCACCGGCCTCGCCTGGACCGCCGCCGGCGGCGAGATCCTGTTCATCGAGGCCAGCCGCACGCCGGGCAACGGCAGGCTGATTCTCACCGGACAGCTCGGCGAGGTGATGAAGGAAAGCGCGCAGGCGGCACTGACCCTGGTCAAGGCGCATTGCGCGGAACTGCAGATCGATGCCGAATTCTTTGAAAAGCAGGACATCCACGTTCACGTGCCGGCCGGCGCCATGCCCAAGGACGGCCCGAGCGCCGGCGTGGCAATCTATGTCGCGCTGACTTCACTTGTGCGCGACCGCCCGGTCTGCAGCGATTGCGCGATGACCGGCGAAATCAGCCTGCGCGGCATGGTGCTGCCGGTGGGCGGCATCAAGGAAAAAGTGCTGGCCGCCTTGCAGGCCGGCATCAAGGTGGTGATGCTGCCGGCCCGCAACCGCAAGGACATCGACGACATTCCCGAAACGGCAAGGCAGCAGTTGCGCTTCGTGTGGCTGGAAACGGTGGATGAGGCGCTGCATGAGGCGATCGGGAACTTGATTATCGGCGGAGTGGTATAGCTAAACCCGCTCGAGCTCCAGCGCAATCCGCTGCGCCAGCCGGGCATTGACCAGCGGCGCATGCGCGATGTCCTGCGCGGGCAGATGCACCCGGTATCGCGCAAAGAGCGCGCTCATGGTTTCCGCCGCCAGCGCCTCCGCATAATGCCGCGCCGCGCATTGATGCATCCCCGCGCCGAACCCAAGATGCGCGTCATTGTTCGGGCGCTTCGGATCAAACCGTTCCGGCCGCTCGAACACGGCCGCATCGCGGTTCGCCGCCGCCAGCACCAGCAATGCCGTGTCGCCCCTGCGCAGCAATGCGCCGCCGATCTCCATGTCTTCGGTCAGCACCCGCCGCGTATTGTGGATGGGCGGATCGAAGCGCAATGTTTCCGATACCCATGCCCGCCATTCGGCCGGAGTCATCCGCGACGGCTCGCAGGGCTGATTCATTGCCTGCAGCAGGACATTGGCAAGCAGCCCCCGGCCCGCATCCACGCTCTGGATCAGCATGCCGATCAGGTTGGCATTCAGGATCGCGCGCGTGTCGTCATCGTCCGGCACCTGCCATCCGGCGCAATGCCGCAGATGCCTTTCCACCACCGGATACACGGCGCCGATCACGCTGTTGACGTCGGCGACCTGCTGCGGCGATTTGTTCGGCAGCATCACCTGCGTTAGGCGGGCGGCGCAGGGAAGCAGGCAGGCAATATCCTCTTCCGGGAAACCGAAGCCCTTCATCACCGCCAGCATCGGCAGCCTGGCGCAGACGGCTTCCACCCAGTCCAGCTGCGGTGCCGCGCCGATCAGCCTGTCCACCAGCCCGGCCATCGCCACCGGCTGCAGCTGCTCGAACAGGCGCAGCAGGGCCCGGCGAAACAAGGCATGGGAAGGCGGGTTGGCAAGGCGCGCCAGCCTGCCGGCGACCAGGCGCGCTGTTGCGCCGAGCTGCCGCTCGCTGTCGGGATTGAGTGCGGGAATGTGCGCGCTTCCGCTTTGCAGCAGCCTTGCGCAGTCGGCATGCCGATACACCGCCCAGATGCGGTTGACGGGATCCCAGGCAACCGGGTCCTGGCGCAGCTGGTCGGCATACAGGGCGAACGGGTCCGCCACATCGGATTGCAGAAACAAGAGCTTATGCATCGGAGTCCCCTAACGCGCCACCGCAGGGAAATGCTGCGGCGCCTGTTGCCTGTCAAACAGGCCGTAATCGCGCAGCACTTCGCCATAGCGCAGGCCGTCCCCATGCCTTTCAGCGAAGGGCCTGCCATCGGCAAGCCCGATATGCCTGCTTTCCTGCGCCAGGCTTTGAAAAAGCCTGCCTGCGGCGTGTGCTTGTGCTTGTGCTGGCGGATTTTCCTGCAGCACGATCAGCGGCTGCGCCGAGTCCGCGGGAAAGGCATCGTGCATGCGCACCACCCGCAGCCGGTAATCATCGAACACGCCGCCGCGGCCGGCTTGCTGGGCCGCATGATGTTCGCCGTGGCCGCGCCATTGCACCAGCGCGGCCTCATGCCGCCAGAACGATAGCGAGAGAATCCAGCCGGGCTGCGTGAGACAGCGGAAACGCTCGATGGAAACAAAACCGTCGATCCCGTCGAGATGCGGGCGCAGCGCCGCCGCGGTATCGAGATAGCGCTGATAGCCGGACGGCGATGGCAGGACTTCGAATACGACTGCGAACATGGCAACCTCCGTGAAAGAGGCTCCAATGTTAGGATGCTTTTTCTGCTGATATTTCATCACGAGGTGAAGCATGGAATCCGCTGTCCAGATTGCAAGAGTGGCTGCCCTCCTGGGCGATCCGGCGCGCGCGGCGATGCTGTGGCTGCTGATCGACGGCCGGGCACGGCCGGCGGGAGAACTGGCTTTCGCCGCCAATGTCTCGGCGCAATCGGCCAGCGGCCACCTGGCCAAGCTGGTCGAAGCCGAGCTGTTGCGGGTGGAGACGCAAGGCCGCCACCGCTACTATTGCCTGGCGAGCCATACCGTCGGCATCGCGCTGGAATCGCTGGCGGCCATCGCGCCGCAGCCGGCCCCGCGCCCGCTGCCGGCATCGAAGGGTACGCCGCCGGCGATGCGCTTTGCCCGCACCTGCTACGACCATCTTGCCGGCGAACTGGCCGTGCAGCTGCTCGCCCAGCTCGAAGGAAAGGGACTGCTGTCGAGCAGCGACCGGCAGATGGAGTTATCGGCGCGGGGCGAGCAGGCCTTTCTCGGTTTCGGCATCGATCCCGCGCCGCTGCGCGGCGCCAGGCGCCAGTTCGCCTGCGGCTGCCTGGACTGGAGCGAACGCCGCTTTCATCTCGGCGGCGCGCTGGGCGCGGCGCTGCTGCAGGCGCTGATGGAGCGCAAATGGCTGCTGCGCGGGCAAGCGCCCAGGGTGCTGCAGCTCACGCCGCGCGGCAGGGAAGGGCTCAGGGAAGCGTTCGGCGTGGAAGTCTGAGGAAGCAGACAATCGATCAGTCGCCCAGCGCCACGTCGCCCGCCGCCGCCGAGCGGCTGCCGGTCAGGGGCAGGTTGCTGCGTCCGCGATAGGCGAACACCACCGATGTCTTTACCGCGTCGCCGTTGTTGCGGCCGGCCGCATGGAACAGGCCGCTGTGGAAGAACAGCACGTCGCCCGGCTGCAGTTCCACCGTGATGCCGCGCGCGAAGATGGCCTGGTTCTCCTCCACGTCCGGGCGCAGGAAATCCAGGTCGTCGAGCTGTTCGCGCCGGATGTCCTGCCGGTGCGAGCCGGGAATCACCCTGAGCGCGCCGTTGGATTCGACTTCGCTGCCCAGCGCCAGCCAGACCGAGACCAGCTCGTTGCGCATGAACGACCAGTAGCGGATGTCGCGGTGCCAGCCGGTCGCGGTGCCGAAGTTGGGATGCTTGGTCATCACGCAGTTGTGATGGGCCAGTGTCAGGTTGACGGGTTCGCCGATCAGCTGCCGCAGCCACTCGGCAATGCGCGCATCTTCCGCCCAGCGGCGAAAGGCCGGATCGCGCTGGTAAGCCGCGCGCAGCCGCCGCACCGTCCTGCCGCCGGGCGCATCGAGCGAGGCGGGCGCGCCGGCATAGCCGACTTCCGCCTCGTATTCGACCGGTGCCAGCTGCTGCCGCAGATGCGCCTGCGTGACGGCCTGCATCGCCGCGCAGGCTTCCGGCGCGGCCATCCCCCTGAATACCAGGTAACCGTCCTGGGCGAATTGTGCAAGCTGCGATGCGGAGAGCGGCATCTCGTTGTCCTCCTTGAATCCTGAATGATGCTGAAAGCGCGAAGGGCTCAACGTTAGCGCAAATCGGCATGGCGTGCGCGAATCCTGCGGCACATCTCTCATGCGGAACAAGTCAGGCAGGTCAGGGTGAAAACGCTCCAGATAGCGGCGAAACGGCAATCGCCTTAACGCTGCCCGAAATAATTGTTCATCTGATGCCGGCGCTCGGCGATGCGCCACAGCTTGCTTCCGCTGCTGTTGCGATCATCGAAGGCCTTCTTCTGCTTCGGGTTCGGAACGCCGCCGCCTTCAAGCGCAGCGCTGATCTGCGCCTTGAAGGCGGCGCGGAATTCGTCGGAAGAAAAACAGGACGGCGATCTCTTGCCCACCACGATGGTCAAGGTATCTTCATTGTGCGCAATGCCGCATTCGGCCCTGGCGGCTGGGGCCAGGACAAGAGCGGCGGCGGTCAGCAGGAATAGCGTCGGGAACTTCGGCATGTCGGCTCACAAAAATGCAAGGCATGCCAAAGGCGAAAAGCGCGGCTTCGCTTCGGAAGGCGGCCCCGCTGCCGTGAGCAATGTCAGAAAAACAGTGCTTTTAGGCCGGAAGCTTTGCGTCCCAATCTTTCAATTGGTTTGCCCTGCGGAAATATTTACTGAAGTATAGCAGCTTGCCGGAAAAAGCAAGCCTGCATCGGAAAACGGTGTCTGCTGCCTGCTGATGGTTACCCAAAGTGCGCGTCGCCGACAAAGGAATTGTGCTGCCGCTCATGGCCGAAGGTTGACGCCGGGCCATGTCCGGGAATGAAGGACACGTCGTCGCCAAGCGGCCACAGCTTGCTGCGGATGGCATTGACGAGCGTATCGTAATCGCCGCGCGGGAAGTCGGTACGTCCGATCGATCCCTTGAACAGCACGTCGCCCACCAGCGCCAGCCGCACACCTTCATGGAAAAACACCACGTGGCCCGGAGTGTGGCCGGGGCAGTGCAGCACCTGCAGCGTCTGTTCGCCGAAGCTCACCGTGTCGCCGTCTTCCAGCCAGCGGTCCGGCTCGAAGGCATCGACCGGCGTAAAGCCTTCGCGCCGGCTCGACACCGGTAGCCGGTCGATCCAGAACTTGTCTTCCCGCTGCGGCCCCTCGATGGGCACGCCGAATTCCTCGCGCACCAGGCCGGCCACCCCGCAATGGTCAGTGTGGCCATGGGTCAGCAACACCTTTTCCAGTGTCACGCCCAGCTGCTCCAGCGCGGCCCGCAGGCGCGGCAGTTCGCCGCCCGGGTCGACCAGCGCGGCACGCCTGGTGTTTTCACAGATGAGAATGCTGCAGTTCTGCTGGTAGGGTGTGACGGGAACGATGGCGCATTTCATGGCGGCGGCTGGAAAGAGGTGGACAAGTCGGCATCATACCAAGCCGGGCTTCATCCTTCATGTGCGGTTGACCCTGCGCAGTTCCTGAAAATCGGCGTGCGGCCATCTCATCAGGCTCGGTTTTCGGAGCGGGCGGACTCCATCGAATGCGGGCACTGCGAGCGCCGATGCGGCATGCAATGGCTTTGCGGCGCTCCGCAGCCGTCCAAACCGCTCCGCCGCACATTCGATGATGCCGGTTCAAACCCAAAGCCAGGATCGCGCCATGGTTCAATATTGAGAAATGTTGATGGATTTGGGCAGGCCATTCAACGCGGCGTCAGTCAGGTTGTCGCAGCCGCGCACGACCAGGTAGTCAAGCCCGCGAGGCAGGGATTGGATTGTCACGTCAGTAATTTGGTCAAGCAAGGACAAATCCAGAGACCTGAGGTTGGCGAACGTGTTCCATTTCGGAAGGTTCTCATCCGTGGCGTCGCGCAGGTGAGCGATATTGAGATGCTCCAGATTTGGTGCCGCAGGGGCTAATAATCTTCTTAAACGGGCTGCAGTCAGACGCGGGTTGTAACCCAAATCGAGATGCTTCAGAGCAGGCAAATTTGCCAAGCTGATCCTTCGAATTTCTGGGCATTTCGATGCATTGAGCGTATTGAGAGACGACAGGGCTGGCAACGCCGGCCTTGTCAGCGCATGGCAAGAAGAGATATCAAGGTGCTCAAGTTCCGGCAAGGCATTCAATGCAACAGCGAGCCCATGATCAGTGAGGCTGGAAGATCTGGCCACAATGAGGCTCTTCAGGCCTGACAAGCTCTGCATGGCCATTCCCAACCTTGCATCAGTGACGCCACCGCCGAGATCCGCCACATTGAGATGCGTGAGTTCACGGACATGCCGCATTGCTGCGGCAAATCCTTCCTCGGTGGTGTTCAGCCCCGTCCATCCGGAAATATCCAGATGCCTGAGCATCGGCACATGCTGCAGTGCCTCGGCAAGCGCCACATCTTCCATGTTCGACAGATTGGACAGGAAAAGATGCGTAAGCATCGGTACATGCTGCAATGCCCCCGTAAGCTGTTCGGGAGTGATGCCCGTCGAATCGGAAAGATTGAGATGAGTGAGCCGAGGTACGTGCTGCAAGGCGGCAGGCAAGTCATCATCATCAAGGTTGCTTGAGAAGGAGGCATCAAGCTGCTTGAGATCACGTGTGTGTTGCAGTGCTTCGGTCAGTCCGGTTCCGGTTATCGAAAGACAGTGACTCACATTTAGACATTGCAGAGTTGGCAAGCGCGCCAGTAATTGAACAAGCAGATCGTCAGTTAGCTGTATGGAATGCGATAGATCCAGGTGATTCAGATTGGTAGCGAGCGAGAACGCGTCGGCAAACTCGGCAACTCCGTCAACCTCGTCAAACTCATTGAGTTCGCTGCCAACACGTAATTTCAAATGGCCAAGCCGCGGCAGTATTGTGAACAGCCGCTGCATATCTTGGCCCATTACCGCAACAAGTTGCTTCTCTCCCGATATATCGAGCCGCTCAAGCGATGGCAGATGCTGGACTAAGCGCAAAATTCCATCAAAGGTTATGTCCGGGCACCCGGACATATCAAGGCTTTTGAGCGCCATCAGGTTAGCCTGGACCAGGCGCTGTAATTCAACATTACCGAAATGCGCATCTTTAAATGTGCCGGAAATGGTCAGTGACTTGATGCCGCCGGGGCCGTATGTCATTAACGCAGACTTGAGGTGTGCAGGGCTGCTTATACTGATGTGCTGCAATCCTCGCGCTCCCAAGCGTCGTAGTTGCTTCGATGCCAAACGCAACCGCTTGCGTCCCGCAGGGTCCAGCGCGAATGCTATTTCCAGTCGCAATTCTTGCGGCAGATATCCCAAGTTCCCCAGAGACAAATGCTCAATATCTCTTGTGTCATATTGCGTGGCGACCTCTGTCAACGGGTCGGGGCGAGCATCCACCTCGGCATGGCTGACCTGAGGGGAGGCCTCTACCTGGGCATGGCTAAGCTGAGGAGAGACCTCTACCTCGGCATGGCTGACCTGACGAGAAGCATCCACTTGGACATCACGGACCCCAGGAGAAGCATCCACGTTGGCTACGGTGCCCGGGCCAGCATCTGGTTCGGCATTGCCGACTACAGAATGAACCTGCGGTCCGGCATTAGTGACCTCACGAGTTTCAGGAGGCCGTCTGCTGCGCAAATGAAGAGCATTCTTCAATTTTGATAAGAAAGCGCGTGTCTGATTGCGCGGCTGACCGGCTCTGATTCTGGTGCTTGCCGGCTCCCTTGCTGGTGCGGCAGCCAATGCTGCACTTCCCTGCGAGTTTTCACTCCGTGCTTGTGTCGTTTGATCTGGACGGGGGCCGGAGAATAGGTGCAGGTTCCTAAAGGTGTTGCGCATGTCACTGATAGAAAATTTCATTTCCCCCCTTGAATGGATAACCGGTCCGGCCATCGTCCGGATTCATGGAACGCTAAAATGGAGCTCGTGTGTGGCCTTTGTCGAAAGATAGTTCCATCGATAATTTGCCTGACGTGGAAAGAACGCCAGTCACATCGTGCAGGAGTCTTTCGCCGCATCCGCAATCAAGTTAAGGAAGCCCTTAGGGGTTTTGACCAGGATTGCTTTGGAGGAAACGCGCACGATGGAACAGGCCGGCACCGCAGCTTACTGCCGCAACCCGAAGCGTGCCCGGTATTCCCGCGGCGTCAGCCGGGTGCTGCGCTTGAATACCTTGCTGAAGGTCGAGACATCCTCATAGCCGCAGCGGCCGGTAATGTCTTCCAGCGACAGCCGGGTCGATTCCAGCAGCGCCTTGGCGCGCTCCACCGCCAGCTGCTGCGCATACTGGATCGGGCTCATGCCGAGCGCCTGGCGGAAGCGGCGCAGCAGCGTGCGCGGCGTGGTATTGCAATGCTCGGCCAGCGCCGTCATGGTCCAGGGCTGGTCCATGTGCTTGTTCAGCCAGCGACGCGCCCGGTCGATGCTCGCATGTCCCTGGTCCTGCATCATCGCCGTGGCGACATAGGGCGCCTGGCTGCTGCGGTTGCCGTCCATGACCAGCACCTTGGCCACGCTCTGGCGCAAGGCTTCCCCGCCGAAGCGGCCGACCAGCCACAGCGACAGGTCGAGATAGGACGTGACGCCGCCGGAGGAAACGAACTGGCCGTCCTCGACCACCAGCTGTTCCGCATCCAGCGCCACTTCGGGATAGCGCTTGCGGAAGAAATTGCCCAGCCACCAGCTGGTGGTGGCGCGCCGCCCGTCGAGCAGGCCGGCCTGCGCCACCAGGCAGGTGCTGGAACAGCTGGAGATGATCGGCCTGTCCAGCCGCGCATAGCGTCGCAGCAACTCCTTTTCCGGACCAAGCTCTTCCAGCAGCGGCGTCAGCTCATGGGCTTCGGTATGGTCGATCCCGGGCAGCATGATGGCGTCGAATGCTTCCGGGTCCGCCGCTTCGGTAGCAAAGCTAAGGCCGCCGACCTGCATGCTCCTGCGGTTGCGCACGCCGAACCATTGCGCCTCGAAGCGCACCCGCTGCGCCGCCGGCCGGTGGGCGGAGAGCGCGGTGGCGATGCGGAATACATCGAGCGGCAGCACGGCCCCGCTGCGCAGGCAGCCGGGATAGATCAATACGCCGATGCGGATGGTGCCGGGACTGGTGTCGGGATCATTGGGCATGTGTCCGATTTAACCATGAATATGTCGTTTCCGACAATGGCGTGTTTGACGCCGCATTCCGATAATGGCGGCACGATCAACCAACAAGGAAATGCACATGCCGCACATGATCTTTGCCGACCTGCACGCCACCAGGCGCGCGCCTTCGCCGCAACAGCGCCGGCGCACCAGCCGGGAGGCGCAGCAATGAATGCCTATCCTGCCCTGCCGGCCTTCGCGCTGGCTCTCGCGGCACTGTTCCTCAAGACCACGCTGACCAGCTTCCTGCAGATCGTCAGCCGCTTCCGCAGCCGCAGCTTTCTCGTGCCGGAAGACGCGGCGCTGGCGGGTGTGCGTCCAAGGGAGAAGGAAGCGCCGCTGGTGCAGCGCTGCGGCCATATCTGGCGCAACGATGTTGAAAACCTGCCGCTGTTCCTGGCACTGGCGCTGACTTATGTACTGCTGGGAGCGACGAAGGAATCGGCGCAGCTGCTGTTCGGGCTGTACGTCGCCGTACGCTACGCACACACCATCGTTTATCTGCGCGGCCTGCAGCCCTGGCGGGCGCTGTGCTTCTTCGGCGGTCTTCTCATCTGCTGGATCATCGCGGTGCGCATCGTGATGCTGTTGATGTAGGCACGATGCGAGGGTAGGAGGCCTGCTATTGAGGCGGAAGGGTTGCACACTTGTTTTGCGTCCGAGCCCGGCTGGCAGGCCGGGTGCCCATCTGCAACAGCCGGCGCGGATGGCAAGCAGGGTTGCGCATCGCGCCGCGCATGGCGCGATGCGCAGTACCGTGGACAACCTGCGTTCGCCAAGTTCCACGCAACGGAGCCTGACGGCTGCAGACTCGAACCATACCCCTCCGTATGCTGAACGGGCGAAGGCAAGCCGTGCTAACTCGTTGAACTCACATCGGGAATGACGGCTCTCAGTTTCGCTTTCGCTTCAGTGCTTAATTTCGTGCAACCATCCACCCCAAGATACTGCAGTGTCAGAGGGAAATTTCTTCGCAAAGGCCGCAAACCGGCGCTGGTCACATTGCGGGACCGATGAACTTCGAGGTGCTCAAGATTGCGTTGCTTTCGCAGGACACCGCTCAGGTGCCTGTCGGTGATTCCGGTATCAGAAATTTTCAATATCTTGAGGGAAGGCGGCAGTCGTTCCGAAAGGCTTGAACCGACTATGCTGGCACGCGAGATATCCAGCTCATCCAGAGCGGCAAACAAGCGCAGATCCGGCATGGCCCCATCGCTGGGAATGCGCCCCTTCAAGTTGAGGCGCTTAAGATTCGTTCCTGCGTTTTGGAGTACCCCGTCAAGCATTTGGCGATTGGTTTCTTGCCCCAATTGTACATTCGTCGATAAGTCGAGTTCTTCCAGCGCGGGCAGGTTTCCGACTCCTACGGTAACTAGGCTGTCGTTGTAGGCTAAATTCATTTTCTTGAGGATGCGATGGCTATCCAATCTTAATGTTGTCAAATTCTCGCAATGGCGCGCCTCGATGGTTTCCAGTGCAGTCATCCCAGACAGTATTACTTCGGCCAGATTGCGGCAGAAGCTGAAATTAAGTTCGGCCAGACTGCGACATCTTTGCAGTAGTGGGGTGAGTTCCGCAGCAACTATTTCGCCGCACGAAGACAGATTGAACCGGGCAAGAGCAGGAAAACCGTCTTCTGGAGCTTGAATGGCAAGGAGATGACGGCAATTGGATACATCGAGTTCTTCCAATCGACGAAGCGGAAGGCTTACTGTTCGTAAGCCTTCGCATCGTGACAGGTTGAGATGCCGGAGATCGGGGACATGGTTCAGTGCCGTTGCTATGCCCTGATCCGTTAATCGGATGCATCCCGATACATCCAGATGCTGGAGATCGGGAACACGCTGCAATGCCGCGGCAAGCCCTTGATCCGTTAAATTTTGACATTGCGACAGATTGAGATACTCGAGAGAGACAGGCAGTGTGTTCCAGTCCGTGTCCGCGAAAGCTGACCCCGAAATGCTGAGTGCTTGGATATTGGCATTACCATAGGCGTTCAATACGTCAGCGAGATGTTGGGGCGAGTTCACGTTCTCATGCTGCAGCTGGCTGGCTGCAATCGGTTCCGCGCGCTTGTTCAGCAGACGATAGTTCTTCCGGGCGTTCATCGGCATCATGGACAAGATGATCCGTTGCAGTTCCGGCGGCAGGTTTGTAAGCCGATCGGCATGACTTTCGACCGCAGGCATGCCGGTAGGCTGGAAAGCTTGTGCAACGCTCTCCGCCGTCGGTTGCGTGTTCTTGGTGATGCAGCACGACATAAGCCGGCTACGCCAGACGACCGCCTCGACCATGCTCTTATGCGCACGACTTCCGGTAACGCCTGGCGCCGTTTGCGCTGGTGTGTTCTGCCTGGTATCGGCAATTTGCGTATTTTTTGGAAGACTGTTGGAGCCTGTTACATATACATGGTATGAACCAATCATTTTAGTCATGCGTCGTTTCCTCAAGCAGAGACAGGGGCGACGGAATCCATTTCTTAAAGAAAAGAGGAATCCGGGCCGCGGTATGGAAGGCATGAGTGTTTCCGGAAGCGAAACAGTTCCATGCCGCCCACCACGCCCACGTCTACTCCCATCGCGATGGGTCGCTTCAAGCCGTTGAAACAAAAGATTGAAACAACAGGTTTGCCTTCAGTGAACTCATTTGGGCTTGCTGAAAACGCTTTCTTTAAATATTTCATGGCTGCGCGGGTTCAGCCAATGCAGGACCGCAAGCAGCTCACCGCCCCAGCCGGAAATTCACCTGTTCCGGCCGCCCCGGCAAATTAAGCTCGGCACGCGCCGGCGGCGACTGGCTGATCACCCGTCCACGCCGCAGCACATAGCGCCGCGCCGCGCGCAGGCGGATCGCCTCGATCGTGCTGCCCGCATCGAGAATGACCAGGTCGGCATGGCAGCCGGCCTGCAGGCCGTAGCCTTCCAGGCCGAGGATGCGCGCCGGCGTTTCGGTGATGGCGTCGAAGCAGGCGCGCATCGCTTCCTGGCTGGTCATCTGCGCCACATGCAGGCCCATGTGCGCGACTTCCAGCATGTCGCCGGAGCCCATGCCGTACCACGGGTCCATCACGCAGTCATGGCCGAAGGCGACATCGACCCCGGCGGCCATCAGTTCCGGCACGCGGGTCATGCCGCGCCGCTTCGGATAGGTGTCGTGGCGGCCCTGCAGCGTGATGTTGATGAGCGGATTGGCGATGGCGGCGACGCCGGATTCGGCGATGAGCGGCAGCAGCTTGCTGACGTAATAGTTGTCCATCGAGTGCATCGAGGTCAGGTGCGAGCCGGCGACGCGGCCATGCAGGCCGAGGCGGTTGGCGTGATACGCCAGGGTTTCGATGTGGCGCGACAGCGGGTCGTCCGTTTCGTCGCAATGCATGTCCACCCGCAAGCCCTTGTCGGCGGCGAACGCGCACAGCAGCCGCACCGATTCGGCGCCATCGGCCATGGTGCGCTCGAAATGCGGAATGCCGCCCACCACGTCCACGCCCATGGCGATGGCCCGCTTCAAGTTGTCGAACGCAGCGGGACTGCGCAGCAGGCCGTCCTGCGGGAAGGCCACCAGCTGCAGGTCAAGGTAGGGCGCCACGCGCCGCTTGACTTCCAGCAGCGCCTCCACCGCCAGCAGGCGGTCGTCGCAGACATCGACATGGGTGCGGATGGCGAGCAGCCCGCGCGCCACCGCCCAGTCGCAGTACTGCAGCGCCCGCTCGATCAGCGCTTCCTGCGCCAGCAGCGGCTTGAGTTCGCCCCACAGCGCAATGCCTTCGAGCAGCGTGCCCGACTGGTTCACGCGAGGCAGGCCGTAGCTGAGCGTCGCATCCATGTGGAAGTGGGCATCGACGAACGGCGGCGCCGCCAGGTCGCCATGGGCATCGATCTCCTGCCTGCCCTTGAGGGCGAGGTCGGTGCCGATGGCGGCGATCCTGTCACCGGCGATGGCGATATCGGCACGGGTATGGTCGGGCAGGGTGGCGTTGCGGATGACGAGATCCATGCGGCTGTTTTCCTCTACGGTGGATGGGTTGCGGGCCAGACGGCTTCATATTCACATTCGAATTCTTGCAGCATCCTGCGATGCGATGGTGCGTTTCCTCAGTCAAAGGGCGCGGCAAGACAGTGCGGCCTGGTTGCCGCGGCAAAAAAGGTGCCGGCATCATTCGGGAAGACCGCAGGCGCCGGAGCGGCAACATGCGTCCTGTAGAATCGTGCCTTCCAGGATTTCCGCACTTCGGCCTACCCATCATGAACCAGCGCATTTCATCGCAGCGCCCGCCGCGGCCTGCCCACCCGGCTGCCTATTTCGGCCGTCCGCAGGCGGGCTGGCGGGAACGCCTGTTTATCATCATCTTCGAGGCGGACACGGTGCCGGGCCGGGTGTTCGACTTCAGCCTGATCGCCGCCATCCTGCTGAGCGTGACCGTGGTCATGCTCGACAGCATCGAGAGCATCGGTCTCCGCTACGGCAGCGTGCTCCACGCACTGGAGTGGTTCTTCACCATCATCTTCACGCTGGAGTACATCAGCCGCCTGTCCTGCGTGCGGCATCCGATGCGCTATGCCACCAGTTTCTTCGGCATCATCGACCTGCTCTCCATCGTTCCCGCCTATGCGGCCCTGTTCATGCCGGAGCTGCACGCGCTGATCGATTTCCGCCTGCTGCGGCTGCTGCGCATGTTCCGGCTGCTCAAGCTGACGTCCTACATCGAGGAGTATTCGATGCTGGGCAACGCGCTCCTCGCCAGCCGCCGCAAGATCTTCATCTTCCTGTCGGTGGTGGCGATCCTGGTGATCCTGAACGGCACGCTGATGTACGTGATCGAAGGCGGTCCGGGCACGCCCTTCAGCAGCATCCCGACCGCGGTGTATTTCGCCATCACGGCCGTCACCACGGTCGGTTTCGGCGACATCACGCCCAGGACCGATCTCGGCCGCGCGATCACTTCGCTGTCGATGCTGATCGGCTGGTCGATCCTCGCGGTGCCGACCGGCATCATCACCTCGGAAATGACCCTGCAGCGGGTGCAGCCGAAGCCGACCACCCGCACCTGCCCGGAATGCCTGGCCAGCGGCCTGGATGCCGATGCCAATTTCTGCAAGGGCTGCGGCACGCGCCTGCCGCATTACGAGCACGACTGAAACGGCGCGCTTACAGCTTGTAGATCCGGCCCGAAAATAGGTTGGGCCGAATCCCCTCGCCCGGCCTTGTTCCGAAGGTGGAGGGGAGGGGGAGATCAGCAACCCGGAAGATGAACAATCTTTCCGGCCGAATCAATGGTAGAACACGGCCAGCCAGACCGACTCCTCATCAGCCGCCGTCCATTCCACCCGGTGCCTTTCATGGGCCGCGATATTGACGAAATCGCCTTCGCCGAGCTCCAGCAGCCGGTCGCCGCGCTCGAAACGCAGGCCGGCCCGGCCCTTGAGCAATACCACCCATTCATGCTCGGCCTGGTCGTACCAGAAGCCGGGCGGCGAGGCATGGCCGCGCGAAACGATGCGTTCGATGCGCACATTGCCGGCGGCGGCCAGGGTCTGCATCAATTCCTGCGGCAGGGCGGCCGGAATGCCGCTGTACAGATTGCTCGATTCCATGGCGTCAAGATTGTTGTCGAAGTTCCATTTCCCGGGAAAAGCCGAATTTAATTCACCTTTGCCGGCTCCAGAAGAATAATTTGCTACAAATGCCCGGTTTACGTAAAAAGAACGCAAGATAATTTTGCATGACCTTGTCCATAATCCACAGCCGTGACCCCACCAGTTCACAGCGCTGGCGCTGGCCGACACGATCGCCGTGCCATGGAGAAGATACTTAAACGAGGAAACCACATGTACCAGAACAAGATTATCGCCGCACTGGCCCTGGCCGGTCTGGCAAGCGTCGCCACCGCGCAGGAAACCGTCGTCAAGATCGGTCACAGCGGCCCCCTCTCGGGCGCGCAATCCTTCGCCGGCAAGGACAATGAAAACGGCGCCCGCATGGCCATCGACGAGCTGAACGCCAAGCCGATCACCGTCGGCGGCAAAAAGGTCAAGTTCGAACTGGTCAGCGAAGACGACCAGGGCGATCCGAAAGCCGGCGTCAACGTCGCCCAGAAACTGATGGACAGCGGCGTCAAGTTCGTCGTCGGCCCGTACAATTCCGGCGTCGCCATTCCCGCATCGCGCGTCTACAACGACGCCGGCGCGCTGGTCGCCACCGTCGGTTCCAATCCGAAGATCACCGAGCAGGGCTACAAGTCGCTGTACCGCATCAACGCCAGCGATTCCCAGCTCGGCTCCAAGATGGCGCTGTATGCCGCCAAGGAACTCAAGCTGAAGAACGTCGCCGTGATCGATGACCGTACCGCCTACGGCCAGGGCGTCGCCGAAGAGTTCAAGAAGCAGGCCAAGGCTTCCGGCTTGAACGTGGTCGGCCACGAGTTCACCAATGACAAGGCTTCCGACTTCACCGCGATCCTGACCAGCCTGAAGTCGAAGAAGGCGGAAGCCATCTTCCTCGGCGGCTATGCTCCCCAGGGCGGCCCGATGGCGCGCCAGATGAAGCAGCTCGGCCTGAATGCCAAGCTGCTCGGCGGCGACACCATCTGCGCAGCGGAAATGGGCAAGCTCGGCGGCGACGCCGTCGGCGAGAACGTGCTCTGCGCGCAGGGCGGCGCGATCCTCGACAAGGCCGCATCCGGTCCTGATTTCAAGAACAAGTACAAGAAGCAGTTCAATCAGGACCCGAGCGTGTATGCCGCTTCCTTCTACGACGGCGTGATGCTGTACGCCGAGGCCATGAAGAAGGCCGACTCGGTTGATCCGGCCAAGGTCAATGCCGCCATCCGCCAGGGTTCGTTCAAGGGCGTCGCCGGCAACTACTCCTTCGACGACAAGGGCAACATGAAGGAATCCCCGGTAACCGTGTTTACCTTCAAGAACCAGCAGCCGGTTCCGCTGACCAGCTATTGATCAGCGCTGGCCATTGCTGCCGGCCGATTGCTGTTGATTGATTCCCGGAGCAGATTCCGGGAATGCATGGCAAACAAGAAAGCGACGCTTCGGCGTCGCTTTTTGCTTGGCGCGACGTTTCCCGCCATCAGCTCGCCGGCGCCGATGCTGCGTCCGGGCAAGCGGAATGCAATTTGCTAAGCCTTCTGTCCGCTCATTCGTATTCCGGAGGAAGCATCATGGCCAATGATGGCACTATCGGCAATGTCGGCACTGTCGGCGACTTCATTCTGCAGCGCCTGCAGCAATGGAACGTTAGTCGCGTCTACGGCTATCCGGGCGACGGCATCAACGGCATCATGGGCGCCTTCGGCCGCCAGGACGCGGTTGAATTCGTGCAGACCCGGCACGAGGAAATGGCCGCCTTCATGGCCTGCGCCCACGCAAAATTTACCGGTCAGGCCGGCGTCTGCCTGGCCACGTCGGGCCCCGGCGCCATCCATCTGCTCAATGGCCTGTACGACGCCAAGATGGACCATCAGCCGGTGGTCGCCATCGTCGGCCAGCAGAAACGCGCCGCGCTCGGCGGCGATTACCAGCAGGAAGTCGACCTGCAGACGCTGTTCAAGGATGTCGCGCACGAGTTCGTGCAGACCGCGATGGTCCCGGAGCAGGTGCGCCACCTGATCGACCGCGCCTTCCGCATTGCGCAGGAGCAGCGTACGGTGACCTGCATCATCATTCCCAACGACCTGCAGGAGCTTGATGCGGTGGACACGCCGCCGCGCGAGCATGGCACGGTGCACTCGGGCATCGGCACGGTCGGCCGCAATCTCGTGCCGTCCGCGGCCAGCCTGCAGCAGGCCGCCGAGATCCTCAACCGCGGCAGGAAGGTGGCGATTCTGGCCGGGGCCGGCGCGCTCGGCGCCGCCGATGAACTGATCCAGGCGGCCGACCTGCTGGGCGCCGGCATCGCCAAGGCGCTGCTGGGCAAGGCCGCCGTGCCGGACGACCTGCCTTTCGTCACCGGCAGCATCGGCATCATCGGCACGCGTCCCAGTTTCGAAATGATGAGCGGCTGCGACACGCTGCTGATGGTCGGGTCGAGCTTTCCCTACGCGGAATTCCTGCCGCCGGAAGGACAGGCGCGCGGCGTGCAGATCGATATCGACGCCAGGATGACCAGCCTGCGCTACCCGATGGAATGCAACCTGATCGGCGATGCGCGCGAAACCCTGAAGGCGCTGCTGCCGCTGCTGGACCGCAAGAGCGACCGCGGCTGGCGCATGGAGATCGAAGGCAATATGCAGCGCTGGCGGCAGACCATGGCGCGCCGTGCGATGGATGCTGCGGCGCCGATCAATCCGCAGCTTCCCTTTCACGAACTGTCGAAGCGGCTGCCAGATGACTGCGTCCTGACCTGCGATTCCGGTTCGGTCGCCAGCTGGTATGCGCTGCATCTGCAGATGCGGCAAGGCATGCAGGCTTCGCTGTCGGGCGGCTTGTCGACCATGGGCTGCGCGGTGCCGTATGCGATCGCCGCCAAGTATGCGTATCCGGACCGCCCGGTGATCGCACTCGCCGGCGACGGCGCGATGCAGATGAACGGCATCAACGGGCTGATCACGATCGCGAAGAACTGGCGCGCATGGAGCAAGCCGAACCTGGTCGTCATGGTGCTCAACAACCGGGACCTGAACTTCGTCAGCTGGGAGCAGCGCGGACAGCAAAGCGATCCGAAGTATGCGCCGTCGCAGGACCTGCCCGATTTCGCCTATGCCGACTTTGCGCGCATGCTCGGCCTGCATGGCCTGCGCGTGGAAAGCGCGGACCAGGTCGGCGCAGCCTGGGACCAGGCGCTCGCGGCGGACCGGCCTTGCGTGCTGGAATTCGTGGCCGACGCCAATGTGCCGCCCTTGCCGCCGCACATGACCCGCGCCCAGGCCAAGTCCTATTACGAAGCGCTGGACAAGGGCGATCCGGATGCGCAGGCAATCCGCACGGCATTGGAGAAGCAGCAATCCGAATCCTGAAGGAAGCTTTTATAGTGAAGCGGTTTCCATCATGGCATGGTGATGACGCATGGCGCTTCCAAGACACATCGGCTTCATTCCGGACGGCAATCGCCGCTGGGCAGTCAATCGCGGCATGGGCAAGCAGGACGGCTACGCGTTCGGCATCGAACCGGGCCTGCGGCTGTACGAGCAATGCAAGGCACTCGGCATCGAGGAAGTGTCGGTGTACGGCTTTACTCAGGACAATGTCAAGCGGCCCTCGGAGCAGAAGCATGCGTTCAGCCAGGCCTGCATCCACTTTGCGGAAGAAGTGATGCGGCGCGGCTGCGCGCTGCTGGTGGTCGGCGACGAAGACTCGGAACAGTTTCCCGCGGAACTGCGGCAGTACCGCCAGCGGCAGGGAAGCGGCATCAAGGTCAATTTCCTGGTCAACTACGGCTGGAAATGGGACCTGGCGGGCATGAAGCACGGCGACATCCGTTCCAGCGATGTTTCCCGGCTCGACATGGTGGTGCGCTGGGGCGGCGGACGCAGGCTGAGCGGCTTTCTTCCGGTGCAGTCGGTGTATGCGGATATCTATGTGGTGGACGATTACTGGCCAGACTTCAAGCCGGAGCACCTTGAGCAGGCGCTGGAATGGTTTTCCCGGCAGGACCGCACGCTGGGCGGCTGATCATTCGTCTTCGTCTTCCGTTGCCTCATCCGCGTCTTGCGCGGCGATCGGCTCGATCAGGTGCGCGGAGTTGTTGCCGACGCGGTTGACGTCGGTGCTCACCCGATACCAGTCAAAGGCTTCCGGCGGCAGCGCCATGGCCCGCGCCAGATGCTCGGCCTGCTCGGACGGCAGGCTGTTATCCATCCACAGGGCCGCATCTTCCGGCGAAAACACCACCGGCCGGCGGTCATGCACGTCGATCAGGCCGCCATCGGCCGCGGCGGTGACGATCACGAAGCCGGTATTCTCGCCGGGCTCCTTGTCCGCGCGGTAGCCGGTGATGGCGGCCAGAAACATCGGCCGGTCATCCTTGCGCCGTATGTACCAGGGCTGCTTGCGGCCTTTCTCGCCGGTCCATTCATACCAGCCGTCGGCCGGCACGATGGCGCGGCCCTTCTTCCACAAGGGCCTGAAATAGGGACCGGTCGCCGCTTTTTCGATGCGGGCATTGATGGCGATCGGAATTTTCTTTTCGGCAGCCCAGGAAGGACGGTAACCCCAGCTCACCGTATCCATGTGTTCGCGGTCGTCCTCAAAGCGATGCATCAGCCAGGGCGAAGTGCCGGGCGCCACATTCCAGCTGGGAGCGCGGCGCCCCTCCTGGCGGCCGAAGTCGTCGGCCTGCCAGCCCATTTCCCGGGCATAGGCAAGCTGATCGCGATGTTGGGTAATGCGTCCGCACATGATGGTTTTTATTGATTCGACCCTCTATCCCCTGGGAGAGGGCCGGGGTGAGGGGATTCGGCCCGAAAAACGGTGCATTTTCCGGTTCGGATCTATAGTGTAGCGGCGCCGGGAATCATCCTTTTAACAAACCGTAAAGCATTGCACCGTTGAGCGACACGATGATGATGGCCACCAGCCAGGCGAGGCAGCTCACCCAGCGCGGGTTGGCGAAGCTGCCCATGCGCTTGCTGTCGCTGGTGAAGCGCACCAGCGGAATCACGGCGAACGGCAACTGCAGGCTCAGCACCACCTGGCTGAACACCAGCAGCTTCGCGGTGCCGCTTTCACCGTAGTAGATGGTGGCGACCAGCGCCGGAACGATGGCAATCGAGCGCGTCAGCAGGCGGCGCAGCCAGGGCCGCATCTTCAGCTGTATGTAGCCTTCCATCACGACCTGTCCGGCCAGCGTCGCGGTCAGCGTCGAGCTCTGGCCGGATGCCAGCAGCGCCAGGCCGAACAGGATGCTGGCCATGCCGGTGCCAAGCAGCGGCGTGAGCAGGTGATAGGCATCCTGGATCTCGGCGACCTCGCGATGCCCGCTGGCATGAAACACCGCCGCCGCGGTGATGAGGATGGAACCGTTGACGATGAGCGCCAGCAGCAGCGCGATCACCACGTCGATCGATGCCCACTTCATCGCGTTGCGCCGGCCCTTGTCATCGAGCGCATAGCGGCGCGTCTGCACCGTCGAGGAATGCAGGTAAAGATTGTGCGGCATGACGGTCGCGCCGATGATGCCGATGGCCACATACAGCATCGCCGGATCGGTGATGGTCTGGCTGTTGGGAATGATGCCGGCGGCCACTTCGCGCCACTGCGGCTGCGCCAGGATCAGGTTGAATACGATACAGACGAAGATGATGCTCAGCAGGCCGATGATCAGCGCTTCGAAATAGCGGAAGCCGCGCTGCTGCAGCCACAGCACCACCAGCACATCGAGCACGGTCAGCGTCACTCCCCAGGCGAGCGGTATGCCGAACAGCAGGTTGAGCGCAATCGCGGTGCCGATCACTTCGGCAAGATCGGTGGCGCAGATCGCGATTTCGCAGATCACCCATTGCGCCAGCGCCGACTTGCGCGAGTAATGGGCGCGGCAGGCCTGGGCGAGATCCATGCCGGTGGCGATGCCGAGACGCGCGGCGAGGATCTGCAGCAGGATCGCCATCAGGTTCGACAGCATGATGATCCACAGCAGCGAATAGCCGAACGAGGAACCGCCGGCAAGATCGGTGGCCCAGTTGCCCGGGTCCATGTAGCCGACCGCCACCAGGTAGCCCGGTCCCATGAAGCCGAGCAGGCGTCGTATCCAGTGGCCGCTCTCGTTAACGGCGACGCTGCGCAGCATGCCGTTTCCGTCGGCGGGTATCGGTGAAGTCCAGGCTGGTGTGTCCGCGATGGTGGGCGGGGGCATGAAGACGCATCCTTCTTATCTTTTCTTGCGCAGGCAGCGATGCGAGGCGCTGCCTGCGGGTATTGGAGAGCCATGCTGCATCACATGCGCTGCGTGCACCGCGTGCGCCGCGTGCATGAAGCAGCAATGGCTCAGCGATTCATTCATTCAATGCCGTTCAGGGACCGAATGAAGAATCACGCATCACGTCTTGCTCTTGACGGATTTCGCCGGGCCGCCGGGCGCTACGCCGAGCTCGGCGCCGGTGGGCGGGTCCACCGTGGGATTGGATTGCGTACGCTTGGCCATGATGTCGAGCGCGGTCATTTCTTCCGTCTTCAACTGCACGCTGGCAAGACCGTCGCCGCCATCGACCGCGGCCTGCTCGTTGCGGTCCGACACGAACATCCACTGGTCGCCCTGGTTCCAGGAGCCGCGCATGTCGCCTTCGCCCTGCGACATGTTGAAGTAGACGCCGGTGAAGCGGGGATCGCCCTGCAGTTTGCCGGGAGGGAAGTTGGGCTCGATCGAGTACAGCGCCTTCTCGAACGACTTCTGGTGGGCGATCTCGCGGGTCATCAGGAAGCCCAGCGCTTCCTTCACGCCCGGATCGTCGGTGCAGTTGATCAGGCGTTCGTACACGATCTTGGCGCGCGCCTCGGCCGCGATATTGGAACGCAGGTCGGCGGTCGGCTCGCCGATGGTATCGATGTAGGCAGCGGTCCACGGCACGCCGGCGGAATTGATGAGCGGCGTGCCGGCGCCGTACAGCACCTGGGTGACGTGGCTGTCGTTGCCCGCGCCATGGATCTTGCGATACATTTCCGCTTCGCTGTCGATGCCTTCGGCCAGAGGGCCCTTCGCGCCCTTGTTCAGCATGGCGACCAGGTTGCCGATCACTTCAAGATGGCTCAGCTCTTCGGTCGCGATGTCGAACAGCATGTCCTTGCGGCCCGGATCATCCTCGCTCAGTGCCTGGGTGAAGTAGCGACAGGCTGCGGCGAGTTCGCCCTGCGGGCCGCCGAATTGTTCCAGCAGAAGATTGGCCAGTCCTGGATTGCTTTCGGTGACGCGCACCGTGTACTGAAGACGTTTGTTATGAGCAAACATGGAATTCCTCTCATAGTTGCCTGGCGATGCCGCTGGCCAGGTCGCGTTGGTAGGTGGACGCGACTGGGATGCAAGACATGTACCACGCAGGCGTCTTATCGACGCAATGCCTGCAGTCGTATCAATGGATGCATGATCTTCGATGTTTGCTGCAGTGCGTTTTTATCCGGGCGGGATTGACAACGCACGCAAGAATTACCTGCACAAAGTACAAAGTGCATGCGGGATCGGCGTGCCGATGAAGCGTGTTCCCGGCAGCGATGAAAGTGAAGGAGAGCGGCCATGTGTCGGCAATGCCGTGCTCATTTGCTGAGACTATCGGCACGATTGAAAATTCCTTGCCGGGCGTTGGGGACAGCGTAATGCCTCACTGCATGCCCAGATGGAGGGAACAATGATGGCTCTTGTGCCGAAGAAGAATTAAAGGAGAAGAAGAAAGATTCGCTCAGCGCATCAGCAGGCGTCGCAGCGCAAAGCTGCAGGCATCGACAAATGCGACCAGCAGCAGCATGGCGATGATGACGGTGGCGGCCTGATGCATCTGGAAAAGCGAAAGGTGGTACTTCAGCATCTGCCCCAGGCCGCCGGCGCCGACGACGCCGAGGATGGCTGCGGCACGGATATTGTTTTCCCAGCGATACAGCGTGTAGGACAGCATCTGCGGCAATGCCTGCGGCAGCGTCGCATATAGAAAGGCCGGCATCGCTTGCGCGCCGTTGAGCCGCAAGGACGATTCGGGCAGCGGCGACGTGTTTTCCAGCGCGTCGGCGAACAGCCTGCCCAGCACCCCGCTGGTATGAAAGGCTAGGGCCAGCGTGCCGGCAAAGGGGCCGAGCCCCGCCGCGACAAGCAGAATGGAGGCCCACACCAGTTCCGGCACCGCGCGCGATGCATTGAGCAGCATGCGCGTGCTTGCCTTCGGGCCCGCGCCGAAACGGCCGCTGGCCGGAACGGCGAGGAGCATTCCCGCAATCGCGGCGATCACGGTGCCCAATGCCGACATGGCTATCGTTTCAGCAGTCGCCAGCGCGGTCTTGCGCAGGAAGGCGGGCGCGCTTTCGGGCGGCGCGAAGCCGGCCAGGAAATCGCGCGTGGTGCGCAGCGCATCGAGGGTGAAGAATGCCTTCCACTGCAGCGGCAGCGTGGCGAAGCTGGCCACGACCAGCGCGACAAGGCCGAGCAGCAGCAACAGCGTCGAGAGACGGATGACGGAAGGTGGCGGCGGTGATGGTAGCGATGGCGGTGAGGGCGGCATCGGCACGGCTCCCTGCGGATCCGGTTTCATGCCAGCCTCCTTCGCAGCAGCTTGCTGACAAGATCGGCACCCGCCACCAGCAGCACGAAAATGATCAGCATGGTGGCGACTTCGCCGCCGGCCAGCATCTTCATCGACTCATCCATGCGCTGGCCGAGCCCGCCGGCGCCGACGAAGCCCATCACCACCGAGCCGCGAATCGCGCATTCCCAGCGATAGACGGTGTACGACACCAGTTCCGCCGCCGATTCCGGCAAGGCGCCGTACAGCAGCGCCGCCAGTCGCCCGCTGCCGTTGGCGAGCAACGCATCCGTCGCATGCGGTTCGGCCGATTCCAGGATCTCCGCATAGACCTTGCCGAGCATGCCGCAGTAGGTCAGTGCAATGGCGAGCACGCCGGCCGTCGGACCGAGTCCGACGATGCGCACCAGCAGCAGCGCCCACACCAGTTCGGGCACGCTGCGCAAGACGATCAGCAGCCATCGCATCAGCTGGCGAACGATGCGGCCAAGGGCGCCGATGCGGCCGGTGCCGAGCCGCGACACCGACAGGCGTTCATTGATGAGGATGGTCAGCGGCATGGCGCCGACCAATGCCAGCGCCATGCCGGCCGTCGCCATCGCGATGGTCTGCCAGGTCGCTTCCGCGACGAGCAGCAGAAATTCGGGAGAATGGGCGGGCGGCAGGAAGGACGCGAGAAAATTCCAGGTGGCGTTCAGGCTCTGCGCATCGAACAGGATCCACGGCTTGAATTCGCTCCACACCAGCAGCGGCCAGAGAATCAGCAGCGCCAGCACGATGGCGGTGACGCGGCCGCGCCAGCTCGGATCGGCCGGGATGGCGGGGGACATGGCAGTTGACACGGCGGATGCGCTGCGCAGCATGATCGTGTCAGTAGCAGCCGGAGGCGAAACCACGGCCGGCGCCGATCTCGGGCTCTTCGCCGACGGAGACCTGAGCTTCGCGGTCGGACTGCTGATACAGCGCGGCGATCATCTGGTCGCTGACGGCGTCGCGCGGCGCGTCGAACACCACGCGTCCATTGCGCAGGCCGACGATGCGCGGAAAATGGGCGCGCGCCAGTTCCACCTGATGCAGGCTGCAGACGAGGGTGGCATTGCGGGCCCGGGCTTCCTGCCGGAGTACGTCGAGCGTCTGCTGCGCCAGCGCGGGATCGAGCGCCGACAGCGGTTCGTCGACCAGCAGCGCCTGCGCATTGGACACCAGGAGACGCGCCAGGCTGCAGCGCTGGCGTTCGCCGCCGGACAGACGGTCAACACGCGCATACAGCTTGTCCTGCAGATTGAACCTGGACAGCGCATCGTAGGCGGCCTGCGGATCGGCAGGCTTGAAGAGAGAAGTGATCGCCTTGAGCAGGCTCCACTGCGGCAGGCGCCCGGCGAGCACCGCGGTCACCACGCGCTGGCGCGGCGGCAGCGGCGGCGTCTGCGGCGCCAGGAAAAGGCGCGCGCGCAGCGCATGGCGTCCGCTCGAGCTCAGCCCCCAGGGCTCCGCATCCAGCGCACGCAGGCTGCCGCCGTCGATGCTGCGCGCGAAGGCCAGCGTATGCAGCAGCGTCGTCTTGCCGGCGCCGGAAGGGCCGATCAGCGCCAGCTGTTCGCCCTGCGCGATCGACAGCGTGACGTCGGACAGCGCAAGCCTAGGGAGCGCCGGCGAATAGCGCACCGTAACGCCGCGCAGTTCAAAGCTCATTACTTCAGCAATCCCGCTTGCTGCGCCGCCTTCTCGATCGACGCATAGTTTTCTGCCTTGGTCGGAATGAAGCGCGTGGCCCGCTGCAGCTCGAGAATTTCCTTGCCCTGCGCATCATTGCTGTTCAGTGCGAGAAAGGCATCGGTGAGCTTCTTGCGCAGTTCGGGATTCATGTCCGAACGCACGGTCCAGTTGTAATCGAAATAGCCCGGGGTGGTGTAGAACACCCGCAGCTTGCTGGTGTCGACCTTGTTCTGCGATACCAGCTTTTCCCAGACCGAGATGTTGAGCGCCCCGGCATCGACCTTGCCGCCGGCCACCGCGGCGACCGTGGCGTCATGGGCGCCGGAGAAGGCGACGCGCTTCATGTCGACATCCGGATTGACGTTGGCCCCAAGCAGGTAAAAGCGCGGCATCAGGTGGCCGGATGTCGATGATTCCGAGCCGAATGCAAAGGTCTTGCCCTTGAGGTCTTCGAGCTTGCCGATCGTCTTGTCGGTGGAGATGAAGACCGATTTGAACTTCTCGTCCTCTTCGCGCTGCACCAGCGGAATCACCTTGCCGCCGCTGCGCACCTTGGCCTGGACAAAAGTAAAGCCGCCGAACCACACCATGTCGAGCTTGTTGTTGATCAGCCCCTCGACCGATGCAGCATAGTCGGTGACGGGTACGAACTCCACCTTCATGCCGGTCTTCTGCTCCAGGTAGCTGCCTAGCGGCTTGAACTTGCGCTGAAGTTCAGTGGGCGCCTCGTCGGGTATGGCGGAAACACGCAATACGTTTTGCGCGTTTTGCGCATGGACGCCGGCGGCGGCCAGCAATGCGCTGATGGCGAAGGCAAAGCGGAGCAGTGATTTCATGAGAGCGGGTCGTTTCGAAAATATGGTTGTTATTGGGGATAGTCGCGTTGGCGGCGCTGAAATCTTGTCCGCCGTGCAGGGCGCCATGATAGCAAAATCGGAGGCCGGAATTTTTCGAGGGCAGCCTGCGGCAACGATGGTGTATCCGCCTGGAACTTTTTGCACCCAAAGTCTTCTCAGTCGTTTCATCCTTGCTTCACAACCAACTCTATTGCATGTCTTCTCACATTCACGTTCTCGTTGTTGACGACTTTTCCACGATGCGCCGCATCGTTTCCAACCTGTTGCGCGAAATCGGTTTTACCAAGATATCCGAAGCCGAAGACGGCGAAAAGGCATTGCACTGCCTGCGTTCGTCAGGCGTGCCTGTCGATTTTGTGGTGACGGACTGGAACATGCCGGTCATGGATGGGCTGACCCTGCTGCAGCGTATCCGCGATACGCCCGATTTCAAGCACCTGCCGGTGCTGATGGTGACCGCGGAGGCCAAGAAGGAGAACATCATCGCCGCCGCCCAGGCGGGCGCCGACGGCTATATCGTCAAGCCGTTCAATGCGGCGACGCTGAAGGAAAAGGTGGACAAGATCCTGGTCAAGCACAAGCTGGCCGCTTGAAGCGAAAGCGGGTCTTCCCGGTAGGGAAACAGCCTGCCTGCGCCCGGTGGCTGCGGACGCAGGCCTTAAGTGTCTTGCTTAGTGTCTTAATGACATCGGAGCCTGCTACGTGCCCTTCTTCAGCAGATTGAGCACTTCCTGCGCGGCTGCCTCGGACGAGGCGGGATTCTGGCCGGTGACGATCGTACCGTCGACCTGCACGTAGGAAGCCCAGTCCGGGCCGCGCGAAAAATTCCCGCCGCTTCGCTTCAGCGAGTCTTCCACCAGGAAGGGCACGATCTTGGTCAGCTGCACCGCCTCTTCCTCGGTGTTGGTAAAACCGGTGACGCGCTTGCCTTCCACCAGCGGCCGCCCGTTGTGCAGCTTGGCATGGCGGAATACGCCCGGCGCATGGCAGACCGCGGCCACCGGCTTGCCGGCCGCATGCATGCTCTGGATCATGGTCAGCGAATCCTGGTCTTCCGACAGGTCCCATAACGGGCCATGGCCGCCGGGATAGAAAACGGCGTCGAATTCCTCGTGCGATACGCTTGAGAGCAGCACCGTATCAGCCAGCGCCTGTTGCGCCTCGGGATCTTTCCTGAAGCGCTCGGTGGCCGGCGTCTGCGCATCCGGCTCGTCGCTTTTCGGATCGAGCGGCGGCTGCCCGCCCTTGGGAGAGGCCAGGGTGACCCTGGCGCCTGCATCCTTGAACACGTAATAGGGAGCGGCAAATTCTTCCAGCCAGAAGCCGGTTTTCTTGCCGGTATTTCCCAATTGGTCATGCGAAGTTAATACCATTAATATATCCATTGGCCCGGTCTTTCTCTCTTGAATTGAATGCGGTTGAGTGACTAACTCAAGTTGACGTTGCGTCAACGTAGAGTGAAAGCGCGCACCGAAAGTTCTTCGCCGCGCCGCAGCCGGCATTCGGCAGAATCCGCCACGGATAACCTGCAAGGTAATCGCGCCTGCCGCATAATGGTCCGACAATAAAAAACATCCAGCCAGGAGACAAGCATGCCAAGCCACAACATTGCATCCACCGAAACTATTGCCCACCGCATCTGCCCGCTCTGCGAGGCCTGCTGCGGCCTGGAACTGCGCGTCCGGGACAACCAGGTCATCGGCATCCGCGGCCACGCGGAAGATGTTTTCAGCCGCGGCTACATCTGTCCGAAAGGCGCCTCGCTGAAAGACTTGCATGATGATCCGGATCGGCTGCGCACGCCGCTGATCAAGCGTGACGGCCGCTTCGTGCAAGCCAGCTGGGAAGACGCCTTCGATGAAATCGCGCGGCGGCTGCCGCCCATCATGCAGGCCCACGGCAATGACGCCGTCGCCAGCGTGATCGGCAATCCTTCCGCCCACAAGATCGGCCTGCTGATGTACTTCTCGCGGCTGGGCAAGGCGCTCGGCTCCCGCAATTTCTTTTCCGCGTCCACGCTCGACCAGATGCCCAAGCAATTGTCATGCGGACTGATGTTCGGGAATTGGCTGTCGTTTCCAGTGCCCGATATCGAGCGCACCGAGTTCCTGCTGATCATCGGCGCCAATCCCATCGTGTCCAACGGCAGCCTGTGGACGGTGCCGGATTACCGCGGCAAGGCCAAGGCAATGCGCGCACGCGGCGGGCGCATTGCGGTGATCGATCCGCGCCGCACCGAAACCGCCGCAGCGGCCGACGAACATCATTTCATCCGTCCCGGCACCGATGTCTTCCTGCTGCTGGGCATGGTGCATGCGCTGTTCGACGAGCAACTGGTACGCCTCGGCCGCATCGCGGATCACCTCAATGGTGTCGAAGCCGTTCGTTCGGCGGTGCAGGATTTCACGCCCGAGCTGATGGCGCCGCGCTGCGGAATCGATGCGGCAACCATCCGGGCGCTGGCGCGCCGCCTCGCAGCCACCGAGCGTGCCGCCGTGTACGGCCGCATGGGCACCTGCACCCAGGAATACGGCACGCTGTGCAGCTGGCTCATCGACGTCCTGAATGCGCTCACCGGCCATCTCGACCAGGAAGGCGGCGCCATGTTTGCGAAAGCGCCCGCCTTCGCCGCCAACACCATGGGCAAGCCTGGCATCGGCAAGGGAGTGACTACCGGCCGCCGCAAGAGCCGCGTTTCCGGTGCGCCGGAAGTCATGGGCGAGTTTCCGATTGTCTGTCTCGCCGAAGAAATCGAGACGCCGGGAGAAGGGCAGGTCAGGGCGCTCATCACCATCGCCGGCAATCCGGTGCTGTCGGCGCCCAACGGCGGGCGGCTTTCCGCCGCGCTCGACAGCCTGGAATTCATGGTCAGCGTCGATATCTACCTCAACGAGACGACGCGTCACGCGGACGTCATCCTGCCGGGCCTGTCGCCGCTGGAAGACCTGCATTACGACATGGCGTTCCCGCAGTTCAGCTATCGCAACCATGCCCGGTACAGCGAGCCGGTGCTGCAGCGCGATCCAAGTCACCCGCCGGAATGGCAGATCCTGCTGCGCCTGGCCGCGATTGCGCAAGGCCGGGGCGCCGGCGCTGATGTGCATGCGATGGACGATGCCTTGTTTGCGGAGGATGTGCGGCGCCTCGCCGGCGAGCATGCGGATGCCGTGATCTCCGCCCTGTCGCATCTGAACGGCCCCGAACGGCAGATCGACCTCGCACTGCGCATGGGGCCGTACGGCGACCAGTTCGGGCGAAATCCCGGCGGCATCAACCTGCAAAAACTCAAGGCTGCTCCGGCAGGCATCGACCTGGGACCCTTGCAGCCGCGCATTCCGGAAATGCTGCGTACGCCGTCCGGCAAGGTCGAGCTGGCGCCGGAGATACTGCTCGAAGACTTGAGCCGGGTACGCGGAGCGCTCGCTCAAGCCGTGCCGCCGCTGGTCATCATCGGGCGGCGCCAGGTACGCTCGTGCAACAGCTGGATGCATAACCTGCCGATGCTGGCGAAGGGACCTTACCGCTGCACCGCGCTGATCCATCCGCAAGATGCGCAAAAGTTCGGCCTGCGCGACGGCGGCAAGGTGCGCATCGGCAGTGGCGGGCGCACGATCGAAGCCGTGGTGGAATTCAGCGAGGACATGATGCCGGGCGTGCTCAGCCTGCCTCACGGCTGGGGACATGACATGCCAGGCACCCGCATGGCGGTGGCGGCGGAACGGCCCGGCAGCAATCTCAATGCGGTGCTCGACGAGAGCCGGCGCGACCCCCTGTCCGGCAACGCCGTCCTGAGCGGCGTTGCCGTGGAGGTGACGGCTATTGCCTGATGCGCGGGATTGGTAGGGCCTGTTCACACTTTACTCGGGAGCGCGAAGGCGCCGCAGGCATTGCAGGGCTGGCCGCGCGTTGTTGATCAGGCCCGTTGCCGTGGCGCGCATGAACTGGCATTTCGCCCGGGAGGAGTCGTTCGGGCCGATATCGATACCGGTGCCGAAGCAATGGGATCGGCCATAAAAAAGGCAGGCCCTGACGGGCCTGCCTGGGTGCGGCTCAAACGCGTGTGAAGCTTCTTATTTCTTTGCTGCGTCAGCCTTGTCTTCGGCAGCGTCCTTCTTCGCCTCGGCGACTTCCTTCTTCGCTTTCTTGTCTGCCTTGGCCTTTTTCTTGTCGGCGTCGGCATTCGCCTTGGCTACCTTTTCCTCTGCCTTGGCATCGGCCTTCGCGCTCTTTTCCGCTGCCTTCGCATCGTCCTTGACTACCTTGGCGTCGGATTTGGCAGCCGGTGCCGTCGTCGTTGTCGTGGTGCTGCCGGCCGGCGCGGTAGCAGTTTGTGCAAAGGCGGAAGCGGCAAACAGGCCTGCGATCAGGGTGGCAATCAGAGTCTTCATATCGTGTCTCGCTTTCTCGCTAAGAGATATTGAAAGGGGTGGTACACGTCCACAAACGACTCCTTCCTGAAGCGAGTTGACCCGAAGTTTGTAAGGATTTGTTATCAGTTGAACCAGATGTAACGCGGTTCCTTCGGCCTCTCGGGCGGGCTTGCGCAAAATCAAGAGTCGGCTGTGTTTCCCACCCATTCATGTTTCGTCAAGGCAAAATTGCTCATCGTTATTGAGGAGGAAGCATGAGAAAAAAATCACCGCTGGTAGGACAGGAAGGCTATACACCCAACCATCTGCTCGACACCTTGATGGAGGTTCTGGGTGCCAAGAGTGACGCCGCATTGGCTCGTGCGCTGGACGTTCCGCCTTCGACTATCAGCAAGGTGCGCCACAAGCAGGTGGCGGTCAATTCCGACATGTTGCTGACAGCGCATGAACTGACTGAAATCAGCATCCGCGATCTGCGCGACATGATGGGCGATACCCAATCCAAGTACTGGCTTGGCGGCATGGATCCACAAGTCAAGAGCCGCCGTGCGCCCAAGATGCCTTCGTTTCGCGAAACAATGCATCGCGAAATGCCTCATGGAGTTGGCGCCAGCGCCATGTAAATCCGGCGGAGCGGCGGCCTGACTCGGGCCGCCGCCCGGGTTCCGCGTTAGCTGCCATCGTCCTTCTCACCCTGCGGCAGTTCTCCGAGGCTTCTCCCTCCATTCATGCCGTCGCTGCGGCTTGCTCTGCGGTCCATCGTGTCCCGCGGAACCGAGCGACGCTCCGCGATCCGCCTTTCCCTGAACTTGTTCAGGTCGTAGCTGGCTTGTTCAAACAGGTTTTCAGGGCGGGTCATCATGGTCTCCGATTGCATTCACCAAACTGGTCTAGGCGCAGTGTAAGACCCCGGCCGTCCATACTTTTGACGTGAAGCAAATCAGTTCAAGTCCGATACAAAAGCCGGCATTCGCCAATGCATTTCTGCAACAGGCCAGGTACCGTAAAAAGCTGTGGTAACTGCGTTAATCAGCCGAATTGTCTAAGGCAAACCGATTCCTTCTGGCGTAAAATGCTGTATATGCAGACAGTATTGGATTGCAATGGAACTGACCGACAAGCTTGAGATTCTTGCCGATGCAGCGAAGTATGATGCTTCATGCGCAAGCAGCGGCGCGCCCAAGCGTTCGTCCGAAGGCAAGGACGGCCTTGGTGCCACGACCGGCATGGGAATTTGTCACAGCTATACGCCAGACGGCCGCTGTGTCTCCCTGCTGAAAATTCTTCTGACCAATTTTTGCATCTACGATTGCCAGTATTGCATCAACCGGCGCAGCAGCAATGTGCCCCGCGCACGCTTTTCCGTCGACGAAGTGGTCAAGCTGACCACCGATTTCTACCTGCGCAACTATATCGACGGACTCTTCCTGAGTTCCGGCATCATCCGCTCCGCCGATTACACGATGGAGCAGCTGGTGCTGATCGCAAAAAAGCTTCGCACCGAACATCAGTTCCGCGGATACATTCATCTCAAGACCATTCCGGACGCGGCGCCGGAACTCATCGCCGAGGCCGGACTGTATGCCGACCGCCTGAGCGTCAACATCGAATTGCCGACCGCCGAGGGCATCGAGCGCCTGGCTCCGGAAAAGAACGTGCACACCATCAAGCTGGCGATGGGCTCCATCCGCCGCAAGCTCGACGAAAAGGAGGCTGAGCCGAAGGCGCCGCGCTATGCGCCGGCCGGCCAGAGCACCCAGATGATCGTGGGCGCCGACCAGACCGACGACAGTACCATCCTGTCCACGGCCGAAACCCTGTATGGCTCCTACAAGCTCAAGCGCGTCTACTATTCCGCATTCAGCCCGATTCCCGAAAGCCCGGACGGATTGCCGACCAGGCCGCCGCCGCTGATGCGCGAACATCGCCTGTACCAGGCCGATTTCCTGGTGCGGGGCTATGGCTTCCATGCCGGCGAACTGCTGCCTTCCGCCGGCAATCTTGCGCTCGATATCGATCCCAAGCTGTCCTGGGCATTGATGCACCGAGAACACTTTCCGCTTGATCTCAACAGCGCCGATCTTGGCATGATCATGCGGGTGCCGGGAATCGGGCTGCGCAATGCCAAGCGCCTGGTGGAACTTCGGCGCGCCAGACGCATCCGTTATGCAGATCTGGCACGCATGAGGTGCAGCATGGAGAAGATCAAGCCTTTCATCATCACTGCCGATTACCGGCCGCAGAATGACACGGCGCCGTCCGAGGCGTTGCGGCGCGCGCTGGCCGATGCGCCGCAGCAGCTGGGCCTGTGGCCTTCGCTGCAGGAAGCTGCATGAATTCACATGCGCAAGTCGCCTCCTTCGCGGAATGGCGGCAGGCAGCTCGGAATTTCATTGCTGCCGGCAAGGCGCCGCATGAAATCGACTGGAGGGAAGAGGGAGAAGAGCCCGGCCTGTTTGCCAGCGATGCAGAGCTGCAGCAAGGCCAGGCGCCGCCGGGAGCATTGCAGGTAACGCGCGAGCTGGTCAGCCTGCTGAAAACGGCCTCCTGCTACCGCGCGCCGGACCGCTGGGCATTTCTTTACCGGGTGCTATGGCGCTGGAGCCAGGGTGACCGGGTGGTGCTGTCCGCTGCTGACGAGGATGGCATGCGCTTGCAGACGATGGTCAAGACCGTCCATCGCGAGGAACACAGGATGCATGCCTTCCTGCGCTTTCGCGAACGGCCGCAGGATGCCGGCGATCCCCGCTTTGTCGCCTGGTTCGAACCCGAGCACGACGTGCTGCATGACGCGGCGGAACATTTCTCCCGGCGCATGGGCAGGACGACGTGGCTGATCGCGACGCCCCGGGGCAACGCTTCCTGGGACGGCAGCCGGCTGCATTTCGGGCCGCCGGGAAACACGCGGGTCGAGCATGGCGACGATATCGGAGAAGCCCTGTGGCTGGCCTACTATCGCAGCACCTTCAATCCCGCGCGCCTCAACACCGATGCCATGGAGATGCACATGCCTGTTCGTTACTGGAAAAATCTGCCGGAAAGCCGCCTGATTCCCGATCTCGTCAGCAAGGCCAGCGCCGGCGGGCAGCGCATTGCGCAGGCGCGCGAGGTCGGCCGTCGCGACGGCGCCGTCATTGCAATTGAAGCCGCCGATGCGCAGCCCAGGCGCGACGAACCCACTTCGCTCGACCAGTGCCGGCGCTGCGAACTGTGGGAGCGCGCGACCCAGGGCGTGCCGGGCAGCGGGCCGACCGACGCGCGCATCATGCTGGTCGGCGAGCAGCCTGGCGACCAGGAAGATCTTGCCGGCCATGCCTTCGTCGGACCTGCGGGAAAGCTGCTCGACGATGTCTTCGCCCAGGCCGGCCTGCAGCGCGACACGGTCTATCTCACCAATGCGGTCAAGCACTTCCGGTGGGAACCGCGCGGCAAGCGGCGTTTGCACAAGACACCCGACCAGCGCCATATCAATGCCTGCAACTACTGGCTGGAACAGGAAATCGGCGGCATCGGGCCGAGCGTCATCGTCGCGCTTGGCGCCACCGCGCTCAAGTCGCTGATGCACACCAGCAAGGTGACCTTGAACAGCATGCTCGGCAAGCCGATGCAGCATGAAGGCCGCTGGCTCGTGACCACCTATCATCCCTCGTATGTACTGCGCGTGCCGGACGAGCAGCTCAGGGCGGCCGCGTTCGCCGACATGGTGCGCGCCCTGCAGACAGCGCAGCGGCTGGCTTCAGGAGAGGCACTCGAACCGACATGACGGAACGGCGCTATCCTCGTCTTGCCTTCGTCGATCTCGAAACCACCGGCGGCACCGCGGGAGCGGACCGCATCACCGAGGTCGGGATCGTGCAAGTCGACGAGCAGGGCGTGCGCGAATGGAGCAGCCTGGTCAATCCCGACATGCCCATTCCCGAATTCATCCAGTCGCTGACCGGCATTTCGAACGAAATGGTGCAGCATGCGCCACGCTTCGCGGACCTGGCCGACGAAATCGGCACGCGCCTTGCCGACCGGGTCTTCATCGCGCATAACGCCCGCTTCGACTACGGCTTTCTGCGCAGCGAGTTCCGCCGCGTTGGACGCGACTTTCATCCGCCGGTGTTGTGCACCGTCCGGCTTTCCCGCAGGTTGTATCCGGAATTCGAGCGACACAACCTCGATGCGCTGGTCGCGCGACATGGCCTGCATGTCACCGAGCGTCATCGGGCATTGGGAGACGCCCAGCTCATCTGGCAGTTCTGGAAGAAGATCCATGAAGCCCATGCGGCCGATGCCATTGATGAGGCGATTGAGAAGCTGCTCAACCGCCCTGTGGTGCTGCCGCAGATCGAAGCGCTCCATATCGACGACATGCCCGATACGCCGGGTATTTATCTGTTTTATGGCGAGGAGGATGCGCCGCTCTTCATCGGCAAGGCAGACCACCTGCGCCGACGCGTGGACGCGCATTTTCATGCCGGCCGCATGTCAGCCAGGGAACAGCAGATGATGTCCCAGGTGCGCCGCGTGGAATGGAGGGCGACGTCGGGCGAACTCGGATCGCAGTTGCTGGAAGCGCGCATGATCAAGCGGCTGCAGCCCGCGTTCAATCACATCGTGCCTGACGAGGATGTTTGCGCATGGCGGCTGGTAATGCGCAAGGGCGTGCTGCAGCCGGTGCTGATCATGACCGACGACCTGTTCTTCGGCGTGGACCCGGACCTGTACGGATTGTTTGCCAGCAGGCGAAAGGCATCCGATGCGCTGCGCGCGATCGCCAATGCCTACCGTCTGTGCCCGCGTCTTCTTGGAATCGAGAAGATGCGGGCAGGCGCAGGAGCATCTTGCACGGCGGCCGCCACAGGAAAATGCCAGGGTGCATGCACCGGCAAGGAGAGTGTGGACCGGCACAACCAGCGTGTGCGGGACGCGCTGCAAAGCATGCGCCTGCAGCCATGGCCCTACCCTGGTGCAATCGCCTTTCGCGAAAATGCCGACCTGCATGTCATCGACTCTTGGTCGTATCTCGGTCCTGTAAGAAGTGAAGAAGAGGCGGTTGAATTACTACAGAAAGGCAGGGGGCGATTCGATCGAGAGGTCTATCACATCACGCGCAAATGGCTGTCGAGGGAAGTCGCGGACATTGTCGAGTTATAGCAACTCCCGGTTACATTCTTCATTGCCTGAGCCACCTGCTTCCCCGATAATGCCGAATCGTTTTCGCAGGTTCGGTCATGCCACAATCTCACCACAACTCCATTGATGATCGCCTGTCGGTCTTGCAGAAGCGCTGGTCGCGGTATGTCGAGGAAGGGCGCTTCGAGCAGTTCATCGAATTCGCCATTGCCGTCAACAGTCTCGCAGAATACTTCAATCGCCTGCGCCTGCCCGGCCTGGTCCGTCTTTGCGAAGGGCTGGAAAATGCGGCGCTGGCGCGGCTTGGCGAAGAAGAGACCCATCCGATTTCCGGTCAGGACATCTCCATGCTGCAGCGTCAGCTTGACTCGCTCGCCGGAGCGGTCGCCACATCGCGCAACGTGGCTTCCGCCCGCCGCATGCAGGAAGCCGCTGCGGCGCCGGCCGATATCGACTGGATCAAGCCGCGCTCGGTCTGGATGATTGCGGCGCCGGAAAAGCGCGCCATGGCAAGCGCGCTGACGGAGCAGATGCAGTTTTTCGGATTCAAGGTCAGCAAACACGGCTGGGATGAAGATCAGGACATGAAGGAAGCGGAAAAGCCGCTTGCGGTGCTTTTCATTCCGGCGGGGGACATCACGACGGCGGATGAAAGCGCACGGATCGCTGCCATTCGCGCCGCCTGTCCGGCAAGCCAGCTGATTTACCTCGGCGGTGAATCGGAGATCGAACCCATCGTCGCGCTGATGCGGGCCGGAATCGATATCACCATCGCTGCCGAAGACCAGCCTGCGATGGTGCTCAACTGCATACTCGATCTGGTGCAGACCAATGAACAGGAGCAGTACCGGGTGCTGGTGGTCGAAGACTCGCGTGTCGCCGTCGCGCTGATCCGGCGCACGCTGGCGCAGCACGGCATCAATACCCATGCCATCCATGATCCGGGCCGGCTGCTGGAGGCGCTCGAATCCTACAAGCCCGATCTCATACTGATGGACATGTACATGCCGCGCTTCAACGGTGTCGAGGCCACGCGGGTACTGCGGCAGATGGCAGCCTATAACTCCCTGCCGGTCGTCTATCTCTCGGGCGAATCCGCGGTAGGCATGCAGGTCGAGGCACTGCGCCTTGGCGGAGACCAGTTCCTGATGAAACCATTCAATCCGGTGCTGCTTGCCGCGGTGGTCAAGACCAGGATCGAGCGCTTCAGGGAAGTGCGCCGCTCCACGCGTCTCGACGGACTGACCGGCCTGCTCAATCACACGGCAGCCAAATCCCGCCTGAAGGCGATGGTGGAAGAGGCCGGCGACGAACATGCGCTCACGGTGGCGATGATCGACATCGACCATTTCAAGTCGATCAACGATGCGTATGGTCATCCCGTGGGCGACCAGGTGATACGGGGCCTCGCCTGGCTCCTCAAGGGCAGGCTGCGCTCGGTGGATCTGATCGGACGCTATGGCGGCGAGGAATTCCTGATTGCATTGCCTGGCGTGACAAGGGACAAGGCCTTGTCCGCAATCGATCGCATCCGCAGGGACTTTTCCGGCTTGCCGCATGCCCATCCTGGCGGAGCCCTGCATGCCACCTTCAGCGCGGGCATTGCTTCCTTGCCGGGGATTCATACCGCGGCGGCGCTGACGGAGGTGGCGGATGGCGCGCTTCTCCAGGCCAAAAGGCTGGGGCGCAACCGCGTGGAGGTCGCTTCATAAAATCCGCTGCGTACAGAATCAGTTTTTTCGGAACAAAAACTTCTGCCTACTTCGCTTTTTTGTGCGATTGCATTCCATTACGATGTGGGCTCCTTAACCACAACGGAGCCCATCATGAAACCGACTATCGTTGCCAATGGCGTCAAGCTGCCGAAGGTCATGCGCGACCATGTTGTGCGGCGCCTGCGGTTTGCGCTCGACCGGACCCAGCAGTCCATCAACGCCATCATTGTCCGCATCACCGACCACAATGGCCCAAAAGGCGGCATAGACAAGCAATGCCAGATACAACTGCGCATTCCGGGCCTGCCGCCGGTCATCGTCACCGGCAAGGCGGCCAGCATCGCCGAAGCGGTGGATGTCACCGTCCATCGCGCCGCGCAAGTCATTACCCGGCATCTCGAGCGAGCCAAGCAAATCCGGCATGCGCGCTTCAAGGCGCCCCTAGTGGCCGAATCTGCCTGATGCTGCCCGATATCGCATAAGGCTTCGGCAAAACGAATTCTCTACATTCACCTCACAGGATAATCATGAAACGAGTGATCTTGTTCGTCGGCACCAACCTTGCCATTATGCTGGTGCTCGGCATCAGCGCCAGTCTGCTTGGCGTCAATAAGTACCTGACCGCAAACGGCCTGAATCTCGGCACCTTGTTGATGTTTTCCGCGCTGATGGGCTTTGGCGGCGCGTTCATTTCCCTGTTCCTGTCGAAGCCGATCGCCAAGTGGTCGACCGGGGCACGCGTCATCGAACAGCCCAGCACCTCCACCGAAATGTGGCTTGTCAACACGGTCGCCAGCCAGTCCCAGCGCGCCGGCATCGCCATGCCCGAAGTCGCCATCTATGACGGCGAACCGAACGCGTTCGCCACCGGTGCGACCAAGAACAGCTCGCTGGTGGCGGTTTCCACCGGCTTGCTTGAGTCCATGACCCGCGAAGAGGTTGAAGCGGTTCTCGCGCATGAAGTGGCGCATATCGCCAATGGCGACATGGTGACGCTGACGCTGATCCAGGGCGTGGTCAATACCTTTGTCACCTTCCTGGCGCGGGTGGTGGGTTATCTTGTGGACCAGATGCTGCGCAGGGGCGACCAGGAAAGCAGCGGACCCGGCATCGGCTATACCGTCACTGTCGTGGTCTGCGATATCCTGTTCGGCATTCTCGCCAGCATCATCGTCATGTACTTCTCGCGCCAGCGTGAATTCCGTGCCGACCGCGGCGCGGCGCAATTGCTGGGTTCCCCGCGTCCGATGATCGCGGCCTTGCAGCGCCTGGGCAGCTTCTCGCATGGTGAACTGCCCAAGAACATGGCGGCGTCCGGGATTGCCGGCGGCGGCTTGATGTCGCTGTTCTCCAGCCATCCGCCGCTCGAGGACCGGATCGCTGCCCTGCATCACGTGTAATTCACGCTTGAAGAAAGCGTTTCATGGCAACAGAGGCCGGCAGCATTGCTGCCGGCATGAAAGGCGCATGAGAATCCCTGAATATCGCGGGACCGCGCCGAAATGAAAAAAGGCCGCGCAATGCGCGGCCTTTTTAATATCTGGTTGCGGGGACAGGATTTGAACCTGTGACCTTCGGGTTATGAGCCCGACGAGCTGCCAGACTGCTCCACCCCGCGTCTGAGGCTGCGAATTGTACAGAAGATGCAGAAGCGGCGCAATCGAAAACGCAAAAAGAAAACCGTGAAATAATGTGCGGCCGCGAAGACCGCTTCAACCCCTTACTGTCATTGCCTAAAAAATGAGCAACAAGCCCGCCCGCACCCTGCAATTCAAATGCAAGAAATGCTCGAAGCCCGTCAAGGTTTTCCTGCAAAAAATATCCGCCTGTTCCCATATCCAGCCTTATCAGGGCATCTGCAGCTGCGGTGAAGTGCTGCGTCATGCGACCGGACAAAAAGATGCAGTCGAGTCCTTCCTCGCTTCTCCGGACGGCAGCTGGACCCATCATCACCATCACTGAGACTTGTCGCCGACTGCGGTGTGCAGCACCGTCGGCGAAAGCCGGATGCTTTTTGCGACAGGTCCGTGCAGGTATGGCGCGGAGCGAATTGCGAATGTTGCGAATGAGTGGACGGGCATCTCGGCCTGCCATGCCCTGCATCCCGAGACAAACCGATTCTCCCGTACATTCGCCCCGCCAGGCTGGGTTGGATTAGCGTCGCGATCGGTTCGAAGCCGCGTTTCGTTGCATTGCATTGAGCTGAGGGAGCGCCCGCGTACGGACGTACGCCGGGCATCGCAGGCGCGGCCCCGGAACCGCACCGAACTGCAGCTGATCAAACACAGCCTAGATGGAAAACACCAGGCAGGTCGTGGTCGCATGCGCATACAGCTTGCCATGCACATCCGTGATGCGGCCTTCCGCGACGGCGACTTGACTGCCGACGTTGATGACCCGTCCTTCCGCCCGTATCGGCCCAGTCTTGTCGGTCAGCGCGCGAATGTAATTCACTTTCAGCTCCAGCGTGCTGTAACCCTTGCCTGCCGGAAGCATGGTGTGAATTGCGCATCCGACGCAGGAGTCGAGCAGGGTGGCGGCATAGCCGCCATGCACCATGCCGATCGGATTGTAATGCTGGGGTCCGGGCGTGCCCTGGAACACCATCACGCCGGCATCCGCATGCACGGGAATGAAGTCGAGCAATGCTCCGATGGGCGCAACCGGTAATTTGCCTTGAAAGATGTCCTTCAGGAATTCGATTCCGGAACGTTCGCGCAATTGTTCGCGCGTCGCCACGCCGGGTGCGCACAGCACCGGCCGGATCGCGGCTTCCTCATCCCGCCACTGCTTGAGTTTGTCTTGTGCTTCCATGCCAGGTCTCCTGATTTTTACTTCTTCACTGTTGATAAAGCGGTTGGCAAGCTGGTGCGGCACCCCGCTCAGGAGTCTTCGAGCGTCACGTTGCCAAGCCGTATCGGCTGGCCGCATTCAGAACAGGTCTGTCCCGGCTTGGAAAGCTTGCCGCAATCGGCATGCCGCAGCCGCACCGGCTTGGCATCTTCGCACTGCAGGTATTCATCGCCGAAACGCATCAGTTCCAGAACAACGGGAAACAAACCCTTGCCGGCCCTGGTGAGCTGGTAATTGAAGCGCGGCGGCCTTTCCTGGTAAGGCACCTTTTCCACCAGGCCGCCTTCGATCATGCGGTTGAGCCGCGTCGTCAGGATATTGGTCGCAGCACCGGTCTGTTTCTGCAGGTCGTCGAAACGCAGCGGGCCGCGGAACAGCGCCCGCAGGGCCAGCAGGATCCATTCATCCCCGAGAAGCAACGCCGAGCGCACGATCGGACAGGAGATGGGAGCAGCGCATTTGAGTGTCTTTTCCATGTTTTCGATTTTAGACCCTTGCAAAATAAAAGTCACTAGGCTAAGATGGCTTCGTTACTTGCAAAATGCAAGCCACTAGGAGGCATGCACAGCAAGTGCTGGACCGGCAATCGGTATTGCCGCTTATTCAATGAATCCGTGGAGTATCCAAATGAACATCAAAATGACTGCAGTTGCCCTTGCCATCATCGCCACCTCAACCGTCGCTTTTGCCGCTGACGATTTTGTCGATTACACCAATGTGCCTTCGTCCAGCACCCGCGCGGAAGTGCGGGCGGAGCTGAATAATCCTGCTGCGCGCAGCGCCATGCAATCGGCCGAGTTTGTCGAATTCACCCAGGTGGCCGGCGGCAAGACCCGGGCTGAAGTGCGCGCCGAGCTGGATTCCGCCTACGCACAGGGCCTGGCCGGGCGCCAGTCGGAATTCGTGGAATTCACCCAGGTAGCCTCCACGCGGACGCGCGAGGACGTGCGCAATGAAGCGGTGCAGGCAGCCAAGGCCAGCCGTTCCGCCATCCAGCGCGTCGGAGGCTGAGCAGGACCGGTGTTATCTCCCCGTCGTTGACCTTTGCCTCTCCATATTGCCAATATGGACTTGGCCCGCCGAGCGCGGGCCTTTTTTATGAAGCGCCGATTGCTTGCCTGCCGCGCGTGTCAGAGAGGATTGCAGGTAAACGTAAGGTGGCCTCGGCCTGTCTTGGGCGCATGGACAAACCGATTCTTCCATACCCCACCTGCAATCTTCTCTAATGTGTACGCTCCGCCAGTTTCACGTTGGCTCGTCCTGCATTCTTGGCGACGTACATTGCCACGTCGGCGCTCCGGACAAGCGATTTGCTGTCGATTCCATCGCGCGGATAGACCGCGGCGCCGATGCTGGCCGAAATATGAAAGGTATGTCCCGCAATCTCGTACGGCTCCGTGAGACGCAGCAGGATCTTGTCGGCCACGCGCAGCGTCGCCTCGTCATCTTCGATGCCGGAAAGCAATGCGACAAACTCGTCTCCGCCGAGGCGTGAAGCGGTATCGGATTCGCGCATGCAGCTCTGCAGGCGTCTTGCCACTTCCTTGAGCAGCAGGTCGCCGTAGGCATGGCCGAAGTTATCATTGACCGGCTTGAACTTGTCGAGGTCGATGAACAGCAGGGCGACATGGCTGCGGTCGCGCCGCGCCTTGGTGAGTTCGACGCCGAGCCGCTCGTCAAGAAGCTTGCGGTTGGGCAAGCCGGTCAGCGCGTCATAAAGCGCCAGCTGCATTGCCTGGTCGGCGGCCTGCAGCGCACGCGCCCTGTCATCAAGGAATAGCCAGATCAGCAGGGCGATCAGCAGACTGATGCTGACACCCGATTGCAGGATCAGTCTTGGCCGATCCGAGTGCATGCGGACGTCGAATTCCGGCATTGCCGACGTAACGACCGTCCATGTCCTGCTGCCTGTCTGGATATAAGCGACGCGCTTGAGCCCGCGCGCCGGAGAACTTGCTTCCACCTCTACATGGCTGTCATACATGCGCGCCGCTGGATTGACCAGTTCGCCGTCATAGATTTCCACATCCACGTCGTTGGTCAGTTCGCCGTTGACCCCGCGCATGAAGTCTTCCATGCGGAACGGCGCATAGACCCAGCCGAGAATGCTGGCCCGCCTTTCCTCGACGCTGGCGCGTGGCGCATTGTTGCGAAACACCGGCAGATACATGAGGAAGCCGTCCTGCACTTCGGTTCCGGACTCCTGCACCAGCACCACCTTGGAGGAAATCGCCGTCCTTCCGCTGTCGCGGGCCTCTTCCATGGCGGCGCGCCGATGGGGTTCGGAAAACATGTCAAACCCGAAGGCGCGCAGATTGCGGCCAAAGAAGGGTTCCAGATACACGATCGACGTCTGGAAGTCGCGGTCGCCCGGCGGGCGGATGTCGTATTCCGGAAAACCTTCGGCGCGCACCGCGGCGACGTGGGTATCCTTCTGCCCGGGCGGCACGATGATGGACAAGCCGACCCCTTCGATGCCGGGAAACATTTCCTGCAGGGACAGACTGCTCACGAACGCCCGGAACTCGTTGCGGGTGACCGTATCGGCGGAGGCGAATAGTCCCACCGTTGCACGCAATATCTGTTCATAGACGGCAAGGCGCTGTTCGATACGGATATTTGATTCCCTGACGCGGAAGTCGAAGGCCGTGCTCAGGTTCTGCTGCGCCGAGCGCTCGGCGCTTTCCCAGATGCGAAAGGTGACGAGCAGGGAGGCGGCCAGCACGGCGAGCGTGACCAGTTCCCTTGCCTTGAATAAATGCAGGAAATGCTCCCTGCGTTGCGCTTTTTGCGTCATGCCGTATTGCGACGGCATGCAGTCGCCGTCCTCCATGGTCAATGTCTGTCGAATCAACCGGTATCATCGCCCATCGGACAGCGTCGTTCTTGAGAACCTGCAATCTCATCGCATCAACATGGGGATTCGCGCCTGGGACGAGTCGCGGGCCCGGTAATACCCATCCCGAATCGATCTCACGGCATGGTTTGGCTCGGGATTGGTATAAGCTCCCGGCTGGGCATTTCCGCGTCGTCATAACAACAATGATCAATCCACTCGCAGCTTATCCTTCGTTCCGCCATTTCTTTCTCAGCCGCATTGCCACCACCGCCTCGAACCAGATGCTCATGGTTGTCGTGGCCTGGCAGATGTACGACATCACCCAGAGTGCCTATGATCTCGGCATGGTGGGGCTGGCGCAGTTTCTGCCGGCGCTTGCCCTGTCCCTGCTGGTCGGCCAGATTGCCGACCGTTACGACCGGCGCCGCATTCTGGCCTGGTGTCTCGCCGGCCAACTTGGCGTCGCGCTGTTGCTGATCGCGGGGACCCTGGGCCACTGGCTCAATCGCGAAACCATTCTGCTCGCGTCGCTGGCGCTGGGCGCGGCAAAAGCCTTCCAGATGCCGACCCAGCAGGCGCTGGGGCCGCTGCTGGTGCCGCCGGCAGTGCTGCCGCGCGCGCTGGCGATCAACTCGGCCGGCACGCAGTTCGCGATCATTCTCGGACCGGCGATCGGCGGATTCCTCTATGTGGCAGGCGCAGTCGCCGTGTATGCCACCTGCGCGCTGCTGTGCATTGCGGCGGTCGTCTTCACGCTGATGATCCGGGTCGACCATGCGCCGCCGCCGCGCGAACCGGTCACGCTGCAGACCCTGTTCGCCGGCATTTCCTTCATCTGGAATCGCAAGGAGATTCTTGGCGCCATCTCGCTGGACCTGTTCGCCGTTCTCCTCGGCGGCGCCACCGCGCTGCTGCCCATCTTCGCGCGCGACATCCTGCATGTGGGCCCATGGGGACTGGGCCTGCTGCGTTCCGCGCCGGCCGTCGGCGCTCTGCTGGTATCCCTCTATCTTGCGCGCCATCCTATCCAGCGCAGGGTCGGCAAGGTCATGTTCGGTTCGGTCGCGCTGTACGGCGTGGCAACGCTGGTGTTCGCCCTGTCGACATCGTTCGGCCTGTCGTTGCTGGCCCTGGCGCTGACCGGCGCTTTCGACATGGTCAGCGTGGTGGTGCGGCAATCGCTGGTGCAGCTCGATACGCCGAACGAGATGCGGGGACGGGTCAGCGCGGTCAACTCGATTTTCATCGGCGCTTCGAACCAGCTGGGCGAATTCGAATCGGGTGTGACCGCGGGCTGGTTCGGTGCCATTCCCTCGGTGCTGATCGGGGGCTTCGGCACGCTCGCCATCGTGGCAATCTGGATGCGGCTTTTTCCTTCGCTCACCAACCGCGAAAAGCTGACAGCCTGAGCAAATACCGGCATTTGATGCGTTTATGACCTGTCTGGGCGTGCAAAGCAGGAACCAAGCCGATCAGCCTGCGTCAGATCATCATTGACTCATTTGATAACGGAGGTCTTCATGCGCAAGATGATTTTCCTCGCCGTTGCAGGTTTTCTGTGGCGCAAGATCCAATCCAGGATGCTCACCCGCAGCTACGGCACCCGCACCGTCCGCCGCAGCCGCTTCTAGATCCGACATCGCTCCCTGCCGGGGGCGGACTTTCCGAATGCCATCGCAGGACATGATGTTTCCTGCGATGGCATTCTTCCATTCGCCGCAGCGTGGCCGGCATGGCCAGTGCGGCTTGAATATGGCTTGAATATGGCTCCGGTACGCCGGCGTTCAGCAAGCCACCGCCGATGGCGACCGGCGCAATCCGAAATACTCCAGCTCCGCCAGTACCGCAACCGCCAGTGCCTGCGCCACGATGAACGCCTGTCCCAGGGCATTCGGCGCAACCCATCCCGATAGCAGCAGGTAAAAGCTTTCCACCACCCAGACCGCATTCACCGCGATCACGATCCACACGGCAGTCCGGGACGGTGCCTTGCGGGTGCCCAGCCAGACCAGGAAGGCGGCGAGCGGCAGCAGGCTGGCGCCCGCGGTCTTCAGCAATGCCGCCGGCAGGTTCAGCAGACTTTCCAGCATGCCGGCGCCCGACAGCATCAGCAGGCCGGTCGCGGCGCCGGCGGCGGCATCGGCGAGCAGGACGCGGCGAAGGAAAAGTGGCGATTGAAAGTTCAGCATGGCAAGCTCCTCAAGTCGGTTCAGGGAAATCTCCGATGCGGGCATCCGTATGCTGCATCGTTGAACCCATCTTCCGCCGAAGCCGGACTGCGGTCGATTACCTCCGGCGTCATCAGGACGTGCTGGTAATAGCGGGAGAAAAGCCGGAACTGGCCCTGAAACAGGCCCTAAAACAGGTGCTCGAACTCCTCCGCCGGCACCGGGCGCGAGAACAGGTAGCCCTGCGCGAAATCGCATTTGCTGGCCGCCAGCAGCCGGCGCTGGCTTTCGGTCTCGACGCCTTCGGCCACCACCTTGATGCCCAGCTTGTGCGCCATCACGATGATGGCGTCGCACAAGGCCATGTCATCGGAGCCGGGCGACAGATTCTGCACGAAGGATTTGTCGATCTTGATGTAATCGATGTCGAATTTCTTGAGGTAAGAGAGCGAGGAATAGCCGGTGCCGAAATCATCGAGCGCCGCCTGCACGCCGTTGTCGCGGAAGCGCAGCAATTGGCTGGAGACGCCGCGCGAACTGTCCATCAGCATGCCTTCGGTGATTTCCACCACCACGCTTTGTCCCGGCAGCTGCAGGGATTCCAGGCAGCCCAGCCAGCTTTCGTGATTGATGCCTTCGCTCTGCAGCTGAACCGGCGAAACATTGACACTGATCTGGAACGCCGGATCATGGCGCAGGCGCCAGGCGCCGACCTGACGCGCGGCCTGGCGGAAAATCCATTCACCCAGCTCGACGATCATTCCGGTCTCTTCGGCGACCGGAATGAATTCGGCCGGACTGATGAGGCCGCGCACCGGATGCTGCCAGCGGATCAGCGCCTCGGCCTTGCAGATGCGGCCGCTGGTGAGATCAATGATGGGCTGATAATAGACCCGGAACTGCTTTTCATGCAGCGCGATACGCAAGTCCGTGACCAGCCGCTTGCGCATCTGCGCCGCTTCCTGCATGGACGTGGTGAAGTAGCTGTAGCGGTTGCGTCCCTGCGCCTTGGAGGCATACATCGCCTGATCCGCGTTCTTGAGCAGGGTATCGGTTTCCCTGCCATCGGCCGGATAGAAGGTGATGCCGATGCTGGCCGAGATGTACACCTGTTCGGTGCCGAGATGAAAGGGCTCGGCCAGGGCTTGCAGGATGTCGCCGGCCGCGCGTTCGACGCTGCGGGTGTCGCTCAGTTCTTCGAGAATGACGGTGAATTCGTCGCCGCCGAGGCGCGCCACCGTATCGGTTTCGCGTACGCAGGAGCGCACCCGGCGCGCCGCCTCCTGCAGCAGGCGGTCGCCCATGCTGTGGCCGAGCGTGTCGTTGACTTCCTTGAAGAAGTCGAGGTCCAGGAACAGCAGCGCCACTTGCTGCCGGCCGCGATTGGCCTTGAACATGGCCTGCTGCAACCGGTCGTGGAACATGCTCCGGTTGGGCAGGCCGGTGAGCGTGTCGAAATTGGCCTGGCGCCAGACCAGTTCATCGGTTTCGTGCTTTTTCGTGATGTCGGAAAACAGGCCGACGTTGCATTGAATCTTGCCGTCGGGCTGATAAATGGAATTGAGCTTGAGCGACAGCAGGAAATCCTGGCCGCACTTGCGCCGACACCACAATTGGCCTTGCCAGCGGCCGTTGCGCGCCATCGCCTGCCCGATACGGGTAAATGCATCCGGCCTCTCGCGCGGCGACTCCAGGATCCGGATGTTACGGCCGATTGCCTGCGCCTCGGTATAGCCGGTGATCTCGGTGAATGCCGGATTGATATTGACGATGATGCCGTTGCTGTCAATGACCGACATGGCCTCGCTGCTCTTCTGGTAGACCAGCGATGCAAGCCGCAGTGAATCATGCACGCGCTCGCGCTCGGTGACGTCGAACACGATGGAAAACAACAGCGGCCGATTGCCGATGTCAATGGCGGAGGAGTGGACCTCCACGGTGCGCATGTCCCCGCTGGCGAGCCGATGGCGGAAGATGAAGAACTTGCGCTGATCGTCAAGCGCCTCATGCATCCCGCTGCGGATTTCATGCCCGGGCTGGGTATTGACCTTGCTGATGTGCATGCCGCGTATCAGGCTGTGCGGATAGCCATAGAAAGCGATGGCTGCCGGGTTGGCATCGACGATGATGCCTGTTGCCGGATCGATGAGCAGCATGATCGAACTGTGCCGGCGGAACAGCTGGCGGAACAGGTCTTCCTCCACGCCGCGGTTCGGCGCTGTTGTCAGATCGGCATCAAGCATGGATTCCCAGTCTTAACGTGGATTGCCGGCAAAAAAGTTTTCTTGGCGAAACCTGATTATTGCCTAAAACACGGGGGCAGTGAGCAAAGACTGGCACGTTCCAGCGCCTGCGGCAATCCCGCTGTCAGGATGGCAAGACCGGTGCGGCTGGCGGATCTGCCAGCTTGCCCATGCGCGACAGGCCTAGCGCCACCAGCACGATCGCCACCAGGACGGCGCCGCTGAAGGCGAACAATTGCACCAGCGTCACGCTGCGCAGCAGCCAGCCGGTCAGCGCCGACGACATCGGCGCGATGCCCAGGAAGATGAACATGAACATCGCCATCGCGCGGCCCAGCATGGGAGGCGTGACATGATGCTGCAGCCAGGTGTAGACCGTCACTTGCACGAACCCGCCCAGCACGCCGATGGCCAACAGCAGCAGCATGCCCTGCCATGCCGCGCCGATCAGGCCGAGCGGAATGAACAGCAGCCCGATCATGCCGTCAAGCAGCAGGATGGTCCTGCCGAAGCTACCGATGCGCATGCGCGGCCGCATGCCGGTGATGATCACGCCGATCAGCGTTCCGGCGCCATGCGCTCCGGCCAGCGCGCCGAAGGCCGCCGCACCCTGGCCAAGTTCGCCGGCCAGCACCGGCACCGCCACCTGGACGGGGCCGCTGATGAACAGCGCCACTGCAGCCCAGTACGTAAAACAGGTCCGCAGGCTGGCGTCATTCCAGCAATAGCGCAGGCCGTCGCCGACCGCCGCCCAGACGGATTGCCGCACTGCCTGGCGATTTGCCGGGGCGGCAGCGGAGCGCACCTTCGACAAGGTCCATGCCGACAGCGCGAAGCTGAACGCATCCAGCGCGAACGCGATGGCGATGCCATGCGCACTTCCCGCGTCTTCGCCGCCACCGCCGATGCCGCCTTTTCCGTCGCCGAACAGCGCGATCAGCACACCGGCCAGCAGCGGGCCGGCAAACATGGCAAGCTGCCGCAGGCCCATGGCCACGCCGTTGGCGGCGGGCAGCAGTTCCCGGGCGACGACATGCGGCATGATGGACGTGGCGGCCGGAATGCTGAACGCCGTGGCCAGGCCGATCGCGAGCGACAGCGCATAGACCATCCAGAGATGCAGCTGGCCGCCGAAGACCAGCGCCGCCAGCAATGCCAGAAGCAGCGTATTGACATGCTTGGTCAGCATCAGCACGCGCTTGGGGGAATGCCGGTCGACCAGCGCGCCGCCAAGCAGGATCAGCAGGGCTCGCGGCACGCTCATCAGGGCCAGCACCGTGCCCAGCACCAGCGTGTCGCCGGTCATCTGCAGCACCAGCCAGGGCAGCGCGATCAGGCTGAACTGGTCGCCCAGCATCGAGATGAGCGAGCCGGCGATCAGCCAGCGGAAATTGCGGTCGCGCATAAGCTGGCCGCGCGCGGGAACGGCTTGCGAAGTTGCCATGTCGTGTTCCTATGTCGGGTTGTTCTGGAGATGGGCCAGGCCCTGGCTGATCAGCGCCATGACTTCGCCCTGCACGCCGCTGCCGGTCATCATGCCCGGTTCTCGCGCATGGATGTCCAGGATGCGCGCGCGCATGGCCGGATCATTGCCCCAGACGGCGCGGAAGAGCGCAATCCAGCGCGCGCAGAATGCCTGCATTTCCGGGCTGTCGGCCGCGGCGCCGCCTTCCATCAGTTCCCGCGCCTCCGCGAACATCGCCGGCCAGCGGCGGTAATTGGCCAGGTAGGCATTGCGTACCCGTGCGATCTCCTCGCTGCCCAGGTGACGCGCATACAAGCTCAAGCGGTATTCCGCGGTTACCTGCGTCATGTATTCGAGCAGCGCGGTATCGACGCCGGTCAGCGCCTGCGCACCGGGCTCATTGCGGTGCAATGCATCGAGCTTGAGCATCAGCCGGGGATCGCCATCCATGTGTTCCAGCGACAGCCTCGACCATGGTTCGGCCAGCGCGATGGCCTCGGGCGCATCCGGCGCCACGCCACGCTCCATCAAGGAGCGCACTGCCACGACGGTGGCGTTGAGCTCCTTCATGCCCCGGGAACCCTTGCGCATCCGCGCATATTCTTCCCGCGTGAAGTAGCGGTCGTAGATGGCCATCATCTCCAGCGTCGACAGCCATTCATTGAGCTCCGGCTGTTCCTGTTCACCCAGCAGACGGCGCAGGTCCTGAAGGCGGTTGCGCAGCGCGGCGGCGCGCTCGATCTGCCGTTCCAGCGCCGTTACCTGCTCATCGATCACGCTTTCAAGATCGCGCGCATCCCCTTCGAGCAGCACGGCGACTTCGGACAAGGGAAGATCGAGGCGGCGCAGCGCCTGAATGCGATAAAGCCGTTCCACATCGCCGCGGTGGTACAGGCGATAGCCCGCTTCCGAACGTGCCGACGGCCGCAGCAGGCCGATCGCATCGTAATGATGCAGGGTACGTACCGTCAGGCCGGTGCGCTTTGCCAGTTCGCCAACTTTTAACAGCATGCAATGCCTCCTTCGAATACCGCCACGATAAAGGCTGACGCAACGTCAGGGTCAAGTGTTTTTGTCAGGAAAAATATTGCCGCCAACCCTGCATTTGCTTAAAAAATAGGCAGATACACCTGGATACAACAACCCGGCCACGCTTTGTTTTCCAGTTGAGAGTTCTCAAGGGAAGCATGTTTCCACTCGGTGATGATGTCTGAAAACAAATAAGTAATCAGGGAGTTAAGAAAGATTGTTGAGGTGAAATGTGGCTACAGTAACTTTGGTGAGCCGGCTGACGGCAGGTCTGGTTTTTATCGCATTGACAGCATGCGGCGGTGGCGGCGGTGATGGCTCGGTCAGCCCGGCGTCGGGAAGCGGTACGACCGGTACGACCGGTACGACGGGGGCCACCGGCACCGGCACGGGTGCAACGGGCGTGAGCGAAGGCACTGGCAACGCGGCGGCAACGCCGTCCCAGGGCACCACCGGCACGGGATCGACGCCGCAGAGCTCTCCGCCTTCGGGCAGCACCGCGAGCGCCACCGATGCGCGCTTCAACCGGCCGATCGGCATCGCACGCGACGCGGCGGGCAACATGTATGTCGCCGATTCGGGCAATTACACGATCCGCAAGATCACCCCCGCCGGCAATGTCAGCACCCTGGCCGGCAGCGCGGGCAGCAGCGGCAGTGCCGACGGCACCGGTGCTGCCGCGCGTTTCAGCTTCCTCAAGGGACTGAGCGTGGATGGCGCCGGCAATGTGTATGTGGTTGACGGCCATGCGGTGCGCCGCATCTCGCCGAGCGGCGCGGTCACGACGCTGGCGGGGTCCGTGAATATCGCGGGCAACGCCAACGGCGCAGGTGCCGCAGCCCGTTTTGCGCAGCCATGGGGCATCGCGGTGGATCCGTCCGGCGTGGCCTATGTCGCCGATACCGACAACTACGTGATCCGCCGCGTGGCAAGCGACGGCAGCGTGAGCACGTTCGCCGGGACGCCGGGCAGCCGGGGCACGGCGAACGGCACGACCGCCAGCGCGACTTTCCTCGGGCCGAAAGGCATCGCACGGGATGGCGCCGGCAACCTGTACGTCACCGACTGGTACGGACCGCCGGCGCCAATGCTGAGGGAATCCAGCACCTTCATCCGCAGGATCGCGGCTGACGGCGCGGTGACCACGATGGCAGGCAGCTTCGGCGGCGAAACCGGACCGGCGCAATTCCGCGACACCTTCGCCATCACCGCTGACAATGCGGGCAATGCCTATGTCTCGGCATTCAACAGCGTGCAGCGCATCAGCGCCGCCGGCACGGTATCGACGGTGGCCGGACCGATCATCGGTTACCAGTCGCTGGAAGGCATCAGCATCGATGCGGACGGCAACCTGTACGTCGCCGATACGCCCGGGCATGCCATCAGCCGCGTGACGCAGGCGGGCACGGTAACGGTCGTTGCAGGCAGGCAGGGTGAAGCCGGCAGCACCGACGTGCCTTGATGCCAGACGCGCGAAGAAATCATCGGGGAGCGGATCGTCTTGCCAGGTGTTCCGGCAAGACGGCGCCCGGCGGACGGCGACGGTCCGCGGGCGCGGATGAAAGCAAAGGCTAAAGCGAACGCGAAGTCACAACTGCCAGGATTTGCGGATGCGGTAATCGTGGCTGATGACGATGCGGGTGGTGGCGATCAGGGGGCTCAGGCCGAGAATCAGCTGCGTCATCCTGTCGCCGGGCAGCGACCAGATTTGCGAGGGCGGCGCCGCCACCTGCGTGGCGGCCGTGATCAGCGGCGCGACCCATTCCGCTTCCGGCGTGACATCGAGCACGACATCCCCATCCTGCGTGGTGTGCAGGTAGATTTCGCCTCCATGCGCCAGACCGAAACAGATGCCGTGACCATGAGGCTGCTTCCTGGCGTCCACATGGAGCTGGAGCTCCCGGTTGTAATTGTCGATCCATGCTTCGACATCGTAAGTCGTGCTCAGCACGATCCAGGGGCGCTCTGCCGGTTCTGCGGGTTTGTTGTCTTCTGGGCTATCCATGATGGTCGGGCCGGGATGCGTTACAGCGGTTCATCCTGCCGATCCCGCCATGGCGTGAATGACGTGAATGGCGTGAGCGGTGCAGGATGTTAGGATGAAAGCGCTCTATTGTAGTCGCAACACATGTGGTCGCAACACTTCAACCCCGGATGCCGAGCACCGGAACGGCATTCCAGCTTCGCTGGGACGGTTTTACAGAGGGGTTCGCAGGAGGTCCGATAGAAGGTTCGGCAGCGGTCGATTTGGATTGTCTTTCGCATGCAGCCAGCGCTGCAGCCAGCACGAGTACAACAATGGCAATACGCTCGGGGGTCGCGCGAAGTGACATTTAATCCTTCCAGGATGGCAGATACCTGACCTAGACCGGATTTCGTTTCCGCAGTTCAATGCGTTTTTACCTGTTTTTACATTGCGATGTTTACCGATAACAAAGCGCAAATCCAATTTGCCAACTTTGATATCACCCTTGCAGCATAAGGCCCGGATCGATGTTCGCCTGGCATGTCAAAGCGACAGCAGGCGCTCGAACTGCTCCGGCGGCAAGGGTTCGGAGAACAGGAATCCCTGCGCATAATCGCAGCCCGCCTCCAGCAGCCACTCGCGCTGCTCGTCGGTTTCCACGCCTTCGGCAATCACCTGCAGGCCAAGCTTGTGGGCCATGACGATGATGGTTTCGGCAATCGTGCGGCTGGTGCTTTCCCGGGTCGTGTCGCGGATGAAGGACTGGTCGACCTTCAGGTAATCGACATCGAATTTCTTCAGGTAAGCCATCGATGAATAGCCGGTGCCGAAATCGTCGATGGCGACCTGCACGCCGGCGTCGCGCAGGCTGAACAGTTTTTCGGCGGTGGTTTCGCTGGCGTTGAGCAGCAAGCCTTCGGTGATCTCGACCGACATGCTGTTCCAGCCCAGGCCGAGCGAGTCCAGGTAGGCGCCCCAGTCTAGCGTCTTGGCGTTGGCGAGAAACTGCACCGGCGACTTGTTGACGCTGACCTGGAACACGCCGTTGCACATCTTGCTCCAGCGCTTGGCCCAGACGGCGGCCTGCATGAACACCCAGTTGCCGATTTCATTGATGAGGCCGGTCTCTTCCGCCAGGCAGATGAATTGATTCGGGCACACCATTCCGCGCGACGGATGGATCCAGCGCAGCAGCGCCTCGGCCTTGACCACCTTGCCGGTGCGCAGCTCCACCACCGGCTGGAAATACAAGGACAGCTGATGCTGCGGCAGCGCGTTGCGCAATTCACCGATGAGCTTGAGCCGCTGCCAGGCCTGCTCCTGCATCGACCGGGTGAAGAAACTGAACTGGTTGCGGCCGGCATTCTTGGCGACATACATGGCCTGGTCGGCGTTGCGCACCAGACGCTCGGGCTCCTGCGCATCGCCCGGGTGCAGGGTGATGCCGATGCTGCCCGACACATGGATCTCTTCCTGTCCGAGCAGATAGGGACGTCCCAGCGCATCCAGGATTTTTTCGGCAATCGTTTCCACGTGCGCGCGGCCGTCGAGATCGGTCAGGATGACCGTGAACTCGTCGCCGCCGAGGCGGGCCACCGTATCCGTTTCACGCACGCAGGAACGGATGCGCGTCGCGGTCTGCTTGAGCAGATCATCGCCGGCATCATGGCCGAGCAGGTCGTTGACTTCCTTGAAACGATCGAGGTCGATGAACATCAGCGCGAGCAGCTTGCCGCTGCGGCGCGAATTGACCACTTCATAGTCGAGCCGGTCGCGGAACAGGGCGCGGTTGGGCAGTCCCGTGAGCGCATCGAAGTTGGCGCGGCGCAGGGTTTCCTGCTCCGTCGAAATGTCGACCGTGGTGCCTGCCATGCGCACGGCCAAGCCGTCGCCGCCACGCGCGATCACGGCGCCGCGCGCCATGACCCACTTCCATGTGCCATCCTTGCAGCGTACCCGGTATTCACAGGCGAGAAAGCGGCTGCGTCCCTGCAGGCAAGTCATCAATTCCTCGTGCAGGCGTTCCCTGTCCTTGGGATGCGTGATGGCGGTCCAGTCCTGCAGGCGGGCCCCGATTTCCGATTCGTCATAGCCGAGCATCTGGCGACCGCGACGCGACAGGGTGAAGTGATCGCTGGCGATATCCCATTCCCAGACGCCGTCGCCCGCGGCTTCCAGCGCAAGGCGCAGGCGCGTTTCACCGGCTTGCGATTCATTGCGGATGACCTGGACTTCGGGCCCGGAGGCAGGCGGCGCGGGCTGGTGTGCCGGAAACAATTCATGGATCGGCCGGCCGATGATATCGGACTTGCGCAGCGCATGCGCCCGCAGAAAGGCCTCGTTGGCATCGACGATGCGCAGGTCGGGCGAGAGCAGCAGCCGTCCCTCGGTCGCCGCGTGCATGGCGGATGGCAAATCGATCGACTGCGTCATGATCGTAACCCTCCTTGATGATTCTCCGCGGGCGGCGCGGCACATGCCGGCATGTCGCCTGCGAAGACGATATGAACAATTAGGAAGGTTTCAAGGTTGATAGTTCCGGTGTTTGTCGGTGCTCACTCACGCAGGTGCGGTGCCGGCAGTTGCAGCACCAACAGTTGCGGCACCAGCTTAGTCGCAGGCCACCCGGTTGCGCCCGGACGCCTTCGCCGCATACAAGGCGGCATCGGCGCGGCGCATCAGTTCCTGGAAAGAGTCGGAATCGCGCAGCATGGCCAGGCCGATGCTCACGGTATAGGCCGGCGTGTCCGGCTGGCCTTCCAGGTGGAAGGCATTGGCGCTGCCTTCCATGGTCACGCGGATGCGTTCGGCGACCTTCACGCCGGCGGTGCGGCCGGTTTCGGGCAGCAGCACCGCGAATTCCTCGCCGCCGACGCGGGCGAAATAGTCGATGCCGCGGATCGCCGTTTCCGCCCGCAACACCGCATCCATCAACACCCGGTCGCCGGTGGTGTGGCCCCAGGTGTCGTTGATCGACTTGAAGTTGTCGATGTCGAGCATGAGCAGGGCCATTGGCCGGTTGGTGCGCCGCGCCAGCGACAGCTCGCGCTCGGCCAGTTCGAACAGCGCCCGGCGCGACCAGGCCCCGGTCAGGAAGTCGCGGTTGGCCGCATGCTCCGCCTTGGCCATCATGGTGTCATGCACCATCATCACCGCGCCGATGGTGAGCACCGGCAGCACGAAGGTGCCCGCCGACAGGAACAACAGATTCCACGGCGACGGCTGCAGCAGCGAAGTCAGTTCCGCCGGATTGGAAAGATAAATCAGCGCCCGCGCCGCATGTCCGACAGTAATCAGGCCGGCCATGCCCACCGTAAACACATAGGGATAGTGCGAGCGCCAGGCTTGGCGGGAGCGCCAGATCGTGATGGCGATGAGAGAACAGATGCCGCCCTGGTACAGCGCCACCGTGACGGTGCGCAGGGCGAAGGAGTCGATGGCGTAGTGAAACACGGCAATCAGGCCGGTTACCGCCACCACGCTGATCATCAGAGGTCGGAGATGCGCACGGCGGCTGAAGAAGCGGCGAAACCCGACAAGGATCGCGGCGCTGGCCCCGGCATAGGTGCCATTGGCCAGTTCATACGCCGCAAGCTCCGGCAGTTCCCTGCCACATGCATACAGCACCAGTGCGAAAAAGCCTATGCCGTTGGCAATCGACCATTCGCGTACGCCCGGGATGCCGCTGCGCAATAACGAAATCAGGACGAGCAGCATGACGACGCAGAACAGGGCGCCGATAACGAGGATGTTGAATGCGCTGGGCATGGTATGCCAATCAGGTCCGCGAAAAATTAAAGGCCATGCCTGAAAGATGCTTTACGGATTGAAGAGTCCGGCAGTCCCCGGATCGAACGACAGAAGATATGATGCGCGCCCCGGCGTGAATGTTCCGCGATGAAAGTGGAAGTTCTGCGTGTTTTTGTGCGCACGATCAAAGGCAGTTCCACGCAGATCGAAGCGGTTGCGATCATGTCGAAACTTTAACCGCTGCAGGCTATCGAACTTGAAACCCGATAGAGTTCCCGCATGCATTTATTGCCGCGCAGTTCCCTCCTGCGGCATTTCGGGAGCTCTGAAGCCCGGGCTGTTTCATCCCGGGCCGTACGCGCGCAAACCCCCGCATCAACAAGTCATTATCGCGCGCCTTCCTATCCGTTAACGTTGCAAGGAGTACCGACATGGTTACGATGCCGTTCGCTTTGCGTTTCAGTACGTTGTTGATTGCTTCCAGCCTGGCTGCCGGCGCGGCCCTCGCGGAAACATCATCCAAGTCTTCATCGTCTTCCTCCAAACCCGCCGCCAAAGCCGAGGCAACCCAGGACAAGACCGCTTCCGCGCCAAAAAGGCTGAAGCCGGGCAAGCCCAAACTCGACCACTCCGGCGAGCCGCGCCATGGCAAGGCCTCTTACTACGCCGACTTCTTTGCCGGACGCAAGATGGCCGACGGCACGCCGATGGACCCGAACTCCAATATCGCGGCCAGCCGCACCTTGCCGATCGGCACCAAGGCCGAAGTCAAGAACCTCGACAACGGCAAGACCGAAGTGGTGGAAATCCGCGATCGCGGTCCCTACATCGACGGACGCATCGTCGATCTCACTCCCCAGACCGCAAAGAAGCTCGACATGGACGAGAAGGGCGTGGTGCCGGTGGTGGTAACGCCGATCGAAGTGCCGCAACCCGACGGCTCGATCAAGCCGGGCGCGGCAGCGGACCGGGATATCAAGACCGCCGAGCGATAGACGCTGGTGCGCCGTTGGCCGCCCCGAGCACCAATGGCGCATTGCATTGTCCTAATGGGGTGAATTGGAAATTTGTCGGAAGACGTCTATCCATAATGTCGCCGCATTCGTCCTCGCCAAATTTCCAAACCATTCCACTGGCTGAAGGAAAGACAACCGGCTATCGACATCGATGAGGAATCCCGCATGACAGACATGGTGGTTGCACGCAAGGAAGGCCTCTATTGCGTACCCGGGGATTTCTACATCGACCCCTGGCTGCCGGTGGACCGGGCGGTCATCACCCATGCGCATGCCGATCATGCGCGCGTCGGCCACGGTCATTATCTTGCGTCCGCCGAAGGCGAAGGCGTGCTGCGCTCGCGCCTAGGCGATATCCATCTGGAGACGCTGCCCTATGGCGAGTCTGTGGCGCGCAACGGCGTCACCGTCTCGCTGCATCCGGCCGGCCATGTGCTCGGCTCGGCCCAGGTGCGCATGGAATACCGCGGCGAAGTCTGGGTCGCTTCCGGCGACTACAAGGTCGAAGCCGATGCCACCTGCGCCGGCTTCGAGCCGGTGCGCTGCGATACCTTCATCACCGAATCCACGTTCGGCCTGCCGATCTACCGCTGGCAGCCGCAGACGAGCATCTTCAGCGACATCGACGACTGGTGGCGCGCCAATGCGCAGGCAGGCCGCGCCAGCGTGCTGTTCTGCTATGCCTTCGGCAAGGCGCAGCGCATTCTCGCCGGCATTGATGCCGGCATCGGTCCCATCATCTGCCATGGCGCGGTCGAGCCGCTCAACCGCGCCTACCGCGCTTCCGGCGTGCGCCTGCCGGAAACCCGCATGGTCACCGACATCGCCGACAAGACCGAACTGCGGCGGGCGCTGGTCATTGCACCGCCTTCCGCCGGCGCTTCGCCGTGGATGAAGCGCTTCGGTGAATACAGCGACGCCTTCGCCAGCGGCTGGATGCTGCTGCGCGGCGCGCGCAGGAGGCGCGCCGTCGATCGCGGTTTCATCCTTTCCGATCATGCCGACTGGCCGGGCCTGATGCAGGCCATCGGCGCCACCGGCGCGGAGCGGGTGATCGTCACCCATGGACAGGTGCCGGTGATGGTGCGCTGGCTGCGGCAGAACGGACTCGATGCCGGCGCCTTCGACACCGAATACGGCGACGAGGAAGACAACGGCAGCACGGCGGAAGAGCCTGCCGGCGAAAGGCTTGCCGATGCGTGAGTTCGCCCGCCTCTATGCGGAACTCGACAGCACCACCGCCACCAGCCGCAAGCTGGCGGCGCTCAAGCAGTACTTCAGCCATGCGGCGCCGGCCAATGCGGCATGGGCCGTCTATTTCCTCTCCGGCGGCAAGCCGCGCCAGATCGTGCCGACCAAGCTGCTGCGGCAGTTCGCGATAGAACATGCCGGCATCGACGACTGGCTGTTCGACGAGTGCTATCACGCGGTCGGCGATTTCGCCGAAACCATTGCCCATCTGCTGCCGCCGCCGCGCGACGCCTCCGATGTCGGCCTGGCGGAATGGATGACCGAGCGCATCGCGCCACTGCGCGGCGCCGCGCCGGAAACCATCCGCAGCGCCATGTTCTCCTTCTGGGACCAGCTGGCGGCGCAGGAGCGCTTCGTGCTGCAGAAGCTCATCAGCGGCAGCTTCCGCGTCGGCGTGTCGCGCCTCCTGGTCACGCGCGCGCTGGCCGAAGTGGCCGGTGTCGACGGCAAGCGCATCGCGCAGCGCCTGATGGGCTGGACCGACGGCACGGTGCAGCCCACCGCCGAGCAGTATCTGCGGCTTGTCGCCGGCCATCATGAGCATGAGCACCAGTCGCGCGGCGGACAGCCTTATCCCTTCTTTCTCGCGCATGCGCTGCAGGCCGATCCCGCCACGCTGGGGCCGGTCGGCGACTGGATCGCGGAATGGAAGTACGACGGCATCCGCGCCCAGCTGATACGGCGCGAGGGACAGACCTGGCTGTGGTCGCGCGGCGAGGACCTGATCACCGAACGCTTCCCCGAAATCAGCGGCATCGCCCTGCCGGAAGGCACGGTGATCGATGGCGAGATCGTCATCTGGAAGGAAGATGCGCCGGCGCCGTTCGCCGCGCTGCAGCAGCGCATCGGCCGCAAGACGCTGTCGGCCAAGATGCGCGCCGAACTGCCGGCGGCGCTGATCGCCTACGACCTGCTCGAAGTCGAAGGCGCGGACATCCGCAACACTGTCCAGGCCGAGCGGCGTGCCCTGCTCGAGAGCATGGCGGCGGCGATCGATCACCCGTCGCTGAAGCTGTCGCCCCTGGTGCGGGCCGCCTCCTGGGAAGAACTGGCGCAGCTGCGCGAGACATCCCGCTCGCGCTCCGTCGAAGGCCTGATGCTCAAGGCGGCGGCCTCGCGCTACGGCGTCGGACGCACCAAGGACAGCGGCACGTGGTGGAAATGGAAGATCGATCCCTATGCGGTGGACGCGGTGCTGATCTATGCCCAGACCGGCAATGGCCGGCGCGCCTCGCTCTATACCGACTATACCTTCGCGGTCTGGGACAGCGAGCCGGACGGCACGCGCCGGCTGGTGCCCTTCGCCAAGGCCTATTCCGGCCTGACCGATGCCGAGATCGCCAAGGTGGATGCGGCGATCCGGCGCACCACGATAGAACGCTTCGGCCCGGTGCGCAGCGTCGAGCCGACCATGGTGTTCGAGATCGGCTTTGAAGGCATCGCCGCCTCGCCGCGCCACAAGGCCGGCATCGCGGTGCGCTTTCCGCGCATCCTGCGCAAGCGCGACGACAAGACCATCGAGGAAGCCGACACGCTCGATACCCTGAAGGGAATGCTGGCGTGAGCGCCGCGCCGATCGATGCCAGTCTCGCTGGCGTGCCTGTGCCTGGGTCCGTACGCCGCCCGAAGCGGCCGACGGCGCCGAAGGACAAGCCGCCGCAAGCAGCGGGCGAGGACGTCGATCGCTGGTTCGAGCGGCGCGGCTGGCAGGTCTTTCCTTTCCAGCGCGCGGTCTGGCAGGCCGCCGGCGAAGGCAGGTCGGGCCTGCTGCATGCGACGACGGGGTCGGGCAAGACTTATGCGGTCTGGTTCGCCGCCGTGTTGCGCGCATTGCGCCAGCCGCCGTCGAAGACCGGACTGCGCGTGCTGTGGATCACGCCGATGCGGGCGCTGGCCGCCGACACCGCGCGCGCACTGCAGGCGCCGCTGGAAGAACTGCTGCCCGCATGGCGGGTCGGCCTGCGCACCGGCGATACCTCGTCCTCGGAACGCAGCCGCCAGGCAAAGGCCCTGCCGCAGACGCTGATCACCACGCCGGAAAGCCTGTCGCTGATGCTCAGCCGCGCCGACGGCGAGGCGCAGATGGGCATGCTGGACATGGTGATCGTCGATGAATGGCATGAACTGATGGGCAGCAAGCGCGGCGCGCAGACGCAGCTCGCCCTGGCGCGATTGCGCCTGTGGCGCCCGGAGCTCGTGGTATGGGGCCTGTCGGCCACGCTTGGCAACCTGCGCATCGCCCAGGACGCCTTGCTGGGCGAAGGCGCAGACAATGGCGAACTGGTCGAAGGCCGCCTCGACAAGGAGATCGCGGTCGATACGCTGATCCCGCCCGATCCCGCGATCTTTCCCTGGGCCGGCCATCTCGGCATGCGCATGCTGCAGCCGGTCATCGAGGAAATCGACGCGCATGCCGCCACGCTGGTGTTCACCAACACGCGGGCGCAGGCCGAACTCTGGTACCAGCAATTGATCGAGGCGCGTCCCGACTGGGCGGGCCTGATCGCGCTGCACCACGGCTCGCTCGACAAGGCCGTGCGCGACTGGGTGGAGCAGGCGGTGAAGCAGGGCGAACTCAAGGCGGTGGTGTGCACCTCGAGTCTTGACCTTGGCGTCGATTTCCTGCCGGTGGAGCGGGTGCTGCAGATCGGCAGTCCGAAAGGCGTGGCGCGGCTGATCCAGCGCGCCGGCCGCAGTGGCCATGCGCCCGGCCGCGTGTCGCGCGTGACGCTGGTGCCGACGCATAGCCTGGAATTGCTGGAAGCCGCCGCCGCCAGACGCGCCGTGGCGCGCCGCCGCATCGAATCGCGCCCGGTGCCGGAGAAGCCGCTCGACGTGCTGGTGCAGCACATGGTCACCATCGCCCTCGGCGGCGGCTTCACTTCCGATGCCTTGTTCGAGGAAGTGAAAACCGCCTATGCCTACCGCAAGCTGAGCAAGGAAGAATGGCAATGGGCGCTGGAGTTCGTTGCCAGCGGCGGACAGAGCCTCGCCGTCTATCCGGAATACCGGCGCGTGCTGCCCGACGAGCAGGGCGTGTACCGCGTGCCCGATGCGGCGCTCGCCCGGCGCCACCGGATGAGCATCGGCACCATCGTCTCGGATGCCGCGATGCAGGTGAAATTCCTGTCCGGGACCAAGCTCGGCACGGTGGAGGAATCCTTCATTTCGCGCTTGCGCAAAGGCGACCATTTCCTGTTCGGCGGCCGCGTGCTGGAGTTCGTCCGGGTGCATGAAATGACCGCCTATGTCCGGCGCGGCGGCGGCGGCAAGGCGGCGGTGCCGCGCTGGCAGGGCGGCAAGATGCCGCTGTCCTCCGAACTGGCGCAGGCCGCGCTCGACTGCCTGCAGGAGGCTGCCCAGCATCGCTACGACGGCCCCGAGATGCAGGCCATCAGGCCGCTGCTGGAGGTGCAGCAGCGCTGGTCCGGCCTGCCGACCGCGCAGGTGCTGCTGGCGGAGCAGACCGAGAGCCGCGAAGGACATCACCTGTTCCTGTATCCGTTCGCCGGCCGTTCGGTGCATATCGGGCTGGCTTCCCTGCTCGCATGGCGGGTCGCGAAGACGATGCCGGCCACCTTTTCGATGGCCGTCAATGATTACGGCTTCGAACTGCTGTCGCTGCAGCCGGTGGAGTGGCGCAGCCTGCTCGGCGAAGAACTGCTGTCGCCCGAACATCTGCTGGAGGATGTATTGGCCAGCCTGAATGCCACCGAACTGGCGCAGCGCCGCTTCCGGGAAATCGCCCGTATCGCCGGACTGATTTTTCAGGGCATGCCGGGGCAGAAAAAGAGCGCGAGGCAACTGCAGGCCTCGTCCAGCCTGTTCTTCGAAGTCTTTCGCAAGCATGACGCCGGCAACCTGCTGCTGACGCAGGCCCAGCGCGAAGTGCTGGAACAGGAACTGGAATTGTCGCGGCTGCGCGAGGCGCTGGTGACAATGCGGCAGCGCCGGCTCGACTTCCACGTCACGCGCAAGCCGACGCCGTTCGCCTTTCCGCTGATGGTGGAGCGGCTGCGGGAAAAGCTCAGCAATGAAAAGCTGTCCGACCGTGTTGCCCGCATGCTGCGCGAGTTGCAGAAGGCGGCGGAAAAATGAGCGCGGCGCTGACCATCGACATTGCAGGCGAAACCCTGCAGCTGCTGCCCCAGCGCGCGCTCTATTGGCCCGCCCGGCGCATGCTGATGATCGCCGACATCCATTTCGGCAAGGCCGCTGCCTTTCGCGCCCGGGGCGTACCGGTGCCGCACGGGACCACCGCGCAGAACCTGGCGCTGATCGAATCGCTGCTGCAGGCGCATGCGGTGGAGCACATCGTCTTCCTCGGTGATTTCCTGCATTCGCGCGCGGTGCAGGGCTCGGCCAGCCTGCAGGCCATGCTGCAATGGCGCGCCGCCCATGCGGCATTGCAGCTGACGCTGGTGCGCGGCAATCATGATGCGCATGCCGGCGATCCGCCGGCGGCATTGCGGATGGAAGTCGTCGACGAGCCGTTCCGCATCGGGCCGTTCGCCTGCTGCCATCATCCCGAACCCCGTGCCGATGCCTATGTGCTGGCCGGCCACGTGCATCCTGTCTTTCGTCTATCGGCCGGCGGCGACAGCCTGCGGCTGCCGTGCTTCCTGTTCGGCCAGCGCTGTGCGGTGCTGCCATCCTTCGGCGCATTCACCGGCGGATATCCGGTGACGCCGAAGGAAGGGGAGCGGCTGTTCGTCGCCGCGGACGATGCGGTGTTCGAGGTGCCGCAGCCCTGAGCTTGAGCCTTGAGCCTGGGCCCGGTTTCGGCTCAGGCCGGCTGGCCGCTTCCCGCTGCGGCGAAGCGCGCGCGGCCGATCAGGTATTCCAGTCCGGTGGCAATGGCCAGCACCATCGAGCCGGCAATCAGCACCTGGCGCGGCGCCAGCGTCTCCGCCAGCATCCAGAACATGCCGAGCGACAGCATGCGCAGTATCCACAGCACCAGTTCGCGCGCGAAGATGCGGTCCGACAGCGCGCCCTCGATATCCAGCGTCTGCTGGTTCAGCACCTGTTCGCTGGCGATCAGGAAAGGGCTGCCGACCGCCTTGAGCACCGAGTAGACAATGTAGAGCGCGGGAATCCAGACGCTGGCGCCCAGCAGCAGGAAGGCGGTGCCGACCACCAGGCAGGAAGCGCCCAGCCAGCCTGCACGGTTGCCGACATCGCGGTTGCGCCGGGTGATATAGAGCGCGATGCCGCCCGCCAGTCCGGCAAGCGTCGCCACCCAGCCGAAGCGGCTGGCCGAGCCGAGCGCTTCCGAGGCGCCGGCCGAGGCCAGCGCCTGGCTGATGCCGAACAGGCCGGATTCGAGGAAGAACAGCGGCAGGCAGGCGATGAATTGCGGCTGGCGCAGGATGGCCGCCGGTTGCCGCAGCGGAGCCAGCGGCGCATGCGGCAGTCCTCGTCCGAACAGGACCGCGCCGAGCAGGCAGATCGCGCCGTAGACCTGGTAGACCAGGTCGCTGCGCTCGGCGAAGACCGCCAGCAGGCTGGTCATGGTCAGCGTGGTGCCGACGCTGAACAGGACCGTCGCGGTGCCCGCGCGGGCGGCATAGCTGTCGCGCTCGCCATCCTTGATCAGTGACATTTCCAGCCAGTGGCGGGCTCCCCATGACAAGCCGAGAAAGCAGCCGTAGGCCAGGGCCAGCGTCCATCTTGAATGGTCGCCCAGCAGCAGCAGGAATCCGGGCGCAAGGAAGGCCAGTCGCATGACATGCGCGGCGCTCAACTGCAGGAGCGGGCCGAAGACATACGCCAGGGCGGTCGCGCCCATTGCGGAAGTCAGCATGGCTGCGGTGAAGCCGAACATGGCATGCACGTCATGCGCCGCCATGACGAAATAGCCGATGAAACCGATCATGGTGCCGATGGAACCTTGCAGGGCAATGAAGGGCAACATCGCGCGTTGGGATGTTGACAGGGACATTATTGTTTTCGCGTGTTGATGTTATTGAAAGCGCATGCGGACAAGCCGGCATGCGCGAATGCCGTGTAGGACTAGCCTGCAGGAAAGAGGTTCCGCAAGGAAATGTCCTTGCGGAAATCAGGGGAGATCAGCGGGGCGTCAGCAGGTCGTGGCGCGGATAGGCCCACGCCGGCACGTTCGACAGGCAGGAGCGGCTTGCAAAATCGGCAAAGCGCAGTGTCGAGAAGTTGCCGCGCGGGGTGGTGGCAAAGCGGATATCGGTGGCCTGCTCCGTATTGACGGACGGGATGCGCGCAAAGCGCATCCAGGCGTCGAAGTGGCAATTCTCGTTGCGCAGCCGGCGCAGGGCAGGCAAATCGCCCTGCTCTTGTGAAAACAGCGCGATGCCCGGAGCGACAGGCCGCTGCGAGGCGGCATCCGCCAGTGCGGCCGGGCAGTCGGAGGCCGGCACGAGCTCCGGCGCAATGCTGACAATACCGCGCTTGAGCCCATAGGTGCCGGCCGCCTCATTGCTTTCCACCGAGGCGAAAGCCCAGCACAGCGGATTGGCCGGAAACGCCGACATCGACATGTCGAGCACCCGCGTCGCAGGATCGGCGGCGCGCAGCTGCGCCGCCAGCATGTCCTTGCTGCGCTGCGACGCCTGATGCTGCACGCCGACGAATGCCAGCGCGAAGGCGAAGGACAGCAGCAATCCGCCGCGGCCGGCTTTTCCGCTTTCGTCGCTGCGCTGCTGCACCAGGTGCTGCACCAGGACGAGCACGATTCCCATGGCAAGCAATGCGGCAAACGATGGCCACGACAGGAAGCCGCGCGTGGTGAAATACAGCGGCACTCCCAGCAGCAGGGCCGCCAGCAGGATTTTCAAGGGCCGCGAGCGCACCATCCAGGCAAGCGGCAGGCCGAAGGCGATCCAGAACACCGGTTCCAGGATGAACACCATGTCGCCGTAAAGCCAGCGGGCGTCGACCGGGTAAAACGGATGGATGCCGTAGGAATTCAGATAATCCATCAGCAGGTGCAGGGCGAAACCGGCGGCGATGCTGAGCAGCAGGCCGAGGCGTGCCGTTGCGCTTTGCAGCAGCAGGCGGCGGGCCGAAGGCCACAGCATCAGCAGCAGGGCGAGCAACAATGCCTGCGGCAACGCATACAGGATGGTGTGGGTGTGGCCGCGGTGGTGCAGCAGATAACCGAGCGGTTCCGGCAGCAGTGGCGTCAGCACCAGGTCAAGATCGGGGAAATTGCCGGCCAGCCAGCATGCGATCAGCATCAGCCTGTGGCGGATGCGCTGGCGCTGGCTGTCGGTTTCGGGAGGAAGGCTGCGATGCAGCAGCGCGCCGGCCGCGAGGCTGGCGACAGAGTGGCTGAGATTGTCCATGAGGCAAGATAGTAACGGCTTTTTATCTTGCCCCCTTATCCTGTCATCAGTTCTCGGTGCCTGCCCATCTTATGTATTGGGCGGCCGGCCCTGCGCCGCCATGGCTTTGAACCAGTGCGCGGTCGCTTCATCGGCGGGGAAAAAGGATTCCACCCGCAGCTCATGCACGGTAACGTCATGCGGCGTTCCCAGCGTGGCGATGGTGGTGAACAGGTTGAGCGATACCGCCTCCTTCTTCAGGATGACAGGCAGGAAGGGCAGCGCACGCGCATCCAGATTGGGCGTGCGGATGGCGCCGGCAATGCCGTCGAACGCGGCAAGCTCGTCGAGAAGGCGGGTGGCTTCGCTGCCCGGGCCGTCGCTCATCGCCTCGCGCTGTATCCAGTGCAGCATGTCGCCGCAAACATCCCTCCAGTTCGGAATGAAAGGGCGCAGGCCGGCCGGGTCGAGCATCAGGCGTGCGACATTGATCTCGCCGTCACGGGGAATCGGGGCATGGTCGGGCATGCCGAGCAGCCATTTCATCATGCGCGCCGCGGGCTCGTTGGGCATTACCAAGTTCCACAGGCGATCGACCACCAGCGCCGGATACGGTGCCTGCTGCTGCAGCATGAAGTCCAGCGCCTGCTTGACGGCGCGCAGCTCCGGATCGGACAGATTGCGTTCCTGATAGGCGGGCGCGAAGCCTGCGGCAAGCAGCATCACGTTGCGCTGGCGCAGCGGCACGTCGAGCACCATGCCGAGTTTCAGGACCATTTCCTTGCTCGGCTGGGAACGGCCGCTTTCCAGGAAGCTGATGTGCCGCTGCGAAATGTCGCTCTCCACCGACAGCTTCAGCTGCGTCAGTCCGCGCTTCTCGCGCCAGTAACGCAGCGCAGAGGCGAAATCGTGGAAATAGCGCTCATGCGGGGCGGGCGCGCCTGTCGTGAGCGTCGTAGTACTTGCCTGTGCTGTTGCCGTCATGCTTGCTCCCTCTTTTCCCTGATGATGCTTGCAGTGTAGCCGTCTCATGCCATTCATTCATGAACGGTATTGTGGGCACCATGCCGCGGCCGGTCGATTACGCCGGAGGTAATCTGCAAGGGCGCGCCGGAAATAAAAAAAGCCGGCGGGAAACCTGAGTTTCCCTGCCGGCTAACGCTGCAGTCGTCGCTGACTGCTTACGGAGGTTGACGGGAGGTGAGACTTGTTTAGTTGGACTTGCCGGCTTCTTCCGGTGTATAGCGGGTTGCATCCAGCTCGGCCCGGGTCGAATGGCGGCGCAGGCGGATGTTGAGCATTTCCACTCCCAGCGAGAAGGCCATCGCACTGTAGATGTAGCCCTTCGGAACATGGTGACCGAAGCCTTCCGCGATCAGCACCACGGCGACCACGACCAGGAAGGACAGCGCGAGCATCTTGATGGTCGGATGCGCCGATACGAAACGGCCGATCGGACCGGCGAAGAACATCATCAGGCCGACCGAGACGATCACTGCGGCGACCATGACGGCGATCTCGTCCACCATGCCGACGGCGGTGATGATGGAATCCAGCGAGAACACCAGGTCGATCACCATGATCTGCATCACAATGCCGGCGAAGGTGCTCTTCACCACGGTGCCTACGCCGGGTTCCGCGCCTTCGAAGGATTCATGAATCTCCCCCACGCTCTTGTAGAGCAGGAACAGGCCGCCAGCCAGCAGCACCAGGTCGCGGCCGGAGAAGCCTTGTCCGAAGATGGAGAACAGCGGCTGGGTCATGCCAACGATCCAGGACAGTGTCAGCAGCAGGCCGATACGCATGAACATCGCAAGGAAAAGGCCGAGGCGGCGGGTGAATTCCTGCTTTTCCTTGGGAAGCTTGTCGACCAGGATCGAGATGAAGATGATGTTGTCGATGCCCAGCACCAGTTCCAGCGCGGTGAGGGTCAGAAAGGCCATCCATATCTGTGGATCGGAGAGTAGTTCAATCATGTTGATTTCCTTGGTTGATGATTATTGTTATCAGCAATAACGGAGGGCGCGCCTTGCTTCGCAGGGGCGCGCCCTCCGTTCGATCCACCGCAGGGTGGACCTGTTCCCTTTTCAGCCTTTCACTGCTGTTAAAGGCTGTCAGTCATTGCTGCTGAAGCCCAGCAGGTGCAGCAGGCTGGTGAACAGGTTGAAGATGGAGACGAACAGGCTCAGCGTCGCCATCACATAGTTGGTTTCACCGCCGCGCACGATCTGGTTGGTTTCATACAGGATCATGCCCGACATCAGCAGCACGACCACCGCGGATACCGTCAGCGACAGCGCCGGGATCTGCAGGAAGACAGCGGCCAGGCTGGCAAGGAAGGCCACGATGATGCCCACCATGAGGAAGCCGCCCATGAAGGACAGGTCCCGCTTGGTGACCAGCGCATAGGCCGACAGGCCGACGAAAGCCGCCGCGGTGCCGCCCATGGCCAGCATCACCGTCTGCGTGCCGTTCGGCATGTTGAGGTAATGCGTCAGTACGGGGCCGAGCGTGTATCCCATGAAACCGGTCAGGGCAAATACCAGCGCCACGCCAAGGCCGCGGTCACGATACTTGTTGACCAGAAACAGCAGTCCGAAATAGCCGACCATGGTGAGCAGGATGCCCGGGTGGGGCAGGCGCAGTGCGACCGACACCCCGGCCGCCAGCGCACTGAAAGCCAGGGTCATGGCCAGCAGCATGTAGGTATTGCGCAAGACTTTGTGGGAGGCCACATCCAACACGCTGGTTGCGGCATAAGCGCCGGGCGCAGGACGGCGCAGCGATGTGAAGCGGTCATTCATGATGCAGTCCTTTCAAGACGGTTCAAACGACACGAAGATCAGCAAGGAACCGGCCAGACATGCAAACCGTTGTCACTCAGGCATGCAAGTGCCGTGCTGATCACGAAGGTGATGTTAAAAGTTCTTATCTATGATAAAAAGCGAAGATAAAAGAAACGTCGCTTCGGGAAAACTGGAACATGAAAAATACCGGAATCAATTTTCGCCATCTGTACTATTTCTGGGTCGTCGCCAAGGAAGGCAGCGTCACGCGTGCCGCCGAGCGGCTCGATGTTGCCATCCAGACCATCAGCGCCCAGCTGGCGCTGCTGGAACAGGCGGTCGGCAAGGCGTTGCTCGCACCGCAGGGAAGGAGGCTGGTGCTTACCGAAGCCGGCCGCGTGGCCCTGCGCTATGCGGACCAGATTTTCATGCTCGGCGAACAGATGCAGGAGGTGCTGGCCGAATCCGACATCGGCCAGACCATGCGCCTGACGGTCGGGCTGTCCGATTCCCTGCCGAAACTGATTGCTTCCCGTTTGCTGGAAGCGGCATTGAAATTGCCGCAGAAGGTCAAGCTGGTCTGCCACGAGGATGACTTCGAGTCGCTGCTTGGCGACCTTTCCGTGCACAAGCTCGATGTCATCCTCACCGACCGGCCGGTGCCATCAGGCACGACGCTGCGGGTGTTCAGCCATCTCATCGGCGAAAGCGAACTGATGCTGTTCGGCCTGCCCGACATGGCGGAGAAGTACCGCGCCGATTTCCCGAAGAGCCTGCACGGGGCGCCGATGCTGCTGCCCACGCGCAATCATGCGATCCGCGGGCGCTTCGACCACTGGTTCGAGTCGCATGACGTTCGTCCCGACATCGTGGCGGAATTCGATGACAATGCGCTGCTCAATACTTTCGCCCGCCACGGACACGGACTGTTCCCGGGGCCATCCGCGCTGGCGGACGATGTGCGCGAAGAACTCGGTGCGGTGCCGGTGGGAGAACTGACGCAATTGCGGGAACAGTTCTATGCGATTTCCAACGAGCGCAAGATCCAGCATCCGGCGGTTGATGCCATCCTGACGGCGGTGCATGGCGGGCTGTTCGTCAAGCATTGAGCGGCTTCGCGCGGGTGCGGGAAACGACGCGGCACGAGAGCGGTGCAAGCCGCGCCGCCGCTCCGCCGGGTCAGCTCGCCTGCAATGCCAGCGTCACCGCCAGCGCCAGCATGATCGTACCGATGGCGCCGTCCAGCAGGCGCCATGCCGACGGCCGTGCGAACCAGGGCGACAGCAGCCGCGCGCCGAAGCCGACCAGGCTGAACCAGGTGCAGGCGGCGCTCATTGCGCCAAGCGCGAACCACCACTTGCCGTCGGCGCCCTGCTGGCCGCCCACCGCGCCCAGCAGCACCACCGTATCGAGATAGACATGCGGATTCAGCAGGGTCACCGCCAGCACCGTCAGCAAGGCTTGCCGCTGCGTCAATTGTTCGCCTGACGCCGCCCGCAGGCTGCCGGCGCCGAATGCCGACCGCCAGGCGCGCAAGCCGTACCAGGCAAGAAAGACCGCGCCGCCCCAGCGCGCCGCATTCAGCAGCAGCGGCGAGCGCTCGATCAGCGTGCCGATGCCCGCGATGCCCGCGGCGATCAGCAGCGTCTCGCAAACGATGCATACCAGCACGGTCAGGCCGACATGCTGGCGCTGCAGGCCCATGCGCAGCACATGCGCATTCTGCGATCCGATGGCGACGATCAGGCCGGCGCCGAGGCCAAGACCCTTCAGGTAATAAGCAAGCATGTCGATTCCTTTTCCGGCGGTTTCATTCGCTGCGTGACGGCGTCGTGCAACGACTTCAGCCGCAATGGCAGCGATTGTTGCGGATGCGGGGTAAAAGCTGAACAAAACTTAATACAATTACGGCTTCCTTAATTTCTCTTCATCCGACATGCAGCTCGATCCGCGCCAGGCGCAAGCCCTGCTCGCCGTCATCGATACCGGAAGCTTCGAACAGGCTGCAGCGGCGCTGCATCTGACGGCGTCGGCGGTATCGCAGCGCATTCGCGCGCTGGAAACCGTGCTCGGCACGCCGCTGGTAGTGCGCACCCGGCCCTGCCGCGCCACGCCCGCCGGACAGCGGCTGCTGCAATACCTGCGCCGGGTGAAATCGCTGGAAGACGACCTGCACGCCGATCTCGCCAGCGGCCCGGATTCGCTCGTAGTCTCCATCGCCGTCAATGCCGATACCCTCGCCAGCTGGCTGCTGCCGGCGCTTGCCGGCTTCATCATCGAGGAGCGCATCCTGCTCGATCTGACGGTCGATGATCAGCAACATACCTATGCCCTGCTGGAAGCCGGGCTTGCGCTGGGATGCGTTTCGGCCGAAGCCAGGCCGATGCGCGGCTGCCAGGCCCGGCCGCTGGGCAGCATGCGTTACCGCTGCATGGCGGCGCCTGCCTTCCGCGACCGCTGGTTCGCCAGAGGCATGACGCGCGCCGCGGTGCAGCAGGCGCCGGTCGTGGAGTTCAATCGCAAGGACAAGCTGCAGGCCGACTTCCTTCAGCGGCACTATGGCTTGATGCCGGGCGGATATCGCAATCATTTCGTGCCCGCGTCCGACGCCTTCATGCGCGCCATCGAACTCGGGCTGGGCTGGGGCATGCTGCCCGAAGTGCAGATGGCGGCGCTGCAGGAGCAGGGCCGGCTGGTCGATGTCGCGCCGCACAGGCCGACCGATGTCCATCTGTTCTGGCATACATGGAAGGTGCAGTCGCCGCGCATGGAGCGCCTGTCGGCGGCGCTGCTGCAGGCGGCGCGCGAGGTGCTGCGCTGATGTTCCGGACGACTGGTGTACCGACGGCATCGGCGCGCAAGCGGCAAGGAAGGATTACACTGCGGTAATGTCCAACCCGAGCGCCGACATGCCGAGCAAGGAAAGCAAGGATCCCTGGAAGATCGTCTACCTGCTCGCCTTTACCCAGATCGTGTCGTGGGGCTCGCTGTACTACGCATTCGCCGTCGTCGCCAATGATATCCAGCGCGATCTCGGTCTTTCCACGCCTGTCGTGTTCGGCGCCTTCTCCTGGAGCCTCCTGGTGGCGGGACTGGCGGCGACGCCGGCGGGCATGCTGATCGACCGTGCCGGCGGACGCGCCGTGATGTCGATCGGCTCCCTGCTGGCGGGCATCGGCATGGCGGGTATCGCCTGCAGCAATTCGCCTGCGATGTATATCGGCGCCTGGACCGTGACCGGCATCGCCATGGCAATGACCCTGTACGAAGCCGCCTTCGCCACCATCAACCGGGAGTTCCTGCGCGGCGCGCGCAAGGGCATCTCGGTGCTGACCCTGTTCGGCGGCCTCGCGAGCACCGTGTTCTGGCCCCTGACGCTCAAGCTCAATACCGCAATCGGCTGGCGCGACACGCTGCTGCTCTATGCCGCAATCCATGTGCTGCTGTGCCTGCCGATGCATGCCATGCTCGCAGCGGCCGGAGCAAGGAAGCAGGCTGGCGCCGCGCATGCCGACGCCAGCGGGGACGCGCGGCAGGCGCGCAGCTTCACGCTGCGGGAAGCGCTGCGCGAACCGGTGTTCTGGAAACTGGCGCTGGCTTTCTCGGCCAACCTCTTCATTTTTTCCGCGCTGTCGGTTCACCTGATTCCGCTGCTGCAGCGCTTCGGCCACTCCGCCGGCACCGCGGTGCTGGTGGCGGCGCTGATCGGTCCGATGCAGGTCGCCGGGCGCATCGCCGAAATGGCATTCGCAAGCAAGGTCAAGCCGCAGGCGGTGGGCATTGCCACCTTCGCGGTGCTGCCGCTGGCTTTGCTGGCGCTCCTCTTCATGGGAACCCGGCCGCTTGCCGTTGCCGCATTCTGCATGCTGTACGGCATGAGCAACGGCGTGCTGACGATCGTGCGCGGCATCGTGCCGCAGGTGCTGTTCGGCCGCGAAAACTATGGCGCCATTTCCGGCGCGCTGGCCGGGCCCTCGCTCATCTCCAAGGCGGCAGGACCGCTGGCGGCGGCATCCCTGGTCGCTTACGATCCGGCACCGGAATGGCTGCTCGGCATCCTGCTGGCGGTGTCCGTGCTGTCGCTCGGCTGTTTTCTGTCGGCCGTGCGCGCCGGCGCGGTCCGATAGAAACTTCCCGTCCGAAACTTCATGCGCCCGGCCGCGGTCTACCGGCCACACGCAAGGAGGCATGATGATGTCACCCGGATTCATCTTCGCCACGGGGATCGAGAACAGCGCTCCCACGATCGACGGCGGCCGGCTGCGCATGGATGAAATGGACAAGTGCGGCCATTATCATCACTGGCGCACCGACTTCGCCCTGGTCCAGGAACTCGGCATCCATTTCCTTCGCTACGGGCCGCCGCTGCATTCCGCGCTGCTCGGCCCGGAACGCTACGACTGGTCGTTCGCCGATGAAACTTTCCGCGATCTCAAGGAGCGCGATCTCATCCCGATCGTCGACCTCTGCCACTTCGGCGTGCCGGACTGGATCGGCAATTTCCAGAATCCGGATTTTCCGCAGCTCTTCGCCGCCTACGCGCAGGCATTCGCCCAGCGCTTTCCATGGATCCAGCTGTACACGCCGGTCAATGAAATGTTCATCTGCGCCGTGTTCTCCGGGCTGTACGGCTGGTGGAACGAGCAGCAGACGAGCGACCGCGCCTTCGTTACCGCGCTCAAGCACCTGGTCAAGGCCAATGTGCTGGCGATGAACGCCATCCTGAAGGTGCGGCCGGACGCCTTGTTCGTGCAGAGCGAGTCGTCGGAATACTTCCATGCCGAGAATCCGCGCGCGATCCGCCCGGCGGAGCTGGCCAATGCGCGCCGCTTCCTGTCGCTCGATCTCAACTACGGCCGGCGCGTCGATTCGGAAATGTACGAGTACCTGATGGACAACGGCATGACCCGCGACGAGTACCGCTTCTTCATGCGCAACAATCTCAAGCACCACTGCATCATGGGCAATGACTATTACATGACCAATGAGCACCTGGTGATGGAAGACGGCAGCATGCGGGCCTCCGGCGAGATCTTCGGCTATTCGGTGATCACCGGCCAGTATTACGACCGCTATCGCCTTCCGGTGATGCATACGGAAACCAACCTGGTGCAGGGGCCGAACGGCGACGAGGCGGTGTTCTGGCTGCGCAAGCAATGGGCGAATGTCTTGCGGGTGCGCAACGACGGCGTGCCGATCGTCGGCTTCACCTGGTATTCGCTGACCGACCAGGTCGACTGGGATACCGCGCTGCGCGAAAACAATGGACATCCGAATGCGCTCGGCCTGTACGACCTCGACCGCAACATCCGCCCGGTCGGCGTGGCCTATGCCAAGCTGATCCACGACTGGCGGCAGGTGCTGCCGACGCAGAGCGTATGCCTGCAGGTGCCGGTTGTCATGCCCAGCGAAGCGGACCAGGAATGGGCAAGGCGGCAGCGCGCCCATGCCTACCAGACGCGGCATGAAACCGCCGCGCCCGACAATACCGAGTAAGGAGCGCGAGAGTGGGGCGCATTCCGGTCTTTATATCATCGTCTCTTTCAAACGGACGGGGACTCGGGCATGGATCAGCACGACCAGCACGACCAGCACGACCGGCACGATCGGCAATACGACAGCGGCTTGCAGAAGCGCAAGCAGGTGATGGGCGAGGAGTATGTCGAACGGGCCTTTAACAAGGCCGACGACTTCAGCATGCCGCTGCAGGAATTCATCACGCGCAATGCCTGGGGTACGGTCTGGTGCCGCGACGGCCTGGACATGAAAACCCGCAGCCTGATCACGGTCTCGATGCTGACCGCGCTCGGCCGCTCCCAAGAGCTGAAAGGACACTTGCGCGGCGCGCTCAACAATGGCGCCACGCCGGAGGAGCTGCGCGAAGTGCTGCTGCATGCCGCCGTCTATTGCGGCGTGCCGCTGGCGGTGGATGCCTTCCGCATTGCGCAGGAAGTGGTGGCCGACTGGAAGCCGGCCCGGACACAGGAATCGAAAGCCTGAGACTGAAAGCCTGAGACTGCCGCGCTCAGGCGCGATGTTCATGCAGGCATGATCCCTGCATGAACATCGCCTGCAATCATAATCAACGCAGCGGCGATGGCGTCGCCCGCTCTGCCGCACAGGGAGAATGAACGATCAACCTGACAGGAGACGGCGGTGAAAAATTCCTTCGTGCGCAGTTTTTACATCGGCTTCCTCTCCCTGCTGCTCACCGCCTGCGGAGGAGGCCACGACGACAGTCCGTATGTCGCATTCAGCACCGTGCTCAGCGGGCGCGAAGTGGTGCCTCCGGTTGCCAGCAATGGTTTCGGCAGCGCCGTGGCCACGGTGGATCTCGACCGCATGACGCTGCTGGCGACGGTCGTCGTCAACGGTGTCGCCGCCACCGAGGCGCACTTGCATATCGGCCGCGTCGGCACGGTCGCCCCGCCGTCGTTCGGCTTCTCCAATGTGCCGGGCACCACGCTCTGGACGCTCAGCATTCCGCTCACCCGGCCGCAGATCGATGCCCTGTGGGACGGCGATTTCTACATCGACGTGCATAGCCCCGCCGCGCCGGCCGGCGAGATTCGCGGACAGCTGCTGGATTATTTTCCGTCCTTCGAGCAGGTGGAGACGCTGGTCCGGGTGCGGCAGCAGTCGCCGCTGGCGGAAGAGCAATTGCGGCAACTGCGCGATATCGAAGAAGCGGAAGACGGCTGGGGCTTCAGCGGCGTCGGTCTTACTGTCGGCTTCTAAGAGCTTCCAGCGGCTTCCAGCGGCTTGCATCGGCTTTCGACAGCTTACGTCAGCGAAGGGCCTTGCCGCATCGCGATGGAGCGGAGAGCGGCAAGGCGTGCAGGTCAACGCGGATACAGCTGATAGATTGCGTTCGCGTAATCGTCCGAGATCAGCAGGTTGCCCCGGGCATCGGGAATCACGTCGACCGGGCGTCCCCATACCGTGCGCGCCGCCGGGTCGGTCACGAAGCCGGTGACGAGATCATATTCGGCGCCGGCGTTGCCTGCCGCATCGAAGGGAAAGTAGGACACCTTGTAGCCGGCGCTCAGGCTGGTGCAGTTCCAGCAGCCGTGCTGCGCCACCGCGGCACCGGAGCGATAGGCGGCGGGCGCCGCGCTCGCCTGCAGGAAGCTGAATCCCAGAGGCGCGGAGTGAGCCCGTATGCCTTTCGCGGAACGGTCCACGGCGGCGCAGTTGAGAGCGGTGCCATCGCGGTTGAGATCGAAGTCGGCCATGACGTCCAGATTGCTCATGGTGGCGTTCGGCGCGGAATTGCAGAACGGCCAGCCGTAGTCTCCGCCGTTGCGCACCGACGTAAACAATTCGGGCGGATATTCATCGACATAGGCGGGCAAGGTCTTGCCATAGTCGTTGGTGCCATCGCCGTCGACATCCCCGTTCACCGCCACTTTTATCTCATCGCGGTTATTGACGGTGACCCACAGTATGTTGGTGCCGGGGATGAAGTCCAGTCCCTCGGCATTGCGCAGTCCCCGCGCATACAGTCCGCGCTCTTTGCCGTCGGCCGAATACTGGTAGATTGCGCCGCGCACCGGATCGCTGACCGTATCCTCGGCGCAGGCATTGCAGGCGGAAGCGACCGAGACATAGAGCTTGTGGTCCGGCGACAGGGCAATATTCTTCAGTTCATGTCCGTAGGTGCCGCCCAGTTCGGCCAGCGAGCTGTCGGGCAGATCGGCGACCACGGTTTCGCGCGCGCCGGTCGCGGTTTCGTTGGGCTGATAAACCGAGCGTGTCACGCGGTTGGTTTCGGCCACATACAGGTAAGTGACGCCGTTGATGGCGTGGAACACCATGTCGTGCGGACCGCGCAAGCCGGTTGCATAGTCGAAGGCCTGCGGCGTATCGCCCGCGCGCTCGCGCAGCAGGACGATCTTGCCTTCGCTCGGCACCGACACCAGCACGTCGCCATTGGGCGCCAGCGCCATGAAACGCGCCTTGTTCACCCGGGCCCAGACGCGCACGCCGAAGCCGGGGGGAACCACCAGGTTCCTGGCGGTGTTGAAGGGTTCCTGCGCCAGGGCGGCGGGCACTTCCAGCGGCAGCACCACCGATGCCGCAGCCGCCTGCTGCGCCGCCGGCGCAGCGCTTGGAGTCACGGGTGAGGCGGCTGTCGCTCCCCCGCTTCCGCCGCCTCCACAACTACCGAGAAATGCTCCGCCCAGCATGATTGTCAGCACACGTGCGCAAGCACGCTGTGCCGGCCGTTCCATCGAAAATCTCATATTGCGCTTTCATTAATAATTCCACTGCTCGATGGATAACAATTCGATACGTTGGTTCAACGCTGATACATCAAGGCATGTATTGCGAGCCGCAAGTTGGCGCAGAACAATGTAGCGGGGAAACATGGAAATGAAGGAAGAGAAAGAGGGGGGAAAAGCCGAAGCTGGAAGATCAACTTGCCGGCGCCTTCGAAGCGCTCTACAGCCAGTATTCCAGCAGGCGTGTTCCCATCTCGCGCATGCGTTCCCTCAGGCCGCGCTTGCGCCACTGTTCAAGCATGATTTCAGTGGACTCCTGCAGGTCGCGCTGGAACAGGGCTTCCATGCGGTCGGCGAATTCCGTGCTCAGGATCACGGCATTGATTTCATCGTTGTGCAGGAAGCTGCGCATGTCGAGATTGGTCGATCCTATGGTTGACCAGACGCCGTCGATGACTGCCGTTTTTGCATGCAGCATGGCCGTCTTGCGTTCATACACGCGGATGCCGGCGCTGAGCAGTTCATCGTAGTACGAGCGTCCCGCATACAGCAGGATACCGACGTCGGTGAAGCTGGGGAAAATGATGCGCACATCGACGCCGCGCCGTGCGGCGTCGACCATGGCATCGATGATCTGGCGATCCGGCACGAAGTACGCGGTGGTCAGATGCGCATACTTGTCGGCGTGGGCGAGCGCCGAGATATACGTCTTGTACACCGCGAAGTCGGCCCGGTCCGGCGTGCTGCCGATGGCACGCACCAGCGACTTGCCCACCGGCTTGAGCGGCGGAAAATATTTCGCCTCCCGCGGCGCCTGGCCGGTCTGGCGCTGCCAGGTATCGAGGAACATCTTCTGGAAATCGGCGACCACCGGCCCCTCGATCTGCATATGGGTATCGCGCCATGCCGCATCGTTGGCGTCTTTCGGCGGCGGTTCGTCGCGCCGGCTCTTGAGGAAGGAACTCTTGCCGTAGACCTTGCTGATATTGACGCCGCCGGTGAACGCAATGCGGCCGTCGACCACCAGCAGCTTGCGGTGATCTCGCTGGTTGACGTCCCAGCCGCGTTTGGCTTCGAGCGGGTTGACCGGATTGAATTCGACCACGCCGATGCCGGCGGCACGCATGCGGTCGAAAAATTCACGCGGCGTATTGAGGCTGCCCACGCTGTCATAGATCAGATTGACGCGCACGCCGGCCGACTGCTTGGCGATCAGGAGATCGGCGAGTCCGCGGCCGATCTCGTCGGCTTCGAAGATATAGGTTTCGAGATTGACATGGTCGCGCGCGTCGCGGATCGCGTTGATCATCGCGCGCATGGTGGCGGGTCCGTCATCGAGCAGCGCGACCTTGTTGCCGGCCACCAGCGGCTGTCCGCTGATGGCTTCCTCGGCCGCCGCATGCTTGGACAACACATCGGTGTCGCCTGCCTTCGCCGCCAGGTCGTCGAGCAGGGCCTGCTTGCGCTTGTCCGGCAATTTTCCATTGGCGCTGACAATGGTCGGCTCGGCCTTGCCGACCAGGTCGCGGTTGCTCAGGTAACGGACATCCGGCAGGCTTGCGCAGCCGGCAAGAACAAGGAGGCAAAGCAGCGCTCCGGCGCTCCTGAGCCGGGCAATCAGCGGCAGCGGCGATGCACCTGGTATGCGCATCCAATTCTTCTTTCTTTGTTATTGCTTCTGGTTCGGGGCGCCATGCGGCCTGTTGATTCTTTGGAGTCGCTTTGCCGCCGGATAATTCATGCAACCCTCACATGACTTGTTTTTCGTTAAACTGGCCGGCATGCAAATTGTTGGAGTGGATTTCACCTCGGCGCCGCGGCGCGCCAAACCGATCACGGTGGCTGTCGGCGAGGCCGACGGCGCGGTGCTGCGCATTGCGCGCGTCGACAGCCATGCCGGCTGGGCTTCCTATGAGGACTGGCTGGCGCAGCCGGGGCCCTGGGTAGGCGGCTTCGATTTTCCTTTCGGGCTGTCGCGTGAACTGGTCGAGCATCTTGGCTGGCCGCAGACCTGGGCCGAACTGGTGACGCATTGCGCCACGCTGGAGCGCGCCGAATTGCGGACCACCTTCAAGGCTTTCTGCGATGCGCGGCCGGTGGGCAACAAGTTCGCGCATCGCGTCACCGACGGGCCTGCCGGTTCCAGTCCTTCGATGAAATGGGTGAATCCGCCGGTGGCCTACATGTTTCATGAAGGCACGCGCCGGCTGCTGGATGCCGGCGTGACGGTGTTCGGCCTGCATGCGGGCGACCCGCGGCGCATTGCATTGGAAGCCTATCCCGGCCTCGTCGCTCGCGCCGTCACCCGCGCCTCCTACAAAAGCGACGAACGCGCCAAGCAGACGCCGGAGCGGCGCGCGGCGCGCGAACGCATCGTGGCCGCGCTGGAGGACGGCACCCATCCGCTCGGCGTGCGCGTTGTGATGAAGAAGGCGCTGCGGCGCGAACTCATCGAAGACGGTACGGCCGACTGGCTGGACGCGGTGCTGTGCGCAGTGGCGGCGGCATGGGCGGTGCAGCGACCCAATTACGGCCTGCCGCTGCAGCTCGATCCGGTGGAGGGATGGACTGCCGGCGCGATGCATGAGGGCATCGCCTGAGCATCGTCGATGCGATCGAACGCGACGGCAGTGTTCGGGGAATGTCGGGAGAATGCAGGCGGGATGCGATGGTATCGCCGTATTGTTGGTATTGCCGTATCGCCGGTATCGCATGCCGGCGACAGGTCGCCGGCATGCGAGGTGGATCCCGCGTGGTCGCATTGCCTTGCCGTTGCGGCTTCGGCAATGCGGATGCCGCATCATGGAGAGACAGTCCGGGCATGACGCCCGCGATGCGGCGGAGGGTTCAGATGCGCATCAGACGCTGGGCCCGATCCTTACCTTGTTGACACTGGAAATGGCGTATCCCTTTGCGCTGATCTGTTGATAGGCATCCTCTGCGCTGATGCCATGCAGCGGTTCATTTCCGGCATCGTCGAGATCGACGTTGGTCTCGGCGCTTTCCCAATCGATATTGGTGGCCTCATCCGGAATGGGGCGTCCTTCTGGTACGGCGAGGTAGGAATACTTGCCTTCCTGTTCGGGGCGTTTGTACACATCAACTTTCATGGTGACATCCTTTTAAAAACGGGTGTTTGCTATTGACCTTATGGCATGGCAAAAGGTTGCGCGTTGCCGCAAGAACCCGCTGCCGGTTTTTGTTCCGGCATCACATGCAGTCTTGTTCCTGGCGTCGCTGTCCTTTTGATATCGATCAAGCGTAGTCGAGGTAAGACAATAGTTATCGTTCTGAAAAACTTGCGTAAATAAATGTTTCAGAGTTGCATAAACGAATATTGAACGTTGGAAAGTCCGTATTTAGAATGGGCAACGTTGCATCCCATCAATGGGGTGCAGCGGATTCGGCGGTTCGCATGACGAGCCGGTGTGTTTGCCCTTCGATGTGTATGGATTTATGCCTGACCTACTATTTAAGAAGCGCGCCGAGAAGAAGACCCGGTTTTTCTCCGCATTCCGCTCCACGGTTTTCGCCACACTCACTCTCGCTACCAGCCTTCTTGCGTTTTCGTCCACAGCTCAGGCAGTCATCCTCGACACGACCCTCAACGAACAGGTCGTGATGGTGCCGGCAGCTTCCGGCGGCAGGACGGTGGAACTCGAAACAACGATTTTCAAACCCCTCGGCAACGGCCCCTTTCCCTTGCTGATCATGAATCACGGCAAGGCCCTCGGCAATCCGCGCAACCAGAACCGCGACCGTTTCCTGGTCATCAGCCGCGAGTTCGTCAAGCGCGGCTATGCCGTCGTAATTCCGATGCGCAAGGGCTTTTCGAAGTCCAGCGGCGACTATGCCGATCCCGGCTGCAACATGACCGCCCACGGCCAGCTGCAGGCGGAAGATCTCGACAGCACGCTGGCCTATCTGCGCACGCAGGGCTGGGCCGACAATGACAATATCGTGGTGGCCGGTCAGTCCTACGGCGGCCTGACCGCGCTGGCCTTCGGCACGCATGCCTCGCCGGGCGTGAAAGGCCTGATCAATTTCGCCGGCGGACTGAAGATGCACGGCGGCGACTGCCGCTGGGAACAGTCGCTGGTGCAGGCATTCGCCAGCTATGGCGCCAGGACCACGCTGCCCAGCCTGTGGTTTTATGGCGAGAACGACAACCACTTCGGCCCGGCGCTGGCGGCGCGCCTGCGCGATGCCTATGTGCAGGCCGGTGGCCGCGCCAGGCTGATTGCCTATGGTGCGTTCAAGCGCGATGCGCACGGCATGAGCGGCAGCCGCGACGGCGTCAAGATCTGGTGGCCGGAAACGGAAAAATTCCTCAGGGAAGTCGGCATGCCCACCGACACCTTGTATGCCATCAATGAGGAATACAAGTTTCCGAAGACCGAGTTTGCAACGATCGACAACGTGGAAGCCATTCCGTATCTGCGCGGCAGTGCGCGCGAGCAATACCGGACTTTCCTGAGCAAGTCGCTTCCGCGCGCCTTTGCCGTATCGCCGACCGGCGCCTGGAGCTGGGCCGAGGACGGCGACGATCCGGCGGCGCAGGCGCTGGCCGATTGCCAGAAAAACAGCAGCCAGCCCTGCCGCCTGTATGCGGTGGACGACCGTGTCGTATGGTCTGATGAACAGGGAATTGCCGCTTCCACGGCAACCGCGGCGGCACCGGCTCCGGTCACCACTTCGGCCATCACCGGCCCCTGATTGTGGCGTATGATGGTCGGCTTTTTTTGAGGGCCGGCCATCATGACCAATGCTTGCGGTGTCGACTTCGGCACATCCAACTCCACCGTTGGCTTCCATCGTCCAGGCCAGCCCGCGCTGCTGGCGCTGGAAGATGGCAAGCCCACTCTCCCCTCGGTCGTTTTCTTCAATGCCGAAGACAATGCGGTCAGCTTCGGCCGCGCCGCGCTGACCGATTATCTTGCCGGCTATGAAGGCCGCCTGATGCGTTCGCTCAAGAGTCTGCTCGGCACCAGCCTGATCGACAGCCAGACCGAAGTGCTCGGCCGCGCGCTGTCTTTCCGCGAATTGCTCGGCCAATTCCTGCGCGAACTGAAATCGCGCGCCGAACAGGCGGCGGGCAGGAGCTTCACCCAAGCCGTCTTCGGCCGGCCGGTGCACTTCATCGATGACGACGCCAAGGCCGACCGGCTTGCGGAAGACACCCTGCGCGAGATCGGACACAGCGTCGGCTATCGCGACATTGCCTTCCAGTATGAGCCGATTGCCGCCGCCTTCGATTACGAGTCCAGTCTGTCACGGGAAGAACTGGTGCTCATCGTCGACATCGGCGGCGGCACCTCCGACTTCTCCCTGGTGCGCCTGTCGCCGCAGCGCGCCAGCGGCAGCGACCGCCGCGATGACATTCTCGCGACCGCCGGCGTGCACGTGGGCGGCACCGATTTCGACAAATACCTGAACCTGTCCTGCGCGATGCCGCTGCTCGGCCTCGGCACGCGCATGAGCAACAACAATGAAGTGCCGTCGAGCTATTACTTCAACCTCGCGACCTGGCACACCATCAATTTTGCCTATACGCAAAAAGTGTGGCGCGAGTTGCAGGATGTCTATCGCGATGCGCGCGAACGCGACAAGCTGGCACGCCTGCTGAAGCTGATCGAACAGCGCGACGGCCACTGGCTGGCGCTGAAGATGGAGGAGGGCAAGATCGCCTTGTCGGGTGCGGATCGCACTTCGCTGCATCTCGACCGCCTCGCCGCCGATCTCAACCTGGTGGTGCATCGGGCCAGCTTCGATGCGGCCATCGGGCATCTGGTCGACAGCGTGGGCAAGACGCTGGGCGGACTGCTGCGCGATGCCGGCATCAATGCGGAGCGCATCGACACCGTCTTCTTCACCGGCGGCTCCAGCGGCGTGCAGTTGCTGCGCCAGAACATTTCCGCGCTGCTGCCGAACGCGAGGCGCGTCGAAGGCGATCTGTTCGGCAGCATCGGCGCCGGGCTTGCGCTCGATGCCGTTCGAAAATTCGGCTGAAAAATCCCGCCGGCAGATTCGGCCGGCATTGATGCAGCGCCAGCGCTGCTCCGCTTGCCGATAGCGGCGCGAAACTTCGCGCAAGTGTGCTTGTCTTTCCTTTCACTGAAAGGAAAGCAAGATGCCGGAACAGAAATGGCCGCAGACAATCTGGATCGTCCGACACGGGCAGAGCGCCGGCAATGTCGCGCGCGATGAAGCCGAGGCCGCGGGCCTGCCCCTGATCGATATCGCCACCCGCGACATCGACACGCCGCTGTCGGCACTGGGCGAGCAGCAGGCCGATGCCCTTGGCCACTGGTTCGGCCAGCTGCCTGCGGAGCAGCGTCCCACCGTTGTCCTGTCTTCATCCTATGTGCGGGCACGCCGCACCGCCGAGATCGTGCTGCAATCGGCCGGCATCGCCATCGACGACATCACCTTCAATGCCGACGAACGGCTGCGTGAAAAGGAATTCGGCATTCTCGACCGGCTGACCAAGTTCGGCATCGTGCAGAAGTATCCGGAGCTGCACGAGCAGCGCGCCCATGTCGGCAAGTTCTATTTCCGCCCGCCCGGCGGCGAAAGCTGGTGCGACGTCATCCTGCGCCTGCGCAACGTGCTCGACACCATCAGCCGCGAATACCGCGGCGAGCGTGTGCTGATCGTCGGCCACCAGGTCATCGTCAACTGCTTCCGCTACCTGTTCGAACGGATGGACGAGCGCCAGATACTGGAAATCGACCGCGCCGCCGACGTGCCGAACTGTTCCGTCACTTCCTATGAATTCGATCCCTCGCGCGGCAAGAATGGCAAGCTGGTGCCGCGCCTGATCAACTTTGTGGCGCCGCTGCGGGAAGCCGGCGCGCCTATCACCGCCGAGCCGGATGTGCCGGCGGCCCCGAAATCCTGACGGAGACATGATGAACGACACATCGCGGCCCGAGCCCGTGCTGGTGGATGATGCGCTGCTGCGGCAGTGGCCGCTGCCCATGCCCGGCGTGGAGGGCGACAAGGAAGAGCGCGGCAAGGTGCTGGTCATCGCCGGCTCCCGGGAAATTGCTGGGGCGGCAATCCTGGCCGGCATCGGCGTGCTGCGCGCCGGCGCCGGCAAGCTGGCGATCGCCACCGTGGACAGCGTCGCGCCCCTGCTGGCGCAGGCGATTCCCGAAGCGCGCGTGATCGGCCTGCCGGAGACCCGGTCCGGCGACCTCGCCGGCGCGGCGGCAATGGACAAGATCGGCGGCATCATCGGGCGCTACGGCGCCTTGCTGATCGGACCCGGCATGCAGAACGAGGATGCGATCTGCGATTTTGTCGCCGGCCTGTTGCCGCATCTGGACGGCAGGCCGCTGCTGCTGGATGCGAGCGCGATGAGCGTGGTGCGCCAGGCGGGCGGCCACGGCAAGGGCCACGGCAAGGCCGACGACATGGGCAATGATCAGCCGGCCCGCATCAGCCGCTTCGATGTTCCGGTGCTGCTGACGCCGCATGCCGGCGAGATGGCGCATCTGAGCGGCGCCGACAAGGAGGAAGTGCAGGCCGATCCGGTCGGCGCCGCATTGCAGGCGGCACGGCGCTGGAATGCGGTGATCGCGCTCAAGGGCGCGGTCACGCATATCGCGGCGCCCGACGGCCGGCTCTGGCGGCATGAAGGCGGCAACGTCGGTCTCGCCACCTCCGGTTCCGGCGACACGCTCGCCGGCATCGTCACCGGCCTGATGGCGCGCGGCGCGCCGCTGGAACAGGCCTGCGCCTGGGGCGTGGCATTGCATGCGCGCGCCGGCGAAAGGCTGTGCCAGCGGCATGGTCCGCTCGGCTACCTGGCGCGCGAAATCCTCGATGAGATTCCGGCGTTGATGCACCGCTTGCGGCCGCAGTAGAATCGGCTTTTCGCCATTCTTCCTGCCGCCCATGTCCGTTCACGACGCCGATGCCGCCGCCATCCAACGCTGTTCCTGGGCCAATCCGCGCTATCTCGCCTATCACGACGAGGAATGGGGCGTGCCCTGCCATGACGAGCGCCGCCTGTTCGAGATGCTCAACCTGGAAGGCGCGCAGGCCGGCCTGAGCTGGGAAACCGTGCTCAACAAGCGCGACAACTACCGCATCGCCTTCGACGGCTGGGACGCGGAAAAGATCGCCCGCTATGACGACGCCAAGGTGGCCGAACTGCTGGCCAATCCCGGCATCATCCGCAACCGCCTGAAGGTCGCCGCCGCCATCACCAATGCCCAGGCCTACCTGCGGCTGCGCGACGAGGCCGGCGGCCTCGCGCCCTATCTGTGGGCCTATGTCGACGGCAAGCCGATCCTGAATGCCTGGACCGGCAAGGGCGACACGCCAGCCAAGACCCCGCTGTCGGACCGCATCTCGAAAGACCTGTCGAAACGCGGCTTCAAGTTCGTCGGCTCCACCATCATCTATGCCTACATGCAGGCGACCGGCCTGGTCAACGACCATGCGGCCGGCTGCTTCCTGCATCCTCACGCCGCCGCCGAGTAAGCCGACAGGGAGGACTTGAGCCGCACCGCGGGCGCCGCCGCCAGCAGGCGCCTGCCGAGCACGCCGCCCTGGCGGATCACGAATTCGGCGAGCAGCGATGCATACTCCTCCGTCACCGCCGAGCGCACCGAAGGCCGCTGCGCCAGCGCCGCCCGCCACGCGCGCAGCTTCGGCGCATCGGCGAAGAAGTCGATGCCGCTGACGGCATCAAACACGTCGAAGTAGCGGAACACCGGCGCGAAGGCCGCATCCACCAGGCTGAAGCGCTCGCCGGAAAAATGCGGGCCGTCGCCGACAGCCTTCTCCAGCTGGCGGAAGCGGTCGGCCAGCACGGCGGCTGCCGCCTCGTAGGCAGTATTGTCCTGCGCGGTATAGAAGCTCCAGATCGCATTCAGGGTGGCCGATGCGAACTCGATCCAGGCGCGGTGCCTGGCGCGCTGCAGCGCATCTTGCGGATGCAGCGCCGGGCCGACGGTGTCTTCCAGGTATTCGCAGATCACGGCCGATTCGAAGACCACATCATGGCCGACGCGCAGCACCGGCGTCTTGCCGAGGGGAGACAGGGCGAGAAACCATTTCGGCTTGGCGTTCAGATCGATGTCGATGCGCTGGTAATCCACCTGCTTTTCCTTGAGCGCGATGACGGCGCGCTGGACGTAAGGGCAGAGCTTGTGGCTGATGAGAGTCAGGGGAGGATGGGAAGTGGTGGTCATGGCAAGATTCTCCGGTGGTGGATGAGGGCGGCATGCGCCGCCGCACGGCATGCTTGAATTACTTGATCAGGCCCTCGGCCCGCATCGCCGCCTGCACCGCCGGCCTGGCCTGGATGCGCTTGCGGAAGGCGACCAGCGCCGGCCATCTTTCCAGTTCGATACCGACGAAGCCGCACCAGCCGGTGGTGACGAACAGATAGGCATCGGCCACCGAGAAGCCGCTGTCGAGCAGATGATCCTGCGTCGACAGGTGCTGGGCGACGTAATCGAAGCGCTTGCCGAGCAGTTCCTTGAACTGGGTCTTGGCCTCGGCCGGCATGCCCGGCTTGAACAGGGGTGAAAAGCCTTTATGGATTTCCGAGGTGATGAAATTGAGCCAGGACTGCAGCTTGTACCTTTCCATCGTGCCGTTGGCCGGCGCTAATCCCGCTTCCGGCGCGCGGTCGGCGATGTACTGCATGATGGCCGGGCCTTCGGTCAGCACCAGGCCGGGCTCGATCTCCAGCGCCGGCACATAGCCGTTCGGATTGACGGCGAGGTAGTCCTGTCCGCTTGCGGTGCGGCCGGCGGCCGGATCGACCTTTTCCAGGCTGAAGCCGAGGCCGGCTTCGCGCAGGGCGATGTGCGGGGCAAGCGAGCAGACGCCGGGGTTGTAATAGAGTTTCATGGCAGATCCTTTCAGAGCGGGTTGGCAAATGGGTGAGGCGTCGGGAGGATGTCAGGCGGTCCGCAGCCGCACGGGCAGGGCCGTCGCGGCCGGGCGCAATGCGAAGGCGCCGTCGCCCAGCAAGCCGTGCACCACCGACATCGCGATCAGGAACAGCGGATATTCCCAGCCGCCGTTGGCATTGCTGAAGACCCAGCCGTTGCCGATATGCGCGGCCATCGCGCCGGCCATGACCGGCAGCAGCAGGAGCGAGGCGATGCGGCCATGCCAGCCGAGCAGGATCAGCGCGCCGCCGGCAAGTTCGAGCAACACCACCGGCCAGGCGATGAAGGCCGGCATGCCGTGGCTGGCAAGGAAGGCTTCGAAACCGGCGATGGTGAATACCAGCAGCTTGAGCAGGGCATGCGTGATCCACATGGTGCCGAGCGAGAGGCGCAGCAGGGTGGCGGCATAGGGGGCGAGACGTTGGTCGATCATGATGAATTTCCTTTCTGGTCGGGTTGCGGTGGTGTTAATGTACGTGTGCACCGACACAAGGAAAATAGGCATTCATGAAACCGATCTATGCAAAAACGCAAACCCCGCTCAGCCATGCCGACCTCGAGCTTGTGCTGGCGCTCGTGCGCGGGCGCTCGCTCGGCGGCGCGGCCGAGCGGCTGAAGGTGGATACCTCCACGGTATTCCGCTCGATCAAGCGATTGGAAAAGGACCTGGGCGAACTGCTGTTCGACCGCAGCCGCAACGGCTACCTGCCCACCGAACTGGGACGCGAACTCGCCGCCTATGCCGAGCGCATCGAGTCGCAGCTGCAGGAGGCGCGGGATGCGGCATCGAAGAGCGGCGGGGCGCCGTCCGGCGTATTGCGCATCACCACCACCGACACTGTTCTCAACGGCTTGCTGCTGCCGCTGCTGTCGCGCTTCACCGCCGCCTATCCGGGCATCGACCTGGAACTGATCGCCACCAATACGCTCGCCAACCTGAGCCAGCGCGATGCGGATGTCGCCATCCGCGCCACGCGCAAGCCGCCCGAGCATCTCGTGGGCAGCCGTCTCGGCACGATGCAGTCCGGCGTCTTCGCCGCGGAAAGCTATCTGCGGCGTTTCGATGACACGCCTCCCCTGGAACGGCTGGACTGGATCGCACTCGATGAATCGCTGGCCGAGCATCCTTCGGTCAAGTGGCGGCGCCAGCGCCTGCCCAAGGTGGTGCCGCGCTATCGCTGCAACAGCGTGCTGTCGATCGCGGGCAGCGTGGTCTGGGGCATCGGCGCCGGCGTGGCGCCGCTGTTCCTGCTCAGGGACAATCCGGCGGTGCGCATGCTCGAAGGGCCGGTGCCGGAACTGGAAACCGACTTGTGGATGCTGGCGCATCCGGATGTGCGCCATCTGCAGCGGGTGAAGCTGCTGTTCGACTTTCTGAAGGAAAACCTGGTGCTGCCATGACCGGCCGCCGCATCACCTGCAGAGCGTGAATAGTCCGGGCCGACATGGCCTGCAGGTGTCGGGCACCGTTTTTCGCCATGCATGCATTCGGGCATGTTTGCTGCGCAAGCTCAGTGCGGCTGCCCTTTGCCGTTGCGGCCTCTCAAGGGCAAGGCGCCGCGCTCTGGTACATCTGGAGGATGTGACAGATCCGTTCCGGGAGATTTCAGATGAGGTTTCTTTTCGCATCGCTTGCCGTCCTTGCGCTGCTTCCCTGCGCCCATGCCGCGGAGGAAGATATCAGCGGCGTCTGGGTCGCTTCGCTGTGTCCTCCGGACGTGCAGCGCGACAGCGGCAAATGTTCCAGTTTCGTGCTCGAACTGCATCAGCAGGGCGGCAAGCTGTGCGGCTCCCACCTGTTTTCCACCGCCGGCGCGGAGCGCATCGATGAAGGGGCGGCTCCTTCGCTGACCGGCGACATCAGCGATGCCGCCGCCCGCATCACCGTGGTCAGCGGCCGTTCGCCGGTGCGCGTGCCGGCTGAACTGAAGAAGGCCGGCAATACGCTGCAATGGACCCGGCTGGAAAACCCGAAGGGCGACTACCTGCTGCCGCCGTCCGCCCGTCTTGCCAAGTCGAAGAAGAAAACCATGTTTGCGCCGATGCTCGAGCAGGAACTGAAAGCGGCCTGCTCCTCGGTATTCGCCATGGCTGCCGAGGCGCAGCGCAAGCAGAACGAAGCCGCCGCCCCGGCGGAAGGGGCGGCCAGGAGCGAAGGCGCGCCCGCGCAGCCGCGCTGAATCTTCTTAGCAGGATGGCGCGACTTTCAAGATTTTCTCCGGCCTGAGGACTGATACATTGCTGCCCGTGGTTGCATTGGCAGCCGCATTGGTATCGCGTGCGCGCCGTCGCCGCAACTCGCGGCGGCGCACATGCAGTCTCTCCTCAGTGTCTCCTGAGGTTTGGAGTGGAGACATCTTGTCTTCACTCCATTTTTTTCCAGGTTCGTTTCCGGGCAGCCAAGGGACAATGGCGGCCGATGGAAGGCACGTACCGATTCCAGGTGATTCATTACGCATGGGATCGGCGGATTTCCTGCCCGGCAAGCCATGTCGCAGGCCCAGCCCAGGGCGGGACTATCGAATGCAACGCAGCCGGGCAGGAAAAGATGTGATCTTGTAACGCGGTCGACTGCCGCGGCATCGCCGCAAGTTCGTACAAGTCGCCGCCGCCTTCCCGGTTTACCATGCGCGGTTGAAAGGATTTTTCATGCCGCATTCCACCCGTTTTTCCAGTTTCGCCGCCGGCGCCCGCGATACGCTGCCCATGCTGGTCGGCGCCGCGCCGTTCGGCATCATTTTCGGCACGCTGGTCACGGCCGGCCCGCTCGCCGCCTGGCAGGGGCAGCTGATGTCGCTCAGCGTCTATGCCGGCTCCAGCCAGTTCATCGCCACCGGCCTGGTCGCCGGCCATGCCGGCATGCTGGTGATCTGGCTGACCACCTTCATCGTCAACCTGCGCCACATGCTGTATGCGGCCACGCTGCTGCCGCATGTCGCCCATCTGCCGGCGCGCTGGCGCTGGACGCTCGGTTTCTTCCTGACCGACGAAACCTTCGCCGTGATGAACGGCTATTACAGCCGCCATCCGCAGGCGCCGCTCGGCCACTGGTATTTCCTCGGCTCCTGCATCGCGATGTATGGCAACTGGCAGGCATGGACCTTGGTCGGGCTGTCCTTCGGTTCGGTGTTTCCGCAGCTGCAGTCGCTCGGCCTGGATTTCGCGATGGTGGCCACCTTCATTGCCATCGTCGTGCCGCAGCTGGGCCGGCTGCCGCATCTGGCCGCGGCGCTGGCGGCGGGCGCCTTCGCCTTCCTGCTGCGCGACCTGCCGTACAAGCTGGGCCTGATGTCGGCGGTGCTGATCGGCGTCGCGGTCGGCATGCTCATGTCGCGCCGTCATGCGGGTTTCAGCCGGCAGGCCAAGCGCCAGGCAAAGGAGGACGCCGCATGAATTACACGCTGATGATTCTCGGCATGGCCGCCGTCACGGTGGCCATCAAGGCCACCATCTTCGTGCTCGGCGGACGCGTGGCCTTTCCGCCGTGGCTGCAGCAGGCGCTGGGCTTCGTGCCGGTCACCGTGCTCACCGCCATCATCGTGCCGATGGTGCTGGCGCCGCGCGGCGAGGGGCTGGAGCTGAGCTGGCGCAATCCGCAGCTGGTTGCCGCCATCGTCGCCATCCTGGTCTGCGCGGCCACCCGCCGCCAGCTGCTGACCATCATGATTGCCCTCCTGGTGTTCTTCGGCTGGCAATGGATGGTGCTGCCAAACTGACAAGTCGCGGCAAAAATGCCGTACCAGCCTGGTCGGATATAGCCATTTGACATTGCAGTGCAACGCGATGGCTGTCAGAATTTCCCATAATCATTATTTTTCCACCGGAGATGACATGACAGGCGCTCTCGGACTGCGCGGCAAATCCGTTCTCGCGTTGTTCGGCACCTGCATGCTGGTACTGCTGCTGGCCGGCGTGGCGGGCTGGCAGGCGGTGGAATCCATCCGCTCGCATCTCGGTGCGGCGTTTACGCGCAACTTCACGCTCCTGAACCGGGAGCGCATCCTCGCGCCGGTGGCCCGCGAGCTGGCGCTGTCGCTGCGGCTGGCGCGCTCGCAGTCGATCCAGCAGTGGCTCAAGGACGAGAACGATCCGCAAAAGAAGGCCATGGCGCTGCAGGAAGCGGAAAGCTTCCGCAACGACTTCGACGACAAGTCGTTCTTCCTCGCTTCCGCCTTGTCATATCACTATTACTTTTCCGATACCAAGACCCCGACCAACGGCGAGCCGCGCTATTCGATCAAGCCCGATGATCCGCATGACATCTGGTTCTTCAATTCGCTCAAGAGCGATGCGCCGTTCAACATCAATGTCGACCCCGACCCCAAGCTCGGCCTGACCAAGGTATGGTTCAACGTGCTGGTGCGCGACGGCGAGCGCAAGCTCGGCCTGTGCGGCACCGGCCTCGACCTGTCGGACTTCCTGCGCGACTTCATCGCCACCTCCGAGCGCGGCGTGACGCCGATGATCGTCGATGTCAACGGCGCCATCCAGGCGCATCCCGACAACCGGCACATCGCCTTCAATTCCGGCGCCGGCGTGGATGCGCGCGGCAAATCCCTGTTCGGCCTGCTCGAGCACAAGGGCGATGCGGCACGCGCCCGCGCCGCGCTCGATAGCGCCGCCCGCCATCCCGGCACCACCGAGCCCTTCTTCGCCACGCTGCATGGCAAGAAGCAGCTGCTGGCCGCGTCCTATATTCCGGAACTCAAATGGCATGTGCTGACCGCGGTCGACCTCGATGCCGCCGAAGTGATCGATACCAGCCTGCCGACATGGATCGCGCTGGCGGTATTCCTGCTGGTGGGCATGGTGATGGCCGGCTTCGTGTACGCGATGAACCGGCTGGTGCTGGCGCCGCTGCTCAAGCTCAAGCAGTCGGCGCGGGAAATGGCCGCCGGCAATTACGCGCTGGCCCTGCCGCCGGCCCGCAATGACGAGATCGGCGAACTGACCGCCGCCTTCGCCGCCATGGCCGGCAAGGTGCGCCGCCATACCGAGGAACTGGAAGACACCGTGCGTGAAAGAACGCGGGAACTGGTGCAGGCCAACCGCGACATGAGCGTGGCCCACAAGAAGATCAGCGACTCGATCTCCTACGCCAGCCTGATCCAGCGCGCCATCCTGCCGGACCGTGAACTGGCCGCCGCGCTGGGCGACAATCATTTCGTGCTGTGGCGTCCGCGCGATGTGGTCGGCGGCGACTTCTATGTCTACCGCGAGGTTGAAGGCGGTTGCCTGATCGGCGTCGTCGACTGCGCCGGCCATGGCGTGCCGGGCGCCTTCATGACCATGCTGGCGCGCGCCGCCGTGGACAAGGCGGTCGACGAGGCCGGAGCCCATGATCCCGCCGCCATACTGACCCGCACCGACGAAGTGGTGCGCTCCATGCTCAATGCCCGCGGCGGCCAGCGCGACATCGCCACCATCATGGATGCCGGACTGGTGCATGTCGATTTCGCAAGCCGCCGCGCGACCTTCGCCGGCGCCAAGATTTCGCTCTACTGGAGCGAGGGCGGCGAAAGCGACGAAAGCGGCGAGGTGAACTGCGCCAAAGGCGGCCGCCGTTCGCTCGGCGACCGCCAGCGGGGCGACTATGCGAACCAGACGGTCGACCTGCTGCCGGCGCGCACCTTCTATCTCACCACCGACGGCTTCCTCGACCAGGCCGGCGGCGACAAGGGCTTCGGTTTCGGCAATGCGCGCTTCATCGACATGCTGCGCCGGCATGCCCGCCGGCCGCTGGCAGAGCAGGGCGAAGCGTTTGCCTCCACACTGGCCGCCTATCAGGGCGACCATGCCCAGCGCGACGACATCACGGTGGTCTGTTTTCGATTCAACTGATACTGACGTTACGGATATTCCATGCTGATCGACTTGTTCTCATTGCAGCAAACCTACAACCAGCAGCGCATCATGCTCTGCTTCAACGGTCCTTTGACCAGAAGCCTGATCGAAGAGATCGGCAATGCGCTGCGCAACTACATGAAGCTCGAAAACGCCACGCCATCGTCGGCCATGGATGTCTTCGGCGCCTATATCGAGATGACGCAGAACATCCGCCATTATGCGGCGCGCAAGGGCTGGGCCGACAATGAGGCATCGGCCACCGTGGTCATCGCGCGGGATGCCGAAGGGCGCTACGTGGTCCTGGCCGGCAATATCGTCGACAGCGCCGACGGCGCCGGCCTGACCGGGTGCGTGCAGCAGCTCGCCGCGCTCGACAAGACCGAACTCAAGGCGCGCTACAAGGAGCAGCTGCGCAAGCCGCGCGAGGATGGCAGCACCAGCGGCGCCGGGCTCGGCCTGATCGATCTGGCGCGCAAGGCCAGCGAACCGCTCTCCTGCTCGCTGCAGACGCTGGAAGATGGCCGCGCCTTCTTCAGCCTGCGCGTCGTCATGTAACCCCGGTAAGGAACAGGAATGAATAATCTGCACATAGACGGTACCCAGTCAACGCCCTCCATTTCCGCCGATGCCCAGGCCGGCCTCATTGAAATGCGCGGCGACTCCTATCCCGAGAATTCCTACGAGCTGTTTTCTCCGGTGATGCAGTGGATAGACAATTACTTCGCCGCCGGCGACCGCAAGCTCGTCCTCAACCTGCATCTGCTTTATCTGAACACCAGCAGCGTCAAGGCCATGATGGACATTTTCGACATGCTCGAGGAGGCGCACCGCGCAAGGCGCGACGTGGCGGTCAACTGGTATTACGACGAACAGAATGAACGCGTGGCCGAACTGGCGGAGGAGTTCAGGGAAGACTGCAGCTTTCCCTTCATGATCAGCAGCCAGGCAGGTTGAGCGTGCGCAGCGACAAACACATCGAGCAGAGAGTCGAGGGCCTGCTTTCCGATGCGAGCCATCAGGACAATCCGCTGCGGCCGGCGCTCGACGAGCTGTATGCGGAGTTCCGCGGACTGCTGCACCAGATCGACCGCGTCACCCGCATTTCCGACCGCTACCAGCATGTCAGCCGCGAGGAAAAGCTGTCGCTTGCCGAGCGCTACCAGAAGCAGCTGCGCCAGCTGGAAAAGATCGCCCGCATCTCCGACCGCTACCAGTCGATGATGCGCGACCTCAATGAAGCGCTGAAAGAGGCGTCCACCCGCGATGCGCTGACCGGCATCGGCAACCGCCGCATGCTGATGGAGCGGATGAAGACAGAGTCGGCGCGCGCCGACAGGCTGCACCGGCCGCTGACGGTCGCCATGCTCGATGTCGACCGTTTCAAGTCGGTCAACGACGCACATGGCCATGAAGCCGGCGACAAGGCGCTCATCGAGATCGCGCATGCCATCGTGGCAAGCGTGCGCGACTATGATCTTTGCGGCCGCTGGGGCGGCGAGGAATTCATGATCATCATGCCCGAGATCGGCGCCGTGCAAGCCGCCATCATGGTCGAACGGGTGCGCCATGCGGTCATGGCGCTCGATATCTCGGCCGGGGATACGCGGCTGGCGCTGTCGGCCAGTTTCGGCATCGCCGAACGCCGCCATGGAGAGACAGTGTCGGAGACCATCAACCGCGCCGACGCGGCCATGTTCGACGCCAAGCGCGACGGCCGCAACTGCTACAGGATCGCGCCCTGAGTTCTGCCAACTGAAAGAAGCCGCCGTTTCGGCTACACTTGCTTTCTGCGCGGCGGCCTTTGCAGCTCTTGTGCCGTCGCCTCAATGCGGGCTGGCCCCGCATCCGCCTCATGAAAACGGGTACGAACCCGTCTTTCCCTGTCATCCCGTGGACGGCCACGGACCCCCTGAAAGAAAAACAATGTCCTGGATACTGCTATTGATCGCCGGTCTGCTCGAGATCGGCTGGGCCATCGGCCTGAAATACACCGAAGGATTCACGCGGCTGTGGCCTTCCGTCGGCACCATCGTATCGATGATCCTGAGCGTGGTGCTGCTCGGCGTGGCGATGAAGACCTTGCCCGCCGGCACCTCCTATGCGGTCTGGACCGGCATCGGCACCGCCGGCACCGCCATACTGGGCATCGTGCTGCTGGGCGAATCGGCCTCGGCTGCGAAGCTGGCCTGCGTCGGGCTCATCCTGTGCGGCGTGGCCGGGCTGAAGTTTTTCGAATAGAACCGGCAGGGCCGCGTGGGCCGGCATGCCCGCCCACGCGGCACGTCGCATCCGACGCGCTCAACGCCTCCGGCGATCAGGCGGCCTTCTTCCTGCGCTTGGGTGCCAGCAGGGTGCCGCGGCAGGATGGCGTGCCGCACAGGCATTGATACGCCTTCTTCAGCGCCGGCGTGTGCCGCTGCTCCATGATCAGGCCATAGTCGTAATACAGCTCTTCGCCGCGCTTGATGTCGCGCAGCGCGTAGATGAACACCTTGCCGTCCTCTTCGCGCGCCTCGCAGTTCGGCTCGCAGGAGTGATTGATCCAGCGCGAATCGTTGCCCTCGTCGCCGCCGTCGATGATCCTGCCGCTCTCCAGGCTGAAGAAGAAGGTGTGGAAGCTGTCGGCCGGCTTCAGGTTCTCACGGCGCACCGCCTCCTTCCAGCTGATGCGCTTGCCCTGGTATTCGATGATGCGGGTGCCTTCCGGGATCTTGCGGGTGGCGAATACGCCGTTGCCATGGATTTTCGAATGGCGCACGGCATAGTAAGGTTGGGCTGCTGCTGCGGTGTCGGCGGTGCTGGCTGTTTTCATGGGGGCGGTAAGGTGGATGGCTGCCTGGTGGTGCGAATGAATAATCTGTTGGTCAAATGCTGGACGAAAATCACGCCGGTACTGCATCGACAATGCGCGCAAGGCTTCGGCCTTGCAGCGCCGGTTTTCTTGTCCCGGCAGGATGTCGCCATCCTTGCCTTCTTAAACTCGCATCACCGGAATATCGTTGACGATGGCTTGTTCCGTACGGACAAACAGCGAGTGTAAACAATCGTGCCGCATCATGCATGCGGCGGCGCAGATTTTTGAGCGAGCGCCCGTGCGCCGCTACAATGAAACGTCCTTCCTCCTCTTTTCATCATGCCCGCTCATCGCCTGACTCCCGTCACCCTGAAGCTGCAAGACGGCATTCCCTATGCCGATGCCTATGGCGACATCTACCATTCCGCCGAGGGCGGCCTGGAGCAGGCTCGCCATGTCTTCCTCGGCGGGAACGGCCTGCCGGAACGCTGGCGCGGGCGCCGAGGTTTCACCATCCTCGAAACCGGCTTCGGGCTTGGCCTGAATTTCCTCGCGACCTGGCAAGCCTGGCGCGAGGATCGGGAGCGCCCCGCGCAGCTGCATTACGTGGCCATCGAAAAACATCCGTTCGCCGCCGCCGATCTGGAACGGCTGCATTCCCTGTGGCCGCAGCTGCAGCCGCTGTCGGCGCAGCTGTGCGCCGCCTGGCCGCCGCTGGTAGCGGGTTTCCATCGGCTGATGCTTGATGAGGGACGCATCGTGCTCACGCTGGTGTTCGGCGACATCGCCGACTGCCTGCCCGACATCCAGGCCGCCGCCGATGCCTTCTACCTCGACGGCTTCGCGCCCAGCCGGAATCCGGAGATGTGGTCGCCGCAGATCCTCGCGCGTCTCAACCGCCTGGCCGCGCCGGAATCCACGCTGGCCACCTATACCGTGACCGGCAACGTGCGGCGGACGCTGATGCAGGCCGGTTTTCTCTGCGACCGTCCGCCCGGTTTCGGCCGCAAGCCGCAGATGCTGGTGGGCCGTTTCGCACCTCGCTGGCAACAGCCGCCGCGCGTGTCGGTGCAGGACCGCCGCGCCATCGTGATCGGCGCCGGCATTGCCGGCAGCGCCGCCTGCGAGCGCCTTGCCGCGCGCGGCTGGCAGGTCACGCTGATCGAGCGGCATGCGCGGCCGGCGCAGGAAGCTTCCGGCAACCTGGCGGGCATCGTCATGCCGATGATGTCGCGCGACGGCAACCAGGCCTCGCGGCTGGCGCGCGCCGCCTACCTGTTCGCGATCGCCCAGTGGGCGCGGCTCGGCGGCATCGGCACCGCCTTCGCCGGCCGCCAGTGCGGGGTGCTGCAGCTGGCGCGCGACGGCGAACAGGCGAGGGTGCAGCAGGCCACCTTGCAGGAACTTGGACTGCCCGGGGATTTCGTGCGCTGGGTGGAACCGGAAGAGGTGGCCGCGATGACGGGAAATGCGGCATCGCAGGGAGCATGGCTGTTTCCCCGGGGTGGCTGGGTCACGCCGGCCAGCCTGTGCGAAGCCATGCTGGCTGCCTGCGGACCGAACCTTGTGCGCCTGTTCGGCCGGGGCGCTGCCGCGCTGGAACGCCGCGATGGCACCTGGATGGTGCGCGATGCGGCTGGCGCAGAAATTGCAAACGCTCCGGTTGTGGTTGTCGCCGGCGGCATTGATGCGCATCGGCTGCACCAGACGCGGAACCTGCCGCTCGATGCGGTGCGCGGGCAGGTCACCCACCTGGATCTTGGCTCCGAAAACGCTCCGCCGCTGGTGATCTGCGGCGACGGTTACGTGACGCCGGAAGTGCAGGGCTTGTGCACGGTCGGCGCCACCTACGATGTCGATGCTGAAACGGCCCTGCGTCGTGACAGCCAGGAGGAAAACCTGCGGCGGCTGGCGCAGCTGCTGCCGGCCGTCCAGGCTGACGATGCACCGGCTGCGGAACTGCGCGGGCGGGTTGGCTTTCGCTGCGTGACGCCGGACCGCATGCCGCTCGTGGGCGCGCTGCCGGATGCGGACCTCCCCATCACCGGCAGCCGCTTGCGCGATGTGCCGCGGCATCCGGGCCTGTATGGATTGATGGGATACGGCTCGCGCGGATTGATCTGGGCGCCGTTCGCGGCGGAGCTGCTGGCATCGGTGCTGGAGGGCGAGCCTCTGCCGATCGAGCGCAGCCTGTTTGATGTGCTTGATCCCGCGCGGTTCGCATTGAAGGCGTATCGGCGGGGGTAAGGGGAAAAGCTGACGTTTCCATACATTCCACTCTCCCGCAGGCGGGAGAGTGGCAGGGGTGAGGGCGGCTGTATCGGCCGCAGAAGGTTTTGCCATCCCCTTCATTTCCAAGCTTCGCCCCGCGCTGCGCCTTACGAAACAGGTCTGCCTTCACCAGTGAATGATCAAACGGCTTCGTTCATTTGCCCGGCGCATGGTCATGCCTGTCATTACTGCACGCCGAAATGCGGTCATTCATTGCGGTCATTCATGCGCATGGCAATCCATGAAGACGAACGCCATCGAGCGCCATCGCGCCTTCATATTCGATGATGCGCTTTTTCCATCAGGCCCAAGGCGGGAACTGCGCCGCCTTTGCCCGCCAATTCCATCGATTGCCCTTCCCGCATGCGCAAAGCCTGTGCAATGCGTGTACAGGGCTGTCGCATTTATGCAGCGCGGGTCTTCAACTGAATCTTAAAAATTCATCAAAAAATCGCCTTGCGTGACCATGGCTGCGTTAAAAAGTTTTGTGCAATCGAATCGGAAAATCAAAAAATATCGCGATAAATAATCGTTTGAAAAGAGTATTTGAAAAGGCATTTTTTTAAGAGTCAGCGCTTACAAAAAAAAGCCGAAAATTTCCTAGCGACCAGTGAAAATCGGGCGTAGTATGAAATTGCGGAGTGGAAATTCAGTCTTGAATCCGACCCCAAAGTGACCGGCATTTATATCAAAGGAACCCCCATGAAAATCTTTGACAACTACGCAGCACGGTATGAGCGGACTCGGGAAGAGGAATACTCCCTGCAGGAATATCTGGAACTGTGCAAGCAAGATCGCCTCGCTTACGCCACCGCTGCCGAGCGCATGCTCGAAGCCATCGGCGAGCCGGAAATGATCGACACGCGCCACGACTCGCGCCTGTCACGCGTCTTCGCCAACAAGGTTATCAAGATCTATCCCGCCTTCCGTGAGTTCTACGGCATGGAAGAGGTGATCGAGCAGGTGGTGTCCTACTTCCGTCATGCGGCTCAGGGCCTTGAAGAACGCAAGCAGGTTCTCTATCTGCTCGGTCCCGTCGGCGGCGGCAAATCCTCCATCGCGGAAAAGCTCAAGTCGCTGATGGAGCAGGTGCCCTTCTATGCGATCAAGGGTTCGCCCGTCAATGAATCGCCGCTCGGCCTGTTCAATGAACTCGAGGATGGCGACATTCTCGAAGAAGATTACGGCATCCCGCGCCGCTATCTCAAGACCATCCCCAGCCCGTGGGCAGTCAAGCGCCTGCATGAATTCAACGGCGACATCAACCAGTTCCGCGTGGTCAAGCGCTATCCGTCGATCCTCAAGCAGGTCGCGATTTCCAAGACCGAGCCGGGCGATGAAAACAACCAGGACATCTCGTCGCTGGTCGGCAAGGTCGACATCCGCAAGCTCGAGGATTATTCCCAGGATGATCCGGACGCCTACAGCTACTCCGGCGGCCTGTGCCTGTCGAACCAGGGCCTGATGGAATTCGTCGAGATGTTCAAGGCCCCGATCAAGGTGCTGCATCCGCTGCTGACCGCAACGCAGGAAGGCAACTACAAGGGCACCGAAGGCTTCGGCGCGATTCCCTTCGACGGCGTGGTGCTGGCGCACTCGAACGAATCCGAGTGGAAGGCATTCCGCAACAACAAGAACAATGAAGCGTTCCTCGACCGTATCTACATCGTGAAGGTGCCGTACTGCCTGCGCGTGTCGGAAGAGATCAAGATCTACGACAAGCTGATCCAGAGTTCCTCGCTGTCGAAGGCGCCCTGCGCCCCCGGCACCCTGAAGATGATGGCGCAGTTCGCGGTGCTGTCGCGCATCAAGGATCCGGAAAACTCCAGCATCTTCAGCAAGATGCAGGTCTATGACGGCGAAAACCTGAAGGACACCGATCCTAAGGCGAAATCGCGCCAGGAGTACACCGATTACGCCGGCGTCGACGAAGGCATGAACGGCCTGTCCACCCGCTTCGCCTACAAGATCCTGTCCAAGGTCTTCAACTTCGACAACACCGAAGTCGCGGCCAATCCGGTGCACCTGCTGTACGTGCTGGAACAGCAGATCGAGCGCGAGCAGTTCGCGCCGGAAGTCGAGCAGCGCTACATGTCCTACATCAAGGAATACCTGGCGCAGCGTTACGTCGAATTCATCGGCAAGGAGATCCAGACCGCTTACCTGGAGAGCTATTCCGAGTACGGCCAGAACATCTTCGACCGTTACGTGACCTTCGCCGACTTCTGGATCCAGGACCAGGAATTCCGCGATCCGGACACCGGCGAGAGCTTCGACCGCGATTCGCTCAACAACGAACTGGAAAAGATCGAGAAGCCCGCGGGCATTTCCAATCCGAAGGATTTCCGCAACGAGATCGTCAACTTCGTATTGCGTGCCCGCGCGCAGAACAACGGCAAGAACCCGGCATGGACCAGCTATGAAAAGCTGCGCACCGTGATCGAGAAGAAGATGTTCTCGAACACCGAGGAACTGCTGCCGGTGATCTCGTTCAACGCCAAGGCCAGCGCCGACGACGCCAACAAGCACCAGGAGTTCGTCGCCCGCATGGTCGCCAAGGGTTACACCGCCAAGCAGGTCCGCCTGCTGTGCGAGTGGTACCTGCGCGTTCGCAAGTCGTCGTAATCGGTTGCAACCTCTCCCGCAGGCGCGGGAGAGGCCGGGGTGAGGGACGCGGCGCGGCGCCCTGCGTCCGCACGATGCGGCTAGCCGTCGCCGTTCTTCACCCCAATCCTTCTTCCGTGAATCTTTCGATAATGGAGAAGGACATAAGAAACAAACGCCCATACCAGTTTCAGGAGGCATCTTGGCTCACCTCATCGACCGGCGTCTGCAAGGCAAGAACAAGTCCGCTGGCAATCGCGAACGCTTTCTTCGGCGTTACAAGGGCCAGATCAAGGACGCGGTAGCACGCGCCATCAAAGGCCGCTCGATCAAAGATATCGAGAAAGGCGAAAAAGTATCCATTCCCGTCAAGGACATCAACGAACCCTCGTTCGGCCATTCGCATGGCGGCGTGTGGGAAGTTGTCCGTCCCGGCAACAAGGAATACCAGAAGGGCGACCAGATCCAGCGTCCCAAGAGCGGAGGCGGTGGCGCCGGCAAGGGCAAGGCGGGCAACAGCGAGGAAATCACCGAAGACGATTTCGCGTTCGAACTGACGCGCGAAGAGTTCATGAACTATTTCTTCGAAGACCTCGAACTGCCCAACCTGATCAAGACCCAGCTCAAGTCCATCACCGAGTTCAAGCAGCAGCGGGCCGGCTATACCGTGTCCGGCACGCCGTCCAACATCCATGTGCTGCGCTCGCTGCGCGGCGCGCTCGGACGCCGCATCGCCGTCGGCGCCAAGTCGCGCAAGCGGCTCAAGGAAGCGGAAGAGGAACTCGAGGCATTGATGAAGACCGCGTTCGAGGACGACCATCGCATCCTCGCGCTGCGCAAGGAAATCCATCACCTGCGCACCCGTCTGCATGCGATTCCCTTCCTCGATCCGATCGACCTGCGCTACAGCAACCGCATCAAGGTGCCGAAGCCGTCCAGCAGCGCGGTGATGTTCTGCGTGATGGACGTCTCCGGCTCGATGGACCAGGCCAAGAAGGATGCGGCCAAGCGTTTCTTCATCCTGCTCTACATGTTCCTGGAGCGGGCGTATGAAAAGATCGAAGTCGTGTTCATCCGCCACCATACCCAGGCGACCGAAGTGACCGAGGACGAGTTCTTCAACTCGCGCGAATCCGGCGGCACCGTGGTGTCGTCCGCGCTGGTGCTGCTCGACAAGGTGATCCGCGAGCGCTACGCCAGCAGCGACTGGAACGTGTATGTCGCGCAAGCCTCCGACGGCGACAACTGGGACAACGATTCGGTGACCTGCCGCGAGCTGCTGATCAACAAGATCATGCCGCTGGTGCAGTACTACGCCTACGTCGAGATCACCGACGGCGAGCCGCAGAATCTGTGGCACGAGTACACCCAGATCCCCGATCTCTGTCCGCACTTCGCCATGCAGAAAATCGAGTCGCCGGCCGATATCTATCCGGTGTTCCGTGAACTGTTCAAGAAGCAACCGAAATGACTACCGAGACCATTGCGACCGAACCGACGATCAGGAAGCCCGCGCGCAAGGCTGCAGCCAGGGGCTCGCGCAAGAAGGCCGCCAAGCCCTTCCGCCTGCCGGAGCAGTCCGAGTGGACGTTCGAGCTGATCGAGCAGATCCATGAGGAAATCCGACGCGTGGCCGAAGGCTTCGGCCTCGACACCTATCCGAACCAGCTGGAGATCATCACCGCCGAACAGATGATGGATGCCTATGCATCGGTCGGCATGCCGGTGTCCTATGCGCACTGGTCGTTCGGCAAGCAGTTCCTGTCGACCGAGAAGAGCTACAAGCGCGGGCAGATGGGACTGGCGTATGAAATCGTCATCAACTCCAATCCCTGCATCGCCTACCTGATGGAAGAGAACAGCCTGATGATGCAGGCGCTGGTGATCGCGCACGCCTCCTACGGCCACAATTCCTTCTTCAAGAACAACTACCTGTTCCGCACCTGGACCGATGCCGAAGCCATCATCGATTACATGGTGTTCGCGAAGAATTACATCGCCGACTGCGAGCAGCGCTACGGCATCGAGGCGGTGGAACTGCTGCTCGATTCCTGCCATGCGCTGCAGAACTACGGCGTGGACCGCTACAAGCGTCCGGCCAAGCTGTCGCTGGCGGAAGAGCGCGAGCGCCAGGAAGAGCGCGAGCGTTATCTGCAGTCGCAGGTGAACGACCTGTGGCGCACCGTGCCGCGCAAGCAGGAAGTGGTGCAGGAAGCCGGGCCGTCGCGCTATCCGGCCGAGCCGCAGGAAAACCTGCTGTACTTCATCGAGAAATCGGCGCCGCTGCTCGAACCCTGGCAGCGCGAGATCGTGCGCATCGTGCGCAAGATTTCCCAGTATTTCTATCCGCAGCGCCAGACGCAGGTGATGAACGAAGGCTGGGCGACGTTCTGGCATTACACCATCCTGAACCAGCTCTACGACGAAGGCGTGGTAGGCAACGGCTTCATGATGGAATTCCTGCAAAGCCATACCAATGTCGTCTATCAGCCGCCGGTCACCAGCCGCTATTTCAACGGCATCAATCCGTATGCGCTGGGCTTTGCGATGATGCAGGACATCCGCCGCATCTGCGAAAACCCGACCGACGAGGACCGCTACTGGTTCCCGGACATTGCCGGCAGCGACTGGAAGAAGACGCTCGACTTCGCGATGCGCAACTTCAAGGATGAAAGCTTCATCTCGCAGTACCTGTCGCCGAAGGTGATCCGCGATTTCCATTTCTTCTCGGTACTGGACGACGACAAGAAGGACAAGCTGGCCATCTCCGCGATTCACGACGAGGCCGGCTACCGCTATCTGCGCGAGCAGCTTGCCGGGCAGTACAACCTCGGCAACCGCGAGCCGAACATCCAGGTGTGGTCGGTCGATACGCACGGACACCGCGCGCTGACCTTGCGCCATAACCAGTACCTGCGCCGTCCGCTCAACAACCAGACCGGCGAGGTCATGAAGCATGTGGCACGCCTCTGGGGTTTCGACGTGATTCTGGAAACCGTCGATCCTGAAGGCAAGGTTTTGGAAACGATGGAATGCAAATGCGAAAAGAGGCAACGCGGTAGCTGATTCAGGTTCCGGGACCGCCGCAAGAAAGGGGGCGCTTGGCGCTGCGACGGATTCCGGGATGAAGGCACTGCGTTGTGAACCCGCATCGCGGTGCAGGCGACCGCCGCTCTTTTCATGGGCGCTTGCCGGAGCAATCCGGCAAGACTTGATGCCAAGGTGAAAGCCTTGGCATTTTTTTATGGGCGATTGACATTACGAAGCTGGCCATGCCGATGCGCAACCATGATTGGCGGCTCGAATCGGCAACTCTTATGTATCTGTAATTTCTTCCACTACTCTGTACTCTCTTCCAAGGTTTTCGTTTCGCCACGGCATTTCAATTCATGCAACAAGGGGCAAACGGGGAAGCATCGATGATTGGCATGCGCCTTGCGTTAACGAGATTTCCACATCAGGCGATGTCATCCGTTGGCTATTGCCATCACGTTTCCAGGAGATTCCAGATGCAACAACGTAAAAACCTCAATCGCATGCTCGGGATTGCCGCACTGGCAATGCTGTTCGGCGGCAGCTCCGTCTATGCGCAATCGACCGGCGCCACCTCGGCTACCCAGGGCAGCGGCAGCAGCAGCGCTCAATCGAGTGCGACCGGTTCTTCGGCCAGCGCCAGCAAGGGCGGTTCCGGCAGCGGCAACAGCAGCAGCAGCAGCAGCGTCAGCAAGGCCGACCAGCGCATGATGAAAAATCTGGCCGAGGCCAATTTCGCCGAAATCGAGACCGGCAAGCTGGCATTGCAAAAGTCGCAGAGCGACCAGGTCAAGGCGTATGCGCAGAAGATGATCGACGATCACACCCAGGCGCAGAAGGAACTTGAGCAGCTGGCCCAGCAGAAGGGCGTGACGCTGCCCACCGAAACCGACATGAAGCACAAGGCCGCAGCCAAGGCCCTGAGCGCGCTCGAAGGCGAGAAGTTCGACAAGATGTACATGAACCAGGTCGGCGTGCTGGATCACAAGAACACTCACCGCCTGCTGAGCAAGGCGCAGAAGGACTCCAAGGATCCGGACCTGAAGGCGCTGGCCGCCAAAATGACCCCGACCGTCGACGCTCACCTGAGCTCGGCGCAGGAACATACCGGCAAGAAAGGCAGCAGCTCGGGCAGCTCCGGTAGCTCCAGCAAGTCCAGCAACTCCGGCGGCTCCGACAAGAGCAGCGCCACCGCGGCCTCCGGCTCCAGCGGCGGCAGCTCCTCGTCTTCCGGCAGCGGTTCCGGCTCGAAGTAATCCGTCAGAGCGGCAGCGCATGCGGCCAGCTATGGCGCCGCATGCGCATGCCTGCTTTCCGAACCGGCCCGCCGAATTCACCCTACAGGAGTGATGCATGAATAGCGACGACGTAGTCTCCACCCTCAATGACCTGATCGAAACCAGCAAGGACGGCGAGGAAGGCTTCCGCACCTGCGCGGAAGACGCCAGCGACCCGACCCTGAAAACCTTTTTCTCCAACCGCGCGCAAAGCTGCGCCGCGGCGGTGCTCGAATTGCAGAGCCTGGTGCGCTCCTATGGCGGCGACCCCGAGACCACCAGCGGGCTGGGCGGCGCGCTGCACCGCCGCTGGGTCGACATCAAGTCGCTGGTCACCGGCAAGGATGACAAGGCGGTGCTCAAGGAATGCGAACGCGGCGAGGATGTGGCGGTGTCGAGCTATCGCCGCGCGCTCGAAAAGAACCTGCCGGTCGAAGTGCGCGCCGTGGTCGAGCGCCAGTACCAAGGGGTGCTGCAGAACCACGACCAGGTCAAGAGCCTGCGCGACCAGTACCGCAGCTAGTAATCCGGCCCGAAAAATGGCGCATTTTTCGGGTCGCTGATCTCCCCCTCTACCTCTGGGAGAGGGCCGGGGTGAGGGGATACGGCCCAACCTATGTTCGGGCCGGACCCATGATCGGGCGGCCCGGAGGAAATTCCGGAATCAGGAAGGCGGACAAGCCGGCGGCGACCGGCTTGTCCGCTTTTGCATGGCGCAGTCCTTTCACGCCAACCCCATGGAGTAAAATACCGGCCTGCCGGTGAACCCCTCTCATCCCCGCCGGCAGCGGATTGCTGTCAGATTGCCAACGCGTCGACCCGCTGCAAGGACTCTAGGCCTTGCACGCCACGGGCGAACTGCATGTATTGCGACAGCCCGACCCACATTTTTCCGGATTGCCCGCATGCTGCGACTGACCAACGTTATTCTTCCGCTCGACCATCCCGAAGCCGACCTCAGGGCCGCCGTTCTCGACCGCCTGCAGATACCGGATGCCGACCTGAAGGGGTTTACCGTCTTCCGGCGCGGCTACGATGCGCGCCGGCGCAGCGCCATCACGCTGGTCTACACGCTCGATGCGGATGTCGCCGAGGAAGCCGCGGTGCTGGCCCGCCTGCAGGGCACGCCGAACGTCGGCCCCAGCCCCGACACCAGCTACAAGTTCGTTGCGCAGGCGCCGGCCAACGTGCCGACGCGGCCCGTCATCATCGGCTTCGGCCCTTGCGGCCTGTTCGCCGCTCTGATCCTGGCGCAGATGGGTTTTCGACCCATCATTCTCGAACGCGGCAAGGTGGTGCGGGAACGCACCAAGGACACCTGGGGCCTGTGGCGCAAGAGGGATCTCAAGCCCGAGTCCAACGTGCAGTTCGGCGAAGGCGGCGCCGGCACCTTCTCCGACGGCAAGCTGCACAGCCAGATCAAGGATCCGAAGCATTACGGCCGCAAGGTGCTCACCGAGTTCGTCAAGGCTTACGCGCCGGAAGAAATCCTGTTCGTCAGCAAGCCGCACATCGGCACCTTCCGCCTGGTCAAGATGATCGAAGCCATGCGCGACACCATCGAGTCGCTCGGCGGCGAATTCCGCTTCGAGGCCAAGGTCACCGACCTCGAGATCGACAACGGCAAATTGCGCGCGGTGATCCTGGAAAACGGCGAGCGCCTGGCTTCCGACCATGTGGTGCTGGCGGTCGGCCACAGCGCGCGCGACACCTTCCAGATGCTGTACGACCGCGGCGTGTACATCGAAGCCAAGCCCTTCTCGGTCGGCTTCCGCGCCGAACATCCGCAATCGCTGATCGATCGCGCCCGCTTCGGCAAATTCGCCGGCCATCCATTGCTTGGCGCGGCCGATTACAAGCTGGTTCATCATGCGAAGAACGGCCGCTCGGTCTACAGCTTCTGCATGTGCCCGGGCGGCACCGTGGTGGCGGCGACTTCCGAGCCGGAACGGGTGGTGACCAATGGCATGAGCCAGTATTCGCGCAACGAGCGCAATGCCAACAGCGGCATCGTGGTCGGCATCACGCCCGAGGATTACCCCACCGACCGCGGCGCCGGCCATCCGCTGGCCGGCATCGACCTGCAGCGCGAGCTGGAGTCGCGCGCCTATGTGCTGGGCGGGCGCAACTATGACGCGCCGGGCCAGCTGGTGGGCGACTTCATCGCCGGCCGGCCGTCGACCGAACTCGGCTCGGTCATTCCCTCCTACAAGCCGGGCGTGCACCTGACCGACCTCGGTCCCTCGCTGCCCGACTATGCGATCGAAGCCATCCGCGAGGCGCTGCCCGCATTCGACCGTCAGATCAAGGGATATGCGATGCGTGACGCCGTACTGACCGGGGTCGAGACGCGCACCTCGTCGCCGGTGCGCATCAAGCGCAAGGATAATTTCCAGAGCCTCAATACCGAGGGGCTGTTTCCGGCGGGGGAGGGGGCCGGTTACGCCGGCGGGATTCTGTCCGCGGCGGTGGATGGGATCAAGGTGGCGGAGGCGGTGGCGCTCAGCATGGTGGGGGAGACGGATGTGCGGGGCGGGGGGATGGCGGGGGATATGCTGTACTGACCCGGTCGGCCGGAGCGGTTCTGATTGTGGGTAGTGCAGGCCTCCGTGCCTGCACAAAGGACGTATGTCCGAAGATATCTTGGGTGTTGCGCTCTCCGTGAGGGGCTGCTTTGCCGGGTCTGGCCCCGGCGGGCCACCTACTTTTTTGCTTCGCCAAAAAAGTAGGCAAAAAAGGCGACACCCCTATCGCCGCCCCTGCGGGGTTCCCAAAAGAGCGGGCGGCAAAGCGGGAAGCGCGGAAACTCGCCTGCGGCTCAGACATCCGCGCTTCCTTATCCGCTTTGCCGCCCGCTCTTTTGGCGTCGGTAGAGGGGAAATTCAACAGCCTCTATGCATCAACTGGGTCGGTCTCAGGCTTGCTCCCCTGCGCCGGCATGCTTACCGAAGCTTTCACCATCCAAGAACGGTAGATTTGTCGATTCAGGTAATGTAGTCCCTCGCACTTCCCCGCACCAAGCCACGTACCTAATCCACCTCCAGCATTTCCAGTTCCGCCTTCGGCACGCCATCCCTGATCTCCAGGAATGCCACCGAGATCGGCAGGCGGAAGCGGCGCGGGCCGGCGCTGCCGGGGTTGATGAAAAGCACGCCGCGTTCCTTCTTCACGACAGGGCGGTGCGAGTGCCCGGAAATGACGACCTTGATGCCTTCGCTGGCGGGATCGACATCGAGATCCTGCAGGTCGTGCACCACGCATACCTTCACGCCGCCGACATCCAGCACTTCCTTTTCCGGCAGCCGCTGCGCCCATTCGCCGCGGTCGTTGTTGCCGCGCACGGCGACGACCGGGGCGATTTCTTCCAGCTGTTCCAGCACGGCGGCGTTGCAGATGTCGCCGGCATGAATGATGCTGCTGACGCCGGAAAGGGCAAAGCGGGCTTCCGGACGCAGCAGGCCATGGGTATCGGAAATCAGTCCGATGCGGTATTTCTCCATATGAATGATCACCAGGAAAGTAGGCGGAGCAGGCCGTCGCGGCCCGCACGCGGGAAATAAAATTGTGCTCTAATGAACGCGTCACTATCGCATATCGATATGTCTTTTCTGTTTTTGACGCATGAACCTCCAACTCGTTTCCCTGCTGTGTCCGGTTCTTTCCTGTTGTCGCCGCTCGCGGCTTCGGGATGTCAGCTAACGGGTGCGTCGGACTACCCTGTTTTTCCAGTTTCCCATGGCCGCAGTGTTGCACAAGCTGCGGCCATGTTGTTTTTACGGCAGTTGCCGCGAAAACGCTCCAAAAGGATATTCGTCATGAACAAGCCGCCAAGCCAGCCAATGCAGAGGTCGTCAGGACTGCGACTTGCCGGACGTCCGATACGGATCGGCGCCGGCATTCCACTCGCGCCCGACAGGCGCACCCCGGTCTGGGCGGACATCCGCAGCGCCGCCGAATCGCTGGCGCAGCGCGAACCCCTGCTCGGCGCCCGTCTGCGTTCGCTGGTGCTCGCCAACGACAATCTCGGCGCCGGCATCTCGGCGGTGCTGGCGCGCAGGCTGGCCAGCGAGGATCTGGATGAACACGCCTTGCGGGAACTGTTCACCAGCGTGGCCGATGATGCCTTCGCCGAAAAAGTCGCGGCCGACCTGCGCGCCGTGCGGGAACGCGATCCTGCCGGCGGCGACGAACTGCATGTGCTGCTCAACTTCAAGGGCTTCCAGGCCTTGCAGACCTACCGCATCGCCCATGCCTTGTGGCTCGACGGCCGCACGGAACTGGCGCATGCGCTGTCGAACCAGGCATCGCTCGTCTTCGCGGTCGACATCCATCCGGCGGCGCGCATCGGCACCGGCGTCATGTTCGACCACGGCACCGGCATCGTGATCGGCGAAACCACGCTGATCGAAGACAATGTCTCGCTGCTGCAGAACGTAACGCTCGGCGGCACCGGCAAGGAACACGGCGACCGCCATCCCAAGATCCGCAGCGGCGTGATGATCGGCGCCGGCGCGAAAATCCTCGGCAACATCGACATCGGCACGATGAGCAAGGTCGCCGCCGGCAGCGTGGTGCTGCAGCCGGTGCCGCCGCATACGACCGTGGCCGGCGTGCCGGCAAGGGTGGTGCGCCAGCATAACGATGACAGCTGTCCGTCGGTGGAGATGGACCAGAGGATCTGAGAGGCGGGGCCAATGGTGGTGCAAGCAAGGAGCCGGTGCTGGTTGAATTGGAAATTCGTGGTTTTCTGGATGCTGGTGACGCATCAGGTATTGGCGAGCCCCCTCATCCCCGACCCCTCTCCCGCCCGCGGGAGAGGGGTGCATGTTTGAGACCGGCCCAGTCAATGCATAGAGGCTGTTGAATTTTCCCCTCCGCCGACGCCAAAAGAGCGCAGCGCCAAGCGGATAAAGAAGCGCGGATGTCTGAGCCGCAGGCGAGTTTCCGCGCTTCCCGCTTGGCGCTGCGCTCTTTTGGGAACCCCGCAGGGGCGGCGATAGGGGTGTCGCCTTTTTTGCCTACTTTTTTGGCGATGCAAAAAAGTAGGTGGCCCGCCGGGGCCAGACCCGGCAAAGCAGGTCTCCACGGAGAGCGCAACACCCAGGATATCTTGGGACACACGGTCTTTGTGCAGGCACGGAGGCCTGCACTACCACCCCATCACACTCAAGCATCAATCATCCGCCGGCTCTGCCGCAGCAGCATCTCCGTAAACTCCTCCGCCGACACCGGCCCGCTATAGTAAAACCCCTGCCCCGCAGGGCATCCGTGACTCTGCAGGAAGCAGCGCTGCTCATTCGTCTCGACGCCCTCGGCCAGCACCTTCAGCCGCAGGCTGTTGGCCATCGAAATGATCGCCGCCACCAGCGCCGTATCATTCGAATCCTGCCCGATGCCGCTGACGAAGGAACGGTCGATCTTCAGCGCATCGACCGGAAAGCGCTGAAGATAGGCAAGGCTGGAATAACCGGTGCCGAAGTCGTCGATGGAGAGCTTGATGCCCATGTCGGACAGGACCTTCAACGTGGCCACATTGTCTTCGGTACGCTGCATCAGGATGCCTTCGGTAATCTCCAGGTCGAGCCGGTTGGGCGGCACATCCGCGTCTTCCAGCGCCTCGCGCACCATCTGTTCGAAATTTGGCTGGAAGAACTGGCGCGGCGACAGGTTGACCGCCATGTACAAGCCGCCGAAGCCGTGTTCATGCCACCGCCGCAACTGCTTGCAGGCTTCGCGCAATACCCATTCGCCGATCGGCAGGATGAGGCCGGTCTCCTCGGCAATCGCGATGAACTCGTTGCAGCCCACCGGCGCTTCGCCTTCGCGCTTCCAGCGCAGCAGCGCCTCGGCGGCAAAGATGGCGCCGCTGTCGAGATCGACCTGCGGTTGGTAATAGAGCACGAATTCATTGCGGTTGAGCGCATGGCGCAGCGCGATCGTCAGCTGATGCCGCCGTTGCGCGGCGCGGTTCAGGCTCTGGGTGAAGAACTGGAAATTGCCGCGCCCCTTCTCCTTCGCGTAATACATCGCGGTGTCGGCGGTGCGCATCAGGGTTTCGACATCCTTGCCGTCATCGGGGTACATGCTGATGCCGATGCTGCCTGACACATGCAGCTCATGATCGCCGCAGTGGAACGGCGCATCGAGCGCATCCAGCACCTTCTGCGCGACGATGGCCACGTCATGGCCGCCGCCCACCAGCGGCAGCGCCAGCACGAACTCGTCGCCACCCAGCCGCGCCACGCTGTCGCCTTCGCGCACGCAGTGCAGCAGGCGCCTGGCGACATCCTGCAGCAGGCAGTCGCCTACCTGGTGGCCGAGCGAATCGTTGATGTGCTTGAAATAGTCGAGGTCGATGAACATCAATGCGACCAGCGTGTGCGTGCGCGCCGCATGGGCTACCGCCTGCTGCAGCCGGTCCTGCAGCAGCACCCGGTTGGGCAGGCCGGTCAGGGCATCGTGGTCGGCCATGTAGCGGATGCGTTCCTCGGCCAGCTTGCGCTCGGTGAGGTCGAGCACGAAGGCGACCCCGCTCTGCTGGCGCTTGCTGATGACCGTGCCGCCGACCAGGATGGGCACGCGGCTGCCGTCCTTGCGCAGATATTCCTTCTCGTACGGGGCGAAGCTGCCGCTGGTGCGCAACTCCTCCCATGCGCGCTCGCTGATATCCCTGTACTCCGGCGGCGTCAGCGTGTCCCATCGCACGCGGCGCTGCTTCACGTCTTCCTGGGTATAGCCCAGCAGCCGCAGGAAGGCATCGTTGGCTTCGACCACCCGGCCATCGGCGGCCCAGAAATAGATGCCGATGATGTTGGCTTCCACCAGGCGGCGCATGCGCACCTCGCTGCGCCTCAGGCTTTCCTCCGCGCGGGTGCGTTCGCCGATTTCCGCCGTCAGCAAGGCATTCGCATGCGCAAGCTGCTCGGTGCGCTGAGTGACCCGTTCCTCCAGCATCTCATAGGCATGCTGCAGATAGGATTCGATCTGCCGGCGCAATGCGCTCTCATGCTGCAGCGAGGCTTCCAGTTCGGCGAGCCGGCGGCGCGCGGCGCGCAGGGACAGATGGGTGTCGATGCGGGCCAGCGCCTCGCCGAGCACCAGCGGCCTGGGCAGTTGATCGGCGGCGCCGGCTTCGAAGGCGTCCAAGCCATCCATGCCGGCCGGATCGATGATCAGCAGCACGGGAATATCGCGCAATTCCTGGTCCTGCCGCAACAGGCGGCAGACCGCCGCTCCGCCTGGCCCCGCAAGCGAGGCATCGAGCAGCACCAGATCGGGGCGGGCGAACCGCGCCTGCCGCAGGGTCTGTTCGCCATCCGGCGCAAGAAGCACCTGATGCCCCCGGCCTTCAAGCGCCTGCCTGAGCGCTGCCATATCGGACCGGTCGGCGCCGGCCATCAGGATGATGTGTCTTGAGTCCGATGAGCCGGTCGGGCCGGTCATGCGCGGATCCTCGCAGCCGGTCCCGCCGGCATGCAACCAAAGCGAAGGCAAGATGCGTTTGTGCGGTGCGGGTTCATGGGCGGCATGTCAGAGAGTCGGTGGGCAAGGTCAATGCCGGCGCGCATCGAGCGGGCCGGCGCAGACCGCATCCGGCGGGCGGCAAGCCCGTCGGTGTTGCAATCGATGCAAAATTAGACGCGGCACTGCTTCCCGAGTTCAGGCCCCGGCGCAACTGCAACAGGCTCTTGCCTGCGGCGCGCTCGTCAGGGCCGCCTCGTCAAGCCTGCTTCATCAATCCTTCAGCCAGCAGCGCCGCATGAACCGCCGGCCGCGCGCCGACCCGTTCGAAATACGCTTGCACCGCCGGCCAGCGGCCAAGGTCGATCTTCATCGGTTCCGCCCAGCGCAGCACCGTGAAAAGATAGGCGTCGGCCACGCTGAACTGGCTGCCGTTCAGGTAATCCTTGCCCTGCAGTTTCTGGTTGACGAATTCCAGCCGCGTCGCCAGCGTGTCCAGCGCTGTCTTTTTGGTTTCGTCGGGCGTGCCCGGCTTGAACAGCGGCGAGAAGGACTTGTGCACTTCGGTCGAAATGAAATTGAGCCATTCGATCAGGTGGTAGCGCTCGATCGTTCCAGCGGGCGGGACCAGTTGCTTGCCGGGGTGCTGATCGGCAAGGTATTGCACGATGGCGGGGCCTTCGGTCAGCACATCGCCATTGTCGAGCTGCAACGCGGGCACATAGCCCTTGGGATTGACCGCGCGATAATCATTGCCGCTCGCGGTTTTCTTCTCTGCAAGATTGACCTTTTCCCGCTCGAACTCCAACCCGAGTTCATGCAGCACGATATGCGGCGACAGCGAGCATGCGCCCGGCGAAAAATACAGTTTCATGGAATCCTCCTTGGTATTGCGCCTGATGGAATCACCGGCTTAACCGGCATCAAATTGTGAAGCGGTTGACATTCCCAATGGTAGTTGAGAGTGCAGAATCCTGCTGTTGCGCGCCGCAATCGACATCCCCTTATAATCAGTCGTCACATTAAAAAAACGGACGGAGACAATGAACACGCTTCACTACGCCCACTGGCCGGCAGGCATGCCGCGCGCCATCACCACGCCCGACACCAGCGTCTATGCCAACCTGCAGGTATCGGCCCTGCGCTATCCGAACAAGCCGGCCATCATCTTCTACGACACCGTGCTGACCTACGCGCAGGTCCATGAACAGGTGCTGGCGCTGGCCGGCTACCTGCAGCAGGCCTGCGGCGTGCAGCGCGGCGACCGCGTATTGCTGGACATGCAGAACAGCCCGCAGTTCATCATTGCCTATTACGCGGTCATGCGCGCCGATGCGATGGTGGTGCCGGTCAATCCGATGCTCATGACCGACGAGCTCGAACATTATGTCGAGGACAGCGGCGCCAAGGTGGCGCTGGTCTCGCAGGAAATCTTTTCGCGCATCGCGCCGCTGATCGGCAAGACCTGCCTGACGCAGGTGGTTGCCGCAGCCTATTCCGATTACCTGATCGCGCCGACGGAACTCAACGTGCCCGATTTCGTCCGCGCGCCCTATGCGGTGCCGGCCATGCCGGGCGTGACGCCGTGGAAGGAAGCGCTGGCCGCCGGCCATGCACCCGGCCCGCACCAGGCCGGTCCCGACGACCGCGCCTGCATGCCCTATACCTCCGGCACCACCGGCAAGCCCAAGGGCTGCGTGCACACCCATCGCTCGGTGATGTTCAACGCCGTCGCCAGCCCGACCTGGTCCGGCCCGATGGCGCCCGACCATGTGACGCTGGCGGTGCTGCCCTTCTTCCATGTCACCGGCATGCAGTCGGTGATGAATGCGATGATCTACACCGGCGGCACCATCGTGGTGCTGCCGCGCTGGGACCGCGATGCGGCCGGCCAGCTGATCACCCGCTACAAGGTGACGACCTGGACGCTGATACCGACCATGATGATCGACTTCCTGTCCAATCCGCGCCTGGGCGAATACGACATCTCCAAGCTGCAGCGCGTCTCCGGCGGCGGCGCGGCGATGCCGGCGGCGATCGCGCAGAAGCTGCTGCAGCTGACCGGCCAGACCTACATGGAAGGCTACGGCCTGTCCGAGACCATGGCCGCCTCGCATGTCAATCCGCCCAACCGGATGAAGCAGCAATGCCTCGGCGTGCCCTACCTGAACGTCGATGCGCGCATCGTCGATCCGGTCACGCTCAAGGAAGTGCCGCAGGGCGAGAACGGCGAGATCTGGATCCATGGCCCGCAGGTGTTCCAGGGCTACTGGAATGATCCGAAAAAGACCGCGGAAGCCTTCGCCGAACTCGACGGCAAGCGCTTCTTCCGTTCCGGCGATCTCGGCTACATGGACGAGGAGGGCTTCTACTTCTTCACCGACCGCCTCAAGCGCATGATCAATGCCAGCGGCTTCAAGGTGTGGCCGGCGGAAGTGGAGTCGATGATGTACCAGCACCCGGCGGTGCAGGAATGCTGCATCATCGCCGCGCGCGATCCCTACCGCGGCGAAACCGTCAAGGCGGTGATCGTCAGGCGGCCCGGCGCCGACGCGGCTGCGGAAGACATCATCCAGTGGGCGCAGGAAAAGATGGCCGCCTACAAGGTGCCGAAGATCGTGGAGTTCGTCGATGCGCTGCCGAAGTCGGCGACCGGCAAGGTGATGTGGCGCAGCCTGCAGGAGAAGGAGATGGCGGCGCAGGAAGCGGCGAAGGTATAAGTGTCGGTGTCGGTGTCGGTGTTGATCCGCACTATCCCTCGAAGCTGATCTTCATCGCAATTCGGCAAGACCCCGGTAGTTGCCTCCCTTCCACGGGGAGGGAGCCACAGGGGTCTTGCACGTTTGCCCGCCCCCCGCTGGCCCTCTCTCCCGTCCCGTCAGGCGTAAAATAGCGGCTCCCCATCCCGCTGTTTCCCAAATGACCATCCTGCTGTCCACCCTCAACGCCCGCTACACCCATGCCTCGCTGGGACTGCGTTACCTGCTTGCCAACATGGGCGAGCTGCGGGACATCACCCGGCTGCAGGAATTCGTGATCGGCGCCAAGACCACCGACGTGGTCGAGCGCCTGCTGGCGCACGGGCCGCGCATCATCGGCTTCGGCGTCTATATCTGGAATGTCGAGGAAACCACCCGGGTGGTGGCGCTGCTCAAGCGCGTCGCGCCGGAAGTCGTCATCGTGCTCGGCGGCCCGGAAGTGTCGTACGAGCCGCAGGAACAGCGCATCGTGCAGCTGGCCGATTACCTGATCACCGGCTGGGGCGACGTCAGCTTCCCGCAATTGTGCCGGCAGATTCTCAACGGCCCCAAGCCGCTGATGAAGATCCATGCCGGCGTGCAGCCGCCGCTCGACGACATCGCCTTGCCCTACGGCCATTACACCGACCAGGATGTGGCCCACCGCACGCTGTATGTCGAGGCCTCGCGCGGCTGCCCGTTCAAGTGCGAATTCTGCCTGTCCTCGCTCGACAAGACCGCCTGGCCCTTCGATCTCGACAAGTTTCTTGCCGAGCTGGAAAGCCTGCATGCGCGCGGCTCGCGGCTGTTCAAGTTCGTCGACCGCACTTTCAACCTCAACATCAAGTCCAGCCTGCGGATCATGCGGTTCTTCCTCGACAAGCTGGCGGCCCATCCCGATGATCCGGTGTTCGCCCATTTCGAAGTGGTGCCCGACCACCTGCCGGATGCATTGAAGGAGGCAATCCAGCAATTCCCGCCGGGGACGCTGCAGTTCGAGATCGGCATCCAGAGTTTCAATCCGGAAGTGCAGGCCACCATCAGCCGCAAGCAGAACAACGACAAGTCGGCCGAGAACATCCGCTGGCTGCGCGAGCATTCCCATGCGCATCTTCACGTGGACCTGATCGCCGGCCTGCCGGGCGAAGACATCGACAGCTTCGCCGAAGGCTTCGACCGGCTGGTGGCGCTGGCGCCGCACGAGATCCAGTTCGGCATCCTCAAGCGGCTGCGCGGCACGCCCATCATCCGGCATACGGAAGCCTTCGGTCTGGTGTTCGATCCCTATCCGCCGTACACCATCCTCGCCACCGACCGCATCGACTTCGCCACCATGCAGCGGCTGGTGCGCTTCGCCCGCTACTGGGACCTGGTGGCGAATTCGGGACGCTTCGCCAATACGCTGCCGGCGATCCTGGGCGATGCGCCGTTCGCCAGCTTCATGGCGCTGTCCGACTGGCTGTATGCGCATACCGATGCGACGCACCGCATCGCGCTCGACAAGCTGGCCTCGCTGGTGGCGCAATGGCTGCGCAGCCGCGGCATGGATGGCAACGCGGCCGACGCGCTGGTCGACAGCGACTATGCCGGGCAGGCGCACAAGGCCAGGCCCAAGGCCGATAAATCCGATAAGGCGGAGAAGACGGGGAAGGCGGATGCGGCGCCGCAGCGGCAGGCGCGGCATCTCGCGGCGTGACGCCGCGATGACGTGATGACGTAATAGTGCGGCAGCGCCGGGATCAGCCTTGCTGCTGCTGCGCGCGCCAGTTTTCCACGAGCTGGCGCGTCGGCGCATCGAGATTGTCGAGCGGAAGGGAACGCGAGCGGTGGAAGATCATGAGTGCGTAGACGGTGGCAAGCAGGTCGACCTCCGGCGACAGCGCGCGTTCCTCGCCGGTCGAAGGACGCAATGCGCGCCAGTAATTGATCGCCTGTTCCAGTTCGGGAAGTGTGATGTCCATGCGCGTATTGTAGAACATAGAACAGCGCGGCTGGCGGGGCCGAAAGCGCTCCGGTCGCTGCGAACCATTGCGAAAGGAAAGACAGATGAGTGACATGAAGGACAAGGTAGCCGTCGTGACGGCGGCATCGCGCGGCATGGGCGCGGCCTGCGCGCACGAGCTGGCGGCACGGGGCTGCCGCCTGGTGCTGATGTCGCGCTCGGAAGACATCCATGCGCTGGCCGCGCAGTTGAACGGCATCGCGCTGCAGGGTTCCAGCGACAATGCGCAAGACCTGCAGAAGCTGGTGGCGCTGGCAATGGAAAGGCATGGCCGCATCGACATGGTGGTCAACAACACCGGCCATCCGAAGAAGGGTCCGCTGCTGGAACTCGGCGACGACGACTGGCATGCCGGGCTCGACCTGCTGCTGCTCAACGTGGTGCGCATGGCGCGCCTGGTGACGCCGGTCATGCAGGCCCAGGGCGGCGGCGCCATCGTCAACATTTCCACCTTCGCCGCCTTCGAGCCGTCGGCGCGCTTTCCCATCTCGGCCACGCTGCGTGCCGCCTTGGCCAGCTTCACCAAGATCTACGCCGACGACGTGGCGAAGTCGAACATCCGCATCAACAATGTGCTGCCCGGCTACGTCGATTCGATCGCGCAGAACGAAGCCACGATCGCGCAGATACCGATGGGCCGCCAGGCGACGAAGCAAGAGATCGCCAAGACGGTGGCCTTCCTGCTGTCGTCCGACGCCGGCTATATCACCGGCCAGAACCTGCGCGTCGACGGCGGCATCACGCGCTCGGTGTGAATTCCCCTGGCCGCGACAGCAGAGAACGGAACAGCCTTCCATGCGTATCCTGATCGTCGAAGACGATGCCGACATTGCCGGCAACCTGTACGACTTCCTGTCCGCCCGCAGCCATGAGGTCGATGCCGCGCCCAATGGCCTGACCGCGCTGCATCTGCTGGCCACGCAGCAGTTCGACGTGGTGATCCTCGATATCGGCCTGCCGGGCATCGACGGCCTGACGCTGGCGCAGCGCCTGCGCCGCGATGCGCGCTCGGCGGTGCCGATCCTGATGCTGACGGCGCGCGATACGCTCGACGACAAGCTGGCCGGCTTTTCCGCCGGGGCCGACGATTACCTGGTCAAGCCTTTTGCGCTCAAGGAAGTCGAGGCGCGCGTCCTGGCCCTGGTCAAGCGCAACCAGGGCCGGGTGGTCGAGAATGCCCTGCGCGTCGGCGAGCTGTGCTACGACCCCTTCAGCGGCACCGCTACCTGGCAGGGCCGGCCGATGAAGCTGCCGCCGAAGATCATGAAGCTGATGGTGACGCTGATGCAGCAGCCCGGGCGCCTGTATTCGCGCGAGGAACTCGAACAGGCGGTATGGGGGCAGGCACAGGCCAGCAGCGACACGCTGCGCAGCCATCTGTCGCAGCTGCGGCGCGAACTGGCGCTGCCGGAAGGAAGAAACATGATCGAAACCGTGCATGGCCGCGGCTACCGGATGGTGAACCCCGATGAAGCGTAGCCTGCGCTGGCGGCTTGCCTGGAGTTTCGCGCTGCTGTGCAGCTTCGCCGTGACGATCCAGGCGATCGCGCTGTTCGTCGGCGCCGACGAGCAGGAAGAAGACATGATCGACGAAGTGGTCAACGCCGCGCTCGACAATTACCTGCGCGACTCGACCGGCAAGGGCGAGCCGGAAGTGGGCCTGTCGTCGATGCGCATGCGCCTGTTCCGCACCCCGGCCGGCAAGGCCCCGGCGCCGCTGCCGGCGGACTATGCGCAGCGTCCGGCCGGCAATCATGAATGGTTCGACCGCGACATCGAATACCACGTCGGCATCCGCGACCTCGGCGCCGAACGCGTCTACCTGATGTACGACGTCAGCGAGCATGAGGCGCGGCTGGAAGCCTTGCAGTGGAATCTTGCCATCGGCCTGCTGGCGCTGAGCGCCATTTCGCTCTGGCTCGGCTACTGGCTGTCGGGCCGGCTGCTGAGCCAGCTCGACCGTATCACACTGGCCGTGCAGCGCGATGATGCCGCGCCGTTCAGCGATCCGGAACTGGACCGGGAGGTGGGACTGCTGGCCGGCGCCCTGGATGCCTATCGCAGCCGCAACCGCGAACTGCTGCTGCGGGAGCGGGAATTCACCGCCAATGTCAGCCATGAATTGCGCACGCCGCTCACCCGCATCCGTACCAGCGCCGAACTGCTGGGCGAGGATGCCAGCCTGTCTGGACGAAGCCGCGAGCGCGCCGAGCGCATCGTTGCCGCCGTCGATGCGATGGAAGCCCGGCTGCGCGGCCTGCTGTTCCTCGGGCGCGAGCTCGCGCTGGACGAGCGGCGCCCGCTGGAGCTCAAGCGCCAGGTGGAAACCAGCGCGGCCCATTTCCGTTCAGCCTGCGACAGCGCCGGCGTGGGTCTGGAGATCGATATTCCGGATACCGTGACGGTCGCCGCCGACAGCGCCCTGCTGCAGCTGCTGCTCGACAACCTGATCGGCAACGCCGTCCGTTACACGCCCGCTGGCCACATCCGTATCGGCTATCGCGACTGCGCACTGACGATTGCCGATACCGGCGTCGGCATACCGGCCGAACATGCCACGCAGGTATTCGAGCGCCACTACCGCGCCAGCGACGTGCCGGGCGGGATGGGCATCGGCCTGTCCATCGTCAGGCGCGTGTGCGATGCGCATGGGTGGGAATGCCGGATCGAACCCGGTGCCCGTCAAGGCACCTGCGTCGCGGTGCGCTTCGATGCTCGAAGCGTCGCGCACGCCGCGGCAAGTCATGCCTGAGGGATGTGCCGAAACCTTGCCGAAGGCAGCTGGCCGGAACCGTCCAGGACTGTCGTTTTCCAGGCGCTTACTTCGATGAGCCGGGATCGTTCACCATGGTGACTGCGAGCGGCCATGGGAAGAGTTTGTCCTTAATGTCGTCAGCGCCAAAGGCGGTATAGATCACCACCATGAAGGGTCGGTCAACCTTAAGCACGGGTATTGAACTGCGCGCGCTGCCTACGCTCGCTGCCGCACTGACGGCCTCGGTGCCTTCCCGGTCGAATTTGATGGCGGTCTTGTCCTTCATGACCGCCAGTTCCACATGGGGTCTGTTCCCTTCGCCGAAAATGGGGCTGAAGTTCGTTTTCCTGGGATTGAACAGGGCATCGGCTTCCAAGTTGCACAAAGTATTCCGGACGTCGGTCTGCGACTCCGACAGGAATGCCGGCATCGTAACCCGGCAGGACGTTTCCTGGATACGCCCCAGCTGTGCCAGGTGGGCAGGCAATGAATTCGATGCGCCTCCATCCGTTCCCGATGACAGCTGCCGATAGAGTTCATCAACCGGCGTGCCTTTATGCGGAAGAAAAACAGCCGCCCTGACATCAAGGCCGCCGGCGTCATAGGGCAGGGCAAAACATTGAAAATTCGGTCCTTCGAACGCCGGGATACTGATGCGTTGATGCTGCATTCCATCGACTGCTTTCACTTTGCCGAGGGAGTTCGTGAACATCAACGGCTCGGTAGCGGGCTCGAAAGCCGTTTTCCATTTGGCCTTGAATTGATTGAAGGAAGTCAGGGCAAAATCTGCGTTACTCAGTTCGCTTGCATCGAGCAGGGTGGAAATTTTTCCGCCCGTTTTTTCGTTCGCCCATTGGTTGACGACCTCGGGACTCTTCCGAAGGTCCGCCACATCCATGTGCAGGCCGAGTTCACGCATCTGGTCCTGGCACTTGAATAGCGGAAGCGTCGACTTTGCATTCCCGGCATCCGTGTCGTGAATCCATAATGAACTGCCGGTGCCGAAAATATGGCTCAAGTCATCAACGCTCAAGGCCGTATTCCTTGCAATCAGATCCAGCTGCGCATTGATGTCGCCGTTTTTCAAACCGAGCAGGCGAAACAGCTCCGCTCTGCCTTCACCAGCGGAAAGCATGGCGAGATAAACCGCTTGCTGCAGGATGCTGCCGGGCATGAAGGCGTGATTACTGCCTCTCGGCAAATCGACTTTGCCCATCATTGCCAGCGTCAGGTTCCATGCGGCGGGAATTTCCGGCGACAGCGTCCTGGCTGGATCAGGCATGTTGGCAGACCATTTGCTTCCGAATTTCATCTTCGGCGGCGGAAGCGACGGCACATGAGGTGCTTCTGTGCTGGGCCGCTCCGTTTTGGAGGAATTGACTGTTATGTTGGCAGACCATTGATTTCCGAATTTCATCGTCGGCGGCGGAAGCGACGGCACATGAGGTGCTTCTGTGCTGCGCCGCTCCGTTTTGGAGGAATTGACTGTTGGATTGCGGCCAATATGCGCCATTATGGCGTTTCGCCCCGGCTCGGGGCTTCGATCGGGCTTGAGCGCCTCATTGAGATAAGGAGTTGTCTTTCCCTGACTGTCAGCATAATCATAAAACGCCACAGCAATCGGATGTCCCTTGCTTATGGAATGTTGTAATAACAGGCACGTTGCTTTGTGCACGCGTTGTTCGGCCGTGGTTCCGGGTGGAACAGGGTCGTCAATCATTTTCTTTGCCAACTCAAGGACATGGTTGTGCGTTATGTCCTGAACGCTCTTCGAGAATGTTTGAAATTCCGAGGAGGACCGGGAAATGCCCTGTGTGCATAAAAACGCTTCCGCTTTCTCTTTCTCTTTGGCGACATGTTTTGACCCGCCCTCTTGCAGATAAACTTCTTTGAAAATTTTGATGGCCTGGTCCATGACCGTGTCGGCAGCACCGGCATGCGTAGATGTCGTTGCTGCCGGCATGATGGGCGAAGGCGATACAGGCCGGCTGGAAATGGCAGTCATTGGTGTTCTCCTGAAAGATGATCGATAAGGTTGTGGCTCGCGTTCTATCGTGAAGGTGGCGCATTTCCAGGCCCGAAAGGGTCTGGATTGGTTACGCTGAGCTCATCTCAGCGATGCTTTGCCCATGTACGCCGGTATGGGCCCGCCGGCTTGTTCGAAGCGTCGCCGCCGGCGACAGCGTTTCAATCAAGCAATGCAAGCATGAGTGTCAAGCCGGGGCGCGCGGTTCCATGTACGGCTGCGATCCGTCCGGGAAAGACATGCAGATCCGGGCGAGATCAAGAAGCACCTGCAGCCGGCTGAACCGCGAGCAAGCGCCCCGATTCACAAATCCATCACACAAAGCCCAGTCCGGCATCACAGCGCCTGCTTATACTGCGCATGTCTTCACTTCCGGGATCCGCGGATGCTTCCTCCTCCCTTCGCGACCGCCGCCTGGCACCGGTACTGGCGCATCCTGCTGCCGCTGCTGCTTGCGCCGTTCATTGCGGCACTGTTTGAATTCACCACGCTCGACCAGGCGCTGATCGCGCCGTTCTACGACGCGCACGCGCATGGCTTTCCTTTGCGCGACAGCGCGCTGCTGCAGAACCTGATGCATTTCGGCCTCAAGCTGGCGGTGGTCATGGTGGCAGCCGGTGTGGGCGGCGCGGTGCTGCTCGGTTTCATACTGCCGCAGTGGGGGCGTGAACGGCGGCGCCTGCTGTGGATACTCGCCGCGATGGCCCTGAGCACGACGCTGGTGTCGATGCTCAAGACGGGCAGCGCCATGCATTGTCCCTGGGATGTCGCGGAGTACGGAGGCTATGCGCCTTTCCATCACTTGTTTGAACGGCCGCCCGCCGGCATCGCGCCGGGACACTGCTTCCCGGGCGGACATGCCTCGGGCGGCTTCAGCCTGATGGCGTTTTACTTCGCATGGCGCGACAGGCATACGGGCCGGGCGCGCATGGCGCTGGCCGCCGGATGGGCAATGGGAATGCTGATGGGATGGTCGCAGATGATGCGCGGCGCGCATTTCATGTCGCACAACATCTGGTCAGCCTGGCTGGTGTGGACGGCGATGGCGCTGCAGTATCATTTCTTCCCGCCGGTATCGCTTGCGGCGGTGATGCAGCCGCCGTTGCCGGGCAGCCGGGATGCGGCAGCGGCGTGAAGAGGCCGACGCGTCTCAGCGCGTCAGGAACCGTTCGAGGCGCTGCGCGCCGTCTTCCAGGCGTTCGAGCGAACTGGCGAAGCACCAGCGGATATAGCCTTCGCCTTCGGGACCGAAGGCGCTGCCGGGCGCAAGGCCGAGCCGAGCCTCGACAACCAGCCGCTTGCACAGCGCCAGGGTGTCGGCGGCGCCGGCGCCGTCGACGCGGAAGAACAGGTACATCGCACCCTTGGATTTCGGCGCGGTGATGCCGGGCATGGCATTGAGCCGCGCATGCAGGAAGTCGCGCGCCGCGCGGTAGCGCTCGACGGTGTGCGCAATGATCTCGTCGCCGCGTTCGACGGCGACGATGCCGGCGCGCTGCGCGAAGCCCGGTGCGCACGAGGTGTTGTATTCAATCAGCTTGCCGAGGTCGGCCATCATCGGTTCCGGCGCGACCACCCAGCCGAGGCGCCAGCCGGTCATCAGCCATGACTTGGAAAAGCTGTTGGCCGAGACGATGCGGTCTTCCGGATGGGCGAGGTCGAGGAAGGACGGCGCGCAGGCCGGCTTGCCGGCTGTTCCGGGAATGCCGGAAGGATCGTCGTACACCAGCCGCTCATAGACGTCGTCGGCAAGAATCCAGATGCCGTGCCGCCGGCAATGGGCGAGGATGGTTTCCTGCTGCTCTTTCGCGATCACCCAGCCGGTGGGATTGTTGGGCGAGTTCAGCAGCACGGCGCGGGTGCCGGGCGTGAGCGCGTCGAGCAGCTGCTGCACATCCAGCTCCCAGGTCTGGCCGAAGCGCAGCGGCACCTTGACCACGTCGGCGCCAAGGATCTTCGGGATTTCAACCAGGTTGGGCCACAGCGGCGTGACGGCGACGACGCGGTCGCCGGGATTGATGATCAGCTGCGACAGCAGCATCAGCGCGGATACGCCGGAAGAGGTGACCGCCACGCGGTTCACGTCGAGCTGACCGTGCAGCGCGGAGACATAGTTCGCAATCGCTTCGCGCAGCGGCGCAATGCCGAAGTTGTGGGTATAGAAAGTGTCGCCCGCATCGAGCGCCTGCTTGGCGGCGTCGCGGATGAAGGCCGGCGTTTCCTGGTCGGGCTCGCCGAACCAGAACGGCAGCACGCCTTCCATGCCGATGCCGGCATTGGCGACTTCACGGATGCGCGACGCGCCCAGGCTTTGCACGACGTCGCGTGCGGAAGGTGATGCAGGCGAATTCAGAAGCATAGGATGATGCGGTTGGCGAGATCGAAGACGAAGGAGGGGCGCAGGTAACCGATGAAGGCCAGCGCCAGCACCGCCGCCAGCACCACGCCGAACAGCAGGCGGAGCAGGCGGGAACGCAAGGCACTGGTGTTCATGACAGGCTCCGGAGGTCAGGCCAGTGCCGGCTGCTGCCGCACGATGGCTTTTTCATTGATCGGCAGGTTCACCAGCGCGGCGAACACGCCGAGCGCGATGGTGATGCCCCATACGGTGTTGTAGTTGCCTTCGAGCGTGAACAGGTAGCCGCCGAGCCAGACGCCGAGGAAGCTGCCGACCTGGTGCGACAGGAAGACGAAACCCGACAGCATCGACAGGTACTTGACGCCGAAGATGCCGGCGATCACGCCGTTGGTCAGCGGCACGGTGGACAGCCACAGCAGGCCCATCGCGCAGGCGAACACATACACCGAGAGCGGCGTCAGCGGCGCCAGCAGGAACAGCGAAATCACGATCGCGCGGGTGAAGTAGATGGAGGACAGCAGGTAGCGCTTGGGCAGCTTGCCGCCGAGCTTGCCGGCATAGTAGGAACCGAAGATGTTGAACAGGCCGATCAGCGCCAGCGCCATCACGGCGACGTTCGGGTCCATGATGCCCTTGTCCTTCAGGTAGGAGGGCATGTGCACGCCGATGAACACCACCTGGAAGCCGCAGACGAAGTAACCCGCCACCAGCAGCAGGAAGGGCCGGTAGGCGAAGGCTTCGCGGGTGGCTTCCATGATGCTCTGCTCGCTGCCGGCCGATTTTTCCGCCGGCACTTCACGCAGGAAGAAGGCCATCGGCACCATCACCAGCGCCACCATCGCGGCAAGGATGTAGAAGGCGTTCTGCCAGCCGGCCTGGGCGATCAGCTGCTGCTCGACCGGCATCATCACGAACTGGCCGAAGGAGCTGGCCGCGGAGGAAATGCCGAAGGCCCAGGAGCGCCGCGCTTCCGGAGCGGTGCGGCCGATGATGCCGCTGACCGCGCCGAATGCGGTACAGGCCAGCGCCGCGCCGCCCAGCACGCCGGAGCCGATGACGAAGGCGGCCGGCTGCGAGACCAGGGCCATCCACAGCAGGCCGCCCACGTAGAAGGCGGCGCCCGCCAGCACCACCCGGGCGGTGCCGATGCGGTCGGCCGCCATGCCGGCGAAGGGAGCGAACACGCCCCACATCAGGTTCTGCAAGGCCAGCGCCAGCGAGAAGGTTTCGCGTGTCCAGCCATAGGCCTGGGAGATCGGCTGCAGCCAGAAACCGTAGCCGTGCCGCACGCCCATGGCGAGCGTAAGGACAAGTCCGCTGGCGATCAGGACGGTTTTCAGTTGCGGAGGGCGGGTGGCAGTCAGCATGGCGGAATCTCGGCACAAGGGGGAAATCGAGTGTAGCGCAAAGCCGAAAAGCATGTGGCCTGCCGGTTTGACCGGGCCTGTTGACCCCGCCGTCAGCAGGGAAACGGGCTCAAGAAAGGGAAAAACGCTGCGCGGCCAGCCATGTCCGCATGTCGGCGAGGCCGTCCCGCAATGCCTGCGCGGCGGCATCGAACAGGCTGTCGATGCCGTCCCCGGAAGGGTCGGCGTCCGTCGTGTTCCCGGGTTCGGGCTGTCCGGCTTGCCGAGCACGCAATGCCTGTTCGGCCGCCAGCGAAGCCGCCGCGAAACGCCGCAGGCCGAAAGTGCCGAGCGTGCCGCGCACCGTGTGCAGTTGCCGCGCCGCATGGTCGGCATTGCCTTGACGCCATGACTGCAGCGCGGCATCGAGCGGCGCGCTGCCGTTCTTCAGCACGGTGTCGAGCAAGTCGAAGACGAGGGCCTTCTGCTGCTGGCCGTCTTGCATCAGCAGCAGCAGCTGGGTCGGGTCGAAGGCGGGCGGGGACGGGATGGTCGACGGCATTGTTGGCGAAGCGGACACGATGACGGGGAGGGCGAACGGGACCGTCCAATCATACACGTCAGCCGGGGATCGATTGCGGGATTCGGCATGCGCGGCTGCGCGCGGCGGAGCAAAAAAAACCGCGACAGCTTGCGCTGCCGCGGTCGAGTTGCCGCATGCCGCTGCAGCGCCTTGCGGCGCGCAGCATGGTCGGCTCGTTATTATTAACTTGTTGACTTGCCTTATTGCACCCGGCGCACCGCCATGAATCCGCCCACCACCATCTGGCCGGTCGCGGCATTGTTCATCTGGAAGGTGCCGCCCATTTCCGCCGGCGCGCCGCCGGTGACCGGCCCGAAGTAACGGCCGCCGAGGCCGCCGCTGAGGTTGCCGGCGGTGACGGCGCCGGTCAGGTAATTGGCGACATTGGTATTGGCCGCGCCCATGCTGGCTGTCGTGCTGAAGGCAACCGGCACCACCGCGCTGGGTTCTTCGTTGGTGTTGGTGTTCTGCACCGCGACCGTGACCTGGCGCGTGGCGAAGTTGACGGTGATTGTTGCCGTGCCACGGAACACCGAGGGGTCCGCAGCGCGGTTGGGCGAATACCAGCCGTAGGAGAAGCCGGTATACGTGGCCGTGCCGGTGGCCGGTACGGTGGCCGGATCGGTGACCGCGCCGTAAGTGACGACGCCGCGGCGGTTCTTGTTGTGCTCGTCGCCGGCCCGCGCCCATTCCTCGATCACCACGGTGTCCTGGGTCACCCATGCGCCGAGATTGGTGTAGCGCAGGTTCCAGTTGTCGAAGCCGCGATAACCCTTGGAGCCCGGGAAGGGGATGCCGATGCCGTTTCCGCCTTCCAGCCATGCCGGCGTCGAACCGGGAGTGGCGTTGCCGGCGTGGATGTCGCCGTCTTCATGCAGGCGGCTCGCATAGAGGTTGTCCGGCCAGGCGGCATTGCCTGTTCTCCACTCGCCCGGCGACAGGCGCGTGCCTGCCGTTTCCGCGGTCGGGCAGGGAACGACGTCAGCCGCGCAGCGGGAAGGATCGGCGCGCGGGAAGTACCGGTTGTTCGCATAGTTGAGCTGGGTGGCGGCCGGGCCGAGCGTTGCGAAGTTGTAATAGCCGAGGTCGGTCGGGCCCGGCAGCGCCGCGGAGGAGACCGTGCCGTCCGCCGCCAGGATGGTGCGTCCCTGGGTGGTATTGAAGGTCTCGACGATGGGCGGACGGTCGACCTTGTTGTCCCAGGTCAGGCCGAGGTTGCGCAGGATGACGATCGGTGCGGACGGCCGCGCGTCGGCATCCTTGGTGATGCGGATTTCGGCGACGCCGCCGGACGCCGGTTCAAAGCCGGATGCTCCGGTCCTGACGACGATCGGATTGGCCAGGTCGCTGGTGGAGCGGCCGTAAGCCTGTACGCCGGAGCTGGTCAGCGCAACGCCGTTTTCGGTGCGGATGATGGTATCGCCGCTGCACTGCACGCTCGCGCCGCCCGGGCAGGACATGACCATGGAGGCGGTCGCAGGAACCGGGGCCGGTGTGCCGGATGGGGTGGTCGTGCCCGGAGTGGTGCCTCCTGGTGTGGTGGTGTCTGGTGTCGTGCCGGGCGTCGTACCGCCGGGCGTGGTGCCGCCGGGCGTCGTACCGCCGGGTGTCGTGCCGCCGGGAGTCGTACCGCCCGGTGTGGTCGTGCCGGAGGATGGTGCGGTGCCGTCGCCGCCTCCACCGCCGCCGCAGGCGGACAGGAAGCCGGCGGCAAGCAGCGCCACGCAGAGGGGTTTCAAGTTAAGGCGGAATGTTTTCATCATTTTCTCCCAGTATGGCGGTGCCGTGACGGCGCCGGTGATGATGGCTTGTTCATTGAAAATCATTATTGGCTCAGGCTGCCACCGGCAAGGCTGATGCCCTGGAACTGGCCTGGCTGCCATGTCTTGCATGCGTCGCTTCCACATGCAGTGCGGAAATGATGGCTTCATGCATCGTGCCATCTTGCCGTGCTTTAAGTACCGCAGCCTTGATCAGCGTTAAGCATTGCCGTGCAAGATCGCTTTGCGAGCAAGACACAATGCGCAAAGGCCGCGGGCTGGTGTCGGAAGATGCGACAAGATTGAAACACGACGCGGGAAGATGAAGGGCTGTACCACACTTTCGCCAGTGAAAACCGGGACTTAGCGCTGCCATTTGAGGCCTCACAAGCCCGCCATCTCTGGCACTGGAAAAGCCGGCGCACGCGCAGCATGATGAAGCATGCTATCGCATGTCTTCGACCGCGGTCCTTACGGTTTGCACCGGGTTTTGTCACGTCTTGCGCATATGAATTCTGGCAGCCTCATCACCATTTCCGACTTCGAGAACAACTTCCCCGATGAACTGGAACGCGAACTCGAGAACCTGTATCACAATCCGTTCGCAACGCTGGCGCATCATCGGCATTATTGCGATCTGCGGCGCGGCGTTCATGCCTATGTCGCGCGCAGCGCGAAGGGCGACATGCTCGCCGCGCTGCTGTGGCGGCGGGAGGGGCATGTCGCGCGCGTGCTCAACGAGCAGATCGGCCTGGCCGCGCAGGAAGTGGGCCGCTTCGCGCAGCATGTCTTCTCCACGCAGGAGGATATTGACGTGATCGAGTTGCACGCGGTGCACGCGGAAAGGCCGCGGCTGCCTTTTCCCGCTCAGCATTTCGACTGCGCCGAAGATATCGTGCTGCCGCTGCCGGAATCGGTCGAGGCTTATCGCGCCAGCCTGGGCAAGTCGACCCGCAGCTATCTCTGCCGCTATATGAACAAGCTGCGCCGCGACTATCCCGACATGCGGCATGAAGTGATCGAGAGAGAGAACATCAGTGAAGACCAGGTGCGCAGGATCGTCGCGCTCAATCATGCGAGGATGCAAGGACGGCACCGCGCTTCCTACATCGACGATGCCGAGGTTACGCGCATGCTCGACATGACAAGGCGCTACGGCCTGCTCACCCAGGTGCGCATCGACGGGCGGGTCTGCGCCGGCGCCATTCAACTGCAGATCGGCGACCATTACTTCCTGCAGGTCATTGCCCACGACTGCGCCTTCAACGACTATGGCCTCGGCACGCTCTGCTGCTACCTTGCCATCTGCGAATGCATTGCCCGCGGCGGCGAGGAATATCATTTCCTCTGGGGCCGCTATCCGTACAAGGTCCGTCTTCTCGGCAGGCAGCGCAAGCTGCAGCATATCGCCCTGTATCGCGACCGTACCCGTTTCGCGCTTCACGGCCGGCTGGCGGCGGCCAACGCCTGGCGCGCGTTACGGTTCCGCAATCACGACTGGCTGCTGGATCACCTGCACCAGCCCGATCTGCTGGGAGCAAGCCTGCGCGCCGCCGCGCAGGGCGCCCGGGCCGTGCGCGGCATGCTGCAATTTTCCCGCGCGGGCGAACATGGGGCGGGATCGCATCAGAAAGCCGGGTGAATCACCGCTGCCTATGCTGTCCATGCTGTCTATGCGCCTACCAGGGCGCGCTCCAGTTCATCCGGCGGCACCGCGCGGGAAAACAGGAAGCCCTGGCCGTAGTCGCAGCCGGCCTCGATCAGGGAAGTCTTCTGTTCTGGCGTCTCGATGCCTTCGGCGATCACCTGCAGGCCGAGCTCATGCGCCATCGCGATGATGGAGCGCACGATCGCGCGGTCGCCCGGATCGCTGGCCATGTCGCGCACGAAGGATTGATCGATCTTCAGGTAATCGATGTCGAACCTGCGCAGGTAAGCCATCGATGAATAGCCGGTGCCGAAATCGTCGATCGCCACCTGGATTCCGGCGTCGCGGTATTGCAGCAGCCGCTCGGCCACGCGCGCGGACGCATTGAGTAGCAGGCCTTCGGTGATTTCCACCGAAATGCTGCTGCCGGGAAGTCCCAGGCTCTTCAGGTAATTCGGCCAGTCCACCCGCTCCGAGCGCGACATGAACTGCACCGGCGACTTGTTGACGCTGATCTGGAAGGGCTTGCCGAGGCGGCTGCCGAAACGGCTCGAGCAGCGCGCCGCTTCCTGGAACACCCACTCGCCGATCTCGTTGATGAGACCGGACTCCTCGGCGAAGGGAATGAAGCGCGGCGGATCGATCATGCCGAGCTTGGGATGCTGCCAGCGCAGCAGCGCTTCGGCCTTGGTGATGGCGCCGGTGCGCAGATCGATCACCGGCTGATAGAAGACGCGCAGCTGGTTGCCCGACAGCGCATTGCGCAGGTCGCCTATCAGCCGCAGGCGGGTATGCGCTTCCTGCTGCATGGAACGCGTGAAGTAGCTGAACTGGTTGCGGCCGTTGCTTTTTGCCGCATACATCGCCTGGTCGGCATTGCGGATCAGGTTTTCCGGCGTGTCGGCATCGGTGGGAAACAGGGTGATGCCGATGCTGGCGGACAGGTAGACCACTTCGTTGGCAAGGCGGAACGGCGAGGCCAGGGCATCGATCATTTTCTGCGCGATCCATTCCACATGCATCAGATCGTCGAGTTCGGTAAGGATGGCGGTGAACTCGTCGCCGCCCAGCCTGGCCACGGTATCGGAGGCGCGCACGCAGGCACTGATGCGCTTGGCCGCTTCGGTCAGCAACTGGTCGCCGACGTCATGGCCGAGCAGATCGTTGGCTTCCTTGAAACGGTCAAGGTCGATGAACAGCAATGCCAGCGGCTCGCCGCTGCGGCGCGACTTCTTCACGGCATGGTCGAGGCGGTCGCGGAACAGGCGGCGGTTGGGCAGGGTGGTGAGCGTGTCGAAATTGGCATGGCGCCAGATGATTTCCTCGGAGCGCCGCTTTTCGGAGATGTCGGAGACGGTGCCGGTCATGCGCAGCGGTTGACCATGGGCATCGCGAGCCACCACCACGGCGCGCTTCATGACCCATTTCCAGTCGCCATTCCTGCAGCGCATCCTGTATTCGCTCTGGAAAGAGGTCGAGCGGCCGGCAAGGCAGGACCTGAGCGCGGCCAGGGTGGAGCCCAGGTCCTCGGGATGCACCCGCTGTTTCCAGTCGCCGTACTCGTCCAGCGCATCGTCCCCGCACAGTCCCAGGATTTCCTTGAACCGGGGGGAATACAGCATCTTGCCGCTGGGGATGTCCCAATCCCAGATACCGTCTCCCGAACCTTCGATGGCCAGCTTCAGGCGCTCGTTGCTGATGCTCAGTTCCTCTTCCGCCAGCACGGTTTCGGTGATGTCGAGCGAGATGCCGACGTGTCCCGCATAGTCGCCGTTCTCCTGGAACCAGGGTGAGGCATGGGTGGCCAGCCAATGCCACTGCTCCTCCCTGCCGAGCGCGCGGAAACGGTACTGCAGCGATCTGCGTTCCCGCTGTGCCTGCGCCAGCGCCGCAACGTAGCCCGGGCCGTCCTCGGGGTGCAGGAAGCTTTGCCAGCCAATCCCCAGCAGGTGTTCCATCGGCACGCCGGTCAGCTCGCTGGTGCGCGAGTTCGCATAGCGCACGTGGCCTTCGGGATCGAGGTGCCAGATCAGGGCGGGCGATGTTTCCGCCAGCGCACGGAAACGCGCCTCGCTGTCGGCCAGCGCCTGCTCGGCCAGCTTGCGGGCGGTGAGATCGACAGTGACAGCCAGCAGCGAACTGGGCCTCCCGGCTTCGTCATCAAGGCGTGAAATGCTGCTGCGGGCAAACACCAGGTCGCCGTCGCTGCGCACGTAACGCTTGTCCAGCGATGCGGCCTCTCCGGTTTCAAGCAGCGATGTCAGGGCAAGGATGCTTTTCGCAATGTCTTCCGGATGGGTAACGTCGGGCACGCCCCTCGACAATAGTTCATCGCGGGAATAGCCGAGCATGTGGCACAGTTCGTCATTGACCCGCAGGAAGCTGCCTTCCAGCGACAGCTCCGACAGGCCGACCTTGGCGCGCGCGAAGATCGCCGACAGCTTGGCCTCGCTGCTGCGCAAGGCTTGTTCCATCATGACGCGCGGGGTGGTGTCGGTGACGATGGCAAGCGCGCCCCCCGGCTCGTCGTTCTGGCCCGGCACAGGCGAGAATTCAAGATTGAGCCATGCCGGCTGCGCCCTGCCATTGCGCCTGACCAGGAATTCCTGATCGTGGTACACCGGCGAACGGCCGCTCAATACCGTCTTGAGCACAGTAGTGTGGAAATCGGTATGGACGGTCGAGCCTTCTTCCACCTTGCGTCCGAGCAGCCATGGATGATGGTCGCCGGCCAGTTCTGCGTAGGCATCGTTGTAGAGCATCACGCCTTCTTCGCTCCACAGCAGGATGGCCGGCATCGGCAGCGCCAGCAGGATGTCGACCGCGATGCGCAAGCAGTGCGGCCACTGCGAAAGATGGCCCAGTGTGGTGGCGGCCCAGTCATGACCTCGGATCAATGTTGGCATTTCTCCGGTACCAGCCGGCCATTCCGGATTGTCGGTCTTGCTCATGTCCTCCTGCTCCGGCACCGTGCACGCTGCGTGCTGTGCGGCAAGCTATCCCCAATCGCTGCGGCTCGGGAGCCGCAGCGGCCTGATGCGCTCCGGTTCGCATCGCTTCGTTGGTCTGCGCTGTCTTGGTTTGATTGCCCGCCCTCGCGCATCATGCGGCGCAGGCGGATTGCGCAGTCATGGTAGGAAGAGCCGAATGCACTGCAAAAGTTCAGCTGCCCGGCCGGAAGGGAGCGGACATGCAATGCTGTTAGTATTTCAGCGCACGCGCGGAAACAACAATATCGGGAGACCAGCATGCTGCTTGCACGAATACTCATTGGCGCTGTACTGCTTATTCACGTCTACATCTTCCTTCTGGAAACCGTGCTGTTCCGCAGCCGCGGACGCAAGGTGTTCCGGCTCAGTGATGCCCAGGTCGATGCGATGGCGCCGGCGATGTCGAACCAGGGCTGCTACAACGGCTTTCTCGCCGCCGCGCTTGCGGTTGCGCTGCTCCATGGCGAGCCGGCCGTGGCCCATGCTTTCGCCGTGTTCGGCCTGCTGTGCGTGGCGGTCGCCGGCATCTGGGGAGCGGCGACGGTGCAGAAAAGCATCCTGTATGTGCAGACCGTGCCGGCGGTGCTGGCGCTGATCGCGCTGTTCGCCGGCATCTGATTTCTACCCGCGGCCGCACCCCGGCCGAGACCTTTTCAGCGCTGCAGGAAGTCGCGGATCAGATCGATCTGTTCCGGCACGTTGAGCGCCGGCGCATGGCCGCAGCCCGGAATCACCGCGAGTTCGGCGCAGGGGCCTCGCCGTGTCATTTCCTCCGCGGTCTCCTGCAGCAGCAGGTCGGAATCGATGCCGCGCATCACCAGCGTCGGCATGGTCAGCATGTCGTAGAAATCCCAGAGCGCATAGTCGTCCGGATGCACGAAGAACTGGCGCACCATCGCCGGGTCGTAGTGCGGCGTGATTTTCCCGTTGGGCATGCGCCGCGCGGATGTCTCGGCCATGCGGCGCCACTGCGCATCGCTCTGCCAGCCGTAGGGCTTGTAGACGGTGCGCAGGAATTGTTCGAATTCCCGCATCGTCGCGAACTGCGGCGGATTGCCGGCATACGCCTTGATTCTTTCTATGGCCGCATCGGCCAGGGCCGGGCCGTTGTCATTGAGCACCAGATGACTGATGCGGCCCTGCAGCGTGGTGGCGGCGGCGACGGTGCCGGTGGCGCCGCCCATCGAGGTGCCGACCCAGCGCACGCTATCGAAGCCGAGCAGATCGACCAGTTCGCGCGCGATGCGCGCATAGAAGGCGAGGCAGTACTCGTTGTCCGGGTCCGGGCTCCATTGCGAAAAGCCGCGCCCGAGGGTATCGGGACAGATGATGTGGTAGCGGTCGGCCAGCGCTTCGGCGAGGTCATCGAAATCGCGCCCGGTACGCGCCAGGCCATGCCACATGATGACCGGCGGCCGGCCCCGGCTGCCCCATTCGGCATAGTGGATTTCCCGGTCGCAGCAGCGCAGGTAATGGGATGACGGCGCAGGCTGGGCCATCATGCGCCGCTCCTGCTGCGCAGCTTGCCGACCAGCCCTGTCGGAAAGAAATAGACCGACAGGATGAACAGGATGCCCAGCCACAACAGCCAGCGGTCGGGCGACAGCAGCGCCGACAGCAGCGGCACCGATTGCGCCGCGCCGGAAGCCAGCCCCATCAGATCCTGCAGATAGCTTTGCGCCAGCACGAACACGGTGGCGCCGAAGATCGCGCCGTACATCGTGCCCATGCCGCCGATCACCACGATCAGCAGGATGTCGATCATGATCTCGAACGACAGCGAAGTATCCGGTCCGTTGTAGCGCAGCCAGATGGCAAGCAGGCAGCCGGCCAGCGTGGCGAACACCGCCGCCAGCACGTTCGACCAGGTGCGGAACACCACGGTGCGGTAGCCGATCGCTTCGGCGCGGAAATCGTTCTCGCGGATCGCCTGCAGCACCCGGCCGAAAGGCGAGTTGACGATGCGCAGCATGGCCAGGAACAGCAGCGCGGCGACCAGGAACACCAGGTAGTAGGTGATCAGCCGGCCGTCGAGCGAGACGCCGAGAAACGGATTCTCGCTGAGCTGGAACGAAGGCGCGAGCACTTCCGGCAGGCGGAAGTTCAGGCCGTCCTCGCCGCCGGTGATTTCCGACAGCTGCGAGGCGAGCGTCTGGAAGGCCGAGGCCACCGCCAGCGTGATCATCGCGTAGAAGATCGCCCGCACCCGCAGCGAGAACAGCCCGATCACCAGCGACAGCAGCAGCGACAGCGCCACCGCGGCGAATGCGCCGATGGCCAGGCTGGTCCAGCCGGCGCCGAGCCGCGTGCTGGCGATGGCAATGCCGTAGGCGCCGATGCCGAAGAACATCGTATGCGCGAACGAGACGATGCCGGTATAGCCGAGCAGCAGGTCGTAGCTGGCGACGAGCACGATGAAGATCAGGATCTTGGCCGCGACGTTGAGCGACTTCGCGCCCGGGAACAGGAAGGGCGCGAATGCCAGGCCGAGCACGATCAGGGTGAGGATTACCGCCAGCACGCGGCTGCGCGGCAGGTCATGGGAGAGGAGTCGGCCGATCATCTGCTGGTCACCGGATAAACGCCCTGCGGACGCCACAACAGGATGGCGACCATCAGGAGGATGTTGGAAAAGAGCGCCACCTTGGGCGCGAGGAAGCCGGTGTAGTTGGCCAGCAGGCCCACCAGCAGCGCGCCGAGGAAGCAGCCGCCGGTGGAGCCGAGGCCGCCGATGATGATGACGATGAAGATCAGCACGTTGACCTGCGCGCCCATCTGCGGAATCACGTTCTGCTGGTACAGGCCCCACATCACGCCGCCCAGGCCGGCCAAAGCGGAACCGGCGATGAAGACGCCGACGAACAGGCGGCGGATGCGGTAGCCGAGGCTTTCCACCATCTCGCGGTCCTGCACGCCGGCGCGGATCAGCAGGCCGAGCTTGGTGCGGTTCAGGACCAGCACCAGCGCCGCGAAGACCGCAAGGCCGACGACGACGGCGATCAGCCGGTACTTCTCGATCGCCGCATCGCCGATCAGCACCGAACCGCGCAGCGCGGCCGGCAGCGGCAGCGGAATCTGCGCCGGGCCCCAGATCACCTTGATCAGTTCCTCGCCGACCACCATGCCGCCCATGGTGATCAGGATCTGCTTCAGGTGCTGGCCATAGACGACCCGCACCAGCACCCGTTCGAACACCGCGCCGAGCACGCCGGCCACGACCATGGCCGCCAGCATCGCCGCCGCCAGCGCGCCGAGATTTAGCAGCAGGCTGTCGGCACCGGTCCAGTCGGGCAGCGCCCCCATCACCGACACCGCGACGAAGGCGCCGAGCGCGATGAAGACGCCATGGCCGAAGTTGAGCACGTCCATCAGGCCGAAGATCAGCGTCAGGCCGGAAGCGATGATGAAGATGATCATGCCCATCGCCAGGCCGGCCGCCGTGAGCGTCACCCAGGTCGGCATGGAGCCGATGAACGGCAACGCAGCCAGCGCCAGGGCAGGGACCAGCGCCAGCGGCGCCCAGTCGATCTGGCGCGTCACCGGCAATGCAGTCGGCTGCATTGCCGACTGTGCCGCATCCGCCCCGGTCTGGCCGGATGATCCGTCCGGGGCGGTGGTGTTGAGAGTCGGAGTCTGTTCCATGGAAAATCCTTAATGGTGCGCCGCCAGCGACAGGCCGAGCAGGCGCGTCTGCAGCGCTTCATCCTCGGCCAGTTCCGCCATCAGGCCGGTGTGCACGATCCTGCCGTCATCCATCACCGCGACGGTATCGCCGAGCTGCCTGGCGAAGTTGAAGTTCTGCTCGACCAGCAGGATGGTGGTGTCGGTCTGCTTGAGTTCGCGGAGGGCGGCGATCATGTTGGCGATGATGGCCGGCGCAAGTCCCTTGCTCGGCTCGTCGATCAGCAGCAGCTTGCGCGGCTCGACGATGGCGCGCGACACCGCCAGCATCTGCTTCTGTCCTCCGGACAGCTTGCCGGCAGGATGCAGCCAGAATGTCTTCATCGCCGGGAACAGCGTGAAGATCCAGTCGAGGCGCCTGCTGTCGATGTCATCGACGCTGCGCGCCGAACGCGCGGCGAGCAGCATGTTCTCCTTCACCGACAGGTCGGCGAAGATGCCCATGTTTTCCGGCACGTAGGCGATGCCGGACTGCGAGATGTCGGGCGTGCTTTTGGCGGTGATGTCGCGGCCGTCGAAGCCGATGCGGCCCTGCGACGCCTGCCACAGGCCCATGATGGTGCGCAGCGTGGTGGTCTTGCCGGCGCCGTTGCGGCCGAGCAGCATCGTCAGCTGCCCGCGCGGCACTTCCAGGTCGACGCCGTGCAGGATGTGATAGGCGCCGATGTGGGTGTGCACGCCTTCGAGTGTCAGTAACGCTTGCGATTGCGCAGTCATGCGGCTTCCTCCACCGGCGCCAGGCCGAGATAGGCTTGCTGCACCACCGGCGAGGCGATCACGGTGTCCGGATCGCCGTCGGCCATCAGGGTGCCGTTGTGCAGCACGATGATGCGGTCGGCGAGTTCGCGCACCACATCCATCTTGTGTTCGACCAGCAAAATGGTCTTGTCGCCGCGCGCCTTGAGAGCGCGGATCAGGTCGAGAATGACCGGCACTTCATCGACGCTCATGCCGGCGGTCGGCTCGTCGAACATGTAGACCTCCGGATCGAGCGCCATCAGCAGGGCGACTTCCAGCTTGCGCTGGTCGCCGTGCGGCAGCGCCGCCGCCTGCACGTCGCGCTTGGCCGACAGCGCCACGCTTTCCAGAAGCTGTTCAGCGCGTTCGATCAGCGCGCGGTGATGGCTCCATACGTTCCACATGTCGAGACCGACCTGGCGCCGCGACTGCAGCGCCAGCCGCACGTTTTCCATCACGCTCAGGTTGGGAAACAGGCTGGTGAGCTGGAATGCGCGTCCCAGTCCGGCATGGGTGCGGGCCGATACGGAGTGGGCGGTAATGTCGCGGCCATTGAGCAGCACCTGTCCCGCGCTGGCCTTGAGCTGGCCGGAGATCAGGTTGAAGTAAGTGGTCTTGCCGGCGCCGTTGGGACCGACGATGGCGGTCAGCGTGCCGGGGGCGAAAGCGCACGACACCGCGTTGACGGCGACATGGCCGCCGAAGCGTATCGTGAGATCGCGGGTTTCCAGGGATGAGGCTTGATGCGCGGGCATGCAGTTCTCCGCAAAGTCGAAACAAGGCATCCGCCGCCGGCAGACAGCATGAAGGCGGGCGGCATGGAGGCGGACGGCATGAGGGCGCGGAGAAAAAGCAGGGCGGGCGGCATCCTGCTTTTTCCTGCACCCCTCAAGTCTTCAGGCAGCTTCCGTGCGCTGGAATCAGCGCTTGTTCCTGACCGGAATATCCATGTCCTCGATCTTGATCTCGCGCACCAGGTCGGGCACGCCCCACGGGAATGCGGGATCGACCTTGATCTTGAAGTGATACATCGACTGCAGCGCCTGGTGGTCTTCCTTGCGGAAGGTCATCTTGCCCTTCGGCGATTCGAAGCTCATGCCTTCCATCGCGGTGATCAGCTTTTCGGTATTGGTGTCGCCGCCGGTTTTCTTCAGCGCTTCCACCAGCGCGATGCCTGCCGACATGCCGCCGGCGGTAAAGAAGTCGGGCGGGTTCTTGTAGCGCTTGTAATGCTCGGACACCAGCCAGTTGTTGACCGGATTCTTCGGAATGCCGAAGTAGTAGTAGGTCGCGCCTTCCATGCCGGGGAAGTTCTTGTAGGAGGCCATCGCCGGCAGGATGTTGCCGCCGGTGGCGATCTCGATGCCGTAGCGTTTCGGATCGAGGTTGGCGATCTTGAACGGATTGCCGGCGCCGGCCCAGATGATGAAGATCACCTTGCGGCCCGGCTTGTCCTTGAGCGAATCGAACAGGCGCTGGGCGCCGGCGGTGAAGTCGGTGGTGTTGGTGGGCAGATATTCCTCATGCACCACCTTGGCTTTCTTCAGCGCTTCCTTGAAGGCCTTCACGCCGTCGCGGCCGAAGGCATAGTCCTGCGCCAGGGTGGCGACGGTGGTGCCTTCCTTGTCCAGCGCCACCGCGTTGGAGATCGCATCCTGCGAGGAATTGCGGCCGGTGCGGAAGATGTAGCGGTTCCACTTGTCGCCGGTGATGGCATCGGCGACCGCCGGCTCGACCAGCAGGATCTTCTTGTATTCCTCGGCAATCGGCAGCATTGCCAGCGCCACGCCGGAGCCGGTGGGACCGACCGCGATATCGGCCTTGTCGTCGGCATAGGCGGCCGACAGCTGCGACTTGGCGACGTCGGGCTTGCCCTGGGTATCCTTTTCGATCACCACCAGCTTGTTGCCGTTGACGGTCATGGTGCCGCCGGTGGCGTAGTCGAGGCCCATCATCAGGCCGATCTGCGTCTGTTTCGCATAGGCTTCCAGCGGGCCGGTCTTGTCGTAGACGTGGGCGATCTTGATGTCTTTGGCGTGGATTGCTGTGGTGCAGCAGAGCGCAGCGGCCGCTGCGATCAGGTGAAGTCTCATGTCTCGTCCTTTGTAGTTTTCTATGCCCGGAAGCTGGCATCCGTACGGGCGCAAGTCCGGTTGCGCCCAGATTACTCCAAACCGGTGTGCAAGGGAAAGTAGTAGAAATACGATCGGCCCGGATGCTACCCGGGATGCCACATTCGGGCATCCCGGATGGTGTCCGAAAACGGCTAGACGCTCTACCTGCCCGCGCGTATAACGTCGCTATGGACACCCTGGACATTCCCCTTCATGACAGCCTGCGCGGCCTCGACAGCGACAGCTGCTATCGGGCGCTGAGCGCCAAGGACACGCGCTTCGACGGCGTGTTCTTTACCGGCGTCACCACCACCGGTATTTACTGCCGGCCGGTCTGCACCGTGAAGACGCCGCGCCTGTCGTCCTGCCGCTTCTTCAGCAGCGCCGCCGCGGCCGAGGCGGCCGGCTTCCGTCCCTGCCTGCGCTGCCGTCCCGAACTGGCGCCGTATGCCTTGCAGGAAAACCTGGCGCATGCGGTCTGGCAGCGCATCGCGGGAGGCGCGCTCAATGACGGCAACGTCGAGCGGCTGGCGGACGAGGTCGGCTTGTCGTCGCGCCAGTTGCGGCGCGTGCTGATGCAGCATTTCGGCGTGACTCCGGTCGAGCTGGCGCAGACGCAGCGCCTGCTGTTCGCCAAGAAGCTGCTGCAGGAAACCCGGCTGCCGATGGCCGATGTCGCCTTTGCCGCCGGCTTCGGCAGCGTGCGCCGTTTCAATGCCCTGTTCGCGCAGCGCTACGGCATTGCGCCCGGCGATATCCGGCGCGCCGGCGAAGGAAAGGCATCGGCCGCGCCCGGTGCGCTGACCTTGCGCCTTGCCTACCGGCCGCCGCTCGACTGGACGCGCATGCTGTCCTATCTGTCGCATCGCGCCATTGCCGGCGTGGAGCAGGTGCAGACCGGGGAAGGCAATGGCGGCTGCTATGCGCGCAGCGTCCGCCTCGATGGATGCCATGGCTGGCTGAGCATATCGCACCGGCCCGAGCGGTCGCAGCTGGAACTGGAAGTGGCGCCGTCGCTGGCGGGTGTGCTGATGCCGCTGGTGGCAAGGGTGCGCGCGCTGTTCGACCTTGATGCGAATCCCGCCGTGATCGTCGGCCATCTCGGCCGCGATGCGCTGCTGAGCGAAAGGTTGGAAAGAATGCCGGGACTGCGCGTGCCGGGCGCCTTCGATGCCTTCGAACTTGGCATACGCGCCGTACTCGGCCAGCAGGTCAGCGTGGCCGGCGCCACTACCTTGTCGGGCCGCCTGGTCCAGCGTTTCGGTGTCGCCACTGCCACGCCCTTCGGCCGGATCACGCATCATTTCCCGCTGCCGGCCGTATTGGCCGAGGCAAACGTGGCCGACATTGCCGCCATCGGCTTGCCGCAGGCCAGAGCGCAGACCATTCTCAATCTGGCGCGCTTTGCCGCCGAGGGAGGAATGCAGATGCGCCCCGGCCTGACGCTGGCCGAAAGCGTCACGCGACTCAGGAGCGTGCGCGGCATCGGCGACTGGACGGCGCACTACATCGCACTGCGAGCGCTTCGCTTTCCGGACGCCTTTCCCGCCGGCGATCTCGGCCTGCAGAAAGCGGCTGCCGGCGATGGCGGGCGCCTGACCGAAAAACAGCTGGACGCCCGCGCCGCCGACTGGTCGCCGTGGCGCGGTTATGCGGCACTTGCACTATGGATGGGATAAACGATGATCAGCTATACCGAATACGACAGCCCGCTCGGCAGGCTTCTGCTGGCTGCCAGCGCACGCGGCATCTCCGGCCTCTACTTTGAAGAGCACAAGTATTTTTCGGGTCCGGGAGACTGGCGGCGCGACGGCGCGCATCCGCATCTTGCGGAGGCGGTGCGGCAGCTGGAAGAGTACTTCCGCGGCGAGCGCCTTTCCTTTAATCTGCCGCTTGATGCGTCGGGCACGCCTTTCCAGCAGGCGGTGTGGGATGCCTTGCGTTCGCTGCGCTTCGGCACGACCACCACGTATGCGGCCATTGCCGAACGTATCGCCAGGCCGAATGCGATACGCGCCACCGGTACCGCAATCGGCAGGAATCCGATTTCCATCATCGTTCCCTGCCATCGGGTGCTGGGAGCTTCCGGAGGACTGTCGGGATTTGCAGGCGGCTTGCCGCGCAAGCGTTATCTGCTTGATCTCGAGAGCCGCCTCATGCGGGAATGACCGCCACGGCGAAGGTGTGGCGCGGTATCACGCCTTGCAGGCGTAGCCGGCGAGGCGTGAAAACGTAGGGATGGAAGACACGAAGACGCGGGAAGATAGGGGAAGAAGTGCGGGTGGTCTTCAGAAGTTCAGAAGGGGACAAGGCGGGATGCACGCATCCCGCCTTGAATGAGAGTCGTGCCGACCTCGTGCTTACTTGCCGCTGGAGCCGGAGCCTGCGCCGCCTGTCGAGCCGGTGCCGGTACCCATGCCGGTGCCGGAGCTGCCTGTGGCGCCTGCGCCCGTGCCGGGGTCGCGTGTCGAGCCGGAGCCCATTGCGCTGCCACCTGCAGCATTACCCATCGAGCTGCTTGCGCCTGTAGCACCAGTGGTGCTGGAAGAGCCGGAGGTGCCGCTTGTGCCATAGCTGCCTGAGCCGCTGGTGGCGCTTGGAGAGCTGCTAGTGGATCGGGTGCTGGAATTCATGCCGGAGGTGCCGCATGCGCTCAGTACCATTGCGCATACGAGAGGAATTGTCCACTTCATCATGAGAGTTCTCCTTAAGGAATCGTCGATAGTCGGAAACATGTGGCAGATATTGTCATGCCAAAATTGCATGCTGCGAGTGTGAGAATCTTTCAATAAGCGAAAGTTCCGACCGATGCATTTGGTTACACCGTAGTGTCAAGCCGCATTGCTTTGCATGATCGTGAGATTGGTCTTCCTGGCGTACCGGATAAGAGATAGATCAATGTTCTCAGGAGCAGGACACGGAATGAGGTGCGGCAGGGGGGGCGTTTGAAGGGTTGGGCAGACGACAGGGCGAGACATGCATGAATGCGGACAATGCCGATTTCCTGACCGCATTCATGCAAGCGGATGATATAGCCTTCGATAAGCTGCGATGCTTACTTGCTGATCTGGTTGCCAACGACGCCGCCCACCGCAGCGCCGCCGATCGTGCCTAGCGTGCTGCCTCCGCTGACGGCATGGCCGGCCGCACCGCCCAGGACTGCGCCCGCGCCTGTGCCGACCGTGGTACGTGAAGGAGTGCCGCATGCGGTCAATGTCGAAGCAAGCGCGACGGCACTGATCATCGAAATCAATAGACGTTGTTTCATAATATCCTCCGGTGAATTGGGTTAGGTTGCGTATCTCGACAACTTCCAATGGAGTTGCTTGATGAATGCAACGATAGTGAAATTGCAATTGTTCGACTGCCATGGCTTGACAGGAGTTCCAGCACGGTTTCCGTGAAGAATGCGTGCGGCACGGTTGGAACAGGGCAGTTCGGATTCCCGAATGACTGACCAAGAGGAGAACACCATGATGCAGGGAAGCTGCATGTGCGGCGGAGTACGTTACGAGTACGCCGGCGCATTCGGCACCATCACCATCTGTCACTGCAGTGACTGCCGCAAGGCGCAAGGCGGCTCCGGCGTGATCGCCGCGCCGGTGGAGAAGGAAAAATTCCAATGGACGCAGGGCGAGGAGCTGATTCAGGAATATGAATCGTCGCCCGGGAAGAAACGGGCCTTCTGCCGCACCTGCGGCACGCCGCTCTACTCGCGCCGCGATGCGGAGCCGGCGACGCTCAGGCTGCGCATGGGCAGCCTGGACTCCGAAGTGGAGGCCACACCCGCAGCCCACATCTTCACCCTCGATCTGCCGGCATGGGCGACAATCAGCGACAACCTGCCGCATTACGATACGCATGAACCCGGGCGCGCCAGCGCATCCGAATGAATGACGGGCACACACATCGCCGCTTCATTCGCTTCCAATGAAAAACGGCCTCCGTGTGACAGAGGCCGTTCGGGTGCGCAGCAGAAAAGGCTGATGTGATCAGGCCGCTTTCTTGGCCGTGGCTTTCCGGGCGACGGTTTTCTTGACGGCAGGCTTGGCCGCAGCAGTCTTTGTCGCTGCGGACTTGGCTGCCACCGTTTTCGCCGAGGCCGCCTTCTTCGGCGCCTCCGCTACCGCATCGTCCTTGTCTTCGGCCTTGCCCTTGGCAGGCGCCTTGCCCTTGCGTTCCTCGAATTCAAAGCTCACCTTGCCGTTCTTGTCCTTCACCAGGTAAGCCTTGAAGGGACGACGCGTGCGCTGCGAGATGAAGCCGGGCAGCAGATCGGTCTTGCCGTCATTGAGCAGCTTGGCCATCTGCTCGGGCAGGATTTCCTGCTGCAGGATGATGCGTCCGCTGCGGAAGTCGCATGCCTTGGGCTTGGCAACCGTCTTTTCGCAGACATAGGCCAGTCCCATCTCGTAGACGCCGCTGTTGCACTTCGGGCAGGCGCCGAGCGGCGTCTGTTCCGAGAAGTCGACGCCTTCGCCATCCTCGCCTTCATCCTGGTTCTGGCCGAAGTCGAATTCCAGCTTGAAGTTGTTGATGTCTTCGTCGCGCACGATCTTCAGAATGGCGGCGAAGGGACGGCCCATCTTCGAACGGAATCCCTGCAGCGGACCGATCTCGCGCTTCTGCAGCAATTCCTCCACTTCCGCGATTTCGAACTGGCGGCTGCCGGGAATCTTGCTCATCGAGAATTCGCACTTGGTGCAGGCGAAGCGGCGATAGTTTTCCTTCACCACGCCGCCGCAGTTGGGGCAGGGCGTGTTCAGCGTCGCATAGTCGCCCGGAATGGTGTCGTTGTTGTATTCCTTCGCGCGCTTGACGATGATCTGCGTCATCTGCGCGATTTCGCGCATGAATTCCTCGCGGCTGATCCGGCCGCGCTCCATCTGCGACAGCTTGTATTCCCATTCGCCGGTCAGCTCCGGGGCCGTCAGTTCATTGACGCCGAGGCCGCGCAGCAGAGTCATCAGCTGGAATGCCTTGGCGGTAGGAATGATTTCGCGGCCTTCGCGCAGCAGGTATTTTTCATTCAGCAGGCCTTCGATGATGGCCGCCCGCGTCGCCGGCGTACCCAGCCCCTTGCCGGCCATCGCTTCGCGCAGCTCCTCATCGTCGACCAGCTTGCCGGCGCCTTCCATGGCCGACAGCAGCGTGGCTTCCGAATAGCGTGCGGGCGGTTTCGTGACCAGGCCATTGGCGGTCACCTTCTCCGTCTGCACCTTCTCGCCCTTGGCCACCGGCACCAGGGTGCCCGCATTTTCCTTGTCGTCCTCATTGGCCGCTTCCCGGCCGTAGATCGCCAGCCAGCCGGGATTGGTCATCACCTTGCCTTCGGTCTTGAACTGATGGCCCGAGACTTCCGTATAGCGGGTGGTGACGAGGAATTCCGCCGCCGGGAAGAACACCGCCATGAAACGGCGGGTCACCAGGTCGTACAGCTTCTGTTCCGGTTCGGAGAGATTCTTCGGCGCCTGCGTCGTCGGGATGATCGCGAAGTGGTCGCTGATCTTGCTGTTGTCGAAGATGCGCTTGTTCGGCTTGACCCAGTTCTTGTTCAGGATCTGCGATGCGAACTGCTGGTAGTTATGGTTTTCGGCAACCACTTCCAGCGTCTGCCGTACCGTATTGATATAGTCTTCCGGCAGGTGACGAGAGTCGGTACGCGGATAGGTCAGCACCTTGTGCTTTTCGTACAGCGCCTGGGCCAGTCCGAGCGTGTTCTTGGCCGAAAAGCCGAAACGGGCATTCGCTTCGCGCTGCAGGCTGGTCAGGTCGAACAGCGCCGGAGCGATCTGCGTCGCCGGCTTCGATTCTTCGGTGACCGTGCCCTGCTTGCCGCGGCAGGCGGCAACGATGGATTCCGCCGCCGCCTTGCTCCACAGGCGTTCCGCCTTCTTTTCCGGATCGGTTTCGTCCTTCTTGAATTTGGTGTCGAGCCAGCGGCCTTCATAAATGCCGGCCGCGCAGATGAATTCGGCGCGCACTTCCCAATAGTCGCGCGGCACGAAACTCTTGATCTTCTCTTCGCGCTCGACCACGATCGACAGCGTCGGCGTCTGCACCCGGCCGACGGTGGTCAGGTAGAAGCCGCCCTCCTTCGAATTGAAGGCGGTCATCGCGCGCGTGCCGTTGATGCCGATCAGCCAGTCGGCTTCGCTGCGGCAGCGGGCCGCATCCGCCAGCGGCAGCATTTCCTGGTCTTCGCGCAGCCGGGAAAAACCGTCGCGGATGGCGCCGGGCGTCATCGATTGCAGCCAGAGCCGCCTGATCGGCTGCTTGGCCTTTGCATACTGGGCGATCAGCCGGAAGATCAGTTCGCCCTCACGGCCCGCGTCGCATGCGTTGATCAGGCCGCTGACATCCTTGCGCTTGATGAGCCGGGTCAGTACCTTCAGGCGCGATTCCGTCTTGGCGATGGGATTGAGCGCGAAATGCGGCGGAATCATCGGCAGATGGGTGAATGTCCATTTGCCGCGCTTGACGTCGTATTCCTCAGGCACGCCGATCTCGACCAGGTGGCCGACAGCCGACGAAAGCACATACTCGTTGGATTCGAAGTACTCATCGTGCTTTGTGAAGCCGCCGAGCGCCTTCGCGATATCGTTCGCGACAGAGGGCTTCTCTGCGATGATGAGGGTCTTGGTCATAAAGTCGTCTCGAAAGTGGCGCGGACAGGCGCGCAGTCATGCATGAATGGCAGCCGGAACGGAATTGCGCAAAAGCAATCCCTACTAATATAACAACTTATCCGGTGATTTAGCGGCCAATGATAAGCGCGTTGCGGGAGAATCCGCAAGCGAGGAGAAAAGCGGAACCCGCCGCTCGAAAGCTTGACACTTCGATAACTGCGGGCCGCTGCTGACAGGAAGGTAACGAATCTTAGTGCAACAGGCGCGGTTCGGAGTCTTCGTCGTCGGAAAACAGTTCGTCGAAGATCAGGCCGTCCGGCTCCTTGCCCTGGCTCCACAACACCATCAGGACGATCACCTTGATCTTGTCGAGCGACACCTGAGAATCGCTTGCCGCAAGCGCGCGCTCGATAATGATTTCGCGCTGGATGGAATCGATCACCTTGGCCGATTCGAGAAATTGCAGGAAGCCCACCGTTTCCGTTCCCAGAATATCCAGTTCCTGGGGGGCATAGATGCGCATGCCGAAGGAAAAGGCGGTCTGCTGCGGATAGCGGTCGGAAAAGTCGTGGGTGGTTTCGGCAAGGTCTGTCAGCCAGCCCAGTGCCTTGGAAATTTCTTCTTCGTCGAAACCGACAGCCGAGAGTTTCTTGACGAGTGCCTCCGAGTCGGGGCACGCCTCCGGACGGTAATAGGTTTCGTAGAGATAAACGAGAACGTCGAACATGATTTCACTGTACCGTTAAGGCCGCGGCGCCTGCTGCGCGCCAGGACCTGGTTGCGAATAAATGACACTCTCGTGATCATCTTTTCTTGCAAATCGACACCGAAAAAGCAAGGAAAAGAGGTGCCATGCCAGTGACAGTACAAATAAATATTGCAGTCTTGCGTTCCAAGCATATCCGAAATCCGGAAATGCCGACAGCGGGTTTTTGGTTTCAGGATGTTGCGACCCGCCGGACGATGCTTCCAGGAAGCATCTCGATCATGCCATCCAATTCATGTTTCAACAAGATTGATTGCAGCTCTGCAATGTCCAGGGAGCAACGTTCCGCGAGCATGTCTATATGCACAGGATCAAAGCCCAGAGCCGTAAGCACCGAGCATGTCTCCGCCACGACAGGCTCGGAATGTGCCGGGACCGCGGCCATGGGCCTGCTTGCCTGCGGGGCGGGCGACTGGAAATGCGCCAGTTCCTCGACAATGTCCTGCGCGGATTCGACCAGCTTTGCACCTTGCCGGATCAGAAGATGGCATCCCTTGGACAGGGGCGAGTGGATTGATCCCGGAATCGCGAAAACTTCCCGGCCCTGGTCGCCTGCCATGCGCGCGGTAATCAATGAGCCTGATCGTGCGGCGGCTTCGACCACAAGCACGCCTTGCGCAAGCCCCGAAATAATTCTATTGCGGCGCGGAAAATTGGCCGCGACCGCCGCAGTGCCCAGCATGTACTCGCTAAGGATGCAGCCCGTGTCGGCAATGCGATGGGCGAGTTCGCGATTGCGTGCCGGATACACGATGTCGGCACCCGTTCCAATGACGGCCACGGTCGATCCCTTGCCGCGCAAACCGCCTTGATGGGCCGCCGTATCGATGCCCAACGCCAGCCCCGAAATGATGGTCAGTCCGGACTGGCTGAGTGTTTCGGAAAATTTTTCGGCATTGATAATGCCTTGAGTCGTGGCATTCCTGCTGCCGACAACCGCAATGGACGGCGCATTCAACAGTGCGGTACGGCCTTTTGCGTACAGCAGCAGCGGAGGATCCGTAATGTCCAGGAGCGCCTGGGGATAGCAGGGATCCGCCAGGGTCAGGACATGATTGTCCGGCTTGCCTGCCCAGTCCAGTGTCTTGTCGATCTGCGTTTGCAGGCTGACCGTCACCGGAGTCAGCAGCGCATCGGCGACACGGGGCGTCGCACATTGCGCCAACGCATCGAAATCCGCTTCGAAGACATGTTGCGGCAAGCCGAATGCCGCGAGCAGCTTGCGGCCGGTCTGATTGCCGACGCCAGGCGTCTCTACCAGCCTGATCCAGTGCGCCAGTTCCTGTGCCTGTAAAGATGACAGCATGGCGGGCAGGGAATCATTCCGGCGACTTGGCCACATCGCCGATCTGGACCGTATCGGTCACCTGCATGACCAGGCCATAGGAAATGTTGTCGAATACTCTGAAGATGAACAGGTTGCCGTACTGGTTGTCCGGCAGTTTCACCTTGGGTTTTCCCCATGAACCGACCGAGAAGAAGGAGCCCTTCTCGGTGCGGTCCGGCACGATCTGGCCAAAGCGGTAAAGCTCAAGCACCGTGCCGAGGTCAATGCCGTCCTTGCTGCCGCGGTTGACCGTCACGATCTGGTTCTGGCCAGCCTGCGAAACGCCCCCATATACGGAAACGATGCGGGCATCGACAGTCTTTTCCGGCGGATGCGGTACGTAGTTCAGGATAGGGACGGGAGGCATCGGCATCAGCCGGTCGCCGACGCCCATTTCTTCCTTCACGGTGACGACGCGGAAGACATGCGCTTCATTGGGCGCCTGTGCCGGTCGTTCCAGCTTGACGGTACCGAGATAGGCTGCTTCGTAGCCGATGACCTGGCGGCTGACCGGATCCCTGAGAGGCGTGCCGGGGCGGAATACCTGGAAGGACGTGCCGGATTTGAGGTCGCCGCGAACGAAGGCCTTGTCATTTTTGCCAAGGATCACGCGGCTCTCTTCGGTTGCCATGATGCGCGGCGCATCTTTCAGTTCATCCTCCGCCACCACCAGCGGCTGCGAAAGGAAGGGTTCGATGACGCCGGAGGGGATGGCGGGAACGGCATCCTGGCCAATACCTTCGGTGCGAAGCTGCGGCGACAGGCGCACCGTCGGTACGCCGCCGGCATTGTCCTGGCCGACCGGGCTGCCGAGGCGCAGCTTGCCCGAGGCACGATCGAAATAGACGATCTGGCCGGGGTAAATCCAGTGGGGATTGCGGATCTGGTCACGATTCATGCCCCAGACCTGCGGCCAGCACCAGGGATGCTGAAGGAACTTGCCGGAAATGTCCCAGAGGGTATCGCCGCGCACGACGGTGTGCTGGTCCGGCGCATTCTGCAGGAAAGCACAGCGCGGGGAAGTCGTTGTTTCCTCGGCCGCGTTCGCGGCCGAGGCCGATGCGAACGCTAGGAGAAGAGCTGCTGTGCTAAACTTTTTCATAGATCGATCCAATGAAATGTGGCGTGGTTTCTTCTTGTTCTGTATTTGCCACGGCATGTTGCCAAGCTGGAAACGGTTTCTTGGCCATAACTTGCCAAATTGAATCAAATTCTGCACATAAATCCTTGAACTAGCAAGAGAATCGACACTTCCGGCAACGGGAGCTGTTGCACAAAAGCCGTATGTCCCTACTGAATATTTTGCGTTACCCCGATCCACGCCTTCACAAGGTCGCCAAGCCCGTGACGGTATTCGACGAACGCCTGAAAAAGCTTGCGGCCGACATGGCCGAGACGATGTACGACGCGCCGGGCGTCGGTCTGGCGGCGACGCAGGTCGACGTCCATGAGCAGGTGATCGTCATCGATACTTCCGACACCCATAATGAACTGCGGGTGTTCATCAACCCCGAGATCGTCTGGGCGAGCGAAGACCGGCAGGTCTATGACGAGGGCTGCCTGTCGGTGCCTGGCATCTACGACGGCGTGGAACGGCCTTCGCGCGTGAAGGTGCGCGCCCTCGATCTGGAAGGCAAGTCCTTTGAAGTCGAGGCGGACGGCCTGCTTGCGGTTTGCATCCAGCATGAGATGGATCATCTCAAGGGAAAGGTATTCGTCGAGTACCTGTCTCCGCTCAAGCGCAACCGCATCAAGACCAAGCTTCTGAAAGAAGAGCGAGAGCTCAGTCGCGACAAGAAAAAAGTCGCCGCGCGCTGATTCTCCCGGTGCCAATCGGCGCCGCGTAGAGCGGCACCTTGCTGTCTCATGACCGCAGGAGTGGAGGCATGCTCTGATGTTCAGCCTGCCGGTCTTCCTCGATGGAATTCGACGCCTGTCGCCGCCGGACCGGCTGCGGCAGTGACGGCCCCGTAATTGTCCTTCCTTCCGCCCATGAAAATCATATACGCCGGCACGCCCGAATTCGCAGCCACCGCGCTGCAGACCCTGCATGCCGCAGGCTTCGACATTCCGCTCGTCCTGACCCAGCCCGACCGGCCGGCCGGACGTGGCATGCAGATGCAGGCGTCGCCCGTCAAGCAGTTCGCAGCGGCGCACGGCATTCCGGTGGCGCAGCCTGTCTCCCTGCGTCTGGATGGCAAGTATCCCGATGTTGCCAAAGACGCGCATTCCCTGCTGCATTCCACGCCGCACGACGTGATGGTGGTCGCGGCCTATGGCCTGATCCTGCCGCGCAGCGTGCTGGATATTCCCCGCCATGGCTGCATCAACATCCATGCGTCGCTGCTGCCGCGCTGGCGCGGCGCGGCGCCGATCCACCGGGCTGTCGAATCCGGTGATGCGGAGACGGGCATCACCATCATGCAGATGGAAGAGGGGCTCGATACCGGGCCGATGCTGGCCATGGAGCGCATGCCGATCGATGGCGACATGACCACCGGCGACTTGCATGACCGGCTGGCCGAGATGGGAGGCAGGATGATCGTCGACATCATGACTCGGCTGAAGCAGCAGGGCAGTCTGCCGCCGGCAACGCCGCAGCCGGATGCCGGCGTGACTTATGCCGCCAAGATCGCGAAGGAAGAAGGAGCGCTGGATCTGAGCCAGGCGGCCGCGGTGCTGCATCGGAAAATACGCGCCTTCAATCCCTTTCCCGGCGCTGTCGCGCATTTCAATGACATCCCGGTCAAGTTCTGGCGCGCCGATCTGCTGGAATCCGCTCCCGATGCAGAGCCCGGCAAGGTGCTCGCGGCAAGCCCGCAGGATGGCGTGATCGTTGCCTGCGGCAGCGGAGCATTGCGTATCCGGGAGCTTCAGAAGCCGGGCAGCAAGCGCCTGCCCGCCGCCGAATTCCTGAAAGGCTTTCCGCTGGAGGGAGGGCGCTTCCGCTGAGCCTGGTGAACCCGCCGGGCCGATCAGCCGGATTCAGCCAGAATCAGGCTGCCCTGGAACCTTGCGCCGGAGCAACGGGTAGCGCAAGGATATCCGCGGTGCGCAGGATCTCGCCAAAACTGTCACTGATTTCCGTCAACGCCGCGCGGTGCAGTTCCGCGTGGGTGATGATGCCGCCGTCCCAGGCTTCGATGTCGCGCGTGGCGCAGGCATCGCCAGCGACGATGACCTGATATCCGAGCGGCCTGGCGTCGCGCGCCGTCGTGGAAACGCACATGTGGGTCATCAGCCCGCACAGGATGAGCGTCTTGATGCCGCCGGCCTGGAGCCGGGCATGCAGATCGGTGCTGGCAAAGCTGCTCGCGGTGGTCTTTCGCACCTGTTCATGCCGCGCTTGCGGCAGGATATCCGGATGAAAGGCAACCGTCGCGCCATCGGCGGCGAACAGCGCCCCGCCATTGGCGCCGGCATGCTGAATGTGGAACACCCGGATTCCATGCCGGTCGGCAAAGGAAACCAGCTGCTTCGCCTGATCGAGCGCAGCGCGGCCCTGCGGGATCGGCAATCGGCCGCCTTCAAAGTATTCCTGCTGGAAGTCGATGACGAGCAGCGCAGTCGATGCGGCATCGAGCCGGCCGGCAGCGGGTGCGCCAACGATACTGCGCATGGTGGGATGGGACATTGCACGCTTTCCTGGTTGAACAGAAGCTCATCGTATGCCATATCCAAGCCGGGAAATATCCGCGGCGAAGCACAGGATTTGTTCCATCCGTGCACAATTGCGGGGAAACGCATCGCGGCCAGACCGGCGGGCGGCGATTCCAGCTTACTCAAGATATTGATTTCACGTATAATTTTTTGGCGCCGATTTGATTGGAAAAAGTCAAAACCCAGCTTGCGGGCGCCAGGGTCCAGTCCCGTTACAAATGCAGCTAAAGCGGACTTCAAACCCGGTCCCGCTTTGCAGGCCGGGTTTTTTGCTTTGAAGGGAAACCATGAAACGCGACGCCATCTCCTCCACCGAAGCGCTATTGCGCGATCTGCTGTCCCAGCGCATCCTGATTCTCGACGGCGCGATGGGCACCATGATCCAGCAATACAAGCTGAGCGAGGAAGACTATCGCGGCACGCGCTTCGCCGACTTTTCGGTGCCCGGCAAGGAACTGTTCATCAAGGGCAACAACGACCTGCTGGTGCTGACCCAGCCGCAGATCATCAGCGAAATCCATGAGCAATATCTCGCCGCCGGCGCCGACCTGATCGAAACCAACACCTTCGGCGCGACCAGCGTCGCGCAGGACGACTACCATCTCGGTCACCTCGCCTATGAAATGAACGTGGCCGCCGCCAAACTGGCACGCGCGGCCTGCGACAAGTATTCGACCGCCGACAAGCCGCGCTTCGTCGCCGGCGCGCTCGGCCCGACTCCCAAGACCGCATCCATCTCGCCCGACGTCAACGATCCGGCCGCCCGCAACATCACTTTCGACCAGCTGGTCGCGGCCTATCACGAGCAGACGCGCGGACTGGTTGACGGCGGCGCCGACGTGCTGCTGGTAGAAACCATCTTCGATACGCTCAACTGCAAGGCGGCGCTGTTCGCCATCGACACCTACTTCGAAGAGACCGGCAAGCGCCTGCCGATCATGATTTCCGGCACCGTCACCGATGCGTCCGGCCGCATCCTGTCCGGGCAGACGGTCGCCGCGTTCTGGCATTCGGTGCGCCATGCCAGGCCGCTGTCGGTCGGACTCAACTGCGCGCTCGGCGCGGCGCTGATGCGGCCCTACGCGGAGGAACTGTCCAAGATCGCCGACGCCTTCGTTTCCGTCTATCCGAATGCCGGCCTGCCCAATCCGATGGCCGATACCGGCTTCGATGAAACGCCGGACATCACCTCGTCGCTGCTCAAGGACTTTGCCCAGAGCGGCTTCGTCAACATCGCTGGCGGCTGCTGCGGCACCACGCCGGCCCACATCAAGGCCATCGCCGATGCGGTCGGCAAGCTGGCGCCGCGCAAGCTGCCCGAATCGAATGCGACGATGAAGCTGTCGGGACTCGAGCCCTTCGTCATCGATGAAAGCTCCCTGTTCGTCAACGTCGGCGAGCGCACCAATGTCACCGGCTCCAAGGCATTTGCTCGCATGATTCTCAACGAGCAGTATGACGATGCCCTGTCGGTCGCCCGCCAGCAGGTGGAAAACGGCGCCCAGATCATCGACATCAACATGGACGAGGCGATGCTCGATTCGGTCGCCGCGATGACCCGCTTCCTCAACCTGATCGCTTCCGAGCCGGACATCGCCCGCGTGCCGATCATGATCGATTCGTCGAAATGGTCGGTCATCGAAGCGGGACTCAAATGCGTGCAGGGCAAGTCGGTGGTCAACTCGATCTCGATGAAGGAAGGCGAGGAGGAATTCCTGCGCCAGGCCAAGCTGTGCCGCCGCTACGGCGCCGCCGTCATCGTCATGGCCTTTGACGAAACCGGGCAGGCCGATACCTTCGAGCGCAAGATCGAAATCTGCAGCCGCGCCTACAAGCTGCTGACCGAAAAAGTCGGCTTTCCGCCGGAAGACATCATCTTCGATCCGAACATCTTCGCTATCGCCACCGGCATCGAGGAACACAACAACTATGCGGTCGATTTCATCAATGCGACGCGCTGGATCCGCGAGAACCTGCCGCATGCGAAGATCAGCGGCGGCGTCTCCAACGTGAGCTTCAGCTTCCGCGGCAACGATCCGGCGCGCGAAGCGATCCATACGGTGTTCCTCTACCATGCCATCAAGGCAGGCCTCACCATGGGCATCGTCAATGCGGGCATGGTCGGCGTGTACGATGAACTCGCTCCCGAGCTGCGCGAGCGGGTCGAGGACGTGGTGCTGAACCGGCGCGACGATGCCACCGAACGCATGATCGAATTCGCCGCCACGCTCAAGGCCGGCGGCAAGAAGGAAGAGCAGAACCTCGAATGGCGCAATGAGCCGGTGGAGAGGCGTCTGGCCCATGCGCTGGTGCATGGCATCACCCAATGGATCGTCGAGGACACCGAGGAAGCGCGCGCCAAGGTCGCGGCCAACGGCGGCCGCCCGATCAATGTGATCGAAGGCCCGCTGATGGATGGCATGAACATCGTCGGCGACCTGTTCGGGCAGGGCAAGATGTTCCTGCCGCAGGTGGTCAAGTCGGCGCGGGTGATGAAGCAGGCGGTCGCCCACCTGATCCCCTTCATCGAGGAAGAAAAGCGGCTGGAAGAAGAGAAAACCGGCATCGCCGCCAAGCCCAAGGGCAAGATCGTCATCGCCACCGTCAAGGGCGACGTGCACGACATTGGCAAGAACATCGTCTCTGTGGTCCTGCAGTGCAACAACTTCGAAGTGGTCAACATGGGCGTGATGGTGCCGTGCTCGGAAATCCTGGCCAAGGCCAAGGCCGAGAATGCCGACATCATCGGCTTGTCCGGTCTGATCACGCCCTCGCTGGAAGAAATGGCCTACGTCGCCAAGGAAATGCAGCGCGACGAGCATTTCCGCATGCTGAAGATTCCGCTGCTGATCGGCGGCGCCACCACCAGCCGCGCGCATACCGCGGTCAAGATCGCACCCAACTATGAAGGCCCGGTGGTGTATGTGCCGGATGCCTCGCGCTCGGTGTCGGTGGCGCAGTCGCTGCTGACGCAGGAGCAGCGCGACCGCTATATCGAGGACATCAAGAACGATTACGAGCGCATCCGCGAACAGCACGCCAACAAGAAGGCGGTGCCGATGGTGACGCTGGCCGAGGCGCGCGCGAACAAGACCAAGCTCGAATTCGCCCCGGTCAAGCCGAAGTTCATCGGCCGCCGGGTGTTCAAGAATGTCGACCTCGGGGTGCTGGCGCAATACATCGACTGGGGCCCGTTCTTCCAGACCTGGGACCTGGCCGGACCGTTCCCCGCCATCCTCAAGGATGAAGTGGTCGGCGAGCAGGCCAGCAAGGTGTATGAAGAAGGCCAGGCGATGCTGAAGAAGCTGATCGAGGGCCGCTGGCTGACCGCCAACGGCGTGATCGCGCTGCTGCCGGCCAACACCGTCAATGACGACGACATCGAGGTCTATACCGACGAGACGCGCACCAAGGTCGCCTTCACCTACTACGGCCTGCGCCAGCAGACGGCCAAGCCGGTGATCGACGGCGTCGCCCGTCCGAACCAGTGCCTGGCCGACTTCATCGCCCCCAAGTCATCCGGCATTGCCGATTACATCGGCCTGTTCGCGGTGACCGCCGGCATCGGCATCGAGAAGCATGAAAAGCGTTTCGAGGATGCGCACGACGACTACAGCAGCATCATGCTGAAGTCGCTGGCCGACCGCCTGGCCGAAGCCTTCGCCGAGCATCTGCATGAACGGGTGCGCAAGGACCTGTGGGGCTATGCGGCCGGGGAAAAGCTGAGCAATGAAGAACTGATCAAGGAGGCGTATCGCGGCATCCGCCCGGCGCCCGGCTATCCCGCCTGCCCGGAACACACGGTCAAGGCCGACATGTTCGAAGTGCTGCAGGCGGAAGAGGTCGGCATGCGGGTCACCGAGTCGTTCGCGATGTTCCCCGGGGCTTCCGTGTCCGGCTTCTACTTCGCCCACCCGGAGTCGAAATACTTCGTGGTCGGCAAGATCGGCCAGGACCAGGTGGAAGACATGGCGCAGCGGCGCGGCGTTGGCAGGGACGACCTGGAACGCTGGCTCGCGCCGAATCTTTCCTGAGGTCGGCGGAAAAGACCCGGGCGTCCGTAACAGGATGCCCGGGTTCCGCAAAAGCAAGCTATCGGTTCAGCAGGTGCTGCGGGCCACGTTGTCGCCCCATTCGAAGGCGGACAGCTGCAGATGGTAGAGGTCGTGGTCCGACAGCTGGAAGCGAAGGATCAGGTCATCCAGCATGGAACCTGCTTCTTCCACGCGCTCCATGTGTTCGGCCAGGCGCAGCATTTCCCCGTAAGGGCCGGTGCGGTACAGCAGGGCATTGCTGACTTCGTCGACGACAGATATCTGTTCCAGGATCTGGGCCATCGGTATGCTGAACAGGCTATCCATCAGCGACATGATGCCGACGGTGAAGGCCGTATCCGCCAGCGCGCGGTTGCGCGGATCGACCTGCTGGGCAATCAGCTCGAGCAGCTTGCCGCGGGTGGCCGCCAGCGTCAGCAGGGGCGTCATGTTGTGGCCCTTCTTGCATGGTTCGGCATACAGCATGATTTGCAGCCACCGCTGCAGCTGATTGCGGCCCAGCAGCATGAGCGCCTGGCTGACGGAGTCGATGCGGCGCCCCGCCCCGATCGCTGGCGAATTCACCAGCCTCAGCAGGTTGAAGCAGAGGGTGACATCCTTCTTGACGCTGCTTTCGATGTCGGCAGTGTCGGCGTCTGAACGGATCTGGTTCATCAGGTGCATGATCGCAAGCTGCGACGGCGACAGTTTCTTGCCGCTCAGGATCACCGGCTTGGCGAAATAGTAGCCCTGGAAATAATCAAAGCCGAGATCGAGGCAGGTCTTGAACTGTTCGGGCGTTTCGACTTTCTCGGCAAGCAGCTTCTTGCCGGCGGCCTTGAATTGCGCAGTCAGCTTGAGCAGGGCGGACAAGGGCATGTCGCGCAGATCGAACTTGACGATCTCGACCAGCGGCAGCAGCTGGCGCACATCGTCGCCGTCGGTGATGACATCGTCCAGCGCAAACCGGAAGCCGGCCTTGACCAGCTGTCCGACGCGGTCGAGGATTTCCGGCGTGACCTTCAGGGTCTCCACGATTTCCAGCACCACCTTTTCGCGCGGCAGGAACTGGAAGATATCGCTCATCAGCACTGCGGCATCGACATTGATATAGCCGAGCGACTCGCCGACGACTTTTTCCATTCCCAGCTGGGACGTGTGGGCAATGACCGACGCGGTCGCGGAAAGGTCGCTGGTTACCCGTGCCGGGCCGCTGGCGGCGTTCCGGAACAGGAGTTCATACGCTACCAGGGATTGGTTGCGGTCGAGGATCGGTTGGCGGGCGAGGAAAAATTCACGGACGCGCAAGGGAATCGCTGGATTTTCATTCGGCATGAGGGTGGCAATCATCGCGTGTTGTCTCGCCTTCCTGGAGTCGTATTGCGCTTTGGGCCAGCCTGCTGCCGGGGAAGTGCGCACAGGTCGTATGGGTCAGCGCCGTGATCCGGATACGAACTTCAGTCACGGACGTCAAGCGCCAACGCATACGGCCTCTTCGCACTTCGCTTGGGAAAGCCGTCGCTGGGTAGCCTTCGATTCTTTGTTGACACTTTAGCCTATTTTTAATTGCCAAGGTGCAACTTTCGATTGTGCACCGCACGTTTCATGTCAGCACTGGCGAATCAGGACTACTTACAGTGCAACAGGTTCACCCTCGATAAAGACGATCATCTCCCCTTGCTGGAATTGCGTCCACGTCTCATTGTCGGTGAGGGGCGCCGTCACGATGACGGCGACACGGTCGCTGGGTGTGGTGACTTGCGAAAAATCGACGCTCATGTCCTCGTCGGACAGCTTGGCGGTGGCGAACGGATACTTGCGTACGATGTAATGCAGATTGGTCGAGCAATGCGCGAACAGGGCCGAACCGTCGGACAGCATCATGTTGAAAGCGCCATGCGAAGCGATTTCGCCGGTCAGTTCGCGCAGGGCGGCAGCCAGTTCGGGAAGCGCAGGAGGTGTCCCGCCGAAACGCCGCCGCATTTCCTGCAGCAGATAGCAAAACGCCATCTCGCTATCGGTATTACCCACCGGCCGGAAGGCGCCGTTGAGCTCCGGCGCAAAGTTTTTGAGATCACCGTTATGGGCAAAAACCCAATAGCGTCCCCATAATTCCCGCACGAAAGGATGGCAATTTTCCAGGGCGATCCTGCCTTGTGTTGCCTTGCGTATGTGCGCGATCACGTTCTTAGACTTGATCGGCCAGCGCTTGATCAGGTCTGCGACCGGGGAAGCGATTGCCGCCTCATGGTCAACGAAATGGCGGACCCCGGCGCCTTCAAAGAAAGCAATACCCCAACCGTCGTGATGGACATCGGTGCGGCCGCCCCGCGTTGCAAAACCGGTAAAGCTGAACACAATGTCGGTCGGCACATTGCAGTTCATTCCAAGAAGCTGGCACATGAAATAAACGAGATGAATGGAATGGTTGATCGGTCAATCAGGGTCGTAACAACATACCATGTTCATGACAACGGCAGGCGGGTGGAGATTCCGGAAAGCGGATGTCAACCTGCCGCTGTCCGCGTGTCCCCCTGCATCGCGCGCGACTGCCACGGATCGTCCTCCGGACGGGGAAACTGGCGCGCCATGAAATCGACGAAGCTGCGCACTTTTGCCGACAGCAGCCGCCTGCTCGGATAGACCAGCATGACCGGCAACTGGCCAAGGTGATGATCGGGCAGCAATCTCACCAGACGTCCTGCGGCAAGATCGTCACCGAGGGCGAACGAGGGCCGGATCGTAATGCCCATTCCTGCAAGTGCGCACTGCCGCAGCAGGTCGCCGTTGTTGGATACCACCTTGCCGGTGACAGGAATATTGATGGTGCTGCCGTCCGCGCCCTTCACCGGCCAATGGTGGCGCAATTGTTCATAGGAAAAATTCAGGCAGGAATGACGCGAGATGTCGTCGAGCTCCTCAGGCGCGCCATGGCGTCTCACGTAATCGGGTGAAGCACAGAGCAAGGCTTCGGACACCGCCAATTGCCGCGCGATCATGCTGGAGTCGAATTTCTGGAAATCAATGAAGATGCCGACATCGAAGCGGTCTTCCACCAAGTCGACCGTCTTGTCCGAAAGTGTTACATCAAGCGTCACGTCGGGAAACTGGCTAGCAAACGCCGGTAGCAGATGCGCAAGTTGTTGTTGCCCGAATCCCAGATGGGAATAAATGCGCAAAACGCCACTCGGCTTCTTAGACTGTGCGGATGCGATGGCTTCCGCATCTTCAATTTCCTGGAGGATCTGGAGCACGCGTTCGAGGTAGGCATGCCCGGTTTCCGTTAGCGAAAGTTTGCGTGTCGTGCGATTCAGCAGCCTTGTGCCAAGATGCTCTTCAAGATCGGCCACATGCCTCGTCACGACCGCATTGGATAAATCCAGTGCTTGCGCGGCGCGCGCAAAGCCACCTTGTTCCACGACTTTTGCGAATACGCGCATTGACTGCAAGCGATCCATCCCGGCTCCTATTATTTCTCATCATTAAACAGTAGAAGGAAATTATTAGGTTTTTTTGCGCAAGGCGCAAATGAAAGACGGGACTCGCTTTAGTTGTACTTCATGAAGGAAGCGCATGCTAAGGAAAATGTGGTTGCCATGCGTCCTCCCATGATTGCTGTCGTCTGTTTCGCGGCTATACATCAATGGACCGGATCCGCCGCCGTTTTTTCCGATTCCAAGAAATAGACCAAGGAAATCAAGGCCTTGTGTGATCCGGCATAGGTCTTGCAAAAGTGTGCGCAAGCTTCAGGCAGGCGGGCCACTGCAACGCGTTCATCTTCGACAGTGCCATTGCAAGTCGGTCTCCCTTACTCTTGCCGTACCCGCGCCGCTTTCACTCTCCGGTTCCCGTCACTACATGCTGCAAGTCGTAGTGGCGGGCTTTTTATCCCCACCCAGCCAGTCATGCGTTTCCCGGCTTCAATCGGCTTTGTCCCATGAGGGGCGTTTATATTCTTCACGATGAGTCAACCAGCTGCTGGCACGCGGTAGCCTGCAAGTCATCAAACTGTCTTTACACATTCGGACGGGCACCCTAACGCGCATAAGAATGTACGTTGAGAACGAAGCAAGAAAAGCCGCTCAGATGTAGTTTGATTACGCTGACATATTTTTTGTTTGTGGTGCAGGTTGGCCGGTATTTTCCATGTGATCCGGGTAAACATTTCCCGACATACATGCCATTTGCTTCCACGCCGCAACATGAAGGATGGACTTATCGCTGCAAGGATTCATTTCATGAAGCGGCATTCAGCTTCAACTACTTTCGATAAGTCGAAGTGTTACACATCTGGACAAGCTTTCTGTGCCGGCTCAAATTAACTCTGATAAATCAATGGGTTGCCATGCAGGCTTGGGAATTGCTACATCACGGCAAGCCAAGGGGCCTGCCTGAGTGAGGTATTGGTAGACCCGGATAGCTTTGCATAGGCCAGCACTACTCACGATTCGTCGAAAGATAAAGGATGAAATAGATGACGCAATTGAGAACTCAGCCCTTAAGTCAGCCGGCGCGGCTGGAAGCACCGCGGGCAACCTTCCGTTCACGGCCACATGATATTCATAACATCTACGTCAGCTTGAAGCAGTGGCGCATCTTTCACGCAGTAATTGATTGCGGAGGTTTCGCCGAGGCTGCCAAGTCCCTGCATCTGAGTCAGTCCACCATCAGCTATACCGTGTCCAAGCTGCAGGAGCAGCTGGGTACCTCGTTATTGCGCATTGAAGGCCGTAAGGCAAACCTGACGCCGGAGGGGCGGGCGCTGCTGGATCGTTCCCGCCATGTGCTGAAGGAGGCTATCGAACTGGAGAACTTCGCCAAAAATCTCGGGCAGGGTTATGGCGGTGAAGTGCGGCTGGTAGTGGATCATAATTTTCCGCCGCATCTCCTGATGCGCGCCCTCAGCGACTTTTCCAAAATCGGGCGTGCCGCCAGCCATGTCAAGCTCAGCGAGGTCGATACGCTGCAGGCGGAAGATGTACTGCGCGATCTGAACGTCGATCTCGCCATCAGCGAACGCGTCCCGCTGGGATTTTTGGGCGAACCGCTGGTTGAGGTCGAGCATCTGCCAGTCGCCCATCCGGATCATCCCCTTCTTCGCCTCGGCCGTGATGTCACCGCCGCCGATCTCGCCCACCACGTGCATGTCGGTATCGGCCATGCGTTCGAACGCGACCGAGGAGCGGGCGCATCCAAGCCGACGCGGAGATGGGCCATGAGCAGTCTGGACACCGTCGTCCAGGCGGTAACGGAAAAGCTGGGATACGCATGGCTTCCCGAGCATCGCATTCGCAGGTGGCTGGATGAAGGCACGCTTGTACGATTGCCGCTCGGTGACAAGCGCACCTACAAAACCATGCTGTATCTGATCCATGGGCGACCATGGGCTTCTACGGCGGCGGCAGGAAGATTGGCCGAAGTACTGCGCGGGCTGGCAGCCGAAGGTCAGGCCAGCGGCGGTACTCATGCCCCGCCAGGAAGTACCACCATGTAGTTTATTGTCCTGCCTCACGCGTCAAGTTGACGGCGTGAAGCTCCACGCTTCGTGACTGAGACACTTCCGTCACGGAGCGACCTCATTCAGGCTGGCACCGCTCGTTCAGTGGCAAGCTGTCCGGTCGAAAATAGCATCTTGCAAGCTCCGCATCGCAGCGCGATGATCTGCATAGGAGCGTCTATCAACATGCCGCTTGGCGCGTTGTACCTCCTTGCCATACGTCTGCACAGTCTTCGCCGTCATGCCTTGCCGGTCAAAAAAATCCATCGATTTCATGGCATGGTTTGACTTGGGATTGGTATCAGTTTGTTACGAGGCCGTGTCTATGTGCTTCTGAGCCGATGTGGAGATACTTCGTCGCCGGCGCACCATGCATGTTGGAAGGGAGTTGCGGGTGTTCGCTCCCGTGAGACGGAAACCTCATCGCGCATTGGCGGTTATCCACTTGCAATTCACTTTGCAGATACGCATGCTGCGAGCCGAACAAGGCTTGCAGCACCCCCAATGTTTTTATTTGTGAAGTTCGATGTCGTGTTTTGGTCCGCCAGCATAGGGCGGCCTGGCCGTCGACATGACTTCCGGACGAATATTGTATTTCTCAATCAGCCGGTAAAGCGTCACTCGCGAAACACCAAGCAGTGTCGCGGCGCGCGATATCTGGTTGCGCGACTGCGAGAGTGCGCGCCGTATCATTGTGCGTTCCGCTGCGGCCCGTGCATCTTCCAGCGACATGAGCGGCGTTTGTTCCGTGCCGCGTTCGAAACCGAGGTCTTCAGGCTGTATGAAGCGGCCTTCAGCCATGACGGTGGCGCGCTGGACCCGGTTGACCAGTTCTCGCACGTTGCCTGGCCAGCTATGGCTGAGCATGGAGTTCATGGCCGCTTTGGAAAATCCGCGCAGGCTGCGGTTGTGCATGACGGCGAACTTCTTGAAATAGTATTTCGCGATGTCTTCAATGTCCTGGCCGCGATCCGCCAATTGCGGCATCGAGATGCAGACCACATTGATGCGGTAGTAAAGGTCTTCGCGGAAACGTCCCTGCCGTACGGCTTCGCTCAAATCGACATGGGTTGCCGCAATGACGCGCACATCGATCTCCAGGCTCTCGGTGCCGCCGACGCGTTCTATCGTCTTTTCCTGCAGGAAGCGCAGCAGGTTGACCTGCATGTCGAACGGCATATCGCCAATCTCATCGAGGAAGAGGGTGCCGCCCTGAGCCGCTTCGATACGCCCGATCTTGCGCTGGCCGGCGCCGGTGAAGGCGCCTTTCTCATATCCGAACAGTTCGGACTGGAATAACTGCGGTGCGATGGCGCCGCAATTGACTGCGACGAAGGGCGCATTCTTGCGTGCCGACTGGCGATGTATCGATAAGGCCGCCAGTTCCTTGCCGGTGCCGGACGGGCCGGTGATCAGGACGGAAGCATCAGTACGGGCAACCTTCTGCAACTGGCTGAACAGTTGCAGCATCTGCGGTGTCTTTCCTACCATCGCAAACTCGCCGTCGGCGACGAGCTGCGGCGGAGAGAGCGCTTCCTGGCTGACATCGCGCAGGTAAGCCATGCCCCAGGCGTGGCGCAGCGTCAGCACGATATGATCGAGCTGGGCCGGCAGCGTGATGAAATTGAACAGATGCTCACCAATGAAACTGCGCATGCGCGGCTGCGAAATCAGGCCCTGGGCAACCAGTGCCACCCAGGTGATGCGGTTGTTGCTGACGAAGGGTTCGCACTTGTCGAGATAGTGCAGGTCGCTTTCCTGATTAAGGATGAGGAGGCCGACACGGCATCCGGCTGTCATGGCATCCTGTGCCGCATCGAAGTCGAAGCACTCAACCAGGTTGAGCCCTTGCTTTCGAAGGGTTTCAGTGTAATAGCATGGCTGTCCATTGCGGCCGGTCAGTCGCAGTACGAGCACAGGTTGGGCCGTGGGTGCAGAAGTGGACGCATAAAGCATTTCACAATACCTTCTTGTCGATGCTTGTCGAGGCGTCTGACCAGCGCAGAAACGTTTTACACGTCATGCACGCTCGCGTGCAGCCGCGCAGCAAACAATTTCAGGGAAGGCCTCGACGATTGTCGTTGGCAAAGAGTCTATAAAGCTTTTATCGGTCGAGCTTAGCGCCTTTTACCAGGCCGAACAATGCCATAAATAGGGGATTTCCACAGAACCGGATACCCGTTTGCTTTCTGTCAAAGCAATGTTAAAAGAGCTTGATCCTCCCTTTCGGTGCGTAGTCGACGACATCACGTCGTCGAAGGAATCGATGCGCGGCAACGCCATAAGCGGTGTCCGGACATCAGGTATTTTTGCTCGAATGGTGTAATCGGATGCTGTGGTTCGAAAGCTTCGCAGGCAATCGAATACCCTGTCAGTCGATTGAGTGCGGCGGCGAATTCCTCGATATAGATTCGCCAGTTGCTTCGGCATTCCAGCTCGCCGCCGAGCGCCGCCACTGCGGGAAACACCGCGTGGCCATGCCAGCGCCGGGCAATATGCCCGATCTTCGGCCAGGGATTGGGGTAGAGAATATAGTGCCGAGCAGGTCGTACGCCTGACATGACCATCAGGCGCCAGTAGTCGATGAGATCGGCGCGCACCCGGATTTGGTTGGAGGGCATGTCGCCCTGCCATGCGGTCATGCGCGCAAGCCGGTCGGCCGATTGATCGACGCCGATCACGAAATGGTCAGGATAGCGAGCCGCCAGGTGCAGCGTCGAAAGGCCGACTCCGCATCCAGCATCAAGTATGAGCGGTGCTTCGCCGGCCTCCTTCCAGGCTGAAAGACTAAGCTCGAAGGCCTCACGATTGTAGTTGAGGATGGGCTTGAGAAACTGTGTTCGCGCATGCCTGTCGACGAGCCCAAGCAGTTGCTCGTGTATGGCGGTTTGCGCACTGCTGATGGGGCTGGAATTGGCGAACATGTGTAGACGAGTTAACTCCAGGCGGGCTGGCGATAGATATCGGCAGCAAATTCGACGAATGCCCGTACCTTGGCAGGCAGATGATGGCTTTGCGGGTAGACCGCATAAAGGCTGCGCGATCGCATCGGATAGCCGGGCAGCACCGGTATCAGGCTTTCCTGCGCAAGATCGTTCTGCACAATGAAAGAAGCGGTGGTCGCAATCCCTATGCCGCCCAGAGCCGCCTGCCGCAGCGCCACGCCGGTGTTTGCCTGCAGGCTGCCACGCACGGTGACGCTGTGCAGGTCGCCATCGGGCATGACGAATGTCCATTCCTGGGGCCGCGGTACGATAGTGTAGGTCAGGCAGTTATGCCGTGCGAGATCGGCGGGAACCACAGGCGTCCCGTGCCGCTGCAGGTACGAGGGCGACGCGACCAGCAGGGTCGTCATGGTCGCCAGCTTTCTGGCAACCAGCGTGGAATCAGGCATGTCGCGGGCCAGCCGAAGGCCTACATCGAAGCCGTCTTCAATGAGATCGACATGGCGGTCGTTGCAGACAAGTTCAACCTGAAGCTCGGGATAGCGATCCAGGAAGCGCGGCAGCCACAGGGCGAGATCGAGTGTGCCGAATGCCATGGGTGCGTTGATCCGCAGTCGCCCGGCGGGCGTGGAATGGTGCTGCGCCATGGCCAGGTCGGCATCCTGCAGATCGTCCAGGATGCGGCGCGCGCGCTCATAATAGCTGCGTCCTGGTTCGGTCAATGCAAGCTTGCGCGTGGTGCGGTTGAGCAGCTGCACGCCCAGCCGGTTTTCCAGTTGCCGTACTTGTCTCGACACCACCGTATGCGACACATTGACCGCCGCTGCCGCAGCCGAGAAGCTGCCGGCTTCCACCACGCGACAGAATGCCTTCAATTCGCTGAGCTGATCCATTCCCGACTCAAAAATGACGCCCCATCGATCAGGCAACAGAAAGCCGCACCGCAGAATGTGCGGTAGGGCAGGTCTTGATCTGGAAGGGTGTCGTTTGCAATGCCGTCATCATGCCATACGGCAGCATTCAGGCACAGGGTAGAGATCGGATCAACGACAGGTGATGATGCCTATCCATGACAATGGCCTTGGCATCCGTGATGTCAATGGCATGCCATGAATGCGAGCATTTCATGGCATGCCATCGTCCTGCTTAATGCAGGGTCACAGGTTGACGCATCAGTTCATCGTATTTACCGAGGAAGTCGTCGATTTCTTCAACGCTCGGTTCGGTTGCAATAAGGTTTTCCACTTCTTCGCGGAATGATCTTGCCAGCGTTCCGCCGATGAAGATCTCGCGTTTGCCGGATTTGTCCATAATCTCATATCCGCCAAAGCGCAAGGCCTCCCGGCCGTCGTCAGCACCAAACTCCACGACGCTATACTGCTCGCTGTTGTAGATTAAGTTCATGTTGCGCTCCTTGTTAGGGGAATTATTCTGGTGACCCAGTACCCTACGATGCAAAAATGGGGCCACCCCACTTCTTTTCAAGCCATCCCATCAAGGAGTTTGCGCCAGACGTGAGATCGGTAAATTTCGCGGTGCTGGTGCAGGTAAGATTTTCATGCAGTCATGTCGTGGGTCAACACCATGAGCGACGAATAAGGCGGCTGCTCCAGGAACTCGCGGATCCGGGCGAGGTGATCGGCGGTCGACAGTCCGATATATAGCCGGCCAGGGTGGCGACGCAGCATGCGATTGAGGGTGACACGCATGGTGAGGTTGCCGGTGCAGCAAAGGCAGCCCGGCGCGATCCGGGCGACCTGCAGACCGGATAGGTGGCGGAGGTCTTCGAGCGGCTGCAAGCCGTCCGGAAGCCCTTCAAGAATGACCGCAACATCGGACGAGTTGTCGAGTGCCTGCGCGATGGCGGCTTCACGCCGGGCGGGTGTCGATCCGGTGACAAGGGTAGTGGCAATCACCCTTTATTGTCCTTTTCTTGCCGCCTTGCTCGGTTCGACACCCAGCTGCTTGAGCTTGCGGTAAAGATGGGTACGTTCCAGGCCTGTCTTTTCTGCAACACGGGTCATGCTGCCGCCTTCGCGAACCAGATGGTGCTCGAAGTAGGCGCGCTCGAATGCGTCGCGGGCTTCGCGCAGCGGCATGTCGAACGAGACGCCGAATAGCGGTGTTTCCACCGGCGGCGCAGGCTGGGCCAGGGGCGCGGCGGTGGCGACGCCTGCGGACATGGCTTGCGCATAGGGTGTCACTACCGCAACTTCTTCCGTCGGCGCCAATACCGGCCGCGGCTGGTAGACCGGTGCGGCGGGCCGGATGGTTTCCGGGGTGCGTGTCAGCCCTTGTTGTACCGCTTTCAGTAATTTTTGCAAAGCGATGGGCTTCTCAAGAAAATTCAGAGCGCCTATCCGCGTTGCCTCAACGGCAGTATCAATTGTGGCGTGCCCCGACATCATGATGACGGGCATGGTCAGCATGCCGTCACGCTGCCATTCCTTGAGCAAAGTCACGCCGTCCGTATCAGGCATCCAGATATCGAGCAGGACCAGATCCGGGGTTGCCTGCGCCCGTGCTTCGCGCGCCTGCTGCGCGTTTTCTGCCGTAGTGACGACATGACCTTCGTCGCCAAGGATTTCCGAGAGCAATTCCCGGATGCCCATTTCATCATCGACCACCAGAATATTTGCCATATGCTTACCTTATCTACTTACATTGTCGCCGAGTATTGTGGCCCGCATGGCGACTCATGCTGCCGTTCCAGCCTGCAAGCTTGCAATAACACCGTCTGAACTCGGGGCTAACTTTAACAGCAAAATTGACACTTTTGCACCATTTCCGCTTGTTCGGTTTTTGATGTCAATTTTTCCGCCGTGTTCATCGACGATCTTCTTCACCATCGCCAGGCCGAGTCCGGTGCCGCGTGCCTTGGAGGTTACGTACGGTTCGAAAGCGCGCGAAATGATCTTCGCGGAAAAACCGGGGCCGTTATCGGTAACCGATATGCGTACCGCCATTTGCGAGCCGCCATCCGACCCTTCATAGTGAACGGTTTCGGTGACGACTTCGATGCGCGCGGGCTCGGACGTTGGTCCGCGATCGGCGATGGCATCCTGCGCATTCTGCAGCAGGTTGTGAATGATCTGGCGCAACTGGGTCTCGTCGCCCATGACGTTCGGCAAGTCGGACGCCAGCGAAGCGTGGATCACATCGCGTTCATCGCCATTCATGTAAAGATGCAGAATTTCCTCGACCAGTGCATTCAGGTTGAGCGGCGACAGCACGGCCGGCGGCGTCTTGGCATAATCCCGGAAGTCGTCGACCATGCGTTTCATGGCCGAAACCTGGTTGACGATGGTGGCGGTGCTTCTCGTCAGCATCGCGGCATCGGTTTCGGCAAGCTTGGACTCGAGTTTCATCTGCAGGCGCTCGGCCGAAAGCTGGATCGGCGTCAGCGGATTCTTGATTTCATGCGCCAGGCGGCGCGCGACCTCACCCCAGGCAATCGAGCGCTGTGCGGAGATCACTTCCGAGATGTCGTCAAAGACGACGATATAACCCTTGCCGCCGGTAATCGGCAGGTAGGAGCCGCGTGCCAGCAGCGTGATGTCGTTGTCCGCTTCCGAGGTGCCGGTGCGGCGCGGCACTTCGATCTGTTTTTGCCAATGCAGTTCGCCGTCATGTTCGGCGGCCCCCGCCAACTGGGCGCGCCGCTCCGAGAATGCCTTGGTAATCGCATTGGCCATGGGTTCGAGACCATCTATCGCCGACAGCGGCTTGCCGATATGCGCATTGAAATCCTGGTGCAGGATGCGTTCGACCGACTCGTTGCAGGTGACGAGCCTGAATTGTCCGTCGAGCACCATCACGCCCGCCGACATGTTGGCCAGTACCGACTCCAGGTAGGCCTTCGCGTTCTCCAGCGCCGCGCGATTGCGCTCGACCGATGCGCGCGCTTCCGACAGCTGGCGCGTCATCGTATTGAACGATTGCGTCAGGGTCCCGAGTTCATCGGAGGTGGCCACGATGGGACGCGGCGACAGATTGCCTTCGGCAACCGCCTTGGTGCCTTCGGCCAGAACCAGCAAGGGCTGGGCAAGGTCGCCGGCGATAAGGAAGGCTGCCGCGATAGCGCCGAAGATGGCGAGAAGCAGGGTGAGTGTCAGCGTGACGATATAAATCTTGCGCAGGCCGGTTCGGGCAAGCGAGCGCTCCTGGTATTCGCTGTAGGCCGCGCGCAGGGCTTCGGCATTGGTTGCCAGGTGCGAAGGCGCGGGTTGCAGCAATTGCAGGTAGCGCGATTCCGACTGCAGGCTCAGGCCGTCGCCGGCGGAAGGCAGGGCGACTACCACGCGTAAGCGCAGATCGCCGGCAGCGCTGGCAGCATTCGATGTTGCGTCCTGTTGTTGTGCATTGCCGCTTTGATTTTCCTTGACCGTGGATTCGTGTAGCTCGGGACCGCCTTCAATGGCGGTATAGCCCCGTGTCATGCGCGCCTGGCGCAGCATCGCGGCAGTGGGCAGGTCCGGAATGAGGACGCCGAGACGTCCGCCGACAGTCGCGACGATTTGACCGCTGGAGGTGACGATGGTTGCTTCCTGCGTTTGACTTTGGTCACGCAGTCTCGACAATTGGGTCACCTGGGTTGCTTCCGTCATCTCGGACAGTTCCAGCGCCATGCTGCGCGCCTTGGCATGCAGGTCGGTGAGCGAGGCATCGAGGGCGGTGCGGCCCAGCGTCAGGCCGGCTTCCAGCGCCGATTCCACCCGCACGTCGAACCAGGATTCGATGGAACGCGACACGAACTGCACCGACACCGTATAGATCACCGCGCCGGGCAGGATGCCGATGACCGCAAACAGCAGCACCAGGCGGGCCATGAGGCGGGAGCCGAATTCGCGCCGCTTGTATCCCTTGTACAGACGCAGCAGCAGCAGCGCCACCAGAGCCAGCAGCGACACGGCGATGACGCCGTTGAGTACCAGCAGCTCCGGATAGTGGCGATCGAAGAATGCCGAATTTTCGGAGGCGGACGCGAGCAGGAACAGCAGGATGCTGACGATGGCGCCGCCGACTACCAGGAAATATCGAAGGAAACGCTGCACGCTTATTCAGCCTTGAAAGTGAACTGATGCCAGTCGGACGAAAACCGCCAGTCGGAACTGTTGAGCGCATGCACCTGAAACGGCTTGGGCAGGCGCGCCACATCCAGACCCATGCGGACCGCGACATGGTAGACCTCGCCTGGTTTGAGCGCTCCCCTCTCGGCGATGATCCAGCGGCTGGGTCGCCGTACCAGCGACAGCGCATCATCGAGCGTGTTGAAGCTTTGCTGCAGCAGCCCGCTGATTGAGGCATGGTACTGGTGCGTCAGTACATTGTAGGAGATGCGGATGGTCTGGGAGGCATTGATGGTTTTTTCATCAAACCAGTACCACCGCGGCCGCGTGAGCTGGACATCGGTCGTGAAATACAGCGGAATGCCGCGGGTCACCGCATCCTCCAGGCTGCGGGTCAGCTCGAAGGAAAACCCCAGCGACAGCCGGTAGCCATCTTCGGTGCTTTCGAGGCTGGCGCGGGTGATGTCGACGCCTTCGGCCGCATGTGCGGAAGACAATGCAAACGGCGACAGCAGCATTGTGGCGATGAACCAGCCGGCCAGGAATCGGAAGAAGCGATGAGTCACTCGAATCGTGCCGCAGTCAGAAATGGAAAGGAAAATGCATGCCAGCCACAATCAGGACCGGTCCGGCATTGTAGCAACGACGGCCGGAAGACTGCCGCGTCGGCGGCATCCCTTACCGGATACCGTGCCTGCCTGTTCCCGGATCGCCTGAACTGTTCCGCCAAGGCTGCCAAGGCTGCCAAAGCTGCAATTGTTTGTATTCATGCATCCTTCCAGCGAAGACCATTTCTTGTCAAAGATACTATCAGAGGCCACCCTTTTGGAATAGCGCATAGAACAAGCCGTCGTGATCCTGCTCTTCCCGCGCAACAGGGAGCAGCTGTCCCGGCGCCTCCAGCCGCAACGCGCCATTTCTCTTGGCAAAGGCCGCGGCCTGCATTTCCGACTCCTGCGGCCACAGCGAGCAGGTCACGAACAGCAGCTTGCCGTCGGGGCGCAGCATGCGCCACAGATTGTCCAGGATGCGCGCCGACAGCGTCGCCAGCTGCAAGGCGTCGCCCTTGCGGCGCAGCCAGCGGATGTCGGGGTGGCGGCGTACGATGCCTGAGGCGGTGCAGGGAACATCGGCCAATATGCGGTCGAATGGCTTGCCATCCCACCATTGGCTGCCGGCGGCATCGCCTTGCCGCAGCATTGCCTTGAGCTGCAGGCGCTGCAGGTTGTCGTCGATACGCTTGAGGCGCAGGGCGTCGCTGTCGAGCGCGAGCAGGTCGATGTCGGCCTGTTCCAGCAAGTGTCCGGTCTTGCCTCCCGGCGCCGCGCAGGCGTCAAGCACGCGCATGCCGTCCTGCACATCCAGCAACGGCGCAGCGAGCTGGGCGGCCGCATCCTGCACCGATACCATGCCCTCCGCGAAGCCGGGAATCTGCGACACCGGCACGGGACGCTCCAGCCGAACCGCGAAAGGTCCGAGCGCGCTCGCGGCCATGCCTTGCGCGGCAAGCAGCTGCAGGTAAGCGTCCCGGCCGGTCTTGCGGCGATTGACCCGCAGCGTCAGCGGCGGCGCGCTGTTGCCTGCGCCGAGAATGGCTTCCCATTGGGAAGGATGGGCTTGCCGTACCGTATCGATCCACCAGTTCGGATAATTCCATTTCGCGGCGGGCTGGCTGCCGATCTGTTGCAGCAGGACGGCGCGCTCGCGCAGGAAACGGCGCAGCACCGCGTTCACCATGCCCTTCGCATGGGCAATGGCGGGGTCGGCGCTGGCGGCGGTGACGGCCTGGTCGACCACGGTAAAGTCTTCGTACGGCGCATCGTCATCGGAATACAGCATCAGGGCCAGGGAGCAGCAGAGCAGGCCGTGCAATTCAGCGGGGGAGGGCGGCTTGCTAGCCAGGATGGCGAGCAATGCTTCGGCCTGGCCCAGGCGACGCATCGTGCGGTAGGCGATATCCTGCATCGCGCCCCTCGCCTGCAGCGGTGGATTGAGCTGTCCGGAGATGGCGGCGAGTGCCTGCGGCAGGGCGGTTCCTGCCTTGACCTTGGCCACTGCGCGAGCGGCGCCCAGAAGGCTGAAGGCCAGGGAATCATTTTTAAGAATGGATTTCGACACGGACTGTAGGGGCAATGGCGCAAGATGCTGCGCGTTGTTTAAAGGTGCTTGCTTTTATCAATTTCGCAGCATTCCAGGGCCTGCCTCATTAACGTCAAAGGCACGTCATGGCTGCCGGGGGATGTTACTGGCGTGTCAGTGCCAGTTTGACGCCGAGGCCGACGAAGGCGGTGCCGACGGTGCGTTCCAGCCACAGCTTGAAGCGCGGATTGCGCCCGGCGCGGCGCGCCAGCGTGCCGGCCAGGAAAGCGGTGCCGCTGTTCCATACGGTACTGATCAGGGTAAATACGATCCCCAGCAGCAGGAATCCCATGGTTTTCTGGCTGGATTCGGCATGCACGAATTGCGGAATGAATGCCAGGAAAAACAGCACGACCTTGGGGTTGAGGACATTCGTCAGCATGGCTTGCCAGAAGATGGTGCGCAATGAGCGGGTGTTTTCCACCGGCGCGCCGCCGGCCGTTGCGGCGGCGGATTTGCTGAAAATCATGCGCAGGCCGAGATAGACGAGATAAGCGCCGCCGGCCAGCTTGATCACGGTAAAGGCGGTGGCCGAGGCGGCGATCACCGCGCTCAGGCCGATGGCCGACGCCAGCGCATGGACGCAGCAGCCGGCGGAAATCCCGAGCGCCGACAGGATGCCGGCGGTACGTCCCTGTGCAATGCTGCGTCCTATGATGTAGGCGGTGTCAGGGCCGGGTGTCGCATTGAGCAGGAGCACGGCCATGATAAACAGGCTGAAGTTGTAGATGCCGAACAGGTCCATGATGCGGATGCGCCTCGCTAGATGTCAGATAAATAAGGCGTTTGCTTCGCCCAAAGACGAATTGTAGCCGCAATGGCCGCCGCTACAGGAAAGACGGGTTCAGCGGGATGGATGGGCTTCATGCTCCGGGCGGCGGTGCGCTCCGGCATGGCGACTGCGGCCGCATGGCTGGAAGTAAGGGACCATCGCATCGAGCGCATCAGGCGGTAGCAAGCCTGCAGCAGGCCGCGGCCCGGACCGGCTGCCCATGTTCGCAGGCCTGCCTCCCCGATGCATCGGGCATGAGGCGGCCGCTATAGCCTGTCATGCAGGCGGCATGCTGCCGCGGTGCGGCGCCTTCGTTACAGCCGCCCCCGTACGGCCACCCCTTGCGGCCGATCTATACGCCCCACATGACGTCCTGCTTCTCATGCTTGGCTGCGCGCAGCATCTCGAGCAAGGGATAAGCCCGTGTCGCAAAGGTGACAAACTCGACAGGCTCATGCTCGTTGTCGTCCCCCTTTTCATTGTGATGCGCGGCAACATCGCGCTGCACTTCCTCCGTCATCGGATGCAGGCGGCTTTCCGCGATTTCGGCCTCCAGCTTGGCGACAGCCTGCGGCGTTTCTTCGGCGGTGATGACGCCGCGCTTGACATCCTTGTGGAGCAAATCAAGTATGCGCTTCGCATGCTCTTCGTACATCAGCACTTCGGCGGCGGCCTTTGATTTGAATTTCACCAGCATGGAACCTCCATAGTCCGTTCTTGGAACCGGTCCGGCACTGTTTCGACATGCCTGCAAGATACCGAAGCGGTTCCCATGATTAAAACATAGCATGGGTTTTTACTTTTGCTATCTGCCAAATCAGACTGCCGGCATCTTGCCCAGTTCATTTCACGTGTTTTCGCGGTGCATCGACCATGCCGGGAAATGCGCATTGCTTTGGCGATCAGCCGGGCTTGAACGAGGTAAGGAAGGTATCGGCCGCTTCGCGCGATACCTCTTTTTCCTTGCCGACCACGACCGCCTGGTAGACCCGGCGATCCCGGAAGGCAAAGCGCGCCAACATCAAGCGGCCCTGGCCCGTCACCTCGATTTCCGACGTTCCCGGAGCAGCGGGTGCGGCGAGTTGCCGTTCCTGCTTTATCGTGCCGCCGAGATTGCGCACCATGGCGGTTTTCATGGCCACCAGCGCCGGCCCCGCCTGTGCCGCTTCGGGCACTTCCGCGGTGCCGACGGCGAAGGTGACGCCGTCGACTTCGGCAGCGGTCATGGTCATGGTGACCTTCAGGCCGTCGAGATCGACGGGGCGGGAATGCGAGGACGGCTTGGCCGGCATCAGCACCGCATAGGATGCATCCGGTCCGCGCGTCTCGCGCCAGTTGTAGGTTGGCGTGCAAGCCTGCAGCCATGCCAGGCTTGCAAGGAAGAGCGTCTTCCGCAGGAGGGAAAGGGAAATGAAGGCCATGGCCGACATGGTAACAGGTCGGCCTTGAAGCTTCCGCTACGCCTATGCCTGTTCCTATCCCGTAACCGCCCCGGAAGCCGCTTCATTGCGTGCCTGCTGGAAAGCGCGCATGCCGAGCATGACCCCGATGCAGAGCAGGGCAATCCCGGTCAGCACCGCGGCATTCGGCGCCGCACCGCGCCAGATGAAGGCGTACAGCAGGGCCGACAGGGTTTCGAACACGATCAGCTGGCCGGCCAGTGAAGTCGGCAGGCGCTGGCTGGCCTTGTTCCACAACATGGTGCCGAGCCAGGAGGCGCATAAGCCGAGCGTCAGCATGAGGCCGATGAAGGGCAGGGGACGCGGCCCGAGCGGAAAGTCGTAATCCTGGGCCTGCACGGCATCGAAGATGCCATAGCCGATCAAACCGGCCACTGCGAGCGGCAAGGTGGCCAGTCCCTGCACGGTCGACCATGTCGACGAACGGAGTTGAGGGTGTTGTTTCATGTGGCGCGCATTCATGATCGGATACCAGGTCCATGCGGCCAGGGCGATCAGCGCGATCAGGCAGCCCAGCGCATAGCTGGCCGTCGAACGGCTACCGTCGAGGTGCGCGAGTTCGCTCGCATTGACCAGCATGAGTCCGGCAAAGATGATGACCAGCGAAGGCGCAAGGCGGCGCCATGCCACCGCTTCCGAAGGATGGCCGGGCGCCCAGTTGGAGAAGATCGAAATGATCACCGGCAGCGTGCCGATCAGCATCGCCGGCAGCGGCGCATCGGCAAGCTGGATCGCGGTCGCCAGCGCGGCGTAATAAAGGATGTTGCCGACCAGGGAAAGCTTGAGCGCCGCGATCCAGTCGGCCCGGGTCAGCGCCATGATGCGTCCCCGGTCGAAGTAGGCGGGCACGAGCGCGATCAGGCCGAAACCAAGATAGCGTCCGAAGGAGAGGATCAGGCCGGGATAGTCGCCCAGCATCAGCGGCGCAACGAAGACCAGGCCCCACATCAGGCCGGCGCCGAGCGCGCAGAGTAAACCGATGAACATGATACGAAGGAAAGGATGGCAGGAGTCACCGATTATCGGCGCGCCGGGCCCTGCGGTCTTGTACCGATTTGCTGTTGATATTGCGCGGGCGTGACGCCGTAGGCGCGCTTGAACCAGCGGTTCAGATGGCTCTGGTCGGTGAGCCCGGCCGCTGCCGCCGCTTCCGATGGCGTCACGCGCCGTGCCAGCAAATGTTTGGCGCGGGCAGCGCGGCGCGCCTGCACATACTGGTGCGGGGTGACGTGAAATGCCGCCGAGAAGCTGCGCACGAAATGGAACACCGACAGTCCGGCCTCCGCCGCCAGGGTGTCGATGCTGAGCGTTTCGTCCAGACGGTCCTCGATGCAGTCGAGCACGCGCTGCATCGAGGCCATGCGTTGCTGTCCGCGCGCCGATACCTGCCGCATGTCACGCGCGTTGCGGCCGTAGCGGGCGACGATGGCATCGACCAGTTGCGTGAAGCCGGAAAGGAAGGCCAGATCGTCGGATGCCGTCCACATCTGCCTGAAGATTCGCTGATAAGCGCCTGCCAGCACCGGGTCATGCACGGCGGCGTCGGGGAAGAAAGCTTCGCTGCCGGCCATGCTGCGCAGCGTGTCCGGTTCGATGTAGAGCATCTGATAAGTCCAGCCGGCATCGATCTCGGCCTCGCCGGTGTGCATCTCATCCGGATTGAGCAGCACCAGCGTGCCGGCCGGCGCCAGATGCTCGGTCCCCTGGTAGCGGAATCGTTCGACGCCGGCTTCGATGGCGCCGATGGAATAACCGTCATGCACATGCGGCGCGAATGCATGATCGACCAGGCGCGCGGAATAGAGCTCGACGCCGGGCAGGTGCGGGCTTGCCTTGAAGGTAACGAATTCGGAAGGATGCTGAAACATGGCGATGTCCTTGCTGCATTCGCATTGCATGGATGCAATGCGAATGCAGCACGATATCACGTGATGATAATGCTTTGTCCGCAGCCGTGCCGTCAATCAGGCGCCACGGCCTGGGAGACGTCGGCGCCAGACATCCACGACAGGACGCAGTCGTTCCTGCAGGCCATGCCAAGTCGGCATGCGGCGCGTGCGCGGAACAGCGATGATCTCCGCCGGCGTCAGCGCGGTCAGGCGGATCCAGCCACCAGGCTCGACCGGATGAGCCTGCCCTTCCAGTGCAATGACCGATGTCACGATGCCTTCTCCCAGCCATTGCGGGGCCCCCATCATTGACAGCCTGCCGCTCACAATGATGATGGCGGAAGCCTGACCGGCAGGCAGTTGCAGGCTCTGTCCGCGGTGCAGGAAAAAACGATCGGCGATGCGCTCCATGATTCCAGTCCTTTGCTCGCTGTTGGATTGACTCCATCGTACGAGCCGGATCATGAGCGCAACAGGCACAGGCGCTGCCGGAGCGTATCGCAACAGAGCAATGGACGGGCATCTGTTATTGTTCGATTTGTCGAAATCTATATCTGTTCAGGCCATGGCCGGCAGGTCATCATGCGACATGGACGCCCAACCTCTTTATCGCCAGATGGCGGATCATTACCTCGCTGCCATCAAGGCGGGCACGCTGCCGCGCGGCGAGCGCATGCCCTCGGTGCGCGCGATGATGCGCCTGCATCAAGTCAGTCTGTCGACGGCGCTGCAGGCCTGCCGCGTGCTGGAAAATGAAGGATGGATAGAGGCAAGGCCGCGCTCCGGCTACTTCGTGCGCCAGCCGTGCCGCGCCGCCATCCTGCCGCTGGAGGAACCCAGCATCCTGAAGCCGCCTGACCCTGCGCAGTATGTCGGCATCCATGCGCGGGTGTCGGACTTCATCGCGCGCGGACGCAGCCATCCCGTCCGCATCAATTTTTCCGGCGCGCGCGCGGCGCCGGAATTCTATCCGGCCGAGTCACTGAAGAATGCCGCGATCCGCGCGGTGCGGCGCCATCCCGAAATGCTGGTGCGCGCAACGCCGCCGGGCGGCAATGCCTATTTCCGCGCCGCGCTCGCCAAGCGGGCACTGGGCGGCGGCATGGTGCTGTCGGCGGAAGAGATCACCATCACCCACGGCTGCATCGAAGCCTTGAATCTTGCGCTGCGCGCCGTTACCCAGCCCGGCGATACGGTCGCGGTCGAATCCCCGACCTTCTATGGGCTGCTGCAGATACTGGAAAGCCTCGGATTGCGTGCGCTGGAAATTCCGACCAGCGCTACGCGCGGCATTTCGGTCGATGCGTTGGAAATGGCAATTCAGGCGTATGGCAACATCAAGGCGGTGGTTGTCGTTCCGCACCTGCAGAATCCGCTGGGCAGCATCATGTCGGACGCCGACAAGCAGCGGCTGGTGCAGCTGTGCGAACAGCATGGCATTCCACTCATCGAGGATGACACGTATACCGCGCTTGCCGACGGCGATGCGCCGCTGCAGGCGCTCAAGGCCTGGGACCGCAGCGGCAATGTGATTCATTGCGCGTCGCTGCACAAGATTCTCGCGCCCGGCATGCGCCTGGGCTGGATGGTGGCGGGCAAGTGGCAGGCGCGGGTGGCGATGCTCAAGTATGCGCAGACCCGCGACAACGAGGAATGGTCGCAGATTGCGGCGGCGGAATTCCTGGACTCGCCCGACTACGACCGTCACCTGCGGCGGCTGCGCGCCGCATTGCGGCCGCAGCGCGAACGGATCGCCGAAACCATCGCGGCCAGCTTCCCGGCAGGAACGCGGCTTACCGTGCCGCAGGGCGGCATCACGCTGTGGCTTGAGCTGCCGGGCAGGCTGCCGTCAACGCACGTATTCGACGCGGCGCTGCGCCAGGGCATTCTGATCGCGCCCGGTGCGATGTTTTCCAACTCCGGCCGCTTCGACGCCTTCGTACGCCTGAGCTGCGGCGCGCGGCATACGCCGGAGGTCGACAACGCCGTGCGCAGCCTGGGACAGATCGTTACAGGCTTGCTGCGCGAAGCGGCGTAGCCTTCGCCCGGCCTGAGATTACGAATCCACCTCGTAGAGCTCAAGCGGCAAGCCATCAGGATCGGCAAAAAACGTGAATCTTCTTTTCGTGTATTCATCGACGCGAACCGGCTCAACCTCGATGCCGCACTGCTCGAGATGGCGCTTGCAGGCGTCAATGTCCTCGACGGCAAAGGCCAAATGCCTTAAGCCGCATGCTTCGGGATAGGAAGGGCGTTCAGGCGCATGAGGAAAGGAAAAGAGTTCAATCCGGGAACCGTCGGGCAAGGCCAGGTCCAGTTTATAAGACGCCCGCTCGGCCCGGTAATTCTCCGCGACGACGCGCAATCCCAGCGTCTCCGTATAAAAGCGCCTGGACGTTTCGTAATTCGAGCAGATCACTGCCGCATGGTGAATTCGATTAAGCATGGTGGACTCAAGAGGTTCCCGATCCTGAGCAGCGACGCGGAAGCGCCGGTGTCATTGCTCGCGCAGCGCGCGACGATACTGGATCGCTTCGGCCACATGAGGCTGCGCAATGGTATCGGCGCCGGCCATGTCGGCAATGGTGCGCGCCACCTTCAGCACCCGGTGATAGGCGCGCGCCGACCAGTTCAGCCTGGTCATTGCGGTGCGCAGCAATTGCTCTCCTTCCGCATTCGGCCTGCAGTACTCGTCGATCTCCGACGTGGTGAGCGCCTGGTTGTACTTCCCCTGGCGCCGCAGCTGCCGTTCGCTGGCGCGCTGCACGCGTTCGGCGATCGATTGCGAGCTTTCGCCTTCGGCCTTCTTCAGCAACTCCTCGTGCGGCAATGCGCCGACCTGGATCTGCAGGTCGATGCGGTCGAGCAGCGGACCGGAGATCTTGTCCTGGTAGCGCGCCACCATGTCGGGCGTGCAGCGGCAGCGGTTGGCGGCATGGCCGAGATAGCCGCAAGGGCAGGGATTCATCGCCGCGATCAGCTGGAAGCGGGCAGGAAAATCCGATTGCCGGGCCGCGCGGGAAATCGTGATGTGCCCGGACTCCAGCGGCTCCCTCAGCACTTCGAGTACCTTGCGGTCGAACTCGGGCAGTTCATCGAGGAACAGCACGCCGCGGTGCGCCAGCGAAATCTCTCCCGGGCGCGGCGTGCCGCCGCCTCCCACCAGTGCCACGCCGGAAGCGGTGTGATGCGGCGAGCGGAAGGGACGCGCCTTCCAGCGGGAGATGGAAAAGCCGCTGGTCAGCGATTGCACCGCGGCCGATTCCAGCGCCTCGTCGTCCGTCATCGGCGGCAGGATGCCGGCGAAGCGCTGCGCCAGCATCGACTTGCCGGTTCCCGGCGGCCCCACCATCAGCACGCTGTGTCCCCCGGCCGCCGCAACCTCCAGCGCCCGCTTGGCTTGCGCCTGGCCCTTGACATCGGAAAAGTCGGGATAGACCGGCCGCGCCTCGGTGGCTTTTGCACGATGGCGGCCAAGCCTGGCTTCGCTGTCCCTTGCGGCGAAGTGGGCGCAGACCTGCAGCAGGGAGTCGGCCGGGTGGATGACCGCATCGCTCACCAGCGCCGCTTCGTCGGCATTGGCGCGCGGCAGGATGAATGCGCGCCGCTTTCCCGATGCATGTTCGGCACGGTGCATCGCGAAAGTCATGGCAAGTGCGCCGCGGATGGGGCGCAGCTCGCCGGACAATGACAGTTCGCCGGCGAATTCATAATCGCCGAGTTCATCGGCCGGCATCTGTTCGGAAGCGGCAAGAATACCGAGGGCGATTGGCAGATCGAAGCGGCCGGATTCTTTCGGCAGGTCGGCGGGAGCGAGATTGACCGTGATGCGGCGGGCGGGAAACTCGAAACGGGCATTCTGCAATGCCGCCCGTACCCGGTCCTTGGATTCCTTCACTTCGGTTTCCGGAAGGCCGACGATGGTGAAGCTCGGAAGCCCGTTGGCGAGATGCACTTCCACCGTGACTTCGGGCGCGTGCATGCCTGCCAGCGCCCGGCTTTTCAGAACTGCAAGCGTCATCGGTCTATTTCGGCGTCTTCAGCAGGATTTCCAGTTCGGCAACGCGCGCTTCGAGCGCTTCGAGCTTGGCCCGCGTTCTGGCGAGCACCTGCGCCTGGATCTCGAATTCCTCGCGGGTGACCAGGTCGAGCTTCGAGAAACCCTGGGTCATCATGGCCTTCACGTTTTTCTCGACATCCTTCATCGGCGAGTTTTCGATGACCTGATTGATCTTGCTCTGCAGATCGTTAAAGAAGTTGTTCTTGTCCATCATCAATCCTTGTTCTAAGAAACCGCACCCGTCTGGTGCGAGAGGGCCGGGGCGCTTCAGTCTGGTGCGTCTCAAATGGTGCGAGGCTCCAAATGCGGTGCATTCCACGGCCAGGCATGCGGGAAATGTAAAAAAAGATAACGCAATTGTGGCATGAAAACGGTGGCATGAGTCCTGCTAAGTAGTTGGAAATATGCAATACCAGTGTCTGTCCAACTCATACAAAAAAGGGAAACCGCAATGAAAAAAATGATTCTTGCTGCCGCCGTTTTCGCTGCATTCGCAACTTCCGCCTCGGCACAGCAAGCAGCCGCCGCCCCGGAGCATACCTTTACCGGCAACGTCACCCTGGCAAGCGACTATCGTTTCCGTGGCATTTCCCAGACTTACCGCAGGCCGACCATCCAGGGCGGCTTCGATTACGCGCACAGCAGCGGCTTCTATGTGGGTAACTGGAACTCCAACGTCAGCGGCAACCAGTATCCCGACGGCGCCAGCCTTGAGATGGACCTGTACGGCGGCTACAAGTTTGAAGTCATGCCCGATCTGACCGCCGATGTCGGCCTGCTGAAGTACTACTACCCGGGCGCATCCATCGCCGGCGTCAAGCCCGATGCGCTGGAGCTCTATGTCGGCGCGACCTACAAATGGTTCTCCGCCAAGTACAGCCATGCGATCAGCGATGACTACTTCGGCTTCACCAATGCCGACGGTTCCTATTACCTCGACCTGAACGCCAACTTCGAAATCGCCGAGAAGACCACGCTGGGCCTGCACGTCGGCCGCCAGAAGTTCAAGAACTACGGCGCCTTCGACTATACCGATTACAAGATCGGCGTTTCCCGCGATTTCGGCTTCGCCACGCTGGGCCTGGCGTATGTCGGCTCGAATGCGGAATCCGGTTCGTACACCTATTCGAACGCCAGCGGCACCCGTTCGAAAGACGTGAGCAAGAGCACGGTCGTCGTGTCGCTTTCCAAGACTTTCTAAACCCCGTCGAGGTTCATCATGAAACTGATCACTGCGATCATCAAACCTTTCAAGCTGGATGAGGTGCGCGAGTCGCTCTCCGCGATCGGCGTGCAGGGCATCACCGTGACCGAGGTCAAGGGCTTCGGCCGCCAGAAGGGCCACACCGAGCTGTATCGCGGCGCGGAATACGTGGTGGATTTCCTGCCCAAGACCAAGATCGAAGCGGCCGTCGACGATGCCATCGTCGAGCGCGCCATCGAAGCCATCGAGAGTGCCGCGCGTACCGGAAAGATCGGCGACGGCAAGATCTTCGTCTACGACCTGCAACAAGTCGTCCGTATCCGCACGGGCGAAACCGGCAAAGACGCCCTCTAAGGAGATTTCAATGAAGAAATTACTTGCAAGCTTCCTCGCGACCAGCACGCTGCTGTTCGCGGTCGGTTTCGCGCAGCCGGCGCTGGCTGCGGATGAAGCCGCAAAACCCGAGGCGACCGCCACCGTCGTGGCGCAGGCCGCGGCGCCGGCCGCCGAAGCTCCGGCCGCCACCGCACCCGCGGCCGCTGCAGCAGCAGCACCCGCCGCGCCCTCGGCAGCACCTGCCGCGGCACCGGTCCCCAACAAGGGTGATACTGCCTGGATGATGACGGCCACCGTGCTGGTGATCCTGATGACCATCCCGGGCCTGGCCCTGTTCTACGGCGGCCTGGTCCGCTCGAAGAACATGCTGTCGATCCTGATGCAGGTGTTCATGATCTTCTCGCTGATCACGGTATTGTGGGCGATCTACGGTTATTCGCTTGCCTTCACCACCGGCGGAAGCTTCATCGGTTCCTTCGACCGGCTGTTCCTGAAGGGGATCAACCTCGAATCGATGGCCGCCACCTTCAGCAAGGGCGTGGTCATTCCCGAGTACGTGTTCGTGGCCTTCCAGGCAACCTTCGCGGCCATCACCTGCGGCCTGATCGTCGGCGCATTCGCGGAGCGCATCAAGTTTTCCGCCGTGCTGCTGTTCATCGTGCTGTGGTTCACCTTCTCCTATCTGCCGATCGCGCACATGGTCTGGTTCTGGGCCGGCCCGGATGCCTACACCGATGCCGCCGCAGCCGAAGCCGCGACTGCCACCGCGGGCTGGCTGTTCCAGAAGGGCGCGCTCGACTTCGCCGGCGGCACCGTGGTTCACATCAATGCCGCGGTCGCCGGCCTGGTGGGTGCCTATGTCATCGGCAAGCGTGTCGGCTACGGCAAGGAATCGATGGCGCCGCACTCCCTGACCATGACCATGATCGGCGCATCGCTGCTGTGGGTGGGCTGGTTCGGCTTCAATGCGGGGTCGGCGTATGAATCCACCGCCGCCGCCGGCCTGGCCCTGGTCAACACCATCCTGGCAACTTCCGCCGCGACGCTGTCCTGGTCCTTCGGCGAATGGATGGGCAAGGGCAAGCCGTCGATGCTCGGCGCCGCTTCCGGTGCCGTCGCGGGCCTGGTTGCAGTCACGCCCGGCGCCGGTTTCGTCGGTCCGATGGGCGCACTGGTCATCGGCCTGCTGGCGGGTATCGTCTGCCTCTGGGGCGTCAACGGCCTCAAGCGCATGCTCGGCGCCGATGACTCGCTCGACGTGTTCGGCGTGCACGGCGTCGGCGGCATCCTCGGTGCGCTGCTCACCGGCGTGTTCGCAGCACCGTCGCTGGGCGGTACCGGCATCTATGACTATGTTGCCAACAAGGTCGCCGAAGACTACTCGATCGCGGGCCAGGTCTGGATTCAGTTCGAAGGCGTTCTGGTGACGGCACTCTGGTCCGGCGTTGTTGCCTTCATCGCCTTCAAGCTGGTGGATCTGATCGTCGGCCTGCGCGTGCCGGAGGAAGAAGAGCGCGAAGGCCTCGATATCTCCAGCCACGGCGAATCCGCTTACCACATGTAAGCATTCGGCAGCGCGGTTCCATTCTCCCGCTTCCCTGCGGGATCAAGACGCCTCCCCGGAGGCGTCTTTTCTTTCCGATTTCACGGCCTGTACAGAAACTGCGGCAGCCTGTCTGTGCCGGTATTTGCCATTTACGCAACAATCGTGCGGCAGACCGCCGTGCATCCTGCCGGTGTACCCACACAAACCGTGATGTTATTGGCACTTCCGCCGCAAGCCGTCCACGCAGTTCGAGGATTACCATTAGAATCAACATCGTTCCGACATGGCAAATCCGCGACGGCGAGTTGAAAAGCGCCGTGTCGCCCCGATCTCGGGTGTGCGAGCGGTAGCCTGACAAACGTCTCGGATTTTCTCTTGAAAACCTGGCATGCCGCGATCTGCCGCTTCCCGTTACCGGGCGAGCCGCAGGCAAATGGGAGAAGGGCCTGGGGCCTGGCATCAAGGCCAACGGCCGGCCGGTTTAATAGAGCACCTCATATTTGGAAGGTTTATATGGTTCCGCACCTCGTCACGGCCCTGAATGGTCCGCTACTCGATCTTGAAAAGAAAATCCTGGCCGCGACCCCGGCCATCGAACGCTGGTTCCGTCTCGAGTGGCAGGAACATACCCCGCCGTTCTATTGTTCGGTGGACTTGCGCAATGCCGGTTTCAAGCTGGCGCCGGTCGACACCAACCTGTTTCCGGGCGGTTTCAACAACCTGTCGCCGGAAATGCTGCCGCTGGCCGTGCAGGCCGCCATGGCCGCCATCGAGAAATATTGCCCCGACGCGAAGAATCTGCTGCTGATTCCCGAGCGCCATACCCGCAACACCTTCTATCTGCAGAACGTCGCCCGCCTGATCCAGATCTTCCGCCAGACCGGTCTCAATGTGCGGCTCGGCTCGCTGTCCGACGACGTCAAGGAACCGACCAACATCGACCTGCCCGACGGCAGCACGCTGACGCTGGAGCCGCTGGAGCGCTCCGCCAACGGCCGCCGCCTCGGCCTGAAGAATTTCGACCCCTGCACCGTGCTGCTCAACAACGACCTGTCGTCGGGCATCCCTTCGGTGCTCGAAGGCCTGCATGAGCAAACCCTGCTGCCGCCGCTGCATGCCGGCTGGGCGGTGCGCCGCAAGACCAACCACTTCGCCGCCTATGACGAGGTGGTCAAGAAGTTCGCCAAGCTGATCGACGTCGACGGCTGGATGCTCAATCCGTATTTCGCCCGCTGCGGCGAGATCAACTTCCAGGAGCGCACCGGCGAAGAATGTCTGGCGACCAACGTCGACATGCTGCTGACCAAGATCCGCAAGAAGTACAAGGAATACGGCATCAAGGAAACGCCTTTCGTGATCGTCAAGGCCGACGCCGGCACCTACGGCATGGGCATCATGACGGTCAGGGACGCGAGCGAAGTGCGCGACCTCAACCGCAAGCAGCGCAACAAGATGTCGGTGGTCAAGGAAGGCCTGGAGGTGTCCGACGTCATCATCCAGGAAGGCGTGCATACCTTCGAGCACATCAACGACGCGGTGGCCGAACCGGTGGTCTACATGATCGACCGCTATGTGGTGGGCGGCTTCTACCGGGTGCATGCCGAGCGCGGCGTCGACGAAAACCTCAATTCGCCGGGCGCGCATTTCGTGCCGCTGGCCTTCGCCCAGCAGCATGCGCTGCCCGACCTGCAGGCCAAGCCCGGCACCGCGCCGCCGAACCGCTTCTACATGTACGGCGTGGTCGCGCGCATGGCCCTGCTGGCCGCGTCCATTGAGCTGGAAAAGACCGATCCCAACCCGGAAGTCTACTGATGAAATTCGCTTTCCTCGCCGACCCGCTGGATCACTTCAAGATCTACAAGGACACCACCTTCGCCATGATGGCCGAGGCCGCAAGGCGCGGCCATGAAGTCTATGCCTTCCAGCAGAAGGACATGGCCTTCGAGGGCGACCGCGTGACGGCCAGCGTGGCGCGCATCTCCATGACCGGCGATGCCGAGGAATGGTATCGCGCCGATCCGGCGGCCCCGGTGTCGCTGGACATGTTCGACGCGGTGCTGGTGCGCAAGGATCCGCCGTTCAACATGGAATACGTCTACCTCACCTATCTGCTCGAGATCGCGGAGAGGCAGGGCGCACGGGTGTTCAACCGGCCGGAAGCGATCCGCAGCCACAATGAAAAGCTGTCGATCGCCCAGTTCCCGCAATTCACCTCGCCCACGCTGGTCACCAGCGATGCCGCGCGGCTGAAGGCCTTCCATGCGCAGCACAAGGACGTGATCCTCAAGCCGCTCGACGGCATGGGCGGCACCGGCATCTTCCGGGTCAGGGAAGACGGCATGAACCTCGGTTCCATCATCGAGACGCTGACATCCAACGGCGCCCATTCCATCATGGCGCAGCGCTACATTCCCGACATCGTCAAGGGCGACAAGCGGGTGCTGCTGATCGGCGGACAGGTCGTGCCCTATTGCCTGGCGCGCATTCCCCAGGGCGGCGAAGTGCGCGGCAATCTCGCCGCCGGCGGCCTCGGCGTGGCCCAGCCGATCTCCGAGCGCGACCGGGAAATCGGCGAGACGCTTGCGCCTATCCTGTTTGAACGCGGCCTGATGCTGGTAGGATTGGATATCATCGGCGACTGCATGACCGAGATCAACGTCACCAGCCCGACCTGCTTCCAGGAAATCGCACAGCAGACCGGATTCAATGTGGCCGGCATGTTCATCGACGCGCTGGAAAGACAATGACAATGACAGGTGCCCAGGCACCGGTAACTGCAAGGACCGGTACCGCCGGAGGCAGTGCGGCATGTGCCCGCGCGATGTCCGCGGCCGGTCTTCTCAAAGAACCATCATGATAGGGATTCTCCTTTTAACGCACGCGCCGCTGGGCAATGCCTTCATCGAGGCGGCCACTCATGTATTCCGTGCGCGGCCTGACCGCATGGAGGCCATCGATGTGCGGGCCGACCAGGATACCGGTGAAGTCAACCGCGCGGCCCAGGAAGCGATCATCCGGCTCGACGACGGCTCCGGCGTGCTGGTCATCACCGATGTCATGGGCGGCACGCCGTCCAACTGCACCCTGCGGCTGTGCAGCCCCGGCCATGTGGAAGTGATCGCCGGCATCAGTCTGCCCATGCTGCTGCGGGCGCTGACCTATCGCAATGATACGATTGACGTTGTTGTCGAAATGGCGCTCGCGGGCGGGCAGAGCGGCGCCGTGCGGGTCGACAACCGCGTTCGCCTTTCTCCCAACTGAATACGCTGACACAAGAAAAAGACCACGAGACATGATTCAACAGGAAATCGAAATCGTCAACAAGCTTGGTTTGCATGCGCGCGCGTCGGCCAAGCTCACCCAGCTCGCGGCAAAGTACAAGAGCGAAATCTGGATCAGCCGCAATGCCAGGCGGGTCAATGCCAAGTCCATCATGGGCGTGATGATGCTGGCCGCCGGCAAGGGCGCCAAGGTCACGCTCGAAACCGACGGCGCGGACGAGAAGGAAGCATTCGATGCGCTGGTCGAGCTGATCCAGAACAGGTTCGGCGAAGGCGAATAGGCTCGGTTCATCCCGTTCACGATCAGGCACAGGCACATCGATGGCTTCCTTCACGCTCCATGGCATTCCTGTATCACGCGGCATCGCAATCGGCCGCGCCCATCTGCTTGCGCCGGCGGCACTCGAGGTCAAGCACTACCTGGTCTCGGAAGAACAGGTCGAGGCGGAAGTGCAGCGCCTGCAGAAAGCCATCGCCACCGTGCATCGCGAACTGCAGACCATCTGGAACGAACTGCCCAAGGATTCTCCGGCCGAACTCGGGGCCTTCATCGACGTGCATGCGCTGATCCTCTCGGATCCGATGATCGCCGAGGTGCCGCTCGACATCATCCGCTCCCGCCATTACAACGCCGAATGGGCGCTGGTGACGCAGATCGATGAATTGTCGGCGCAGTTCGACGAGATCGAGGATGCTTACCTGCGCGAGCGCAAGAGCGACATCCAGCAGGTCGGCGAGCGCGTGCTGAAAGTGCTCACCGGCACCGCCACGCCCTTGCCGCCGCAAGCCGACGGCGAGGAATCCGCCGGCCGCATGATCGTCGTCGCCCACGACATCTCGCCGGCCGACATGCTGCAGTTCAAGGACCGCGCCTTCGGCGGCTTCGTCACCGATCTCGGCGGCCAGAATTCGCATACCGCGATCGTCGCCCGCAGCCTCGACATTCCGGCAGCCGTCGGCATGTACAACGCCTCGGCGCTGATCCAGCAGGACGACTGGGTGGTGATCGACGGCGATGCCGGCGTGGTGATTGTCGACCCGGCGCCGAATGTGCTGGAGCAGTACCGCGAACGCCAGACGCGCCTGCTGCGCGACCGCAAGAAGCTCAGCAAGCTCAGGAAAACCCCGGCCGTCACCAAGGACGGCACGGCCATCACCCTGCTGGCCAATATCGAGCTGCCGGAAGACTGCCCGCCGGCGCTGGAAGCCGGCGCCATGGGTGTGGGCCTGTTCCGCTCCGAATTCCTGTTCATGGGCCGCACCGGCCATGCCCACAAGCTGCCTTCCGAGGATGAGCAGTTCGAGTCCTACCGCCAGGCGGTGACGGCAATGAAGGGCAGGCCGGTCACGATCCGCACGCTTGACATCGGCGCCGACAAGCCGCTCGACACGGTCGAGCACACCGCGCTCAATCCCGCGCTCGGCCTGCGCGCCATCCGCTTCTGCCTGGCCGAGCCGCAGATGTTCCTGGCCCAGCTGCGCGCCATCCTGCGCGCATCGGCCTATGGTCCGATCAAGCTGCTCATTCCGATGCTGGCGCACGCCTTCGAGATCGACCAGTCGCTGGCCATGGTCGAGCAGGCCAAGGCGCAGCTGCGCGACGCCGGCAAGAAGTTCGACCCGCTGATCCAGGTAGGCGCGATGATCGAAATCCCGGCGGCGGCACTGACGCTGCCGCTGTTCGTCAAGCGCATGGATTTCCTGTCGATCGGCACCAACGACCTGATCCAGTACACGCTGGCGATCGACCGCGCCGATCACGAGGTGGCGCATCTCTACAATCCGCTGCACCCGGCGGTGATCTACCTGCTGGCCAGTACCATCGCCACCGCATCCAAGGCCGGCGTGCCGGTGTCGGTATGCGGCGAAATGGCGGGCGACACCAAGCTCACGCGCCTGCTGCTCGGCATGGGCCTGCGCGAGTTCTCGATGCATCCCACCCAGCTGTTGGCGGTGAAGCAGGAAATCCTCAACAGCGACCTCAATGAAATCGCGCCGCACATGAAGAAGATTCTGAAGGCGATGGAGCCCGCGGCGATCGCCGCGGCGGTGGAGCAGCTGCGCGGCATCTGATACCGATCTCCAGCCATTCCATGTCATGAGATCGCGTCTTTTCGCGCGTTCCATGAGACGCGCTCGGCAAGGCAAGGCGATACAGGCGAATAGAGGCGGCCTTCGTGCCCGCGCATTTTTCCTGGTAAAAATATGGCTCTCAGTGATACAGGGAGCCCCCTCTACGGTCGCCGGCTACGGAGAATCACCGCATTCCCCACTTCCCGCCCGGCTCACAATGCAAACGATGAATTTACGCTTGTGTCGGTCCGGCCTTTCTGTTCCCAAGCCTTCTCGCGAAGGGGCCGGATACTCGGCTTCAGTCAATTACGCGTTGGCGACCAACTGGAAGCGGCTGTCGTTGGCAGCAAAGCCGGCATAGTTGTGGCCGACGTCCGTTACCTTCGACATAAACGTGTTAGCGTTTATTGGTTTTGCGCTATTAACGTCAGACGCCTGACGTGCTGTAGATCCGGTTACTCGTACCGCCTGTCGAAACCAGGTCACCCCCGTCAGATGGCGACGGCAATCGCTTCAAGCTGCCGTACCGTCGCCATTTGGTGGAGATGGGGAGAATCGAACTCCCGTCCAGACCGTCTTTCTCCTTCACTTTCCGCGGGACTTGCGCCCCGCACACAACAATTCCGTCAAATTCCTATGGTGAGTGGCATCAGGCGCAAACGGTTCCATCGGCTTGCACGGCCACGTGGTTGCCTGTGGCCCCGGACAGGCGCCGTCCAGCCGATGACGTTGCGGCACAAATGAAAAGAGGGCCTTGCGGCCCTCTTGTTCATGGAAGTTCCTGACGATGTCTGCAGGCGTCAGGTCGATACCGAGGCTTCGCCCCCGGAGGCGGCGCCGCGCTTCTTCGCGTTCACGCGCTTCCACACCGCCGGTGCGATCAGCAGCACCGCGGTCAGCCCCAGCACGCTGGCCGAAATCGGATGGGTGAAGAAGATCGACGGGTCGCCCTGGCTGATCGACAACGCGCGGCGCAGCTGCTGCTCCGCTATCGGGCCGAGGATCATGCCGACGATGGTCGGCGCCACCGGAATATCGTAGCGGCGCATCAGGAAGCCGATCAGGCCGATGATGTAGAGCAGCAGCAGGTCGAACCAGGAATTGCGCAGGCCGTAGGCACCGAGCGTGGCGAAGATCAGGATGCCGCCGTAGAGCAGCGGACGCGGAATCGACAGCAGCTTGATCCACAGGCCGACCAGCGGCAGGTTCAGCACCAGCAGCAGGATATTGCCGATATACATCGATGCGATCAGGCCCCAGACCAGCAGCGGCTGGGTCTCGAACAGCAGCGGGCCCGGCTGCAGGCCGTATTGCTGGAAGGCGGCCAGCACGATGGCGGCGGTGGCCGACGTCGGCAGGCCGATGGTCAGCAGCATCGCCAGCGTGCCGGTGCTGGCGGCGTTGTTGGCCGCTTCCGGACCGGCCACGCCTTCGATCGCGCCCTTGCCGAATTCCTCGGGATGCTTGCTCAGCTTCTTCTCGATCGCATACGACAGGAAGGTCGGGATCTCGGCGCCGCCGGCAGGCATCGCGCCGATCGGAAAGCCAAGGAAGCTGCCGCGAATCCAGGGCTTCCAGGAGCGGGCCCAGTCCGCCTTGGACATCCAGATGGAACCCTTGACCTGCTCCAGCTTGTCTTCCGTCTTGTTCAGGTAGGTTGCCAGGTAGAGGGTCTCGCCGACCGCGAACAGGCCGACCGCCGCCACCACGACATCGATGCCGTCGAGCAGTTCGGGAATGCCCATGGTGAAGCGTGCCTGGCCGGTCTGGCCGTCGATGCCGATCAGGCCGATCCACAGGCCGAAGAACAGGCTGGCGAGGCCGCGCGCCATCGAAGATCCCAGCAGGGTGGAGACCGTGACGAAGGCCAGCACCATCACCGAGAAGTATTCGGTCGGACCGAACTTGAGCGCCACATTGACCACCAGCGGGGCCACCGCGGTCAGCAGCACCACCGAGATGGTGCCGGCGACGAAGGAACCGATCGCCGAGGTCGACAGCGCCGGACCGGCGCGTCCGCGCTTGGCCATCATGTTGCCTTCCAGCGCGGTGACGATGGTGGCCGATTCACCCGGCGTATTGAGCAGGATGGAGGTGGTCGAACCGCCGTACATCGCGCCGTAATAGATGCCGGCGAACATGATCAGCGCGCCGGTCGGGTCGAAGCTGCCGGTGGCCGGCAGCAGCAGGGCCACGGTCAGTGCCGGGCCCACGCCGGGCAGCACGCCGACCAGGGTGCCAAGGGTGACGCCGATGAAGCCGAGCAGCAGGTTCTGCAGGGTCATCGCCACCGCGAAACCGGATAACAGGGAGTTGAGGATGTCCATGCTTATGCGCCTCCCAGGAAGCCGAGGAGACCGGCCGGCAGATTGAGGCCGAGGCCGCGGGTGAAGATGAAATAGGCGCCGGTCGACAGGATCAGGCCGACCACGATGTCGCGCACCAGCTTGCGGCTGCCGAAGCCGCGCGCGATCAGGATGAACAGGAAGGTCGAGGCCAGGATGAAGCCGGCCCAGGCAATGGCGGCCATGTGCAGCAGCACCGCCGCCGACAGGATGCCGAACGCCAGCCAGTCGGGGGTGTGATGCGCTTCGTCCTCCGGCACGTTGCGCCAGCCGCCGGAAACCGCCTGCCAGATCAGGATGCCGCCGAGAATCAGCAGCCCGGCGCCGATCATGTTGGGAAAGGCGCGCGGCCCGATCTGGGAATAGCCGCCGCCGCCGGAAATGTCTTGCGTTCCGACCAGCGTGAAGATCCCCAGGCCGATCAGGCCGAGCGAGACCAGCAGCTCTCCGAAAACGATAGGAGAACGAGATGTCATGTTGTCACCTAGAAGTGAAGGATATCTTTGGTTTAGCCCAAGGTCGCCGCAACGGCAAGCGTTATCGGCATGCGGTCTGATCTGACGGCGTCGGGAATATCGTCGCGCATGCGATTGCCCGCCCTCCCGGGAAGGGAGAGCGGGTTATCGAAGGATGGGATGGACGATGGTGGCGACTGTGGTCAGTAGCCGGCACACTAGCGGACCGGCAGCCCCTGCGGGGCACCGGTCCTCAACGGCTTACTTCTTCGCCAGGCCGAGGTTGCTGATGATTTTTTCGGTCTTGGTAATCTCGCTGTCGAGATAAGTCTTGAACGCATCGCCGGGCAGGTAGGCATCGCTCCAGCCGTTCTTGGCCAGCGCATCCTGCCAGCTCTTGCTGCGCACGGCCTTGTCGACGACCGCCATCAGCTCTTTCTTCTGCTGGTCGTTGATGCCGGGAGCCGCGAATACCGCGCGCCAGTTCGACAGCTCGACATCGACGCCTTCCTCCTTGAGGGTCGGCACTTCGATGCCGGGCAGGCGCTTGCCGGAAGTCACGGCGATCGGGCGCAGCTTCTTGGCCTCGATCTGGCCGGCGAACTCGTTGTAGCCGGACAGGCCGACAGTCACGTGGCCGCCCATGATGGCTGCCTGCGCCTCGCCGCCGCCGGCGAACGGAATGTAGTTGATCTTGCTGACGTCGACGCCGGTTGCCTGCGCGATCATCGCCACGATGATGTGGTCGGTGCCGCCGGCGGAGCCGCCGCCCCAGGAAACGCTGCCCGGGTTGGCCTTGAACTGCGCGACCAGATCCTTGACCGACTTGATGGGCGAGCTGGCGGGAACCACCAGCACGTCATACTCGCCTGTCAGGCGCGCGATGGGTGTTACCTGCGACAGGTTGACCGGCGACTTGTTGAGGGCGATGCCGCCCACCATCACGCTGCCGCCGATCAGCAGCGCGCCGCCGTCGCCCTTGGCCGAATTGACGAACTGCGCCAGGCCGATGGTGCCGGCGGCGCCGCCCTTGTTGTCCACCTGGACTTTCTTGACGTCACCAGCCTGCTGGATCGCCGCCTGCAAGGCACGGCCGGTCTGATCCCAGCCGCCGCCCGGATTGGCCGGCACCAGCACCTTGACGGTATCGATTGCCAGGGCCGGGGCGCTGGCGATGAAGCCGAGCGCGGTCACGGAAGTGAGCAGCCAGCGGCTGAGGGAATGCTTTCCTGCTTTCATGTTTGATCTCCTTGTTCGGATTGGTAACCCCGGTGGTTAGATGGCCAAGTGCCCGGGTTTGTGCACCTTTTTCTACTTTAAACGACCTTGGCTTGCAGTTAGCTTTCGATTCCCGGTTTTCTGCTTATATCCCGAACAATCCACGGTTTGCCGCCGCGTCCGGCCAAAACCGCCCGGCGCGGCGCCAGCCTTGCCGATAACGGTTTGACGGGCTTGGCCGACTTAGTTATTCTTATGCAAGGCGCCGATTTGATAATCAGCTTGCGGGCGCGTAATAAATACGGCTAAAGCGTGCCCCACTATGCGCCCCAATAGCCCGAAAGCTGTCCGCTTCTCGGGCTTTTTGTTTTGGTGCGCAGGATGGTGAGGCACAGGAATTCACTTGCCGCGGGCGGAGTCCCGCGGCTTTCTTCTGGAACCCTATGTCATCTGTTGGAATCGTTACGCCGCAATCGATGCATTTCGCCGAGCCGCTGCCGCTGTCCGGCGGCGCCTCGCTGTCCGGCTACACGCTGGTCTACGAGACCTACGGCAAGCTCAATGCCGACCGCTCGAACGCGGTGCTGGTCTGTCATGCGCTCAATGCCTCGCATCATGTCGCCGGCATCTATGAAAACGCGGACGGCAGCAAGAGCGTCGGCTGGTGGGACAACATGGTCGGTCCCGGCAAGCCGCTCGACACCGACCGCTTCTTCGTCATCGGCGTCAACAACCTCGGCTCCTGTTTCGGCTCGACCGGCCCGATGCACACTAATCCGGCCACCGGCAAGCCCTACGGCGCCGACTTCCCGGTAGTGACCGTCGAGGATTGGGTGCGAGCCCAGGCGCGGCTTGCCGATGCGCTCGGCATCCGCCAGTTCGCCGCGGTGATGGGCGGCTCGCTCGGCGGCATGCAGGCCTTTTCCTGGAGCATGATCTTTCCGGAGCGGCTGCGCCACTGCATCGTGATCGCCTCCACGCCGAAGCTGTCGGCGCAGAACATCGCCTTCAACGACGTCGCCCGCCAGGCCATCCTGACCGATCCCGATTTCCACGGCGGCGACTTCTATGCGCACGGCGTGGTGCCCAAGCGCGGCCTGCGGGTGGCGCGCATGGTCGGCCACATTACCTACCTGTCCGACGACAGCATGGCCCAGAAATTCGGCCGCGACCTGCGCAACGGCGGCTACCAGTTCGGTTTCGGCATCGATTTCGAGATCGAATCCTACCTGCGCTACCAGGGCGACAAGTTTTCCGAATATTTCGATGCCAACACCTATCTGCTGATCACCAAGGCGCTCGATTACTTCGACCCGGCCAGGGATTGCGGCGACGATCTCGCCAAGGCGCTGGAGCCGACGCAGGCGCAATTCCTGGTGGTGTCCTTCACCACCGACTGGCGCTTCTCGCCGGAGCGCAGCCGGGAGATCGTGCAGGCGCTGGTCAAGAACAAGCGCAAGGTCTCCTATGCGGAAATCGCCGCGCCGCACGGCCACGACGCCTTCCTGCTGGAGGACGGGCGCTACATGAATACCGTACGTGCCTATTACGACAGGGTATGGCAGGACATCGAAGGGAGGCCGGCATGAATTTCCATGAACTGAGCGTGCTGCGCGCGGACCTTGCCTTTATCGCACACTGGGTCAATCCGGCTTCGCACGTGCTGGACCTGGGTTGCGGCGACGGCGTGATGCTGCAGTACCTGCAGACCGACAAGCACTGCATCGGCTACGGCGTCGAGATCGACGATGCCAAGATACCGCTGTGCATCGAGCGCGGCGTGGCCGTCATCCAGCAGGACCTGGAAAGCGGCCTGGCCATGTTTGCCGATAATGCCTTCGACACGGTGCTATGCCTGTCGGCGCTGCAGATGATGAAGAACGTGGAAGGCGTGCTGCGCGACATTGCCCGGGTGGGACGGGAAGCCATCGTGTCATTTCCCAACTTTGCATATTGGCCACACCGGATGGCGCTGGTCGGCGGCCGGATGCCGGTGTCGAAATCGCTGCCGTATGAATGGTATGACACGCCGAATGTCCGCTGCGCAACTATTTACGATTTTCAGGAACTTGCCAACCAAGTGGGGCTCGAAGTGCTCGAGTGCATAGCGTTGCACGACGGCAAGCCCGTGACGTTTCTTCCGAACTGGCGTGGTAGCCTTGCCGTGTTCCGTTTACGTAAGAAATCTCCCGCATGAGCGTTCCCGCAAGCCAGGCTGCCGCCCCCGCAGCCGCACCTCCCAAGCTTCTTCGTTCCAAGCTGTTCTGGATCAGCCTGATGTATTTTTCAGAAGGCTTCCCGCTCGGCTTGTTCTTCGATCTATTCCCGGTGTATTTCCGGCAACAGGGGATCGAGCTCTCGAAAATCGGACTGCTCAGCCTGCTCGGCCTGTCATGGACGCTCAAGTTCCTGTGGGCGCCGCTGATCGACTTCACCCGACGCCACCGCTACTGGATGGCGGCCGCCGATGTCGGCATGGGGATCGTGATGATCATCTGCGCCAGGGAAGCGGGATTCGGCCCCTGGGTCTGGTTCGCCATCGGCGCCTTCACCGCGCTGTCGGCCACCAATGACATCGCCATCGACGGCTACACCATCGAACAGCTCGACAAGCGCGAGCTCGGTCTGGCCAACGGCTTCCGTATCGGTTTCTACCGGGTCGGCATGCTGGCCGCCGGCATCCTGCTGTGGTTCTCCGATGTGGCCGGCTGGACTTCAACCTACGGCCTGGCGTCGGTGCTGTTCTTCATCATCGCCGCGTTCAGCCTGTTCGCGCCGAAGGAGCCGCCGCGCCCGGCGCGCGACGCGCCCGCCAGCCTGAGCAGCGAGATGTCGGCGCTGGCACAGCAGCCGATGCTGATCGTTGCGCTGCTGCTGTTCATCGGCGGCCTCCTGTGGCCGGTGCTGGGCGTGCTGGATGCCGAATGGCTCAAGCCCTACAAGAGCGCATGGTGGTTCAAGGGCGGCGCGCCGGTCGGCCTGATCCTGTTGTCGGGCATCCTGTTTACCAAGGGCATTCGCGGCCAGTCGGAGCAGCTGTCGGCGGCCTCGGCCAAAGGGCCGATGTTCGGCGCGATCGTCTCCCTGCTCAACAAGCCGCATGCGCTGCTGCTGATCGGTTTCATCTTGATCTTCAAGCTGGCGGACTCCTCGATCGGCTTCATGATCAAGCCGTTCTGGGTCGACAGCGGCTTCACCAACACGCAGATCGGCCTGGTCTCGGTCAACCTCGGCCTCGGCCTGTCGATCGCCGGCGGCATCATCGGCGGCTGGTACACCGACCGCGCCGGCATCTTCAAGGCGCTGTGGGTGCTCGGCCTGTGGCAGGCCCTGTCCAATATCGGCTATGTCGCCGCCGCCTACTTCATCCCGCGCGCTGCCCAGGGCGCCGACATCGCGACCGCGCACCAGGTGCTGATGTACAGCGCCAGCGCGATCGAGTCGTTTACCGGCGGCCTCGGCACCGCGGCATTCCTTGCCTTCCTGATGGCGATCGTCGACAAATCCCGCGCAACGACGGAATATGCGATCCTATCTTCCATCTTTGCCTTTTCCCGTTCCATCGCAGGATGGGCTGGCGGCATCGGTGCGCAGGAAATGGGATACGCTGCCTACTTCGCGCTGACCTTCGTGCTCGCCTTCCCGGCCTATGCCCTGCTGCCATGGATCAAGTCAGTGCTGAAGTCTTCCGAGGAGTCTCCGCCATGAACCTGTCTGCACCCCTGAGTTTCGCTCTTGCGGCCCTGATTTCCTTTGCGCCGCCGGTCTTCGCCAAGGATGAAGTCAGTCCGGACGGCGTGAAGGTCGACAAGATGTCGTCCCTGCGCAATCTTGTCTCGGAGGAAGAGCTGGAAGCGGCAGCGGTGCAGCAGTACAACGGCATCAAGCAGCAGGCCAGCCAGCAGCGCGCGCTGGCGCCGGATGATCACCCCGAGCTGCAGCGGCTGCGCAAGATCGCCAAGGACCTGATTCCGCATGCGGTCCGCTGGAATGAACGCGCCGCCAAGTGGAAATGGGAAGTCAACCTGATCGGCTCGAAGGAAATCAATGCCTTCTGCATGCCCGGCGGGAAGATTGCTTTTTTCCACGGCATCATCACCAACCTCAAGCTCACCGATGACGAAGCGGCCATCGTGATGGGCCATGAAATCGCGCATGCCCTGCGCGAGCACGGGCGCGAGCGGGCCGCCAAGTCGGGCCTGGCGAGCGCCGGCGCGAAGATCGCCGGTCTCGGCCTGTCGGCCTTCCTCGGCATCGATCCCAATCTGGCCGGCGCCGCCACCGGCGGCCTTGCCAATCTGACGATGCTGAAGTTTTCCCGCGATGATGAAACCGAAGCCGATCTGGTCGGTCTCGATATCGTTGCCCGCGCCGGCTACGATCCGCGCGCCGGCGTCGCGCTGTGGCGCAAGATGGGCATGGTCAGCCAGAGCAATACGCCGCAATGGTTTTCCACCCACCCGGCGGGCAAGAGCCGCATCGCCGAAATGGAGCGGCACCTGCCGTCGGTCATGCCGCTGTATGCCAAGGCCAAGGGTGTGCAGCCGACATCGCTGCCGCCGTACGAGACGAATGTGAAAGGCATCGCGCCGATCCGCTGAACCGGCGCTGCACGGGCCGGCCGCATGCCGGCCGGGCTCAGGCAGTCAGGAACGCGGAGGCGCCGTTGTACGCGACGGTCAGCGGCGCATGGTCGGAAAAGCGCTCGTCCTTGTAGATGCTGGCCGCGCTGGCCTTGGCGGCGATGCCGGGGGTCGACACATGGTAGTCGATGCGCCAACCCACATTGTTGGCCCAGGCCTGTCCGCGGTTGCTCCACCAGGTATAGGCTTCGCCGGTGGTTTCCGGATGCAGCGCGCGGTAGACGTCAACCCAGCCGGTCTCGCCCAGCACGCGACTCATCCAGGCGCGCTCTTCCGGCAAAAAGCCGCTGTTCTTCTGGTTGGATTTCCAGTTCTTCAGATCGATTTCCTTGTGTGCGATATTCCAGTCGCCGCAGATCACCACTTCCTGGCCGCACTGGCGCAGCTTCTGCAGATGCGGCAGGAACACCTCCATGAAGCGGAACTTGGCCAGCTGCCGTTCTTCGCTCGATGAACCCGAAGGGCAGTACACCGAGATCACGCTGAGCTTGCCGAAATCGCATTGCACGTAGCGGCCCTCGGCATCGAATTCATGGCAGCCGAAGCCGATGGTCACCGCATCCGGTTCATAGCGCGAATACACGCCGACGCCGGAATAGCCTTTCTTCTCCGCATAATGGAAGTGGCCGTGGAAATTGTGGGGGCGCAGGAAATCGGGCGTCATGTCGGCGGCCTGCGCCTTCAGTTCCTGGACGCAGACGAAGTCGGCCGACTGCCTGTCCATCCAGTCGAAGAAGCCCTTTTTGCTGGCGGAGCGGATGCCGTTGAGATTGGCGGAAATGATCTTGAGCATGATTCTTTGCGTGACGATGAGGCCGCTAGAATAACTTATCCGGAAGGGGAATGATAAGGCCTTAGAATGTCAGGTTTTCCGGCCGCGCGAACCTGGTATGGGTAGCCGCCGGGCTTGTCATTTCTTTCATTTTTCGAGGTTTATCTTGAGCACACTGCGCCAGGAATTCATTGCCTTTTCCGTCTCGACCGGCGTTTTGCGTTTCGGTGATTTCGTCACCAAGGCCGGCCGCAACTCGCCTTACTTCTTCAATGCCGGATTGTTCAATGAAGGCGCGACGCTAGGCAAGCTGGCCGATTTCTATGCGCAGACGCTGATCGATTCCGGCGTCGAATTCGACATGCTGTTCGGGCCTGCCTACAAGGGCATCACGCTGGCGGCGGCCACCTCGGTCGCGCTGGCGAACAAGGGCCGCAACGTGCCTTTCGCCTACAACCGCAAGGAAGCCAAGGACCATGGCGAGGGCGGCACCATCGTCGGCGCCAAGCTGCAGGGCAAGGTTGTGATCATCGATGACGTAATCTCGGCGGGCACTTCGGTGCGGGAATCGGTGGACATGATTCGCGCCGCCGGTGCGACGCCCTGCGCGGTGCTGATTGCGCTGGACCGGATGGAGCGCTCGGGCAAGGATGGGGCGTTGTCCGAGAATTCGGCTGTGCAGGAGGTGACGAAGGCTTACGGGATGCCGGTGGTGTCGATCGGGAATCTGAATGACTTGCTGGAGTATATTTCTGCTGCGGGCGAGGGTGGGGAACTGGCCAAGTACAAAGATGCGGTTGCTGCTTATCGTGAGCGGTATGGGGTTGTCTGATTTTTTGGGCTGTCTTTTTTGTTTTCTCTTCGGTGACCCGGTGCGGCGGCTTCTCCGTTGAGGCTTGCCGGGACTGGCCCCGGCGGGCCACTTACTTTCTTTGCTCCGCCAAAGAAAGTAAGCAAAGAAAGGCGGCCCCGGTACGCAGCCCCTGCGGGGTTCCCGAAAAAGAAACGGGTGGCGCGGGAAGCGAAGCAAACTCGCCTGCGGCTCAGACAAGCTTCGCTCCTTTTCCGCGCCACCCGCTTCTTTTTCGGCTGCGCACAAGGGGTTGAAAACCTCAACCCATCCCCACCCTAACCCTCCCCTTGAAGGGGAGGGAACGGTAGTGCGCTTAACAGGCGAAGACTATGGGTCCAAACTTCGGGATTGTCCTACCGTCCAAATGATAGAGGCATAACTCACGACCACGATTCCCTCCCCTTCAAGGGGAGGGTTAGGGTGGGGATGGGGTAAAAGCTTTTCACCCCTTGTGCGCTTTCTTCGGGAACCCCGCAGGGGCTGCGCACCGGGGTCGCCTTCTTTTGCTTACTTTTCTTGGCGAGGCAAGAAAAGTAAGTGGCCCGCCGGGGCCAGACCCGGCAAGCATCCACAACGCGACTACCCCACCGGGTCACCGGAGAAAGATGGGAAGCCGCCTGGCAAACCTCACTCCGCCAACTTCTTCTTCAACAACTCCGTCAACTGCGCCGGATTCGCCTTCCCCTTGGTCGCCTTCATCGCCTGACCAATAATCGCATTGAACGCCTTCTCCTTGCCGGAGCGGTACTCTTCAACCGACTTCGCATTCGCCGCCAGCACCTCATCCACGATCTTCTCCAGCGCACCGCTGTCGGAAATCTGCTTCAGTCCCTTCGACTCGATGATCTCGTCGGCCAGCGCGGCATTACCGGACTTCGCTTCCCACATGCCGGCAAACACTTCCTTGGCGATCTTGTTGGAGATCGTGCCGTCCGCGATGCGCTGCAGCAGCAGGGCAAGCTGTTCGGCATTGACCGGCGATTCGGCGATATCCACGCCTTCGCGGTTGAGCGTCGACGACACGTCGCCCATCAGCCAGTTCGCCGCCGGCTTGGCCTGCTCCTTGCCGGCCTTGGCCACGACCGCTTCAAAATAGGATGCCATCGCCTTCGACTGCGTCAGCACCGCCGCGTCGTATTCCGGCAGGCCATAGTCATTGATGAAACGCTCGCGCATCGCACCCGGCAGTTCGGGCATGGTGGCCCGCACGCGCTCGATCCAGTCCTGCGCAATCACCAGCGGCGGCAGGTCGGGATCGGGGAAGTAGCGGTAATCCTGCGCGTCTTCCTTGCTGCGCATCGAGCGCGTTTCCTTGCGGTCCGGGTCGTACAGGCGGGTCTCCTGCACCACCTTGCCGCCATCCTCGATCAGCTCGATCTGGCGGCGCACTTCAAAGTTGATGGCTTCTTCCAGGAAGCGGAAGGAGTTCAGGTTCTTGATTTCGCAGCGGGTGCCGTATTCCTTCTGGCCGACCGGACGCACCGAGACGTTGGCGTCGCAGCGGAACGAGCCTTCCTGCATGTTGCCGTCGCAGATGCCGAGCCAGACCACCAGCGAATGCAAGGCCTTGGCATAGGCCACCGCCTCGGCGGCGCTGCGCATGTCGGGTTCTGTCACGATTTCCAGCAGCGGCGTGCCGGCGCGGTTCAGGTCGATGCCGGACATGCCCTGGTAGTCTTCATGCAGCGACTTGCCCGCATCCTCTTCCAGGTGGGCACGCGTCAGTTGCACGGTGCGCATTTCGGCCTTGCCGTCCTTTTCCAGCACGAAGGAAATCGTGCCGCCCTGGACCACGGGGATTTCATACTGGCTGATCTGATAACCCTTGGGCAGATCCGGATAGAAGTAGTTCTTGCGCGCGAAGATCGACTGCGGCGCGACCTTGGCGCCGATCGCCAGGCCGAACTGGATCGCGCGTTCCACCGCGCCCCTGTTCATCACCGGCAGCACGCCGGGCAGGGCCAGGTCCACGGGCGAAGCCTGGGTGTTGGGTTCGGCGCCGAAGCGCGTCGACGCGCCGCTGAAGATTTTGGATTGGGTCGAGAGCTGGGCGTGGGTCTCAAGACCGATTACGACTTCCCATTGCATGGTGTTGTCCTCTTGTTTGCTGGTGACCGGTGCCTGGCGCATTCGCTTGCCGTCAAGGCGCGCAGGTGCGGCAGGGCATTCATGTCATCCGTGTTTATTCGTCATACCGGCAGGTTCCGGTTTTCAGGTTGACCGACAGCTCGGTGAAATTGGGCCGCGATCCGCACAGCGCCGGACAGGTCGGCCGGATGTTGAGCGAATCGCCTTCGCGTTCCAGCCGTATCGTGCAGTTGAGCCTGCGGCCGAAATCGTAGCCGCGCTGGAAGCGCGCCTCCGCCGCATTCTTCAGGCTGACGCGCCAGGTCACGCGCGATGTTTCGTCGCGTACCTCGGCCTGCAGGCCGTCGTCCATGTCGATGCTGCAATCGAAACCATGGGTGCTGCGAAACAGCGACGACTCCCAGCGGAATGCCTCGATTGCATCGCCGCTGAGCCTGAACTCGCCGCTGTCGGCATAGATGGTCTTTTCATTCATCTCGCTGCGCGCCGCGCTGCAGGAAAAGCGCGTGTCGAGCTGCTGGGCCGATGCGGCTGTCGTGCCGGCGGACAGGCCAGTCATCAGCAATGCCAGTGCGGCGGCGCGCGGCGAGATCATCATACCCCCGCCGGTGCGCGCTGATGCCAGTCGGTCGCCTGCTGGTACTGATGGGCGACATTGAGCAGCTTCGCTTCCTGAAAATAGTTGCCGATGATCTGCAGGCCGACCGGGCGCTTGCCATTCTTGTCGCCCTGGCCGAAGCCGCAGGGAATCGACATGCCGGGCAGGCCCGCGAGACTGGTCGACAGCGTGAAGATGTCGGCCAGATAATTCGCCACCGGGTCATCGGCCTTGTCGCCGAGGTCCCACGCCACCGTGGGCGATACCGGCCCCATGATCACGTCGCATTGGCCGAAGGCGTTCTGGAAATCCTGCGCGATCAGGCGGCGGATCTTTTGCGCCTGCAAATAATAAGCATCGTAATAACCATGGGACAGCACATAGGCGCCCACCAGGATACGGCGCTTGACTTCCTCGCCGAAGCCTTCCGCGCGCGACTTGCGGTACATGTCGCCGAGATCCTTGTATTCCTTGGCGCGATGGCCGTAGCGCACGCCGTCGAAGCGGCTCAGGTTGGACGAGGCTTCCGCCGGCGCGATCACGTAATACACCGGAATCGAGAGCTCGGTCTTGGGCAGCGAGATGTCGACCAGCGTCGCCCCCAGCTTTTCGTATTCGGACAGGGCCGCGCGCACTGCCTGTTCGACATCGGGCGCCAGGCCCTTGCCGAAATATTCACGCGGGATGCCGATCCGCAGGCCTTGCAGCTTGTTGTTCAGGTCACGGTTGAAGTCTTCCCGCGGGCGCTCCAGGCTGGTGGAGTCGCGCGGGTCGAAGCCGGCCATGGCATTGAGCAGCAGGCCGCAGTCTTCCGCGGTCTGGGCCATCGGGCCGCCCTGGTCGAGCGATGATGCAAAAGCGATCATGCCGAAGCGCGAGACGCGGCCGTAGGTCGGCTTGATGCCGGTGACGCCGCACAGCGACGCCGGCTGGCGGATCGAACCGCCGGTATCGGTGGCGGTGGCGGCCGGAGCCAGGCGCGCAGCGATCGCCGCCGCCGATCCGCCGGAAGAGCCGCCAGGGATCGCATTCTTGTCCCACGGGTTCTTGACCGCACCGAAGTGGCTGTTCTCATTGGATGAACCCATGGCGAACTCATCACAGTTGAGCTTGCCGAGCGTGACCATACCTGCCGCACGGAACTGTTCGACGACAGTTGCATCGAAGGGGCTGACATAATTTGAGAGCATCTTCGAGCCGGCAGTGGAACGCCAGCCGCGCGTGACGAAAATGTCCTTGTGCGCGATGGGAATGCCGGTCAGCGGCGTCGTGTCATTTTTGGCAATGCGCGCATCGGCTTCCGCGGCCTGCTGAAGTGTCAGGTTGTCATCGACATGGATGAACGCATTGAGGTCGCTCTGCCCGATGCGGTCGAGGAACAGCTTCGCCAGTTCGGTAGCGGAAACCTGTTTTGCCTGCAGCAGCGCTGAGAGTTCTTTGAGAGTCTTGGTATGCATAGTTGGGCTGGCCGGTTCGATGTGAACCGGCGGGAGATCCGGCAAGGGTTATTCGATGACTTTCGGCACGAGATAGAGGCCGTCCTGTGTTGCCGGAGCAACTTGCTGGTAATCGTCGCGGCGATTGGGCTCAGAGACTTCGTCTTCGCGCAGGCGCAGGGCTACATTGTTCTGATGGGCTGCGATCGGATGATTGAGCGGTTCGACGCCGCTGGTGTCGACGGCGCGCATCTGCTCGACAAGCGAGAAGATGCCGTTGAGCTTGTCGAGGGTTTTGCCGGCCTGGGTTTCTTCCAGGTCGAGCTGCGCAAGGCGTGCCAGGCGCTTAACATCATTGAGGTCGAGTGACATGATTGACAGTAGGAACACGCCGTTGTCGGGCAATATTTTCAGGAAAACAAAATGTGTTTTTGTTGTGGCAAAAACTTGTCAAAAGCCTTGGTAAATGCGTGTATCACGCCCGCTTTTTGAAGTTTCCCGCAACTAATTTCGGTTAAATTATAAGGTAGAATGACGGGTTAATACCTCGGTGGCGGGCAGGCTTCGCCCTCATGCCGAAAGGGGTTTTTACCACAATGACCATCGCGCCACCGTTGCGCTTCAGGACAATACATGTTTGGATTTTTACGCAGTTATTTTTCTAACGACCTGGCGATCGATCTGGGCACTGCCAATACACTGATCTACGTACGCAACATGGGCATCGTGCTGGACGAGCCTTCGGTCGTGGCGATCCGCCAGCAGGGCGGCCCCAATGGCAAGAAGACCATTCAGGCGGTGGGCAAGGAAGCCAAGCAGATGCTGGGCAAGGTGCCGGGCAATATCGAAGCCATCCGTCCCATGAAGGACGGCGTCATCGCAGACTTCACCGTGACCGAGCAGATGCTCAAGCAGTTCATCCGCATGGTCCACGACTCCAAACTGTTCAAGCCTTCCCCGCGCATCATCATCTGCGTTCCCTGCGGTTCCACCCAGGTCGAGCGCCGCGCGATCCGCGAATCCGCGCTCGGCGCTGGCGCATCCCAGGTCTACCTGATCGAGGAGCCGATGGCGGCGGCGATCGGCGCCGGCCTGCCGGTATCGGATGCGACCGGTTCGATGGTGGTCGACATCGGCGGCGGCACCACCGAGGTGGGCATCATTTCGCTGGGCGGCATGGTGTACAAGGGTTCGGTGCGCGTCGGCGGCGACAAGTTCGATGAAGCCATCGTCAACTACATCCGCCGCAACTACGGCATGCTGATCGGCGAACAGACCGCCGAACTGATCAAGAAGGAAATCGGCTCCGCCTTCCCGGGCTCCGAGATCAAGGAAATGGAAGTCAAGGGCCGCAACCTGTCCGAAGGCATTCCGCGTTCCTTCACCATTTCGAGCAACGAGATCCTCGAAGCGCTGACCGACCCGCTCAACAACATCGTCTCCGCCGTCAAGAACGCGCTCGAGCAGACGCCGCCGGAACTCGGCGCCGACATCGCCGAGAAGGGCATGATGCTGACCGGCGGCGGCGCGCTGCTGCGCGATCTCGACCGCCTGCTGATGGAAGAGACCGGCCTGCCCGTGATCGTCGCCGAAGATCCGCTGACCTGCGTGGTGCGTGGTTCCGGCATGGCGCTCGAGCGCATGGACAAGCTCGGCTCGATCTTCTCCTACGAGTAATGCTTTACCTGCGTGTCCTGCCTGGCCTTCAACGCTGCGCAGGACACGCCGGCGGACAGACGTTTCTTGTCATTTCCCCGGAATATAGTTAGCCCCTGATGGAATACAGTCCACCGCCACTCTTCAAGCAAGGCGCCTCCGCGCGCGTCAAAGTGGTGTTCTTCTCCCTGATTGCCCTGGTCCTGCTGATTGCCGATGCGCGCCTGCGCGCCATGGGCACGATTCGCCAGCTCGTCGGCACCGGCCTCTACCCGCTGCAGGTCGTGGCGCTGCTGCCGCGTGACGCGATCTACATGGTCGGCGACTATTTCTCGACGCTGGCATCGGTGCAGCGCGAAAACAGCTCGCTCAAGCAGGAACAGGTCGCCAATGCCCAGACGCTGCAGCAGGTGCAGCAGCTGCAGGCCGAGAATACGCAGCTGCGCAAGCTGCTCGATGCGAACGAGCGGCTGCCGGTCAAGTCGGTGATGGGTGAAATTCTCTACGATGCGCGCGACGCCTTCACCCGCAAGATCATTCTCGACCGCGGCAGCCGCAACGGCGTCCGCCCCGGGCAGCCGGTCATCGACGATATCGGCGTGGTCGGACAAGTGACCCGGGTGTTTCCGTTCACTTCGGAAGTCACGCTGCTGACCGACAAGGAGCAGGCCATCCCGGTGCAGGTGGTTCGCACCGGCTTGCGCAGCGTCGTCTACGGCCAGGGCCATTCCGGTTCGCTGGACCTGCGCTTCATGCCGGTCAATGCCGATATCAAGAATGGCGACGTGCTGGTCACCTCCGGCATCGATGGCATTTACCCGGCCGGCCTTGCGGTGGCGAAAGTGGAGCAGGTCGAGAGCAAGTCGTCCGATGCCTTCGCCCGCATTGTCTGCCTGCCGATCGCAGGCGTCGACCGCAATCGCCAGCTGCTGGTGCTGCTGACGGAGCAGAACCTGCCGCCGCGCCCGGAGCCGGACAATCCAAAAGAGAAGGGCAAGGCCGGCAAGCGTCATGGCGACGCCGGCAAGGAACAGCCGCCGGCGGACGCTGCGAAAGACGCGCCCAAACCCGCAGCCGCAGTTGCAACTCCGGCAGGAGCGCCGGCAGCGCCAACTGCCGCTGCCGCGCCGGGGGCAAAGCCGCCCGCAGCGGGTGCTGCAGCTGCACCGGCGCCGCAGAGCACAACCGCTCCCGCCAAGCCTGCAAGCAACGCCGTCCCGGCACCTGCGAACAGGCCCGCACCGAACCAGGCCGCACCTGCCGGTACGGTCTCGCCGGCCACGCCAGCCAACAAGCCGGCAGCGCCGGCAAACGCTGCGGCAAGCCCGGCAGCTCGGGCCGGAACCCCGGCTGCCACGACGCCGGCTGCGACGGCCGCAGCGCCTGCGCCTTCGTCCGCCGCGCCGAACAGGACGGCTCCCGCGACCAACACCCAAACCAATACACAGACCAATACTGACGCCCCGGCGCAGAAGGCCACGCCATGAACAGTCCGCATTACATCCTGTTGCCGGCCAATCCGCTGTTTATCGCCGCCAGCATCGCGCTGGCCTTCCTGCTGAACCTGCTGCCATGGGGGCATTGGGTCGGCGTGCCGGATTTCGTCGCGCTGGTGCTGGTGTTCTGGAGCATCCATCAGCCGCGCAAGGTCGGTATCGGCATCGCCTTCATGATGGGACTGCTGATGGATGTGCATGACGCCACGCTGCTCGGCGAGAATGCCTTGTCCTACACCTTGCTGTCTTATTTTTCGATCATGATCCATCGGCGCGTGCTGTGGTTCAGGATGGGAACGCAGGCTGCCCACGTGCTCCCCCTGCTTTTATTTATGCAGGCGGTGCAACTTGTGGTGCGCATGCTGGTCAGTGGAAAGTTTCCGGGATGGATGTACTTCCTCGAAAGCCTGGTTGCCGCCGCATTGTGGCCTGTCGTTTCAGCCATTCTGCTGGCACCCCAGAGACGGGCGATCGACCGCGACGATACGCGTCCGATCTGAGATTGGAAGATGCGCGCCCTGGCTGCCGGCCTCGAACATTGAATGCAACAGCGCTCTCGCGGGCGCCTTTCTCCCCGCATCATTGCTGCTTGCAATGCTGTGGAACTGGCAAGTGTGATGGTGCCGGCGCCATGACGGCGCTGGCACAAGATGGAACATGACCGAATTCAAAAACACAGAACGTGAAGTGCACCTCTTTCGCCTGCGGCTCTCGGTCGCCGGCGTGTTCGTGCTGATCTGTTTCGGCCTGCTGGTCTCGCGCTTTGTCTGGCTGCAGATCGTTCGCCATAATCACTATCAGGCGCAGGCCGAAGACAACCGCATCTCGGTCGTGCCCGTGGTGCCCAACCGGGGACTGATCCTCGACCGCAACGGCGTGGTCCTGGCGCGCAACTTCTCCGCATACACCCTTGAAATCACGCCTTCCAAGCTCATCGAACCGCTCGATGTCGTGATCGGCAACCTGTCGACCCTGGTCGACATCCAGCCCAAGGACCGCCGCCGCTTTCGCCGGCTGCAGGAAGAAGCAAAGAACTTCGAAAGCGTGCCGATCCGTACACGCCTGACCGATGAAGAGGTGGCCCGCTTCACCGCCCAGCGCTACCGTTTTCCCGGCGTCGAGATCCAGGCGCGTCTGTTCCGCCAGTATCCGCTCGGCGAGACCGCCTCGCATGTGATCGGCTATATCGGCCGCATCAACCGGCGCGACGCGGAAAAGATTGCCGACTCCGAAGATGCCGCCAACTACATGGGCACCGACTATATCGGCAAGGAAGGCGTGGAAAAGAAGTATGAAAACGTCCTGCATGGCGTTACCGGCTATGAGGAAGTCGAAGTCTCGGCCGGCGGACGCGCGGTGCGCACGCTGTCGCGCACTCCGGCCACGCCGGGCAGCAACCTGGTCCTGTCCATCGACATCGAGCTGCAGAAGATCGTCGAGGAAGCCTTCGGCGACCGCCGCGGCGCGCTGGTGGCGATCGAGCCGGCAACGGGCGACGTGCTGGCTTATGTCTCCAAGCCCACCTTCGATCCCAACCTGTTCGTCGACGGCATCGACCAGCTGAGCTGGGACGAGCTGAACACCTCGATCGACCGTCCCCTGCTGAACCGTCCGCTGATCGGCACCTATCCGCCGGGCTCGACCTACAAGCCCTTCATGGCGCTGGCGGCGCTGGAAACCGGCAAGCGCACCCCGGCCAACGCGATTTCCGACCCCGGCTATTTCTGGTTCGGCAATCACAAGTTCCGCGACGACAAGGTGGACGGCCATGGCGTGGTCGACATGTACAAGTCGATCGTCCAGTCATGCAATACCTACTACTACACTCTGGCCAACGATCTTGGCGTCGATACCATCCATGACTTCATGAAGCCCTTCGGTTTCGGCCGTCTTACGGGTATCGACCTGGAGAACGAGCGAGCCGGCACGCTGCCTTCGACCGCATGGAAGAGGGCGGCCTACAAGCGTCCCGAACAGCAGAAGTGGTACGCCGGTGAAACCATCTCGATCGGCATCGGACAGGGCTACAACGCCTTCACCCCGCTGCAGCTGGCGCACGCCACGGCCACGCTGGCCAACAACGGCATCGTGATGAAGCCGCATCTGGTCAAGACCATCGAAAACAGCATCACCAAGGAAAAGGCGCCAGTCATCAATGGCGAGAGCGCGCGGATCAAGCTGAAGCAGGAAAACATCGACTTCGTGAAGAAGGCATTGGTCGGCGTGACCCGCGAAGGTACCTCCGCGCGCGTGTTCGCCGGGGCGCAGTATGTATCGGCCGGCAAGACCGGAACGGCGCAGGCGATCGGCATCAAGAAAAATGAAAAGTACGACGCGAAGAAAATGGCGGAGCACCACCGCGACCATTCCTGGTACATGACATTCGCGCCGGCCGACAATCCGACCATTGCGCTGGCCGTGATTGTCGAGAATGCCGGCTTCGGTGCCCAGGCCGCTGCGCCGATCTCGCGCATCGTGCTCGACTATCATCTGCTGGGCAAGCGCCCCGACCCGGCGCAGGACAAGACCGCGCCGGTCCTCAACGATGGCCACGCCCCTGCCCAGCCCGCGCGCGCGCAGCCCAGGCCGGAACAGTCGGTCCGCCAGGGCGCGCCGGCCGCAGTCATTCCCGTTTCGGCGACAGCCAAGGAGCACGCGCACTAATGGCTACCATGCAATTCAGTAACGAACGGCCAGCGGTCTGGCCCATCATCAAGCGCTACATCATGGTCTTCGATGTGCCGCTGACGCTCACGCTGTTCCTGATTCTCTCGGTCAGCTGCACCGCCATGTTCTCGGCGGGCATGGACGCGCCCGGCCGTTTCGAAGACCACCTGCGCAATACCATCGTTGCCTTCGTGGTAATGTGGATCGCCGCCTGCGTACCGCCACAAATCCTGATGCGCTTCGCGGTGCCGCTGTACACGGTCGGCATTGCCTTGCTGGTTGCTGTGGCGATGTTCGGCATCGTCAAGAAGGGCGCGCGCCGCTGGGTCAATGTCGGCGTCGTCATCCAGCCGTCGGAAATCATGAAGATCGCCGTGCCGCTCATGCTGGCCTGGTTCTTCCAGAAGCGCGAAGGATCGCTGCGCTGGCAGGAGTTCCTGCTCGCCGCAATCCTGCTTGCCATTCCGGCGGCATTGATCATGAAGCAGCCCGACCTGGGGACGGCGACGCTGGTGATGGCTGCCGGGTTCTATGTCATCTTTCTTGCCGGCCTGTCGTGGAAGGTCATTTTCGGTCTGGCGATCGCGGGCATGGCGAGTCTGCCAGTGGTGTGGTCCATGATGCACGATTACCAGCGCCAGCGCGTCATGACTCTGATCGATCCCACCACGGACCCGCTGGGCAAGGGCTTCCACATTATTCAGTCGATGATTGCGATCGGTTCCGGCGGCATCACCGGAAAGGGCTGGCGCAGCGGTACGCAAGCCCACCTCGAATTCATTCCCGAGCGTACCAGCGACTTCCTGTTCGCCGTCTTTTCCGAAGAGTTCGGACTGATCGGCAATTGCGTGCTGCTGGTGCTGTACCTGATGCTGATTGCGCGCGGACTGTTTATCGCCGCCAATGCGCCGACGGTGTTCAGCCGCCTGATGGCAGGCGCGATCACGATGATTTTCTTTACCTATGCGTTCGTCAACATGGGCATGGTCAGCGGCATTCTGCCGGTGGTCGGCGTACCCTTGCCGTTCATGAGCTATGGCGGAACGGCGTTCGTGACGCTGGGCCTCGGCATGGGCATCCTGATGAGCATCCAGCGCCATCGCAAGCTGGTGCAAAGCTGACGACGGCAGCTGCACAAGAAAAACCGGTCGCCTGACGGCCGGTTTTTCTTTCAAAAGCAACAAAAATATTCCGTCCTTGCAGCAAATCCATTGCCGAGGCAAACTGTTGCCGATTTGCAGTGACATAGAGATATGTCACTGCACTAGCGCAGTTCCAGTATGACTGTATGCCGATGGTGTGCTTGAACCTGCAGGAGCGCATCGGCGCGTCTTGTCAGGCAGGCAATCCGTTCCGGTATTGTTTCGTCAGTCACGCTGAAACTGCTCTTGCGACAGACCTCCGCTTCCGCAACGCCAGTTCGAGCGCAACGTTACACCTCGGCGCTCCATCCGCTGGCTTCGGTCGTCGCATCCCTTCAATAAAAAGCCTCAGGGAGAAAGCGATGGACCCGCGAATGCCGCATCCTCGTTACCAGCGTATTGCCAAATCCATTGCGGCCTGCTTGCCGCCTCTGCTGCTGATCGCCTGCAGCAGTACACCCATCAATACCCAGCCGGCGGCGGAAGCCGCACCGGCCAAACCCCAGTCCATCGCGCGCAGCGGCACGCCATTGCCGGCTCTTCCGCCCGCCGGCTCGGGCAGGGGAGGTTATTACAAGGATGACGGTCCCGGCGACTCGCCGCCGGAAGGCCTGCTCGACACGCCGGATGCCGAACCGAAGATCGAGCCCTACTACCCGCGCAACATGCGTCCCTATGTCGTCTTCGGCAAGACCTATGTGCCCATCTCCGACGAAAGGCCGTTCAGGCAGCGCGGTATCGGCAGCTGGTACGGCAAGAAGTTTCACGGGCAGAAAACCTCCTCCGGCGAGCTGTACGACATGTACAAGATGACGGCGGCGCATCCGACGCTGCCGATTCCCTCGTATGTCAGGGTGACCAACGTCTCGAACGGCAGGCAGGTGATCGTGCGCGTCAATGACCGGGGCCCGTTCCATTCCAACCGCATCATCGATCTTTCGTATACGGCGGCGCTGAAACTTGGTTATCTGGGCAGCGGCAGCAGCGAGCTTGAAGTGGAGCGCCTGCTGCCGGAAGAGATTATCCGGATGGCTTCCGCAAGGAATAATCCGGTTCCGCAGGCAAGCAGCGTACCGGCAATGCAAGCATCTCCAATGGCCGTGTCCGGTGCCGTCGTGACCGCTGCGGCCACCACGGCAGCTGTGGCTCCCTTGGCTACTTCAGCAACGGAGGCACGTCCCGTGCTGGTATCGAATAACATTTCCACCTTCACCTTGCCCGACGTCCCGGCAACTGCCGCACCGGCCCCGGCAAGCATGGCAGTCAATGGCGCGGTGCAAACCATCTCCGCGCCTGGCGCCAAAAACGCCACTACCGGGTACTACCTGCAGCTGGGCGCCTATTCGCAGGCCTCCAATGCCGAAGCGGTGCGCATGAAATTGGCGCAGGCCGCCACCGGAGTGCCGATGGAAGTCATTGTCAGCGGCAATATCCATCGTCTGTATGGCGGTCCTTTCGCCAGCAGATCGGAAGCCGCCGCGGTGGCTGCCCAGGTCCAGGAAGACGCCGGCATCAAGGCCATGATCGTGCAGCGCTGACCGCCGCCTTGCAACTGCATGTCCGGACACCGGGCGGCTTCAGGCATCCTGCTTCAATTGCAGCGCGCGCTCGTACAGCGCATTCTTTTTCTTGCCGCTGATCTGCGCCGCCAGTGCGGCCGCCTGCTTCACGGGAAGTTCGGCAAGCAGGACGGAGAGGATGCGGTCGGTTTCGGCATCGTCTGCCGAGGAAGCGCCGGCGGCGCCCTCGACCAGCAATACGTATTCGCCCTTTTCCCGGTTCGCATTCGCCGTGACCCAGGCGCTGGCATCCTGCAGCGGACAGCGGTGGATTTCCTCGAACAGCTTTGTCAGTTCGCGCGCAAACACGACCTGGCGATCCGGCCCGAGCACCTTCGCGAGGGCTGCCGCGGTTTCCGCAATCCGGTGCGGCGCTTCATAGAAGACCAGCGTGGCGGTGACGCCCAGCAGTTCCTGCAGCGACTGTTCACGCTGCTTCGCCTTTGCAGGCAGGAAGCCGACGAAGTAAAAGCGCTCATGCAGCAAACCGCCCGCCGACAGCGCGGTGACGGCCGCCGACGCGCCGGGCAAGGGCATCACGCGCAATCCTGCCGCGCGCACGGCATCCACGATGCGCGCGCCGGGATCCGAGACCGCGGGCGTGCCCGCGTCCGAGACCAGCGCAATGCGCTGCCCCGCCTGGAGGCGGGAGACCAGCTTCTCGGCCGCCTCCCGCTCATTGTGCTCATGTGCGGCGATCAGTTCCTTGGACAGGCCGTAACGCCCCAGCAGATGAGCGGTATTGCGGGTGTCTTCACAGGCAATGGCATCCGCGATCGACAGTACATTGAGAGCGCGCAAGGTGATGTCGCCGGTGTTTCCGATGGGAGTGGCGACCACATATAATGTAGACAAAGGATAAACTTGCTGCGACACCTCCTGCATGATGGATGGAAAAGGCGGCGAATTTGGCAGGGTAGATGTCATGGGGGGAAAGATGTTGAGCCGTTGGGCAGGATCGGGCGTGCTGGCATGGATGCTGGGTGGATTTTGCCTTCCCCTGTCCGCAAACACAACCGTCAACCTTCTCTCTCCTGTCGCCGATGCTGCGCATGCGCCTTATCGGCAGCCGGCTCCTCTGCAGATTGCGCAAACCGACTTGTCCATCCCGCGCGATCCGCCACCTCTCCCGGCACCAAAACCTTTGCAGATCGCACTCTTCCTGCCCATCTCTTCCGACATCTTTCGCCAGGCGGCGGATGCCGTCCGCGCCGGCATGCAGGCGGCCCACGAACATGAACCGGATGGCGTCGCTATTCAACTCGTCGACAGCGGCGATGTCGCACAGGAAGTCGTCGAACGCTACCGCATCGTCGCCGGGCAGGCCGATCTCGTGGTGGGCCCGTTGTCGCGCAGCGCTGTTGCGGCGCTGGCGCAGTCCGGCAACATCAGCAGGCCGACAATCGCATTGACAGCGCCGGACACCCAGCCCGAGGCCTCCGCTCCCTTGCCATCCCGGATGCTGGTAATGGGACTGGCCATCGAGGACGAAGCGCGGCAGATCGCAGACTGGGCCGGCCGCGACAATGCCGGCAAGAAGGCGGTGCTGCTGCATGCGGGAGCGTCATGGCAGCGACGCGCCGTCAAGGCGTTTGAAGTGCAGTGGCTGAAACAGCAGAAACAGCAGAAGCAGCAAAGTGAGCTGCAGACAGTCGAACTTGCATCGAGTGACGGCTTTGTTAACGGCAGAACGCTGCTGCAGCTGAAAAAGGAACTTGCCGATGTGCCGGCCTTCATTTTCGCCGCACTGGATGCGCAACAGGCTCGCCAGGTACGCGCCGTCATGGGCCCGCAGATGCCGCTGTATGGCACGTCGCAGCTCAACCCCGTTCCGTTTTCCGGTCGCGATACTGCGGAGCGCATGAGCGACATGGATGGCATCCGACTGCTGGACATTCCTTGGCAGATCGATCCGGAACACCCCGCGGTTGCGATCTATGCAAGGCCAACCGCAGCAGCAGATTTGCCGCGCACGGCGGATATGGAACGGCTGTATGCGCTGGGTATCGACGCCTACCGCGTCGCGCGGGAAGTCGCCGCGCAACAGAGTGAATTCGAACTGGATGGCGTGACCGGCCGGCTGACGGTGCAAGTCTCGTCGCAGCAGGCGCGGCTTCAGCGCAGCGCGGAGCGCGCCGTCTATCGCAGCGGCAGCGTCGTTCCGCTGGAGGCGCAGCGCTGATGCCGCTGTTCAAACGTGTTGCAACACGCACCAGCAAGCAGCTGGAAGGCGATGCAGGCGAGACCCGCGCGCTGGCCTATCTCGAGCAGCAGGGCCTGTCGCTGCTGCAGCGCAATTTCCGTTGCAAGGGCGGGGAAATCGATCTCATCATGAAGGACAATTCCGTCCTCGTGTTCGTGGAGGTCAGGAAACGTGCGCCCGGCCGCTTCGGCGACGCCGCGGCCAGCGTAGGACATCGGAAACAGGCACGGCTCACCATTGCGGCACAGGTATATCTCCAGTCATTGCGTACCGTGCCGCCATGCCGGTTCGATGTAGTTGCCATCGATGGTGAACGCTTGAACTGGATTCGCAATGCCATCGAATCCTGAACCGCGTTTCCACTTTCCCATCACCTTGCGTTGAAGCAGGCATTTCCATTCTTTCCATGGGTAACACAGGCAGGACTCCGCTTCCTGCCTGCACTATAATCCCCTGCATCATGACAAACCAACGCATCCAGGCGCACTTCCAGGAAAGTGCCGAACTCAAGCAGCGCGCCGCCGCCGCGCTTTCGCAACCCATTGCCGAAGCCGTGGAACTCATGTTCTCCGCATTGTCTAACGGCAACAAGATACTTGCGTGCGGGAATGGAGGATCGGCGGCGGACTGCCAGCATTTCGCCGCCGAACTGGTCGGCCGCTTCGAGCGGGAACGCCTGCCGCTGCCGGCGCTGGCGCTCACCACCGATACCTCGATCATGACCGCGGTCGGCAACGACTATAGCTTTAATGACATCTTCAGCAAGCAGGTGCAGGCTTTCGGCCAGGCGGGCGACATTCTGCTGGCGCTGTCGACTTCCGGCAATTCGGCCAATGTGCTGGCGGCGGTGGAAGCGGCGCTTGAACGCGACATGCGCGTCATTGCCCTGACCGGCAAGGGCGGCGGCGCCATCGGGCGGCTGCTCACCGATGCCGACGTGCACATCTGCGTGCCGCACGACCGCACCGCGCGCATCCAGGAAGTGCACTTGCTGACCATTCATTGTTTGTGCGACGGCATTGACGTCGCTTTATTTGGGGAGGAACCGGATGAATAACTGGACGCGCTTCACACGTCCGCTTGCCGCGCTCGTATTGTGCGGCACCGTGGCAGCCAGCTTGCAGGGCTGTGTAGAAATGGCCGTCGGCAGCGCCGTCGTCGGCACGCTGGCGGCGACAGACCGCCGGACTTTCGGCGCGCAGACCGAGGACAAGGCCATCGTCTTCAAGGGCGAGGGACGCGTCTCCAGCCTGGTCGGCAATGCAGGGCATGTCAATGTCGCCAGCTTCAACCGCAAGGTGCTGCTGACCGGCGAAGTCCGCGATGAAGCCATGAAGGCTGCCGTCGAGCGCGAAGTCAGCGCCATCGAAGGCGTACAGTCGGTTGTGAACGATCTGGAAATCGCCGGCGTCTCGAGTTTCACATCGCGCTCCAACGATTCGCTGCTGACCGGAAGGGTCAAGGCTGCGTTCGTCGATACGCGCGACCTGTATGCCAATTCCATCAAGGTGGTGACCGAACGCGGCATCGTCTACCTGATGGGCCGGGTCACGCAGCGCGAAGGCCAGCTCGCCGCCGAAGTCGCCAGCAACATCAGCGGCGTGCAAAAGGTGGTGAAGGTGTTCGAATACATCTCCGAAGAGGATTACCGCCAGCTGACGAAAACTTCGGACGCGCAAAGCAGGTAGGCATTGACCAGGGCAATGCGCACTTCCGGCAGTTGCCGCAGTTTCCACAGCGGGCCGCAAATCTCACCGGTTTGCGGCTTTTTTCATTCGGAGAACTGACATGGAAAGCATTATCGCCGGCGTACTGCTGGCGCTCCTCATCCTTTCCTGGGCTGTCGGCGCCTACAAGCGCCTGCTCGTCCTGCAGCGGCAGGTACGGGAAGCCTTCACCAGGCTCGGGAGCCCCTTGAAACAACGCCATGAGCATGTCCCGGTTCTTGTCGAGACTGCGCGCGCCTATCTCAACGAGGAAAGGGACTTGATGGAAAGCGTGATCAAGGCACGCAACCAGGCACAGGAAGCACTTGCTGCCCCAGCCGTGTCGCCCTTCAGCCGGGATGCGGTGCTTCACCTGGCGAAGGCGGAGGGAGAACTCGATATCGCACTGGGCAGCCTGTTCACGGCCTGCAGAAGCAAGGGCAATCTCGCCGTCAATGCGCCGCTCGCCAGTCTGGTCGATCAGATGGCGGCGCTGAACACGCAGATCGGCTTCCTGCGTGACGCCTATAACGACAGTACCCAGCATTACAACACCGTCCGCAAACTCTTTCCCGGCGTACTGATCGCCATCATCTTTGCATTCACACCGGCTGCCCCGATGGGCCTGATCCAGGTCCGGCGCAACCAGGTCTGATGCCTGGACGATCGCCAGCCGTGCCTTGCCGGCGCATTCTCGCTAACGGGATTATCATCTGCCTTCCGCTGTGCATGCGCGCATAAGCGCGTTCGCACCCATTCGATTCCTGCCCAACAGTCTCCGATCATGATGCGACGAAACGTACTCAAAATACTTGCCGGCATGGCACCGGCATTGCTGCTTGCCGCCATGCCCGCGCATGCCGCCGAAGAAACGAAAGTGGTCTATCACCTCGCCGACGGCATCGACCAGGCGGCCAGAGCGATGGGCAACATCCGCAATCATCTGCGTGCCGAGCCGGCCACCCGGATCGTTGTCGTTGCCAACGGCGACGGCATCCGTTTCCTGCTGGCCAACGCCAAGGAGCGCAGCGGCAAGCCGTTCGACGCACAGGTCAAGGCCCTGGCGGAGCAAGGCGTGGAGTTCCGCGTCTGCGGCAATACGCTCACTGCCCACGATGTGCCGGTGTCGCAGTTGTTGCCCGAAGCCAAGATCGTTACGGCAGGCGTGGTGGAACTGGCGCGATTGCAGGCCAAGGAAGGCTACGTCTATATCCGTCCCTGAGACAACAAACGCAAGGCACGGAGCCGCCGGGAAGGCATGAGACTATAATGTCCTTGTTTATCAACGCAAAATCGACGCCCGCCATGAACGCCGCATCCTCTTCCCCGCCGCGCAACCGCACCTGGATCAAGCTCCTCGGAGCGGTCATCATCGCGGCCCTTGCCGTGACCGGTTATTTTTCCCTGTCCAGCACGAAGGCCGCACCGGATGTGACCTTCAATGCCATCAATGGTCAGCAACTGACCATGCAGAGTCTGCGCGGCAAGGTCGTCATGGTGAATTTCTGGGCAACCAGCTGCACGACCTGTGTCAAGGAAATGCCGCACATGGTGCAGACCTATGAAAAATACAAGGGCAAGGGACTGGACTTCGTGGCCGTGGCCATGAGTTATGACCCGCCAAACTACGTGCTCAACTATGCGCAGACGCGCAACCTGCCTTTCCATGTCGCGCTCGACAGCAAGGGCGACGTGGCCAAATCGTTTGATGACGTCAAGCTGACGCCGACGACTTACGTGATCGACAAGAAGGGCAACATCATCAAGCGCTATGTAGGCGAACCGGATTTCGCCGCCCTGCACCAGTTACTGGAAAAAGCGCTGGCTGCCTGATTTCCCGGACAGATGAAGCACAATAAAAAAGCGCCTGACGGCGCTTTTTTATTGTCGGTCATTCTTCTCTCCGATTCGCCCCTTTGATTTCGGATTGGTACCGCCGCCGATACAAAGCCCATCAATGAGTCGCTTGAGCATCCGCATTGTCTTCCGGCGAAGATGACGCGGCGCTGAGCCTTGGCTTCAATTGCTGCCATTCCTTGCGCGGAAAGGGTTCGTCGTGTCCGCTGAAGTAAAGCGTCAGCGAGGTCAGCCATTGCTGGGTCGGAGCGGGATGCACATAGGGTGCGGTCAGCAGAGCCAGCGCGCTGAGCACCACGCGCACCGGATTGAACACCTGCTTTCGCAGCGTCGTGCCGGCGACCCAGATGAAGCTGATGCTGACGGCCGCGCCCAGCATACAACCGGCGATGACTTCCGATGCGGAGTGGGCATGCACCGCAATGCGGGAGATACCGACGACGGCGCCGAAGCCCAGACCGAAGATCGCGCCGAATGCGCGCAGGGGCCGGGGCGCTTTTTCCAGCATGAGGTAGAAGAGCACCGGCAGCACTGCGGTCGCGCGCATGGCGTGGCCGCTGAAGCCGGCGAAGTCGATGGAACGGATGCCAATGCCCCAGCCGATGAAAGCCATCTTGGTGGCAATGACGACCGCCATGCCCATGGCGAACAGCAAGCTCCAGCACAAGGCTAGCTTGTTTTCATTTTCAGCAAGCAGCCATGCCGAAATCGCCAGTGCGGCGAACGAGGTGATGGTGACATCGCCAAATCGAGTAATTTCATTCCAGTCAATCATAGATACCGATAGGGCAGATGCATCAAAGAGAAGTTCATGATCATTTGTAACCGGGTTGTTACGCGAGGCGCCGAGCGAGAAGGCTGGTGCATTCCCTGAAAGGTATATACCCATTCCCATTCGCATCGGAAAGCGCCGCTACGCTTCTTCGGGCAAGCGCCGCCATGCTCGGGTCGCTGAGGCGCTTCCGTGCATGGTAAAGAAATTCTCTGCGATTCACTTCAGGGACTTATTAATTCTGCTCAAGGCAGCAACAGGCAGCGGCGAATGCGTGGTGGTTTGGAGACATCGGCACGCCTCGCGAAACGCCGGCGTGCCGAAAGAGATGGGAAGAGGAATGAGTCAGACCACGCCGGCGCCATGCGCCTGCTGGTCCGCATGGTAGGAACTGCGCACCATCGCACCGACAGCGGCATGAACGAAGCCCATCTTGTAGGCTTCTTCTTCGAACATCTTGAAAGTGTCGGGATGCACATAGCGGCGAACCGGCAAGTGATCGCCCGAGGGCATCAGGTACTGGCCGATGGTAAGCATGTCGACATTGTGCGCGCGCAGGTCGCGCATCACTTGCAGGATTTCCTCGTCGGTCTCGCCGAGGCCGACCATGATGCCGGACTTGGTGGGAACTTCCGGATGCAGTTCCTTGAAGCGCTTGAGCAAGTTCAAGGAATATGCATAATCCGATCCGGGGCGGGCTTCCTTGTAAAGGCGCGGCACGGTTTCCAGATTGTGGTTCATCACATCCGGCGGCGCGGCCTTGAGGATTTCCAGCGCGCGGTCCATGCGGCCGCGGAAGTCGGGTGTCAGCACTTCGATGCGGGTGATCGGCGACAGCTCGCGCACGCGGCGGATGCAATCGGCGAAATGGCCGGCGCCGCCATCGCGCAGGTCGTCGCGGTCGACCGACGTGATCACCACATAGCTGAGCTTGAGCTGGGCAATCGTCTTCGCAAGATTCTCCGGCTCGTTCGGATCGAGCGGGTCGGGGCGGCCATGGCCGACATCGCAGAACGGGCAGCGGCGGGTGCACTTGTCGCCCATGATCATGAAAGTCGCCGTGCCCTTGCCGAAGCATTCGCCGATGTTCGGGCAGCTGGCTTCCTCGCACACCGTCACCAGCTTGTTGGCGCGCAGGATGTCCTTGATTTCGTAGAAGCGCGTGGTCGGCGATGCCGCCTTGACCCGGATCCAGTCCGGCTTGGCGAGCTTTTCTGCCGGAATGATCTTGATCGGAATGCGGGCCGTCTTGCCAGCGCCCTTCTGCTTTTCGCTGGGATTGTAAGCAGGGGCCGGGGTGGCAAGGGCTTCTTTTTCGGTAGTCATCGTGCGGGTCGCTTTGTCGGTTGTGGTATGTCAGCTGGCGCGGTCGGCGCCGGGACGACAGAGTAAGAGTTCAGGCAGTCAATAATTCGGTCAGCTTGCCGGCGAGCCGGGACCGGACTTCGGTCAGCGGCGCTTCGATTCCGGCGGCCTTCATGTCCACCGTGGCCAGGCCTTCATAACCGCAGGGATTGATCCAGGAAAAGGGAGCAAGGTCCATCGATACATTCAGCGAGACGCCATGGTAGGTGCAGCCGTTTCCGCGCACCTTCAGGCCGAGCGCCGCAATCTTGGCGCCTTTCCAGGGCCCGTCGGCCATGTAGATGCCGGGCGCGCCGGGCTTGCGTTCACCGCAAAGATTATACGCCTGCAGGGTTTCGATGACCGACTGCTCGATTTTCTGGACGAACTCGCGGGCGAACAGCCTGGCGCCGGGCCGGCGCCGCAAATCCATGAGCAAATAGACAATCGCCTGGCCGGGACCGTGAAAGGTGACTTCGCCGCCGCGGTCGGTCTGGATCACGGGAATGCCGTGGGCGTCCAGCACATGCGAAGGATCGGCGCCGAGACCGAGGGTATAGACCGGCGGATGCTCGACCAGCCACAATTGGTCCGGCGTATCGGCATGGCGGGCATCGGTGAAGGCGCGCATGGCCGCGAACGTGGTCTCGTAGGATTCGATGCCGCGCTCGACCAGGTGCGGGCGGCGCAGGGAAGGCAGCGTGGCGGTCATAGGGGAATCGTGTAGAAGTGGTTCTGGTCCTTGTGGGGAGAATTGTCGATCGCCTTGAGGATGGTGGGATCGATCTCCCCCTGGTGCGGATCGAACAGGCCGCACAGGCGCATGGCCTTGCGCACGTCGATGGACTTGCCCAGGAATTCGAACACGACCCGGGCGCAGGCGATCGAGCGCTGGCTGCTGGCGGCGACGCCCAGCATCAGGCCCGACAGGCGCGCCACCTTGTTCTTGTAGGTCGGGAACAGGATGGTCTGGGCGATCTCGTTGCCGGTCAGCGACTCGTAATCGATCAGGAAAATGCGGTCGTTGAGATAGAAGGTGCCGCCGACATACTTGCACTTGTAGGTCTGGTCGAGATTGGCATGCTGCGGAAAGCGCTCCAGCCGCTCATGATAGACCGCGCCGTCATGCAGGAAGATATGCACCAGTCCGCGCAGCACCTTGCCCGGCGCGCTCATCGACTTGTAGTACTCGTAGTAGTAGCCGAGGTACTTGTCGAACTTGCCGGTGCTCTGATGCTGCAGGAGCGCGATATGGTCGCTGAAGACCGTGCGCTCGGTGCGCTGCTTGGGGCGGACCTGCACGATCTGATGAAAGTGCTCGCGCGGAAGATAGATTTCAGCCGGCTCCACGCCGAAGAAGTCGCAGATGCGCTCCAGCGTATGGCTCGAAGGCTTGCTGGTGCCGTTCAGGTAGCGGTTGAACTGGGCGCGATTGAGGTTGAGCTTGCGGCAGACGTCGGCGACCGACCGATAGTAGCTGCACAGCATGCGCAGGTTTTCGCAGAATTCCCGCTGCGCGGGGTGCGCCGCCCTGACGATGGAGGGGGAAGTGTTTCCGGGTGCCAAGAATTTTCCTGTTTCTAAAGCCGTGTATAAGCAACGTGTCGCTGGTTGACGCTATATTAGCATCAACCAGCATCAAGTCGCGCCAAATAGCGAAATGGCATTTAGGACAATTTCTCCCTAAAGTTGCGATCCAAGTTGCATGCGCCTTTTCACCATGAAGGCAATTAAAAAAGCAGGAAAACAACCAACGCATGCCGACGAAGCAACCGCATCATGCACAACCGGCCACGAACCGGCAGCGCGCGAGGCGGGTTGACCTCAAAAAGGAGACACCATGACTACCGTAGAAGATTACATTCTCGGCAACGGCGCATTGCACGACCGCTTTTTCGCCACCACCGAGATTCTCGCCAAGCTCGTTTCGAGCGCCCCCCGTTCCGTCAGCATCACCCAGCTCGAAGAAGAAACCGGCCGCCCGGCCCGCGAGCTCGCCAAGCTGTGCGCGGGACTGGTCCGTTCCAGTCTGCTGATGCCGGATCCGCGCGCGCCCGAGCGCTGGATGCTGACCTGCGATGCCAGCATGGTCACGCTGGAAGACGTGTTCCGCTGCGTGCTGGCCGAGCAGCAGACACGCAAGGCACCCGGCAAGGCTGGCGCGGACCGCACGCCGAACGATGTCGACCTGCTGGTCATGCAGGCGATGATTGCGATAAATCAAAGCGTGTTCAAACATTTGCGCCAGTTTTCACTTGACCGGCTGAAAATCAGCGCAGCCGGCATGTTTCCAGCCCCGCGTCGCACATCCCGTCCCGCATTCACGGGCAGTTCGTTTGACGTGGCGCTGACATAGAACCATCTGCCGGCCGGCTCATCGGCCTGACGAGCTTTGCAGCACCATTACCTGTTCAATCTTAGGAGGCAACACCATGCAGTTCACTACAAAAATGATTCCGTTGGCCGGTGCAATCGCTTTCGCCTTCGCAGGCGCAGCTTCGGCACAGGAACAGGTCGTCAAGATCGGCCACGTCGGCCCGATCTCCGGCGCCATCGCACACCTGGGTAAAGACAACGAATACGGCGCCCGCATGGCCATCGATGAACTCA